>NZ_CP096397.1:4800000-6640814 GCF_054161325.1 Paenibacillus sp. Z3-2 | reverse complement strand
GAGTTCGTTCAGCGTTTTACCGGAGATGACCACGTTGTTAAAGCGGATACCTTCTGCATTATCCAGCATTGCTGATCGAGTAGCAAGACGGTGACGGTCTGTTGCTACAAATTTCAACTCATTGTCACCCAAACTCCAGAGTACGCCTGTAAGGATTGGAGTTGTCTCATGTGTGGAAATGGAGAAGACGGTTTGTTTGATCATATTTTTCAACAAATCTCCCGGAATGGAGACCGTTTGGTTTTCTTCGATGCTTGGCAGTACCGGGAATTCTTCCGGATCAAGACCTACCAGTTGAATCTCGGTAGCACCTGCGGAGATGAAGGTGTTGAAGTTCTCTTTGACTTCCATGTGCACTTCCTGCGAAGGCAACTTCTTAATGATCTCTACGAAGAACTTGGCAGGCAAGACTACACTGCCCGGTTGATCTACCTGAACCACGCTTTTATCTCCATCTTCAAGCGGGATGAAGGATTGAATGGATATATCGGTGTCACTTGCTGTCAACGTTACACCTTGATGATTAACGTCGAATTTGATACCGCTCAGGATCGGAATCGTTGTACGGCTTGAGATCGCTTTGGATACTTGCTGTATGGAATCGTTTAAATAGTTTTTCATTATGCTGATTTTCATGGTTTCACTCCTAGCTGATTTTTTGGGTGACGGGGTGTTAAAAGGTGTTTTTCAAAGGCCGAAGGCTAAGCTCCGAAATGGCTATTTAGGAGATGATATCTTTAAGATCTTTATAGTAATAATAGTAATAGGGGCACTGAATATGTGGATAAGTGGGTATAAACCCGTACACCCAAGCCTATCCACATGTGTATACGTTGTGCATAGGCTTGGGACTTGTTCAGGTTGGATTCTTAATTTTTTCGGTTAAGTTGTTGATAACTTTATAGAGATCCTGATCGATTTTTATGGCTTGGGAGATTTTTTCGTGAGCGTGTATGACAGTGGTGTGATCTCGTCCTCCGAATGCTTCCCCAATTTTGGGCAGAGAAAAGTCTGTCAGTTCACGAGAGAGATACATGGCAATCTGTCTTGGGAAAGCAACTGCCTTGGTCCGTTTCCGTGCTTTGAAATCTTCAAGCTTAAGGCTATAGTACTCGCCGACCTTTTGTTGGATGTCATGAATAGTGATCATTTTGGGACGACTCGAAGGAATGATATCCTTCAGTGCTTCAGCTGCCAGATGAGTGGTTACATCTTGATTAGTCAGCGAAGAATAAGCAACGACCCGAATCAGTGCACCTTCCAGTTCACGTATGTTGGTGTCAATCTGGTTGGCGATATACATCATCGCTTCATTCGGAATATCCAGGTTTTCCGCACGTGCCTTCTTACGCAAAATAGCGATTCTTGTCTCCAAATCTGGAGGCTGGATATCCGTAATTAACCCCCATTCAAAGCGAGAACGAAGTCGTTCTTCCAGTGTCGGAATTTCCTTCGGGGGTCTGTCGCTGGAGATGATGATCTGCTTCCGTTCCTCATGCAGCGCATTAAACGTATGGAAAAATTCCTCTTGTGTCGATTCTTTTCCCGCCAAGAACTGAATATCATCAATGAGCAGAATATCGACGCTCCGGTATTTGTTACGGAAGCTCTCCCCGCGGTTGTCACGGATCGAGTTAATGAATTCGTTCGTGAATTTCTCAGACGACAAATAAACGACTTTGCTGCCCGGATCATGCTCCAGAACGTAATGTCCGATCGCATGCATCAAGTGAGTTTTACCGAGACCTACTCCTCCATACAGAAAGAGAGGATTGTAAGCTTTGGCGGGCGCTTCAGCGACCGCCAGCGATGCGGCATGGGCAAAACGGTTGCCCGGCCCGATGACAAATGTATCGAACGTATATTTCGGATTCAGCATGCTGAGTACCGCTTCTTCCTGTACAACTGTAGGCGTTGGTGCCGGCAGTTGCGGGTCCGGTTCAGCAGGTTTGTTCTCTTCGATGACAAATTTCACATCGACTTGTTTGCCAAGCAGCTCGTATACCGTCGAGCCAACCAATTTGGTGTAACGGCTCTCCAGCCATTCGACGGCAAACGTAGTTGGTGCGGAAATGACGATTGAACGGTCATTCAGCTTCGTTGCTTTGGTTGCCTTGAACCAGGTGTCAAAGCTGGGTTTGCTGAGTTTGTTTTGTATGATTGATAAGATTTGCTGCCATAAATCAGAAGTATGGCTGTCCACAGACTGTCACTCCTTTTACATGTTCCAAGTGTGGCTTAAGCCATGATGCAGTGTCGAAATACGAGATATATTGTTGAATTTATCCCCAAACCCCCGCAGGTCGAAAACAAAAAAAGTATGAACAACGGAAAATTGTTCACAACTTTATCCACAGGCTGTTGATAATATTATGGGTCAGATCACATATTCACATCCAAAAGTAATACAATCATAGCAAAAGAAACCCCGCATTTCAACGTATCGCGTGATTTTATCCACAAATTCAATAACTTGTGTATAATTTTTAGTCACAACACAATATATTGTTTATAAACTGTTTAACTTTCGACAGAAAGACCTAAAAACCAAAAATGTTTTATACACAGGTTATCCGTCAAATGATGCCATATTGTGTGTAAAAGTATTCTTCGTTTGTGAATAACCTGTCTGTGGATAACCGTGAATTGAAAATGGAGCATGATCGAGATCGGAAATAGAGTTACCTCTTCCCCTCTTGTTTTTCTTGCCAAAAGACTAAGGGGAAATTCACGAATTCAGAATCAGGGTGGGAGGCGGAGCACGTAATCAACTTATGTGTTCTGTTAAACAAAAGAATGGATGTGGCTTCTGAAAAGATGGCGATCTGCGATTCGTCGAAGTAGAGGAATAATGGACAAGAGGATTTCATTTTAAGACATCTGGAATGTGGATTATCAGGAATCAAAAGGTGAGCTGATGCTCAATATTGAGGTAGAAGCATATGAATGTATGATATGAATCCAATGGATAGATTATGTGTATAGAACAAAAGAGGTTGTCCCCTAAAACCGATTTCTGGTTTTGGAGGACAACCTCTTTTGTTGGTGCAGAGACTACGTATGGATTGATGATTTAGGGACGGTCCATGGACATCTTGCGCTGGAATTCAGCGATATCAGCATATTCCTCTTCCAGTTTGCGAGAGATCCGAATAAAGATGGGCAGCAGTTCCTGGTAGAGTGAAGCATTCTCTTTGACAGGGGTATGTCGATGGGTTGTGCCCACCATGGAAGAAACGGCATGAAGCGAGTCAATTCTTCCAGTAGCGTACAGACCAAGCACGACGGCACCCAGACAGGAACTTTCGAAGCTCTCGGGCACAACGACTTCCTGATTGAAGATATCGGACATCATCTGGCGCCAGAGAGGAGAACGTGCAAACCCACCTGTGGCTTGAATGGAGGTAGGTTGCCCAATCTGTTCTTCCATGGCGAGCAGTACCGTGTATAGATTGAAAATAACCCCTTCTAGGACAGCACGAATCATATGCTCTTTCTGATGATGGAGTGTTAAGCCGAAAAAGGAACCGCGGGCATCCGGATTCCATAAAGGGGCACGTTCGCCCGAAAGGTACGGATGAAATAGAAGTCCTTCCGAGCCAGGCCGGACACGTTCGGCAATCTTGGTTAGCACATCATAGGAATTGATGCCGAGTCGTTTTGCTGTCTCCACTTCAGACGCAGCGAATTCATCCCGCACCCAACGAAACAGCATGCCACCGTTATTCACAGGTCCCCCAATGACCCAAAGATTCTCTGTGAGCGCGTAACAGAATGTTCGACCTTTGGGGTCGGTAACCGGGCGGTCAACGACAGTGCGAATGGCACCGCTGGTTCCGATGGTTGCTGCAACAACACCTGGCTCAATGGCGTTTACGCCAAGATTGGATAAAACCCCATCACTTGCGCCAATAACGAAGGGCGTGGAGGGGGAGAGAGCCATTTTTTCAGCCGATTCGGTATTCATTCCTTCTAATATATGTGTTGTGGGTACGAGCTTCGATAGATGTTCTGGTGTAATGCCTGCAACCTCTAGGGCCTCCGCATCCCAGTCCAGCTGTTCCAGATTGAGCAAGCCTGTGCAGGAAGCGATGGAATGATCGACCACATATTGTCCGAATAGACGGAAGAACAGATATTCTTTAATAGAGATAAATTTGACTGTGCGCTCGAAAAGTCCAGGTTCATCATGGCGCAACCACATCAGTTTGGTCAAAGGTGACATCGGATGGATGGGAGTACCTGTGCGCAGATAGATGCGATGTCCCAATCCATTCTCTTGGAGCTGAGCAGACCATGCTGCACTTCGATTATCCGCCCAGGTGATGCAACGAGTTAAGGGTTTGCCGTCCTGGTCCATGGCAATGACGCTATGCATAGCCGAGCTGCAGGATACAAAGAGGATCTGCTTGGCAGCAATACCGCTCTGATCCATGACCCCTCGCACAGAGCGTAGGGCCGCCTGTACAATCTCTTCGGGGTCCTGCTCGGCAACATCGGGTGCAGGTGTATACAAAGGATAATCCTGTGTTGAGGTACTGACGACGGAGCCTTGCTCTGTAAACAACACGGACTTGGTACTGGTGGTACCGATATCGATTCCGATCATGTAGTTGTTCATGTATTTAATCCTTCTTTCTCCAGAAAGCGATGAGATTTTAAATTTTATCTACTATAGAGACTCCATTTATACCACTGTACTTAGCAGCAAAATAAAGATCAGTCCCACCACGGATAATAGTGTTTCCATAACGGTCCACGTTTTCAATGTTTGGGCGACGCTCATATTAAAGAATTCTTTGATCATCCAGAATCCTGCATCGTTCACATGAGACAAGATGAGTGACCCTGCGCCTGTGGCGAGTACAACCAGCTCAATATTGGCCCCTGGTGTGAGTGCAAGGACTGGAGCGACGATGCCGGCAGCTGTTGTCATGGCTACGGTTGCTGAACCGGTAGCTACACGAATGAGCGCCGCGACAAGCCAGGCAAACAGAATCACGTTAATGTTGGCATGGGTAGCGACTTCAGCAATGGCGTTACCTACACCACTATTGATCAATACCTGTTTGAAGGCACCGCCTCCGCCAATAATGAGAATGATGGTCGCCGTAGGCGCCAGACATTCACTGGTGAAGCGAGAAATATCATGTTTGGTGAATCCACGTGCGAAGCCAAGTGAAAAGAGGGCAAATACGACAGAGATCAGCAGGGCAATGATCTCATGGCCAATAAATTCACTGAAAACGGTGAAGCCGCTCGTGGCATTTGGGTCAATGATGCTCGCTATGGAACCGATTAGCATCAGAATAACCGGCAGCAATATGGTAAACAGGGTAATACCAAATCCAGGCATGTTGCTGTTTGTTTTTGTTGCGAATTGTTCAGCCAGTTCAGCTGGCGGTTCGGTGTGTATTCTTTTGCCAATAAATTTACCAAACAAAGGACCTGCAATAATCGCTGTAGGAATACCAACAATAAGAGAGTACAAAATGGTTTTACCCAGATTCGCGTTGAAGGCTTCAATTGCAATCATTGGCGCCGGGTGCGGCGGAACCAAACCGTGTACAGTCGACAGACCCGCCAAAATGGGAATACCTATCTGCAGCAATGACATGTTGGTTTTACGTGCAACGGTGAAAATGATGGGGATCATCAGAATAACGCCGACTTCGAAGAAAACAGGAATACCGACGATAAATCCAACAATCATCATGGCCCAGTGCACACGTTTTACACCGAACCGATCGACCAATGTAGTTGCAATGCGCTCGGCACCGCCAGATTCGGCCATCATTTTACCGAGCATCGTACCGAGGGCAATAACAATTGCGATGGTTCCAAGTGTGCCGCCTAGTCCCCCGGTAATGGAAGAGATCACATCGGCAGGTTTCATGCCTGTAAGCAAACCGAGCATTAATGCGGACAACAAAAGGGTGATAAAGGGGTTCCATTTATATTTGGAGATCAAGACGATCAGAAAAACGATCGCAATTAATGTCCAGACCAATAATGTTGCATTATGGGATAGTCCAAAAAGAGTGCTCATGATTTAGTGTGCTCCTTTATTTCTGATATAGAACGCTTTCAAGTGAAATCAGCGACAACAATTACATTCGTGCAGGTAATACAGAAAAGGTAAAAGTGAAAATTTAGCTTTATCATGCCCAAATTTGAAACATAATCGCATTTTGTATACTTGTCGACAAGTTAAGCCGCAATCATTCACGACGGATATGATTGCAAACGCCTTGCACCAATCAGGAGTCAAAGCTTTCGTGCAGGGTTTTGCCTGAATCTTGGAAATATGTTCGAACACCAGCCTGAATGAGCATTTTGTCACCGGATTCGAGTGCTTCTACTAGCAAACGGTGTTTCTCAATTACAGCGCTTACTTTCTGCACGCCTTGAACAAATACTCTGCGCGTCGTGAGCAGCATAACGGTCATCACAACATATCGAATACTCTTCCATAGGTGTGAGATCCGTGAGTGCTGGGCAGCTTCAATGATGGTTTCATGGAAAACGAGATCCTGATAGGCAAATTCGACGGCGTCCTGATGTTGGCCAGCGAGTTGCATTTTGTCGATCACGTTACGCAACTGGGTGATTAACGACTCAGGAACATCACCTGCGAGTCGCTGCTGCACAAAACTTTCAATCAGGAAACGGACATCATACAATTCTTCGACATCCTTGATTCGTAGTCCGAGGACAACGACACCCATACGTTCAAGCCGAATAAGACCTTCATTGGACAATGTACGTAGCGCTTCACGGACAGGTGAACGACTGCTGTCAAAATCAGCCGCAATTCGATTTTCTGACAAAATCTCTCCAGGTCGAAGGGTACCGCTGATGATCCGCAGCCTTAATTCGCAGGCAATGGCTTCACCACGGGAAGCCCCTTGAAGCCAGGAAGAAGGAAATAGCATATGGCTAACGCTCCTATTAATAAGTAATCAGTTCATTACTGATCATAGCATAACTATTTTGTGGACTGGACATTTCAGCTCAATCCATCGTCTGTAGTATGCATTATAACTGCTAATGTTTTTTCAAAGGACTACTTGTATACAAGATGTGATTTTTATCCTACACCTTTCTCAAAAGCTTGTAAACCTTAATTGAAGCGGATACAATCTGATTGGAATTTAACTATATTGGAAGCCTATAATCATTATCCACATGTGAATAACTTTAAACAGGGTGTAATGAAGGAGATAGCAGGTATTGGAGGGTGTGGATAACTATAAAAGCTGTAATACCGTGATCTGATCAGGGTCTGGGGATAACTTTTGGAGCTCTCTTCGAGGCTTGGTAATGATAATAAAGTGTTCGGACTGTGGTCATCATTTCAGGTGGGATGGAGAGCGTATATAAAAGAGGGAGAAGCCTTGAGCCTTGCAGTTGACTTTTCCAGGTGATCATGGTTAAATATATAAAGGTGTTTTCTGTGAAGATGAAAGTGATTCATCACATAAGTATTTCCTTGTGAGGAGGTGCAATACATTGAGACCTACATTCAAACCGAACGTTAGCAAACGTAAAAAAGTTCATGGTTTCCGGAAAAGAATGAGCACGAGCAACGGCCGTAAAATTTTGGCCGCACGTCGCCTTAAAGGCCGTAAAAACCTGAGTGCTTAATGCATTGAAGACCACCGAGGTGGTCTTTTTTTTCTTAATTTGGGTCATTTCAGACTGGATGCTGGTACAGATCAGGTCTGAATGGTCTGCGGAAAAGTCCTGAATACACATCTATGTATGTTGAGTGAGTTTTCCATTTTCGAAAACTTACCTTATATAAGGATGAATGTTGGTTTAGTTGAAATAGCTGGATCTGCAATCATCCAGGATGAATGTGTACTCGGTTTAAATGACCGATCAACAATCATCCCAAATGAAGTTGTCGTCAAGACAGTTTACCGTTATTCAAGAAAGCCTATACTAAATCAGTAATGAGGCCTCCGTCAATAACAATGGTGGAGAACAGCAAGGAGAAGCGCCGTGTATAAAAGACTGCGTCTACGAAACCGGGCGGACTTTAGCCGCGTATACCGGTATGGAAAATCGTTTGCCAATCATCAATTCGTGGTGTATGGCTGCCGCCGTAAAGATACGGAACAATTCCGGGTGGGTGTATCATGCAGCAAGAAAATCGGAAACGCTGTCGTACGCAACCGGATGAGACGCATGATTAAGGAAATTGTTCGTCATCATGAGCATGAGATTGTCACGCAGATGGATCTGATTTTCATCGTCAGAAAAGGTGCACTGGACATGCCCTATAAAGAGATGGAAAAAAGCCTGCTACATGCGATGCGCAAAGGCTCTCTCTTGAAGTCGGGCAAGCGGTAAGCTTCGGTTTATTTGTCCTCCTAATTATGGTATGATTTACGGTGGAATGGAATGGTTAAGAGAGGGGTTATGAAGTGTCGCGATTGAAGACATCAAAGGGGAAGTGGATTCTCCTCATTGCAGTTATTGCAATGGTCACTGTACTCGCCGGATGTACTCCACAAGGAGCCGGGGTCACTACCGAAGATCTGAGGACCAGTGATTCATTCTGGCAAGCCAATGTTGTGTACTGGTTCTCACTGGCGCTGGATACATTCGCCAACTGGTTCAAAGGTGAATATGGACTGGCCGTCCTCGTGATGGTGCTTATTGTACGGACATTGATTTTACCATTAACAATGAAGCAGGTCCGTAGCTCCAAAGCCATGCAGGCGATTCAGCCGCAGCTGAAGGAGATTCAAGCCAAGTTTAAAGATACACCTGAGAAAGTTCAGCAAGAAACAATGAAGTTGTTTCAGGAGAACAAAGTTAATCCGATGGCGGGTTGTCTGCCACTTCTGATTCAGATGCCGATTTACATCGCACTTTATAACTCAATTTACGGAAACTCCAGTCTGAGAACACATGATTTCTTGTGGCTCCAGCTCGGGGAACCGGATCACCTGTTTATTTTGCCAGTGCTGGCTGCCATCACAACATTCATTCAAACATGGATGATGATGCGTATGAACCCTGCACAGCAAGTTGGTCCGATGCAGTTTATGCTGTGGGTATACCCAATTTTGATCTTCGTGATGTCTTATCAGTTCCCGTCGGCACTTCCGCTGTACTGGTTCTACAGTAACATCTACACGATCGTGCAAAACTATTTCCTTTACCGGAATAATGATAAAATCGTGGCTGAGGTCAACGTGAAGCAGAATAGCTCTTCCAAAAATGGAGCTAAACGCAAAAACGGTGGCAAAGCGACCGTATCTGGAAAAGGGTCGAAAGGGGCCAAAAAATCGAAATGACCAAAGTCATTACGTCAGGAAAAACCGTTGAAGATGCTGTAAACCAAGGATTGACCGAGCTTGGCGTGAGTCGGGACAAGGTCGAGATACAAGTGTTAGAGCAGCCGTCAAAAGGATTCCTGGGTTTGATCGGGGTGAAGGCGGCCAAAGTTGAAGTGAAATTATTGCCTGTACCCGAAGTTGTTCCACAGCCGATCAAGCCAGCCGCACACGTACCTGAAGTAGATGCATTACTTGAGGGTGTCGCAGCTAAAAATCCCTATGAAGAAGCGGCTGCTTTCTTGAAAGAGGTGGCAGCAGGTATGGGACTGGATGTTGAAGTGCATATCAAAAAACAGCGGGACGGACATATCTTCAATATTGCGGGTGAGGACCTGGGCATGATTATTGGCAGACGTGGACAGACGCTGGATGCGCTTCAGTATCTAACGAACATTGTAGCGAACCGATACTCGGAAAGCTTCGTTCGAATTGTGCTCGACGCCGAGAATTTCCGTCAACGTCGGCGGAAGACGTTAGAGGAACTGGCTGAACGGTTGGCCGGACAAGCAATCCGTACCGGTAAGGAAGTTGTACTGGAGCCGATGCCTCCGCTCGAACGAAAAGTCATTCATGCTAAACTGCAAAATCATCCGCAGATTAAGACGTTAAGTAAGGGCGAAGAGCCCAATCGGCGTGTGGTTATTACGACGAAATAACACGAAATTGAAGACGCAATGGCTTCCTGCCCGGTGCAGAAGCCATTGCTTTTTTCGTACAGAAGCAATTTGATAAGGTGCGTAGCATAGGTAAACACTGAACTTAATACGATAAGCAGCGTGTCATATGTTATATCATTAATTGATTTGAAAATGGATATGGCGCCCTCCTGGGGCGGCAATTTTAAAATAGAGCAAGGAGAGATAACCATGATCAGTGATACGATCACAGCGATATCAACGGCTGTCGGAGAGGCGGGTATTGCCGTGATTCGGGTCAGCGGCCCGGATGCAGTGTCGGAGACAGAAAAGATTTTCCGCAGCAAAACCCCTTTAACTCAGGCGGCATCTCATACAGTTCATTATGGTCATATCATAGATCCCGTTAACGGGGAGAAGATTGAGGAAGTACTGGTTACGGTAATGCGCGCACCACGTTCATTCACAACAGAGGATGTTGTAGAGATCAGTGCGCATGGCGGTGTGGTATCGGTCAAAAGAGTCATGGACCTGCTGTTGCAGCTCGATATTCGTCTGGCTGAACCCGGTGAGTTCACGAAGCGTGCTTTCCTCAATGGGCGGATTGACCTGTCCCAGGCTGAAGGCGTTATGGATCTTATTCGTTCCAAATCGGACCGTGCTTTCTCGGTTGCATTGAAACAAGTTGAAGGCAAGCTGTCCTCCAAACTGCGTGATCTACGATATACATTGGTGGAAACCCTGGCTCACATTGAAGTAAATATTGATTACCCCGAGCATGATGTAGAGTCATTAACGTCTGATTTTATTAAGGAAAAGTCCAGTCAGGTTATGACTGAAATTGATAAATTGCTGACTACAGCAGAGCAAGGCAAGATACTGCGAGAAGGTATCACTACGGCTATTGTTGGACGACCTAACGTAGGTAAATCTTCATTGATGAATACACTTGCGCAAGACAATCGAGCCATCGTCACGGACATTCCAGGAACAACTCGCGATGTGATCGAGGAATTCATTACGATTAATAATATCCCTCTTAAGTTGCTGGATACGGCAGGTATCCGGGAAACGATGGACGTTGTAGAGAAGATCGGGGTAGAACGCTCTCGTTCTGCGGTAAGTGAAGCCGATCTGATCTTGATGGTTGTGAATGCTGCGGAGCCACTTCATCCCGACGAGATTGAATTATTGGAACAAATCCGCGGTAGACAATCGATAATCATTATGAATAAAATGGACTTAACGCCACAGGTAGAACGTGACGTACTGCTTCGTTACATTCCGGAAGAACGGCTTGTACCGATGTCGGTGAAAGATGATCTGGGTGTGGATCGACTGGAAGACGCCATCTCTACGCTATTCTTCAGTGGTAAACTGGAGTCCGCCGACCTGACCTATGTCAGTAATGTGCGTCATATTGCTTTGCTCAAAAAAGCGAAGCAGTCCCTAGTGGATGCATATGAAGCGGCAGATCAGTTTATTCCGATCGATATGATCCAGATTGATGTTCGTTTGGCGTGGGAGCATTTGGGTGAAATTGTTGGCGATACGGCACATGATGCATTAATTGATCAGATTTTCTCCCAATTCTGTCTAGGAAAGTAAAAATAATATACTGCGGATTGACTTGAATCGTAGTGTATGATGGAGAGGTACAATTTCTGCCCGTTGTCAAAGGATGGAATGATGTTGTTGCCATTACGTGTTGGTTTCATATAGATAGGAATGCAAGTTCCGATGAACGGTTAGAAGTAGTTCGTTTTCATTATTGTAGTAAATGATCCGACTGTGTGGCTTACACCAAATGCAGCGGAATAAGGAGGTAAACAGGAATGGCTTTTGATGGCGGCAGTTATGATGTGATCGTCGTTGGTGCAGGACATGCTGGTGTGGAATCCGCGCTGGCTGCAGCCCGTATGGGGTCCAAAACACTGATGATTACGATCAATCTGGATATGGTGGCCTTTATGCCTTGTAACCCATCGATTGGGGGACCGGCCAAAGGACATGTCGTTCGTGAGATTGATGCACTTGGTGGAGAAATGGGACGGAATATCGATAAAACCTTTATTCAGATGCGGATGCTCAACACGGGTAAAGGGCCTGCTGTTCACGCGCTTCGTGCTCAAGCAGATAAATTCTCCTACCAGCATAAAATGAAGGAAACGATGGAGAATGAACGTAATCTGACGATGCGTCAGGGTATGGTTGATCGACTGATCGTTGAAGACGGAAAATGCGTTGGAGTCGTGACTCAGACCGGAACTGAGTATCGGGCCAAAGCGGTCGTTCTGACCACGGGCACATACTTGCGCGGTAAAGTGATTATGGGTGAGTTGATGTATGAGAGTGGACCGAACAATCAACAACCATCTCTTAAATTGTCAGAGCACCTGCGTGAACTGGGCTTCGATCTGGTCCGTTTCAAAACAGGTACACCACCACGTGTACACAAGGATACGATTGATTTTAGCAAAACTGAAATTCAGCCTGGCGATGATGAGCCGAAGTTCTTTTCCTATGAAACAGAATCTTCCGATAATGAGCAACTGCCTTGCTGGTTGACGTATACATCTGTGGAAACACATCAGATTATTACTGATAATCTGCATCGTGCACCGATGTTTTCAGGTGTAATCGAAGGGACTGGGCCTCGTTATTGTCCATCCATTGAGGATAAAATTGTCCGGTTTAGCGACAAACCGAAACACCAGATTTTCCTGGAGCCGGAAGGCAAAAACACATCCGAGTATTATGTGCAGGGGCTGTCCACGAGTCTTCCAGAAGACGTTCAGCTTGCGGTTCTGCGCTCCATTCCGGGTATGGAAAAAGTGGAAATGATGCGTAACGGTTATGCGATTGAATACGATGCGATGGTGCCTACACAATTGTGGCCATCACTTGAAACTAAACGTCTACCAGGTCTGTTTACAGCGGGACAGATTAATGGTACTTCGGGTTATGAAGAAGCGGCTGGACAAGGCGTTATGGCTGGCATTAATGCTGCACGTAAAGTACAAGACAAAGAGCCAATTGTGCTTGATCGTTCGCAAGGTTATATTGGCGTGCTGATTGATGATCTGGTAACAAAGGGTACGAATGAACCTTATCGTCTGTTGACTTCACGTGCCGAGTATCGTCTGTTGCTTCGTCATGATAATGCAGATATGCGTTTGACGGAAATCGGACATGATATTGGACTGATCCCTGAAGAACGGTATGCCAAATTCCTGGATAAAAAGGCGAAAGTCGAGCAGGAAGTTGCGCGTCTGAAAGTGGCTAAAGCTCGCCCGGTTGAAGTGAACGCGAAGCTGGAAGAGTACGGATCTACACCTATTCAGGATGGAAGTACGTTGCTTACCTTGCTGCGTCGTCCAGAGCTCGGGTATGACCTGATTGAGCAGCTCTCACCATCTGAGGTAGAACTGACAGCAGATATGAAAGAACAAGTTGAAATCCAAATTAAATATGCGGGTTATATTGAGAAACAATTGATCCACGTGGAACGTTTGCAAAAGATGGAGAAAAAGAAAATTCCGGACACAATCGTATATGATGAGATTCATGGTCTTGCTATGGAAGCCAAGCAGAAGCTCGCTACGATTCGTCCAATCTCAATTGGTCAGGCTTCTCGTATTGCTGGAGTTACTCCTGCCGACATCTCCATTCTGCTGGTCTACCTGGAGCATTATAACCGTGTAACCGCAGCAAGGGGACAATAATGGACGATATCCAACGGCAGCTTCAGCTGCGCTTGAAAAAACATGGATTGGAACTGGGAGAACTCCAGTTGGAGCAGTTCGAACTGTATTATAAGGAACTGGTATCCTGGAATGAAAAGATGAATCTGACTGGGATTACGGATCGTGAGCAAGTGTATACAAAGCATTTCTATGATTCGGTATCGCTGGCTTTTTATACAGACATGACCAAAGTGAATAAGCTTGCTGACATTGGTTCGGGAGCAGGTTTTCCTGGGTTACCCCTGAAAATCTGTTTCCCGCACATCAAGTTAACGATCATTGATTCGCTGAATAAACGTATTGGGTTTCTGCAACATGTAGTAGATATCCTTGGTCTGACTGATGTGGAGTTGGTACACGGCCGTGCTGAAGAGATTGGACGCAAAGAAGGGTATCGTGACAGTTACGATCTCGTTACGGCGCGTGCAGTAGCCAAGCTGGCTGTGCTTAATGAATTTTGTCTTCCGTTTGTTCGCAAAGGTGGAATGTTCGCTGCGATGAAGGGCGGAGACCCGCGTGATGAAATGAAGGAAGCGGAGTTCAGCTTCAATCAGTTGAAAGGACGGGTAAAAGCCGTTCATCCTTTCCAGCTACCGGTTGAAGAATCAGAGCGTCATATCATCCTGATCCAGAAATTCGATAAGACACCCTATAAGTATCCGCGCAAACCAGGAACTCCAATGAAGACTCCACTGGTATAGGCGTCATGGTTTTGAAGTCAGTAAAAACTAAATGAAATTTCAGACACGGATAAAGAAGATGTTTCACGTGAAACATCTTCTTTTTTTTGTTTCCTAAAATGAAGAAATGGATCAACATTACAGATACTCCATATTACATATCCCTTAAATCTTGAGTAATGATAAATTTAACGCATAGTAGCTCATGAACATTTTAAGAAATTGAATGTGTACAAGTCGTCATATTCCCAATATTCACAAAGAAAAAGCAGGAAAATTAGCAGAGTTTAAAGAATAGGTAAGCATAGGATTATGATAGAAAAGATGATAGAATAGAAGTATCCGATCCTGGGTTACAGTGATCATAGAGTTTATGTATAGATAGATGGATATGCGTTCAATGTTGCATGACAGGAAGCGTTATGAAAGGCAAAACTTATTCCAAGAACGATGCATGTGAAGGGTCGCTTATTGAATAAGAAGCACCTGCAAAGACTGTGGGAGCTATTACGAAACTAGGTGGTAATCTGCGGAATGAAAGAACAATTTTCGAAGTTGTTTGGTTTGGCGGAGCGCAATAACGGAGATGAGATCAAACAGATTCCGGTTAATGAAATTGTGAGCAGCCCATATCAACCCCGTACTATTTTTGATGATGATAAAATTGATGAGTTGTTGCAGACGATCAAAACACATGGTGTAATTCAGCCTATTGTCGTTCGCGTGCGAAATGGATCATATGAGATTATTGCCGGGGAACGTCGCTGGCGTGCAGTTCGAAAACTGGGTTTGGATACGATTCCGGCTATTGTACGTGAATTCAACGATTCTCAGGCCGCATCTATTGCACTGATTGAGAACTTGCAGCGTGAAGGATTGACTTCAATTGAAGAAGCCGTTGCTTATCAGAAGCTGATCGACTTGCATCAACTGACACAGGAGAGTCTTGCACAACGACTTGGCAAAAGCCAGTCAACCATCGCCAACAAAATTCGGTTGTTACAGCTCCCGGAAGGCATTAAGGCCGCTTTGATGGAACGCAAAATTTCTGAACGGCATGCAAGAGCATTACTTTCTCTCGATACGGAAGAACTGCAGATGAAGTTGCTCGGTGAGATTATCGAAAAAGAATTGAATGTGAAACAGACTGAGGCGCGAGTTGCCTTCTACAAGGAATCTTCCAAGATCAAAAAGTCAAAACGCGTTTCCTTTACCAAGGATGTAAGACTCGCACTTAATACGATTCGCCAATCCATTGATATGGTAACTGGCTCTGGTCTGGATATCAAAACAAAAGAAGCAGACCATGAGGATCATTATGAGATCGTTATCCATATTCCAAAACGCAAATAATTGAAGCTTATGACGGCAATGAGCCGCTTTTTATGTCTATAAAGCAAGTTAGGTCTGAAATTTTAAAGAGCGGTATACGGATGGAACGGTAGTTGTTGTTTGTGTGGACGATAGCCACCTGCTTTTTGTTAACAATATATCTCACAACCTACAGAAAAGACTCCTATTTTATTTGAGGTGAAGTAATTGTCTAAGATTATGGCCGTAGCAAATCAAAAGGGCGGTGTGGGGAAAACGACGACATCTGTTAACTTGGGTGCAGGACTGGCTTCACTCGGGAAAAGAGTATTGCTTGTCGATATTGACCCTCAGGGGAATACAACCAGCGGAGTCGGAATCAATAAAGCAGATGTGGCTAATTGTATATATGATGTCATTATTAATGAGGTTCCTCCTCAAGAAGCGATTGTGGAGACTCAGATTGAAGGCCTTCATATCATACCTGCAACGATTCAGCTTGCCGGAGCCGAGATCGAATTGGTGTCCACGATATCACGGGAAGTCCGCCTGAAAAAATCACTCGCCATAGTGAAAAAAAACTATGATTACATACTGATCGATTGCCCACCATCCCTTGGTATGTTGACGATCAATTCGTTGACCGCTTCCGATTCGGTGATCATTCCGATTCAGTGTGAGTATTATGCACTTGAAGGATTAAGCCAACTGCTTAATACAGTTCGTCTGGTACAGAAGCATCTGAATACATCCCTGCAGATTGAAGGGGTATTGCTGACGATGTTTGATGCACGGACCAATCTGGGGATCCAGGTTATTGAAGAAGTGAAAAAGTATTTTCAACAAAAAGTATATCAAACGATTATTCCGCGTAACGTACGGCTTAGCGAAGCACCATCTCATGGTCAATCCATTATCACGTATGACCCTCGGTCAAGAGGGGCGGAAGTGTATTTAGAGCTCGCAAAGGAAGTGATTTCTTATGAGTAAGCGGCTTGGAAAAGGTCTTGATGCCCTCATTCCTTCGCTTTCAATTAATGACGATGATAAAGTCGTAGAAATCCCGATTAGTCAACTGCGGGCTAACCCTTATCAACCACGTAAGGTATTTGATGAAGGTGCAATACATGAACTGGCTGAGTCCATTCGGCAGCATGGTGTCATACAACCTATTATTGTTCGTCCTGTTTTAAGAGGTTACGAGATTATTGCCGGAGAACGAAGGTTCAGAGCATCGCAATATTGTGGGAATGCGACTGTACCCGCTGTAGTCCGCAACTTCAGTGACCAGCAGGTAATGGAGATTGCGTTGATCGAGAATCTGCAACGGGAGAATCTGAATGCCATGGAAGTTGCAGTTGCTTATCAGGGGTTAATGGACCAATTCGCGTTGACTCAGGAAGAGTTATCTGTAAAAGTAGGTAAATCACGTTCTCACATTGCTAACTTCTTGCGTCTGTTATCATTGCCCGAAGAAGTAAAAGACCATGTTTCACGTGGAACATTATCTATGGGACATGCTCGTGCGATCGTGGGTGTGAAAGATGAAGTCGTGGTGAAGCAACTTGCCAAACAAACCATTGATCAGCAATGGAGTGTACGTGAGTTGGAGGAAGCTGTTCAACAACTGGATCGCTCCAAAACAGGTGAGGCTAAAGCCAAATCGAAGTTGAAAAAGAAAGATCCATTCATCGATACGGTGGAAGAATCTCTGCGTGAACGTTTCAAAACAACAGTGAAAATCAAGCACAATAAAGATAAAGGTAAAATTGAGCTCAACTACTACAGTCAACAGGATCTGGAGCGGCTATTGGAATTATTGCAATAATAGTCGTGTCGATGATTCATTAACAACATGCGGGGCTTACTCATGTCATGACATATCGCTCTGTACCATGGAGAAACGATATGTCATTCTTTGTTTACAGGGTGATCTATGCAATACGTGCAGGTGAATAACTAATTTATGGGACAGAGGTGGTTGTGAGGTGGAGGGAATTATCTATCTGGATCATGCAGCAACATCTTGGCCCAAACCACCTGCTGTCGGTGAAGCTATGTTGAGTGCATTGGAGATTGCAGGGGCCAATCCCGGCAGAGGAAGTCACCGGATGGCTGTTCAGGCAAGTCGTGTACTCTTCGAGGCCAGAAGATCCATATCTGATATGTTTGGCATCAAGAATGCGAATGATGTTGCATTTGGATCAAATACGACAGAAGCTCTGAATCTGGCTATTCAAGGTTTGCTTAGCGAAGGCGATCATGTCATTGCTACCATGGCTGAACATAATTCAGTCAGACGACCACTAGAGTATATGCGCAGATCGCGAAATGTAGAGATTGATTATGTACCTGTAAACACTGCGGGAGCCATCGATTTGGTGCAAATGGGACGTATGTTTCGTTCAAATACCAGGTTGGTGGTCTGTACACACAGTTCCAATCTGCTTGGCAGTATTCTTCCTATTGGAGAAGTATCGCTCCTATGCCGTAAACATCGGGCGATCTTACTAGTAGATGCGGCTCAGAGCGCTGGGGTTATGCCTGTGAATGTGCAACAATTGGGCATCGATATGCTGGCTTTTCCAGGGCACAAGGGACTGCTTGGTCCTCAGGGAACAGGTGGCCTGTACATTGCGCCTGAGCTGGATGTGCAGCCTTTGCTTCATGGGGGAACAGGAAGCCAGTCAGAAGCTCTGGAGCAGCCCAAGGTACGTCCTGATCGGTATGAGGCGGGAACACCCAATACTGTCGGGATTGCAGGGCTGAATGCGGGTGTGAAACATGTGCTTGAGATGACACCGGCGTTCATCTACCAACACGAGTGGGAACTGACCCAACATATGATGGATGGGCTATCTTCCGTTAAAGGCATTCGGATGCTAGGTCCGGAGATGGGACAGCCCCGTACCGGGTTAGTATCTTTTACTGTGGAAGGGTATGATTCGGCACAACTTGCTTTCCGATTAGACCGGAATTATGGCATTGCAGTTCGCTCCGGTTTTCATTGCACACCGCTTGCTCACGAATCTGCTGGCACAACCGCTACCGGAGCGGTAAGGGCTAGTGTGGGATACAACTCTTCAAGAGAACATGTGGATTTACTCGTTAAGGCAGTGTTGGAATTGACAGGGGCAGACTAGACTAGATTAGAGTTAAAATGACGTATTCATTTGACGCAGCACTGCCTGATTAAGCTTTTGAATATCGGGTTGATTAATAATGAATGATAGTATTATAGACAGACGTAATCTGATCAAAAATATAGAGGGGTAGTTGCACTTACATGGCTGAATTAAACGAGCTGATTCTGGAACAGCTGTTATGGATTATTGGCGGAATGGCATTACTTACAGTGATCTTGCTGATTGTAAGTATTGCTCAAGGGGCAAAGTTACGAAAGTTTAAACGTAAATATGAAGCCATGATGGCTGGCAGTGGAGTGGAGGACCTGGAATCATTGCTGATTAATCTGAAAATTCAGATGGACAGCATCGAGGATGAACACAAACTGCAAACGAATCAGCTGCAAGTTGTCATGCAAAAGCTGACCCGAATTCAAGGTAAAGTTGGCGTGAAAAGATACAATGCTTACGGAGAGCGTGGCAGTGATCTGAGCTTCTCGATGGCCATGATTAATGATAGCCAGGATGGGATGATCCTTACGGGGATATATAACCGGGACGGTTCTTACGTATATGCAAAACCTCTTAAAGGGGGAGAGTCCACATACACTCTGTCCCCAGAGGAAAAGGAAGCTATTACTCTGGCACAGCAAGCAGAGTAGAACGTGTGTGCCATTCCCGAATGGCCGAATACAGACTGCTGGATATAATTTCAGACATGCGCATGACGAGACTAAGCCGTGTGTTCTGTAAGACAAAGTATTCCATAAAGCCGCCGACGTTAACGATACCTGTCAGATGGATATCGCCGACCGGCGGTAATTCTTTATTTACCCCTGCACCGGGTTTGAGTGGGCCATTCACGACTTGAATGCATCCTACACTGGATGACTGACCAAGACAGGCATCAATCCCAATCACATAAGGGTTATGGTGTGTTTTCTGTATATTGTGGAGCGTATCCTGAAGGTTCATTGCGTGGACTGGTTCATCCAAGGTACCATACAGATGAAATAAAGGGCTGTCCCACTTGGAAAGTGCAGATCCGACCAGAGGACCAAGACAGTCGCCTGTTGAGCGATCTGTGCCGATGCAGACGATCACTACATTTTGCAGAGAATGGGCTTTATAGAGATGGAACATTAAACGATGGGTAATGGCTGAGTGAATGCCTGGATCGGTATGGGGGATTTTCAAACTGGTCATGTCTTGTGATGAAAAGGAACGCGAAGTAGGATTCATAGGATCTATCCTTTCCCTTGGAATAGTAGTAACAGTATATGGAAAGGTAGAGCGTTTTATACTTCACGAGGACAAGCTTTTTCTCAAGGGTTGGACGTATGGTGAAAGGAGCCGGACATGGACGAATGGATTAACGATTGGATGCTGATAGCGTTTGATTCAACCCAGCAGGCACTGCGTGCTGAAATGCTGCTGGAGTTTGCCGAGATAGAGATCGATTTGTTCCCTACGCCAAAAGAAATTACAGCAGGTTGTGCTCTATGTATCCAGTTTCCAAAAGAGGACCTGGAGCGAGTGCAGAAGATCATTCGTAACGAGTTCGTAGAGATCCGAGGCCTCTATTTCAAAACAGAAGACAGCTATGATAACATACCGATGTAGAGGAGAGATGAAGGATGTTGCCATTTCAGTTAGCTCAAGGGGCTGGTGGGGGCGGTACGGCAGCGGCTGTTGATGAAGCTCTTCGTTGGACGGATAAAGTCTGGAACAAAATTGCAGATCCTGATATGTGGCTTAATATTATGTTCAGCTCAATCCGGATTATCATTATTTTTATCATCACCCGTATTGTCATTAAGGTTGTGTTTCGAATTATAGATCGTTCCATGGAACGCAAGCAGGAAGGTAAGATTCGCGTAAATCCCCGCAGATTCGTAACCGTAGGGGAACTGTTGAAAAATGCGACCTCCATAACATGTAATTTTATTATGATTCTGCTACTGTTATCAGAGATCAATATCCAAGTTGGACCGCTGCTGGCGAGTGCCGGTGTGCTCGGACTTGCCATTGGTTTTGGTGCACAGGGGCTGGTTAAAGATGTTATTACGGGTTTCTTCATTATATTAGAGGATCAATTCGCGGTGGGGGATGTTATTCAGACGGGAACCTACAAGGGAACGGTTGAGGTGATCGGACTCAGAACAACCAAACTGGTCAGCTGGCAAGGTGAGGTGCATATTATCCCGAACGGGGCGATTGCAAGTGTAACGAACTACTCCATGTCCAATTCGCTAGCTGTAGTGGATATTCCGATGAAGGCAGACTTGAGTCTGGATGAGTCTGTACACCTGGTGAAACAATCTTTGGTTGGGATCGAGGAACGTGATCTGAATATTGTGAAGGTCCCGGATGTGCTCGGTATTCAGTCGATGTCTACATCAGAGTATGTGGTACGCATTGTGGCTGAATGTATGCCTAACTCTCGTGCTTCTGTGGAACGTCAGATTCAGGGCGATGTGAAAAAAACACTGGAGTATCATGAGATGAGCAATCAGGTAGCATTGGAACAGGCAGTAGCTCTGGAGAAAGATGAGGGGGGTGGCACTGGTGGAGCGTAAAAGTTTCCAACTTGGGGATATCGTGCAGATGAAGAAGCAACATCCCTG
Source organism: Paenibacillus sp. Z3-2 (assembly GCF_054161325.1). Taxonomy (NCBI): domain Bacteria; kingdom Bacillati; phylum Bacillota; class Bacilli; order Caryophanales; family Paenibacillaceae; genus Paenibacillus; species Paenibacillus sp. Z3-2. The sequence goes on along the minus strand of NZ_CP096397.1, from coordinate 6,619,337 downwards.
TGGCAGTAATGAAATGGAGATCATTCGAATGGGAATGGACATTCGGATCAAGTGTGTTGGATGTAAACACAGTGTGTTGATTCCAAGAGCGAAATTTGAAAAAAACATGAAAAAGGTATTGCGCTCAGCCGAAGATTCCACAGAATCCTGATGTCACAATATTTCAGGATGTAGTGCTCGTAATAACGTTTACATGCAGACCCCGCATGGGTGTTGCGTTCTTTAAATGATCATGCTATAATCAATATTGCTGCGGAAAGGTACCCAAGAGGCCCAAGGGGGCTGACTCGAAATCAGTTAGGCGTGTCACAGCGTGCGTGGGTTCGAATCCCACCCTTTCCGCCACTTCAATTACAATTTACTCAATTCTTGTTGAGTTTAATAAAAGATCGTTAAGAAGACCTTCCATTAGGAAGGTTTTTTTTGTGTAACTTTGTATAAAAACAAAGAGCCCCGAAGGGCTCTCTGTCCGGCGGTGCATTTGTTTGTTAGGAAACAATCGGTCGTAACAATCAGAAACTTGGTATACTGCACGTAGCAATACGCGTGCTTCAGACGAAGGGCCTTACAACACACAACCACTTGCTTCTTAAATTACGTGATGAATCTCCAACAGCGAATGATCGGCTTCGTTGTCCAACGGAACCACACCTCTCTCGTGCACCGCCTGATTGTATTATGTTCTTTATTCCGGTTTATATACATGGAGCTGAAAAAAACTTTGATTAGTGGACGCGGGCTTTGGTCAGCTTCTTCCACTTGCGATTATGATTGCTTGTCTCGGGAAAAGCTTCGCCCTTTTGTAGCGTTACTCGTTTTGGATTGTTAATCTCTGTGTGAAAACTTTTTTCGCCAACCTCGGTATACTCCCCATCGTTTGGGGCTTTGTCTCCTGGTTCAAATTCAGTTCTTTCACCCATGATATAACCTCCTCCGTAAAGTGTATTTCGTCGTTGCTTCTGTAGTGTGCTCTATAGCTGTCGTGATCATGTGCCAATATGTACAGGGAACGTTTGCTTGCAACTTGGCTCAGTATTTGTTATATTAATATAGTTCGAGTTTGTGCTCGTTCCTTGCTCTCAACATAGATTGAGGGCCAGAGTCCATAAGGAGGTGAAAATTATGCGCAAATATGAAGTGATGTACATTATTCGTCCTGACATTGAGCAAGAAGTTGTTCAAGCTACAGTCGATAAATTCCAAGGCATCATCTCCAACGGCGGTGGTGAAGTTACAGCTCACGACGTTATGGGTAAACGCCGTCTTGCGTATGAGATCAAGAAATTCCGTGATGGTTTTTATGTTCTGGTACACTTCACTGCTGAACCAGCAGTTGTAACTGAACTTGAGCGTCTCATGAAGATTTCTGACGAAGTAATTCGTTATCTCATTACTAACGACGTTAAGTCTGCTTAAGACAACTCGTGATTAACGCACCAATACGCTCTGAAGGAGGGGATTACATTGTTGAACCGTGTCATTCTGATCGGCCGGTTAACCCGGGATCCTGAGTTGCGTTACACTCCAGCAGGAGTAGCAGTTACGCAATTTACTTTGGCAGTGGACAGACCGTTTACAAGCCAAGGGGGAGAAAAGGAAGCCGATTTCATTCCGGTCGTAACCTGGAGACAGCTTGCCGAGACCTGTGCGAACTACTTGCGCAAAGGACGCCTGGCTGCAGTCGAAGGACGCATTCAAGTACGGAACTACGAGAATAACGAAGGAAAACGTGTATACGTGACCGAAGTCATTGCCGATAATGTCCGTTTCTTGGAGTCAGCTAACCGTGATAATAGCGGTGGCGGCGGTGGGCAACCAATGCGTGAAGAGCCTTCTTATGGAGGCGGCGGACGCGCGAACAATAACAATAATTCGCGTAGCAACAATCAGGATCCTTTTTCCGATGACGGAAAACCGATTGATATATCGGATGATGATTTGCCATTTTAACATGAACTGATACTCTTAGGAGATATGGGTTACATGATAGGAAAGGACTGAAAAGCATGGGCTTCAAGCAAAGAGAAGGCGGAGACAACGATAAAAGACCGGCACGTCGTGGCGGCCGTAATAAACGTCGTAAAGTGTGCTTCTTCACAGCTAACAAAATTACTCACATCGATTATAAAGATACGGACTTGCTTCGTAAATTTATCAGCGAACGTGGAAAAATTTTGCCACGCCGTGTAACAGGTACTAGCGCTAAATATCAACGCATGCTGACGATTGCAATCAAACGCTCCCGTCAAATCGCATTATTGCCATACACAACTGAGTAGTTTTTACTCAGCTTGCATACGAAGCAGTCGGCTTATAGCCGGCTGCTTTTTTGTATGTATAAATAGAAATAACATGTCCACTCTAACCAATGAAAGAATTCAATACTGTGGTGATGGAAGCATTTAAGGCTCAAATGAATTATAATAGAGTCTAATCTACTGAAAAGATCCAGGCAGCAGGAATGGCTGTCATTCAGAATAAACACCAGGAGTGGATATGAATACTTCAAAACGTAAAAGCAAACAGAAAAAAAATAAAAGTTTGAAAACCTGGATTGTAGCTACTCTTATACTTTCCATTATATATGTATGGTTACAACAAAAAGGTGATATCGATAACATGTGGCCAGTGACACCGATCCAAGATGCTGTGCCAATTACGGGTCTTCACCCTGTAGTGGCAGAGAATGAGGAATTATTGGTACGCAAGGCAGCCAGACGTGGAATAGAGATCGTTATAACCCACGGTTACCGAAGTTCCGATGAGCAAGATGCATTGTTTAACCAAGGACGCTCAAGTGCAGGCAATATCGTTACTAATGCACGTGGCGGTGAGTCATATCATAACTATGGTTTAGCGATTGATTTTGCACTAAGAACGCCTGAAGGTGATGTGGTATGGGATATGGAACGGGATGATAACGGGAATGGCAAGGCAGACTGGATGGAAGTTGTGGAACTCGCGAAAGAGTTAGGTTTCACGTGGGGCGGTGACTGGGCTAACTTCCCAGATTATCCTCACTTACAGATGGATTTTGGTCTCAGTATCAATGAGTTAAAACGTGGTAAAAGACCTCCAGATACTCAGTAAAAAGGTATTATATATACACTTATATGAATAAATATTAGAAAAGCTCTGCATTTTGCAGGGCTTTTTCCTTTCTTTTGTAAAATAAATGATAAAAGATGACAATTTGGTCTTTACATTAGCAAATAAATGAAACTATACTATAATAACTAGATTTTTTACTTTAGCCGTACTAATTATATCAATTATAACAGTAAGGACTCCAATTGAATAGAGTTAAGCTATCGTTCGAGAATAGTTAACAGTCAAAGATGTAACATTTACCTCACATTAAATTAGAGATTCCTACTACTTAATTCAACATATACGTATACATCTAATGTAATAATTATGTAAGGTGTGTGTTGAAACGATCAATTGATCAGATATACCTCCCAGCTAAAAGTAGGGTAAGATCTCTCAAACCCCTTGCCAAATGCCTTTATAACATTACTAATTCCAAAACTGTAGGATAAAAAACATTTATACCAAAAATCTCAAAATAAGCATTGACGTTAGCTAAAATTACACGTATGATTACATTAATTATTTTCTATTATAATTCCGCTAGGAATTATCAACATTAATTGACCATTGGTCTAAATAGACGTCTCTTAAACGTGATTCTCCTAAAGATTTGGTATTTTGTATAAGCTATTGTACGTTATCTTCAAAAACTTGGTAATATACAGAAGATGCATTCTTCTACACACGAACACAATCTACGGAAATTATGGGGTTAGGGTGATTGATTTGAATACAGAGTTATTGGAAGTCAGAAATCTAACAACATCATTCAGAATTGAAGATGACTATTACGCAGCAGTGGATCACGTTAACCTAACGGTGAAGAAAAATGAAGTGTTGGCGATTGTAGGCGAATCCGGGTCAGGTAAAAGCGCTTTTGCATTCTCTCTTATGGGTTTGCATAACAAAGCAAAAATTGAAGGCCAGATTCTCTATAAAGGACAGGACATTGCCAACATCTCCCCAAACAAGTTGAATAAGCTACGCGGTAAAGAAATGGCCATGATTTTTCAGGACCCATTGTCCGCACTAAATCCTCTAATGATTATTGGTGAACAGATTGAAGAGATTCTCACACTTCATCAGTCCAAGCTTTCTTCCAGAGAGAAGAGAGAAAAGGTTATTCACTTATTGAATCAGGTAGGGATTCCACGTCCCGAACAAATATACAAGCAGTATCCCCACGAATTATCTGGTGGTATGAGACAGAGAATTGTCATCGCCATCGCGATTGCCAACAAACCGGAACTACTTATAGCCGATGAACCCACGACGGCGCTTGACGTTACGATTCAACTACAGATTCTGGAACTGATCCGTGATCTGAAGAATGAGATTAACGCAGGCATTATTCTGATTACACATGATCTGGGTGTTGTGGCTGAGATGGCAGATCGCGTGGCAGTTATGTATGCAGGTGAAATTGTTGAAATCGCAGATATCTTCACGTTGATGAATGATGCGAAGCATCCGTATACACGTTCACTGTTGAACTCTATCCCTACCCTATCTGAAGAAAGATCCAAATTGCATGTTATCCAAGGCATCGTGCCTTCACTCAAAAATCTCCCTCGCAAAGGGTGCCGATTCAAGGCCCGAATTCCATGGATTAGTGATTCGGCTCATGAAGAGAACCCACAGATGCATGAAATTGCACCAGGTCACTATGTGCGGTGTACCTGTTACCAGCACTTTCATTTCCCTGACCAAGCTGAGGAGGAATAACATAATGGCATTACTCGAAGTAGAAGGACTCAAGATACACTTTCCGATTCGCGGTGGATTGCTCAAACGGGAAATTGGCAGTGTAAAGGCTGTTGATGATGTTAGCTTTTCCATTGAACAAGGACAGACCTATGGTTTGGTTGGCGAATCCGGTTCGGGCAAGACGACAACAGGCAGAGCCATTATTGGGCTAAATCATGTCACTGACGGAAAGATCCTGTTTAACGGTCAGAATCTGGCTACAGAGCGACGGAAGAACAGGCAGCTTCAGCGGGATGTACAAATGATTTTTCAAGATCCATATTCATCACTGAATCCCAAGAAGCGGGTTATTGACATCATCGCTGAGCCACTTCGAAATTACGAGCATCTGACGGCTACCGAGGAGAAAAGACAAGTAAGAGAATTGCTTGAAAAGGTTGGTCTGAGTCCAGAATCAATCTACAAATATCCGCATGAATTCTCAGGGGGACAGCGTCAGCGGATCGGCATCGCACGTGCTATTGCATTGAAACCGAAGCTGATTATCGCTGATGAACCTGTATCTGCACTGGATGTATCGGTACAGGCTCAGGTCCTTAACTTCATGCAGGAAATTCAAAAAGAACTGAATCTGACATATCTGTTCATCAGTCATGATCTGGGCATCATCCGTCATATGTGTGATCAGATTGGAATTATGTATAAAGGTCGATATGTGGAACAGGGCACAACGAATGATATTTTTAAAAATCCGCAACACATCTATACCAAACGTCTCATTGCAGCCATACCGGATATGGACCCAACCAAGCGTGAGGAAATGATAGCTTTCCGTCAGCAGATTAAGTCCGAGTATGAACATTCATACCGTAATTTCTTTGATGAGGAAGGACTTGCTTACTCGCTCCAATCCATTTCCGATACTCACCGAGTAGCTCTACCTCAGAAAGGTTGAAGGCCATATGTGGAAAACGATAGTACGCAGAATTATCATAATGATTCCTCAGGTATTTTTGCTCAGTCTCTTGGTCTTTCTAATGGCCAAGGCTATGCCGGGGGATGCACTTACCGGACTGCTTGATCCTAGTATCGATCCAAAAGCACTGGATGAACAACGTGAGCGACTCGGACTAAACAATCCATGGTATGTGCAATATTGGGACTGGATTAGGAATGCAGCTGTCGGAGATTTTGGACAATCCTTCCGCTTCAAAATGCCGGTTACGGATTTGATTGGCCAGCGGATTGCCAATACATTCTGGCTCGCTTTGGCCACACTCGTCTTAACGTATCTCATTGCTATCCCACTCGGGATTATCAGTGGTCGTTACAACGACACTTGGTCTGACCGACTGATTACAGGATACACGTACTTGGGATTTGCAGCACCGCTGTTCATTTTCGCACTGGTGATGGTATGGATCTTCGGATTCCATTTTGGATGGTTCCCAACAGGAGGAAGCGTGGCACCGGGTCTTACTCCTGGAACATTCGATTATGTCGTAAGCAAGATACACCATTTGCTACTGCCAGCACTATCAATGGCGTTGATTTCCACCGTTTCGACGGTCCAGTACCTGCGTAGCGAGATTATCGACATCAAGCATAAAGAATTCGTTCTTACCGCGAGAGCCAAAGGTGCTTCGGAGTCCCGTATATACAACAGACATATCCTTAGGAACTCCTTGTTGCCAATCGCTGCATTTTTCGGATATGAGATTACCGGATTGATCGGCGGTACTATATTTATTGAGAGTATATTCAGCTATCCGGGTATGGGACAGTTGTTCCTGAATTCCATCTCTTTAAGGGATTTCAGTGTGGTCACCGCACTTGTACTCTTATACGGGATAGCTACCATTCTGGGATCATTGTTGTCTGATATTATTCTAGGATTAGTCGATCCGCGTATTCGCATTAAGTAAGAACTTGAAGATTTCGGGGTGAAAACAAGATGAGCAAGACCAATGATGTTGTTGTAACTTCACAGAAGGTTGATAAAAGCCCCTCTAGCTTGAATATATTGTGGAGAGAGCTGGTTAGAGATAAGGTTGCCTTGGTTTCCCTCATATTCTTGGGGCTTGTTATCCTCCTTGTATATGGGACTTCCATAATCTTGGATCAGGACGAAATCGTTAAGGTAGACTTGTTTGCCTTATATGAACCACCTTCTGCACAATACTGGCTAGGCACGGATTACGGTGGCCGGGATGTATTTGGCCAACTTGTCATTGGGACACGTAACTCGTTAAGCATTGGTATCCTAGTAACTGTTATGACGGGAATTATCGGTATCCTTGTTGGTGTTCTGTCTGGTTATTTCGGTGGAATGATTGATAACCTGTTTATGAGGATCGTAGACTTTTTCATGATTCTTCCGTTCCTGATGATGGTTATCGCATTTGTCACAGCCGTACCTAAGTATAACATTGTTTCATTTTCACTGATCATGACAGCCTTCTTATGGATGGGGATAGCCAGATTGATTCGCTCAAAGGCACTGCAAGAGAGCGAACTCGAGTATGTCAAAGCGTCCAAAACACTCGGTTCTTCCCACTTTAAAATTGTTGTCTCGCAGGTTCTTCCGAACTTGAGTTCAATCATTATCGTAACGATGACATTGAACCTCGCTTCCAATATAGGCCTTGAATCCGGGTTGTCTTTTCTGGGATTTGGTTTTCCTGAAAGTACACCCAGTCTTGGAACACTAGTAAGTTATGCACGTAATCCGCAAACCCTGGAATCCAGATGGTGGATATGGCTACCCGCATCGGTACTGATTCTGGTATTGATGTTGAGTATAAATAATGTCGGTCAAGCCCTAAAGCGTGCGACTGATGCAAGGCAAAGAAGAGGTTAAAAAAGGGAGGAAAGGTTCATGAAAAAGGGATTATTTTCACGGGGACTATTTTTCACGATGATGCTGGTCTTTGTATTGGTGCTCGCAGCTTGCTCTGAGAAAGAAGCAGCTACTCCAGCTCCATCTTCAAACACAGAAGAGGGAAAAACGGAGGAAAAACCTGCGAATGAAGAGGGCGTTTACTCCATCGATGACTTCAACAATGTCAAAACGAATGAAGGTACTGCGATCGAAGGTGGTTCGATTACATTCGGACTTGTATCGGATACGGCTTTTGAAGGGACACTGAACTACAATTTTTATTCCGGTAACCCGGATGTACAGGTTCTTCAATGGTTTGATGAAAGCTTGCTGACTTGGGATAAAGACTATGTATATACCAACGATGGTGCAGCAACGTATGAGACATCTGAAGATGGCAAAACGTTCACACTGACCATTCGTGACAATGTAAATTGGCATGATGGTAAACCGGTAACGGCTGAAGATCTGCAATTCGCTTATGAAGTAATCGGCAACAAAGCGTATGATGGACCACGTTATGACTCCAACTTCACTAGTATAGTAGGTATGGACGAATATCACGCTGGAACAGCAAAAACAATCTCTGGTATTAAAGTGCTGAGCGACAAGCAAATCAGCATTACGTATAAAGAATCCACACCGTCCCTGCTGACAGGTGGAGTATGGACATATCCACTGGCTAAACATATCTTCGGAGATATGGATGTAGCCAAAATGTCTTCTTCCAAAGAAGTACGTGAAAAACCAATTGGTTTTGGTCCATTTAAAGTGGATGTCATCACTCCGGGTGAGTCTGTAACTTATGTTAAGAACGAAGACTACTGGCGTGGAGCTCCAAAACTGGACAAAGTGACTCTGAAAGTTATCAACCCGACAACGGTTGTTCAAGAACTGAAATCTGGCGGAGTAGACCTCGTGGATGAATTCCCGACAGATCAATATAAAGCCAATGCAAACCTGTCCAACGTAGAATTCCTGGGTGCAATCGATCGTGCTTATACGTACATCGGATTCAAACTGGGTACGTGGGATGAAGAGAACGGAAAAGTTAAAAGCAATGCTGAAGCAAAAATGGGCGATAAAAACTTGCGTAAAGCAATGTGGATGGCTGTAGATAACGATCAAGTAGGTAAACGTTTCTACAACGGTCTGCGCTGGAATGCAACAACCCTGATTCCACCATCTCACCCTGAATTCCATGATTCCAGTAATCCGGGTGTAACGTATGATCCAGAAGCAGCGAAAGCTTTGCTTGATGAAGCTGGTTACAAATTGGATGGTGAATTCCGTACGAATCCGGATGGAACACCACTCGAAATCAACTTTGTGTCTATGACTGGTGGCGATACAGCTGAACCACTGGCACGTTATTATGTTCAATCTTGGGCTGCTATTGGTCTGAAAGTAAACCTGGAAATGGTTGAGTTCAACAACTTTTATGACCGTGTAGGTAACACAGGTAAAGATGATCCGAACATTGATGTGTATCAAGCAGCATGGGGCGTTGGTATTGACGTAGATCCATCCGGTCTGTATGGCCGCGATGCACTCTACAACTTCTCCAGGTTCTCCAGCGAAGAGAATGACAAATTGCTGGCACAAGGTATCTCTGCTGAGGCATTTGATGTAGACAAGCGTAAAGAAATCTACAATCAATGGCAGCAGTACATGGTAGATGAAGTTCCTGTATTCCCTACACTGTATCGTGCAGTTGTAGCACCGGTTAACAAACGTGTAATGAACTATGCGATTGGTGATGGAACAGGCGTTTACCTGAGCGACTTGCAAGTTAATGCAGACAAAGCAGTTGTAGCTGAGTAATCCTTCTAAGTTGGCATCTATCTCTAAGTGTCCAAATTGGAAGAAAAGGTTACCTGAACAGCTTAACACCGATTAAGGATTGGGGTCCTTTAAGATGTCGGTTGCTAGATTATAGTAAAAAATTCTCTTGGGAGAATGAACAAAAGTGTCTTTAAAAACATGAATTCTGTACACTCTGGCATGGGTGTATGGGGTTCATGTTTTTTTTGTAACCAAAAAATAAAAAAAATTTAACTTTTTTTCTAAAAAGTGCAGACAAAATGCCTCTTCACTTCGTCTATATAGGTAAGAGGTGATCATCTTATGAAAAAATGGTGGAAACGTGCAGGTATGCTGCTGGCTCTGCTGCTCATTATATATTTGGGTGTGAAACCGGACATGCTGGTAGGCAAACCGGGAATTAAAGCTGAATCCGCTGTCTTAATGGATATGAACTCCGAACAGGTCTTAATGGATTTTAACGGCTCCCAAGAGATTGCTCCGGCAGGCGTCAGTAAGTTGATGACAGAACTACTTGTGATGGAAGCCGTGATTAATGGAGATATAAGGTGGGACGATCTTGTTAATGTGAGCCTATATGCCAGTTCCGTGGGTGGCAGTCAATTGACCTTGAAACAAGGTGAGCAATTCACCGTTCAGGAGTTGTTCCAGGTCGTAGCTGTCTATTCAGCAAACGATGCAGCGGTTGCTCTTGCCGAACATATTAGTGGTACAGAGCAGAACTTTGTTCAGCAGATGAATCAAAAAGCAACTCAGATCGGACTGTCTGAAGATACACAATTCACGAATTCAACGGGCCTCAGTGAAAAGTTGCTTGGTCCTAACCGTCCGATGGAAATACAAGGGCAGACCTTAATGACGGCTATCGATGTATGCAAGCTTGCACGATATCTGCTGAGTAACCATCCCGAGATTCTAAAAGTTTCTAGCCAAATGCAAGTATCAATGCATCAAAAAGGAATGTACATGAGTAACACGAACTGGATGTTGTCCTCCATTGGTGGGCCGTATGCTTACGATGGGAATGACGGATTGAAGACCGGGTATGATGAAGATTCCGGATATCATTTTGTTGGGACAGCTGAACGTGATGGCAAAAGACTGATTTCAGTTGTATTTGGAACAGACACTCGTGAGGGACGTTTTATCGAGACTCGTAAGCTGCTCAATTATGGGTTTTCCGGTTCAAAATAACAGGGTGAACATGGACATCATCAAGGAGATTCTTCTCGCTGTTAACTTGTGGTTAATCATGGTAAAATGACTTACGTATAATTCCATATAATTCTGTAATTCACTTTAAAGGGGGAAATTCTTTGAACGCCATTAGCAAAAAGGTATACGCTCTCACGCTCACCATGGCTATGTCTATGGCTCTGATTCAACCAGCCGTACAGGCGGCAGAAGACGTAAAACCTACAGCTGCTGTATCGGAAGCCATTGCTTCCAAGGCGACACAGACACTACAGCAACTAGGATACATAGATGAAATCACAGAGTTAACGACTCCGATCACTCGTGCGGAGGCAGCGATCATTCTGCAACGTGTACTTCAATTGGATACGCCTACGTCACTTACAGGTTTTGCAGATGTCTTGCCCGAGAACGAAGCTGCGCCTGCGATCTACGCCCTGAAGCAAGGTGGACTCATTCAAGGGAAAGCCAAGGGCTATGCTCCGGATGCTCCACTTACACGTGCACAGATGGCATCGTTGTTCACACGTGCATTCGAACTGAAGGATAATGGAATCCAGGTAGTATACAGTGATGCCGATCAGATTCCAGCTGTGCATGCAAATGACGCTGCACGGGTTAAACAGCATTTTATTATCGAAGGTAGCGCATTTAATGCCAAACAATCGGTGACTCATGGTGAATTCGCAGATGCGCTGTATCTCGCACTCGGGCTGGATGTGAAGTCAGAGGGCCTTACACCGCTGGAGGACTTTTTCAAACAGCCTGCTCAGGCAGGGTTCCAGATGTCACCGGACGGTAAACACCTCGCACACCTGGAGCCGTGGAATAACCGCATGAATATCGTAGTTACCGCAAACGGTCAGGATAAACCTGTACGCATTACGAACGAAACAGAACGCAATATCGCAGGATTTGCGTGGGCAACCAATGACAAGTTGCTCTATGTACAAGATAAGGCGGGGGATGAAAATTACCATATATATGTCACGGATATCGATGGTAAGAACAGCAAGGATCTGACGCTGTATCCTAACACAAGAGCCATCCTGGTAGATCCACTTGAGAATATTCCGGATGAAATTCTGGTAGGCATGAATAAGCGTGATCCGCGAATCTTTGATGTGTACCGTATTAACATTAAGACGGGAGAAGCTGTACTTGCGGCAGAGAACCCAGGCAATATTACGGGCTGGCTAACTGACCATGAGGGAAAAATTCGTGTGGCTGTGTCCAGTGATGGTAATGTGTCTTCGTTACTGTATCGGGAGTCAGAGGATCAGAAGTTCGAGCCACTACTGACGACGAAACTCGGGGAAACCTTTGCTCCAGTGATGTTCACGTATGACAACAAAAATATCTATGCGGTCTCCAACTTGGAGCGGGACAAAACGGCGATTGTAGAGTACAGTCCAAGCAGCAAGAAGGTAACCAAAACAATCTATGAAAATAAAGATGTGGATGTAAGCAGCTTTATCCCTTCCAAAGATAAGGGGACCATTCTCGCTGCAGTATATGAGACAGATAAAGTGAATTATGAATTCTTCGATCAAGAGTTCAGAACGTTAATGCAGGATATCAAAGCGAAAGTGCCAGGTAAGGAAGTTAGTATCAGTAGCATAAGCGAGGAAGGCCAGGTACTGTTTGTAGCCTATAACGACAAAACGATGGGCACGTATTATTTCTATGATTCCAAAGCAGGCAAACTCGATAAACTGGCTGATGCCGCACCTTGGATTGATGAGAGCAAAATGTCGGATATGAAGCCTATTACGTATAAGTCACGTGATGGTCTGACTCTTCATGGTTATCTGACACTGCCTCAAGGAGCGGAAGCTTCCAACTTGCCACTGGTTGTTGTTCCACATGGCGGTCCCTGGGCTCGTGATTCATGGGGCTTCAATCCTGAGATTCAATTCCTTGCAAGCCGTGGCTATGCCGTACTACAGGTGAATTTCCGCGGTTCCACGGGATACGGCAAAGAATTCCTGGATGCAGGTAATAAAGAGTGGGGCAAAGCCATGCAGAATGACCTCACAGACGGCGTGAACTGGCTGGTTGAAGAGGGAACGGTTGATCCGAAGCGCGTAGCGATCTATGGTGGATCCTACGGCGGATATGCTGCTCTAGCGGGACTGGCATTCACACCGGATGTCTACGCTGCAGGAATTAGCTATGTGGGTCCTTCCAATATCTTCACCCTTTTGGACTCACTGCCACCTTACTGGGAGTCGGAGCGCAGCCTGTTCTATGAACGTGTAGGGGATCCCGAGAAAGATAAAGAATTGTTAACGGCGATTTCACCACTATTCCACATCGATCAGATGAAGGCCCCATTATTCGTGGTTCAGGGCGCTAATGATCCACGTGTCAAACAAGCCGAGTCCGATCAGATCGTCGAAGCATTTCGCAAACGCGGAGTCGATGTACCGTATATGTTAAAGACCAGTGAAGGTCATGGCTTCGCGAACGTCGAGAATCAGCTTGATCTGTACCGTGCGATTGAGAAATTCCTGAATCGTCATCTGATGCAGCCATAGTACGTTAGACATAAGGACTGTCCCGCAGGTTTTCCCGAACCTGCGGGCAGCTTTATTTTATCGGATCAGAGGGAAATTGAACCAGACAACCATATTATTAAATTGACATATGGATTTCTTTTGTTTTAAAATGACCAATGAGTCATTAATGTTCGATTCGGCTTAATATATATGTACCAAACCTACTGTACGATACTGAATTTAAGATCTAATCGGGAGGTAACATGTGATGCAAAAACAAATGAAATGGCCGTTGATCCTGTTTGCCATAGGGGTATTCATGGCAGCGCTGGATAACGGGATCATCACCTCTTCACTGACCACCTTAAATGCATCGTTTGGTGTGTCGCCAACATGGGGGGCGTGGACAATTACGCTCTACACGCTTGGGCTTGCGGTGAGTGTTCCTATTGCAGGCAAGCTATCAGACCGTTATGGTCGCAAGAAACTGTTTTTGATCGAAGTGGCGTTGTTCGGGATCGGGTCGCTGCTGGTCGCGCTAAGCACATCGTTTACCTTCTTCCTGATTGCTCGTGTCATTCAAGCTTTGGGCGGCGGGGGGATATTTATCATAGCCAGCTCATACGTACTAAGCAAGTTCCCGGCGGAGCGTCAAGGTACAGCCTTGGGTCTGCTCGGAGGCATGAATGGTGTTGCCGCCATTTTGGGGCCCAATGTCGGTGCTTTTATACTGGACATTACGGGCAACTGGCATTGGTTATTCCTGATCAACGTACCTATCGCCATTCTGCTATTCATTGCAGGCATTCGATTTATTCATGAAGAGCAGGAATTGAATCGTGCAGCAGTGGACTGGAGCGGTATCGCTGTCTTGACGTTAGGTGTACTCAGTTTAATGTTTAGCTTCAGCAATCTGGACGGTGTGAACATGCTTCAAAGCCTGGGATCACCGATGTTCTATGGCTTCTTCTTGGCAGGTGTGATCATTCTGGTGCTCTTTTACTTTATGGAAAAAAGACTGGAAGGATCTGAACGTGAACCTGTTGTATCGACGCAACTTCTGGGCATCGCGTCCTTTCGCTGGACGCTTCTAATTGCCTTTTTCTCCGGAGCTATTCTTGCTTCGGTGATCTTTATTCCAGGTTTTGTTGAGCAATATCTCGGCGTATCCAATACAGCTTCCGGGTACTGGTTTACTCCGCTCGCGCTGGCATCCGGTATCGGGGCTGGTGGTGGCGGCTACCTCGTTGACCGCAAAGGACCGATCTGGACATTATCCGTTGCAGGCCTGTTATCTGCGATTGGATTCCTGCTGTTCCCACTATGGGTGGAGCATATCTGGCAATTTGTTATTGCAAGTACGCTCGTAGGTATCGGCTTCGGCATGATGCTCGGTGCGCCAGTAAACGTACTTGTCACGGAACAGGCGGGAGAGAACAACAAAGGCATCGCGGTAGCGACCAGTTCGTTATTCCGCCAGATGGCTATGGCTATTGCGCCTACCATTTTTGCCGGATTCCTGGCACGTTCTTTTACTAATCTGGGATCCAACATTCAGACAGGGTTCGCTGATAAAGGGATTCAGGTGCCGCCCGAGATGCTGGAGCAATATGCGTCGGGCGGATCATCCGGAAGTGATGTATCCAGTCTGACAGAGGGCCTGTCCCAAATTCCTGATGAAGGTATCCGTGATGTGTTGCTCCAGGCAGTGCATCAAACGACAGGTCAGGGTTACAATGGACTTTTCTGGTCTGCGGTCGTATTCAGTGTGCTTACGCTGGTGGCTGCGCTTATAACGGGACGTCTGCGTCAAAAAGAGAAGATCCTTGATGTGGAAAGTGTATCCACGAAATGATTTGATGCGTGTGGAAATCAAGAGAACAGTGTACCTTTTGTAACTAAAAAAGGAGTCACTGTTCTTTTCACTTTAACCGGATTGTAACTTTTCATCTTCCCGCAATGATTACAATAGAACGAGCGTAAGCGGTGTCTTAATTCCAGAGAGAGAAAACTTCAGAGAACACCGAGTCACAAGTCATCCCAGGCGTTTAATTGGTATTATGGATTATCATTTTGATAGTGAAGAAGGAATTAATGGATGAAAAGCAGAACTAAAGATAAGAAGAAGAAAAGAAGAAAAGGCCTATATATAACGCTCGTTTCACTGGTTGTTTTGTTGATTGGGGGTTATTTGTTCCGTCAACAGCTGGCTGTAGCGGCATTTGATCTGTTTCTCGCCGGTTCGGTAGAAGATCAGTTATCCCGCTCTTATGTACCGCAGGAAGGCAACAATACGCCTGATCCAACGGTATATCGCAAGGAACCTTTCTCTGTATTACTGCTGGGTTCGGACAAACGCGCCTATGAGAAGACGCGTGGACGTTCGGATACAGTGATCTATGCTGTAGTTCGTCCCAAGGAATCCCGTGTGCTTCTGGTATCCATTCCACGTGATACGTATGTGCAAATTGTGGGACGAGATGCGAACAAAGACGGTGAAGATGATTATGATAAGCTGGCGCATGCCTATGCTTTCGGTGGGGAGAATATGTCCATCAATACGGTGGAGAAGTTTCTTGATGCCGATGTAGGATACTATGCAACGATCAACTTCGACGGGATCAAAAAAGTGGTTGATGCGCTTGGTGGTGTGAAACTGCCGATTGATGAGGACATTGTAAACAAAGATCCGAATCATGTGCAATTCACGATTGAAGGTGGCAAGCCGATCTATGACGGGCAGGAAGCACTGTATTATGTAAGATACCGTGAAGATAGCGATTTTAATCGTACCAAACGGCAGCAGATTTTCCTGAACGCAATGGCGAATGAAATGTTGAATTTGAACCAAATTGCCAAAATCCCGGAACTGATTCAGATCATGGGAGACAGCTTCCAGACGGATATGCGAGCTTCTTTCATTATTGATCTGGCCAAACAGGTGCTTACTCAGGAGAAACCGCAGATTTCAAGCTTCACCATTCTGGGTGAGGGGATGAAAAAAGACGGTATCTATTATGGTCAGGCTGACGAGAAAGATGTCCAATATGCCAAAGAGCTGATTAACAACTGGATGGATCAATCGACCCCAGCCGGTGAAGTAATGATCCCTGACCGGCAAATGATTGAATAACCAATTCCATACCAATGGTTTGTTGTAGACCATAATCAGCAGTACGTTTATTTGCGGGCTGCTGTTTTTTTCTTTGTAGAGGTTGTTTTGGAACATCATCCGTTCTGATCCGTATAATATAAGTTGAGCGAGATAAGTTGAACGAAGAAATTCACAAGGAGGATACGTAAGGGTATGAACATTGCATTTTTTTTGCTGCCCAAACAAGAGGTTACGTGCGTGACGTCGGATTCTACGCTGCGGCAAACGTTGGAACGGATGGAATATCATCGGTTTACGGCGGTGCCCATTTTGAATAAGGAAGGCAAATATATTGGTACGGTTACCGAAGGCGACTTACTGTGGTATATGAAGAATGCCGAGGGAAAGATTTCATTTGAAAACGCTTCAAAATTCTTGCTCAAAGACGTTCCGCTTCGCCTGGATATTAAGCCCGTATCCATTGACGCCAATATGGAAGACCTGATTAACTTGGCCAAAGTTCAGAACTTTGTTCCTGTGGTCGATGATATGGAGCGTTTCATTGGTATTGTCAGACGGAGTCAGATTATTGAGTACTGCGAGGGTATTGTGGCCAAAGAATCGATTAAAGCCAAGTAAGCCCTAACGAATTTAAACATTATTGTGACAGCAGGGATAATCACAGCCGCCCGGTATCATGTTAAACTTAAGAAGTCCTTTACCAAGGGTGTATTCGAAGTTTTATACAAATATATATGTGGATTGGATGTACGGAGGACTCCGCATAAGTACCTGAGATCAGTTTTGGAGAACTTCTCCGCTTTTTGGGGTAATTTTGCGGGCCCTCTTTTTATGCTATAATCGAGAATAAAGCTTTTTCGGGGGAGAGTGACTTTCGCCAATATGCCTAAAGAACTGGATGTAGCCAAACGCGCTAAAGTGATTGAATGGCTTAAAACCGAAGTACTTGATCAGGTATCCCGATTATTCAAGGCGTTATGGGAAGGCAGTACAACTCGAATCGGGGATAGTCTTGCCAGTTTAATCATGAGTAGTTACATATTGGGCCGCAGGCTCGGTATTCCTTTCAAGGATCTGGATGCACTGCTTGTGGAGAAGTTGAAAAAGCATAAACAGGAAGGTCACCAGCTTGAAGACTGGTACCAGGATATTTCCGCGCTAGAAGATCATATGCGTAAGAGGTGAATTTGTTGAAATTTAGCTTTAAATCAGCTGTTTGGAGCGCAGTCTATCTGCTCCTGCTACTTTCGCTGTTAACTCCTTTATCGGTACTTGCCATATTTTTTATGATGATTCCGGGAGTTATTTTGTATGCTTCATTATCTTTAAAGTCATTTATATGGCATCTCGTGCCCGTGGCCGTTATTTTGGTCATATTCCATCCTATTTATCTGTTACTATTGCTCATCTTTACCCTGCCTGCGATCGTTATGGGTCACGCGTATAAAAAACGGAAGTCAGCCCTGTTCACGCTTATGGCGGGGAGTGGCGCGATGCTGGCAGAATACTTGTTGTTGCTCTTGGTCGGCAGTGTCATTTTCCAATTCGACCTGTCCAGCTATATTGAAGATGTGGTCAGACTGACCATCGAACCGTTAACGAATACATCCAACCAGATGATCAACGGGTTCGCATGGACGCCTGAGATGACAGCGGATGTGGCCAAACAAACGCAGCTTATGATTCCTTTTGCACTGGTTGTGACATCGATGGTAATGGCCTTTATCACACACGTCATTGCTCGTCCGATCCTGAATGTTATGGGTGTAGCTGTATCGAAGCTTCCACCAGCGAGAGAGTGGCGTATGCCGCGTGCACTGATCTGGTATTATTTCCTCGCACTGTTGATTGAGGTCATCTCCAGACAGAGTGATGGAACATACTGGACCATGATTGCCATGAATCTATCGCCTTTAATTAATCTGGGCTTCATGATTCAAGCGATCGGTTTCTTCTTCTTTCTCTCACATACAAAGAAATGGAATCCGGTTATACCGTATTTCCTGGCGGTTGCGGTCTTCTTCATTGGTCCGCTTCGGATTATCGGAATTATCGATCTGGCGTTCCCGCTTCGTGAGGCAATATCGAAATCAAAACGATAGGGTGATGAGTCATGCCTAAATTTCTGAAGAAACGCTGGCACGGCTACTATACCGTATGGGCGTTCATACTGCTGCTGTTGCTCGTTATGTTCGTTACCATCTATAACTGGACGCTTGGTTTGATTAGTCTGATACTGGCCTCGGCGCTGGGAATCGTCATGATTAAGGCGGAACTCGCGTTCCGCCGTGAGCTTAACGACTACATTAATGGCCTGTCCATTCGGATCAAACGGATGGAGGGGGAAGCGGTCAGCATGCTTCCATTCGGAATTGTGCTGTACAGCGAAGATCGTACGGTAGAGTGGCATAACCGCTTTGTCGCGGAGATGTTCCAGGAGAAGACATTGGTAGGCAATCCGCTACCTAATTTGTTTCCCAAACTTCCTCAACCTAAAGAGAAGAAGGATGGGACCAAGGAACATTCATCCAAGGAGTTTCATGACGAATTCCAGTTGGATGATCGGCATTATGGAGTTATTCATAACCCGCAGGAGCGGTATGTATATGTATACGAGATTACGGAGCTAGCCATTCTTCGTGATAAATATGAAAATGAACGCCTTGCATTGGGTATTCTCGTTCTGGATAATCTGGACGAGGCTGCCCAGGGCATGGACGACCAGCAGCGTACAGCGCTGATTGCCCGTGTGACTAGCGAGATTACGTCATGGGCCAAGCAATATGAAGTGTACCTGCGCCGTCTGTCTTCTGACCGTTATCTGTTGATGCTGAATCATAAGTCTTTGCAGGAACTGGAGCAGAGTCGATTTGTCATTTTGGATGAAGTTCGGGAGATGACCGCTGACCTCAAAGTGCCAATGACACTCAGTGTAGGACTGGCGTTTGGTTCGGATAGCATCAGCGAGATGGGAGAACTGGCACAGTCCAGTCTGGACATGGCACTTGGACGCGGTGGCGACCAGGCCGCTGTGAAATCGGGGCAACGGCTGTCTTTCTATGGCGGCAAGTCCAACGCAGTGGAGAAACGGACACGGGTAAGAGCGCGCGTTATTGCGCACGCGCTGCGTGATCTGATGCAGGAGAGCGATCGGGTGCTCATTATGGGGCACAAAATCCCGGATATGGACGCAATCGGTGCATCCATCGGGGTATGGAAAGCGGCGAGTCTGTACAATGTGGAAGCACGAATTGTGCTGGATGGAATTAATCCATCGATTGAACGCATGATGGAGCAAGTGAACAAGGACGAGAAGTTGTCCAAGGCATTTGTATCACCGGAACAAGCAACTCAGATGATGACAGAGCACACGTTGCTGGTTGTGGTGGATACACATAAGGCCTCTATGACAATGGAGCCGAAACTGGTGCAGTCTGCAACCCGTGTTGTAGTTGTGGATCATCATCGTCGGGGTGAGGAGTTCATCAATGATGCTGTGTTGATCTATCTGGAACCTTACGCGTCCTCAGCTGCGGAACTGGTAACAGAGCTCTTGCAATACATTCATGACAAGGTCCAATTCACTCCGCTCGAAGCTACGGCTCTACTTGCAGGGATTACGATGGATACGAAGCACTTTGCACTGCATACTGGTTCCAGAACGTTCGAAGCGGCAGGCTTCCTGCGTCGTAGCGGTGCGGATACCATTATGGTCCAGCGGTTGATGAAAGAGGACCTGTCAGAATATATTGCTAAGGCAGAAATCATAAAGCATGCTAAAATGGTATATGGAAACATTGCGCTGGCGGTCACGGACCCTGGCAGCAAGATTTCACAGATGATGATCGCCCAGGTGGCGGACACATTGCTGAACATGACTGACGTGGTCGCTTCATTTGTTATAAGTGAGCGTCCGGATGGACTGATTGGCATCAGTGCGAGATCGCTGGGGCGCATGAATGTTCAGGTTGTCATGGAACGACTGGGCGGTGGCGGACATTTGACGAATGCTGCCGTGCAGCTTGAAGGAACGCTTGGAGAGGCAGAAAAACGGCTGACGAACGTACTGGCTGAAATCGAAAAGGAAGAGGGGCTGTTCGAATGAAAGTCATTTTTATAAAAGATATGAAGGGTCAAGGCAAGAAGGGGCAAGTGAAAGAAGTATCTGAGGGCTATGCTCAGAACTTCCTACTGCCACGGGGAATCGCACGTCCAGCAACGGATGGCAACATGAAGACACTGGATAACCAGAAGGCTGCTGAAGAAAGAATCAAACAGGAAGAGAAAGCAGAAGCGGAAGCACTCGCGAAGAAGCTGGAAGCAGAAGTGACTGAACTGAAAGCCAAGTCCGGCGAAGGTGGTCGTCTGTTCGGTGCAATTACCAGCAAACAAATCGCAGAAGCGTTGTCTAAAAAGGGTCTGAAGGTAGACAAACGCAAAATCGAGCTGGACGAGCCTATTCGTACACTCGGCGTAACACAAGTAACTATCAAGGTTCACCCTGAAGTGAAGGCAACCTTGAAGGTACAGGTAACGGAAGAGTAAGATGGGCGGCGAAATGTTATTCGACCGGATTCCCCCGCAGAACCTGGAAGCCGAACAGGCCGTGCTGGGTGCAATCCTGTTGCAGGGTGAAGCCCTGATTACAGCAATGGAACGGGTGCAAACCGAGGATTTCTATGATAAGCCCCATCAATTAATTTTCGAAGCGATGATTCAGCTTGGTGAGGGAAATCAACCGATTGACCTCGTGACACTGACTTCGCTTCTGAAGGATAAAGGCGAGCTGGAGGATATCGGCGGCGTTAGTTATCTGGCTAAGCTGGCCCATGGTGTACCTACAGCCGCGAACGTAGACTATTACGCTCAGATTATCGAAGAGAAATCGATGCTGCGTCGCCTGATTCGAACCGCAACACAGATCGTGAGTGAAGGATATACAGGCGGCGAAGATGTTGCAGCTATGCTCGGAGAAGCTGAACGTCGCATTCTGGAGATTTCCAACCGTCGCTCCAGTAGTGGTTTTATAGCCATTCAGGACGTATTGATGGAAGTATTCGATCGAGTGGAAACCCTACATCAGAATAAGGGAACAACGACAGGAATCCCGTCCGGATTTATCGATCTGGACAAAATGACTGCCGGATTCCAGCGCAGTGACTTGATTATTGTAGCAGCCCGTCCTTCCGTAGGTAAGACGGCCTTCGCCCTGAATATCGCTCAGAACGTGGCCATTCGGGCACAGGAGACGGTAGCCATCTTCAGTCTGGAGATGTCAGCTGCCCAGCTGGTGCAACGTATGATCTGTGCGGAAGCCAACCTGGATGCGAGTGTTATGCGTATGGGTGACTTCAAAGGTGATGAAGACTGGCAGAAGCTGACGATGGGTATTGCAGCTTTGTCGGAAGCCAACATCTTTATTGATGATACGCCAGGCATTACCGTAGCAGATATTCGTGCCAAATGCCGACGCCTTAAGAAAGAGAAGGGCCTTGGCATGATCCTGATCGACTATCTTCAATTGATTAGTGGACGTGGTAAGGCAGGGGAGAACCGTCAACAAGAGGTATCCGAGATTTCCCGTACACTGAAACAAATTGGCCGGGAACTTGAAGTTCCGGTTATTGCCTTGTCCCAGCTGAGTCGGGGTGTAGAGCAACGTCAGGATAAACGTCCGATGATGAGTGACTTGCGGGAATCGGGTTCGATCGAGCAAGATGCCGACATCGTAGCGTTCCTGTACCGGGATGACTACTACAACCAGGAGACCGAGAAGAAAAATATTATCGAGATTATTATCGCCAAACAGCGTAATGGTCCGGTAGGTACGGTGGAACTGGTCTTCCTGAAAAACTTTAATAAATTCGTCAATTACGAGAGGGCGCACAATGACGCCTTCGCGATGTAACGGACAGGCGCTGACTGCTTCCAACAGGAAGCAAATCCGTCTGTCCCGAACATCAACCATTAGCGTAACTGGACTCAAACATGTGTTATAAATACCAGATATAGATTCGCATTGAAATGGTATCCTTGAACCGGTGATAGCAGTCAAGCAAGCTTGGACTGAAGTCTCCGGTTTTTTTGTCGAAATATTAGGTCAATTCCGAACATTACGGTTGTACTATATCTAATTGTTCGCCATTTGATTTGACTTTGAAAAAGGGTACTGGTACACTAATACTGCTGCGTTAAAGCAGCGCAAACCTTCCCTTGAATGTAACGGAAGGAGATTTTTACTGTCCGTTAGCACGCTTCTCAGTCGGTTTATTGCGTAACATGCCTGCCGGGATAGAGGACGGACAGACCAATACAAAGGTGCGCAAGGCACCCACGGAGGAATGTTAACTATGTCAACGGTAGTTGTAGTGGGAACGCAATGGGGAGACGAAGGTAAAGGTAAAATCACGGATTATTTGGCTGAGAGCGCTGATGTGGTGGCTCGTTATCAAGGTGGTAACAATGCGGGTCATACGATTCTGATTGATAACAAAAAATATAAACTGACGATGATTCCATCAGGGATTTTCTACACGGATAAAGCGTGTGTCATTGGTAACGGAATGGTTATCAACCCGAAGGCACTCATCGAAGAAATTAACTATATTCATGACAATGATTTCACAACGAAGAACCTGTCCATCAGTGAGCGCGCACATATCATCTTGCCATATCACATGGTACTGGATGCACTCGAAGAAGAGAGCAAAGGCCCGAACAAAATCGGTACGACTGGCAAGGGTATTGGCCCATGTTATATGGACAAATCAGCTCGTATTGGTATTCGGATGGTTGACCTGCTGGATGCTGAAGAGTTCGAACTGAAATTGCGTCATCTGGTCAAAGAAAAGAACCGCATGATCGAGCAAGTTTACGGTGGCCAGCCCGTTGATGTCGAAGAGATTCTGACAGATTATCTGGGATATGCAGAAATTCTGCGCCCTTACGTACGTGATACATCCGTTGTTCTGAACGAATATATTGATGAGGACAAAAAAGTATTATTTGAAGGCGCACAAGGCGTAATGTTGGACCTTGATCAAGGAACTTATCCATTTGTAACATCATCCAATCCGTCCGCAGGTGGCGTATGTATCGGTTCTGGCGTAGGCCCAGCTCGGATCCAGCAAGTGATTGGTGTAGCGAAAGCCTACACAACCCGTGTAGGAGATGGCCCATTCCCTACGGAATTGCATGATGCCATCGGCGACCAAATCCGCGAGACTGGACATGAGTACGGTACTGTAACTGGACGTCCACGTCGTGTGGGTTGGTTCGATAGTGTTGTCGTTCGTCACGCGCGTCGTGTCAGCGGAATTACAGGTCTGTCCCTGAACTCTCTGGACGTAATGACAGGTCTGGAAACCGTAAAAATC
This sequence comes from Paenibacillus sp. Z3-2, assembly GCF_054161325.1. NCBI lineage: Bacteria > Bacillati > Bacillota > Bacilli > Caryophanales > Paenibacillaceae > Paenibacillus > Paenibacillus sp. Z3-2. The sequence continues at coordinate 6,595,646 of NZ_CP096397.1, read as the reverse complement.
TGCACAGGATACAAATTCCGCGGCGAGATCATCACACACTATCCGGCAAGCCTCAAAATGCTGGCTGAATGTGAAGCAGTATACGAAGAGCTGCCAGGCTGGAGCGAAGATATCACTGGAGCGAAGAAACTTGAAGACCTGCCAGTGAACACACAGAATTATGTAAAACGCGTATCCGAACTGACAGGCATTCCAATTGCCATCTTCTCTGTTGGTCGTAACCGTGAGCAAACGAATCAAGTTCTTCCAATCTACGAATAATTCAACACATAGAGAGATCATATTTCTTGGATTATAAAATAGGATAGACTGCCCACTCAGGCAGGTAGAGCCTCCAGTTGTTGCTTTTATAGCAATGACTGGAGGCTTTTTGTATGTTTTTCGGATATAATCTCGAGATTTCCGTCAATACTGGTTAACAGTAGAGTCACAGACCCCGACAAGCGCATGCTAGACGGGTGGGATAATCGGAGGGAGAGAACGGAATGAAGTTGCTTGTGTGGTTTGTCAAAATCGTGCTAACGGTGTTGCTGGTCAGTTCACTGACACTGCTCACGACCGGATTAATTGTACAGTCATATGCGAAATCGCTACTCGCGAGTTTCAATATTCAGTGGGAAGGTCAACCCATGGGATTAACGACTATGTTTCAGGGTGCCTTGGGTGGTAAAACCAGTGAGGGTAATAAGCCGGGAAATGGAACGATAGATCAGCCTGCAGGAACAGAAGAAGAACGTGTTCCGGAAGATGCCGTTTCGGTCATGGGCAACGGTCCGGAGAGCGGTGAATCTGGCGTAGATTCAGGCAACGGTTCGTCCCAGGGGAGCGGATCAGGTGAGGGCGCAGGAGAAGGCTCAGGTACAGATTCGGATGGAGGATCGAACTCAGGCGCGAGTGCAGGCAGTGGGACGGATACAGGCACGGGGAATGATTCAGGAACAGCAGAGGGTAATGGCTCAGCTTCAGGAAACGGAACCGGTGCGGCCAGCGGTGATGCTTCTTCGGGCAATGATGCCATTGTAGTATCACCAGATGACATCACAGGAGCGAAGGATAAGCTGCCCGTAGAGGAGAAAGAAAAGATCTTCAGCCTGCTCATGAACAAACTGCCGCAGAAAGAAATGCAACAGATCTCAGGTGCCATGGAAGGTGGCCTAACGGAACAGGAACTGCGTGAGATTGAACAGGTAATCTCGAAGTATCTGACCAGTGAAGAGTACGATAACCTGATGGAAGTATTGCAAACAGAGTAAGATAGGAAGGTAAAGCAGGCGTGCTCATAGATGTATATCGCCTGTTTCATATTGTAATGGACTTGTTGATGACGATTGAATATAATCTATTTAAATAAATACTGGAAATTGTATAAACAAAGGTATTAAATGCTGAAGTAGTGGAGTTTTTGGAGCAGGAATGCGTACGTTTATTTCATTAGCCTAATCAGGAGGGAACATCTTATGAAGTATAAAGGTAAAGAACACGACATATAAAAACGGTTATGCGACATTGCAGAAACCTTTAGTCCAATTCGTGGACCTCCGTTCATAGGGTGCACTCAAGAGATACGATGTACCTGTGTTTATGAATACACTAATTGGAGGTATTATCGAACATGAACTTATATCATTCGAAGTCAGAATCGTCAGTAAAAAAGATTACCAAGGCAGCAAAAGAGAGATTTGAGCAAGGTCTGCAAGAGGCAGATCAGCCCTTTAGTGGCTGGGATTTTAGCTATGTAACAGGGAGTGGCCGACTCCAGAGCGGAATGTTGCCGTGGTCCTATGGAACGATGGTGCGCCGATTGTTGAATCAGACAGATCGAATGCTCGACATGGGGACTGGTGGAGGAGAAATGCTGTCCAGACTACTTCCGCTTCCTCCGTACACATGTGCGACTGAAGGATATCTCCCGAATATACCGATTGCAGAGGAACGTTTGCAGCCGCTCGGTGTGAAGGTATTTCCTGTGACGGATGATTCGCAACTGCCTTTCGAAGACGGGGAGTTCGATCTAATTCTTAATCGGCACGAATCGTATGATGAAAAGGAAGTTAGGCGGATTCTGTCCACAGGAGGATTGTTTCTAACTCAACAGGTAGGCTGGTCAGATTGCCGGGAGATCAATGATCGACTTAGCATTCCTATGCCAGTGGACTACGCTGGCTGGGAGCTGGAACGTGCTGTTCTTCAGCTGGAACAGTGTGGATTCCGTATTATAGAGCAACGCGAAGCAGCCCCCACGCAGCGGTTCTATGATATAGGCGCACTGGTCTATTATTTGAAGACCATCCCGTGGCAAGTCCCTGATTTTAAGGTAGAACAGTTTCTAGAACCATTAATGGATATTCATATGGAGATGGAGCAAAATGGATTCTGGGAAGTGCAGCAAAAACGATTTTTAATTCTTGCAGTCAAAGAATAGAGACTTGAGAGTTAATTTCTATTAAAGCATGAAATGAAATGGAGTCTAAGATAAACCACGAATAGATAGTTTACGTAATCCCCTATCAGAGCTGATCTGGTAGGGGATTTTATTTGTATTTTTATGAAAAATATAGCATATTTCACTGGGTCTTAGAACCTAGTCTTAAATTGCGAGTAAAGTACATAGTACAGCCGATGTTGAGGCATAATGGGTGATGGGCCAGCCGCCCCATCGTATGGATAATTCAGGGAAACCACGCGGGGCGTGGCTTTGCGGTGTGACGTGTAGAGTTGAAAAGAGTGTAAAACCTGTGTTAAAGTATACGGGTGTGATAAAAGGTTAAAATTTTGACACTTTTACGAGCGCAGCTAAAGTCCTGATTTTGCGGACACCCAATACAAGTATCAACGAGCATGGGGCAGACACGATGGGTGATGTCTTGACAGAAATGCGAACTGAGAAGTGCTGAAAAGGAGAGAATCATGAAAGGTTTCAGAGGCATACGCCAACCGGGCAAAGACCGGGTACACGAACAATCCGGGGAACACCGGACGGCCGAAGACAAAAACAACATGAGCATGTCCACCTTCAGTGTGAATAAGAAGCGCGTTCTGGCCTCGCGCAAATGGATCATTACAGCAGCATGCGGTGTGTTCATCGCAGCATCGATCGGATTCGCAGGCAAACAATATGTTACTGCAAACACCGTCCCGTACTATAAAGTAATGGTTAAAGGTAGCGAGATTGGTACCATTGCAGATGAAGCACAACTACAACAACTGTTTACAGACAAAACCGAGGAATATCAACATAAATATCCGGATGCAGAGATGGTACTGAACACGGATGGCATCACGACCGAAACGGTAAAAGCATACAAACCTGAAGTAAACAGTGATGAAACGCTGGATAAACTGGGCGACATGCTGACAGCTTACGCCAAGGGTGTGGAGCTTAAGGTAGACGGTGAAGTCATTGGCATTGTGAAAGATCAGGCAACAGCGGATGCAATCCTGGAACAAGTGCAAAGCAAATACATATCGGCATCGGCTGTGCGAAGTTCGCTGAAGACGAAGTCGGTATCGGCTAATTCCTCGAAGAAAGACGAGGGACCGAGCACAACCCTGAAGTCGGTAGGCATCAAGGAAGATGTAGCGACGGATGTGGTGAAGGCTGATCCAAACAAAATATGGGATGTGTCCGAGGCGGTTAAAGCATTAACCGTTGGTAAAGACGCGCCTGTAACTTATGTGGTTCATGAAGGAGATACGATCTCTTCGATCGCTGCCAAATATGAAATTACACAAAGTGAGATTCGCAAAAATAATCCGGGCATCAAGGAAACGTCACTCCAAATTGGAGACGAACTGACCCTGACCGTGCCTAAGCCAGCTGTTACCGTTAAATCGGTTGAACAAGTGGTAGAACAGATTGAGATTAAACCGCAAGTAGAGGTTCGAAAAAGTGCCGAACTGAAAGCAGGAATAACGAAAGTCGTGCGTCCTGGACAAAGCGGATTGAAAAGCATGCAATACCGTATAACAAAAGAAAATGGTGAAGTTGTTCAGGAGGAATGGCTTGGCCAGGAAGTGATCAAAACCGCTGTAACTGAAGTCGTTCTAAGTGGAACAAAAGTCGTTGGTGAGGGCACGGGTGAATTTGCTTGGCCTGTATCGAATGCAACGATGAGCAGCAGCTTCGGACAACGTTGGGGTCGCCAGCACAAAGGTGTGGATCTGGTAGGTAGCCGGGATGTGAAGTCAGCCGATGAAGGCGTGGTTACTTTTGCAGGGCAGAAGAGTGGTTATGGCAATGTCATCATTATTAACCATCGTAATGGATACGAAACATTGTATGGTCATCTGGATAGTATCGGTGTGAAGGTTGGACAAGTGGTTGAAAAAGGGGAGAGCATCGGCGTTATGGGTAACACGGGACGCTCGACCGGGACACATCTGCACTTCGAGATCCTGAAGAACGGCACAGCGGAGAATCCGATGACGTATTTGAACTAATATAGGCTAAAGGAGAGCAAGGTTGGCTATGATGCCGGCCTTGTTTTTTGCTGCTGTAAAATATTTTCAGATGAAAGGCCTTCCAAGCACCGGATCGGGATGTGACGGTGGTTCAGGTATGTTAAACTATAGAGTATAAACAACAAACTAGAGAAACCAATCAAGCAGGCTTGGTACAAGCTAAACATAGAAGAGAGAGATAGACGCTAACGCGGATTAAGCAGGATATAGGGGTGAACTTAGCCGATGCAAGGGAAGATTTTGGTGGTGGACGATGAACAGCCCATCGCGGACATTCTGAAGTTTAATTTGGAAAAAGAGGGGTACGAGGTCATCTGTGCATTTGATGGCATTCGTGCAGTTGAATTGGCGTTATCCGAGAAACCGGATCTGATGCTGCTGGATCTGATGCTCCCGGGAAAGGACGGTATGGATGTCTGTCGTGAGGTGCGCGCTCATCTGGAGATGCCGATCATCATGCTTACCGCCAAAGATGGCGAGATCGACAAGGTGCTCGGGCTGGAACTGGGTGCGGATGATTACGTAACGAAACCCTTCAGTACGCGTGAGCTGCTTGCACGGGTGAAGGCACAGATGCGCAGACGGCAAAAACTTGCAATTACGGCAGAAGCGCCGGAAGACGAGGAGAAGCAGGTCATGCGACTGTTTGATCTGGCTTTTGATATGGACATGTACACGGCTTACAAAGGCGGAGAACCTCTCGATCTGACCCACCGTGAATATGAACTTCTCTATTATATGGCGAAGCATTCCGGCAAGGTTATGACACGGGAACATCTACTGCAAGCGGTATGGGGATATGAATATTTCGGCGATGTACGTACCGTGGATGTCACGATCCGTCGTCTGCGTGAGAAGATAGAGGAGAATCCGAGCAAACCGGAAACGATTCTGACACGCCGCGGGCTCGGTTATCTCGTGCGCAGTGCCAAAAGCGTGGGGATATAATGGGCCGATTCGCGCGATTCTCGTTCTTCCGAACGATTCAGGCGAAATTGATTATTATCTATGTACTGCTGATTCTGATTGCGATGCAATTGATCGGCGTTTATTTTGTGAGTGCGATGAAGAACTCGCTGACGAGCAACTTTACGGAAGACTTGCAAGCGCGTGCGGAAATGCTGTCGGTTCTCGTGGGGGAGACGATGGCGGGCGGAGAAGCAGAGGCTGGCGAGGACAAAACGGAAAATCTGCGTGTGCTGGTGAACAACCTGTTCAACATTAACGGCGCGGAGATTCAGGTGCTGGATGCCAGCGGCAAGGTACTCACGACCTCGCTAAGTTCACATTCCGACTATGTGGGGCGCAAAAATACCCAGACCGTAGTCAGCCGTGCGCTGCAAGGCATTCGGGACAATGAGGAATATATCGTGGACGAGGATAATGTTCGCAAAAAGGTCGTCGCCAAGCCGGTGCTGTCCGGCGGCAAAATCATTGGCGCGGTCTACATCGCGGCATCCATGAACGAGTTGTATTCCACGATGGAGGGAATCAACAAAATTTTTATCTCCGGCATTCTGATTGCCTTGGTGTTAACGGCAGTGCTTGGCGTGATTCTGTCGCATACGATCACACAGCCGATTAAGGAAGTGACGCGGAGAGCGACAGCGGTCGCAGAAGGTAACTTCGATCAGCAGACACCTGTATTCGGCACGGATGAGATTGGTCAGCTCAGTCGGGCTTTTAACTATATGACCAGCAGGCTTCGTGATGCGCTCTCGCAGAATGAAGAGGAGAAGGAGAAACTGACCTCCATTCTGACCAATATGAGTGATGGTGTGGTAGCCACGGATGAGTACGGTAAAGTTATTCTGGTGAACCGCCGTGCCAGCAGCATTCTGGGCATGCGTCCTGCGGATATCGAAGGAAGACATTTTGCCATATTGCTCGGCATTGATCCGGAGGATGCGGAAGCTCTCGCGAGTGGTTTCACAGGTTCCACGCTACTCCAGATTGCACCCGCGGGACAAGAAGAGCCTGTGGTCATTCGAATGACGTTCACACCGGTTCATCGGCGTGAGTTGGGTATCACGGGAACCATTGCCGTACTTCAGGATGTCACCGAGCAGGAAGAGCTTGAAGCATCCCGGCGTGAATTCGTGGCCAATGTATCCCATGAGTTGCGGACACCCCTTACTACGATCAAGAGCTACGCTGAAGCACTGGACGACGGTGCGCTGGAAGATCCGCAGCTTGCTGGTCGTTTCGTTGGTGTTATTCAGAACGAGACGGAGCGAATGATCAGGCTGGTTACGGATCTGCTGCATCTCTCGCGGCTTGATTCCAAGGAAGCTTTGCTGCGCAAGCAGCCAACCGATATTCTGGAGATGCTGGAGGAAGTGACGGATCGTTTCTCGTTCCAGATGCATCAGAAGGATATTCAACCTGTGCTGTCTGTAGAGAACGATATTCCAGCTGTTCCGCTGGATCGTGACCAGATCGATCAGGTGCTGGATAATGTCGTGTCCAATGCGCTGAAATATACATTGGAAGGTGGCACCATTACCATTGCGGCCAGACGCAGTGAGGAGCATACACTTGCCATCTCGGTATCGGATACCGGAATGGGTATTCCACAGCGTGATCTGGATCGCATTTTTGAGCGGTTTTATCGGGTGGACAAGGCTCGATCCCGCAGTATGGGAGGCACAGGGCTGGGACTGTCCATTGCCCGGGAAATTGTGAAGGCGCATGATGGTAGCATCTCTCTGGAGTCCGAGGTAGACGTGGGCACGACAGTTACGTTCACGCTGCCGATGCGCGAGGAAGGGGGTGAGCACCGTGAAGGAACGGATTAAATCCCTGGTGCTTGCTACCCTTGTCGCCGCCAGTCTGGTACAGAGTTATTTCCTGATCTATCGTTTGCCCGGAGGCGGGGATTCCATCGTGACATCAGAGACGAACTATGTGAAGACGGAAAATATGGGTCAGGAACGTAATATTGAAGAATTGATCTTCCCCGATCAGATGATTATTCATCTGGGCGAGGACAAACATACGGTGTTTTACCCTGGGAATACGTTCTATCAGTTGATCTATTCAAGGTTACAGGGGCGAGCGTTCGATGATTTTCAGCGCCGCAGTGTGCAATCGGTGAATTGGGATCAGATTCGCAAGGAGAATCCTGGGTTTGAGCTTTCGTTCAAGGAAGGTATCCCCGTAGCATTGTTACAGCGGGTGATGAGACTGGGGACAGATTCCTTGTTCCAAGGGGAGACCATTAACCGAATCTCGATCTATACAGCTAAAAATGAAACGAAGGCCCATGCGCTGTTCTTCAGCGCCAAGGGAGATGTGGTATACGAAGCAACTCAGGCAGACTTGACGGTACAGGACGTTCAGCAGCATGTCGACTTCGGTACGAACTGGACGCCATATACACGGATGGACGGCGGGTATTATATCCCGATGGAAGCTCTGGAGACGATTGAAGCAGATGTGCCGACAGGTCAGTTCACGGTTGAGCAGATGCAACGCAGTCTGTTCTTCGATCCAAGCATGACCCGGAACATACGGGAAAAGGATGGGTCGGAGATCTACACGGACAGTAAACGTAGTCTGCAGGTAAAACAGGAACAACGCTGGATCAGCTACACCGACCCAGCCGCACCGCCTGCGGGACAGATTGATCCCGCGAAGGATGCGCTGTCTGCGGTTGATTTTGTGAATCAGCATGGAGGCTGGAAAGGCAGGTCGCGCATGATGCTAGAGACCGCTGACAGCAAGACACAGCTTGAATTCCAGCAGTACTACGGCAGCTATCCGATTATGGATTCCATGCAGTTCCGCTTCGGCACGATCAGCATGGAGATGCGGCAGGAAACGGTGTCCAGCTACGAACGATCGCTGGAATACCTGAACGAAGGCACAGAGACGAAGAAATCCGTGAAATTACCTGGTGGGGAGAAGCTCCGGGCTCTGATTAAAAAGGTAGCGGGTGAGAATCGCCAGGTAGTGGACGTGTACCCGGCATATCGTCCTTCTACAATTGAGGACGGGCTGAAGCTGATCCCGGTATGGGTAATCCGCTTTGGAAACGGGGAGGAAACCACCGTATCTTGATAGGTTATAGTCATTGAACTAAAGAGTAGCTGTACTTTATCACTACGCGTGCAGAATAACCTTCCGATCGCTGTTACCCCCAGATTTCTTGAACTCCCTTTAATAAGGGGGAAATCTGTTGGTAAAGGCGGGGCAAGTGCTTACGATGTAGCTTTCTTTCAGAAAGCTTTTAGCTCCGCTTCTTCAGGTTATTTCTGCCCTCTCCGTTGTCGTATAGCTTTAAGTTCAAAGGCTAGTAAACGGCTAGTTCCGGTGGAAGGGTAGGCAATTTGAGAAAGTATTTCAGCCAGTTAACTGAAGGAGGTGAATGTTTTGGATTGGGGACGGGCGAAAAATGTGTTGATCTATGCCTTTCTGCTGCTCAATCTGGTGCTGGGATACCAGATCTGGATGGATGCGCGGGAGACGGCTGGAGCCAATCTGGACTTCACCTCACTGGCAGATAATACACAGCAGGCGATGGAAGAGAAGGGCATTCAGGTACTGGCTCCGATTCCAAACGAGACGCCGAAGTTACCAAAGTTGTCCTATGAGTTCATTGAAGAGGACAAGGCCGGCATTGATATGGAATTGGAACAGCCTGTAGATAGCAAGCTGATCTTTTCACAGAGCGAGCTAGAAGACGCGTTACAGGGTGAGATTCCACAGATCGGGACATACCGGCTGGATCAGCTGATGGCCGAGGATGGAGCTTTTGTGCTTCACCCCCTGGTGGACGGCAAATGGCCGCTCTTCAATGTGAGTCTGGAGCTATTCTACAGCGACCAGAAAATAACGGGTTACCGTCAGACTCCGGTGCGGATTACGACCGCAGAGGAGAGCGATCAGCAGGTGCTTCCGGCGTCGAAGGCGCTGGGGACGCTGATCGAGAACTTTTTGCCAAATGATGCAATTGTCAAAGATATTCAGCTAGGCTATTACGGCCAGTTGTTCAATTCAGATATACAGGTAGCGATGCCGGCATGGCGGTTCGTGCTGGAAAGTGGCGAAGTATTGTACGTGCAGGGCATCAGTGGGGATGTATTCAGTCCCAAGACAGACAAACCAGGGGAGTAATGCGTTATGGGGATATATTTTACCGTGTTATCCAGCGGTTCGACAGGCAATGCCACGGTCATACAACATGGGGGCACATCACTTATGATTGACGCGGGTCTTAGTGCGAAGCGATTGGATGCACTGTTTCAGGAAAGGGAGATTTCTGGGGCAGAACTGGACGGGATTCTGGTTACACATGAACATTCTGATCACATTAAAGGACTAGGCGCGATGTCTCGGAAATATAATTTACCAATCTATGCGAATCTGAATACGTGGGCGGCACTGGAGAAGTCGGTTGGGGCGATTCCAGAGGAAAACCGGAGGGTATTTGAGACAGGTGAAAAGCATGATTTTGGGTCATTGCGTGTGGAATCCTTTGGGATCTCGCATGATGCGGCTGAGCCGGTAGGTTATACGTTCGATGACGGCAGTGAGAAGCTGTCTGTTGCAACGGATCTTGGGTACATGAGTGACAAGGTCCGCGATGCAATTGCAGATTCTGACGTACTGGTGCTGGAGGCGAATCATGATGTCGAATTGCTGCGTATGGGGCGTTATCCATGGAACACCAAGCGCCGGATTTTGAGCGACATCGGGCATTTGTCGAACGAAGCAGCAGGCGCAGCGCTTAGTGAACTGATGAACGGACGCATCAAGCGCACGTATCTGGCACATCTTAGCCGAGATCATAATATGATGGACTTGGCGAAAATGTCGGTACGTGACGCGATGGAGAGCCGAGGTTGTTTCTATCGGGATCATGAGTTCAAACTCTGTGATACGTATTACGACCGTCCTACGCCATGGGATAGGGTGGGTGAGCCATAAAGCTGTCGAGTTCGGCGGCTTTGCGCTCGACTTCCTCGCGGGTTAGGATGCCTTTATCGATAAGCAGTTCAATGATGGTACTGAGGGCAAGGGTATTACGATAGTGTTCTTCCTTGAGATCGGCCAGCTTGGCCGCCATATGAACTTCATCCATGGCTGTGAGTGTACGCGTGCGATCCATGTATATATCCTCCTCTATGAAGCTTCGAATTGTCTTTTACTATTATTGTAGTCAGGCTGGGTGGAAAACATTCCTCTTTTTGCCGCTATAATTCACGTGATAAGGCGTGTATGCTGAACCTGTGACCATGCAGGGGTGAAAAAGTTCTTCAAAATGGCCAAAACGGCGCTTAGCGGACCTGATTTTGTGGTGATAGATACTATGGACCTTTATTGTTAAGCGCGTTATAGCTGAAATTTGCGTTAATTTTCATAATTATGCAACTTTTTGAGATTTGTCGTGTTTAGTATATGAGGAGCATTGTGATTTTGGCTGTTTTGCGTGTGAAATGGCATGTCATAGAATGCGAGAGCATGATTGATAGAGTCACTGACAGAATGGAGTGTCCGTTCTGTTGTACATAGACGCTGTATCTCGATTTGATGCCGGGATGCGGCGATATGCAAGACCATTTTGTGAAAATGCAAAAAAGTATGAGATAACCGTTGGGGTCTTCACGTAACGAAGACGACAGAAGAAACCTGAAGAAACAGAGTGTTCGCCTTTAGGAACAAATTTTTACCTTGGAAGAGGGGATCAAAAAAATTTGTGAGTAACAGCGATCGGAAGGTTCGTCTGTTGGCGGAGTGGTGTATGTGAGAACTCCATCGTTAATCCATGCGACAACTTAGGCGGCAGTCAGGGTCTTGATGCGTGACAACGAAGGGGAGAGGATCACGATGGGATTGTTTGGAGACGATTTTTATTCAACCAAAGTATCAAGACGCGCCGAACCTGAACAGAAAGGCAAACTTCAGATTATCCGCCCTGGAGGCCGGGCACGTGGACGTGACCGCTGGAGCAATCCGCGCAGATCGCGTACAGGAATCAGTTCCACAGTGAAAGTAGCGGTGATCAGCTCGGTAATCAGCTCCATCGTGACCGTCACGCTGTTTAGCTTCATCACACAGCCCACATCGTTACCGCTGGCGAATGCTACAGGCAACGGAGGTGGCGGTGCACAGGTAGCACAGGCAGCTGATCCGTACGATCGGATTATTCAGGCGGCAGCCCATGTTCGTCCTTCCGTGGTGAGCATTGTGAACCATAAAACGGGTAGCAGTCTATCGATGGAAGATTCGGCGCTGGGTTCAGGGGTCATTTTCAAGAAGGAAGATGGCAAGGCCTATATTATGACCAACCACCACGTCGTGGAGGGCGCGAGTGATCTGGAGATTGTGACCGTAGATGGGAAGACACACAAAGCGAAGCTGGTTGGTAAAGACCGGGTAAGTGACATTGCGGTACTATCCGCAGAAGATAAAGGGCTGGGTGCAGTCGCAGAGATCGGTGATTCCAGTAAACTTCAACGTGGTCAAACGGTGCTGGCGATCGGGAACCCGCTCGGTCTGGGCGGTACGCTGACCTCCGGTATTGTCAGTTACACGGATCGTATTCTACCTGTATCGATCAATCAGGACGGAGTATACGACTGGGAGCAAAACGTAATCCAGACGGATGCGGCGATTAATGAAGGCAATAGTGGCGGTGCGTTAGTTGATTTGAACGGCAAAGTGGTCGGCATCAACACGATGAAGATCTCGGATACGGGCGTTGAAGGTCTCGGCTTCGCGATTCCGATGAACGAAGTGATGAGAACGGTCGATTCTCTGCTCTTGAACGGCAAAGTATCTCGTCCATATCTGGGCGTGTACACGGTGGATCTGAGCAATCCTTATGCACCACTGGATGACGAGCAGCGTAAGGATCTGAAGCTGCCATCTCACGTGGACAGCGGCGTGGTTGTGCTGGAAGCATCCGGTCCGGCGTCGGAAGCGGGCATGAAGCTGAATGATGTCATTACGGAATTTGACGGGCAAGAAATTACCTCCACGCTTGATCTGCGGAAGTATCTGTACGATGAGAAGAAGATAGGGGACACCATTGAAGTAACCTTTTACCGGGACGGTAAAGCTGAGAAAGTATCGGTGAAGCTGACGGATAAGCCGGAATAAGGGAATTTCAAACGGAGCCTATGCTGTTGTTTGGAGTGTAATAGGGCAATGCTAGAGGAGTGATCAGATATCTGACCACTCTTTTTTAGTTGTTGGTTTAGCATGATGCACAATGTTTGTTTGTATAAGGTAGGGCAGGTCGTAATTACATAAGTCAGGACATCGAATTAACACTGGCTGTACTAGGGATTGGACGTGCTCGTTCGACAGTAAATGAGCAGATCAACCATTTTATGTTCTCATGATCAGTTAGACCCGGAGCCAAAGGAGCAGATACATAAGACTAGGGCTGTGGTAAACTGTTGTCAATATGTTGGAGACGGTCGCTAATACAAATAACATCTGTTTGTCGATCACATTTTTTTTATTTTAGAATGGAAGGGGTATTTCTAATGAAACGATTGAGGAAAAAAATGCTTGGGGGAACGAGCTTGGCGCTGTCCCTGTTTATGCTGTCTGCCTGTGGATCTGAGGTAGCTACAACAGCTACAACAGGAGCATCAGTGGATACAAGTGCTTTGCAGGAGAAGATTGCTGGGCTGGAGAAGAAACTGGTGGAACAGGGAGCCAAGAGCAGTGAGCAGGAACAAAAAATCGCAGCACTTGAGGCCAAGTTGAATGAGCTGAGTACAAATGTGATTGCGGTAGGTCAGGCTGGTGGTCAAACGCCTGCAGCCTCAGGAAACAACGGATCAGCCGGGAAAGGCGACGGGGTGCTAATTACATTTGCTCAGTATGAGAAGCTTGAGGTTGGCATGTCGGTGGAAGATGTTATCGAGATCCTTGGCGGCGAAGGTGAAGCGCTGAGTGAAGCGGAGAATATGGTGGTGTACAACTATAAAGGTACAGCTGGCAATGGTGCCAATGCTGTGATTGCTTTTCAAGGTGGCAAGCTGTTGACGAAAGCTCAGTCGGGATTGAATTAAAGAGCGTGGATTAAGGAGCATTCTTTTCGTGATACCGTGGAGGCATCCGGAAGGATGCTTTTTGTTGTTTATTTTTGCGCTATGGAGAGGTTTGGTGGAGGTTGGGCACGATAAATTAGGGCTGGGGGTTTCTTTTCGGTGGCAGGTGTGATAGAACTGAGAAGTGGCTATCCTGTAATGGGATACGCGGTTGTGAATCGGGAACATAGCTGGTTACAGAAAGGATGCTTAACGGATGTACGTTGTATGCAAAGAACACGTGGACATTGCCATCGACATGTTTGTCGATGAGTATGAGGACGCTCCAGATATCGTTGATCTGAAGGAGACGGAATTTGCCGACTGGGACCCGCCTGCGAAATGCGCCGAGTGCGAGCAGCACGCGGAATTCCTCGTCGTTTAGCGTACTGTAGGATTTAGATGGCTGGAGGCGTGACTATAGGTGGCGCTTCTGGCTGACTTTCCATCCGGTATGAACATCACAGCAAGAAGCCAAGGAGAGCGTGATGAGCGCTCTTTTTGTGTTTATGGAAGAATTGGTATGGATAGTAGGCAGCGAGGAGCTGGGCGAGGGAAAAGTGACGAAGAGTGACAGAGATCTGCGTAAGGATGTGGCGTTGTTGGGCCGGGTGGCTCTAACGAACCTGAGACTCCTTATTCGGGGCAAATCCTGCATAGTTGAAATCTAACGAATCGTAGACACGTTATGATAGGGAAATGACCTAGAATCGGTGGGGAAATACCGTTTTGTGCGGGATAGCGTGTTTCAGATTCCTTAGATTTTAAAGAAGCCGAAAAGTGTAGTATAGGTATAATACAGTTGGTACGAGCGATGCTATGAAGCATCTTACTTATAGAATATCTCGCAAGACAATTTAGGAGGAATGGATTGTTATGTTTATTCAGATTATTGGCGTAGGCAAATTGAAGGAAAAATATTTAACGCTGGGCATTCAGGAATATGCCAAGCGGCTCGCCCCGTACATCAAGTTTCAGATGATCGAGGTCGCAGACGAAAAGGCGCCCGATACCCTGAGCGAAGCTGAGGTTCGGGCGGTAAAGGAGCGCGAGGGCGAACGCATCCTCGCGCATGTGAAGAGCGAGGCGCACGTCGTCGCGCTCGCCTTGGATGGCCAGCTCTGGAGTTCCGAGGAGCTGGCACTAGAGATCGACAAGCTCGGCACGTATGGGACGAGCCATGTCGTGTTTGTCATCGGAGGAAGCCATGGGCTCTCCGATGAGGTGTTGCGCCGCGCGAAGCAGCGCTTGAGCTTCGGGCGCATGACCCTGCCGCATCAGCTTATGCGGCTGGTGCTGGTGGAGCAGATTTATCGTGCTGTGAAGATCAATCGGGGAGAACCGTACCACAAGTAGGGCGAAATTCTTTGTGTACGTGTGTAAGTGAAGCAAATTTTTTGTTCAATTTACTGGAATATAGTAGTATTATTACATTAGTTTTGAAAGGCACAATTCAAATTTTTAATGTTTTAAATAAGGGCTGAGGTCAGTTTTTCGAAGTTCTGCAGGGGTTTTCCGAATTAGGAATATTAAAACCATAGCTTTATAAGAGAAAATCAGGGGGAGTCTATCAGTGAGTTTTTTTAAAAATGTAGTCACCTTTGGAGCACACGGGCGTGTTGAACGTAAGATTACTGAGTTTGAGGATTTAAAGATCCAATATGAACAGCTTTATACTGAAATGGAGTCTAAACGAAGAGATGTGGATATAACATTAGAGAACGTTATTCAAGTCAAGGTTAAAGCTGTTAAGAGTTTAAAGAAAATTAGTAAGGTTTCTAAGAATTTAAAGGGAAAAGACCGAGATGTTGTATCTAGAAGTTATGGAAATCAATATGAGATGATTGACTTCAAAAGAATTGAAACAACTATAACCGCTGGGCAAATCGCAATGTCAGCTACTAAAGGTGTGTCAGCAGGTGTTGGGACTGCCTTGGGGACTTGGGCACTCGTCACAACATTTGGAGCAGCTTCAACCGGTACAGCGATTGCTAGTCTATCAGGAGCAGCAGCCACGAACGCTACTCTAGCTTGGTTTGGTGGTGGGGCAATTGCTGCTGGTGGCGGTGGCATGGCTGCTGGAACCGCTGTTATTGGAGGGATCGTTGCAATTCCTGCTCTTGCATTACTTGGCGTGTTTAGTCACCTTAATGCTAACAAGAAAATTAATGAGATTGAAAGAGAAATGTATAGAGTAATTGGTTATATTGATCAAATGGAAGGTAACATACTTCAAATGAAACTTATAGAAAAACGATCTAATGAACTCATTATTGCAATTGATAAGGCGCAATCTGTTTTCGAAAGTGAATTAAGAGAAACTCTTCGTCACTTAAATAGATTCTTTATCATTTCTAAACTTGTTCGTTGGTTCCGTAGGAATTTGTTTCGGGGAAGCTATTATTCAGAAAATGATCTAAAGCATATTTCTTATATAGGTGGTATTGCATCCGATTTTGCAGCTATGATTGATACACCTGTTTTTGACGAAGAACTAGGAGGAATCTAATTGTTTAAGAAGGTAATGAAGGATAAGCAAATTCAACAGGCTGTTGTTAAATTAGGAGAAACCGCAAAGATTATCCCTACTCCTGATGTATTGCACTTATTTAACTTATTGGGCGAGGCGTACAAAGAGAAACAATTTACAAGTTTAGAACTAGCTAAACTAGAGGCACAAAAAGAAGTTGCTCTCTTTGAAATCAAAAGTAAATATGAACTTTATCACCAAGTATTCGACTCGATTTTTGAAGAGCGTAAAGTTGCTATTAATAAATCATTTGAAATAATAGATCGTGGTCTTGAATTAGGAGATAAGGAGATGGTAAACATAGGTATGCAGGGACTTAGTAAAATTGTTTCCAGCAGTCCATTTGCTAATCTTCAACAACTTTCTAACGCATTGGAAGGCAGAAATGTAATTGAAATATAGACTCTTACTAGGCTACTCGAAGAGGAGTAGTCAAGAAACTAACCACCGGAGAACTAATGTCGTTTTTTGTTTGAATGATGTACATATGAGATCCTCCAGACCAGAGTTAGCTCAAATCGGTAGTAAGAGTCTAATGTCGTATATTAATTTTCTAGCACTCAGCAAAACAGAGTGCTAACAAGAAAAAGAGAGATTGTAGGAGCCCAGTGTCGTCTTTTGGAGAAATTTGGACGAAAAAAGGCTGAAATCGCCTAATAGCGACTTTAGCCTTTTTGACTTTAAGTATAGCAAATTATAAAATGATAATGGGACAGAAGTATTTCAATGTCCGTTCGGTAAGTCTCTCAATGTCCCCACATTGAGAGTTCATACTTAATACAATTACCCGTTTCCATTCACGATGAGTTTATACTAACAGATTTCAGTCATTCTAGGCAAGGATATCATGAAATGTTCATTTTATGTTCGCCTTTCGTTCGGAAGTAAGAAACGAGTTTTGTAAGATCGGCAAAAAGCTAGGGGGTACATAATCGATTTCTTCCTGTCCCAAAATATAGAAATCAGGAAGGAAGATTGCAGTATATGCCAATCTATGAAGCGAATTATAAAACCAAAGAAACCGAAGAAATGGTCACAGTTTTTAATATTGAGCAACACGAAAATTACAATGATGTCAAAAATAATTTGTACTGCACTTATCTAGGTTGCGAAGCCAGATTGTCATACGTTCCCAAAGGCAAGGTAAGAGCTCACTTCAAAACTTGGCAAAAAGAGGATCATATACAGGATTGTATTGATTACTTTGAAAGAGAAGCAACAGCCAATAAACAAAAATCCATGGCAACATCAACTATGGAATTAAGTGATAAGCATGTGAAAAGTGTACTCGATAATTTGAGGAAAAAGAGAAAAGAGGAAGCAGCAGGATCTGAGAAACCTGCATCTGGAAACAAGAAGAAGAAACCCAGGCGGACAGTTGATCCAGACTCAGGTTCGAACACCTCTGTTAATATTGTCCCACTACTGGTCCAAATGCTGATCTAGCAAGTGGAGAGGATAATGTTAAGGAGCCTTCTGTCAGAACTAGATCACTTATCAATTTAACCGTTGATGATTTGAATTGGACTAGAAGTATAGAAGGTTACATTCAAAATGTTGAAGTGGGCGAGAAAAGAGCAGTTCTTCAACTGCAAGACGGTAATCATTTCTTTACAGTGTATTTTGAAGAATATTTCTTTGATAATGCCCCAGTTAACTTTGCTCGTTATTTCGAGGATTTGAAAGAGTTGGTCAGTGAACATAAAGGTTATTTGTTCTCTGGAGTTGGTCTAATTGAGCAACGAAATGAACAATTTTGTATGTTAGTCAATCGTGGGAATGACTTCCGCATCAATGATCATTACATTGCTTCCTTCCTTACTAATCCTTCAGCCTAATCAGTAAAGTGGTAAAACGGAGCCGTCCAGTACTTGGCTGGCTTTTGACTTGCCGTTATAGCTAGCGCGGAGAATCATACCACAAGTAGGGCGAGATTTAGGAGGTTATACGTTCGGGGGATATGAGAAGTGTCCTTCTAAAAATTGATAAATCTCGACTTGAATGAAACTAAGGTCTTCATCGTGCGTATAAATAAACAAAGACATTCTGTATTTAGGTTAGGGTCGGCGCTAATTGGTTCAAATCCAATCGGGTTCGTAAGCTACATTGTCCCTCTGGTCGTTCTTTCGTTGGTGAGATATTGGTTGGATGGCACTTCACTTTGCAAAGAGGATACCAAAGAGGAGGGGACGCCCATGAAGCGTAGTTTAAAGGATACAGGTAGAGGTCTAATCAAGGCTGTTGGAGAGACCGGATGGGCGTTAGCTACGAATTTAGTTGCATCGGGTGCTACGCTGACCTAAGTACAGAATCAATCAAATGATGATCCTTAATGTTTGTTTGATATGGGGGGCTTTTCCGGACAAAGGAAAAGCCCCTTCTGCTATTGGTTCAGCAGAAGGGGCTACGCTTAAAAAATGCTTCTCGGTTTGCTCGTTGAATGCAAGCTCAACGCTGCTGACTCGCTTCTTGTCGTCCAGCGTAATCTTCTTCACAATCAGGTGCATCAGGGTTTTGCGCTGTTGAAATGGGGAGTGACGTAGCAGGGCATCGAACTTCGTTATTAGGGAACGTACAAGCTCGTAGGATGCAGGATCAGCCTGATCATCTCGAAGCTCTAATTCCAGCTTTGACTTACGGGTTAGCTCGGTATCCAGCTCCTTGTTTAATATGCTCAGGCGTTCAGAAAACATATCGCGGTCAATATCGTCTATTTCATACAATTCAAGGTACTTGCGTTTCTTATCCTCCAGACTGGTGATACGTGCCTGTACTGCTGCTAACTCATCACGCAGCGGTTTGATCCGTCCAGATCGTCTTTCATTGACGCTACGGACAACTCTTTGTAGAATCTCTGGATTGACTACGGCTTGTCTGATGCGGTCAGTTACCGCTTGTTCGGCTTCTACCTTGCGGACGCTGTTGGCGTGGCATACGGCGCTGCCCTGGCTTCGAAATCGACCACAGGAATAGTACATCCTAGTGATCTTCTCCCCATCCTTCGACCGATTGACCGTGCGACTCGCGGTCATTGCAGCACCGCACTCAGGGCAACGAATCAGTCCAGTTAGCAGATACTCTCCTTCGAACCGCTTCTTGGGCAACGTGGCCTTCTTTTCCCGGAGTAGCTGAACCTTAACCCATAATTCTTGGCTAATAATCGGGGGATGATGGCCTTCTACGAGAATCGGCTCCTTATTCTTACCCTTACGTCTTCGTTCAGCCCAATTCTCGTAACGATTATAGCGGATTTTACCTACAAACATCGGATTATCTAAAAGGTCTCGGATTGCTGTAGTGGAGAAAGGCTTACCAGTTTGCGTTCTATGCCCTCTGTGATTCAATTCATTGGCAATGGTCTTTAATCCATGTCCAGAAGCATACTGCTCAAAGATATAGCGGACAATAACGGCTTCTTCCTCAGCTATAACGACTACCGATTTACTTACCCGTGAACTACCGGTGCCTGCAATTACTTTATACCCTAATGGAACTTTACCGTTATGGTGTCCCATCTTGGCTCGTTGCTTATGCCCCATCTTCACATTGTCTACTATGGTATTTCGCTCCAGTTCACCTACTGCCCCCATCATTTGGAGGGCGAATCGTCCCATGGGTGTACTCGTTTCAAAGTTTTCAGTGAAAGATCGGAATGAAATATTGTTTTTCTCCAGCAAATCTACAATATGGAGTAGATCGATGCTCTTCCGAGCCATCCGATTGAATTTCCATACGATGACTTCATTGAACTTACTTTCTTCTGCATCTTTCAAAAGCCGTTGAATTTCATAGCGTCCTTTGATGCTTTTTCCACTGACCCCGCGATCTACGTACTCATCTACAATCTCTCCGCCATACAGCTCACAGTATTTTCTCAGGGTATCGAGCTGGGCATCAATGGAATAGCCGTGTTCGGCTTGTTCTTCTGTGCTGACACGCGCGTAAATAGCAACTTTCTTCGGTAGTCCTTGGTTCATTTCTAACGCTCCCCTTCATGTTGTAGTGTTGGAATTTCCAGATTAAGTAGTGCAGCAGAACCTTGAATCACTGCATGTTTGATATTACGATCAGCAGGGAGGGTGATTCTGGAGATCATACTTCGTAAAAGTGACTTCTGTTGCTCTGACGTTGCCCTTTGCAATACAGGCTGAAAGTCTTTAAGCACACGGCGGATACTCCCAAGGAGAATAGGTTGCTCTGGATCATCAGCGATTCTTTTCTCCAGTTCCTTCTTTTCCTGCTCAAACATAGCTGTTTGGCTTTGAAGTTTACCGAGTTTTAGCTTCAGTTCCCGACTGTCGATATGTCCATCTTCAAAAAGCTCGTAACAACGGAGAGTCCGTTTCTTCAATGATGCCTTTTGTGTGTCAATCTCTTTAAGTCTTTTTCTGAAAGGCTCCAATTTTTTGTCTCGTCTTTGATTAAGCTTTACCGCCAACTGTTCTGCTATGGTAGGCTCCGAAAGGAACTGTTGCACATGTTGGTTTACCCATTCCTCAGCTTGTTCAGCAGGAACGTGATGAGGTTGACAAGCTGCGTATCCCCCAGAGTTATATCTACCACATACATAATAATGATCTACGTATGAGGATTTTCTTTTCCGTTTGCGGGATACATGGGCGGTAACCATGCTGTTTCCACAGGTTGGACATTTAAGCAATCCAGTTAGCATAAAAACACGGGAAGTGCGCTTGTTAGGCTGATGGGAGCGGTGAGCTAATTGTTGCTGTACCTGCTCCCACAGTTCTATTGAAATAATCGGTTCATGCTCTCCGTCTACTATTTTTCTGTGTTCCGAGGCAGACTTGTCTGTATAGGCTATCTTGCCGATATAGTTAACATTCGTTAAGATACCTCGCACCGACGCACTATGAAATATTTTTCGTTTTTTAGTTCGATAACCGTTTTTGTTTAAGCGATTCACGATTGCTTTTAGACCTAGACCACTGGCATACCATGTGAAAATAGTTTGAACCAGCTCTGCTTCATCAGGAATAATCTCTACATAGGAGAGATGTCGGTTCACAGGATGAGAAACCCAGCGATATCCCATTACTAAATTCCCACTATTCCATTTACCGAGTTTGTTACGACGGTTCATTCCAAGACGGACGTTTTGCGTAATTTGGCTACGCTCATGCTCAGCGACGGAGCCGAGCATCTGGAGCGCAAACTTCCCCATGGGAGTATCGGTTTGAAGATTTTCCGTAAGGCTATGAAGTGTAATACCATGTTTGTCAAAGAGTTCAGTGATGAATAATAAATCCTTTAAACTTCTTGATAGTCGACTTAAACGGAGGCAGAGAACCTGCTGAAAATGCTCTGCACGAGCATCTTCAAGCATTTCATTCAGTGATGGTCTACCAGAAATAGACTTGCCCGAACGTCCTGCATCAATATAGAGTTTGTAAATATCTAGCTTTCTTTCCCGGCAGTAATCATAGAGTGCGGATTTTTGTGCTTCTAAACTAAAACCTTGGACTTGTTCCTCCGTTGATACGCGAATATAAAGCGCGACAACCTGTTTTTCCATCATGTGTTTCACCTCTATGCAGCATTTGATTGTGATGCAGGGACAAGCTTATCTGTTTCAGTGGAATCTTCTTCAGCGTGAAGGTAGCAGCAGATCATATCTGCAAGAATATCGATGAATAAATCGAGATCGTTGTTTTCCGTGGAATGGTTCATGGTATAGGTGCCTCCTGTAGTGAATGTTAGTTAGTTGTTGTAGCTGTGATTACATCAATGCCTTCTCCTTCATGCTAATGAAGCTTTCATTCCCCAAAATAATGTGATCCAACAGTTCAATACCAAGCAAGCAGCCGCTATCTCGCAACCGCTTTGTCAGTTCAATGTCCTGTGGACTTGGATTGGGATCTCCCGAAGGGTGATTGTGACAGGCAACGATGGCGGCAGAGTTAGCGAGGATGGCCAACTTGAACGTCTCCCTGGGGTGAACCAGGGAAGCGTTTAGTGTTCCGGTAGAGACAGTATGGATCGCAGTTGGCTCATTTTTGGCGTTTAGACAAAGAATGGAGAAAATCTCTCTATCACAATCACCAATGAACTGACGGAACAAGTCAGCGGCGTCCTGAGGCTTGCGGATTGTTCTACCAGGGTAAAGGATGGATGATGACTCCCTGACCATCCGTAAACCGACAACCTGAATGCGTTTGGCTGGGGTATTTCCCTTCTTGGGCCTTTGATTATTAGGTGCTTGGTTACCCGCCATATATGAACCTCCACGATAAAATGTAGTTGATTATTCGTTATCATGGTTATATTAAATGCTTTAAAAATGAACAGAATCGGTTTTCCCCGAGGGGTTGGTTACGCCCCGGACCTCAGTGGTTGAAACCCCATCTGGCACATGGTCTTCTATGTCTTGCCCCCGACGCCCCCTGGATTTTAGGGAGAAAGAAACATTTTTTTTGTCAGGGGGGATTCTATTTTTTTCTATTTTTTTATTTTTTTTCGGGGGCAATGGGGGCAGTTGACCGAAATCGCTTACCCTGCATGAGCTTTCATTGGCCCCAAGTTTTTGAATCTCAGGGGGCATAGCCCCCGCTTCTGGGGCAAAGTTTTAAAATCCCTCCATAGGATCAAATTCTTCAGCATCATGGGTAGTTACCAGAGTCTCCTCACGAGTCTTGTTTTTAGTGCTGGGCTCCACGTTCTCATTTAGAGCTTCTGTTTTCACCCACAGCAATCTCTGACGTTTCTTGTTAATAGTTTTTTTCGCGAGGCAGTGGCGTCGATTTTCGCCCTTCTCTTTTGAAACATCCGTATGTGTTAAGTCAGCATCAGCTAATTCCTTCCAAAGAACAGCAGGGGTGATAGGGAAACGCTCACCACGTATGGACAGGAAACGGCTAACTTCGTTATAAATTAACTCAGGTAGGAAGTAATAGTAATTCTCATCCTTCCAGCCAACAAGAGCACTATTGTTAGGTAAGGTCTTCGGAACGGGATCTTGGTGCACACTATTACAGTGAATGCTTTGGTTAGCCAGCAGTTGAGAGACAATAGTTAAGAAACGGGATGATGGTTTAATATCAGTAACTTGTTGGCCTTGTTCTTTAGCGATCTCAAGAAAAACATTCCAGCCCTCACTACGAAGTTCATCTCCCATCTCGGTAGTTACTGCTCCAACACTTTCAGCGTATTCTAGACCCGAGTTCAGTCCCAAGTA
Organism: Paenibacillus sp. Z3-2; assembly: GCF_054161325.1. Taxonomy (NCBI): domain Bacteria; kingdom Bacillati; phylum Bacillota; class Bacilli; order Caryophanales; family Paenibacillaceae; genus Paenibacillus; species Paenibacillus sp. Z3-2. Next base: position 6,572,413 of record NZ_CP096397.1, on the reverse strand, counting down.
CAACCAAACCGCTGCTTCTACCATTCTGCCGTGTACGCCTAAGTGGGATGCTGCTTTTCTTCTTTCACTAAACAACTGTCTCAGTTCATTGTGGTCGGGTTTACTCATGGACTGTCCGACCCATTCCAAGTAACCTTTCATTGCAGCACTCAATTCTTCGAAATTATCCTGAGCCTGGGTTAAACGGTCCAGATTTACATCTGTTTTAAGCAGTTCAGCAGGGAACAAACGGGCTACGCTTGAGCCGCCACCAATTAAATCTTCTGCGGTGACGAGTGCATTGCCCCGTGGCGGGTAGTCTGGTCTGAGAGACGTATCCTGTTTCATACGCCCCCGACCTACGCGATCCCCGTAGCCTCTGAGTATCTGTTGCGCTAGTTTTTCCATGCTTTTCTTCTCTCCGGGTGAAGTGGTAGGATGATAGTCATCAATGAGAAGAAGCGAATCCTTTGTATCAAAACCACGTTTTTCAACCGAGTTAGCTGTATCCTTAAAGCTTGCTGGCGGGGCTCCAACAGGTTACCAAAGTGACAGAGAAACAACTTGGCTAAGGTTGTTTTACGACTGCCTGTGTAGCCGTGAAGCCAAACCAAAAACTTTGGTTCAATACCCAGCACGCGAAGCCATTCACAGAGCGGTGATAAGTAAGTCAAAGCCCACAGGACAAGTGTTACCCGATGTGGAGCGACATTTAACAGGTTCAAACTTGCTTTCATTGCTTCTGTGTCACTGGTGTCGAAGTTGGAAAGATTATAGTTTTGAAGCCGCGCTTCCAGTTCAACTTTGACATTGGGAATGCCTAATGCACCGCCAGCATGTAAGTACGTCCACCTATCGTCAAGGTTAATCCAGCCCAAATGGGTGTAAATTCGTTCTTTTATCGCCTTTTTAGAAGTGGATTGAATGGCGAAGCGAACCAAGTCGCGGATTTTATAACCTGGAAAGAGAGACGGTTCAGGTCCCCACATGGTTAACCACTTCATACTTTCGAAATCCTGAGCAGGCACCTGAATGGAAGGTAGCCTTCTCTGTGAGTCTATGAGTAACCCATCAATCTCATAAAAAATATTTTTTTCGGTGCCATTATCTTTATTAATGGATTTTACAATTCTAGCGACAAAGTTAGCGATTGGGACATGCTCTGTCTCCCCGTCAATTTTATATTTGGCCATACAAAGAGAATTATGGTGTATGGCATGATTGCCTCCCATTAAATGAATGTAATCTTCGGAGGACAATTTTTTTATGACAGTTTTCTTGGTCTTTGGTGAAATTAATAGTGTCACAGGAGAGTTTTTAGGCTCTTGGGTATCCTCATCCAAACTCACACTAGGATGGCATTTCGCAATTTGATCTAAGCCACATCCCAATGTGGCGCATCGAGTAGGGCCGTAGGAAGCATTGGAACGTTCTGCGTGCAATTTCCGAATACGATCTTCACTGTGATGATCATGCTTTTGACTGAGTTGTGAAAAGGTCAAGGCAGTTTTGCTGTATCCTGCCCTAACCAGCATGGACACAATGTGAAGCCACTGAGTTTCACTGCATCCATGTAGTTGTTGTTCTGACATTGCCTCTTTCATCACCTTGCATTTACTTGAAAGGCGTTGTAACTTGTCTTCACTAACCAATGAATGCACAGGCTTTGCTATCTTGGAAACGGAAGCAACCTTTGACCGGAGTAACGAAGGTCCTTTTGGTGAAGTTGTCTGCTTGCTGAGTTTTCCTTTGATTAGCTGATCCAGTACATTCTTGGGCAAGTCGGCTAGTGGAAGGTCACCGGGGCCTCTATCTTTAATCCAAAGGTATTGCCCACCATTTTGATGCCGAGAAGGTGGAATGACCGTCATTTGTCCATCAGCCAACAGAGCCAATTCTTCGTGCTCCACTTCGGCATTGACGTCAGCAAGTTTTCGCAAAGCCACGTGCTTTGGTATACGAAACAGATATCTCGAACCTCCTCCTGGGGTTGAAAAATGCCAAGTGGGAGGAATGTTTCCATCAAATAACTGCTGCATTTTGGTTTGTCCGTATTCACCGTCAATGTCGAATCCGACCATTCCCACTTCTCCGCCAAGGGTCATGCCTAAATTCAATCTTGGTGTTTTTTTGAACCACTTTTCGAGAACAGCAGGATCTCCGGAGGCCTTGGAAGGCCAATTGGCGATCAGGGGGGCCTTTCCTGGTCTAGAGCAGTTCTGCTTGTGTTTTTCAGAAGCACCCTTATGATCTGCCGGGCACAATGGGAGAAACTTAAAACCCATGTTACCTTGGGCTAAAGTTAATGCTGCTGTATGAACAGTCAATGTATTTAAAATACTTGCCGAGAGTGTGTTATTCCTATTAAGTATTGTCATGCTGGATTCACCTTCCATATTGTTATTAAAAGGGGGCGTAGCCCCCGTTATATTGAATAAGAAATGTTGTAAATGTAATCATTGAATGACTTTGCGTCGGCGTTTATGTTTGAATGCGCTATGTGTTTTTTTTTTTCGCCGTTATCCCAGTCATCAAGTTCAACCTCTGTGTCAGTAAGGGCCCTAGTCTGCTTTGTCATTTTACATACCATCCATTCTGGCGCTGTTGCGGGATATGGCTGGTACTGAATGGACTGTTTATCCACTGGTATATACCTCCGTTGGCATGAATTGATGGGGGAAGTATGGTCTGACATCTTTCCCCAAGAAGACGGCATTCACTGTGAGCTTGGGAAGCATCTTGAACATGATCGTTGTTCATGGTCTGATTATCGGGAATGCGGTACAAATACCGCTTCCCCTTATTAGGGGTATGAAAAGTCCATGTAGCAGGCAGGTCCCCTTCTCCATCGAGGTCAATTCCAACGAGACCGCTTGGATTACCGAGTAAAAGTCCAATGTTAAAGCATCTCCATGTCTCGGTCCATTCTTCGATTTGCTTTGCGGTTGGTACGCTACAATGCTGCCAGTTTTTGATTAATGGGCGCTTGCCTGACCGATCGCAGGAGGCTTTATGTCTGCCTGTCATTCCGTCATGGTCATGTGAACAGACGGGGAAGACCGGCCAGCCAAATTCGGCGTAAGTGTACATGGCATTAATTATCTTCTGCATAAATGTGCACTCCCTCAGGTATAAATTGTAGAGATCAGTATTCGGTGTTCGTGAGTATGAATAGAATGCTCAGTACCTCCAGACTTAGCTCATCGAGAACCCGAATTACGTAAGGGTTGAGAATCTCTTGAATGTTTATGACAATATCAGATACTGTGTTGGCAAACGGACCTTCTGATGACATGCATTCAAGGTAAATGCGTCCGTCAAATACCATTGATTCCAATACGTCAATATGTTGGCTGACCAACTGAATAATTTCTCCTGCAGATTGTCCTAATTGGACATTCAGGCTAATTCTGAAAGTCGGCATAAAGAAGACGGTATGGATCGACGCTTCAAACTTATCAGGAAGATTAATATCGAAGCCGAGAGGCGTAGGGAGTTGGCTTTTGACGACGGCCTTTAGTTTCTCCAAGTTATCTTCCCGAATATAGCCCATAATCGTCTTTTTACCCTTGGGATCGTAGGAAGGAAGAAGCATTCCAGATCCCTTGAATATGTCGGTGATTTTGCGTGGGACAAAGTAGTGATCGTAGAACCAATCTTCTCTGCCACCTCCACCGTCAATGATGGAGAGACTCACGTCTTCAACTAGGAGTCCCAAGACATCGACAAAGTAGCTTTTAAGGTTTGAGCGAATTGTCCCTACTTGTTTCGGTTCGAAGTCGCTAAAGCTGATTGGCATCGTCGGGAACCAGAGAACAGTTATTCCAAAATTATCCTCGTAAGTATGAATCCGAGAGCCGAAAAGCGATGAATCAATCCGCCGACGGGCCTTACCAATAAGGTGTTTGCCATTGTCAGAGGAAAAGGGGATATCGTCGACACCCGTTATTACCAGCGAAATGTAATCTAGGTGCTCTTCTTGTAGATAACGGTCGTATTCGTCGGCTAACAACCGATAGAGGCCGAGATCGAGTTGTCTACCGGTAGCCTCCGAGCCTTCAATGTGCTTTAGCTCATTCAGTAGTGATGGACTTACCGTACCTTCGGACGTGATGTTCAATGCTTGTTTCCATAGGTCATGATTTTGTAAAAATTTGATTGCGTGGGTTCGATTTGTCATGAGTAAAACCTCCATTTTATTAGGTTTACCGCGTGCGATCTGCAATGCGGTACTTATCCTCCATTGCGGCGAAAAGTTGCTAGAAACGGACGCTTGACTAGAGCGTTGGTAACCGGCGTTATTCAGTTGTCAAGAAGAGGAGGACTTCAGAGCCTTCAGTGCTGAGAGGTGCTTAGAAATCTTATGAACAAATCATAATCTGATTGAAAATCGAAAAAAATGTACATTTCCATGTGAAAACGTGTCTTATGTACACAAACATACGTTCCTAAATTGAATATGAAAAAAGCAGCCTTTCGGCTGCTGTGCTTCATGTGCTTATTCGCTTCCTTTTTGGTTGTACCATTCCTCTTCATTCATTTTCCTTATGGCAGTGGACATTTTTTTTATCGTTCTTTGAACCTCATCTCTATAAAACTCAGCATAGAGGGTGGTTCGATCTTCGGGTACTTTCTCGGCTATGTACTTAAAGTCATCCATGAGGCGGTCAATAATCTCCATTTTCAATTGATGAGTAAGAATGAGGCGAATATCCGATGAATTGTAGAAAATCTCTTGAAAATTTACATAATCATCCATATTATTTTCCATATCCACAAAGTCTGCCTGATCGATAGCACCCTTGGTTTCGATTAGGTCCTTGGCGTATTCAGTGATTTTGTTATAATCCTGATCCTTGAAGGCAAGCCCAGTTTTGTAGATGGAGATATGCCGGATTAGGAGCATAATAGCGGTTTTTTGGTTCGCGGGTATTCGGAAGGGGGAGTTCTCACCTGTACGGTAATCATCCACATTTCTACCTAAAAGCGAGCAAGCTTCTTTGAAGTTGGCAAGGGCATTCCGATATGCCCGATCTCCACTAAGATTAGGGAAAATTTCGTTGGCCAGCGATCTTAGCGAGTAGTAATCTTTAGTGGAATCAGATTCTTTTGATGTTGAATAATGAGTGCTTCTGTTATAGGGTTTTTGTTCCATGATGTATTGTCTCCTTTCGTGTAGTTAATCATATCAGGGGAATGGAAATGAGTCCAAAATCACGGAAAGGATATGAAAAAGGGACAGGGAGCCAGGTCTCCCGGTTTGTTATAGCTTACATGTAATTCTCCTCCTTAAGCGAGCAATAGCCGTTGCCTGCAATGATGATATGATCAAGGAGGTCAATGCCAAGAATTTCTCCAGCCTCATATAGCCGCTTTGTAATGGCGATGTCTTCCGGTGATGGAGTTGGCACACCACTTGGATGATTATGGGCAACGAGGATGGTTGCGGCATTGCTAAGGAGAGCAACCTTATAACATTCTCGCGGATGTACGATGCTGGTATTCAAGGTGCTGATATGACATGTTGTAATCCAGTTGACCTGATTTTTGGTATCCAGACAAACGACCAGGAAGTGTTCTCTGTCAGCATTTTGAAGGAAGGGGCGCAGGAGCTCCACAGCCTCATGTGGGGAACGGATGACTCGCTCGGAGTAAAGGAATGAGGATTCTCTTACAATCTTCAGGCTGACCACGTTTACTCTTTGGCCGGGTAGCTTACTTTTCTGATATTATCTCCATTTTTCAGACTGCTGAGGAGAGATATACATAGTGGGAACCTCCCCCACTATACTTTTTGATGAGGGGCACGATGGATTGTCAACATTAAATCAGACAACTTTTTTAAGGGCTGTTTGACGATACTGAACGGGCGTCATATACCCTAGTGATCCATGAACTCGGTGCCTGTTAAACCAGTTGACGTAATCGTATAATTCCAATTCCAAATGACGGAGGTTTCGGAATTCCGTCTGGTAAATAAACTCCGTTTTCATGACCTTGTAGGGGCTTCGGCCACGGCGTTATCGTAGGGACATCCTTTCTTGCTGAGTGAGCGGCCGATACTAAACGTATTGAGAAGCTGATCCATCGTGTGGTTTTTAAACTCACTTCCACGGTCCGTATGAAACCACTGGATTTGGCTCAGATCACCTTCTACCGTTGCAAAGGCACGCGAAACCAGAGCAGCGTCCTTATGTGGACCTGCACTGTGGCCAATGATCTCGCGATTGAACAGGTCAATGAGGACGCAAACATAATGCCACCGATGCCCGACCTTCACATACGTGAGATCGCTTACGACAAAGCGCTTCGATTCCGTCTGATTAAACTCACGATCTAATTCATTCGCCGTTGTCGCGTCATTACAAGCTGTTTTGTGAAGCTTAAACTGGGCAATGGTGTACGTGGAGACAAGGCCTTGCTCTTGCATGATTCGACCAATGCGACGTCTGGACGCGATGAGTCCTCGTTCATCAAGTTTGGCTTTGATCTTTCGTGTACCGTAGGCATTTCGATTCTTGCGAAAGATACTCATAATGGCTTCCGTTAGCTTGTCTTCATCTAGCTTTTCTTTCGCTTCATAATAGAACGTGCTTTTGGCGATTTCGAGGACGCTACACAGTGCTGATACCGAGTATTTATCACGGTTATTCTGGATGATAGCTACTTTCGTCCCATGATCAGCGCGGCTTGCTTTAAAATGTCGTTCTCCATTCGTAGACGCTCTAGCTCTTTACGCATAGCGATTAATTCGTTTTCTTCAGGTGAACGATTGTCCTTTTCTTTGAATGAACCGCTTGCCTTCGATTGCTTGATCCAGCGATCTAGAGCCGAAGCGGTGAGGTCGTATTCCTCCACAATGGCAGCTCTGGACTTGCCATTTTCATAGAGCCCTACCATTTGTTTTTTGAACTCAGTTGTAAATGTGCGTCGTTGTTGTTTAGGCATTGTAGAGATCCGCTCCTTAGCATGATAGTTTTATTCTACAAGCCCTTATTTTTTCTGTCCAACTAAGTGTAGCCGATCCACGACAACTATTCTGACATAGAGGGTTCCCCTCTCGCGCCTTCGCGGGGCCTTTTGTTCTCCACCTGTTCCCAGGGTGGTACACTGACTTTGTAATTATTTTCACACCTTAAAGAATTCAAATTCACTGTCTTGACATCGTGTAGCACCATACTTTGGACTAGATCTTCTACCCGAGTGTCTGCTTGCGGAAGGGCGAAGGCTCATTTCTTCAAGACTGAATGTGTTTCCACCATTGGATATCGTTTTGTAATCAAGTGTGTTGTTTTTCATTTTCATACTCCTCTTAAATGTATTTTGAATGTGTAAACTACTCTACCTTTTCTACGTTTATATTTCTAACTCTGAAATTAATGACCTGAAAAAAGTTCATGACAAAAACGAAAAAAGGAATAGCAAATGCTATTCCTCAAAATTCTCTCTCTACCCTCTTCAAAAAGGCATTCTCTTGAAAACATAGTAAATGAAATCAGTTTATTATTGTTAGACATGATCATTACACCTCAAATAGTTTCTTGTCAGGACTTATTAGATTTTAACAAAAATGATCTATTCTCGGTAAATATTTTTAATTCCCCACTAACTTACTCAACTTTCGCAGCTCAAATCTCCAAACAAACCCTTGATATAACTGGGTAAACCGAAGATTCATTCCTGTAGTTGACAAAAAATAGACGTTTTGTTCTTTTTCGTTTTCGCTTGAGACATGTCGAGAAATAGACTCATCAGTTGCTGAAGCGCCGTTTGAAAGTCCAGATCGCGAACCTCATCGGCAAAGAGAAAAAAGAGTCCTCCCAGTGTGCGATCATCACTGGTTTCGCGCCGTTCATATTCCATCGCCAAATAACGGCTGAATACAACCGTCGTGTGACTAATCAGTTGGTCGAAAGAACGTCCTTGAAATTCGGTTCCCAGTTTCAAATAACTCTTCGTGACTTTAAAAAAGGTCTCAATACTCCAACGCATGCCGTAGATTCGTACAATTTCAGCTGCATCCAGCGTGACATCTGTACTTAAAATGGTGAGCCATTCTCGTCTTTTATTCCGATTGCGCACAAAAACAAGCTTCACGGGCAGACCGCACGAAGTATGCACGACCACGGAGCCTTTGATGTCTTTTGTACTCGATTTGGGTAGGCTTTGAAACACGGCACTCAGTGTCATTCGCTGTCCCTGTACGAGATATCGCTGCTTCATTTCCTTGATCATTCCAATCACAGGCAGACCTCTGCCTGTGAGCTGGCGAAGAAGTGGAGCTTGCGTAAACCAGCTGTCCATCAGCACGTAATCCGCAGTGAAACCGGCTTTTAAAGCCCGATCTAACAAGCCTACAACCGCAGCAGGCTTACGGGAAAAAGACTCCATTCGGCGTTTGTATCCATGGCTGCGTTTGGAGAGATGGGAAACCATTTCGCAAAAACGATTGGCCAGTTTGGCGGAAGACAGCATGACAAAATCGAGCGGCGCAAAGCTAAAACCGTCCGACCAGCCGAGGGTGAGCATGGTGTAGCCTTTGATGTACTTGCCTGCGGCATGGTCAAATACACGTGCCAGCAGCTCTGCTTTTTTACTCCGGTTTCGGCTGAGCACCGAATCGTCAACGATAAATACACGCACGCGTTTGGAGGAAACGAGCGATTCAAAATAGCGTACGATCTGAAGACTTAACGTCTGTAAAAATCGCCGCCAGGCAAAGGAAGGTTGATTTAAGAATCGATAGACGACATCTTTTCCTGGCAGGTCGGCTCCGCGGTCACTTTCCAGAAGGCGAAACCAATTCTTCCCTTCAAAAACCAACGAGAACACGATTCGAAAAATGGCTAAACTGGAAAGGCCAAACGATTTGGAAATCCCTGCATGCCGCAAGGCTTTCCCGATGTGAAGTGTAGCAAAAAGTTTAGAAAAACGAGACTGTTCAGACAGGGAATGTTGTTGTAACATAGGGTTACACACCTTTCTTGTTGGCATGGTTGATCGACACTTCCATGATACCAAACAAGCGAGGTGTTTTTTGTCGATTGTACTAGCGATATTGAATTATTCCTACGCGCACAAGGGTTTAGACGGATAATTCAGCTGCGAAAATTGAGTCAATAAGTAAGTGCTGTGCAATGAATTGATCCTTTTGCTAGATTTAATTAGTGGAAGTCATGATTTAATGATATGGATCTATTGAGGCTTTGCCTTTCAATGATTCGCCACACATCAACCACATGATTACTGCATCAACACATTAACAGCTAATGCTAAGATTAATTTTTATCTCTGGTAGTACCACCTAAATAAAAAATGTCATACAATATATGCTATTTAAATTTACGTTCCCCAAGACCGTATATCCATATAGCTCTAATTTACAACTCTACTCACTAATTTCTATAAATATTATAATGACCATTTTCTTAAACGATGAACAGGGTACAAGTATTACAATGTTTATTCTAATAAAAAGAGTAAACATTTTACTTTAATCTAACAACGTCTATCACTTTTTTACTCAATCTTTTATTAACACAAAATAAAGCCACCGAACTGATTTAATCTTAGTCAGCAGCCTTAATTTAATTATAGTGGAAGCAAAGAGAGTCGAACCCCTATCCGAAAATAACAGTGCATAAGCTTCTACGGGTGTAGTCACAGTTTTGATGTCATCCGAGTATCAATAACCCACAAGAACAGGATTAGCCCAAGGCGGATTCTCTGGCTTCAACTCTCTTGCAATTTGATCCGGATCAACCAGTTCACCAAGCCACTCTCTCATTTGCATGCTGAGTGTACTTTCTCCTGCTCCATTGGTTCCAGCAAACACAGTCATGACTGGTCTAATTTCACTCATGATACTCCAACTCCTTGCGTTTCCCAGTAGCATCAAATATAATTTCAAATTTATTACCCGCAGCATCCTCACGAACGCGTTTGTTATTCTTTATATAATAAATAGAGGCACCTGATTCTTTAGCTTGTTTCCGTGCATGTTGATTTGCTTTTTTCAAAATTTCTTGGAGCTGTTCTCGATTTTCAAACATCTGGAGTCCCCCAATCTAAATTTCTGTTTATTATATCATAAACTAAAAAACCACCAACCAGAACGCTGGTTGATGGCTTCTTGACTCTAATGGAGGCGAGGGGCATCGCCCCCACTTGGTACATAATATTTTTAATTGATACCCTGCTCCACTCAATAAGAAATAAAAAAAGAAAATGATTGGTATCTCACACCAATCATTTTCTGAAAGCTTTATTTACTCTTATTTCTTTGTTTGAAATAAGCGTTTGTGACTATCATAGCTGCAATAAGAATTAGCACTATTGAAGAATTAGAAACACCTTTGTACGATTGAAGAAGTAGCATTGATAATGAAACTGCAATTAAGATAACGCTTGTAAACTTATAAGAAAATTGATTTGGCTTTTTTCTGAAAAAAAGATAAAAGGCTCCCCACAACAAACCAAATAATATTAATGTAACTGTAACCATCATCGCTAACATATTAAAGAATCCCTTTTAGTCAAACTCATCAGACCTCTCTATAATAAATTCACCAAATCTAGATATTAATTATATCATGGCTGTTCTGAGAAAACATAAAAATTCCCCAAGTTTCGATGAAGTGATTATGAGAAACATTTAAAATTAATAGGGAACTTTGCTATTTCTAGTAACTTCGTAATAGGTGACAGGTATCCAGTGAAGGTTAAGTGTTATACCATTATTTGTAACCGAGTTGCTAGTGATAATAGATTCAGCAACCATAGTATAACCTGCATACATAATTGCACCAGCAGCCGCAGCTGCAAAAGTACCTGGATTAGGGAATAGTGCAGTAATTAGACCTGCAATCGCTGCTTCAGCACCAAATCCAGTAGCAAAATTCTTCAGCTGTTGAGCAAACAGTGTAGCGTCAGTTTTGTTAAAAGTCAGTGCTACACCCCACCAATACTGATTAGCAAAGGCACCACTTTTTTGTATAGATGCAAAACTAGAAGTATTTTGTTTGGCAACAACCAAACCATCTTGGATTGTTGTTGACCCTGATTTCAATGAATTATTTAGGACCTCAATTCCCTCAATAACAATCTGATATGTATCAGCGGAAACAATCTCTTTACCTTTAGGATCCAAATAGAGCAGACCATCTGATCCTTCTGAAATATAAGAATTAAGCAAACTAGCTTCTCCAATAACATCCCAATTAATATCAGATGTATTTATAGCAGTTTGATTCAAGACACGAGACTCTGATGCAAAAAATGATTGTTGTTGCAAATCGTTATTATTCACTGCAGGATTTGCAAACATCATAGAAGGAACCAACCCACCTAACAAACTCAAAGACAGAACGCCATTAATTACCTTTTTCTTCATCTCAACCTCCGAAATTTTAGTAAATTTGTAATGCATTTATTACAATATACTATATTTCATTATTTGTAAACCCATAAAATAACAAATTAGTATCAGTATATATTATTTCATTTAATGTTATATAAATCACTAGTAACGACAGACTATTTGAATCATAATTCAATATTTTTAAAATAAATGGCCTTGTACTAACTAACTGAGCATTGGACTTTTATGCCGCATATTCGCACAACTTTTTAAGTAAAAATACTTTCTGTGTATAAATCGGTAAATCCCCCGCCAGTTTATTTAAATATATGTCTTTTAACATTCGGTCCATTAGCTTCAGTCGGCGACTGCGCCTTTGTAAGCTTAGCCCTCTCAGATTCTCGTTCCCAACCTTCTAGGTTAACAAGATTGCTGGTGTCTGATTTATCTCCCCAATTTATGTACTCCGATTTAGATAGACAATCAAGAGCAGCCATAGCATCCGGCTTACCCTTCCCCGTCTTAACCGTAAGTTCATGGATCGTTGGTAAGCGTCTGCAGCCGCTACTGTAATTAAACAAGATTCTTAGTACTTTCCGTTCGTAATCAGTCAACATGTTTATGCCCCCTGTGCTGTCGTCATGATCGGATGACATGCCAGTAGTCCGGATTCCTTGAATGTCCGCGGTTGCCCTGACAATAGATCATCAGCTTTGATCATTCCGGACCGAATGCTTTTGACCTGGATACGTCGCTTTGTGATCTTGCCGCTTTTATCCTGATAAATGATTTCAACTAACCAACCCAAGTATTTCACTGGCATGTTCATCCCTCGAATAAGAACGCTTGTTTGCTTTTAACTATTATATGCGAACACACGTTCTTTTATTAATAGAAAAATGTCCAATCCGAAGACGAGGCCAGAAAAAGTCTCTTATAAAAAAACGTCAAAAAAACGAGCCTCTAGAATCGCTTCTAAGGCTCGTTTCGCGTTTAGGGAATCATATTTGACCCCCTAAAGTTTTGGTGTTTTCGAAATAGAGGTAGCTTTTCAGTGGCCTCGCCGAAGACTAGGCTATTTCTGCAACAATTCTTATATTTATGAGGTAATAAAATCCAATCACAACACAGCTGTGATAGTTAACTCATCATTTCTAAATAGTTCTAAAAAAGATTTGCCGTTAACCCTGCTTTCCTTAATCATTTCTTCATAAGTTTTATAAATTGGTCCCTGAGTCTTGTTTTCGCATACAAAAGCAAAGCCATCCTTATGAGAAAGGAATGCATACTGTTTGTTATCATAAACAAATTCCACTTCCCTGTGCTCCCGGAAAAATTGCAGAATTTCTTCGTAAGTAAACTTTTCACTCATATCGTCACCACCCACTAGTATCTATCACCATTTATCTATTAATGTCTGTGCGGGAATGTGTGTGACCCATTCGCATTAGAATGGTCATAGTCAATATCTTCATCTGCATTATCATTTTTATCATAATATCTACGTTGTTTCAACCCTACTCTTGTGTCATAAAGGTCTCCAGAAGAGCGTGGTTGCCGGTTATTCTACGCCCCGAGGATGAAGCTGGGTGGCTAAACAAGGAATCGGACAAGGGTAGTATTCTGGACCTTCTTAGCCCGTATGCGTCCGATGAAATGAGAGCATACAAGGTTGATTCTGCAGTAGGCAATGTTCGAAATAATACCGACGAGGAATTGATCAAAGCGGTCAGTTAATTATAAAGAGCTGTTCAGACAGGGAATGTTGTTGTAACATAGGGGTTGCACACCTTTCTTGTTCATGGTTGGTCGCACTTCCATGATACCAAATAAGAGAGGTGTTTTTTTGTCCATAGGCTTAGTTATATTGAATTTTTCTTACTCCAGTAAGGGTTTAAGTCGATAATCCAGGTGCGAAAGTTGAGTAACTTATATTTAGTAAGGGGAATTTCCTTTTATGTGATCCTACGTGCTGCACGCTGAGCGTCTCAGCGTCATACAAGAATATAATATACACTTATTTTTACAACTGTTTCTCTATAATCGGCCAAAAAAAAGAATGGCTACATGAGTAACCATTCTATCATCTATTTTATCCGAGATTTTTGAAATTTGAAATACCTTCCCAAATGGTTGTAACAAGGAGCCATAGAGAAGGGAAGAAGTTAAGTAAGCTCTGTATGGGGTGAAATAGTAGTCCGATAATGCTTCCCAAAAAGATCATGAATGAAGCGAACCAGATCCCGCTTATTCCGTGTAAGACATCCCAGATAATAAAAGTTATCCTTTCGAGACCTGTCAAATGCAAAGATTCATGAAAGTTCATCTTTAGATTATGGACGAGTTTACTTGGTGTATTAACGATGTAAGAGAAGTTGTACAGCGCATTTGTAGAAAGGTCAAGTGTTGTTGGTACAAAAGCTCCCTTAATGAATTTCAAATGATAGCGAAGATCTGTTTCCCCGTAAGCTAGGGCAATTTTCCTTTTGGATTTTGCATCAGTTTGTCTCATATCCTTACCTAATGCGCCAGAATTAAATGTGTCCATATAGGTTATGAAGAAAGCCTTGCTGAAATTGTTAATTTGGTCAGTAGCCATCTGACTCGTACTTGTTAGCGAAAATGATTCATTGTCTTCGCCTAAAACAGAGAATGCCGAAAGTAGCACTTTAGATTCATATTTATCATCCAAACTAGAAAAGTAAGTCCATACATAAAGAATAATTGTAAGAAAAACTGCTACTTTTGCAAAGTTCTCATAGATTCTGCTAACCAATGAAAATCCCCCTTCACTCTAAAAAATATTGATGCGGTTTAGTTATTCATGAATGTGCCATTGTTAAATATATACGCTTCAAAAAGACCTTGAGATCCGAAAGGTAGCAAAATCTTATCACCTTCTAAAACCACATCCGATTGCCCTTCCCCATACCAAATGAGTTCCAGCGGTGTAGTACCTTGCTCACTAAATACGTAATTGTAGCTGAACACCCAAATGTACGTTTCAAGCAATCCATCACTGGCTACAAGTACAACCTCCGGCACAGAGTCGTTATCAAAGTCGTGTTCTTTGACGTAAAGAGCGAAGCCTTCTTTCAAGTCACCAAAATCATCGAAAGGACCGAATGAATCTTGAGGGATATCTAATGAGAGCTGCCAACCTTGCTGAAGCGACTGGCTAATGGCTAGGGCTTTGATTCCGTTTGGGGAATCCATACCGATTAACAAATCTACAGACTCTCCGTCCAATACTAATGGCAAATGTAGATCAGCTTGGGGTGGACTCCAATTCGCGAAGTTGCTTAGGGTAATACTACCTGTCGGAACAGCGGCTGTTTCATTTAACGTCGATTGTTCGGAAGACGTTCCTGAAGTTGATTCCATTGTTGATGCTAACGCTGCTTCTTGTATTTCCATGTCGGCTGAATCGTTTTTTGCCTGAGCGTCGGCATTGTCAGTTGGTTCAGGTTCAATTGTTGCAACTGAAGATGAACGTTCCCTTACTTTGTCCACGACATGGGAGGCGAATAGTGTCCATTCGGTGGTAGCAGGCTCGAATTGCTCCCCATCTATACTGAACGCGACAACATTAAAGCTGGCATTACCAAATACCTGAAACACGGTACGTGCCAATACTTTTACACCTGAATCTTTAAAAATACCTTCATACATAACATAGTGGTCTAGATCAGATGCACCTTCAAACGAAACATTTTTCCACGAAACATCACTGAAGTAGATAGGATGCTCAACGATATCTTTTAATGTGTAGCCTGTTTCTGCAAATGAAGCATTTTGGACAAAGGTTATGTACTGCTGGTCTTCATTAGTTTTAAAGGATGCTATGGTGATGCCCGTCACAATAAGCACTGCTGTAGAGGCAATGATAGTAGTCCTTACTTTGCCCTCACGAACCACATTGACTTGTTTCGGTCTGCTGTAATCAAGACGCTGAACGAGTTGTTTTAGCAGGGCTTCTATTTCAACCTTGGAGTTGCTGACCACACGTAACCTTGTACCTGTTCGGCTAGTGAGTGACAGGTGTTTACTTCGGAAGGAGAGCCAGAAGAAGGCAATAGCAGCAATCAAAGCAACCCAGCGAATGCCAGAACCATTCAATAGTAGCAGGGCGGTAATTGCCGAGAAAAGAATTGCAAACAGCAATTGGAACCAGTTAATACTGTTTCCTACTGTGATCTTTTGAACATCCGTATAGGAGACAGTTTGCTTTTTCGGACTAGTAGGTATGATACCTAGAATTTTGCTTTGGGTCTGCACTCGAACATCTTGTTCATGGAGTGTTACGGTAAATTCTTTTAACAGGTATGTTAGATAGCTGAATCCGCCTTTCCAGGTTAATCTAAATGATTGAGGAGTGTTTTCAGTTGTCATGGGAGTTCTCCTTTTACGTATGGTTGTTGTTATATTATTTGCACTAATTTGGTTGCGATCCTCGTAAATCATCTTGCATAGCTTCCCAATTATAGCCGTCTACATTTGCTTTCATGAACACCTCACATTCGTAATACATGATTTGTATCTTAAGATACAGTTAATATCTCTAATAATTATTTAATAATACGATATTATCATGTAAATAGTATTCTTGGTAGTTGGTTCTCCTGAACCAGTCTCTCTTACGCTTAACATGAGGTGATATACCCATGGTTCATAAAGCTAAGAGTGATCAAGAATCCGCCGAGGTGTTTGTTAAATTGGTAGGGGAGAAGATTAGGGAACTACGAACAGAAAAAGAACTGTCACAAGAAAAACTGGGTGAGCTTGCGGAACTAAACTCAAATTACATTGGTCAGATCGAGCGAGGCGAAAAAAGCATCTCGGTCTACACTTTGAAAAAAGTCGCCAATGGACTCTCTCTTTCGCTGGAGGAGTTATTCAGGAAGATAGATCCTGCGAGTCATACAGACGCAATGGAAGAAATAATTGCTCTGATACAGGAAAGACCTGTCCATGAGCATGCTAAGGTATTAGCTTTGTTGAAAGCGGCTCTTGATTGGAATGAAAATTTGAATTAGAGCAGGCTGTTTAACCTGCTCTGTTTCACTATTCATTAGAATATTTCGCATTTACTTTGACGACAATATTTACGTTATTTTTATGGAATTTCATATCGCGCGTGGACTGGTTGGCTTGTTGCGTAAAGGCTTCAGTCAATGCAGGGTCATCAAATAGAATGTAATCTCTGCCTTTCTGCTTGCCAAGCATGGCAATGAAGGCATAATTGTAGCTACCTGGATTGCAGATACCTCCGGTTCCTAAAGGAATCAAGTTCATAATGTCCTGAATGGTTAGTTGTTCGGGGCTTTCAGGCTGATTGTCCAGTGCAAGCAGAAGGCAAGCAAATAGTCGATCTGCATTTGCTCTTTCGGTAATCAGGTGTAGATTGAATCGCCGACTGCTGGCGGTTTCCCAGTCCAATGCTGTTATAATCGGCTCGGGTTGAATGAATGATCTTTCGGCTGCTTTGCTGAGGATATTCCGGTGTCCGTAGGCAAACAAAAAGCGACCTAGCTTCACGGAAGCCTGATCGCCAAGGATGGATTGTGTCTTGGGGGAGAAGCTGACGGTAAAAGTCACAGTAGTTCTCCACAGATGCAGCAACATCTTCAAGCTCTACGCATTGGTCTGTTAGTTCAGCTTTTGTGAGTAGGTCGTTCATCCCCATGATTCGGCGGGAGTCAGTAAGTTCGGTTTGCTTGGAACATAGAAGGTGGGCAAGAAAGACGATGGTATTGAAGGAATATTCCCCTGTTCCGAGTAAGTCTTTCCAGTATGAGATAACAGATGACGGTTCTGGTTTATACTGCTCCACGAAGTTCTTCCAATTGCTAATGACAGTTAGGTGGAGCTTTTTGTACGGGTATGGAATGCTTTGTTGCTGCCATTTGCCGCAAGACCATGACAGGGCAGAACGTAGAGTATGGGCTTCGATGGTGGGAGGAACAGAGAACTGTTGTTTCCAAGCCTCTAGTGGCTCAATGGGATACTTGGCAAAGGGAAAGCGGCTAAGGTGTTGTTCATGATGTGTTTTCACGAGCGCAGCCAGTGATTTTTTCTTGGCATCAGTCAGTTGCAAAGGCATTTGAGGATGCTCCTTTCATTGGTAGAGTAGTCTTAGTTGGCGTTGGCAAGGAGCCATTGTTCGGTCTCAGTCGAATGAATACCTTGTAACGTAAAAAACGTCATACTGTACTCATTGTCTAGCATGACGTGGATTTTAAACAAAGCGTATTCCTCATTAAAAGTGTATTGTTCAATGTATTCAGGGTAATACGCACCCGCAGAACAGGAGAAGGCAGTTTCATCGTGTTGAATGGGAGTGAGCTGATCGGCAGTTTCCAGGATGAAGTACCATTGACCGGATGGAGGGAAGTCTTCTTCTTCATGTGCGTTGCGAAGTTGTTGCATGTAATCGAGGATGAATGTAAGGCAGTCTGTAGGAAATGAGTTGGTTTGGATTAAGGTAGCGAACTGCGTATCAGATGTCAGGTCGATCATTTTTCTGATTCCTCCTGATGGCTGTTACCTTGTGGGTTATAGCGTGGATGGTTGTTAGCTTCGGCTGCTGCAAGTGCTTGGGGTGAAACATAGAACGGTTCAGCCAGTTCCGAAACCCAGCCCAGTGCGAACTCAATGGGACTTCCTTCAATAGCAGGAGGTCCATCTGCCCAATCCTTTTCTAGTGCGAATTGGATATTGTCCTCTCCTATGGTTACAAACAAGTCTGTACCGTCATAATAGGGGTTCACTGTGTCTTCTTCTTGAAACGTAAGAGCGACCCGCACTTGATGCACGGGTTGCTCTTTTTCGTGAACTTTTATCTCCTTTTCCGCAATAGCCAGGAAGCGAATATCGCCTTGCGGATTGAAGATTGACTCCAATATTGCTAAGAGTTTTCTTTGTGTAATGTCCATTTGATACCTCCATAGATTGTATTCAAAGGTATGATATAAAGATGAAACTTAGTTTATTACATATAGTTGGATTTATTGAATTTATTTCAATCGAGAAAAAACTGGTGTGAGTGGAGTTACAGAGCCTCATTACAAATGTATTTGGCTATAAACAAGAGCACAACCTGAAATAAGGGAGTGCTCTTGTTTTGCTTTACTTATGAGTTGTGAAATAATTCAACTTGTTTTGGTAGGTCTTGTTCTGGCTTCTGTTTTTTAAGATTCAAAGTTTCAGGAAGCCAGTGGTTGTTCTTTCTTCTTACTTTTTTAGTTGCTTCACTAAATAAAATGTTCTTCGAATCATCAATGTTACTTAAGACGCTTTTATGAAATTCAATGTCATTAAAACGTTCTTTTATTGTTTCAATAGGCCCAATCTCACAACCTATCCATTTCCGTTTTAGAATTTCGCTGACAATGTACGTTGTTCCACTCCCTCCAAACGGATCAAATACTGTATCACCTTCATTTGTTGCCAAAGTAATTACCCTTTCTAAGAGTTTTAAAGGCAACTCATTACTGGTTCTCGTTTTATACTTGCTATGTCTTACGGGAGATATGTCATACCACACATCAGTTAGATTGATACCCATTGGATTCAATTTATCTTTGTATCCCCCATAATCGCGAATGTCACCACCACAATGTCGGCAAACTTCTAAGGGTCTTCTTTCTGTATTAAAGACACTAGGTTTTTCACCTTTTGTATAGTACAGAAGTGCATAGTGAGATGGATAAAGTTTATTTTGAATAGGAAGGCTGTATTTAACATCTGCAGCTATCCAATGACGTAGAGTAAGGTGTTTGTTTAGAATTTCAGCAATATAAGTATTCCACACTGGTAAATTCCAAATAAATAGAGAGCCCCCCTCTTTGAGTAGATTCACACATTCCATAACCCACTCTTCTGTCCATTGTAAATATTCTTCTTTAGAGAGTTTGTCATTGACTCCGGACTCATAACTTTTATTAAGGTTAAATGGTGGATCTGCAAAAATAAGATCAACCGATTCCTTAGGGAGTGATCTCATCAAAGGGATACAATCTGATTGAAAAAGTCTCCCGTTCTCTGTCTGAAATGCTGGTTGTATTTCTACATCCTCTCTTTTGGGTTTTTCCTGTTTGAAAAACTTCGAAATTTCTGATGAATGAGTAGCCAAAAACTCTTTGAGTTCATTATCTAGAAAGCCTAAACGTAGTTTGAATTCTACCTCTGATTGATTCGTAGTGTATAGGATTTTTTTTAAGTCTTCTTTATGTGGATAGATCATCTCTTTAGAGTAGTATTTTAATTTACTAAGCTTCACGCCAGAGTGCTTAGCAAAATTCTTAAGTCCAATATCGTCTGTAATGTTTATTGCAGAATAAAATTTATTCATTTGTAACCCTCCATTATTTTATTGTATCAATTATCTATATCAGTGTCATTGACAGGAATTTAACAGGGTGATATTATGAGATCCAGATGTCAAATAAATACATACGGATCTCAAGGAGGAACAGAATGAAGATTAAACAAATAGTACCCTTAATCGAAAAAGAAGGTCCAAATTTTACGTTTGTAAATGAACTAATGAAACAAGTGACTGGTTCAATTGCTCAAATGCAGCATCCCGCAGGTAGTGGAGAATTCAGGCTCTTTAATGAGCGTAAGGGAAATGGTGTAAAGCCTATTAAAGATACCTTTATGTTTGATCTGAAAGAACATAAATGGCTACTCGAACATCGTGTAGATGTCGGTGTTACAAGCGTTCGACCGGGACCAATTGATGCAGTATATCCTGTAGGAAACCAGTTTTTTGCAATGGAATGGGAGACAGGGAATATTAGCTCTTCACACCGAGCAATTAATAAAATGGTTACGGGTATGTTGCGAAACCAGTTGTTGGGGGGAGTACTTGTCCTTCCTTCAAGAGAGATGTATGAGTTCTTGACAGATCGCGTAGGGAACTTTCGAGAGCTGGCTCCGTATTTTGATGTATGGAAGATGGCTAACTACAATATAAGTGAAGGCTATCTTTACGTTATAGAAATAGAACATCATGGTCTTACTGATGATACCTCTCTTAGAATAAATAAAGGAACTGATGGAAGAGCACTGCTATAATTGAATGTGAACATACACTATGAGGTGACACGAATATGAAAATCTTAACTTTTTTTAATAACAAAGGTGGCGTAGGTAAAACTACCTTAGCAGTAAATATTGCTTCATTTTTTAGTGAAATGTATGGGAAGAAAGTATTATTTATAGATGCTGATCCACAAGCGAACTCTACTCAAATGATGATTCCCGATGAAGAGTGGGGAGATTATTATGGAGCCGAAGCTTCTAAAAAAACACTAATGGATTATCTAACTCCAATTTCAGAAGGAGATTCATACTTGGATTTTGTCGATGAATTCTTTCCAAGGCAGCAGAATAGATTCAAAGTCGATCTCATTCCAGGGCACCCCAGACTGGCTATTATAGAGGACATTCTAAGTGATGCTTGGAACAAATGTATTGGAGGAGATTTGGGGGGCTTTAGGCGAACTAACTGGCTTGGACTCTTAAAAGATCATTATAAAGATCAATATGATCTTATTATAGTTGATGTAGGGCCATCTCTCGGTGCCTTAAATCGTAGTATTCTATTAAATTCTGATTTTATGTTAACGCCTATGGGCTCTGATATATTTAGCCTAATTGGTGTATCCAATATTTCTTCTTGGATACGAAGTTGGATGGAGGGATACGAGAATGCTTTAACACCACTGTTTCACAAACACGATGCATCAGTAGCCGATAGGTATAAAATTAATTTGGAAGTTGAATCTACATGTCGGTTGGTTGGGTTTTCAATCCAGCAATACGTTACTAGATCTTTTAAAGATGGCAGAAGACCTGTAGCTTCGTATGATCAAATTGTTGGACAAATTCCTGAAGCTGTTCAGACTCATTTGGGATATCTAATTCACGATAGTCTCAGCATAGAAGATCTGAATTTAGGAGATGTCCCTTATCTGTATAGTTTGGTTCCATTAGCACAGTCAAGTAAAGCCCCCATGTATAATTTGAAAAATGCTGATGGAGTGGTAGGAGGCCAAATTAACTCCGTAAAGAAGTATTATGGAATGCTTGAAGGTATTTGCAACAAATTAATCAACAACATGGGTGATACTAATGAAAATTGATTGGCCAGAAAATTTAGTCGAAGAAATAGCCTATAGAAGAAGTGTTTTATTTATAGGTGCAGGGATTTCTGCAACTGCTCAAAATGACCAAGGTGAATCGCCTGAAAGATGGGGAGAGTTTGTTACACAAGCGAAGGCACTAATTAATGAGCCTGATCCTACAAAAATGGACAGAAAGCAGAATTTTATAGATAGGATGATAGAAAAGCAAGATTATCTGATGGCTCTACAAACTATTTTTGATAGCAGTGACCCTGGTAGGTACTCGGACTTCTTAAGACGTAAATTTAGCAGGCCTAATTATAAGGCTTCATCTGTTCATGAATTGATTAAAGAGATAGACTCAAAGATTGTTATTACAACTAATTTTGACAAAATATACGAAAACCTTTGTAATGATCATGGTTACACAACTGCTAACTACAATAATATTAGTAGGATTGTTACTAATATTAAAACAACAGAGAACTTAATTATTAAAGCTCATGGAACTATTGAAGATGTTGACAGTATGGTATTCACATTAAAACAATATTATAAGGCCAAAAAAGATCATCCTATATTTTATGAAATTCTAAAAGCTCTATTTCTTACAAACACTGTGGTTTTCTTGGGTTATAGTTTAAGCGACCCTGATATGAATCTCGTTTTAGAAACTCTTGCTAATCTTAGTTCTTCTAGCAGTCCACATTATGTCGTGGTTAAAGAGGGCATAGATGAGGAGTTAAAAGAATATTGGCGTGACTGTTACAATGTATACCCTTTGGAATATGGCCCGGATTATGACAATTTAGAGGAGAACATAGAAGAACTTAAAAATAAAGTAATAGATTATAGAGCCATAAAACGCTTACCATAGACAATATAATATTGTTATAGGGTTGTTAATTTTCCTGTTTTAAATTTAGGGAATATGTCAAATATACATTACAAGATCTTAGCGAATGGTAATTATATAAATACGTTTATATAGTGGTCGGTCTTTCTGATCCTGTCCAACTAGAAGATATATATAATGTAAATACCTTCATATGTGTCCTTCGGATGCTTTTGAAGGTGTTTTTGTTGTTCCCTAGCATCATTGTTAGTTATAGAGTTTTTTATAGTCTGAATGCCAGTACATCTTGCTATTTAATATAGAAAAAGGTGGTTAGTCTGTATAAGGATTACTTTTTATCTTAATGGAGTATTAGGCCTAGAGGTATTTTACTCATTAATAAGGGGGTGTATATAATATAATAACTTAGTTAAAATAACTTTATAAAATGAAGAGGTGATGTTTCATGATCAAACTTAGTGTAGAGCGGCTTTTAACAAAGCCTGTACGTGTAAGTTGGGAAGCTTTGGCTGATGCACAAGCATTATCATATGAGGTTCATTTAAATGGTCAGTTTTATAAACAGTTGAATTCAGAGTACACTTCTTGTGTTATTGGCGACTTAATTGCTGGATCAGAGAATATTATTGAAGTTTATGGTCAGTACCCTAAAGGTGAAAAGCGGCTATTACATGGAGCAAAAGAATCTATCAGAGCTTTTCAAACACCTGATGGATTGCCAGTAGATATTTGCGTTTTCACAGTAATACCTGAGTTTGAGAGTAAAAAACGCCCACATATGCCAACATTCAAGCCATGTATTCTACTGATTTGTCGAAAAGATGAAACCTATGAAGGGGAATGGGCATTGCCTGGGGGGTTTTCAAAAATCAATGAAACACTTGATGAAGCCGCTGAAAGGGAGTTAAAAGAAGAGACTGGAATTGATAAGGATTTCCAACTTCAGCAGCTTAAGACGTTTTACCACGAAGGTAGAGATCCGAGAGGATGGATACCATCTGTTTCATACTTTGCATTAGTCAAGCCAGAAGTTTTTGTAACTATCCAGGACGGGGCAGATGTTTTTAAGGAAGTAAGAATTAAGAAACTCATGGCTAATACAGATGCTATAGAAGCAAGGCTCTTTACTATAGAGGAGGCACTTGAGATGAGACTCGCATTTGATCATAAAGATATTCTTAGATATGCTGTTGAACGAATGCAAAAAGAACTATTGAGAACAACCAAAGTAAGATATTTTTTGAATAAAGAGGGTTTTACTCTTCGAGAGTTACATCGACTGTTAAGTGACGTTGTACCTACATTTAATCTTGATGAAACAAATTTTTCTAAAAAGCTTCTTTCTACAAAAAGCAGGGAGGGGCTCTTACAACCTCTAAATAAAAAAGATCAAAGGTATGCTGGTCCCAAAACACAACTATATCAATTTAGAGAAGAGAGTATAGAAGCTAATTTATCCATTTATAGTTCATCAAATTAGAATAATCCAATTAACTTAGTTATATTGACTAAGTTAATTGGATGTATTATATTATTTTAAGAAGGAGTGGTCAAAATGAGAAGCTTATTCATTATAGGAAATGGTTTTGACTTAGCGCATGGAATAAAAACCTCATATGAGGATTTTCGCTTATACTTAAAAGAAAACTATCCCAACGCGTCATTTGATGGAGTTGTTCCGGAAGGGATAATGATGCCCGACGGAGGAATAAGTTACGATGGGTTTGATACTGTAGGTTTTTTGATTGAGGTTATTTCTAATGCAGAACCTGATAGAAATAAATGGAGTGACCTTGAGACATCAATTGGTTTTTTAGATTTAGATGAATACTTAGATGATTGGTTTGATGATGAGGACGATAATGATTACCATAAAGTCTACAGAAATCAAGACGTAGCATCAAACTTAGTAGGGGCAATTCTAGAGATAACTGATTATTTTTCTGAGTGGATCGATACAATTGAAATTGATGAATTCACACCTAAGAAGAGCTTTATTGAGTTAATAAATGCAGAAAATGATTTATTCTTGACTTTTAATTATACTCAAACCCTAGAATCTCTATACAATGCAATGAATGTTTGTCATATTCATGGTGAACAGGGCGGGAAATTATTGTTCGGTCATGGGAATGATGAAGATTATACTGATAAGTATATTGATCAATACATCGGATCAGAAGATTATCTTCAAGAGATGCAAAAGCAACTTAGGAAAGACACGGCAGGAGCTATTATTCAAAATCAAGAATTCTTTAATGGTATTAGGGAAGCGGTGGACAAGATTTACTCGTACGGATTTTCTTTTTCTGAGGTGGATCAAGTGTACATTGAAGAAATTTGTAGTAAAAATAAGACTGATAATGTCACTTGGTTGTTGAACGACTTTGATGACGAAACGAAACGTGAGGAATATAAAAAGATTATTAAATCTTGTGGGTTTATGGGGAATTTCAGTACATATCACATCTCGTAATTACTCTCAAAATTAGCTATTGTGCTATGAAGGCACCCGTTTATTGGGTGCCTTTTGGTTTTGTCATACAATTGATAAGGCAAAGGATACTGCCATATCGTCCTCATATGATCTAAACGCTCAGACAAAGATTCAAGCAGCATAAAAAAGCAGCATAAATTAGCTGCTTTTTGTTTTTTTTAAGATGGAGAGATGTTTTTTCTTAAATATCGCTATTTTTTTGAATTTTAAACTTTAGCTGCTACAAATATTATTTGACTTAACTTTGCTAATGAAATAATATAATGGTATTAAATGTGAAAATTTGGGTTGATGGGAGTTGTATTTTAGTATGGCAGCAGTCAAAGTGAATAAAGACTTGGCGAAATATGTTGATTTTGATCCAACGAAAGAATCTGTTACTAGATCATTAAGGGAACTTTGTAGTGACATTGAAAAAGAGGCAATTGTCCTGCCAATTTTTCAAACGTATATTCGTTGGCAGATAGAAAAATCAATTGCACTCCTAAATTTCCAACTTAGAGGCTTTGCAGCTGTATCACCTATTTCAATAAATCGAATTCGTCAAAAGGGTAATGTAGGTATTCAAATTTCATTTATTGATAGATTTGAGTTGGGCCCCGAACAAATACTTAATAAAGATTCTATTATAGATGGTCAGCAAAGATTGACCTGTAACTATAAGGCATATATTGGTCATCAGGATTTTAACAATGTATACTTTGATATATCTATTGGTAAGTTTTTATTAAATTTTGAAGCTCCAAAAAACAGTCAAGTACCAGTTGGTGTTTTATATAATAAAGACCCACAAGTACTTGAGAAGTTTATTAGTGAAAGATCATTACTTCAGCCGTTCAACATCAGTAATATGTTAAATAAAGTTCGAAATAAGTTTATGAGCTATTATTATATTGTAAATATTGCGTACGACTTGACTGAGAAGCAACAACTTGAGTGGTTTGAGGTTCTTAACTTAGCTGGAACAAAGGTAACTGGTGTTCAAGTGGAACTCACGGAAATGTTAGTCAAGGGAGTGGATTTTTACTCGGAATACACTGATAAATTCTTGGAACGTTTGCGTGAGGCTGATATGTCTGATTTACTTGTACAAAAGTCTACCGAAATCTCAATTCCCTTGGCATTGCTCAATCCAGCAATTGAGGTTTTCAGAGGAGATGCTTCTCATAAGTTGAATTTCTGTCCATTTCCTTCCGATGTAAAAGCCTCATTGATTAGTAAATTTGAGGCAGATAATATTAGAAATATAATAGATATCGCATTAGAAGGCCTTGACAAGGCAATTGCATTTATCGAAGAAAATCTAGATATACCTGAAAGAATAGATTATGTCACATACTTAGCGGGAGCGTTCATGTATATTGGTGAGCGTGATGACTTTGATAGAGACCATCTTATTAAATGGTATAAAAGTATAGATTTTCTGGATAAGAGCAATACGGAGAGAAGGGAAATTTTCGAAGAGCTCATTCTCCCATACTTTAAACTAAAAGAATTCAAGGTAAATACTTGACAAAAATCAGTAGAAGATTAATTTAATTCAGCCTATAAGGAACAATTAACGCAACATCAATGAGATGCATTTCAAAAGTGAGGGCCCGATACCGGAGCTCTCACTTCTTCGCTTTAGAGATGATACGGTGAACCTTATCATAAATAGTAGTTATATTTAAAATATAAAATACTTTGAGAGATGCGAGCATGAACATAAACATAATGAAATTATCATTATGACCACTGCACTCGCTCCACCCTATAAATCCACTACCATAGAAGGTTGTGGATTTTTGCGTATTAAAGTCTTTTAGCTATTGTTAAAAGCTATGACTAGCCATGCCTTTTTCATATAACAAGCATTCCTTTTGATCATGCTATACTCATTAGACTAAAAAGTTAGAAGGAGAAATAGTTATGATACCATTTCGTAATGATCATGTAGGTAGCTTTCTACGTCCTGCAGATTTAAGTCAGGCACGTGAACAATATAAATCAGGCAACATCACATATGAGGAATTAAGAGCTGTGGAAGATAAAGAGATTATTCGAATTATTGAAAAGCAAAAAGAAAATGGCGTATTGGCAGTTACGGATGGTGAATTCCGCAGAAGCTGGTGGCATTTCGATTTTCTGGGTGGCTTGGATGGCGTAGAGTTGTATGAGCAAATAGATGGACCGAAATTCCATAATATGCAAACGCGCAAGGGTGGGATTCGTGTTGTTGGTAAAGTTGATTTCTCAAGTCATCCCTTTGTTCAGGATTTTGAGTTTTTGAAAAAGCATGCAGGTGACGCTGTGGCGAAACAGACCATTCCAAGTCCTAACATGCTGCTATATCGATTGGAAAATGACGCTAATATCTATACGGACCGAGAGCAATTCCTTCAGGATACGATTGCGGCGTATCAAAAAGCCATTCAAGCCTTCTATGATGCGGGATGTCGATACCTGCAATTAGATGATACAGCTTGGGCCGACCTGTTCTCAGACGCTGGTCACGATAAGCTACGTGCTAAAGGTCTGGAACCGGCGGAAGAGTTGAAAACGATGCAGCGCATGATTAATGAATCCTTGTCTCATAAACCGGCAGATTTAGTGGTGACGATGCATATTTGTCGTGGTAACTATAAATCGAACTATTTCTCAACGGGTGGTTATGATTATGCTTCTGAAGTTATCTTTGGAGGCTTAAACGTAGATGGATTATTTTTAGAATTTGATGATGAGCGCTCAGGTGGTTTCGAGCCATTAAAATATGTGAATCGAAAAGATTTGAAAATCGTGCTTGGTTTACTCACATCGAAAACAGGCGAGTTAGAGGATAAGGAACAAATTAAAGCTCGGATTGCAGAGGCGGCAACCTATGTACCACTTGAGCAACTTTGTTTGAGCCCACAATGTGGCTTTTCGTCTACAGAAGAAGGCAATATTTTAACGGAAGAACAACAATGGCGTAAACTTCGTTATGTGAAGGAAATTGCAGAAGAAGTTTGGATTTAATCCATTTAAATAACGGAGGGGATGTAAAATGACGATCCAAGCAGACCAAGAGACAATTATAGTTGAAGCGTTCATTAATGGTCAAAATGTAAAATCCCTTTCGCAGTTAGCAAAAGAGAATCCGACAAACCCAACAGAGATCGTAGGTTATTTCCCTGTCACTACGAAAGAACAAGCGGTTGAAGCGATTGAAGCGGCGGCAGGGGCTTTTAAAACATGGAAGCAGACCTCCATTGATGAACGCATTATTATGATGCGCAAGGCGATCGAGAAGATTAGAGCAGCTGAGAATGAAATTGTGCATTTGCTGTCCAGAGAGCATGGCAAGCCCCTGTATGATGCACACGGTGAAATTTATGTTTCGTTAATGTGGATGGAGTTTGCTTGTAATGAAGCCAAATCGGCTCTACAGGAAGAGATCAAAGAGCATGAGAATGGTAAAACGATTCTTTCCTATGATCCAATTGGTGTGGTGGCAGCGATTAGTCCATGGAACTATCCCATTGCTTTATCTACGATTAAGATCGCTCCTGCCTTACTTGCGGGCAACACGATTGTGCTTAAACCAAGTCCATATGCGCCACTGGCGGCAGCGAAGGTGGCAGAGATTATTGCGAGCGAGTTCCCGGCTGGTGTAATCAATGTCGTTCATGGTGATGCGGATGTGGGCGTTGAACTGACTAGTAATCCTCTTGTTACTAAAATCGCCTTTACAGGCGGAACCGCAACAGCTAAGCATATTATCAAAGCTGCTTCGGAAACGATTAAGGATATGACGCTTGAGCTTGGTGGTAATGATGCGGCTATCTTCTTGGAAAGCTTTGATGTTCATGATGAGCGAGCAATGCGTCGGATTGTCATTTCTAATTTCTTGACAGCAGGTCAAATCTGTATGATCGCCAAACGTGTGTATGTACACCGTTCTATTTATGATGAGTTTGTGGAAAATTATATAGAGGCGGCTAATCGCTGGGTTCGAATTGGTGATCCATTTGATTCAAATACGACAGTAGGCCCGATTAATAACCTGAAGCAGAAGAATTACGTGCTTGGTTTGGTGGAAGATGCGCAAAATCGCGGGGCTAAGGTCATCCCTCTCGGCCAAATTCTTGATCAGAAGCTGTTTGACCAAGGTTACTTCTTACAACCTACGCTTGTTTTAGGTTGCGATGTTCATGATCCGATTGTGGTGGAGGAACAGTTTGGTCCTACGGTTCCGATTCTGCCATTTGACAATGAAGAGCAGGTTATTAATCTACACAATGAAAGCATATATGGATTGACGAGTTCTGTGTGGGGGAAAGAAGAGGATGCCATCTCCGTCGCACGTCAACTCGAAGCTGGAACGACCATGATCAATACAGCTGCTGTGCAGGGTCTCGACGTTCGGTTCCCTTTCGGTGGCTTCAAGCAATCTGGTATTGGCCGTGAATACGGCGCGGAAGGTATCCGCACTTATACAGAAAAACATGTCATCAACGTTCCGAAGACACTGGATCTTCCTTATATACCAGAGTAAATCTTATATCACATCACTTCGCATCTACAGGGAATGTACATGTGAAATTGAATGTAGGTTCTAAGAAATAAAGAAGCCACTCCATTTTTTGGAGTGGCTTTGTACTCAGCTATTATACGGTGAACGGCGGCTATCTTCTACCTAGTGTCTCCCAAATTTCATGGAGCCAGGAGTCGAACTCAGCATCTTTGTCGCCCTCGTAAGTATCATAAATATCCAGACGTGTCTTTTGCAGTTTTTCCTTAAATTGCTCAAATGTGTGACCTTCAGGAAGGCTTTTTTTAATCCGTAGCAAAATTTTGTTAGTACCTTTAAACAGCTCACCTTTGTTTTTGGCAGGCATTTGTACATCTTCATCCAACTGCTTCAGCTTGAAATATGCGGCTTCACGCACCTGGAACACCTGATCACTTGTCAAAACATGCTGCAGCAACTTAATGGTAGGGGCTGTATCCCAGTTCCCCAATTCGTTCACCGCATTCAGTCTGTCTCTCCAGCTTGACGTCCGATTAGCCGCTCGTTTGAGCTCTTCAAAGTTTTCCGGTAGTTCGTTAACTGCTCCAATATCATGGTTGTTCGTCAAAATTCAATCTCCTTAATCATCGCCATCTCGGCAGAATGATGAATGTTATTTATGTGAACACTATTATAGCACGAACCTGACTAAACTACTCCTATGAAGCCGATTGACAGGCTGAAAATCACATTCACCAATTCATGTTTTTGCATGGGCAACAGGATGGGAATATATGTGTTCCATCCAGCTTGCCCACTTATTTTTGTATGTAATCACTCATAAAGATGATCACCCTATCTATTCTCCTCGACCATCTTTTTTTTCTTAATGAAGTCTACCGTGTACACCCAACCAATCAGTCCACATAAAACAAAACCAAACGCATGCAGAGATCCGTAAATGGGAATGAAATCGAGTATAGTTAGGGAAAACATGTTTCTCAGTAACGGATAGAAAATAGAAAGGACGACAACCGCGTAAAAGGCTAGACAAGATAGGCCTAAAAAGATGCTCGCCTTATTATCCAAAGCGTTTTTCCTTAAGTAAGTAAGGAGATAAGCGGTGTAAACCACAATATTACAGGCGAAAAAAGTGACACCCATGTATTCAGTTGGCTTGGAGAAAATCATACCAATAGCAATCAAGATGGGTCCGATGATATCGATGGCAACGACCCAGGGATACCAGCTTTTCTTCGTCATGATGCGTCCCAGTGCACCAATAAAAATTGGAACGATAGCAGATGAGAAATGAAAGTGGAGCGAACTTAACGCGTGCGTTGCAGGATTAGCTTGGAAGAGGTTTAATTGATATTGATATAAGGTAAACCAAATGCCCCCGATAAAAAAATAAACGAGCCCCGCGCCAATCGCTATTTCCGCTGCTTTTCCTTTAGAGATCACAATAGTGGTCAAGCCATAGATGCCAAGCAGCAGTGTGAACAGTAGCCACCCAAGGGACAGAATCCCTGGGATTGCCGTACTTTCTAACCCCCACATCTTACTACTCATTACCGAGGTCAGGGTAAGAAGCGCAGCGGGAAATTGAAGCCATTGAATAGCAGCATAAATCATTCGTTGATGTTTATTCTTCTCGTCATGGTTCAAAAGTAAAATCACAAGAGGTACAATGACGAAAGCCGCAAAAAGTAGAAATTTCTCAACAAGTTCGAATTGAAAGTAATCAAGATAAAATATCAGAATGGCTATGATTGCACCGGAAAACGCTGGTGCTAATAATGATTTCATTAGTTGCTTCAAGGAACTATTCATGGGGTTTCCTTTCTAACTACGTTTATCGTTATAACTGCCTGCATCCAGTTGTGTAGCGTTCTCTAGTATAGATCGGCAATTCTTCTTTAGTAGTCTAACACATAAATAAGCTTATCTTACTGCGAGAAGGATCGATATGGGAGAATATCAGTCAGATCAGTGATATGATTTTCCCCAAGAAAACGAGAGCTATGCTCACCGAATCGCTCTTCACAAGGGTAGGGACCCTCAGGTGAAGTACCTTTAAATAAAGGGAGGTCAATGGTTTGGAGTGGTGAAATGATGAATGATTGCAAATCAGAGGCAGTTCTTTCAGGAGACTCTATCTCTAACAGACACATGTAGATTTTTCGCATATAATATCAAAAGAAGCTACCAAAGTACTATATTAGACATAATATGATAAAATACAACAAAAATAAGACTTGAGCACCTTGCATTTTTATAAAAAAAGACTCAATATTTAAGTAGTTTTGTTACCAAGTATTACACATAAAACCCGTACGATAAGAGCAAACCTGTTGAAAGGCGGGGACGCAAAGCTACAGGGGCTAATGGTTCTATTGACCTATGCCAGCCAGTTGCCGAATACGATGGAAACCTCCGTCTATTGGCATTTGCTTTTTGGATGGGGGTTTTAGTTATTCTATTGAAGGAGTCGGGGGCTGTGAAATAGCCGGTATCGGTTTTTCTAAGTCGAAAACTACAGCTCTTATGACCCTGACATAGTAGTTAAAGAGGAAAGTGAGGGAGAATGTAGAGTTTTAAAAGATATCATACGATTCTTGGGAAGGGATGGATCTAAATGCTTAGCAACAACATTAATTTAAGGAAATTCGGGATTATGTTTCTAATTTTCATCCTAGTTTTCACGGGCATGGGGTTAAGACCAGGAATGCAAGTCAGCTATGCTGCTGAAGAAGGAACAAATTTGGAAATTTATGTATCTAGTGTATCCAGCGGAGGCAATGACAAAACAGGTGATGGGACCCAGGAGAAGCCGTATGCTACATTGAGTATGGCTTATAGTCAGATTAGTGACGGGGGGACAGGAACGATCTACCTCCTGGACGATATCACACAAACAACTAAAAACTCAGAGGCACTTCAGCTTAACTTAGACAAGCGTGTTACGATAACTACGGCCCCTGAAGTAAATACTGTTACGATTAAGCGTGGGGAGCCAAGTGGTACTAATGCTCTTGATACGCATTTTGATTTAACTAAAGGCGAGCTAACATTAAAAAATATTATCATTGATAGTAATTACAATAATCAGAAGATCAGTGGAAGAATAATTAATGTCTATGCTGGTTCAAAACTAATCATTGAAGAAGGTGTTATTCTAGGTGGTAGTTATTCTGAATTTCCAGGAAGCGTAATCCATCTCAAGGATCCTGGTTCGGTTGTAGAAATGAGAGGTGGGGAAATTAGAGGCAATAAGCGTGATTTGACAGGTGCGGCGGTCGCAGTTGATTCTGGGACAAAATTTTATATGTCCGGTGGCCTAATCACGCACAATACTGGCGGAGGAGTTCAATCTCGCGGTACCAACGGCGGAGAGATCTACCTTTCGGGCGAAGCGCGTATCACGGGGAATACAGATAATTCAGGCAAAGCGCTGAATGTTAACCTGGAAAGCAATAAAACTCTGACTCTAAACGGTGTGTATACTGGAGAGGCAGGTATTACCACGCAGAGTATGGTACCAGGGACGCAGTTTGGACAAGCAACAGAAGCCGGTTTGGGCAGTATCGAGCATCTGATTGCCGACTCTGGCGCTATTCTTGCAAGTTATGATGCAAGTCAGAATTTGGTATGGCGAGCATTCAAGAATGACTTGAACCAACCGAGTACCGATGGTGAGGTAACAGGAAAAAAACCGACGCTGAGCGGGGTAACAGAACCTAATGCTACAGTAACGATTAAGATCGTTAGTGCAGCAGACCAGTCTATCGTCGTTTCTGAAGAGGTAACTGCTGACGTGAACGGGAACTGGAAGCTTCCAGTTGCTAATGCCCTGAGTGTAGGTGCTTATACGATCAATGTTACAGCTAATAAAAATAATACACAGTCGGAACCTGTAAGTAGAAAATTTGCAGTTTCACCTGATGTTTATGTATCTAGCGGTGGCAGTGACACCACAAATGATGGAACTCGAAACCATCCTTACGCTACATTGTACAAAGCCTATCAAGAGGTGAATGATGGAGGAACGATATATGTCTTGGACAATATCGATTTGTCGGTCAAAGCTGATAATAACGGCAAAATGTACTATCTTCATTTGAAAGACAACAAGCATGTTACGATTTCTACGGCCTCCGGCGTAGATACTGCTGTGATTCAGCGTGGATCGAGTAAAGGTGCGGCAACAGGTGAGACGGGAGATATAGACACACTTATGCATCTTGAGCAAGGTCAGCTTACATTAAAAAATATTATTATTGATGCTATTTATGCCAAGGGTGAGGTAGGAGCCTTCACTGGAAGAATAATGAACGTCTATAATGATTCAAAACTGATCATTGAGGAAGGTACTATTTTACGTAATAGTACTTCCACACATGGAGGAAGTGCAATCTACATCAAAAGTGATCTCCCTAGTAGAGCGGTTGTAGAAATGAGCGGAGGAATAATTACAGGTAATACGCATGCGTCTTCAGGTGCGGTCTTAATTGATTATAACTCAGAGTTCAACATGACCGGAGGCATAATGGCTGAAAATAGTGGCGGAGGAGTTGTTATCCGCGATAAAGGTCAGTTCAATATGACCGGAGGCGAAATTACTGGCAATAGTGGCGGTGGTGTTAATGTCCTCACGGGAAGTAAGTTCAATCTTTCCGGTACAGCACATATTACGGGGAATAAAGTATCGGGCCAACAGACCGAGCGAAACGTTAATTTACAAGGCAATACGTTCCTTACTCTATCCGATAATTTTACCGGACAAGCCGGTATTACCGCAGAAAATCGGATGGCTGCGGGAGGCAACTTTGGACAAGCAGCCACTAGCGGTTTGACGGGGCTGGAGAATCTGATTGCCGACAACAATTCAAATCTTTATGCGGCTTATGGTGAAGGTAATGCTTTGGTATGGCAATTACAGGTAGACCCGAGCACTCCATTAGCTGCACCAAGCAATGTGAAAGTGACTGGAGATCAGTTAACGTGGGATGCAGTCGAAAATGCAGAAAGCTACGAAGTGAGCATAACGGATAGTGAAGGCAATATCAGACCAGTTACTGTACCAAGCGGAACGACACTTGACTTGTCGACTCTAGAACCATCGTTAGCACCTGGTGAATACACCATTACGGTAATGGCGAAGTCGAATGACCCAGCGTATGCAGATTCGCAAGCATCGGCACCGGTGACGTACACCGTACCAACCCCAGCAACTTCATTAGCTGCACCAAGCAACGTGAAAGTGACTGAAGATCAGTTAACGTGGGATGCAGTCGAAAATGCAGAAAGCTACGAAGTGAGCATAACGGATAGTGAAGGCAATATCAGACCAGTTACTGTACCAAGCGGAACTGAACTTGATTTGTCGACTCTAGAACCATCGTTAGCACCTGGTGAATACACCATTACGGTAACGGCGAAATCGAATGATCCAGCGTATGCAGATTCGGAAGCATCGGAGTCGGTGACGTACACCGTACCAACCCCGAGTACTCCATTAGCTGCACCAAGCAATGTGAAAGTGACTGGAGATCAGTTAACGTGGGATGCAGTCGAAAATGCAGAAAGCTACGAAGTGAGCATAACGGATAGTGAAGGCAATATCAGACCAGTTACTGTACCAAGCGGAACGACACTTGACTTGTCGACTCTAGAACCATCGTTAGCACCTGGTGAATACACCATTACGGTAATGGCGAAGTCGAATGACCCAGCGTATGCAGATTCGCAAGCATCGGCACCGGTGACGTACACCGTACCAACCCCAGCAACTTCATTAGCTGCACCAAGCAACGTGAAAGTGACTGAAGATCAGTTAACGTGGGATGCAGTCGAAAATGCAGAAAGCTACGAAGTGAGCATAACGGATAGTGAAGGCAATATCAGACCAGTTACTGTACCAAGCGGAACGACACTTGACTTGTCGACTCTAGAACCATCGTTAGCACCTGGTGAATACACCATTACGGTAATGGCGAAGTCGAATGACCCAGCGTATGCAGATTCGCAAGCATCGGCACCGGTGACGTACACCGTACCAACCCCAGCAACTTCATTAGCTGCACCAAGCAACGTGAAAGTGACTGAAGATCAGTTAACGTGGGATGCAGTCGAAAATGCAGAAAGCTACGAAGTGAGCATAACGGATAGTGAAGGCAATATCAGACCAGTTTCTGTACCAAGCGGAACTGAACTTGACTTGTCGACTCTAGAACCATCGTTAGCACCTGGTGAATACACCATTACGGTAATGGCGAAGTCGAATGACCCAGCGTATGCAGATTCGCAAGCATCGGCACCGGTGACGTACACCGTACCAACCCCAGCAACTTCATTAGCTGCACCAAGCAACGTGAAAGTGACTGAAGATCAGTTAACGTGGGATGCAGTCGAAAATGCAGAAAGCTACGAAGTGAGCATAACGGATAGTGAAGGCAATATCAGACCAGTTTCTGTACCAAGCGGAACTGAACTTGACTTGTCGACTCTAGAACCATCGTTAGCACCTGGTGAATACACCATTACGGTAACGGCGAAGTCGAATGACCCAGCGTATGCAGATTCGGCAGCATCGGAGTCGG
This sequence comes from Paenibacillus sp. Z3-2, assembly GCF_054161325.1. NCBI lineage: Bacteria > Bacillati > Bacillota > Bacilli > Caryophanales > Paenibacillaceae > Paenibacillus > Paenibacillus sp. Z3-2. Next base: position 6,536,516 of record NZ_CP096397.1, on the reverse strand, counting down.
TGACTTATACCGTACCAAACGGAACTGGGGAAGTGAACAAAACAGAGCTGAAAAGGGAAGTGGCTCTATCGGAAGGCTTGACCGCATCCGAGTATACCCCAGCAAGCTGGGCAAACCTAGAACGCGAGCTTGCAGAAGCGAATCGTGTGCTGGAAGACAAGAACGCGACTCAAGCCGATGTAGATCAGGCACTGACCAAGTTACAAAAGGCGCTGAAAGAACTCGTAGTATTGAACGGAGACAACTCCGGTAACGACAACTCCGGCGGTGGCAACACTGGTGGCGGCAGCACCGGTGGTGGTAACTCGGGCACAGTTAATCCAACTATTCCACCGACTCCACCAGCGACCGACAACACGGTGAAACCGGAGAACATCGTAACAACCGTTAACGGTTCAGGTGTATCGTTCGCTTCGGGCACGGTAAATGGTGACCAAGCGACGGTAACGATTGATAAGGACAAGCTGGTAGCTGCCATCTCCGAAGGCAAGGGTCAGGATTTGGCGGTGCATTCGTCGAAAGCAGGCGACATGTCCGTTGAAGGTTTTACAGCAGACACACTGAAACAATTGAATGATAAGGGAGCCAGCTTGAATGTCAGCAATCTGCTGGCGATTTATCCGGTACCCGCTTCGAATGTAAACCTGTCCGGAGTCACTGGACAATTGGGCAATGCGGCGCTGAACGACATTGCGGTGCGTATTGATATTAAACGTTCCTCGGAAGCACTGATTTCGTCTGCGAAGAATAAGGCAGCAGATGCAGGTTATGAGCTGCTGGTCGATCCGGTCGATCTGGATCTGACATTCAGCCATGACGGAGAAACGGTAAGAAGCGGTCAACTGGACGGATATTCGGTGAGATACATCGCTCTGCCGGAAGGTATCGACCCGAACCGGATTACCACAGGCGTTATTATTAATCCGGATGGTAGCGTATATCATGTGCCAACGGTAGTAACTGAGATGAACAACCGCTATTTTGCACGAATTAATGATCTGCGTAGCAGTGGTTCCTATTCGGTCATCTGGAACCCGCAAGATTTTGCGGATGTACAATCCCATTGGGGCAAGGAAGATGTCAACAACATTGCCGCAAGACTGGATCTCAAAGGGAACGGCGACAACACGTTCTCACCAGACCGCAGCGTAACCCGCTCTGAGTTTGCAGAGATCGTCGTTCTCGGCTTGGGACTGATGCATTCGGATGCGCAAACCGCGGATTTCCCGGATGTTTTGGCCAATGTGTGGTATGGCAATGCTGTCGCAATTGCGAATGAATTTGACATCGTTCGCGGGTATGACAACGGCAATTTCAACGGTGGTCAGCAAATCACAAGAGAGCAAGGTTTCGCGATGATTGCCCGCGCGTACCGCTTGATCCAGTCCGAAGGTTTGCCTGGTCAGGAACAGATCGCTTCCACCCTGGAAAAATATGAAGACAGCGCAAGTGTAGCCGCTTGGGCAAAAGCGGATGTTGCACAATTGATCGCTGCGGGAATTATTCAAGGCAACGGACCTGAGCTTCTTAGTCCGAAAGCACAAATGACTCGTGCCGAGGTAACCGCATTGATGGCAAGAATGCTGAAAGCAACTAACTTGATCGATAAGTAATAAGCAATGCAAACAACCATTGATGACCTGAAGTCGTCAATGGTTGTTTTTTTTTCGCTGATAGATCGCTTGAAAAGTTTGAAGGCTCTTGAAGTAGTATAATTGCTTCAAGAATCCCAGTTAGGTTGATGGTGCCGTTTTTGACCAACACTACACCTGAATCCTTGGCAATGCTGGGAGCTGCCTTTATCGTTGAAGAGTCCAACGACTTGACCGATTGTTTCACCGATGCTTAAAACCATTTCGTCTTTCCCGCTTGTTGGCATCAGTGTTGGATTGTCATTTCAGAAGAGAAGGCAACGTAAGTGATGAAGTTGTCCTTCCCCAGATAAACCAAAAAAGAGCCGCGCATTATGCGGCTCTCCATCTATTTTAGCGCCCGCCCGTATTGGAAGCCCAGACCGGAATCCAACTATTCGGATAATTACTATTGGTCAGGGTTGTGTTATAGAGAACTAAATTTCCATCACTTTGCATGACCAGTGTGTCACCCGTTGTGTTAGCTGGCAAGCTGCTCCCATGATGGCCTGCAATCCATGAGCTGGTATTGGGAGACCAAATAGATTGAAGTGTTGAAGTATCAGTTACCCAAACCCGGTCATAGCCCCAACCGTAGTAATACTCATATTTTCCTGAGACAGGATTGAATCCATAACGATAACCATATTGGTATACATCTTGATATGATCCGCCATAAGAGTACATTACCGGCTTCCCAAACGATTCAAATTTGAACGAAAGAGCCCCGCTGTTACTAGTCCCGCTACTCCAAAGAGAAGAACCGTTTTGATAGATGACAAAATTCCCGTCATTCTGCCAGATGGCTGAAAATCTACCATCCTGGGAGGTGAGATAGTCACCCTTCGCCATGCTTTGACCGATCGTGAGCTTATCTCCAAGATAACCCGCAGAAGCCGTTGCTGGTACGGCAAATGCAAGAATCAACAAGCAAGCCATAAGAATTCGAATAGATCTAGGGAAAAGTCGTTTGTTCATTGGACACACTCCTACATTTCATATAATGGTTTTACATAGATAAGTATATTATTTATGTTGTTATGTGATACATTGTTGCATTCAGTTAGGCGTGGTGAAGGATAGGTCAACACTTTCCCCATCGGTGGAAAAGAGGAATTACGAGCCTCTATGGTCTCAGGACCACCTCCTTAAATGGATAGTGTGATGCTTTGAATGATGTAGTGAGTAATGCTTTTGGGGAGTTGTAACGTCAGAATGATGCCTGTATTGATAGTTGGTTCACTGTACTCTACCAGTTAAATACTTTATTTACCATTATAGCAACTTAAAAGATAAAAGCCATATATTTCTATGTAAAACTAAGAATAACCCAATTGAGATATATATAAATCTTTTTACAGTCCGTCCGTTTTTTCTCTATAAAACTCTGAAATTTTTACATTGGTTTCATATACTTTACGATATTTAAGAATAAATTTATGCTAAAATATTACAGGATCTGAAATTGGAGAGGGGTTTTGTAATTCATGTCTTGGAAAAAATTTGTGAGTAAAAGTACAGTTGGGGTGGCTACTACTGCACTACTACTCACCCAACTATTGGGCGCAGCAGGTTCTGTCTCTGCCGCAGGCAACGATGTAGAAGTACACTTGATTGGAATCAATGACTTGCACGGTCAGTTAGATACCACATCGATGGTTGGTGATAAAAAGGCAGGATCTGCCCCAATTCTAGCAACCTATCTCAAGGAAGCTCAAGCCAAATATGAACATTCCCTACTCTTCCATAATGGAGACTCTGTTGGTGCATCTGCTCCAGTCTCATCTCTCGACCGTGATGAGCCAACGATGGAATGGATGAATATGATGGGCTTTGATGTAGCTTCCTTGGGCAATCATGAGTTCGACCATGGTATCGCTGCACTAAAAGCACAAATCTTTGGTGGTCTTGATCCCAAAGAAGGCAAGGTAACGCATGCTGGTGCAAAATTTGATTACGTCAATGCAAACGTCATTGAAACCGCCACTGGCAAAACATTGATTCAGCCCTATGTGATTAAAGAAGTAGGCGGAGTCAAAATCGGATTCATCGGATTAGTGACGAAATCTACACCTGCCAAAGTATCCCCATCGGGTACCGCTGGTGTGCGTTTCTTAAGTCCAGAAGAAGAAGTGGAAGCTGTTAATAAATACGCAAAAGAGTTACAAGATAAAGGTGTAGAAACGATCATTGTCTTGGCGCATGATCCAGCAACCACCAAGGAAGGCGTAACAACAGGAGAAGCGGCTGATTTGGCAAAAGCTCTACCAGCAGATTCCCCAGTTGACGTTATCGTTGCAGGTGACAATCATGCTTTGGCTAACGGTGAAGTGAATGGAAAGTTGATCGTACAAGCTTATTCATATGGTACGGCATTTGAAGATATCAAGCTGATGATTGACCCTGCTACCGGGGATGTAACTGAAAAATCAGCTACGATTACAACGACGTTCCAAGAGGGTGTAAAAGAAGACCCTGAGACGTTGGCTATTATTAAAAAATCATTGGACAAGCATCCTGAGCTGACAAAGCCAGTAGGTACAACGGATGGTTCTGTTACGCGTACAGATGCTTATAATAACGAAGCCCCTCTAGGTAACCTGATTGCAGATGCAATGCGTCAAGCAGACTTTGGTGATAAAGCAACCGATGCTGACTTTGCATTTATGAATCCAGGTGGTATTCGTGCCGATCTGCCAAACGGCGATGTGACCTTTGCTGATCTTGCTAAAATCCAACCATTCGGTAATACTCTAGTGAAACTGGAGCTGACTGGTGAACAAGTTAAAACCTTGTTGCAGCAGCAATGGGGTACCAATGCTGACGGTACACCTAATACCAAAACACTACAAATCTCTGGTTTGAAGTACACTGCAGATTTCAATAAGCCAGTTGCAGAACGCATTACTGGTCTTAGTCTGGAAGATGGAACACCAGTAGATCCTGCAAAAACATATACAGCTGTAGTTAACAACTTCATGGCCGCAGGTGGAGACAACTATAAAGTGCTGCTGGATGCTAAATCATCCTTGGCAGGTCCTATCGATCTGGATGTATTCTACGAGTACATTGTTGAAACATATAAAGGCGGTAACATCGAGGCTAAAAATGTAGGACGTATCACGAACCTGGCTGTATCTACCGAGCCAACAGAAACACCTGTAAACACAGAAGGCATTACTCGTGCTGAATTTGTAAGTGCTCTGGTCGACATGTTGAAACTAAACGAAGTAGCTACGAAACCTGAATTCAAGGATGTTGCTGCCAATGCTGCATATGCAGATGCGATTGCTGAAGCTACGCACGCTGGATTCATTCAAGGTTATGGTGGAAACTTCTATCCTGATCGGGACATCACGCGTGAGGAAGCTGCCACAATTCTTGCTAAATTGGTAAACGATCAAGCTACGGATAAAAATGCAGCTGCGATCATTGCTGGTTTCGAGGATGGCAAAACCGTGTCTACCTATGCAATTAAGCCTATGGCAAAACTGATTGACAAAGGTATTCTTGGTGGAACTGATAAAAAATCGCTCCAACCTAAACAAGGCCTTACTAATAATGATGCCAAAGCTTTAATTGAAAAAGCTGTTGCAGCCAAAGCTTCATAATGTAGAACTTATTCAATCTCAAACCTTATATGAAAACAGAAAAACACATCCTATTGGGAGAGTGCCATATCTCAATGTAGGATGTGTTTTTTCATGCTTAGATATCAGATCTTCAGTACTCCCCTCGTAACTAAGCTTCGCTTACATAAGCATTCGGGCGGAGAGTCTATTCATTTTGGCGTATAAAAGTTTTGGGTATAATAGGTTCCGAAAATGCCAACGCCAAGACGCTGGAGGTTGCCATTCAGCATATTTTTGCGATGCCCGGAGGAGTTCAGCCAGCCATTATGTACGTCCATGGCATCAATGTACCCATAAGCTATATTTTCCGCTGCTCTGGAGTAAACGATACCATCGGCCTTCATTCGGTCGAATGGAGACTGTCCTTCTGGATTACTATGATTGAAATATTCCCGGTCACTCATGTCTTGGCTATGTTTCCTCGCTGTTGAAGCGATATGGTCATCCCACTGCAGGAGACTGATGCCATTCTTCTGTCGAAATACATTGGCAAGGTCGAATACCTGCAGCTCCATGGCGTGTGTTTGTTCTTCACGATTACCAGCTCCAGAAGCATGAGCTCCGGTTGCGGTTGCGATCCTGTTACTCACCAAAATGGCATCCACTTTCTGATTACTGGAGGTATCCAGATAATATGTAATATCCTCGAACTGCTTACTCGTCATATACGATGTGCTAGAAGGGTCTATTTGTTCCCCGATCAGACTCGATAACTCGCTTACAGTGATGCCATCCTGAATACCATTGTCCGAGCTCCATACGCCAGGTGCGTTGGAATATAATGCGACGACTTTTCCGCTCTCGATGCCTATTTGAGCATACTTGGCATAATCCTTGTTGTAGATATACCAAGTGAATCCATACCCACTTGCGTCTTTCCGGTCAGGTTGGCCGATCTTACCGATGACAGCTGCTTCGGAGTCACCTAATGAAATTTCGAGCAAGGTAAGGCCTTCTGTTGTTACTTTTGATAGAGAGGGTAACTTCTCTTTCACATTTTTGAGTAGAGTTACCGCTTCAGCGCGAGTAATCGTGTCCGATACCCCGAAACCTTTTACGGTATTGGAGGTCTTCCCATTGGCAATCCCTTGATTGAGCAAATATTGAATCGCGGTGGTTGTATCTGTTTCTTCACCTGAAGCTGCGTACGCAATCAAGGCAGCAGCTTCACCTCTTGAATATGCCGCTGAAGATCCTCCATAACGGACTGGCCATCCCATCGCATATGCAGTTTCATAATATGGGGTATACCAACGATCGGTAGAATCGGTGGAAGGGAGCGTAATATCATCCTTATACAATCGCATCAACATTGCCAGAAACTCCGGCTCAGTTACGGCAGTAGATGGACGAAAGTTCCCCTGTCCGTCTCCTTGGGCAAGTCCATTGTCAATAGCCCAGCTAATACCTGCATAACCCCAATGCTGCTTCGGCACGTCTTTAAATTGCGGCTGGCCTGCTGCCTCTGTAACAGCTGCCATGGATACACTTAACAGTACAGATAGTGCAGTTGCAGTCGCGAGTTTGCTTAATTTCATCATCTTACAGCCTCCTTGATCTATTTTGGAATATTTGGCATTCACTTGCCTGGTAGGTGATTAAAAGCCTTATAACCGGGTCACTAGACAAAGAAATTGTAAATACCCTTAATTTAATGTCGGATGTTATAACTCTTTTCTTTAATAGAGGCGTAATTTCACTTTGCGCCAACATAGATTGGCCATTGTTTAGATTTTGTAGAGGTCTCTATATTAGAATGGTCAAGCATGCCATATAATTTGGCTCATTTTGTCACTTTCTGTTGTAAGTTCTAAAGATCATCAAGGAAAGGGCAAAAAGTTGCTGACCCCAGCCAAATTTTCAGAAAAGGAGGAGATTTTCATATTGAAACAAAAACGCAGTATAGGTAAAACGATGCTATCGATTTGCTTGGCAATTTTGCTTGTCTTGCAAACTGTGGCGTTTCCTGCTGCTGCATTTGCGGATGAAGAATCCGGCTCACAGAACGTAGCCGAATCGCAATTAGCACCTGAAGTGGTGGACGACACAACAAGTGAGACGCCATCGGACAATCCTTCGTCAGAATCGGAGGAAGTGAACGATGATTCAGCTGAACCGTCGATAGACAATTCGTCGCCGGCACTGGAGGAAGGAAATGCGAACGATGCGTCAGACGAACCTTCTGCAGACAGTCCATCGTTGACGCCTGAGGCGGAGCCCACTCCGCAATCTACTAGCACGTTTGAGCAGATGGCGGTTGACCCGACGGACAAAACAGCGGTGTTCATGGATGCTAACTCAACCTTTCCGCTGAAGGTGACGCAGGGAAATGACATTGCCCCGGGCGGTACGATTCAGGGCCGACAGGCATTTACTCTCATATCAGAAGGTCTCAAGGTACCAGTAAATGGTGACGACCCGAATCCAACCAATGCAGATCCCGGAAAATACATCCAAAAGGGTGACTGGATTGAGCTGAAGAGAGAAGACTACTTCAAGGAAGTGGTGCTACCGAAAGCTACTAAAACCCTGAATGCACAGACTGAAACAGGGATGAAACAGCTCGGTACCGCCTACTTCACTCCGGATAGCATCAGGATTGAATTTAACGGTCATGATGACTTTTTCAATGGTGTTGGACGAAGTGTTCTCTTCAGCTTTGAAACTACTGCCAATTCGGATTTGAATGGCATAGAATATGGCGATTCAAAGCCTATCTCGATTTTCGGGGGAGCATATCAGCTAAAGAACCCGGATGTTACAGCGAAATACAATCTCACATTGACTTCACCGGGAATGAAAAATAGTTCTTGGGCTTATCGCATAATTAACCCCGATTTCTTTGTAGCGGGAGCGATTACTTGGCAGTCTACTGTATCTGCTTTCGATCAGTTTGATAATACAATTAAACTACCGTTGGATGGGAAGACATTCTATACGAACCCTGCATCCTATAATATGGATTCCCCTTCATCTTCGTATCGAGTCAGTGGTATCTATGTGCCAGATTCATTCAAAGTAAATGATGAGCTGGTAGAACCAACCATCGATGCCAATGGCGCTCTAAGCTATGTCTTCCCGCCGGGAACGGGTGTAGATTCCGAAGGTCGAATATAAAACCTGGATTCCAAAGGGAGGCTACTATTACGAGTATCGGAGTCCATCGGGCGATCCTGGTCGTGCTGTGAACATGAATGGCAAAGTGGAGCTGAAAGATGGCAATGTTGTGCTTGCGAATAGAAGTCAGGAAATTGTTTTTGCTCCCGACTGGATTCAAGCCAACGCCTCGTATGACCATGCGAATGAAACCATTACATGGAAAGTCGCGGTTAACCAGTATAACAAAAAAGGTTTAAAGGACTTTACTATCACAAATGCATTACCTGCTGGGCTGGATTTTTTATCAGCTGAATGGCAGACATGGGTGGATGGCGTTGCATCTAAGGTACAACCGATTACACCGGATGCGAACGGCGTTTATTCCTTTGAGGATATTAACGGTAAAGTGGAACTGATCATTAAGAGTAAAGTAACAAGCGGTTCCAACTTCAGAATCGACCCGCGTGCCAACTGGAATTTGGACACACCAGGCGGTATTCAGAACAATGATGTGATAACTGGTACAAGACCTGTCGCGGTAACTGACGAGGCAATCGTGACGATCGGTGCGCATACTTTTACAAAAAGCGGATCTATTTCGACAGAGGATTACAACCTCGGCGCCATCACATGGACTGTCAATCTAGCGCCACAGTATGCCCTGCCAAATGCGGTGGTATACGACGTGTTAGTGCATGGCGGGGATTTGAACGTCTTGGATAATGCAGTGGATGCAACCGGCGAGGTTAGCCCGGAAACGATTGCAAAAATCAAGGCAAATGTTAATACCGCTCAGCTTTGGAAGCAGTATGATCCGGGAACCTTGAAGGGCGTAACTAATGCGAGCAGCTTGACTATGAAAGCCATTCCTTTGACGGTGGACGGAGAAGTCGTCGCAGATTTGATCAAGGTGACGGGATACACAGACCAAGCTGCATCCTTCAGCTTCCGTGCACTTGAGACCAACCCGGATGTCCTCTACAGACAGGATATCAACACAGAGAAATCACGCTGGAATCGGGCTTTGCTATTTGACGGCGAAGCCGTAAAAAAAGCGGAAAACTACACCAATCTTCATCTGCGTATGCTGAACAAGGATATGCTTACGGCATCCTATCCTATTAAGAAGGACGGGACGGCCGACACATGGTATACTCCGAACAGCGTTAACCGTTATATCGGTTATGACAGTTCATCAAGCGGTGACGAATACACCTTGGCTGGTTATGACCGGACAACCAAAACGGTCACCTTCCGCCTAAGCGTTAATATGCCGGGCTACAACACGGATGAAATGGCGAAAAGCGGTGGAAGCCGGGTCATCACCGATGTGAAGCTGGTGGACACCTTGCCGGCGGGATGGGAATTTGTCCCCTTTGAAAATGGTCGGGATTATGAGCTGTATAAGGGCTACTCGGATAATGGAAATGGCACTGGCTATGGGACTCGAAATAATGCCGTTTCAATCATCGAGCCAAATGACCCTGCTCATGTGGTGAATTTCTCCCATAGCGGCAACGAAGGCACCTTCACCTTCTCTAAATTGGAAGGCCCTTATGTCATTTTGGTAAAGGCAAGACCTTCCAATGAAGCCCTGACGAAATATTTGGACGAGTACACGACCAACGGTACAGACAAGCAGGTGCTGTATAACAAAGCCGACCTTCATATGACATGGGGCGGAGTAGAGAAAGTCCTTACCGAACAACGCAAAATTATCGCACCTATTCAGACCTTGGGCAAATCGGTAACAAAGCCAGTTCCAGGGGTGCTTGAATGGACGGTGAACTATACCCCGCCATTTAACATGAAGCAGGACGTTTACCTGCAGGATACCCTTGGTGCAGGCATGAATCTGCGCTATGAAGAAAACGGAAAGCTTGTGCTGACAGCGCCGAGTATGGCGGTCTATCCTGCTAAACTGACTGCTAGTGGTGCTCTGGAACATGAGGGTGCAGCACTGGACCTTAGCGACCCGAATGCTGAAGTTCAGGTAGAAGCTGCACCAGGCGCAGGAGGCACCACCATTCTAAAATTCAAAATGAACAACCCTAACAATTTTTACCAGTTTGTGTACCAAACAGAGGTTGATCCGTCTAAAGTGAAAGCCGGAGACAAAATGGGCAACGAGGTAAAGCTGGAGGGCGATGACAATCTGAAATCTGTCAGTGCCAGAAGCGAAAGCACGCTGGACAGTTCTGACGTTGCCGGCAGTTCAAGCTCCAACGCCCTGCTGCCCCTGAAAAAGGTAGATCCCGATGGCAATCCGCTAAAAGGCGTAGAGTTTACACTCTATAAGAAGGATGGCGGAACTCAAATCACCCAAGGAACAACCGATAGCGGAGGAAAACTTAATCTGCTTTTCCCAGATCCAGGCTATTATGAGCTGAAGGAAACTTATATTGACACAAATACTTGGCTGCCAACGACAAGAGTTTATCAAGTATATGTGGGGAATACGCCTGGGAAGCCCATCTGGGTAGACGGCGTGAAAGTAACCTCTGATAATCCGCTGGTCGTACCTACGCCAGCACAAGGAAAGCTGACCATTACCAATAAGGTGGAAGGGAACGGCAGTGATCCGTTAAAGGATTTTGAGTACACCGTGACCTTCATCGGCGAAGGCAAGGACGGAGAGTACACCTTTATGAAGCCGGATAATACGGTTGGTACGATTAAGAACGGAGACAAGATTATCCTCAAGAACGGGCAAACTGCGACGCTGCCGGCATTGCCTGCGGGTATGGATTATACCGTAACCGAGGCCGATTATACGACCGTTGACGGCTATACGACCACACCAGAGACAAGAGAGTTGTCTGGCACAATCGTGAATAGAGGCGATCACCAGGCAGACTTCGTCAATGAAAGAACCGTTAACAAGCTGACCGTGAGCAATACGGTTATGGGCAACGGCGGCGACAAGACGAAGGAGTTCGAGTATACCGTCATCTTTGAGGACACAGGCAAGGATGGAAGCTACGCGTATACGAAGTCGGATGGCGAGACGAGTACACCAGGCACGATCAAGTCCGGGGATACTTTCAAGCTCAAAGATGGAGAGACACTGGATATTTTGGGTCTGCCTAAGAATCTGAAATATACAGTTACCCAGAAGGAATACACCATCGATGAATACGTGACTATTCCTGAAGGACGGTATTATAACGGAGTCATGAAGGGCCAAGATGAAGATGCCCCGTATACGAATGTACGAGTATTGAAGGGCGGCCTGTTAATCAGCAACACAGTTAAAGGCAAAGATGACGACAAAAAGATGCCATTCAAGTACACGGTTACCTTCACAGGTGACGGATCGGATGAATCCTACGACTATGTGAAGTCAGACGGCAGCAAGGGCATGATCAAGAACGGAGATACCTTCGAACTTACAGATGGTCAGACGCTCACTGTACAGGGACTGCCAACCAATCTCCAGTATAAGGTGACTCAGGATGAGTATACGAAAGATGGTTATGTGACAGATCCAGAGAGTCTCACTCACACGGGCACAATTCCAGAGAAAAAAGTGTCTGAAGCACATTTTGTCAATACTCGCCCTTATCTGGAAGGCGTATTGCGTAACAACAACACAGGAGAAGTCATTCCGAATGCGCCGATTACGATAACCGATCTGAAGACAGGCGAAGAGATTCAGACGCATACGAATGAGAAGGGTGAATATGCAATTCCAGCCGTAGCGGATACGGACTACACGATCACATATATGAAGTGGTATCGGGTAGGTGGTAAGGATGTGCCTGTCGAGTTTACACAAAAAGCAAATGTGAACAGCAGTGTAACGGACGAGACCGTTCCAGCAGACATTACGGCTGTGGGAATTATTCTGTTCAAGCAACTGAACGGAACAACAGAACTGTTCAACGATTTGTTCACCAGCCACATGCATATTTATTTGAGGAACAGTGACGGGACTTATATTGAAGAAAACGGTCGCCCTAAGGCATTCCCGATGGCTTCAAATGGAACGTTCTCCGTGGAAGGGCTAAGTGAACAGCAGTACACAATGGAAGTTCGTTATGAAGCTGAGACGGGCGAAGAATTGCTCCTCAAAGTAACGCAACTGGACGTGAAAGCGAACGGAGAGCTTAATATCTCCGAGGAACTGGTGGACCCTTACGGTACGGTTTATGATGAAACGACAGGAGATGCCAACACTGGGAAGAAAATTGAAGGAGCTAAAGTTACACTGTATTATGCGGACACTCAGCGCAATAGAGATAAAGGCCGCATTCCGGGTACAAAAGTAACGCTCCCTGCGGTTCCGAATTTCCCACCGCACGACAACGCAAGCCCAGAGCAGGATAGTGACACAAATGGTTTCTATGCGTACATGGTGTTCCCTGAAGCCGATTATTATCTAATCGTAACGAAGGACGGATATGAAACACACACGAGTGGTACAATTTCAGTCGATTTTGACATTGTAAGATACGACGTGCCAATGAAGCCGGTTCGTTCTGGTGGCGGCACCGGCGGTAATGGTAACAACGGTGGCGGCAACGTAACGCCTGATCCAGGCAACGTAACGCCTGATCCGGGCAACGTAACGCCAGATCCAGGCAACGCAACGCCAGATCCGGGCAACGCAACGCCAGATCCAGGCAACGCAACGCCAGATCCAGGCAACGCAACGCCAGATCCAGGCAACGCAACGCCAGATCCAGGCAACGCAACGCCAGATCCGGGCAACGCAACGCCAGATCCGGGCAACGCAACGCCAGATCCAGACAACGCAACGCCAGATCCAGGCAACGCAACGCCAGATCCGGGCAACGTAACGCCTGATCCAGGCAACGTAACGCCAGATCGGGGCAACGTAACGCCCGAGTCAAGCAATGGTAACGATCAGAATAAGAACGTTAGCAACGAGTTGGACCATGCTCCGAAAACGGGAGATAACAGCGTATCGCCATTCTTGTATATGGTATTGGCGCTGATGTCCTTAATGACGATCGGGTTCTGTCTGCTCGGTAACAAGAAGAAAAAGCACATCCAGTAATGGAAGGGAAGCGGTAAGAAAATGAGCAAAACTAAAAAAATTCTTATCGCTGTTTCCTTGCTTGTGTTGGTATTCTCTCTTGTCAGTATTGCGAGGACTTTCTTGCGAGACTATGCCGAGAAGCAGAAAATCGAAGAGTTAACAAAGGTTTGGAAAGAAGGGTCAAACCAAAGTGGAGGGGATGCATTCCCCTCCCTTTTGTTCAATAAAGGTAATGAGCCGGTCATGCTTCCCGAATTCCGAGAGCTTTATGGGAGGAACTCAGACATCTTCGGCTGGCTGAAGATTGACGGTACCCGAATTGAGTACCCAGTCATGCAGAACCCACAGGATTCGGAGTACTATCTCAATCATGATTTTGATAAAAATGAAAACCAAGGCGGCCTTCCTTTTTTGGACGCGCATAGTGCGACCAACGATTCAGACATTTTGCTAGTTCATGGTCATCACATGAAAAGTGGTTGGATGTTTAAAGATTTAATGAAGTACAAGAACGAAAGTTTTTATCAAGAACATGCTACGTTCCAGTTTAGTACGCTTTACGAAAAGGCGGAGTATGAGATTGTGGCTGTTATTCTATCAAAAGTGTATCGCAAATCGGACGACGTTTTTAAATACTACCAGATTGAACATGTGAATTCGTCAGCTGAGTTTGATTCATATGTTCAGAACATCAGAAAACTCGCTCTCTATGATACGGGTGTAACAGCTCAATATGGCGACAAACTTATTGTACTCTCCACGTGTGAGTACTCGACTGAAAATGGTCGGTTAGCGGTGGTTGCCCGAAAGCGTTAATGACGATGATCACACATGAAATCAATCTGATCCATATTGCGTCCTCCCCATGGAGGGCGTGATTTTTTGTTCCACAGCAGCTTGAAATCTGCGATAAATTCTCTCGGATTTTCTAGTGAATTTCACCTAGTTTTACCTTCATGATTGTGTACATTTCTTTTACCAATATATATATAAGTTATTCGTTTACTGTATAACATCTCGATGTTATACTCACTTTATTCCAAAAGATTATGCAAAATTATGTCGAATTGAGGCTTATTAGGATGATTATAGGTAAACAAAACGGCGAAACGATCATCCTCATTCCATCACTTGAACCGGATGAGAGACTTCCAGCCTATGTAAGACAATTGCGAGAGTACGGTTTGAAGAATATTGTTATTGTGGATGATGGATCTGGTGAGGCATACCAGTCGATTTTTGAGGAACTCCGTGAGAACGGTTGTACTCTTCTGACTCATGCGGAGAATCAAGGGAAGGGTGCGGCGCTCAAGACCGGCTTTCAGTATATTGGACAACAATATGATGCATCTTCCTTCGTTGTAACTGCTGATTCAGATGGACAGCACGCAGCAGAGGATGTATATCGAATTGCCCATGAAGCGAGACTTCATCCGGACTCGTTAGTTCTCGGGGTAAGGAACTTCAGTGAAGGCAACATACCGCCGAAGTCACTGTTAGGCAATCGGATGACCTCCTTTATTTTTGCCATGTTATATGGAAAGAAACTATCGGATACCCAGACCGGACTTCGTGCTTTTGGTCCCGGGCTACTTGCGGTTATGCAGGATGTTCGCGGCACTCGGTTTGAATATGAGTTGCAGATGCTCATCTCGTGCATTCAGTCCGGCATACCGATTCATACCATGCCAATTCAAGTTATCTATGAAAATGGTAATGCAGGAACTCATTTTAAAGCGATCCAGGATAGTGCTCGGGTCATGGGGGTATTGTTCTCCAATTTCCTGCGTTTCATATCATCGTCTGTGGCAAGTTCTGTTGTGGATTTGGGCATTGCCTGGTTTTTGATCGATGCTTTGCGCCCTGTGTTGGGTGAACAACACTATCTAAGAATTTTGCTCGCAACCGTGATTGCGAGGATTATTTCTATTGTGGTCAACTATGTACTGAATAGACATTTTGTATTCCGCAAGGAGGATAGCCAGGGAAGTCTATGGCGCTATTTGACGTTATGCGGAGTGGTCATCTTGCTTTCCAGTACCGGCGTATATCTATTCCATACCGTTCTCTTCGTAGATGAGAAATTGGCGAAATTCGTCTGTGATGCCTTGCTGTTCCTGCTCAGTTTCCAATTGCAGCGAAGATGGGTATTTGCAGCAAGGAGGAAGCAGCTGTAGTGCAAAACGAGAAAAGGCAAAATATCTTTTTTATCATCACCATGATTCTAATGACGATTTACTTGCTATGGCGCATGTTCTTTACTTTGCCATGGGGTGAAGGCGTACTGAATGTGATTTTCGGTATCTTGCTGATTGTGGCTGAAACCGTAACGGTACTGACAACCTTTGAATTATTCTTTCAAAAGATGCAAAAGAAACGTACACAACTCGACTTTCCAACTATTCCACCAGAGTATTATCCAGACGTGGATGTATTTATCGCTACGCATAATGAGCCCGTCGATCTGTTGTATAAAACGGTTAATGCCTGTACGTTCATGGATTATCCGGACAAGCAGAAGGTTCATATATACATCTGTGATGATGGAGCAAGACCTGAGGTGGAGGAGCTTGCCAGACAGTTCGGCGTGGGTTATCTGGGTTTCCCGGGGAACAAGGATGCCAAGTCGGGCAACCTGAATAATGCCCTGAGCAAAAGCTCTTCTCCGCTCATTGCAACGTTTGATGCAGATATGATTCCGCAGCACACCTTCCTGATGAAAACGGTCCCCTATTTCATGCTCTCCACGTTCATTAAGGAGAATGAGGAATGGCGCCTTCGCCGAGAGGATGAAATAGATCCAAAGTTCAAGCTTGGACTGGTACAGACTCCGCAGAGCTTCTACAATCCAGATCTATTCCAGTTTAACCTGTATGCAGAGCAAGGCATTCCGAATGAACAGGACTTCTTCTCCAGAGAAGTAAATATCCTGCGTAATGCCTCCAATGCGGTAGCTTATACAGGAAGTAATACGATCATTACCCGGCAAGGCCTGGAAGACATCGGGGGTTTTCCGCTGAATACGATCACCGAGGACTTTGAGACAAGCATCCGCTTGCAGCAGGAAGGCTATATTACCTATGCAACTCAAGAGGTTCAAGCTGCCGGACAGACCACAACAACCGTGAAGAGCATGATCAAGCAGCGGATTCGCTGGGCAAGGGGCATTATTCAAAGCTTGCAGAATACCCGGGCTCCCATATCTGAGAAGCTTCCTTTTTGGACAAGAGTGACCTACTTGAGCAGTTTCTTATACTGGTGGTCCTTCTTTAACCGGCTGATTTTCATTTTGGCGCCTATTTTATTTGCGTTATTCGATTTCCAGATTGTTAACACAACTTTCTGGCAAATATTGGTATTTTGGCTTCCATCTTATTTCTTCTACAGTGTCTCCATGCGTTATCTGTCCAGCAATATTCGGAATCAGCGATGGAGTCAAGTAATCGATACGATATTTATGCCTTATCTGCTCTGGCCAGTTCTTCTGGAAACGTTGGGCATCCGCGAGAAAAAATTCAAGGTTACGAACAAAAGTAGAGCGAGTGGTCGACAATGGATGTCTGCTCTGTTATATGCACTTCCGCATATTTTCCTGCTGTTGCTTTCCATTGCAGCCGTAATTCGATATGTAAATGGCAAGTACGGTATCGCGCTGTTCTTCAGCAGCATCATTATTTTCTGGCTGATTCATAACATGATCGCGCTATGTTATGCCCTGTTCTTCATGATCGGCCGCCGTGCGTATCGTGAGACAGAGCGGATTCGGGCACAGGAGGATGTCACGATCTATGATCAGGACACGAATCTGCGCTATCAGGCCAAGACCGTAGATGTATCCGAACAAGGTATATCCTTTTATGTCCAATATCCTATCTATTTACCTGAACAGAAGACGATCTCTTTGGTCGTAAAATCCGAGCGGTATGAAGCCAGTCTCGACGCAGTCATTGTTTATGTGAAACAGGATGGAGAGGGCTGGCGCTATTCCGCAACGGTTCAGCCTATACATGAGACCGACAAGCGTCAATACATGCAAATTGTCTATGACCGCAAACACTCGTTGCCTGAACAGATGAATCTATGGGATACAGCTTACGACGATATGCTTCGCAATGTAAAAAAACGTATCGTGCAACCTAGATCGGATCAGCGGAAAATGCCGCGGCTTTCCCTGCAGCTTCCGGTCAATTTCACTAATAATGCGGGCTGTACGCTGCGCAGCTTCAACTATCGTTTCTTTTCCGCGACAGGTCTCCATGGTGACATTGCGGCAGGAGCGCTCGTTACCTTTTATACGAAGAGTAATATTGAAGTCCTATTAAAACATACGGGCAGAACAACAGCCCATCATCGCGAAGTGCTCCTCTCCGTTGAGAATATTGATGATATTGTGGAGCGTGGCCTGATTAGTCAATTATTGAATGATTTGACCCATCCGCATAGCGAGAGTTTCACCAGAGAGGGTTAGGAGAGATAGAGATGCTCATTATGCTTCAACTAGTGATGGGAGTTTTATTGATATTCTCCTTTCTTGGCTATATGCAGTTTGTACGGAAGGCACTTTCCCTACGTTGGGAGTTCATCCCCGTATTTGTGTTTTCCTCGGTTGCTTGTCTTGTTTTTCTAAGTGGTTTGGCAGGGAAGCTCTTTACGGGCAGCCTTGTCATTCTAATTGTAGGTTTGCTTTTGTATGGGGGAATGGTGCTTCTCGGATTACGCCGAGGAACCTCTTTCCGCATGTCTTTTTCCTTATTCCAGTTTTCATTTCTAGCAGGGACTTTTGTTTTCTTGCTGGTACTCTTTCAGAACCAATTAACACACTACGATAATTTTTCCCACTGGGCTATCGTATTGAAGCAGATGTTGAGCACAGATGCTTTTCCGACGCCAGACTCCAGCCTGATTGATTTTAAAAACTATCCGTTGGGGACTTCGTCATTTATTTATTATGTCTGTCGCTTCATGGGGCATTCCCAGTCCGTGATGCTTTTGGCACAAGGTCTACTTATCTTTTCCTGCTTTTATGCCATGTTTGGCATCGTTTCGGAGAAGAAACGCTTTCTTCTGTACGCTTTTCTCGGAGTTGGGTTATCTACGCTTTCATTTTTCAACCTTACGATTCGGATCACCAACTTACTTGTAGATTTCTTGCTCCCGATCTACGCGCTCGCCGTCCTGGCAGTCGTATACCAATATCGTAATGAGATAAAAAAGGCATGTATTTTTGTTCTCCCGCTTGCGGGATTACTGACCATTATCAAAAGCACAGGGGTTATTTTCGCAGCCATCGGTCTCATCTTCCTGGTATATACGTGGATAAAGCATGTGCAAAAGTTCAGTTGGAAAACGGCGCTCGCTGTGGTGGGCACGATCTGTGGAGCACTGATTCCTTACTTCGGCTGGAGCTGGCGTATGGCGACGGTATTCCAAGGGATTGATAACAAGTTCGATGTGGCTACCACGGGGATTCAGGCCGGCAAGACGTCAGAGCAGATGCGTGAGATTCTATGGCTTTTCTTGAAGTCCAGTACGGATCTGACGACGCGCCCAGTGATCGGAATTGTTCTTTTCCAGCTTATCGCGATCGCAGCTTCGGTATTTGCCGTTGTTGTGCTCAAGAAGAAGTGGAACTTGTGGAAAGCATTGATTGCATTGGATGTTGTATTGTTACTTTACTATGCAGGCATACTGGCGTTGTATCTCTTCTCCATGCCACTGGATGAGGCGATTGTCCTGGCTGGGTTCGAGCGTTATGCTTCGAGTATCGTGGTGCTGTTCGCCGGTGGGCTGGTGTTGTGCGCTGCGATCGACCTGGAGCGTTCATTCCACTATAGGATTGGTGAAGTGCCTGATTATCAATCCTTTAAGACGGTTGAGTCAAAGGGCCACTATCAAAAAGGGATTATCGGTTGTATGGCGGTTGCTGCCACGATTCTTTTGTCTGAATACAATGGTATCGTCTCCATAGCCCATAGCTATGATACAACGCTCCCTTACAAAATTCATGCGGTTACTGGTGATCGGTGGTACCAGGGAGGGCAGGAGGATAATAATAGATATCTCTTCTATGCTTCAGATAGGGACCAGCAGGTCACGAACTATTACATGCAATATGTAGGAAAGTATTTCTTGTATGCTCCACATGTGGATGGGATCGTGTTGTTCTATGAGGATAATATGGACAATCTGTTGAGCGGCTACGATTATCTGGTTGTCGTCGAGACGGATCTTAACGCCAAGTGGTTGCTGAAAAAGCATTATGGCATCGACATGCAGGAGGGCATCTACAAAATCACCCGTTCCGGCGATCAGATCGTTCTTACTTTGACGTGAGATCATAGGCATTGAAGTTCTGTTAAGGTCAACATAGAGTCTCCTTAAATATAGCCCGTTATAGCTAAAGCCTATAACGGGCTATAACCCTTTTGTAGAACGGTAAATCCGATCGGATATGTTATATTTAATTCTATAATGATAAACGGGGAGATTAACCTATGAACATACAAACCGAACCTAAACAAAGAACCGTCACTCCATTTCGATATGATATTGTTGGCAGTTTCCTGCGCCCGAGTGCGTTGAAAGATGCCAGATTAAAATACCAGAATGGTGAAATCACTACAGAACAGTTGAATGAAGTAGAGAACGCCGAGATTGTGAAACTCGTACAGAAACAAAAAGAGGTTGGCCTTCAAGCTGTAACCGACGGCGAATTCCGCCGCTCTTGGTGGCATCTGGACTTCTTCTGGGGACTGGATGGCGTAGAGCGGACAATTATTGATGAGGGCTATCGATTCAACGGTGCAACATCCAGACCGGAGACAGCTCGTCTGACTGGCAAAATAAGCTACAGCAATCACCCATTTGTAGCGCATTATGCCTTCTTAAAAGATACGGCTGGCGACGACGTTGTTGCCCGTCAATCCATTCCAGCGGCCGCACAGTTCCTATTCGAATTGGACCGGGCCGATAATAAGGAAAGCACACAGGCTGTCTATCCGAACCGCCAAGAGCTTCTTTCGGACATTGCTGGGGCATACAAAGCATCCATTCTGGCCTTCTATGAAGCTGGATGCCGCAGTATCCAGATCGATGATTGCACTTGGGGCGCACTATGTGATCAACAGTTCATCACAGTGATGGAGCAGATTGGCGTCAATGTGGAAGAGTATGCAAACGAACTCGCGAAACTGAACGAAGAAGTGGTATCAGGTCTGCCGAAAGACCTTGTGGTAACGACCCATGTCTGCCGCGGTAATTATGTATCGACATTTGCAGGAGTCGGTGGGGGCTACGAGCCAATTGCGCAGACACTTCTGAGCATCGATAACTACTCTGGCTTCTACCTGGAGTTCGATACGGAACGGGCTGGGGATTTCAAGCCACTTCGTTTCCTGAAGGATAATCAACAGGTCGTACTTGGACTCTTCTCTTCCAAATTCGGAGAGCTGGAGAACAAGGAAGATATCCTGAAACGGATCGAGGAAGCCAAACAATATGTTGATCTGGAGCGAATCTGCCTGAGCCCACAATGTGGCTTCGCTTCCACGGAAGAAGGCAACCATCTGACCGAGGAACAACAATGGCGCAAGCTTGCGTTCATCAAGGACATTGCGGAAGAGATCTGGAAGTAATTTAGAGACATCTCTAATAATGCAGAAGTAATGTATTAGGGAAATTATAAATATAACTAAAGTTGAATTAACCGATATAATAGTAGCCGTAGGGACAATATTCCCATGCGGCTATTTATGTTGAGTGAGAAATCGGTAGTATGTAGATCATTAAATAAGATACAATGTGACTATAGAAAGCGTATCAAGGGGGCATAAACATTAGCGAAAGGTTCGCATACTACGTCTTAAATTAATATAAAGTGGTGAATTTATGAAGGAATTGCACAATCAGAAGAACCAGAAAGTATACTATATGTCCACACTAACGATTATTGTCCTGATGGTATTCGGATTAATACAGTCCACGACAGGCTGGAACGGAATTACGTTCGGTTATATTATACATATCTTATGTGTGCCGATTTTGGCTATATGTTTACTGATATACCCAAGGTATGGGAGTTTTTTTTTGCGGTTGAGCATCATTATGCTTGTATTTATATACTTCTATGCGCTCATTTATATATATCCCGAGACTTGGACAACCTATATTCTCATTTGTCTTATTCCTGCGCTCGCCATTCTTTATTTTGATCTAAAATTATTCTATTTCTCATTGACTTTAAATGGAATATTTATCATCCTTACGTTTGGCTATATCTTCCTGATTGATCAAGGGGTTGTCTATTCTTATCTGTATGGTGACATGGTAGGCAATCTGATCAATATTATGGCGAGTCAGGTGATCCTGTTTCTCATTTTCCATCTGACTTTTAGTCGAATACGTAAACAACAACTATATTCGGAGCAATTACAACAATCGGAGCGTTTGAAGATGATTGCTCATCTAACCGCTGCTGTCGCACATGAAATTAGAAATCCAGTAACCGTTGTTCGAGGTTTTTTGCAGTTATATGGGAAGGATCCTTCCTTCAGTGATTCGGTGAAAAGCAAGTTCGCTTTGATGATAGATGAACTAAACACCGTCGAGCAGGTTACCTCTCAGTTCTTGACTTTGGCTAAACCTAATAAAGATCTCCAACCGGAAGAGGTGGGGGTAAGAGAGATTCTTGAAAGTGTAACAGGCTTGCTCAGCTCCTATGCGAGGTTATCGGGTAAACATATGGATATCCAGGTAGAGAGATATTGTACGATTCTCATTAATACGATCGAGTTCAAGCAATTACTAATGAATCTCATCAAAAATGCGTTAGAAGCTTCGGATGCGGGCCAAGCCGTCAAAGTAACAGCCAGGAGAGTGAAACATAACGTTGAGATCAAAATAATTGATGAGGGAAGCGGAATGTCAGAGGATCAGGTGAAATCACTGGGTACTCCGTTTTATTCATTGAAAGCAAATGGGACGGGGCTTGGATTAATGATCTGCTATAATATCGTGGAAAAGTATGAGGGAACGATCGAATATCATAGCGCAAAAGGTCAGGGGACCTCGGTGACTATTCGCTTTTTAGCTAAAACGGTATAGGCGTAAAAATAAGATAGCGACAGTTAGGACAAAGGGATCTTTGTCTCAACTGCCGCTATTCGTCTATCTCGCATGATATCGCCCTTTGGGCACCACCATCGGTGATCCTGAAACGGGATCTTCAATGACCGTACATTCCAATCCGAAAATGTCTTTCACTTGTGGGGCGGTTATTACCTCTGCAGGTTTACCCTCAGCCACAAGCTTTCCGGTATGAAGCGCAAAGATATGATCCGCATATCGCGCAGATAAGTTGATATCGTGCAGTACCATCACAATGGTCGTTCCGTGTTTGCGATTCAGCTCCGTAAGCAGGTCCAGAATCTCGACTTGATAGGTGATGTCCAAAAAGGTCGTAGGCTCATCGAGAAACAGGATATCCGTCTGTTGCGCCAGCGCCATAGCAATCCACACACGCTGACGTTGGCCGCCTGAGAGTTCATCAATATTGTGATTGGCAAACTCGGTGATTTTCATGATGGTCATAGCTTCGGCCACAGCCTCATAATCCTTCTTGGTCCATCCACTGAACAAGGATTGGTGTGGAAACCTTCCACGACCCACCAGATCCGCTACCGAAATGCCTTCCGGAACAATGGGAGACTGCGGGAGTAATCCGATCACCCGAGCCAATTGCTTGGGCGGGATTTTGCCAATGGCTTTGCCGTCCAGCGTAATGCTGCCCGAAGTAGGCTTAATGAGCCTGGCCATCGTTTTCAAAAGGGTAGACTTACCGCAGCCGTTAGAGCCAATAATGACGCTAATTTTATTACTCGGTATGACAATGTCCACACCATGGATAATCGTTTTATTTTCATATCCCGCAACGAGTTGTTTCGCTTCAAATACATGTGTCGGTTTCATTATAACTCCCCCTTACGATTCATTCGGATTAACAGGAAGATCAGATACGGTGCTCCGAGTAATCCAGTAATGACGCCTACGGGGAATCTGTACTCAAAAGCAAACTGTCCGATGAGGTCGGAGGCCAGAACCAGATTAACGCCAACCAGACCTGCCGGGAGGATGTTCGAGGAGCCAACACCTACGAGCCTCTTCGCAATAGGCCCCGCAAGGAAGGAGACAAAGGCAATCGGACCTGTAGTCGCGGTAGCAATGGCAACCATGCAGACGGAACTGACAATAAGTGCAATTCTGGTTTTGTCCGTATCCACACCTAGTGAAAATGCCGATTGTTCTCCGAGTTCCAATATACTGAGATGTTTACCCAGCATCATGATGATGGGTGAGCAGATTAGTACGGTAATCACGAGAGGCGGTAGTGCACTCATCTGAGAACCGTTCAGACTGCCTGTGAGCCATCGAATTGCGGCAGGAATATCCTTTTCAGAACTAACCAGCAGGAGGTAAGAGATCACCGCATCAAGCATAGCTTGAATACCAATCCCGATAAGTATTAACCGTCCGATGGAGAATACTTTTCCTCTGGAGAGTACATAAATGAACAACACTGTAGCCAGACCTGCAATCACTGAAGCCAAGGAAACAATGGCTCCGCTTGCATGAAGTACGACGATACAGAAAACAGCCGCAGCGCTTGAACCTGACGTGATCCCGATGACATTAGGATTGGCCAGCGGATTCCGCAACATGGTCTGGAAGGTATAACCTGCAATGCCGAAGGCGAATCCGGCAAAGAGACCTGTGAGCATTCTCGGTAGACGTATCGTATTTACGGCAAAAGACACACCTTTGATCTTCTCTCCTGAGAGGGAGCTGATGACATCTTTAACCGGATAGATTGTGTTGCCGAGCAAAAGCATGGCGCAGCAAAGAGCACATGCAAGTATGGCAAGTAGACTGGTGACAAGTATCCAGCGGCGACGTCGATGACGTCTGCCCGCCATAATAAATTCAATGGATTGATCTCTCATAATGAACGCACTTTCGATCGCATCGCAAGGATGATTAATATTGGAGCACCTATAAAGGCAGTAACGACACCGACTTCAAGCTCTCCAGGGTTGCTGATGAGTCTGCCACCGACATCGGATATCGTTAGAATGATCGTTCCAGCTACGGCAGACATGGGTATGACAAAACGTAAGTCAGGACCCAGTATAAGGCGTATGACGTGGGTAGATAACAATCCGATGAAACCAATAGGTCCAGCCAGTGCAGTAGCTGCTCCGCATAATAGAACCCCTGCAAGAGCCGCAATGAATCGAAGTGTTCCAGTTCGAACACCTAGTCCTGTTGCAACATCGTCACCGAGAGCCAGCGCGTTCAGTGCTGGGGCCGTAAGAAACGCAATGAGTATACCGATGAGCAGAAACGGGATGAACGTGCTGATTCCACTCCAGGTTGCCGATCCTACGCTGCCCACTTGCCAGAACCTGAACTGGTCCATGACATAAGAGCGAGGGATCATAATGGCGGTGACAAGGGAGGAGAGCGCGGCACTTATGGCCGCTCCGGCCAAAACGAGCTTAATGGGCGTGGCTCCGCCACGCCCCATTGAGCCGATTCCGAATACGAACACGGCCGTTATTGCAGCTCCGGCTAGTGCCAGCCAGATATATTGATTGGCGCTGCTGATGTTCAGGAATGCAATACCGATCACCACAAACAGGGATGCCCCTGTATTGACGCCCAATATGCTTGGGTCGGCAAGCGGGTTCCGAGTAACGGCTTGCATAAGTGCTCCTGACACGCCGAGTGCTACTCCGCATAACAAACTGAAGACCGTTCGGGAGATCCGTTTGCGCACAATGTTTGCCCCATATGAGTCTACCTCTGGGTGAAATAATCCGTCGATTAACTCATGAAACCTCACGGGTCTAGAGCCGAAGACCAGTGAGGCAATCATAGTTGCAGCGAGCAGAATGAAACAAATGATTAACACCAAGATGAAGTTCTTGGGGACATGTGCTCGTATTCGATTATCGTTCGAAAGCGATGTACTATTCATTGATCTTGTCGATGGCTCCACTAATCAATTTCAGGTAATCATCAATAGTATACGAAATGGACAGCGGGTTTGGCGTTCCAGCAGCAACCAAAGGTGTGTCTGCTTCAATGAATGCTACGGAACCACGTTTAACCGCAGGGATTTTACCAAGCAGTGGATCAGCCTGAATGGCTTTCAGCAACTCGGAATTACCATAACCAACAAGGATATCTGCATCATTAAGGGCCTCAGCATTCTCTGCGCTTAGACTCAGGGAGTAACTGTTAGGATCTTCAATTTGGCTGGTAACACTCTCTGGAACAACCAACCCTAGCTCACCAAGGAAGGCCACGCGTGAATCTACAGGTGTATAGATATGAAGTTTGGACATGTCTTCAGCGGAGAAGTTAACCCAAACCACTTTTTTGTCTTTGATCTGAGGATATGCGGCTAATTTGTCGTTGACCATGGTCTCTGTATCTTTGATCAATTGCTCGCCTTCTGCTTCCATACCCATACCCTCCGCATTGAAAGTAACCTGCTCACGCCATGTTGTTGCCCATGGAGCCGTTGGATAGGCTACAACCGGAGCAATTTCACTAAGCAGATCATAGTCTTCCTGAGTGATACCGGAGTATGCTGCAAGAATAACATCCGGATTGGAATCGGAAATCGCTTCAAAATCAAGTCCATCTGTATCTTGGAAAACGTTCGGGTCTGTTACGCCGAGTTCATCGAGTTTCTTAGCAGTCCAGGGTAGCAGTCCGCTATCATCCTGAACACCGAAGTTTGCTGCCGAGAAGCCTACAGGAACTTGTCCAAGCGCGAGAACGACATCTTGGTTCGCCCATTGTACAGTAGCTACACGCTCAGGCTTTTTCTCAATAACCGTTTCACCCAAAGCATGCTTGATTGTAATTGGATATCCGGCATTCTCATCTGTAGCGGCTGGTGTTTCTGTAGCTGGAGCTGTCGAATCACTTGCAGCAGGAGTTGCTGCTGGCTCAGCTGTTTGGTTGCCACAACCTACCAATGCCAAGATGAAGACCAGTGATAGAAGTAATGTTGTTAAGGAAAGCTTTCTCTTTGTGTTCATGTGTTTCCCCTTCCTGTAATCTTAAAATATATTTGGTGGTGCTGAATATCCGGGTTGATCTATTACATCCATGAGGATGTGAACAAGTAAATATATAAAACGTTTTATGTATCTGATAATGATTATCAACATCAATAAATATATCTTTTATTTAAAGGGAGTGTCAATGAAAAAAATTGTAAAGGCTCATATCATATTAGGGGTTTCTATTAGAAAGGGATGAACATATTATCGATGTATTGCATTCCAGATCATGGTATATTTGTAGTATTAAATAATGTAAGGAGATAGCCATGAGTCGCACACTAGTTTTTTCACTAAAAGTAATACCTCTACTGTTAACCACGATCCTGCTGTTTTCCCTAATTTCTGTATATCCTGCCCAGGCAGAGGGTGAAGTTGCCAACATTGAGGATGCTGTAGTAACAAGTCAGTTGAACCTTAATTGGTCTTCGTTGGATGAGTTAAATAGTGGAGTTTCCAATTCCATTGCCTATGGTGGAGGGATCTATATGATGCCAGCCGCTGGAGGCTATGTTAAAACCTCAAAAGATGGGGTTACATGGAAGACAATCTATACCGGAAATCCAGTAGATTTTAGTTTGATTATTCGTGGAAAGTCTGAATTCATGGGTTTTCGTGAGGAAACAGACAACGTAACCGTATGGACATCTAATGATGGTCTGTCATGGAAGAAGTTAAATAATCCAATACATATAAGAGTTTTAAAAGACGCGGTATGGAACGGAAAACGATATATTGCAGTTGGTGGAACCACATATGAAGGAAAGATTTTCTCTTCAGAGGATGGATTGACGTGGACCGAACGAAAAACAGGAATCTCCACCAATTTTACAGCCGTAGCATGGGGCAATAATACCTTCGTAGCTCAAGGTTATGAAGGCGGAGTCGTAGCGGTATCTAAAGACGGAATCACCTGGAAAAAGGTGAAGACCAATCAGCCTAATTATGAGCAAGTTTGGGATATGACCTATGGCGGTGGAGCTTTTGTTGCTGTAGGGGATGCAACGATCATGACCTCGAAGGATGGACAGAAATGGACATACGTATCGTCCAAAGCTTTTTGGTCCAAGGTGTACTGGGCAAAGGACAGGTTTTATATTTTTGGTTTTGAATATGTGAATAAAGCCAATCATGTCCTGAAAGAGGTCAACTGGACATCCAAGGATGGTAAGAGCTGGAGCGATGCTGGGTTTGCAACTAGCCCTAAGCAGAATCCGTTTTTTACCATTCACAACGGCAAACAGTATATAACGATTACGGATGCTGGTATTCAAACATCTGCGGATGGGCGCAAATGGAAGCTGACAAAGCGATATCCTTTTGTGCTTCCAAGTAACGTATATGAAGCAGCAGTGAGCAAGGATAGGCTGGTGCTGGTGGGTGGGTATCGTAGCCAGCTTAACTTCCTTTCCGTCAGCTCGCAGGGTTCTGCAAAGATGAACACGGCTGGCAAATGGCAATCTTCTTATGTGGATCAAGCGTATCCACTTCGGGGAGTTGTATGGTCAGGGAAGGACTTTTTTGCGGTAGGAGATAACGGGAAGATGATGTCCTCTGTTGATGGGGTAAAGTGGACAGTCATTAAATCACCGACAACTCAATCACTTACAAGTGTGTTATATGCCAATAATACGTATTACGTGGCAGGGGAGGCCGGCACGATTCTTTCTTCCAAGGATCGGAAGACGTGGAGAACCTTGAACACTAATGTAAAGAAAAAAATCAATGCGATGGCATCAAACGGCAAAACACTGGTAGCCGTTGGAGAAAAAGGGCTTTTGCTCGTCTCCGAGGATGGTCTGAAGTGGAACGAAATCCCTGCACGGTTTCCTGGACATAATTTCGATGTGGTATGGGGTGACGGAAAATTTGTCGTGACCACTGCCAGTCACTATGGAAATGCACAGAGTGCGGTTATTTTGACTTCAGAGGACGGTAAGAAATGGGCGAGGACAGAGTTCCGTGATGAATTATATGCTCGTGGAATGAACACTGGATTCTTTGGCATCTCATACGTGGGCAATCTCTTCATTGCTGTTGGCAGTGAAGGTTCCATCTTCCTTTCCGATGACGCTGAGAAATGGACCAAGCAGGATGTCTTGACGGTAGACGATTGGTACGATGCGGTGGAGTTTAAAGGGAAAGTGTACGTCTTTGGAAATACAGGTAAAATCGTTACGGCTGACCTCAACTCCTTGAAACGGAGCCACTAATTTAAGATGCTTAAAGGGAGATTCTATATGCGTAATCAATTCATCAAAAGTATGATCGTTTTATGTATGGTTTTTGTGCTATTACCGACCACTATTATCTCGGCTGCATCGCTTATCAAAGACCCGGTCTTGGTCAAAGTTATTCGAACAGATTTGAAGCTGTCGGCTAAGAAGGAAATAAAGGCTGGCGATTTGAAAAAATTAAAATCCATATATGCTATGGAAACGAAAAATAAGATTTCTAACCTGCAGGGTCTTGAACATGCCGTTAATATGACGGATTTATTCTTGCCTGGTCAAAATATAAAAAATATTAAGCCACTCCGCAAGTTAAAGAAATTGACTTTCTTAGCTGTTGAAGGCAATCAGATTACAGATATCTCGCCACTTTTAGGTCTGACTAATCTGCAAAATCTGGTTATGGACGATAACAAAATCAAAAGCCTGGCTCCATTAAAAAATATGCGTGAGCTGACCAGTTTACTCGCCAGTGGGAATCAGGTGACCAATCTAAGTACCCTTCAGAAATTAAAGTTGGAATGGGTTATTATGAATGATAATAAAATTCAAGATCTGACACCTTTGAAGAATCATCCGACCTTGGAGTATCTATATGTAGAAGATAACCTCATTGAGGATATTGCAGTGCTCGAAACCATCCCACATCTAACAGAGGTATATTTGGCTAACAATCCGTTGAATGAGCGTGCAGAGCAGGTTGTGAAAAACTTGGAGAAGAAAGGCGTTGTTGTAAGTTTGGTGAGTGATGAAGCGGATCAGGCGAAGTAGTTTTGATTAGAGAAGATGTATATGTATATGTATATGAAGAAGAAGTAATCCCTCATTACTAGTGAACAAGAACAAAGAAGGCCGCAGATGATTCTGACGGCCTTCTTCATGCATGTTGGACAGAAACGCTCGGAAACACCTTCATCGCTCCGTTCCAAACCAATGTTATTCCACTTCGATCTCCTTCACCGTCTCTCCCTCAACCAGCACGGGCTGATAGTAGGTGTTCGTCGGCAGATCCTTTTTGCCTTGCAGATTTTTGATCACCCAGTCGGCAGCATCGCGGCCCATTTGTTCTTGGGGATGGGTTAGCGTTGTTAGCCTTATGTTGGCGTTCTTGGCAATGTACGAATTGTCCTGTCCTATGATGGATAACTCATCCGGGATCGAGATGTCCAGTTGCCTACAGGCGTGCACGACCTCCAGTCCCACCTCATCGTTATAACAGACGATCGCGGTAAGCGCATCTCTGTTTTCGTCCAGATACGTTGCTACATTAGAAGATAACTCTGGTTTCGATGCTGTATCAAAGGAGAGTACTTGCTCAGGATGGAACCGTAACTTCGATTCACCCAATGCCTTAATGTACCCCTTCATCCGGTACTTTCCTTGTAGGTCATCCATTTTCGCAATAATGCCAATCTGGGTATGGCCTTTGGCAATTAATTCCCGAGTGGCAAGATAACTGGATTGTACGTCATCCAGGCAGAAGAACGGAACCTCCAGCTCCTCATAGAATGCATTAATCATCGTAAACGGCACATCCTGCTCCTTGAAGGACAGGTAGTATGCAATGTTTGGGTTGTACAGATTACTTTTGGTCGGTTCGACAATCAGACCATCCACGCCGTAGGAGAGCATCATTTCGAGGGCTTTTTTCTCCTGTGCCACATCATTATTGGTGCTGGCCAGCAGTAACGAGTAGTTGTCCTCATTCAGGCGACTCTCGATGCCGCGAATAATGGAAGGAAAGATGTAATCCGAGATGTATGTCGTGATCACACCGATCGTTTTCTTCGACGTATGGCCGCCTGATCGTGATCGGTACTGATTGCTAACGTAGGTTCCTGAACCCTTTTCGCTTCGTAGAAACCCTTCGTTTGATAACTCCAAAATGGCTTTCCGCACCGTTTGGCGACTTACGTTGTAGCTGTCCTGTAATGCCGACTCCGTTGGGATCTGTTCACCTATGCTATAGGTCCCCGAGAGGATATGACTCTTTATATCATCAATGATGACCTGGTATTTTGGCTTCACGTAGTCCACTTCTTTCATCGTTACTCATCTATATAAATGTTGTTGTTTAAATAGTTGTACGTACATATTTTAGCATGATTCAGTTGGGATGAAAATAAAACAGAACATTTTTCGAAATAAACCGTACATATTCGGACTTATTGCATAGAGGTGTACCTTACAGCATAGCCGTTTTATATCTATTTAAGACCTTTGGATAACCAAATAGAGTGTATTTTGTGCACTTTGTAAGTATAACTATTATATATTATTGACAAATGTACGTACAGAAAATATACTAAGGCTGTCAGAAAAGGAAAGCGCATTCTTTGAAAACACAGACTTTTTGAACAACCTTTTATACAAAATTCATTATTAGCTATTGCCATAAGTAAAAGCTTCACCTTATATACGCATCCTTTGGGATGTAAAATCGCGACCGGAGAGGGGATACACGTGATTATGAGTCAATTGGACTTGAAAGAAGCCATTACCAAGGGCGCTACTTCACTTGGCATTGAATTTGGATCAACGCGGATTAAGGCGGTGTTGATTGACGAACGTTTTGAAACCATCGCGTCAGGCAGTTATGAATGGGAGAACCTCCTGAAAGATGGATATTGGACGTACAACCAGGAGGATATCATCACTGGTTTGCAAGCGGCTTATCGTGAGATGAAGCAAGATGTGGAACAGAAATACGGAGTCACGCTGCGAACGGTCGGTTCTATTGGATTCTCGGCCATGATGCATGGATATATCGCATTGGATAGCGCAGGCGAACTGCTGGTACCTTTCCGCACCTGGCGTAACGCTACTACGGGAGCAGCTGCAAGAGAGCTGACGGAACTTCTGCAATTCAATATTCCGGAACGTTGGAGTATCGCCCACTTGTACCAAGCGATTTTGAACGAAGAGGCGCATCTGCCACGGATCGATCACCTGACAACCTTGGCTGGATACATCCACTGGTTGCTAACGGGCAATAAGGCGATTGGGATCGGCGATGCTTCAGGTATTTTCCCAATTGACGAGTCTACACATAACTATCACCCATCCATGATTCAACAGTTCGACGAACAGATTGCAGGCAAAGGTTATCCATGGAAAGTCGAGGACCTTCTTCCCAAGGTATATCTCGCTGGTGAGCAGGCAGGTGCATTGACGGAAGCGGGAGCCAAGTTGCTCGACCCTTCGCAAGATCTGCAAGCAGGCATTCCACTTTGCCCGCCAGAAGGCGATGCTGGAACGGGTATGGTGGCAACGAATAGCGTGAGAAAACGTACGGGGAACATCTCCGTCGGCACATCCGTATTTGCGATGATCGTACTGGAGAAGGAATTATCCAAAGTGTATCCCGAGATCGATATGGTCACCACGCCAGATGGCAGTCCAGTAGGGATGGTACATGCCAACAACTGTTCCAGTGATATCAACGCATGGGTTGGATTGTTCCGTGAATTCTCTCAAGCGATGGGATATGAAGTGGATAACGGCAAGTTGTTTAGCGTGTTGTTTAACAAGGCTTTGGAGGCAGACCCCGATGGTGGCGGCTTGCTCAGCTACGGTTATTACTCAGGTGAGAACATTACGGGACTTGAGAAAGGCCGTCCATTGTTCGTCCGCTCCCCGGAAAGCAACTTCAATCTGGCAAACTTTATGCGGACACATCTGTTCAGCGCCTTCGGTGCACTCAAGCTGGGTATGGACATTTTGACGGAGGAAGAGAATGTAGCCATTGACAGTATTTTGGCGCACGGTGGCCTATTCAAGACTCCTGTCGTCGGACAACGGATTGTAGCTGCTGCGATGAACGTACCGGTGTCGGTGATGTCTACCGCTGGGGAAGGCGGCGCATGGGGCATGGCACTTCTGGCTTCGTACATGATCAACAAGGATCAAGAGGAGAGCCTGGATGTGTTCCTGGAGCAGAAAGTCTTTAACGATGTTGAGGGAGTCGAAGTGGCGCCGGATGCATCGGATGTGAGAGGGTTTGAAGCATTTATCGAACGCTACCGGAATGGACTTGCGATTGAGCAGGCAGCTGTAGACCATCTGGTAGAGAACGGGAGGGAATAACATGTTAGAGCAACTGAAAGAAGAGGTATTCCAGGCGAATCTGGAACTGCCAAAGCACGGACTCGTGAAATTCACATGGGGTAACGTCAGTGCAATCGATCGGGAAAGCGGTCTGTTCGTGATCAAACCAAGTGGCGTCAGCTACGATACGATGAAAGCAAGCGACATGGTTGTGGTCGATCTGGACGGTAACGTGGTGGAGGGTGAGATGAGACCTTCCTCGGATACCGCAACACACGCCGTACTATATAAGCATTACTCGGAGATTGGCGGCATCGTGCACACACACTCCACATGGGCGACCATCTGGGCGCAAGCCGGACTGGACGTACCTGTAATGGGGACAACACATGCGGACACGTTCTATGGGGCGGTGCCTTGTGCACGTTTCCTGAACCAGGACGAGGTTGATCGTGGATACGAAGCGGAGACGGGACGCGTCATTATTGAAACGTTTGAGCAGCGTGGAATTGATGTTATGGCGGTTCCAGCAGTACTGCTCCATGGTCACGCACCGTTTACGTGGGGGAAAGATGCCAAGTCTGCGGTGGTGAACAGTGTCGTGCTGGAGGAAGTATGCAAAATGAACCTGTACGCGCGGCAATTAAATAACTTCGCGAAAGAACTGCCACAAGGCATCTTGGATAAACACTATCTGCGAAAACACGGAAAAGACGCGTATTACGGACAGAAGTAATTAGGTTATAACAGTGACTGGAAGCATGTTCTGGCTTACAAGTGGTTTAGTGTGGAAATGATTTGTTCAACTATATTTTTTACACGATAACGGAGAAGACAGAAGAAAGCTGGAGAAGCGGAGCGTTCGCGTTTATCACAGGATTTTCCCTTTAAAAAAGGGAATCAAAAAAATCCGGGGATAACCAGCGATCGAAAGATTATTCTGGCTGCGCAGTGTGCTAGTGTAAACCCATTTGTTCAACTATAAAATAATGAAATGAGGATGATTATATGTCAGCAACAGCAGCAAAAGAATTCTGGTTTGTGGTCGGTTCACAGCACTTGTACGGAGAAGAAGCACTGGGCGAAGTCAAAGCCAATGCACAGAAAATCACGGATGCCCTTAATGCCAGCGGCGTACTGCCTTACCCACTCGTATTGCAGGATCTGGCGGTAAGCGCAGATAAAATCACGAGCACGATGAAGGAAGTTAACTATCGCGACGAAGTAGCAGGTGTCATCACATGGATGCATACGTTCTCCCCGGCAAAAATGTGGATTCGTGGTACGAAATTGCTGCAAAAACCTTTGCTGCACTTGGCAACCCAATTCAATGAAAGCATTCCTTGGGCAACCATCGACATGGACTTCATGAACCTGAACCAAGCGGCACATGGTGACCGCGAATATGGCTTCATCAATGCTCGTCTGAGAAAACAAAACAAAATCGTTGTTGGCTACTGGGAGCGCCCGGAAGTGCAACAGCAGGTTGCAGACTGGATGGACGTAGCGGTAGCTTATAACGAAGGCTTCAACCTCAAAGTCGCTCGCTTCGGTGATAACATGCGCAACGTGGGCGTGACCGAAGGCGATAAAGTGGAAGCACAGATCCAATTCGGATGGACGGTTGATTACTTCGGTATTGGTGACCTCGTGCAGTACGTGAACGCCGTAACGGAGCAGGAGATCGATGATCTGATCGCTCAGTATGGAGACCTCTACGAATTCGATTATGGCACGAATAGCAAGGAAGCTTGGGAAGCCAGCGTACGTGTGCAAGCGAGCTATGAAATTGCGATCAAACGTTTCCTGGATGAAGGTGGATACAGTGCCTTCACTACGAACTTCGAAGATCTGCATGGCATGAAGCAGCTTCCGGGTCTGGCAGTACAACGCCTGATGGCACAAGGGTACGGATTTGCCGGTGAGGGTGACTGGAAAACAGCTGCGCTGGATCGCTTGCTGAAAATCATGGCCCATAACGAGAACACGGGCTTCATGGAAGATTACACATACGAGATGGCTGCTGGACAGGAAGCTATCCTGCAATCTCACATGCTTGAAGTTGATCCGACACTTGCCAGCACGAAACCAAGAATCATCGTGTCCCCACTGGGTATTGGCGATCGTGAAGATCCGGCACGTCTCGTATTCGATGGCAAAGCAGGCGAAGGTGTCGTGGTATCCATGGCAGACTTCGGTACCCATTACAAACTCTTGATCAACGAAGTATCCGCATTTGAACCAACTGTTCCAGCGCCTAACCTGCCGGTAGCGCGTGTATTGTGGAGCGTTAAGCCGAACTTCCAGGACGGGGTAAAAGCATGGATCGAAAATGGTGGCGGTCACCATACGGTTGTATCCTTGAACCTGACGACAGATCAGATCGTAACGTATGCGAAGCTGGTGAATCTGGAGTACGTTATCATTAAGTAAAAGTGGATTGGCAGCAACTGCCTGAACTCATACAAATTCGTTGTCTGCGGCCGGGGGTTAACCCTCGGCCCTTTGTTTGTTATGCTATGAAGCATGATGTGAAGCTGAGCAAGGAGTTACTTTTCCTTCGAAAAGGGATAAGAAATGGAGGAGGACAGACATGTACACAAAAGAAAGTTTAATTCAGCAACTAGAGCAGCTCGGTTTGGATGGGCAAGGCACGTTGCTTATTCACTCTTCAATGAAGAGTTTAGGCGAGGTTGAGGGTGGGGCGGACACGGTGTTGGATGCCTTTAGCGACTATATGAAGGACGGATTGCTGGTGCTTCCCACCCATACATGGTCTACCATTAATGCGGATAACCCAATGTTCCACGTGGAAAATTCTACCTGTTGCGTGGGCATTCTGCCTGAACTTTTTCGTAAACGTCCGGGCGTAGTTCGTTCGTGGCACCCGACGCACTCGGTAGCGGCACTGGGAAGGGATGCAGGGGCCTTTACGAAGGATGATCATCTCTTCGATACACCGTGTGCGAGAGGTTCGGCATGGGGGAAACTGCTTGATCGGAAAGCGACGATCTTGTTAGTAGGCGTTGACTTGAAGCGGAATACATTTATTCATGGGGTCGAAGAGTGGGTGGACATCCCTGGCAGAATGACGGACGAGCATGAGATGCTTTATACGGTTTTACCAGATGGAAGCCAGATTTCAGTACCATCCCGCAGACATTGTGGATTGCCATGGTCGGAGCATTTCTGGAAAGTAGACGAGGTATTGGTTCGCGAAGGTGCGATGCGTACAGGAAAGCTCGGTGATGCGGTTGTTAGAGTGTGTGATGCGGCTAAGATCGCAGAGGTAATCACGGAGATGCTCAAGGATAACCCCGATCTTTTCACGGATAATCTCCCTCTGGATGAAGTATACAAATGATGTAAGAGCCGTCCGGTAGCCGGATGGCTCAATATGAATCACATGGCAATGTCCCAATATTTTCCGAGCAGATGATCTTCCTCTCCTGTTGTAATCCAAACCTCCAAAAGTATTCACAAATAATCAGAAATAGATCAGCATTTCGATCAGAGGTTGGTCGGACTTCCAGTGTATGGGCTACTCACCCTTATAGTGGTGTGATAAGATATGGTTAAATTAACCAATAATAATTGGCATAGCATATTGATTATAGTTGTTTATTGAAGCTTTACATAAGTGTCACAATAGAGTCATGAACAACCACGTTGTCATTGTAGCATCTAAGAAGGAGAAGATTCGTGAACCCATTAGTATGGTATGATCTCTTTTTATTTGTCCTATTGTTTGGTGTAGGTGTGTATGTATTTGCTACCGTTAGAATTACGAACTTACATAAGGTTTACTTTTTGTTCCATGGGTTGATGATGCTCTGGCCTTTCTGCCAATTCGCGTCTACGTTGACGGATGATCCTGGATTGCAACTATTCTATGTAACGCTATCCTTTGTCGCCGTATCCCTGCTTGGGAGTGGTTGGCTTCTGCTGACGATCTTCATTTCCGGTTATGCGGAGCGTTTGAATGCAAAAGGGACCTTCTTGTTATTTGTTCCAGCGGTGATTGGGGCTATAGGTGTGGTCGTAAATCCATGGAATGGGTTCGTCATTTCACTGGAGGGTGGATATATCGAGCGAGATTACGGCCCGTGGTTCTGGGTTGTGATGGTTATTCTAGTGAACTATTTCGTAACTTCGCTCGTTGTCCTGTTCAAGGCGCAGTATTCTTCTCGGATGCCCTCCATGATCCAAAAACAGGTGAGAATCACCCTGTGGGGCATATTGGTATTGGCTGTGTTTGCAACGATTGATGCGATTCTTAATGTCGTACTAGCCCGCTGGTTGCCGATCATTCCTGGCATGACTTCGCTGGGGATCTTTCTGTCCGACCTCGTTTTCGTCTATGTGATCAAAAGATACAATGTGTTCGATCTGGTCTCGATTGCTCATGAGGATGTGATCAATACGATTCCTTATGGCATTCTGGTATTGGATAAGAATCAAACCATTATTGAAGTGAACAAAGCCTCCCGATCCTTTATGGATCTGCATGTGGGGGACTATTTTGATATGAAGGCGTTTCTGGGGTCTGTTCGTGTAGAGGGCAGCAGCCAGAAGTTTCTGGATCAGTATAAGCGAAAGAGAAATACCGTATCTCAAATTGAAGTCGTCATGGAGCGTGGCATCGAACGTCATTTCATCCTTCAGGCGTCTCCAATTGTTGGCCCTGCTCGGTTGCCTATTGGCCATATCCTTACGTTTCAGGATGTCTCCCAAGAGCGCTTCTATGTGAAAGAAATGAATCGGCAGAATGAGGTGCTTCAGGAGCGAAATCAGGCGTTAGACTTGATACGTCAGGAGTTATCCGAGGCTAATCGCAAACTTGAGGAATTGGCCCTTACAGACAGTTTAACCAACTGCTACAACCGCCGATATCTGACCCAGCAGCTGACGCATGAAGTAAGCACCAATATTCAATATAAAACCCCGTTCTCACTCCTGCTCCTGGATATTGATTACTTCAAAGCGATCAATGATCGCTACGGACATGTTATCGGGGATGAAGTGCTCGTTCGAACGGCGGAGGCGGTCAAACAATCCATCCGCAGTACCGATATTCTGACGCGTTATGGCGGGGAGGAGTTCATGATCTACCTTCCACACACGGAGCATGATCTGGCGAACCAGATCGCGGAGCACGTAAGATTAGCTGTGGAGTCCAACCGCATTATGGTGGATCACGAGATTAAGCAGGTGTCCATTACGATTAGTATTGGGGTCCTGTCCTTTGAGGATTTTGAGTATGAGCATGTACCAGACAACCCGGAGGGGTATTTGATCCAACTGTTCGCTGCGGTGGATAAGGCGTTGTACCAGGCGAAGCAGAATGGGCGAAATCGGATTGAGTTTGCGGCGTTTGAGCGGGGAGTTGTTTGAAAAGGAAATAGGTTGACGAACATTGAGGAGGAGCAGAAAGAAGATAACTAGATATACGCAAACAAAATACAAATGAATTATCTATCTTGAAAGGTTTGTCTAACAAGATAGATAATTCATTCAGAAACTTTTCTTAGCATCCTAGATGGTGATCTTTTTATTGGATTCTTGTTCTTATTGCTGCGCGAACTCTATCCCGTACTTCGTTATAAATAGAAATATTAGTGCCTTCAGCAACTTCGAGTGTCACAGCAATGGTGTATGATATTTCATCTCTTGTACCCAGTCCTGTAGCATCTTGCTTACAATTAACTTTAATCGTTAATATATCACCGTCTATAAATGCTGCAGCTCGTTCTCCTTCAAAAATTTCGTGCTGTACTGTTCCTCTTTGTACAGCTTTTGCATCTGCTTCAAACCTAGTTAATTGTAGTAATTCATGTTCAGAATCGAACCAAAGATGGGCTTGTCTATATTTTTGATTAGTATTACTTAGTGGACTGAACCAGCTTAACGTAACAGTTAATCTCCTTTTATCCACTCTCCTACTAAGAGAAGGAGGTAAAGGTATTTCAAATAATTGCCCATTTTCCTTTTTTATTTTACTATACCCTAAGAGTGTAACTTTTTGGTCAGATGCATTTAATATCTTATACTGATTAACAAAACCATAACCTACATACCGTGGTAATTTTTTATCTCTGAATTTTGTTTCTCTAGGTAGCTGTAAAATTGATACGCATTATTCCATTGAGCTCCATGAACTAGCAATGTCTTAATAAATAATGCTCCAAATTCAGTTAAAATCTCTTCTTTATCAGGTAAGTTACTTAATAGATCTTCTAGTACTTCATATATCTCACCAGCAAA
This sequence comes from Paenibacillus sp. Z3-2, assembly GCF_054161325.1. Taxonomy (NCBI): domain Bacteria; kingdom Bacillati; phylum Bacillota; class Bacilli; order Caryophanales; family Paenibacillaceae; genus Paenibacillus; species Paenibacillus sp. Z3-2. The sequence continues at coordinate 6,497,474 of NZ_CP096397.1, read as the reverse complement.
TCTCGTAGCTAAAGCCGTAGCATTACTAGTACCCCGTGTATATATAACTTCGTTCGTATTACCTGAATCACCAGGGTATGCCACTTTATGTCCTGGTGCAAGAGATGAACTATTAACATCCAATAGGGCAAATCCATTACTTCCTAGGATATTTTCTGTAAAAAGTTGTTTGCCGCCAGATAGCAATATATCAGGCTTAATAGAATTTCTAAATCCTAGACCAACACGACTATAAGGACTCATCACTTCTTCACTACTAAATACATCAATTCTGGTTCCCATATTTTTTATTATAGAGTTATCTTTGTGACTAGCGCCTATACATAATGAATTAATAGATTCGGAAGGGGATAATATTCTTCTTTCTATTACATTTTCGGCAATAGATTTCACAACTTTTTCAGCAATTATAGGATCGTTTTTAATGCCCGAAAATTCGTCTCTAGGAACGTCTAACAATATAGATTTAGGATAATTCCCAGCACTAATCAAAAATAACACTTTATACTTTACAGATAAATAATCTATTAACTTTGCCCATGGACTTAATTGAAGGTCAAAAGGCCTTGCGGGGTCACCAATTGATAAGTTTATTATTTTAATATTTGGCGCAGATGCAACTTCTTCACCATCGCCTTCAAATAATCTTTTAACGGCTCTATGTATAAGGTCGACTGGAAGTAGATTATCTGGGATATGTTCTGAATTGTTCATAAAATCATTAGGGTTAGGTTTTAAGATAGGCCGAACATAAATTTTTCTATTTAAAGGCAATGTTTGCGAGTCTAATTCTCCATGTATTATTAAAGACGCCATAGTTGTACCGTGAAATCTCTTACTAGCTTCATAATTTATCTCAAACTCATCTGGGTCATCTATAATTATCCGATCTCTCAGCAGACTGTGATTTTGTAAAGGTAATCCATCAAATAAAGCTATTACTGGAGGTTTTTCTGATAAAACTGAATTTTCAGATGATGTAGGTGCTTCTTCAACTATAAGTTCTGATGGTGCTATTACTGCTGACTGACCAACTGGCCGAAAGTACATTATAGAATCAGCTTTTATTAATTGAACATTTGAATCATTATTTAAACTTTGAAAGATAGTAATTGGTGCTTCTACTAGCAAAGCATGGTAGGATATCTCCTCTATAATACTTTCAGCTAAGACTTCTCCATTTGCCTCTTTAATTAACTGTTTGATTTGGGTAGATGCTTCTATTCTTTTGCTGTTATTTTTCCTATACCATAATTCAATTTCAAATCTTATTAGAGTCTGGCCAAACTCAATCTTCTCTTCTAAAGCTTCCTTTAAACCTGTGTTATAAAAGCGGTCTTGTATTGACCATAATCTAAGATCTTTAAGTTGAGCAAATAAATCCCTCCATTTAGTTGTGCCGCGTTCAAAGCTTTCTTGATTTCGATATTTCTCCCATAGACTCTTTAGTTCGCTCATTGCAGTTTGATTAGACATTATAAGAAACAAGCGAGCTCCTAATTTTTTATCAACAATTTCGTCGTCGTGTGATGACATATAGAAATCTTCATCAGGATCAATAAACTCATCCATTTCAGCTAACCACTCTAAACCATTGATATCTTTTACTGCATTTGTGAAGTTTTCTATACTTCCTACAGTCTCGAAGACTACTGCATATTCTGGAGTAACTCCTACTGTATTAGGTGTAACTGTACCTCGGTGATTAGCAAAAGCATCCTCAAGTTGTCTCAATTTAGGCAGTACACGGCCTATTTGGTTAGCATGATCAGGGTATCTTATGTTTCCTCCTCTTCCTGGTGGTTTTTTTGATCTGTCAACTTCAACTGGTTTTGGGAATATTAACATTGGTCTATCATTCACCTTTTTCAGCCCCTGACTCTATATTGGAATATTGGAATTTTATACTTTCTAGTGATTTTTTTACAATGCCTTTTATATCGGAATTTGGAATTGACATAATATACTTCCTTTTTATATCTAGTCCAAATTCATTTAACTCCGAGTAACTTAACCCCTCTAAGCTCTTTAATAAGGTGTTTTTAGAATGTCCAAGATTAAAGTTGTTCTCACTTTTGTACTTTTCTATCCACTGTTCAATTTGGTTCTTTGTAGGAAGTTTAATGTCCAACTTTAATTGAAACCGTCTCCATACTGCTCTGTCTAAAAGTTCTGGATGATTTGTTGCTGTTACTACAACTACATGACTAGGGAGATTATCAATTTGTAGTAGTAATGAGCTTACTACTCGTTTAATCTCTCCCGTTTCTTGAGAATCCCCTCGCTCTTTACCTACTGTATCGAACTCATCAAAAAAAAGAACACATCGTTTAGTTTTAGCGAAATTAAAGAGTTCGTTTAACTTATTTGCTGTCTCTCCTAAGTAACTATCTACTAAGCCCTCATATCTTACAGTTATTAGAGGGACCATTAATTCGGTAGCTAGTGCTTCTGCAATGGATGTTTTCCCGTTTCCAGGAGGGCCCGCAAGCATTATTCTATTTCTTGGTTCTAAATTATAAGTTCTTAGTAGGTCGACTCTAAAATGTTCCTGAATCAAATCATGAAGGTTTTGTCTAACATTCTGATCTAGTATCAAAGAATCAAGCGTAAAAGTAGGAGTTTTTTCGTAATACAAATTCTGATTTCTGTGAAAATTCAAAGTATTTATACTACCATCTAGTCGTTTTTTTGTATTTTTTTGTAGAGCTTTTTCAAGTCTATCTGCTAATATAGTATGGTTTTTACTTTTTTCATCTACTATTAAAGCCTCTACAGATGTTTTAAAGAGTTCTTCATTTCCTTGTATTCCTGATTCAACAAGTTTTATGATTAAATCTGACCTTGCCAAATTCTCACCTCCTTAGATTTAATAAAATTTGATTTAGACATTATTTTTAATGTTAGATAAGTATCATTATTTAAATATAGTCATCAAACGTAACAGATTGTGTACATTAAGTTTAATACAGTTTCCCCTCTGGAACGCCCCCATATTCACTAACACTGTAAAGTGTCTGCTAATAGTAAATATGTCTTTTTATATTCAAGAGGACACATGGTTTCCAAAAAGTTAGAAGGATGCACGATAATACACTTTATTCTAGCATATTAAAGCTGCTAGATAGACTGGAAAATGGAACAGCAGATTGTTATTACCTCTAACTAAAGATAATAAGTAATTTTCTTAATAAATCACTATCTAAAAGCATCTCTAAATTCTTTTATGATGTTGTTCAAGTTCTGAACTTGTTTAGGATTTAAATCATTAATTATCGATCTGTAGTTGTCTATAAATTGCAAGTTTAGCGAATCAGAATCATTATTGGAGTTATAGAATAAAGAATAACTAGGGACATTCAAACCAGTTAGAATCTTTTCCAAAGTATCGATGGAAAAATTCCTTTCGCCGCGTTCTACAGAACCAACATATGCATCATCCAATCCTGAAAGTTCTGCAAGTTGCTGTTGTGTTAAACCCTTCGCCTTACGAATTGCTCTAATCCGTTCTCCTACCGAATTTCGTAATGTTGTCATATTAACCACCTCTCCTAAAGGTTAGGAGAGTATTGAAGTAATTAGCAGGGTTATAAAGGCAGTAAAACATATTGAAAAAACTGCGATTAAGTACTATATTGGATTTATTGTACTACTTCTTTGTAGTTTCTAAAAGAAAATAAATAGGATACTTTATGCAAGGCATAAATGACTTGGTTTAATAGCCTATCGTAACCTATATAGAGGGAGGATCTTCTCTTTGCGTAAATCTATCTTAAAATCACTCAAACCGGACATCATTGTTGAAATGTTGGACATGGCTGTGGCTTTTGAAAATTGGAACAAGGTGATGGAGAGGGCGGACATGTTATATCAATGTGTGCAGTCGATCCATGAAGAGCGGCCGGAGTATCAGTCAAAGGGAGTGCCTGCACTACATATACACATCGAGCGGCCCTGGGTTTACTATTACGGGTTCAGTCACTTAATGCGGGGTATGGCTCACCAGAAGTTGGGACAGGTAGATCAGGCACGGGCATGTATCGATCAATATGCAGAACTGGGGTGGATGGAGGGTCTGGATGAGGTAGGTATGCAGGTGGTGCAGGAGTTCAGGCATAAGGCACAGGTGAATCGGTATGTTCTTGAGATTGAAGCCGGGCAGGTGCAACTGCTGGAGGAGTTTGTGAACTTTTTGCTTGAGCATCCGGAGGAAGGGTTGGCAGGTCTGAAAGTGATTACGGAGGCAGCAGTGCTGTATAGATGGAAGATTGATCGAGTTTTAGATGTGTTTGAGAATCAGATACAGGGTGTTGGCAGAGAAATAGATTCTTCAAACAACGTTAATATGTACCATTACTGTTATCAGCGGGCTTTGTATGAACGGTGGATGGGAAGACCGCAGGAGGCCGTGGAATTCATTTTGCAGGCAATCAGGTTAGGGGATAAGCTAGGGATGGATCGGTATTTTATAAGGTGTACGGCATTGTTGGAATCATTGCGGGAAGAGGCGACAGCGGAGCAGATTGGACGGTATCGGGTGATGTTGGAGGAAATGAAGTAGGAGAGGTATTTACTGAAACTGGTAGGATATGCCTTGAAGTGGGTATATGCATATAGGACCATAGCACCGATGATTAGCACAGCTTGTGTTTTTACCATGGTGAAATCAGGATGTTAGCAGGATAGTTTACATATTACACTTCTGCTAACATAGGATAATCCTACTTCGAATGAGCGGAGAAACGTATGAGTACAATCAAAGTTACCCCTGAACAACTACATCACGTATCGAATCAGGTGGATCAAGCCAGACAACAGTTGGAGAGTATACGAAGTGATCTGACGAGACAGATCATGTTTGTTCAGATGATGTGGATGGGCGCGACGCAGGAGCGATTTTACTATGAGTTCGAGCAGTCACGACCTATACTGGATAAAGCGCTGGAGAGTATGGTGAACACATCGAAGGAATTGAAGGATATCGCCACGCGTTTCCAAGATGCAGATGCTCAGAAGGTAAGTCTGGGTGGTGCGTTTGGAGCTATCGGTGCCGCAGCTATGATGACCAAATCAGCAGGTGGTTCAAGTTCGGGTGATAAGGGCTATCGGATGGCGCAAATCAATATGTTCGGTAAGTGGGTATGGATGCCTGTCAACGAGAATGGTGTTGCGGATCAGGCTGCTCTTCAGGCTTATCAGAGGGATCAGGGAAATCTGGACTTTAATCGCATGCAAGCTGTGAACGTTGAACCGCCTGGAGAAGATATTTTTGCGTTACAGATCAAGGCATTTGAGATGGGGATTCATCCTACGACGGGAGAGCCTGTATCAGATAAGTATGCTCAGATGATGGTGACCTCTCTGAAGTTTAGTCAGATATTCATGGCGATTCAGATGGTTCGTGGGAGCATGCCGGGACGTTCGGGACCATTTAAAACGTCGTCATCTGGTTTGGCATCTAAGATTCAGAATAATATAAAGAAGGCTGAACAAAATTTAGGAGCTACACATGGAAAAGTGAATTCTAGTTCAACTATTAGTAATAAATTCCCGAATGAAGACTTTCCACATGACGGCAAAGTGCTCACATATCATTTAGAAAGTGGAAGAATAAAAGGAATTGATGGTAGAACTGAAGTTGATTTCGTTATCAATAAAAATGGAGAATTAATCATTGGGAAACGACATCATACATTAGGAGGACGGGAAGAGGTCCTTGCTGCTGGGCAATTAAAGATTAATGGTCAAGGAGAAGTAAGAAAGATTACTAATCAGTCAGGGCATTACCGTCCTTCTCCGGAAGAATCAAGTATGTACGCCGACTTGCTAAAGAACGCAGGTGTAAAGGTGAAGAGCTCTTGGCTTGAACTTTATAAGTTTGAGACAGACAAAGATGGTTATGTTGTAGACTCCAAACCAGTAATAATAAAGAAATTAAAGGAGTGATGATGTTGATAAAATATATGGACTTAGATTCTTTTAAGGAATACTTACTAAAAACTGTAGATGAATTATCTACCTATCATAACGAAGTACTGGGTGAAAACAGTAAATTCATAATTACTCCGATTGAGGAGCGGGGTAAATCTTTAAATTCTACAGACGAATATCTTTACCGGGGGATGTTAAATTCGAATAATTTAGATGGACGCGAGTTCGATATTGATTCTGTTATAAAGATGTTGGGTTGTAGAGTACCCTTATGCCCCCTTTGGATAAAAGTTTTGCTTAAAGAAGTCAGGGCTGAAGCACCTGTAATTGAACTGCAGACGAGTTTAAGATTTCGTAAACCAAGTTTGTTACAAAACCAAGAAACGGGGCATCCTCCGTTCATAGCAGTTCTACAGTCCTTAAATTAAAGCCCTTGTGATTTACTGGATGGAATCTTTATTTAAATGGACATGGAAGAATTGCCTATTATTTAACTATTGGCATTTAAGCGTTGGAGAGTTGAGCTATGATAGAAGCAAAAGTGAATGATACTTACTATGATGGATACGAAGGATATCCTGTAATCCTAATGATATTTGGAAACTTTACGGAGAAAAATATCCTAAAGATGTGGGATGGATATTTTAAGACATTATTGGATCTTATGTGCCAGTATGAGTCTACTGACAATGGTATTCTACAAGAATACTATGCCCATGAAGGTTGGTATGAGGAAAGTCCATGGGAAATACAGGACCTTGATTCAGCTATTCATTTATTTAAGTCCTTCAATGTGAGTAAAGTAACTGGTGAGCAAATAGAGAATGTTAAAAATATTGTTCCTACTCTCCCAGAAGTAGCACATCAGATATCAACATTTTTAGAACTAGGCAAAACGAACGGTTGCAGCGTGTATATTGAATACGACTGATTGAGATTAAAGAACATACTTTAAAACGATAACGCAGTTGCTAGGGCTGCGTTATTTAGTCGTTACCTTGTACGTAACTCTAAATAGGTTTAATAGTTAATCGAGAGGAGAGCAACACATGGGGCAGCTACTAACCAAAGCTATTGAACGTTTATCGTCTATTGGATTGTCAACATTAAATCAGACAACTTTTTTAAGGGCTGTTTGGCGATACTGAACAGGCGTCAAATACCCCAGCGATCCATGAACTCGATGCCTGTTAAACCAGTTGACGTAGTCGTATAATTCCAGTTCTAAATGACGAAGGTTTCTAAATTCCATCTGGTAAATAAACTCCGTTTTCATGACCTTGTAGGTGGCTTCGGCCACGGCGTTATCGTAGGGACATCCTTTCTTGCTGAGTGATCGGCCAATACCAAACGTACCTAGAAGCTGGTCCATCGTGTGGTTTTTAAACTCACTTCCACGATCGGTATGAAACCACTGGATTTGGCTTAAGTCGCCTTCTACCGTTGCAAAGGCACGCGAAACCAGAGCAGCGTCCTTATGTGGACCTGCACTATGACCAATGATCTCGCGATTGAACAGGTCAATGAGGACACAAACGTAATGCCACCGATGCCCGACCTTCACATACGTTAGATCGCTTACCACGAAACGCTTCGCTTCCGTCTGATTAAACTCCCGATCTAATTCATTCGCTGTTGTCGCCTCATTACAAGCTGTTTTGAGAGGCTTAAACTGAGCAATGGTGTACGTGGAGACGAGACTGTGCTCTTGCATGATTCGACCGATGCGACGCCTAGAGACGATGATTCCTCTTTCCTGAAGCTTGGCTTTTATCTTTCGTGTACCGTAGGCATTTCGATTTTTGCGAAAGATGCCCACAATGGCTTCCGCTAGCTTGTCTTCATTTGGCTTTTCCTTCGCTTCATAATAGAACGTGCTTTTGGCAATTTCGAGGACGTTACACATTGCTGATACTGAGGATTTATCACGGTTATTTTGGATGATAGCTACTTTCGTCCCATGATCAGCGCGGCTTGCTTTAAAATATCGTTCTCCATCCGTAGACGTTGGAGCTCTTTACGCATAGCCATTAATTCGTTTTCTTCAGGTGAACGGTTGTCTTTCTCTCTGAAAGAGCCCGTGGCCTGCGATTGCTTGATCCAGCGGTCTAGAGCCGAAGCAGTGAGGTCGTACTCCTCCACAAGGGCTGCTCTGGACTTGCCATTTTCATAGAGCTCTACCATTTGTTTTTTGAACTCGGTTGTGAATGTGCGTCGTTGTTGTTTAGGCATTGTAGAGATCCGCTCCTTAACATGATAGTTTTATTCTACAAGCCCTTATTTTTTCTGTCCAACTAAGTGTAGCCGATCCATATTTCATTTAAGGATACAGAAGATAGCTCACTAGAATCTTCTTCTCATGTTTTGATTAAAGAATATCTTAGACGCGTTAATCAATTATTAAATGAGATGGATGCTTCAATAGATCAATATCCCCTATTTAGTTTTGCTAAAATTCTTGGAAAAGCTATAGATGAAAAGGTATATCGGGCTTGTTCAAAACTGGACACGCTAGGAAAACCTTATGTGAAGGTAATTTGCTACGGTTATTTAGAAGTTTCCGAATTAGCAGATCAAGGAGTGGGTGAAGCAATTCAATACATCGACCTCTACGAACCGATGCTAAAACTCTTTGAACGAGGCGAGAGTTTTACCATAAGACAAGGCGAAATGGTTGTAGGTGATTCAGCTTATCCTCTTAAGTATTGGAGACATTTAAATATCTCAGTACAAGATATTAGCCACATCTAATAGGATCATGTAGATCAAACTGGGGGGGATAGTAATGTCCGTAGGTCTATACAGATATAACGGGGATATAGAAGATCGGAATTGTGAACTTACACTCAGTGAGAATATTGCTACTCAGGAATTTTACGATGAGTACTGGGAGGCAGCAATACATGAATTAGGAATAGCCCTGATTCGGGATGGATCTAAAATATATTTTCACCAATTAGAAGCTGCTGTAGTTGAGTTAAAACGATTAAGTGAGTGGGCAAAGGAACATTTAAACGGGAGTGAGTTAGATTATATGACGGGTAGAATTGAAAATGTACAAGATATATTACCTAGCGCATTTATTAGTGAAACTACAATTTTGTATATATTCTGAGGTTAGTAGCGACTATAGAAGATAAATAGTTTTGAAGCACTGTCTACATAGTTTACGGATAAAGGAGCTGTGAAAGGTAATGTACGAATATCATGGCTGGGCAACCATTAGAGAATGTGCGTCGTTTGAAGAAGATGAGTATCAATATGGTTTAGTTATTCAACATCTGCGGGAATATGTAGAGGAGCTAAATTGGCCTACAGGTGTTTTGGACGTGAGAGCAGTTAATGGTGACTTTCAACTATGGATAGCGGGCCTAGATAATCACAAACCTGTATCAAAATATGATCCCGCCGAAGTGTTGAAAAAGGTAGGTGAAATAGCTCCGGGTTCCTATGGAATTCTTTATGTAAGAGATAGTGATGATACGGAATCCTTCGATCAGTTTAAGGTCTACACTTTAATCCGAGGTAAAGTAATGGAGAATAATGATCCCTTTCTCTCCCCATTCATACCTAAACTAGAAGATGATTACGAAGGATAATTTCATATCGAACTTTTCAGCATGTAGCACTTTGAATACAGGATATAAGAACACTCTTATTCTATGGCGCCATAAAGTTCCGACATTCGCTCAGCCAATTCCAACTGCGGCTGCATTCGTTGATGATTCATATCGATAGGTGTCATGTACAGCACTTCTTTTCCCTGCTCAAACATCGTGATATGGAACAAAACCCCTGTTGTATCTTCTTGGTCTGGATCAAGTATGATTTCTAAATTGCGTATCTTTTCAATCCATTCCTGAATCAGCACTTGATCTGTGGTTATTTTTATAGTACCATCACCACCACTCATCATTTCAATAGAATCAACTTGTGTAATATCGCCAGGATAGAAGGTGTGTAATTCCTTCGGCACTTTACTTACTACGACTTGATCGGGCTTAATAGAACTTTGGCAGCCGCTAAGAATCAGGACCATAACTGTAGCAGACATTAAGGTGATAAGTGAATATCTTCTCATCGTACTCCCCCTCTTAGTCCTCAAACGAATTTTGTATTTGAAATGTTCCACATAAACCTTTTCTCGTTTAATCCCTAGAACCCAACGAGGTTACTGGTCACATTTGCTGGAAGACTACGAAACTGGGTTGTAATTCTCCGAGGAATCTTGCATGGTTCTACCTGTAAACAATCCCGGATCGTAAAGGAAATGCCTACTAATCAAGCACTCATATGTAACAAAAAACATGAAGAATCCGCTCTCATCCGAGAGTCGGATTTTTTCTCGTTACATCACCAATATAACTCTTGTCAAAACGTAATCATTACGATATGATAGTACTCATTGTTTAGATCATAATGATTACGATTAAGAGAGAGGGGCATTACCTTGAATAAAAAGACGCCACTGCTAGCGCTGGTCTCCTTGGCCTTGAGCGCTGGACTGTTGAGCGCCTGCGGATCATCTGAGTCCAGTCCCGCTGCGCAGTCATCCACCGATAATAAAAATGTTCACTTCCTATATAACTTCTCCACCAGTTCGCTAGATCCACATGTGGATTCCAGCTATGTGCCGCTACGCGCGGGCATTACGGAGACACTGGTTCGTCTCGATGAAGAGAATCTGACGGTTGCTCCATGGCTCGCCGAGAGCTGGGAGAGCGAAGACGGTCAGCATTGGACGATCGACCTGCGAGATGATGTGACCTTCCAGAATGGCAAGCCAATGACAGGCGAATCCGTTAAGGCATCCCTTGAGCATGCACTGGAAGAGAATGTAGCGATCCAGAACGCGTTGAAGATCGATACGATTGAAGCCGAGGGCGACAAGCTGGAGATTACGACAACTCAGCCGTTCCCGGAGTTCGCTTCGGAACTGGTGAACCCCAACACGGCGATTATCGACGTGAGTGAGCCAGACATTGTGAACAAGCCCATTGGTACGGGCCCGTTCAAGCTGACCTCTTTTACCCCAGGCAGCAAGCTGGATCTGGATCGCTATGATGAATATTGGGATGGAGCATCTCCACTGGATTCGATCACGTTCTCATTCAATGAAGATGCTAATGCCCGCACACTTGCGCTCAAATCTGGGCAGGTAGATATCGTATACCGTCCGGAGGTCGAGAGCCTCGAATCGCTCAAAGCAATGGATGGTATAACTGTGGAGTCCACGTCGACGTTCCGCGTGCATCAGATGACGACGAACATGCAGCGGGAGAGTATGAAGGACATTAACGTCCGTCGTGCGGTGGATGCGTTGATCGACCGTCAGGGCATCGTGGACACGATCCTTCTCGGATACGGCGAAGCGGCCATCGGCCCGTTCCTGCCATCGCTACCGTTCGCGCCGAATTATGCAAAGACTGCTAAGCAATCCGGGCCTGACGCCGCAGTGAACTACCTTAAGGAAGCTGGATACGAGCTGCAAAATGGCGTGATGACGAAAGATGGCAAGCCGCTGGAATTGACGTTGTTAACGTATTCAGCTCGTGCCGATCTGCCATTGATCGCCCAGGTATTCCAATCTGATGCCAAGAAGATTGGCATTAACGTCCAGATTCGCCAGATCGACACGCCAGAAGATTATATGGCATCCAACCGCGACTGGGATATTGCGACGTACAGTAATTTGACGGCTCCGCGTGGGGATGCAGGATATTACCTGAATGCAACCTACCATCCGAAGGGTGCTCTTAACTTCAGCGGATCGGAAGATCCAGAGCTGACCAAGATCATCGACGAACTGAATCTCACGGTTGCACCGGAAAAGCGCGCAGAGCTTGCCGAGAAGGCAGCCAACTACGTGCATGACAACGTGCTGAATTCATTCGTGCTGCATCCAGGTACGATCGTTGCTTATAACGGCAAGAAGATTAAGAACTGGGTTACAACCCGCAGTGAATATTACATGATTACCAATAAGCTGGATGTGATGTAATGTTTCGCATTTTGCTTCGCAAGTTTCTTGAGGTATTTATCTTTCTGTTGTTCATTATGTTTGTAAGTTTCCTGTTCATTCGTCTGGCTCCTGGTGATCCCGTGTTGACGATATTGAATGTAGACGAACTATCCGTCAGTCAGGAGCAGGTCGAAGCTGTACGCGAGGAGATGGGCTTCAACGATTCGCTTCCTGTTCAGTTCGGCAACTGGTTGCTCGATTTCGTTCGGCTCGACTTCGGTGTATCGTATTCGACAGGCCAGCCTGTCATGCAGACCCTGATGCGTGCGTTGCCAGCTACCGCTGAACTGACGATTGGCGCATTACTGGTCATGCTCGTCATAGCGATCCCGCTCGGCTCACTGTCAGCGCTCCATCGCGGCAGTTGGATTGACCGGGGTAGCCGCATGTTATCCATTGTGGGTGCGGCGGTGCCGAGCTTCTGGTTGGGTCTGATCCTGATCGACATGTTCGGCGTACGCTTCGGCAATCTGCCGACCATGGGCCGGGATGGATTCACATCGCTTATTCTGCCATCTCTGACGCTGGGACTTGCCATCTCCAGCGTCTATGTGCGTCTTTTGCGTTCCAGCCTGCTAGATTCACTAAGTCAGGAGTTCGTTCGATCCGCCCGGGCAAGAGGATTATCCGAAGGTCGGATCTTCATGCTTCACGCTTTTCGGCACAGTCTGCCGCCTGTCATTACGGTATTCGGCGTCAGCCTCGGCAGCCTGATCGGTGGAGTCGTCGTGATTGAAGTGTTGTTCGCTTATCCGGGTATCGGCAAGCTCGTCGTTGATGCCATACGCCAGCGTGATTATCCACTGATCCAGGGTTACATTCTGATCATGGCTATCGTGGTATTCCTCGTGAATACGGCGGTTGATCTATCTTATCGTTATTTGAATCCTGAAATGAAACTCAAGGAAAAGGAGGCCCACCGATGAAAACCATGCCCCTGCCCATTCCAACTACAAAATCTAAAAAACATAGCTGGCAGGCGATCGTTGGTTTGCTATTTGCACTGCTAGTCATCGCGGCCTCCGTATATGCCTTTTTAGTTCTGAAACATGATCATAGCTTAACTGATCTGCGCGGACGATTGCAGGACGCAAGTGCTCTCCATCCATTCGGCACCGACCATCTGGGCCGTGATGTACTGACACGTCTGCTGCTTGGCGGCGGGCAAACAATGGGTTATAGCCTGCTGGCACTCGGTGCTGCATTGCTGATCGGCATTCCGTTTGGACTGATCGCAGGATACAAACGTGGTTGGGTCGATAAGCTGTTCATGCGGATTGCCGATGCCTTTCTTGCTTTCCCTGATACCATCGTGGCGATTGTGCTCAGTGGCCTGCTTGGCGCGGGAATTGGCAATCTGGTGTTGGCCATCGTGATCGTAAAGTGGGTTAGCTACGCCCGCCTCGTTCGAAGTACGGTTTTATCGGAGTCACAGAAGGATTACATTCGTATTGCTCGGACCAACGGACTATCGGACGGTCGAATCATGAGAAAGCATCTGCTTCCGCATATCGCAGGGCATGTGCTCGTGTTAGCCAGTCTCGATCTTGGTAAAATCATCCTGCTCATCTCATCATTGTCCTACATCGGGCTTGGCGCACAGCCGCCAACACCTGAATGGGGTGCGATGCTGAACGACTCACGGCCTTACTTCCAGTCTCGGCCAGAGCTGATGATCTATCCGGGCCTTGCCATTGTCTCGGTAGTATTGCTTGCCAACATGCTGGGTGACTATCTGCGAGATCGGTTTGACGTGAAGAAGGAGGTGCAGCCATGATTCTCTCCATCGAGGAACTGAGCATCTCCAGTCGGGATCGCACTATTGTAGATCAAGTTTCTCTGGCTGTTCGCGAAGGTGAGTTCATGGCACTCGTTGGACAGAGCGGTAGCGGCAAAAGCTTGCTCTCGCAAGCCATCGGTCGTCTGCTGCCGCCCAACCTGCATGCGTCGGGGCGAGTCATGTTCGAAGGCAGCAACCTGCTCGAACGGAAGCCGAAGGAGATGCGCGCCCTGCGGGGAAGCCGCATCTCATATATTTTTCAAGACTATCAGGGAGCGTTTACGCCATTTCGCAGCATTGGTGGACACTTTGATGAATATCAGAAGGTACATGGGGAAAAGTCTTCTGCCCTCCGCAAGAAAAGGGCTGAGGAAGCATTGGAATCGGTTGGCCTTAGCGCTGAATTGCTGCGTCGCTATCCGTTCCAGTTGAGCGGTGGACAGCTTCAGCGGGCCTCAATTGCCACGTCACTGATGCTGTCTCCTCGCCTGCTGATTGCTGACGAAGCAACAACGGCGCTCGATAGTGTATCCGGGCATCGCGTGTTGGAACTGCTGGCACGCAAGCAAGCGGAGACGGGCTGTGCGATTCTGTTTATTACACATGACTGGCGCCATGTACGTCGCTATGCCAGCCGTTTGGCAGTCATGAAGGAAGGGCAGATCGTCGAATCTGGCGGGAAGCATCGCATTCTCGATCATCCTCAGCATGAATATACGCGCCAGCTGATTAATGCGGCTCCCGTTTTGAGTCGCTCGCTGAAGTCGGGATTGAAGGAGGCAGGAACGGAATGAAGACGACCGCCAATGAAGAACGCCGTGGACTTGTGCAGTCCGAAGAATACGGTGTGCAAAGCCATGACTTTGCAAAAGACGTAAACCATGCAGACACAGGTAGTGCAGTCATAAATACTACAGATACAGATCATGCAGATACAGATGCTGATATAGATATCGCCGGTGCAGAGACTGTTTCATCGTTCAGCATCTCCGGCGATCCTGTGCTTCACGTGGAACATCTCAGCCGAACGTATGCAGGTGCAGACCGACCGGCTGTGAATGATATTTCCTTCTCCCTGAACCGCGGCGAGTGTCTAGGCCTGGTTGGCGAGAGCGGCTGTGGCAAGAGTACACTTGCCCGCTGTCTACTGCGGATCGAAGATGCGGATAAGGGCTCGATTACACTGGGCGGACAGGATATCGCGCGGCTGAGCGGCCGACGGTTACGGCCTCATCGCCGGAAGATTCAGATTGTATTCCAGAACCCAATGGCAGCACTGAATCCGAAGCTCAAGATTGCCGATTCGCTGATTGACCCGTACGAACAACTTGGACGGAACGCGGAACTGTCCCACTTTACCTACACGTCGAAGGATGCTTACGTCCAAAAGCTGCTTGAAGCAGTCGAGCTTCCAAGCGATATGGCTGGACGATATCCGCATGAGCTAAGTGGTGGACAGCGTCAGCGTGTCACGATCGCACGTGCTATTGGTATTGAGCCGGACGTTGTCGTTCTGGATGAACCGACAGCCAGCCTGGACGTGATCTCGCAAGGAGCCGTTCTGCAGTTGCTTACGGATCTCCGGACATCGCTGGGTCTGTCATACTTATTCATCTCGCATGATCTGGCTGCGGTACATCGCATGAGCCAGCGCATCATCGTTATGCGAGAAGGTCAGATCGTTGACCGCTTTGGCGCGGATGCGTTGTTCGCTGAAGAACGCCATCCCTATACGAAAGAACTGATTTCGATCTTCTGAGTACTCCCCGAAACGCCGGGGGTGGTAATCGTTAATTTTAAATATAAAGCCGCCTTACGAAGAGATTCGAGAGCGGCTTTTAGCGCATCCATTTTCACGGCTAAACCAGGCTCCTTTCTTTGTTTTGAACAAATATATCTTTCAGGCCTATAACCGGGCTAACGTTCCGATGTAAACTAGCGTATACTGATGGAATAGCAAATATCTTGAAATTGCATATTTAAATTGCTCTATATTATTGATACACTAGATCAAGGTTATATTCATTCAGAGAAGGTGCGACCCCGTTCAAGAATGGGCTTGCTGCAAATGCCAAATCGATAACGCTTACATCCTTTTGGCAAATATAGGATATAAGGACGGTAGACATGAGCCAGGGACAAACGAGTACAGATGTTATCTTGATTGGTGCCGGAATTATGAGTGCAACTTTGGGAACTTTGCTAAAAGAATTGGCACCAGACTGGAATATTAAGGTTTTTGAAAAGCTAGCCACTGCAGGAGAGGAAAGCTCCAACGAATGGAATAATGCCGGAACCGGGCATGCTGCATTGTGCGAACTTAACTATACCGTTGAACGACCAGACGGAACCGTAGATATTAGCAAAGCGATTAAAGTGAATGAACAATTTCAGATCTCAAAGCAATTTTGGTCCTATCTCGTCAAGAGCCGTCTGATTCGTAATCCGCGGGACTTCATTATGCCGATTCCTCATTTGAGTTATGTGCATGGAGAGAGCAATGTCCAGTTTTTGAAAAGACGGTATGACTCTTTATCGAATCACCCGCTATTCGCAGGTATGGAATTCTCAGATGACAAAAAAGAGCTGGCGAAATGGATGCCGCTGATGATGAAAGATCGTACAAGTAATGAACCTGTTGCAGCGACCAAGATTGACTCCGGTACGGACGTTAACTTTGGTGCTTTAACGCGTATGCTGCTCAGACATTTGAAGGAACAAAACGTGGATATCCACTACCAACATAGCGTGAAAAATATGAAACGGACCAGCGATGGACAATGGGAATTATCCGTGAAAAACCTGAAGAGCGGTGCAGTCGAACGCCATAAGGCAAAATTCGTCTTCATCGGTGCGGGCGGCGGAAGTCTGCATTTGCTCCAGAAGACGGGCATTCCGGAAGGAAAACATATCGGCGGATTCCCGGTCAGTGGGATCTTTATGGTGTGCAAAAATCAAAAAGTCGTGGAACAGCATCACGCCAAAGTATATGGCAAGGCTTCGGTAGGAGCTCCGCCGATGTCCGTTCCGCATCTGGATACCCGTTTTATCGACAATAAGAAGTCGCTGCTATTCGGGCCGTTTGCCGGGTTTTCGCCGAAGTTCCTGAAGACGGGTTCCAATGCCGACTTAATTACGTCTGTTAAGATGCATAATCTGCTTACGATGCTCGCAGCAGGTGTCAAAGAAATCTCTTTGACCAAATACCTGATTCAACAACTAATGTTATCCAAAGAACAACGTATGGCAGAATTGCGCGACTTTGTTCCGGGTGCGAAGAGTGAGGATTGGGATATGGTTCTGGCGGGGCAGCGTGTGCAGGTGATCAAGGATACCGTCCAGGGTGGCAAGGGAACGTTGCAATTCGGTACGGAAGTGGTCACGTCTGCAGATGGGACGATTGCGGCCTTGCTAGGTGCATCACCAGGTGCATCCACCGCAGTTCAAGTCATGCTTGAGATTCTTCAGCGGTGCTTCCCGCAGCAGATGGAGGCATGGGAGCCGAAGATCAAGGAAATGATTCCTTCCTATGGCATATCCCTTGTGGAGAATTTGGATCTTCTCAAAGAGGTTCATTCTTCTACAGCCAAGGCGCTGGGGTTATCGGATGAAAAACATGTCCTTCACGTATAACATTTAGCCTATCGTGTTAGATAATGGTCAAGCCAAAGGAAAGAGCTAAGCCGGGATGAACCGTGCTTAGCTCTCTTTTGGTTTATTTGGTATATCTGAACCTGAAGCTGAACATATCCTGCTATCATCGCGTTCACCTTACTCTTACATAAAGCATACGGATCTGATCGTACAGAATGCCAGTTGTAGAGTTATAGAACTATCTTATCGCTTAGACTCCTGTGTTGCGGTCCAAGGGGATAACAAAGGATACTTTCGTACCTTGATCCGGTGAACTGACGATGTTTAAGCCTTGTCCATACATCTGAGTCAACCGGCGATGTGTATTGGTTAATCCAATGCCTCCGGTTCCCCCTGGTCCCTTCTTGGGCCATGCCAATGCCCGTTCGATCTGTTCCGGTTGCATCCCTACACCATCATCCTCAATCTCAATCAAAGTACCTGTTGCCTGACGCATAATCCGGATACAGACAGTTCCGCCAACCACTTTACTTAGAACGCCATGCCGAACTGCATTCTCAATAAGCGGTTGAATGGTGAGGGGGGGCAGGGAAAGATCAAGTTCGTCTGGGATATCCCAGATCACATTCAATCGATTCTCAAATCGTTCCTTCTCAATGTAGAGATAGGCACGTGACAGATCCAACTCATGAGTGACCTCCACCATTTTCTCCGAATTGACAAAATGAAAGCTGGTCTGAAGATACTCGATAAAAGCATCGCCCAGCTTCTGCATTCGCTCCGTATCCATCTCACTAAGAACCATGATTGAATTGAGCGTATTAAAAAGAAAATGTGGCTGAATCTGTGCCTGTAAGTATGCAGCCTCCATACGCAACCGCTCATCGATGGATTGTTTCAGCGCGATCAGTGATCCAATGCGATGTCTTAACTCAACGGCATCAACAGGCTTGGTGACGTAGTCTGTAGCTCCGGCCATGAATCCGGCATAGATGTCGGCCGGTTCGTTACGGGCCGTCAATAACAGGATGGGAAGCTCAGAGATCGAATAACGTTTGCGTACGTTCTCGGTCAGTTCATAGCCGGAGATATGAGGCATCATAACATCGGCAATCAGTAAGTCCCACGGCTCCTGATCCAGTAATTCGAGTGCCTCAAGCGCCGAGGCCGCGGGTTGAATATGATACGGTTCATTTGCAAGCATGGAGATCAGCACTCGCAGGTTTACAGGATCATCATCGACAGCAAGAATACGGGCGGCAGTCTTATCGTGAGATATGGTTTGCTGCTGCGGCTCCGCGATCGCAACTTCATCAAAGCTGTGAGTGTCCCAGCGCTGCTCAGTCTGGTCAGAGAGCGCTTCGGTATCTTCCCGTGGAAGTGAGATCTGGAAGGTCGATCCTTCCCCAGGCACAGACTGCACGGTGAGCTGTCCACCATGGAGCTCAGTGAGCTGTTTGCTGATACTTAGACCCAAGCCGATTCCTCCGCTCAAGCGAGCCTCTGGGGTTCCCTGTTCGTATGCATCGAATATTCGCTGTTGTATCTCTTCACTCATGCCAACGCCTGTATCCGAGACCTGGATCAAGACATAATCTCCTTGTTCCCGAACAGATACTGTAATGGTACCCTCATCGGTAAATTTGAGTGCATTATGCAACAGGTTATAGAGCACCTGTACAAGTCTTCTCTCATCGGCTTGAATTAACGGCAGTGATTCAGGAATATCTACCTTCATGTGGACAGGCCTTCCCTCTGCCATAAATCGGAACATACCGATCACACCTGGGATGACAGATGCAAGGGAAAGTGGTTTCTTTTGAAGTTTAATACGTTTCTCCTTCAGACGAATGACATCAAGCAGGTCATCAACCAGTTGGGACATGCGTCGACCGATGGTAACTAACAGTTTCATGTCATCTGCCTGCTGCCCACCTGATTTACGCCGTTCACGGACCGCGATACTCTCGGCTATATTAATGATGCCATGCAACGGTGTACGCAGCTCATGAGCCGTATTCACAAGAAATTGATCCTTCTGCCGATCCTCCTCTTTGAGCTGTTCGTACAACTGCTCAATCTGACTTGAATTGCGGAAGTATTTCCTGAACCAATAGGCGGAGAAGCCGAATATGGCCGCGATCACATCAATCGGATAATATACGTTGGTGATCTCGCTACGCGAGTTCACAATTCCCCATAGCACGCTGGATAGGCTGCTGGTTGCCGCAAAGAGCAAAAAGCTGGCGTCACTTCGTTTCTCAGCTGCCATTCGGAAGAACAGGTATACAGACCAGCCAATGGCAAACAGATAAAGGAAGTCAGATAGTCCAATCTCAAGTACATGGTAGATCAGGGTTACCGGTGCGATTAGCAAAAATACACAATACACACCAAGCACGCTGGCGTAGATACGAAACAGTTTACGCCCTTGTAAACTATGGGAGAAACTTCTGGCCATCTGTAGAAGAAAGAATGCGAACAGCGGATAGGACAATGCTTTGGCCTTAACGATCCAAGTGAAGTTGAGTGGCATCCAACTCAATAACAGATTGTCATGGTCGGAGGTGACCGTTAGGGCAGCAACCAGTGTTAGCATCGAGAACGTCAGCAGAGCTCGTTCCTTCCGGATAAACAGAAACATGATAAAAGCGTATAAACTGTGCAAGATCAGTATGGCGAACGTGATCTTTTGCAGATCGATAGACAATCCTCGTTCACTTCCAATGGCTTCTGGAGAACCAAAATAGAGAGAGCGTGTGATCCCACCGCTATAAGGGTCATCGAAGTTAGCGGTCTGCACCAGAAGATTGATTTCGGTGGAACCGCCAAGCGCATAGGAAGTCGTAAATGCAGTCCTCTCCGGTCGATAGGCTTCGGCATGGGTGGCAGGTTGACCGAATTCGGCAACAATGGTCCCGTTCATCTCGATGATCGATGAGGTCTGGATTTTCTGACCCCAGAGAGAGACTTCTTTCACAGATGAATCTAAAAGGATGCGAAGATGATACGTTCCATATCCGAATGACGATGAGGATTGTGGTAATGCATTCCGCCAGTCACCGGGAACTTGAATCCGTGTGGATGGGGTGTCTCCTATTTCTACGTCACGATTAGTGATTAACGCCTGGGGGTAAAATCCCCATTCTCCATTCAGGGATATGGGTGAAGCGTTGGTGAGGTCCCATCCTCGAAGGTCCAACACGCCTTCGGCTGGTTCAGGATGTGCGGGTATAGTGAAGGACTCGGACCATATCCAGCGAAAGCCAAGTGAAATAGTTAGGAATAAAATCGACAGCAATACATATCGGGGTATCTTTTTATAGGTTATTAGTTTCATGGCAGACTTTAGTTTTCGACATTTTACTTCAAACTCCTGCAAAATCTCTGACAAAGAGGAATTTTTTTGAATATCGAAACGTTATCCCTTTATTCATACGATAGCGGTACCACTCAAGGATTTATGGTAAAATTATAGATTAAATGATGATCAGTGAGCCAGAGGAGTTGTACGTATGAGAATGATTTTGGTAGATGATGAATATCTCGCTCTGAGCAGATTGAACAAACTGTTGCAAGAAAGAGAGGATTGTGAAGTTATCGGCTCTTTTCTGACGGCAGAGGAAGCCATAGATCATATCGAACGTCATTTGCCGGAAATCGTCTTCATGGACATCCAGATGCCCGGAATGAACGGAATCGAGGCGACCGAACGCATTCATGAAGTTTCCCCGGAAACAGAGGTTATCTTCACAACAGCACATAATGAACATGCACTGACGGCCTATGGACTTGAAGTGCTGGATTATATCATGAAGCCTGTAACGCGAGACCGTTTGGAAAAAACGATGAAGATATATCAACGCCGATGTGTGCCAAACAGTCCGAATATGGCAGAAAAGCCATCCATGGTAATACGGTGTTTGGGGATGCTTCAGGTCCAAACGCATCCGAATGAGCCACCGAAGCATATGAAGTTCAGAACAAGCAAAATTAGAGAGTTATTTGCCTATTTGCTTCACCATCGGAACAAACGGATTAAACGGGATAAGCTCCTTGAACTATTGTGGCCAGAGTTGGATGAGAAGCGAGGCATATCCAATCTGCATAGTGGTATCCATCGCTTGCGCAGCATGATGAACGAATTCATGGGCGAGGACAAGATGTCCATTCGTTATCAACAGTTTGGCTATCTATTGGAAACAGGAGAGTTCAGGGTTGATGTGGAAGAATGGGAAGGTCGTCTTAACCGGTTATCTCCATTGTCATCGACTACAATGGTCGAGCATCGGCAGACCTCAGATCAATATGAAGGCAAGTATTATGGTGAGGACGATTACGTATGGGCTGAGTTAGAGCGTCAGCGCTTGCATGCACTATGGCGTAATCATGCCATGCAACTCGCACAATATTACATCGGACTGGGACAGAATACGGAAGCACTCGCGCTATATCACCGGGTACAGCAATTCGAGCCATCATTGGAGGAAGTCGGACTGGCGTTAATGAAGACCTATGATCGATTAGGCAATAAAGATCCCGTGATCGCTCAGTATAATCAGTTAGTTACTGCGTTACAACAAGAGGCGGGCATACGTCCTGGCTTGGAAGTTGAGTTGTGGTACCAACAGTGGAAACATTCAAATATTTGATTGGAAATACACAGCCTCGCAGCTTTGTTTGCGAGGCTGTTTTTTTGTTACCTCATTAAATTCATGTCGTAATACTTTCACCCTGTTGGAAGATCGTAGAATCTGAGATGATGGGTTCACCAGAGGTTCGGGTGACTAACTTCGAACCGCTGGCCTTCAGGCTATTGCGATCCTTCCTTCTAACTTCATTGGCGAAAATAGGGTCGCAGCTCTCCTGAAGATTTCATTTCAGAGAGGAGGCGTCCAGGCTATCACATTCCTTCCTTCTATCCTAATCCAATATTATAGGGATGTGGCTTTCCTGGACTCTTTTATCATGAACAATACGATTTATTTGCGCAGAGCGAACAAACTTATTATCGAATCAAACGAAGGGAAGCAACAGTTGCCGAAGACACATCTGGCGACTGCCCTTAAAAATATCGAAGCACTCGGATACACTTTCTCGGATGAGTTGATGCAAGCAATGCGGCAGCTGTCCAAAGAACAATTTGAAGCAGTATATATTCAACTTGTGGCTGATCTGAGAGTCATGGTCGGCGCACATGTGAAGTATCAACCGATGTATGCAGGATTCCCGATGCAGGTGATGCAAGTGGATGAAGCGGAGTTATATCTTAATGCGATTATTCATTATCTGACTCATCTGACCGTGGTCTATCCGGATCAATCTGTGGAGAGAACGCCTCTGCAGGAGAAGTCGGACTTAAAAGTTATCGGTTTGGGAAACAAACAAGCGTTTCAGGAGCTAATCCGTGAGATCATTGAAGCCAAGGGTTCCATCTCTGAAACGGACAAGAAAGATATCGATACAGTATTGGAGCACGGAGACCCCAGCGAAGTGGATGCAATTCTGCCTGCTGAAATTCCGTTCAAAGAAAATGTAGGTTTCGTTGTAGCCTCACTGTTGAAGCATGAAAAAGCGGGTATCGACCGAATCGGTCCGTATTTCAGAACGGCAACCGACGTCCTTCGTCTCGCTGTGGCCTGGTCTAATGGTGACGTTAGTCTGGCTACGGCTTCTCCCTTCCGGAAATTCAAACGTCGCGAAAGACGACTACTGCTCGGATTGCTGGAGCAATGTGGTTCAATAACGGAGGATATGCTGCGGTATAAGGACCGCTGGATTCGCCTCGGCGAAATTCTTCATCCTTCGGAATATAAGCTTCGGTATCCGCGATGCGAAGAAGCCTTTGATATTCTGCGTAATGATAAGCCGTATGCGACCTTCAACGGAAGTGTGGAACTTGCGTTCCAATATCGAAATGTCTGGAGTCTAATCGATCTGTTGTCACAGCGTCCAGGTGAATTCGCGAGAAGACTGGATCACTTGCTGCGGATGACTGAAGATGAAGCATATGTGCTGCTGGCATTTGGTGAAGTTATACCACAGGTATCTACCCCAGTATTGTTACAGGTGCGAGAGCATTTTGCCCACCGTAATGAACCGCAGGATCTGCGTATCTTTTTCCCGAAAGGTAATGTAGCCAAAGCCTTTGCCGTTCCGAATGAGCTGCCAGAGATCGATGAAGCAACGTGTCAGGATGTCGTACAATTGTGCGAGCAAGCGCTGGTAGAGCGATTCGCTAACCTTTCCCCGCTTGGGAAGACCTATGTCGATCCGCAGCTCCATAGTTATCTGGTGCCCTTTTCCCAAAGATCAGCAAGCAAGGCTCTTCATACCATTGTTCGTGGAAGCCGTGTGCCGATGGCAGAGGGTGATACGATTCGTTTCTTCAACTGGTGGAAAGAGGGGGACGTAGATGGCAAGTCAACAGGGCGCGTGGACATTGATCTGTCTGCGGTGATGTACGATGAGAACTGGAACTATGTGGAGCATATCTCCTATACCAATCTGCGTTCATCCAAGTACCGGGCCGTTCACAGTGGGGATATCGTGACAGCGCCTCAAGGGGCAAGTGAGTTCATTGATCTCCATATTCCTTCGATCGTTGATTATGGCGGACGTTATGTGGTGGCGAGTCTGCTTTCCTTTACGAGTCATCCGTATTGTGATTTGCCGGAATGTTTTGTGGGTTGGATGATGCGGAAGAAGCAGGGTTCTGGCGAGATCTTCGAGCCGTCCATGGTGGTTAACAAGATTGATATCAGTGCGGATACGCAGATAGCGATTCCCGTCATTATGGATCTGGTGGAGCGTACGGTAATCTGGACCGATCTGGCGCTAACCAGACACCCGGATTATTACAATAATGTCGAGGGCAATCAAAAAGGGATGGTCCTGATGGGCAAAGCCCTGACCACGTTGCGTAAACCGGACCTGTACGACTTGTTCACGCTCCATGCCAAGGCCCGAGGTGAACTGGTGAATACGTTGGATGAGGCCGATACGATCTATTCGGTGGAGAAGGGGGTCACCCCATTCAGTATGGAGCAGATCATGGCGGAATATCTGGCTTGAGTCCAAGCACATATGACTATCGGGTCGAGAACAGAGAAGAGCAGCGGAATGCTGCTCTTTTTTGAGATTCAATCTGCCGTTAATTTGCATTTCGACATACAAATTTTTTTGGGTTTTTCACTTTCAGCACCTTAACATTTCTTGTTAAGAGGTCTTTATCGCTTACGATCCAAGTATGATCTTTGGAGTTCCTCCTGCGAATCGCAAGGGAGTTAGCTGTACCTCCTGAATAAATCGTATAGCCCTTTGCCATGCTATCGGAACAAAACGTTACGCATTCTCCTCGATTTTGATCCGGAAAACCAACATCGATTATCACATGTCGTTTTACGAGAAGGGTCGCTCCTTGAATCAGGGGAACATATTGATTCGCCTTGGTAGGGTAACGAAGCAGAAGGAGATTTTTGCTGCTCAAATACATATAGTGGGCTCGTTTCCCTACAATATCTGCGTTGGTCTTTAACAGAATGTGCACGCTATCCGTTAAATAGCGGGGAGCATAATAATCATCGTCATCCAATTTAGCAATGAGATTGTACTTAGATAGTGAAGCCCCATAATTCAGGCAATAGCCAAGCGATACATGTTCCGGCTGTGAAACAATCCTTACGTTCCTATATTTTTTTGCCTCCTTCATATATTCATTCACACGCAGATTATTATTATTTAATATGATGATAAGCTCTTTACTCCTATAATTCTGCCTGTTGTAGTTACGAAAAAGGTTACCCATGCATTGTCGCCGTTTGGTACAAACGATGATGGAAACCCCTTCAGATCACGAGAATTGCCTGAGTTCGCCATTATAATACGCCCTTTGGCTTTTTCTGCACATATCTCTTGTAATGCGTAACGGGTGGTATTTTTTGGATTTGGGAGATGAGTTCTTTGTCGCTAATGATCTATGTATGGTTGGATGAGTTTTTCCTGCGTATCGCGACAAAATTACTTTTTCCCGCAGAATAAACGTTGTACCCCATTCGTCTGCTTCTAATGCAAAAAAGATCATCCTCACCGACGCTTCGATTCGGGAACTGAACTTTGTTTACTACCTTGCGTTTAAAGACAAGCGTTGCGCCAGGGATTAGGGTCACAGGACGATGTTCATCATGTGGAAAACGAAGGATAAACGTCTTTGATCCGCGTAAATACATGTAATGTGCCCGCTTGCCAATGACATCGGCATTGGTTCTTTGAAAGGTCTGCACGCTTTCCGTCAAATAGTAGGGAGCGTAATAATCATCATCATCAAACTTGGCAATATAGTTGTATTTCGTTTTCTTAATAGCGTAATTTAGACAAGCGCCGAGGGAGGTACGTTCCGGAAGACGATAAACGTGTACGTTTGGAAGTTTTTTGGCTAAGCTTAGATAAGGAGTAAGGGGGATGTTATCGTTGTAACAATAATGATAAGTTCTTTCTTGGCGTGGTTCTGTCGGCTGTAGTTACTAAATAGGTTTCTTATATAGCTTTGGCGTTTCGTGCAGGCAATAATAGAAACTCCCTGCTTTTTGATAGATCTTGTTGGCCTGGCTCCCATTTTGACCGCTCCCCTTATCCGTTATGATCAAAACTATCTCTCTTTAAAATATGTGAACGGCAAATAAGAGGAACGGCATATCTGCAAAATGGAGAATACGCACAAAACTTGTCAATGTACCTGTCTGCTCCATTCGATTCGAACGATGTGGGAGCTGGATGCTGGTACTATAACGACCCATCTAAAACATTGGAGAGTGCGGGAATGGTAACGAAAACCAGACTTCTGCATGTTGAAGTAAATCAACCAAAACCTTCTGTATGAACAAGCGAGATTTTTGTAAGAGAAGAGCTACCTACAGAATGGTGCAGGAAATGTCGGATGCGAAGGGAACGGCTTTGCTATCCTTGAATTAACGAGGGAGGGGATGACATGGATACGCTGGCGCGATTGAACGAGGCCTTGAGTTATATTGAGGAGAATCTGACGGACACCGTGGATATGAAAGAGATTGCACGGATCGCCTGCTGCTCGGAGTACCATTTTACGCGCATGTTTTCCTTTCTTAGCGGCTTTACGCTGTCGGAATATATTCGACGTCGACGCTTGACGCTGGCGGCACTGGAGCTAAGCCGGAATGACA
This sequence comes from Paenibacillus sp. Z3-2, assembly GCF_054161325.1. NCBI lineage: Bacteria > Bacillati > Bacillota > Bacilli > Caryophanales > Paenibacillaceae > Paenibacillus > Paenibacillus sp. Z3-2. The sequence continues at coordinate 6,470,950 of NZ_CP096397.1, read as the reverse complement.
GCAAAGTCATTGACGTTGCACTGAAATACGGGTATGCCTCGCCGGATTCCTTCGCCAGGGCTTTTCAAAGCATGCATGGAGTTACACCCTCCGAAGCGCGGAGTCATGGTCCATCGCTCAAAGCCTTCCCTCGGATGACATTTCAATTGACCATTCAAGGAGGAAGCGAAATGAACTACCGCATTGAACACAAAGAGGCTTTTCGAATCGTGGGTATTAGTAAAAGGGTGCCGATCGTATTCAACGGGGTGAATCCGGAGATCGCTGCGATGTACCAGCGCCTTACACCGGAATTGATTGATACGATCAAGGGATTATCAAACATACAGCCTCTGGGCTTAATTAGTGCATCAGCCCATTTCAGTGAGGGTCGGATGGAGGAGAAGGGGGAGCTGGATCATTACATTGGTGCAGCCACGAAAAAAGCAGTGCCCGAAGGTCTGGTGCAGCTGGAGGTGCCAGCCTCGACATGGGCGGTATTTACCGCTGTTGGTCCTTTTCCGAGTACGCTTCAGGAGGTATGGGGACGGATCTATGCGGAGTGGTTCCCCTCCTCGGATTACGAACTGAGCGAAGGGCCGGAAATGCTCTGGAACGAACACAAGGATGTGACGTTGCCGCAGTACAGAAGCGAGATATGGATACCGATTCGGAAACGGCCTTAGGAGCATGAATGGGAAGTCTTGTTTTATAATCGGTGGAGAGATCGGGAATATGATTATTGTATCCGTCCGATCTTTTCTTTTTTTGATGTTGGATGCAAAAAAAGCCCCCACCAACTTTGGAAGGAGTGGGAGGGCTATGCGTTACAAATAGAAGGGCGTTGTACCCTTACTTTCCCTTATTGGTGTTCAGTCCCTGATATACAGCAACTGCCAACGCCGAACCAACAAGCGGGGCGATTAGAAACACCCATACTTGGGATAAGGCCTGTCCGCTGAGCAAAAGTGCTGGTCCCAAGCTTCTTGCGGGGTTGACGGACGTTCCCGTTAAGGCGATACCAAGAATATGTACGAAAGCGAGCGTCAGTCCGATGACCAGACCGGTGATGTTTCCATTGCTCTCAGTGGAGGTCACGCCCAGAATCGTATAAATAAATACGAAGGTTAAAACGACCTCGACAATGAACGCCATTAGCGCTGTAATCCCGATCCCGTAGCCAGGGCCGAAACCATTTTGACCGAGCCCCGTCGTAGGCATGCCCGCGGAGACGATGATGGCGTACAGAAGAGCAGAGGCCGCGATCGCACCGGCGATCTGCGAAATAACGTATCCGATGAAATCGGTAGCCTTTAGTTTACGGCTAATGAACATGGCGAGTGATACCGCTGGGTTGATATGACACCCCGAAATCGGTCCGATCACGTAGGCCATCGCCACAATAGACAATCCAAATGCCAATGCAATGCCCAAATACCCAAGCTCTCCTCCTGCTGTTGCGGCACTGCCGCAGCCGAATAGAACAAGAACAAAAGTTCCAATGAATTCAGCAGCATACTTTTTAAATGAAACGTTCATAACCTACCTCCCAAGAAATAAAATACAATTTCGATTATAAACGAAACTAGTATACAAAAACTGTACAAGAAAGAGGCATGCACCTTTTCAAAATGAAAAGACAGTCTGCCAGAGCTTGTTCTGCAAAACTGTTATTTCGCTCTTATCAACGATCTGCGCAGCAGTGCCTCCTATTCGGTGATTTGGAATCCACAGGATTTCGATGACATGAAAAACCACTGGGGTAAAGAAGACGTGAACAACATCGCGGCAAGACTTGACCTCAAGGGGAACGGGGATAACACATTCTCTCCAAACCGCAGTGAACACGCTCCGAGTTCGTGGAGATCGTAGTCACGGGTCTGGGCTTGATGCGTTCGGATGCGACAGGATACTTCTGCGCTGTCCCAATATAAAGATGGGGCAAGCGTATCGAACTGGGCTAAAGCGGATGTGGCACAATTGATCGAAGCAGGCATTATTCGGGGCAATGGTCCTGAAGTACTCAGCCCGCAAGCGACGATGACGCGTGCAGAAGTTACAACGCTGATCGCCAGAATGCTGAAAATCACAAATTTAATTGATAAATAAAAGTGATTCAAACAACCTTTGCTGACACTAAAGTCGGCAGAGGTTGTTTTGTTTTCTGGCGATTTTAGACTACGGACGTTTGATATCGATCGCCTTTGTGGAGTGGGCAGCACCTAAATGATATAATTTCTACAAAAGAAATAAGAGAGGGAGGCAAGATCAATGAATGATGAACTCTTGGAACGGTTAGGGGCTTGGCATGATCAGGATGAATATGAAGAGATTGTGGAGGCGATTACAGAGGTTGAGGAGGACGAGCGAGATTATATTCTGATCAGCCATCTCGGTAGAGCATTGAATAATCTGGAACGGTATGAGGAGGCAATGGAGCAGTTCTTGTCGGTTGCAGAAGAGGGGCAAAATGATCCGCTTTGGCATTACCGCATCGGTCTGGCTTATTATTATTTGGAGCAATATGAGAATGCGCGTGAGGCTTTTGAAGCAGCGGACCGATTGGAGCCGGGAGATGAGGACACACAGGAATTCCTGGAATGGATTCGGAACAAAATAGCAGAGGAACTCACAGAGGAATCCATAGAGAAGCCCTTGGATACCGTCCCATCTGTCGCTGAAATCTCAATCGCACCTGTTCGTGTTAGCCATCTGGATCCAATGGGTTTTTGGAATGACAGTGCTGAAGCCGTGGATCAATATGTGTTAGCCCCGCCTACGGATGGACAGATTGAGTCACTGGAGGAGCAATTGGTGTTCAAGCTGCCAACTTCCTATGTTAACATGATGAAATTACATAATGGTGGTGTTCCCCACTATCGGTATTATTCTGTTAGCCAAGCAGAGGCTGCCAAGAAGATCCGCGTTGAGGTCGTGGGAATACTGGGTATTGGACGGGAGAAAGCACATTCGTTAGGTGGTGAAGCTGGCAGCCGGTATATCATCGAGCAGGGGGGTTACCCCGAAATCGGTGTTGTTCTATGTGAGTGTCCTTCCGATTCGGAGGTGGTGATGCTGGATTATCGTGAATCCGGCAATGCGGGTGAGCCCGAGGTTGTTCATGTGGATAAAAAAGAAAGCTACAAGATCACTTGGCTTGCGCCCAATTTCGAAACCTTTATTCAAGGCCTGGTGAATGAGGAAAATCAACCTGCAAACCTTCAGGGTTCACTGTAGTAAGGTTAAGAGCTTCTCTTTATACGAACCGTTGAAAAGGCTGCATCCGTAAATGACGGATGCAGTTTTTTTATGCTGCCCAGTTATGTACGATATGCCGGAAATGTCGCCAATACCGAGCTTTTTGTTCAGCTCCGTTAGCTTCGCTAAGGAATCCAAAATAAGTATATAGAGGCGTGCTCGTTGCATAAAGGCAGTTACTCTGCTAATATTTAGTCATCTAATAGTTAAACTATTGAATATTAGATGACTAAATATTTTTATGTTTTCTTTAAAAGAAATATAGCAATTGAATCAGATTCGTCCAAATAAAATACGTTAGGAGCGTTTCACATGGGAAAATTAAATACTAAAGTAGCCATTATTACTGGCGGAGCCTCGGGAATCGGGGAGGGCATGGTTGATCTTTTTGCACAGGAGGGCGCCATCGTCATTGCTGCAGACATTAATGAGGAAGCGCTGGAGAAAGCAAGCCAAAAAGAGAATGTGTACGGAATGAAGTTGAATGTATCTTCGGACGAGGATTGGCAGGCACTGGCGAAAGTAGTTAATCAACGTTTTGGAAAAATTGACATTCTGGTCAACAATGCAGGCATTTCTTCGGAGAAGCCATTTGAGGAAATCGATGCACAGGATTGGCAGAAAATGCTGTCCATTAACGGTTTCGGCCCATTCGCTGGCATGAAACATGTCACTCCTTATATGGCAGCCCAGAAGAAAGGTTCCATCGTCAATATCTCATCCTACACCGCTTTGATTGGACAAGGTTTTAACCATTACTCGGCATCCAAAGGCGCGGTGCGTGCATTATCCAAAGCCGCTGCAACCACCTTCGGACGTCAAGGTATTCGAGTGAATGCTCTTTTTCCTGGGATCATCGAAACACCAATGACCCAATCCTTGAACACATCGAAGGAACTGCTAGAACGATTGATTCAGGCAACACCTTTGCAGCGTCTGGGTCAGGCCATTGATATCGCCAACGCGGCGTTGTTCCTGGCGTCGGATGATTCTTCGTACATTACGGGATCTGAACTGGTGATCGATGGTGGCTACTCAGCCCAATAGCGTGTAAAATGATGACAGCCCTTAAGTTGAATGAGGGCTGTTGTTTATTTTTTCGAGGAGGATCTAATGGAAGAACAGAACATTTTTGAGCTTATACACAATATGGATAATTTCACCAATAAATTGATTATACAATGGAACAAATCATTCAATGAGGACCTCGGTGTCTCTCATGTGCTTGTACTCAGCCATCTCCACCAAAATGGAAAAAGCCGACCTTCGGATATTGCCAAGATTTTGGGGTTAACTCCACCTACACTCAGTTATTTATCTGACAAGATGGTAGCCAAGGGATTAGCCGATAGAATGGTAGATGAAGCGGACCGCCGCATTATTTATTTGAACATTACGGATAAAGGGGTGGAAGTCCTCGAAAGAGCAATATTGGAGGGGCAGAAGTTGCGTAAGAAATTATTCCAGAAATTAAACGAAGAGGATCGAGCGCAATTAGTCCATATTTTTGAGAAGATGAATCGAGAAGATTGAGCAATAGTCTGGAAGGGAGACAGAAGGTGATATGGAGGAACCGCTCAAAGTATATAACACCGCAGTTGAAGCCTTTCTTGAAGTGATCGGGGGAAAGTGGAAGCCCGTTATTCTATTCCATCTTACCTTTGGCAAGAAACGTAATGGCGAACTGATGAAGCTGATCCCTGCGATCACCCAGAAAGTGTTGACTCAGCAACTTGGTGAACTAACGGAGGCGGGGGTTATTGTCCGTATTTCCCATCACCAGGTCCCTCCTAAAGTGGAGTATGAGTTAACAGAGTATGGGTGGAGTCTTAAAGAAATTCTCCACCTGATGTGTAGATGGGGTGATACACATGTGGAGAAAGTGTATGGCGACAGAGGGGAAATTCTGTTTAAACCGCCAACCTGACGGTTGGATGGTTGAAGGAGTATAATAAGCCGATTCTGCAATTCAGGATTCGGCTTATTATGTTTTTTCTCTCTTTTATGGAATGATTTTGCGATCACGCAGATTCCCAAAAATATCCATGAACATAGCCTCCGTGTCGATGAATTCGTGAAATCCGAATCGGCGAGCCTTGGAACCATCTGCGAAGAAATCGTAATCCCACGAGAAGACAAAGTCACCGAATGCCCAGGAAGAGACATCATCATAAGGGGTGTTTACCAAACCATACTTTTCAATCATGGAACTCCAAAGAGCTTCTTTATCTGCCATTGCCGTTGTAAGGGAGAGGGGCAGTGGAGGAGCCGTTTCCAGTTCGAAAAATGAAGCGATTTTGGGCCAGAGTTCATTCCAGCGAAACAGATCGCCATTGGTGATATTAAATGCCTGATTGGCACATCGAGGTTCGGTTGCTGCCCAGACGGTTGCATGAGCCAGCAATGTCGCATCAGTCATTTCAAGAAGGGAATGATACGCTCCTGGTTTCCCAGGAAAGCGAAGTGGTAAGCCAAGTTCCTTGGAGATAGAGGCATATACCCCGATCACCATCGCGAGGTTCATTGGATTACCCAGAGCGAATCCACATACAACAGAAGGGCGCAGAGCTGACCAGGTCCAGCTGCTTCCGGGTTGCCGATCCTCAAGAAACTGCTGCTGGTCGACATTGAATTCAGGAGGCATATGATGTGCGTCCGTTTCTTTGGCAGGTGTTTTAAATGGACCCAGATGTGCACCGTACACCTTATAACCTTGCATCAGACTGATATGTTCGAGATTTGGGGCAATCGGTTCAATCGCATTCACCACATTGACGAGCATGGCCAGATTGGGTTGCACCAATTCGGCCCAGGTTGGGCGATCTTGATAAGCAGCATAAAAGATATGAGTAACTGTCGTTAAATGACTCAGTTTGTCTTGCGTGTCCACTTCGTTCAGTAAATCGGCTGATATATAACGTAACCTGGGGGCATCGTGCCCTCCACGGCGTGATACACCAATGACATTCCATTGCGGAAGTGTCATCAGATAATCAATAAGATTTCTTCCAATAACGCCTCCGGCACCGATGACAAGCGCAGTGTAACGGGTAACCAATTGTTCGGGTTTCAATGGACATGCTCCTCTCTTCTTCTGTTCATATTGTGGGTCAGAAAAAGAAGGATGAGAAGTACGCACCTCAAAGTCACATACGTACTTTGAAGTAATATATGAGCCTGGTACAGGATATGAGCGTTATAAGGTTTCCCCAAAGCTTTGATTCGCATCTGACATATGGAACCTTCCTCTCTTCTAGTCCGGATCTGTTACCTGATATGGTATAATAGTGTAAATAAATCTCAAGACTTTAGGGTCGAGGAGGAAGCTCCGGTGAAAGTGATATTGGTTGACGACGAACGTCTAGCGTTGATAGGCCTTCAAAAATCACTAGAGAAGGAAGTAAGCGGTATTGAAATTATCGCTACATATATGAATCCGACAGAGGCTATAGGGGGGATTATGGAGCACCGCCCTGATGTGGTATTTCTGGATATCCATATGCCAGAGATGGACGGTATGGATCTGGGAAAACAGATTCAGGCCACAGCACCTGGGGTCGAAATTATATTTGTGACCAGCTACGACCAATATGCAGTGCATGCCTTCGATCTACAGGCGTTGGATTATGTCATGAAGCCCATTCAGAAGGATCGACTAAAGCAGACGGTGAGCCGAGTACGGGAGAAACTGAGTTCAAAACGCGAGCAGCGGTCAAATAATACAAATGTGCCTTTAATTTGCTGTTTTAATCAGATTCAATTCAAGCTTCCAGACAAGGAGATGCAAGTTGCCAAGTGGCGCACAAGTAAGGCACAGGAGCTGTTTGCATATCTGCTCCATCATCGGAATCAGACCATTCATCGCAGTGTACTGCTTGAGATGCTGTGGCCTGAATTGGAAGAGGACAAGACGGTACATCAACTCTATACTGCCATGTATCATGTACGCCAAACCCTCAAGACATGCGGAATGGATATGATTACAATTCAAAGTGGTCACTTGGAAGCAGGCTACAGGCTTGAATTGGGTGGAGCTCAGTTAGATAGTGAGCAGTGGGAACAGGAAATCAGGCAATGGAAACTTGTAGACTCAAGTACAGTTCATGCATATGAGCAAGCGCTTCATCTGTATAAGGGCACGTACCTTGGCAATTACGAGTACATGTGGGCGGAGCCTGAACGAGAAAGGTTACGCTACCTGTGGTTGTATCACATGAGACAATTAAGTCTCTATTACCAGAAGGAGGGGCTAGGGGAGAAAGTCATTGAGAGCACAAGACGTATCCAGCATATGCTTCCGGATGAGGAAGAAAGTTATTTTATTTTAATGAAACTCTATGATGAAATGCACAACGATCTCGGTGTGGAGGAGCAGTACCGTCTCTTAACCACCAGAATGGAGCATGATTTGGAGATACCCATCAGTGAGAATATTAGCAAATGGTATCAGGACTGGAAGCTCGGTTTAACCAAAGTCAGGTAATGATAATCTATGAATTAACTGCAAATAAAACCTGTAATACGTTACAGATATATGATAATTATAAGGAACAGGCCGTAGAAGTGAAGACTTCCGGCCTTTTTATGTTGCTTGCGCGTTCATTCCCTAATTTTAATTATTTCTAATGCTTCTTTCATATGTTAGTATATTTTACATTAGAAGCGCGGGTTAGGCAGTGGGCGCTAAACGTTGCTATAGTGGGTGAAGAGATCGATGCGCAATTGGGTCAAAAATGAGAATGTGCAGATGACGGCCATTGCCTTTGCCACAGCGGTAGGGGCACAATTCAAGATTAATCCGTTCCGGGAAGATTACTTCCGAATCGGGCTGGGCGTTAGCATTCTTTTATTTCTGCTGATGATTATGCCGCACCTGTCTTATGTGAAGACAGGAATCCTGACAGGCATTGCGAATTTGCTGTTTCAGTCGGCAGATCTCATCAATCATGTACAGACCGTGTCCATACTGGAAAGCATGCGAGACAATGTGGGGGCAGGCGTGTATTACGTGGTCTTTGCCTATGGGCTTAGCAAGTTCAAGCATCGATTCCATGAAATGCAGCCTCTTCTGCTCGGCGGGCTGATTACCTGTATTGATTTCTCCTCTAATCTTGTTGAGCTACTTCTTCGCGGAATGTTAAGCGGGACCAATATCTTTTATATGAAGGAATGGTTGTATCTGCTTGTGGTAGGCGGTCTGCGAAGTTACTTTGTGATTGGGCTCTACAACAGCTTGGCCGTGAGGCAGATGCGGCTCTTGCATGCCGAGCAGGAGAAGCGGATAGAGCAGATGCTGAGTGTGAACTCGGGTCTGTATGGCGAGGTCTTTTACCTAAAAAAAGCGATGAATACGATTGAAGGCATCACAGCAGACAGCTATGATCTATATCGCGATCTGCGGGAGCAGGACATGAATCAATACAGTCAGCGCACCTTGGGCATTGCTCAGCAGATTCATGAAGTGAAGAAGGATTCACAGCGCATTCTGGCGGGACTACTGAAACTGTATGATAACGAAAAAGCGGTCAACATGAGCCTGTCTGAAGTACTGAACTTTGCCAGCAAAGCAAATCGAAAATATAGCGAAATGCTGCATAAGCAGGTCGAGATCGACATCGAGCAACAGTATGATTGTGAGTCTCCGTATTACATTCCTCTTCTCACGGTAATGAATAACCTGATTGCCAATGCGGTCGAAGCGATTGAGCATGACGGAACGATCCGGATTCGTGTGTATGAGCAGGAAGATGACGTACATTTCGTCGTGATGGATTCTGGAAAAGGCATACCTGAAGCCAAACGGGATGTTATCTTCGAACCGGGCTATACAACCAAGTTCAATGAAGTCGGCATTGCCGCAACAGGCATTGGTCTGTCCCATGTACGTGATATCGTCCAGTCATTGGAGGGACGAATTAAGGTAGAATCGGGACCTTTGGAAGGAACAGGGACAACATTTGTTATAGCTATTCCTAAAATGAATCTAATCAAGGGGGCCGATGTCAATGACACGTTCTATCATGATCGTGGATGATGTGGTGCATGTACTTAGCAAAGTGAATAAACAGTGGAAGTATGAGCGTTAAGTGAACAAAAAAATAATAAATCTCCTGATGGCGAACGATGGATTGAGCACATCTGATATGATGGACTTGAGCATGGCTTGCCTAGGGACATTTTATCAATACAAAAGAAAGCGCTTAATAATTATTTTTTTATTGAATTAATGAGGGGGGAATAACAGGTGAGTGTACAGGCGAATACCGGTTTACAGGTTTATGCGTTATCGGAACTGACTTATCTGAAAGTGCATGGCAGAACAACTGGAGAGCGATCACCGTTGACGTTGTTTTGGACGGGGAGTGCAGTCGAACTCAATGTACAGGGCTCCGAACTATGGGTTGAGGTAGAGTCGCAGTATGATAGATATGAGACATGGATCAGCATTCTGATCAACGGTGTTCCGGTGAGTAGACAGATGTTAACGGCGGGAAGGTACTGGGTCTGTGTGTATCGAGGCATGAACGCGGATGTGGTGAAGAATATACGGATCGTTAAAGATGTCCAAGCGATGAGTGGCGACCCGGGTTGTTCCTTGCAGATTCATGCGGTGAAATCGGATGGAGCATTCCTGCCTGTGCAGGAAAAACCGTACAAGATTGAGTTTATCGGTGACAGTATTACATCTGGTGAAGGTGCCATTGGAGCAAAAGCAGAGCAAGATTGGGTGCCGATGTGGTTCAGCGCCATACATAATTATACGTTCATGACAGCAGAAGCGGTGAATGCGGAGTACCGGGTCATCTCGCAGAGCGGCTGGGGTGTGCTGACAAGTTGGGATAACAATCCGAAGGGGAACATTCCCGATTATTACGAACAGGTCTGTGGTCTGCTTACCGGTGAACGTAATGAAGCGCTCGGCGCAGGAGAACAGCATGATTTTGGTTCCTGGCAACCGGATGTGGTGGTTGTGAACCTGGGTAGCAATGATGGGGGTGCGTTTCAGTCACCTGAGTGGAAAGACCCGGATACCGGTAAGGTGTACAAGCAGCGGCTGAACGAAGATGGTACGTATCATGAAGAGGATTTGGCCACTTTTGAGAAAGCGGTGGAACAGTTCCTGACTAAGCTTCGAAAAAATAATCCAGATGCTCAACTCGTATGGGCTTATGGGATGCTTGGTTTCCCAATGATGCCTGCCATCTACCGTGCAGTTGATGCGTATACGAAAGAGACGGGGGATCTTAAGGTCTCGATCATTCAGCTTCCCAATACGACTGGGGAAACGGTGGGCGCTCGAAGTCATCCCGGCGAGTTATCTCACTGTAGGACGGCAGAAGCGCTGACAGCATATTTAAATGGGATTCTGTCATCGAAGTGACCCATAGGGGAATTAAAATAAAAGACAGCTCCAGGTCGTGCCATACGCCAAAGGCAGAATGTGTATACATCGGACCATTGGGAGTACTGCATATTGGGCTGTCTTCCTTTTATTTATTGGCTATTTCAGCTGTTGTACCTCATAACGAATCGAAATGATCTGCCCGAGTGTCTGGGTTCGGATCATTTTGAATTGACTTGGCACAGTGCCTACCGGGAACAATGGGATGCCTTCGCCAAGAATTTTTGGAATGATAGCAACTTCAATCTCATCTAATAATTTTTTCTCCATCACCGCTTGAACGAGCTTACCGCCACCGACGATCCATACGTCTCCATCCGAATTCTGCTTTAATCTGGGAATGAGCGTTTCTACCGACTCGGTTGTGAACTGTACATGTGGAGCAGTCGGCTGTTCTGAGCGGGATAGCACATACGTTGGGCGATCCGCATAGAGGAATTCCTCAGATAGTGTGAGCACCTCTTCGTACGTGTAACGTCCCATAACGACGCTACCAATCGTTTGATAAAAGGCAGCATATCCGTTGTCTCCACCATCACCCTCCACATCAAATAACCAATCTACCGAACCGTCCAGTCTTGCGATATATCCATCCAAACTCATAGCAATGTACAAAATGGTTTTGTTATCAGACATGTTCATCGCTCCCTTCTAAAATGTATGATACACTCTAACTATGACAAAAGATGACGTAGTTAGGATGTTGAATTCATGAATAATCGGAAGCTGGCCATCATGCGCCTGATGGACTCCAGACAGAAGTTCACGGCCCGAGAATTGGCAGAACGGTTCGACGTCTCGGTTCGTACGATTCAGCGAGATCTGGATGCATTGCAGGCACTGGGTTTTCCCTTGTACACAGAAGTTGGCGTGAACGGCGGATACCGGGTGTTGCCCAATCGAATTTTGCCACCCCTTCAACTGACACAGCAGGAGGCATTAGGACTGTTTATGATGTTGGAGTATCTACAGCAAGTCCCGGATTTTCCGTACGGTTCCATGCGTGGACATCTGGCTGAGCAGTATTTTTCTACTTTGCCTGAGGATGTACAGGATCTGATTATGCGAATGAGGGAACATATCACCTTTGTACAGCATCCCGGTGAGCATGCGGAGCCATTAACAACTGAGATATTGGGTGCGGCAGTAGAAAAGAGAGAAATCGAGTTTATGTATCATGCCCGGGGTGGTCCTAAAAAAGTCCAGGTCTTTCCCTATGGCATCTACTATGAGCAGGGACATTGGTACATGCCCGCCCGGAATAAGGATCGTGTATTGTTGTATCGGGTGGATCGCATGCAGCAGTTGGCTGTTATGGTTTCGATGGATGAATCTGTTCCAAGTCTGAAAGCGTGGTTAGCTGCCAAAGAAGGCAGAGCGAGCGTAGAAGTGGTGCTGCAATTCACGGAATTCGGAGCAAGGATTGCTGCGTCAGATGTTTTGTTTAATTCGGTTCAAGGTCATGCATGGCGAGGACTGGTTCCGCCTGAAGAATTTTCTTTTACAGCGCGAAAGTTACTCTCCTATGGACCAGAAGTGAAGGTGATCTCACCACCTAAGTTGAAGCAGCAGGTTAGAGAATTGCTGGAACGGAGTGTAAGCCAATATATCGATGAGTAGAAGGATATAAGGTTCTGACATGGAAGATATAGGAGTACCATCTAAAGTGATTTGATTTTGATTCAATGAATGGGGGGCTACCATGATTCGATTCATAATAAGTTTAACGACCCGCTCTATGCAGAGTCCATGTGATGAACAACGGCGGTTGTTTGCATAGAGCGTGAAATTCATTTCCGCCATATCACTATAGTGCATATCCAATGTGTTCTTCGTACGACTCTGCTGCCTTAAAGATTTTAACTTTTAAGGAGTGGAGCAGCGTGAAATATATTAATGCGGATACAATCTTCCCGGAAGAATTGCTCAAAGAAATTCAGCGTCATATCTCTGGTGGCTTGATCTATATTCCGAGGCCCAAGGATGCCCATAAGAAGTGGGGCGAGGACTCGGGCAGCAGAAGGGTTGTCCAGGAGCGGAACAACGAGATTCGCCAGCTATTCACTGCTGGTAGAACCATCGATCAGCTTGCAGATCAATTCTGTTTATCCGTTGATAGCATCAAGAAAATTGTATATGGCAAAAAGGGATGAAACTATTGAAGCTACATTCGAGTAATCGAATGTAGCTTTTTCGTATGTAGAGAATGATTAATAAAGATTCATTACATATTCGAGTGCTATAACTGCGCGTACAATTAATTTGAGTGATCTTTCAATCATCTGGGAAGGTTGATGTAAATGAATATAGAAGTGAAATTGACGAGTAAGGACGAGGCATATCTGATTAAAAATATGTACCCGCTATACTTGCATGATCTATCCGGACATTATGGTCTGGGTAGAGAGCATACCCCGAACAAACATGGCATTTTCGAACCAAGTCCTGATTACAAAACGTTACAGGATCAGTATGATGTACAGAACATTTGGTGGGAAAAACCGGAGTGTCTTTATCCGTTTCTCATGATTGTGGATGGCCTACCGGCAGGTTTTACGTTCATAGCTACTCCGCCATATTGTTCACAAGGCACGAATTTCTTTGTACATGATTTCTTTCTGATGCAGCCGTTTCGAGGTGTAGGCGTTGCTGAACACGCGGCATCGACGATCTTTGGCATGTTTAGAGGAAACTGGGAGTTGTTCACCAATCCATCGGAGAGAAATAAGATTGGCCAATCTTTCTGGCGAAAAACAGTGGCTAATTATACCAAAGTTAACTATCGGGAGATGTACGGGCAAACGTTCGATGGCTATAAATTGATTTTTCAATTCTCCAATCAGTTCTAAAATAATAATGTAATGGTCTATACCTATAAAAGAGAGAGATCGTCTCCCTTTGCGGAAAACGATCTCTCACTGTACTGCTTTTTATAAATTACCGCTGAAATAGTGGTACTCAGAATTCACTTCAAAACCAACACTGCGGTATAAGTTCAAAGCACGTTCGTTCTCAGTAACAACGGATAGGCGAGTATCTGTATAACTTTGTTTTCGTAAGAGATCAACCAGGATGCTAAGCGCAGTGCGCCCCAGTTTCTGTCCCTGATAAGCAGGTAAGATACAGAAATTATGAATAAATGCGGTTGTCGTGTTAATGGAGTTAACCCGTACCAACCCAACAGGCTGTTGATCCTGCCATGCAATATAGGTGACTCGGCTGGGTTCATTCGTTTGCATGAAATAATCGCGTGTCCAGTCCTCCGAATCTCCAAAGGCCTGGGATGAGCAAATGACCATAAACTCCATATCTTCGGCTTCTGCCACGGACAACGTTAGTTCAGGCGGCTCCACAACCGAAAGGACTTCATTCACAAGTTGCATTGAGTACTCGGCACGATCATAAATGGCTCCAAGGGATTTAGCGGTATGAACACCTGGAGATAAGCCCTGAGGAACGCGATAGCTGAGTTGTTGGATACCCTGTGGTTTCATGTCTAAGATAGCTCGGTCCAGTAGGCTACGGAAAACACCTTGGCGACGAACATCTGGGTGTACGATGGCATTAATATTGCCGGTTACGGTGTCAGAAGCATACCAACTGAGGAGTCCTACTAATTCGCCGTCGCGATAACAGAGGAGCGCATGATCTCCGTCTTTTTTGCTGATATGGTCAAGGTCTGCCTTCAGATGAATGGAATCGAGCTGTTTACATTGTTGTTCGAGTAAAATAATAGCTTCAATCTGCTCCTTGGAATCATAGATCATAGGAACGACTTGATAAGTTGACATAACTTTCACACCTTCATTGTTGAAGGAAACACGCAGTTATTGGACCCGCAGGCGCTATCCTTCGAAATTCGGTCCACTTCCCGATGACTATAACACAATCTATGATGCAGATGACACCCAATTAGAAATTGGTTCGCCCAAATGTGGCATCACTTTTCATCGTTGAGCTGCTGGATGCATTGATGGCATCGAGCTGTAATGCGTAATCATAATGCCGGATGTAATATCCGGGCTGACTGTACGATTGAAGGGATACTTTGGTGCTGTCCGCCCAGCCGGCACTGCTCAGGAACGTAGCATCTCCCTTAAAGGCGGTGGTATCGGCGTAAGCTTCAAGTACAATTTTGTTGCTGGCATTACGCTTCAGAAAGTAGCCTAGGAAGTTGATGGACTCCAGTGATATTCCTGTGGAGCTGGCTAGACCCGGTACGACGCGGAACTGTGAATCCAGAACAGGGGAGACGTTGGCATCCACGCGAGCGGTGTAATTGGCATGACGGATGTATCGATCCGGATAGTTGTGTGAACTGAAGCGGCTGTAACCTGTGGCTTCTGGTGGAGCAGGGCCCCACATTTTGACCTCATGAAGGGTTGGAGTGTACCAGTTCCCCGGATTATTCCACAAGACCGCGTTCACCATATTAATCCGCACATAGCGGGCTGTGAAATGAACAGCATCCGTGGTGAAACCGTAGGTCAGATTGTTGGTGCGATCCAAGGTAGAGTAATTGACACCATCGTTGCTAATCTCGATTTTGTATTTGTAGTAGCCTTCGGAACCTTTATACATAAACCAGGACGTGTCGATCTCCGTGATCGTCTTCGGTGCGCCAAAATCCGCTTGCCACCAGGCAGGCCAGCTATTGGAGGAAGCGACCCATGAAGTCTGGTAGTTGCCATCATTGACGTTGGATGCAGATGAGCCGGAGGCTGTGGAGCTGGCGGTAGCTGTTTTGCCTTGTGCATGATTGACGAGGGCGGGCAGTGTTACCGCACCCGTTACTGCGTCGATATTCCACGTTGTATACCAATCCAGTGATGCTGTTCCGTTCGAATCATTCAAGGTTAGCGGCAGCCAGATATGCTTGTGCTCTCCGAGGTTCATCGGATTCCAGCGATCCCCCATGTAGATGTAGGATGTGGTGTTGCTGCCTGTGATCGTGGCAATATCATGAATCTGCGAACCGAAGGCAGATGGATTGCCATATGGCGTAAGCGCAGTCCATGGACCCGTCATGGAAGTTGCTGTAGCATAAGCGCCCTGATTCGGATACCAGCCAGCGGCTTGGGAGGTGAAGAGGTAGTAACGGTTCCCTTTTTTCACAACAGCAGGCGCTTCACGGTAGGCGTTCTCGAACAGCCAGCCCTCGAAGGATTGTATCCCGGTGTAACTTGCATTCATTTTGAAAATAGCCATCGTATCATTGGCACCGCCATTTTTGCGGGAAGCGGTAACCAGATAACCTGTACCATCTGTATCGACAAAGACGGTCATGTCACGAGATTCATAATTCATTGGGCGGAAGCTGCCCTCATAGGTGAATTTGCCATTCGGGGTATTGCTTGTTGCGACCGCTACACGCCCGAGGTTGTAATCAGTACCGTTCTCGTAGTGTGCCCAGAGCACATACTGGTTGGTGGAGGCGTTATAGATGACTTTGGGGCGTTCAATCTTGCTGGAGGCCAGCTCGGTTGCGGAATCTTTCGTCAGGATGGCGTTGCTGAAAGTCCAGTTCTTCAGATCAGTGGAGGTGTAGACGTTCACGCTGTCGAACCTGCCGCCCACCGCATGTTCACCGTACAGATAATACGTCGAGCCTACCTGCAGAATGTTGCCGCTGTTCGCATGGATGGGGTTGCCTGCGGTGTCGAGCCAATCGGTACCGTTGGTTATCGTGACACTTGCTGCGCTTGTCCGTTGAGGATGAAGTCCAAACAGGGTGAACGTGAGTGCGAAGACCAGAAACCAGACGGCTTTCCTGTTACCCATTACATACACCTCCCGAAAGATATCAGATTAAATGTAGCGCCTTCATTTATATTTTAGTTCGGCTAGACTCTTTTTCAAGTGAACAATCCATCCATTGCTGAACAAACCTTCATTTCTTCGGGGTTGAGCGGTGAGAGCGGGGTTGATTTTTTCAAAATTCATGTTTCGTACAAGCAGCCATTTGACCAAAAACGAAAGCATGGAAAAAGGGGATAGCCGACATGTTTTCCAAGTCGATTACCCCTTTTTTGGTCTGGACCTATTTATTTAAACCCATCTATTAAACTACTTATGACCTTTGCGAACCTTGAGCTGCATCTTTTTGATCGTTGTATTCTGCATGAGCTCCAGTACAAGTGGGCCTTTACCGTTCAGGATTTCAACATCCGTTACATTATCCAGAATCGTAATGATCCCGATGTCGTCGGCGGTTACCCCTTCAAGCTTGGCGATGGTACCTACAAAGTCTACGGCGCGAAGTTTTTTCTTCTTGCCTCCGTTGAAGTTCAGCTTCATGATCTGTTGGTTCAACTGTTCACGCTTGTCCTTTTTGCGTTCAGGAACGATCTTCAATCGCTTCTCGAAGTCTTCTCTGCGGCGATCTACAGCTTCTTCGGAAGGAGCTTTCACGACAGGGATTTGGAATCCAATATAGGATTCAATCTCCGCCAGACGCCGGCCATCTTTCGGTGTAATCAACGTAATGGCTTTACCTGTTTTGCCTGCGCGACCCGTACGGCCTGTGCGGTGCACATAACCTTCTTTTTCCAAAGGAATATCGTAGTTGATGACATGAGTAATATTTGTGATATCAATACCGCGTGCAGCTACATCCGTCGCAATCAGATAACGGAACTGTCCCCGTCTGAATGCGTTCATCACTTCGATCCGCTCATCCTGCTCCATGCCTCCATGGATACGATCTGCTGGATAGTCAAGGTCAGCCATGACCCGGAACAGCTTATCTACATTCTCTTGCGTACGGCAGAACACGATACAACTGTCCGGATTCTCCACAATGAACAAATCCTGAAGCAACGCGGTTTTGTTCACCTCTGGTACGTGAATTACAGCATGTTCAATGGTGGCTGTTGTCAGTCCGCTTGCCTTGATCTCAATCTCCACCGGTTTGTTCATGTATTTACGTGACAGCTTGGCGACATCTTCAGGGAACGTTGCGGAGAACAACATGGTCACTCGTTCCTGTGGCAGCTTCTGAATGATGGACTGTACTGTCTCAATAAAGCCCATATTCAGCATCTCATCGGCCTCGTCAATAACGAGATAAGCGATCCGTTCGAGTGGCAGCGTGCCTCGTTCGATATGATCCAGTACCCGACCCGGCGTACCAACAGCCACATGGGTTCTTTGTTTTAACTCCGCTTTTTGAATATGAAAAGGGGACTGTCCGTATAGTGCGGTTGCTTTAATACGCTTAAAGCGGCCGATATTCGTAATATCTTCGTTAACCTGCAAAGCCAGTTCCCGGGTCGGTGTAAGAATCAAAGCCTGTGGCTTATTCTCATTCCAATCCACCAGCTCGCAGAGCGGAATGCCGTAGGCAGCTGTTTTACCACTACCTGTCTGTGATTTGACCACAAGATCCTGATTCTCCAGTGCTACCGGAATAACTTTAGTTTGAACCTCGGTTGGTGTCTCATAGCCCAGACTGTCCAGTGCTTTTACGATCTCTTCACCAAGTCCATAATCTTTAAATTGTTGCTCGCTCATTGTTTACCTCTTTTGCGTTAGTTTTGAATACTCTACATACAAGCATTGCACCGTACATTGATCGTATACCTTTTTATTATACTCTATATGCGGGCAACCTAACGGAGTAATTCACAATGATGTTTAAATCGTATTATGCAAACCAAGTCTTTCTGAACTCCAGTCCCATAATTCTACGGCACGCTCAGGGCTGTAGGATTCCTCGGAAGAAGGGATTTTCTTCGGTCCATCCCAGTATGTTCCCTTCAATTCGCTTATAGGTTGATGTAATACGAGGCTTGCAAGGTCAGCTCCTGATTGCCTGGTGGTGCGTATGCCAGCATTAAAGAAACGCATCAGAGGCATTACATAATTCCACATGAAACGAAGGAGCGGGCGATACTCTCTGGCGAGAGCGGAACCTTTGCCAGGCATCATCCCAGGATTAAATGCAGCGACTGCAACAGATCTGCCAGATTGTTGGACTTGGCGGGTGAGTTCATAGGTGAAATACAAATTGCATAACTTCGATGTTGTATAACGTAGTTGTCCCCGGGCAGAAGGAGAGAGGTCGGCGAGAAATTGATCAGACTGGGCAGGATTAGACATGATATTGGGATGAGCATAGCGAGGAGCCGGCATACCGGTTCTGGCTCCTGGGTCGTGTGTGTCACTGGATACAACGATGATTCGCCCCTGTTCCTGAAGCGACTCAAGCAGCAAGCGGACGAGGAGGAAATGCCCCAGATGGTTCACACCAAAGGTTGCCTCGACACCATCCGTAGTGGATTGTGTACTTTGCACAAATTGGGAGCCGGCATTGCAAACGATGGCATGGAGAGGTGGAAGATCGGCTTGGATATATAGCGCTGCAAGTTTCCTTATGGATGTCGTTGAAGCCAAATCTAGCTCCATAGCCGAGATATTGGGGTTACCCGTAGATTGGATCAATGTCTGCACTGCAGCGTTCCCTCTACTTAGGCTGCGAGAAGCAATAACGACATGCCACTTCTGAGATGAAGCAATCACTTTGGCACTTTCGTATCCAAGACCGGTATTACCGCCTGTAATAATCACTGTTTTATTTGGTTTACTCATGGATTACACTCCCTTGTATGATTTTATACTATATACGATACTGTATCGTATCGTTAATTGTCAATAAAAAAGGTCTTGCTAATCATAGCGAGACCTAAATCATTTGGATTGTATTCCGTTTAAAATCATATCAATACCACGTTTCAGTTCGTTATCCAGATCGAATGAAGTCGGTTTGAGCAATAGCTGATACATAATAAAACCGATTATAAAATCAGACACCAGATCCAGATCTGTACCTTGGCGGAGTTTTTCCTTCGGGATATGACGTTCAAGCAGACTGGAGATTTCCTTGGTCTTCGGCAGTGAATGGTTTTCCCAATACGACTTTGAAATCTGTGAACTGCCAGATAGGGTAGAAATCAGCAAAGAGAGCATCTGCTTCCCAAGCGGATTGTTCATCTGATGGGCAAAACTTTGGGCCAACTCGTACAACACTTCATGTAGTTCGCCTTGTACAGCTGTGCTGAACTCCGGCTTGAGACGTTCCAGTGCATCCACGACCAGCGCTTCCTTGCTGCTCCAACGCCGATAGATTGAGCTTTTGCCTACGCCTGCGAGCTGTGCGACAGACTCTATACTCAGTTTCTCCACACCTACTTCGCCAAGTAAGGTTAACGTGGCATCCAGTATGCGTTTGTGAACTTCTGTACTCCTTGGTCGACCACGAGAAATGGGATTCTCCCGATCTGGGGGTTGTTTAGCTTCCATGCGAATCCTTCCCTGTTCCTTATAAGATTATTTCGTTATTATAACATATCATGTGTTCAATCTGTTAATGAATGGCCATCTTCACAGCCTTGGTTTGGGGAGGGTAAGATTGAGCAATAACTCCATTGATCCACACTTCTGTACTTCGACCAACGAGTGTCTCATCCAAAGAGACGGTCACAGTCTCTCCTTCGATGATGAGTTCGGCGTTCTTGCTGAGCGAAATCCAAATCGGTCCTGATTCAACACCTCCATCTTCTTTATTGTCGATGAGTACCTGACCTCTTTCTTCCTCATAATCCGTAATAATTCCTCGTACATGTGGCTTCTCTTTCCCTTGTTCCTCAGATTGCTCTGCACATCCGAGCGTTAATAGGACCATGATGACTGGTAATAAGGATAATCTTCGTACAATGTACATCGGGTTACTCACCTCTCATCCTTTTTTAATGTAGCTATAACTATGGACGTTACCTGAGTCAGCGAAGTTCCTGTACATCCATAAAAAAACGAAAATCAGTCCATTCAGTCTGGCACTAAAAATTGGAATATGTTAGCATATAGTTAACTTACTGAACGGAGGGATACGTGTGGTAAATTTTTTTCGATTGAGATAGTAGCGGAACGTTTGCTTGCGCTTGCTGTTTCACTGCCTGTGTTGCAGATCATCGGGAGAAGTTTGCCTGTTTACACGTATGCCGTTATTTGTAGTGGACACTCTTGCATAAGAGTGGTTCTTTGATGTACCACTATGGGATGCGCAAAAATAGGTATAGCCCTATTCCGAGATCGAAAGCACAGGCATGAATGTCTGTGTTTTTTATTTTTCCAAGGAAAAGGGGAGGTTTGGATATGACAAAGTCAAATGAACAAGTGGATTTCACACAGGATATATGGTTGCTGGCTGAACAAAATGGGCTTCAAATCCGTAAGGAATCGATGGAAATCAATGAGTCCGGGATGGACTTCCGGGTAGCCTTCGCCACTGATATAAGTGGACAAAAGTGGGTTCTGCGTCAGCCGCGACGCGAAGACGTATGGGAGCGAGCCGAAAATGAGCGCAGGGTGTTGGATGTGGTCCAGGGGAGTGTTCCGGCACAGGTGCCGGACTGGCGAATCTGCACGCCCGAACTTATCGCTTATCCACTATTGGATGGCGACCCGATTGCAGTGGTAGATCCTGCTGGTGCAGGATATGCGTGGCGTTTCCCGCAGGAGACCTTGTCTGACGAGTTCCTGGATTCACTGGCTGCTACACTTGCCGCATTGCACAACATTGATCCTGAGGAGGCGGCCAAGGGCGGAGTTCGGATCAAGACGCCTATGGAAGCTCGCAAAGAGTTTGCGGCAAATATAGAGGAGATTAAAAAGAATTTTACGGTGCCGGACCAACTGGCGGAACGTTGGACGGTGTGGCTGTCTGTAGGTAGCTATTGGCCGAAGCACTCGACGTTTAATCACGGTGATCTGCACCCACCGCATATCATTGTCGATGATACACAGCGGGTAACCGGACTCATCGACTGGACGGAAGCGGAGATCGCTGATCCGGGTAAGGATTTTGTAATCCTTTATGGACTTTTCCAAGATGATGGACTGCGCGATCTGCTGAAGCGATACGAGAAGGCAGGGGGAAGGACATGGCCTCAGATGTTTGAGCATATTCGGGAACAATGGGCTGCTTACCCGGCACTGGTTGCCAAATTTGCTCTAACCACAGGGGAAGAGTCGACGATGGAAATGGCGAGAGGCATGCTGGCGAGCTGGGATGTGAAGAGGGGCTGAGCATCGAAGATGTATGAATCTTAATGATGTCAGATGAGGGGGATGGATATGGCACGGGTACGGATGATTTGTTTACAGCGATACTCCTAACGTTTTGTTAATATAGCAAAGGGCGATCCCGACCATGATTTCCATGGGAGGATCGCCCTTTTTCTTTTTCGTTAAGCTCGGTGCGTAACGATTACGCTATTTCAACATGCTCACATATTTCCCGTATACGAATGCTACACGTCCATCCAGCTTCACTTTTACCCAGCCAAACTTGTCTGTGCTGATTACTTCAAGTACGGTGCCTTTCGGTACAGCAGCTACGACCTTGGATTTGGATGAAGCGCCAGCGTGTACGTTCAGGTAAGTTGCAGTAACCTTGGCTTGTTTGCCTTTGGTGACAGTTCCTGGTTTGCCAGTGCTTGGTGTTGATGGCTTACCAGGTTTCGGCGTGCCTGGAGTTGGTGTTGGATTTGGTACTGTTGGTGTCGTAGGCTTCTCAGGTGTGGTTTCTTCCTCGCCATTACCTGCTGCTTTGCGAGCTTTGTTCAGCTTTTGATAGAACGCTCCCTTGGTTTTCACGCCAGAGAATTGGGCTGTATTCACACCTGCTTTGGCAGATAGAGTATCCATCTCTTCCTGGGTCACCGCATCCAAAATGTTAATGGAGGCAATATTGGTGTATTTGCCATCTTCCGTTGTTGGCACAGACATGATGCCATCGTTAATTAACTCGACCACATCCGCACGTTCTGGTGCAGTCAGGTCTACGCCGGTGATTTTCCAGTTCTGCTGAATCTTCGGTTCGTAGACACCCTTCATGACATCTTTCAGATAGGCGATGGACAGATTACGAATCGTACCTTGGATCTCACCAAATGCCGAGGCATCCTTGGAAGACCAGAGCTGCTTGAACTTACGTCCTTCCATGGCGCCGCCTTTCGCAATCAGGGCTTCCATTCGATAGGCGTTCATGCCAAGTTTCAACGTATCGTCTTCTTTTACTGCCGTACCGTTACTGTACTTCAGATTCGTAATCCGACTGCCATATGGCTTGGTCAGGTCAATCTCATACGTTACGCCGCCGAAGAAATCATCGGTGCTGTATTTGGAAGCACGTCGTTTCGGATCGAAACTAATGGTCACATCACCAGGGCGTGTAGAGTTGAAGTACCCCGCAGACCACTCCATATAATCTATCAGATCACGTCCGGACACTTCATACACGGTTACTTCACCGAAGGTGTACTGGTAGTTGAACGCAATATCCTTCTTCTTGATCGGGCCTACCTCCAGCTTGGCCTTGTCGTTATCTATCTGGTGCGCGACCACATCGGCATCGCTATAATGCAGCATAACTTCGGTGAAGAAGTCCGAGAGAGGAGTCTCCTGAATCTGCACAGCAGGAATGCCTTTGATTTCGTCCGCAGGAACCAGATTCGTTCCTTTCAGTTCAGCCACTTCGATGTTGGCATCGGCACGAGCGAACTCGTGAAACGGGTGAAGTGTCTCTTCCAGCGCAGGATCGGAGACTTCATACGTTCCGTCAGCTGCTTTTACAGCGAGTGCTTGAGCTTCCTTGCTTTTGAGCACAACTTTATCGCCGTCTTTAGAAAATGTCAGATCAATTCGCGAGATATGTGAGCCATATTTATTCGGTTCGGAGATCAATACGCCGTTAACCGTTTGAGATTCAATCAAAGTATGCATGTGTCCGGCAAAGATGGCAGCCAGCTCCGGGTTCGCATTGGCAATATCCGTCACTCCCGTTCCCGGATTCCCATTCTCATTTTCGAGTCCCAAGTGCATGACTCCAACCATGACATCGACTTTGCCCTTCAACTCGGCAACGACTTTTTTCGTTTCTTCTACGGGGTCTTTGACGATAACGCCGTCGAGATGATCCGTACCTTTTTCATACTCCGTAATTAAAGGTGTTGTCATCCCGATGAGGCCAACTTTGATTCCGTCCTTTTCAATAATCGTATAGGCAGGCATGTAGCGGTCGCCGTTTTCTTTAAAAATATTACCCACGAGAGGCTGTCCATTGAACTGTGAAGATATCTTCTCCAGTACGTCTAAGCCAAAGTTAAATTCATGGTTACCCATGACCCATGCGTCATAGTTCATCTCGTTCATTGCAACCATCATGGGAGATTGCGGTTGATCGTTAAACAGTTCGGCCGAGTTATCTTGGATCATGTCCCCGATATCCAACAGAATGGTATTGGGATTCTCTGTACGAATCTTCTTCACAATGGTGTAGAGCTGAGTTAGACTCCCTGTTGCATTAGGGCCGTCCAGCGCGTAATCCCATGGCATGAATCGACCATGAATATCGGATGTTCCCAGTAGTGTGATTTTGGTTTCTTTGTCTGCTTCAGCAGCCTTCACTGGGGTGGATGCAAATGGGGCGAACAAAATGGAGGCACATAAGAGGAACGATAAGGGCCATCCGGCGATGCGTTTCGTTGGAATTTTGCGCATGTTGTAATCTCCCTTGTTATCTAGTGTATGTAAAGATATGTATCATTTCATACTAGATAAACATTTGGGGAATGTAAACTCCAATGTAAGAATCATGTTGGGTTTAAGCAGATAAATCGATAGAAATATAATATATCATTCTATTATTGGGATAAAATACTATAATTTGTCAGGTTTCTAAAACCATAATTATCCAGTAAAATGTTAATTGTAAGCGCTTTACAAAATATAAGAAACGAAGGAGGAAATACATTGATCAAGTCCAAATGGTTTAAGACGGTCGGCTCATTGGCATTGGTAGGGATTCTCGCTGCATCTGTTGCGGTTGGTAGTGTGAGTGCAGGTTTAGCGAAAGGCAGCAAATTTCTGGGCAATATTATTGCCAACCAGGTTCCTTCGAATTTTAGCCCGTATTGGAATCAGGTAACTCCGGAGAACTCAACCAAGTGGGATGCTGTGGAAGGCACACGCAATGTAATGAATTGGGGCCAGGCGGATATGGCGTACAATTATGCTAACAACAATGGATTTCCGTTCAAGTTCCATACGCTCGTATGGGGAAATCAGCAGCCAACCTGGATTAACGGTCTCTCGGCCGCCGATCAGAAGGCTGAAGTGACACAATGGATCAAGGCCGCAGGGCAGCGGTATTCGAAGTCTGCCTTCGTTGATGTGGTGAATGAACCTCTGCATGCGAAACCATCTTACCGCAATGCCATTGGCGGAGATGGAGCAACGGGGTGGGATTGGGTTATCTGGTCATTCCAACAGGCGAGACAAGCCTTCCCTAACTCCAAATTGTTAATCAATGAATACGGTATTATCGGTGATCCGGCTAAAGCGGACCAATATATCCAGATTATTAACCTTCTGAAAAACAGAGGCTTAGTCGATGGTATTGGAATCCAAGCGCATTACTTCAATATGGACAATGTCTCTGTAAGCACGATGAACACGGTATTGAACAAGCTTGCAGCGACAGGGTTGCCGATCTATGTATCCGAGCTGGATATGACAGGTGATGACAATACACAGTTGCAGCGTTATCAGCAGAAGTTCCCCGTCCTGTGGAAACACTCTGCTGTTAAAGGTGTGACGCTGTGGGGCTACAACCAGAATCAAACCTGGCAGGCTGGCTCCCACTTGGTCAACAGCAATGGAACAGAACGTCCGGCTATGCAATGGCTGAGAAATTACTTGGCGAACAATCCTTAAGCTCGCGTTTTGAAGAGTCTGTGCTTCCATCAAATCTGGTGATTATATACCACCAAATAGCGCCATGTTCCTCTTGATAAGTATGGGGACATGGTGCTATTGGTGGCATTTGATTTTAATCCAAATCAAGACAAAAGCGATGAGTGCAAATATTATCCCGCTCCAGATCAGTTGATGTGTCCCCAGGTTTGCGATAAACCATCCGCCGATGGCAGTACCCAAGGTAATTCCGAGGTTGGAAAAGGATACATACAAGCTGTTGCCGAATTCAGGTGCGTCCTGCGCTTCAGCGGTTAACCAGGTTTGGCTTACAATCAATCCTCCCGAATGAACGGATGCCCAGATGATGACTACAATAATCATCCACATGAAGTGATTACCAGCCCAGTAGACGAGTGCGTATGCTGCTATGTAGAGCAAGGGGAACAGGAGAACAGTACGGATCACGCTCTTGCGCAGAAACTGTCCAAACGCCAAATTTCCGATAATCATGACGACACCGAAGACGGTAAGCATGATACTGATCCATGATCCACTCATCTGGGTAACCTGTCCAAGATACTCGGCGAAATAGCTGTACACGGAGAACATGGCGGCGAATATAAAAATGACTGCGGCAACATTCAGCCATAATCCAGGTTTGCGCAGAATACCGAGCTGCTTACCATAGGACATCTTTTCCTTGATGGGCATCGAGGGTAACCAGATCCAAATGCCGATCAAAGCGACTACACTAACCATCGCTCCAAACAGAAAGGCGATTTCGAGAGATAGGCGTTCAGCAAGATACGATGTCAGTGGCACGCCAAAGGCAAAGCCTGCGGTAACTCCGGTAAAGACTTTAGCAACAGCTTGACTGCTTTTCTCTGCTGGAACGAGCTGGGCACTGGTGACAAGGGCTACGGAAAAGAAGACGGGATGGAACAGTGCGGGAATCATTCGAAAGATAAGCATGGTATCAAATGTTGTAGCGTAGGCATATACGACGTTCGAGATGGCAAACATCAGCACAGCAGCTAAAAGGATGATTTTACGATTGGTCCCCGACGCCAGCAGGGTAAGAAAAGGGCCCGCAATTGGCTACGACCAGCGCAAAAATACTGACCAGCCAATCTGCCTGTGCAGCCGAGATACCGAATTTATCCGCAACCTGAGGTAATACCCCCACGATTCCCATTTCCGTTGTAATAATCCCGAATACTCCGAGTGCCAGCATCAAGATAAGGAGCGGATTGACCTGTTGTGATTTCATGTAAAGCGTACCTCCACTGTATTTAAATATACAGATAAATAGATATAATATGCTAAAATGGGACTGCCTTTCCTCCTGTAATGTGATGGACATGAGAGTAGGTTCTCTGGACTACATTATATCTAGATTCATAGATTTGTAAATATGAAAAGTTAAAGGACTTATCTTCAATTCATCTACAGCTTGCGTTCTACAGAAGAAAAAATGATAACAATAGCATGACCTGCGCCATGAAAAATAGCGCCTGCCCGGGAAATTCCTGAGCCTGACGCTATTGATGTTTATGCTTTTAACGATGTGTTAAGTTTGTTATTTCGGTTGAATAACCATGCTGTTGAAGGAATCGCCCTCCAGCTCAATGTGAAGGGTCTGCCCTTCCTCGAAGGTCAGATGCAGATCCCGACGGTCTTGGAATGGATTATTAATGACAATGATGAGACTGTTGTCCGGGTTGCGGAAAGCGACGGATTTACCGCTCCAGGTGCCAGACAGGCCGACTCTACGAGCACCAGGAACAATATGATGCGCGAAGTGCTTCATCACATAATACTCGGGGTTCCGAGTAAACTCCGTCTTATCCGGATCTATCGTAATCATGGAGTTCTGCTCCCAGCCCCATGTGCTGCGGCCTTTGGGTTCCAAAACCATGTTCCAGTAGATATACGCGTTCACTCCGTTGCTGAAGTAATGTTGGTAGAGGTTATATACATATTTGGCATAGTTCCATGAGTTGTTGCCATCGCCGCATTCGTTCTCGGTCTGCATATAACGAAGCTCCGGAAAGCTTGCCGCGGTACGTTGAATGGCATGTTTGCCTGCCCACTGATATCCAACACCTTTGATGTAGGAATAGGCTTTCGGATCACTCAGCACCAGCCCGGCGTACTCGTCGAAGTCATTGGTTTTCTTCTTGATTAATTCCTCCCATGGATCAGGGGCGTTGATCGTTCCGAGCCAGATTTCCGTATTCAGACCATGCTTGTCAAAAGCCGGGCCCAGATAATCGGCAATAAACTCACGAAGCTGCTCGCCTGTCCACATGCAAGAAGGGAATTTCTGATCTGCAATCACTTCGTTCTGCACATGCACCTGATGGATGGTAATGCCTGCGTCACGGTAAGCCTGTACAAATTTCACAAAATAAAGAGCATACGCATCCAGAATGTCCTTCTCCCAGCGCAGTGTGCCATAGTTATAGGCTTTGGGCGACTTCATCCACGTTGGAGGACTCCATGGCGAGGCGAAGAATTGCAGGTTCGGGTTATAACTCAGAGCTTCCTTGATATAAGGAATCAGATATTTGAAATCACGTTCGATCGAAAAATGTTCCATGGCCACGTCGCCGTCCACCTCATTGTGGCTATACCACTGCTCCGCATAATCACTTGCGCCGATGGGCAGGCGACAGATGTTAAACTTATGCTCACCATCCGGATGGAAGAGAGAGTGGAATACCTCGTTGCGCTGCTCCTCATTTAAGTGGGATAGAGCCATATAACCAAGCTCATTGAAACACCCACCAAACCCTTCCACAAGCTGGTGCTGCTCACCTGTAAGCTTTAAGTTAGCGTTTTCATTTGTAGGTACAAAAGATAACTCTTTCCAGGGGCTGTCTTGGGTTGTGGAATAGCCGCTGAACGTGAATGTCATGTGAATTCCTCCTCGTTTGAACCTTAGCTGTCATATAAATTAGATTCAGTATAACAACTCCCGCTGCAAAAGAAGATATGCTAAACCGTGTAAAATTTACCCTAATCCAAGATGGGCTGTCACAAGTTCAAGTCTGTATAGACAGTTAATATGCTGTACTTTCTTGTACACGACTCTGTCCATATACCATTATCCAATGTGATAACACAAAAAAATCCCCGCCGATGGTTCAGACAGGGACTTTCGCTGTGATTCTTATGGCTGGAAATGAATTTGAGATACGACTCAAGGCTCTGTACGCTCAGCAAGTGGTTTATTTTCGAAGATCAGAATCGTTTTGCTGCTTCCGATATACGCAACCGTCGTATTGAATTGCTCCGAGATGAAGCGTACCGGTACAAATGCTTTGCCATTTTTCATCAAAAGAGGAGCATCATTAATCGCAAGCGTATCGTTCACGATAACTTGCTTGTTGCCCACAGTCCAGCGAATGGTCTGATCATTCTGTGTGATCACGGCTTCCCGCTTATCGCTATTCCAGTTCACACTGGCATTTAACTGCTCTGAGACAAAACGCAGAGGCACATAGGTCCGGCCTTCATCAATAAAAGGTGCAGTATCCAATGCATAAGCACGATCACCTACATAGGCAGTGGTAGACCCCTCAATCAGACGCTGGAAGCTGCCCTGGGGCGTCCTTTTCTGCTCTCGCACATTCATCTGATTCAGGAGCTGCATGGTATGACTGCCACTTACGACATCCAGATAGTTGTTCTGCACCGTGAGTCCGGCAGGCTCAACCTCTGAGGTAGACGACTGAATACCGGAGGATAACGAGGTGGAAGCCGAGATATCCTGTATGGCATTTGTCGCTGACTGATCACGGGTAAATGTAAAACCTGCAATCGGTGTCAAATCCCACACCCGGTTGTTGGACAATTTTAATACATCCAGGTTGGAAAGCCGCCGTAGAGGTTCCAGATCATAGATCTGGTTAGATTCTGCATTCAGCTCTGTCAGCCGAGTCAGTCCCTCAAGCCCCTTGAGGTGCTGTACTTGGTTACCGGAGATATCGAGTGTCCGCAGCCGTGTCATGTGTTCCAATGGTGTTAGATCCGCTATGAGATTGCCTGCCACATTCAGATTCCGCAGCGTATTGGGCAGTTCAGCTATTACGTCCAGCATCTGAATCTGGTTGTTCGCCACATTGAGTTGTTGGAGCTGGGTTTTATCGACGAGTGGCGTCAGATCCGTGATGGTATTGTTCGAGATCTCAAGCCAATTCAGTTCATCCGCATCCGAAAGTGCTTCAAGACTGGCAATCTGGTTCCCACTGGCGTGGAATGTATGTAATCGGGTGAATCCGCGTACAACCTCTATGGAAGAAATGGAGTTATTGCTGATATACAGCCGTCCCAAGTCTTTCAATTCGGCTAGTGCGTGTATGGATGTAATGTAATTATTGCGAACATCGATCTCCCGAAGCTTGGTCAGGTGCTCCAGCGGTGTCAGATCCTCAATCTCATTCCCGTATAATCGGAGGTGAGTCAGGTTGGTAGCATACTCCAGACCGGACAGGCTGTGAATACCTGCATTGCTCAGATCCACCACCTCAAGCTGCTCCAGATCAGATGGAGTCAGTGCGACACCCAGAGGTTTGTTCAGGATTAGCTTCAGTCCGTCCTCAAGTAGGGGATCTTCAATGATTCCCTCGCCCAAGTCTGTAGTCGTGTAAGCCATGGCTTGCCCCGATGCACCGAGACTCAGGATGAATACTAGAAATAATAGCGTCATTCTTTTCATTGCATGCATTCCCTCCGATTCCGATTCTTAAAATATAAAATTATAAAATATTCCGAACAATAGTAATCGTAGGGTTGTTCTGCCCTCGGAGTGCTATGTGTAACTGGATCAGTTTAACTTTTGCACGTTGGAATACAATCACATCTATAGTTATTAACCCGTCAACGGGAAAAAGGAACAAAAAGAATTCGTAATGAATATTCCTATACTTCTATTCTATATGAAACAAACCCAGTTCTGCACTCTTCAGAGACATGTTTATCAAAAAAAATGGAACATCTCCCGCAGAACCTATTCAACCCACCCTTGAAACGGGTATAGATGAAGTAAAGATGCCAATTTGGAGGGGAAGATGTGAGTATGCGCCAAGCCATGATCATTAGTAATCCATCGTCAGGTAAGGAAGAGGCCGAGCAGTATGTGTCCCAAGTCAAAGAAATTCTGGAGTCACAGCAGTATGAGGTGGTGGTGAACGAGACAGCCGGGGAAGGTGATGCCACCAACTACTGCCTGAGCGCCTGCAAAGACGGCTGTGATCTGGTCATCTCTATTGGTGGGGATGGTACGCTGCATGAGACGATTAACGGCATGATGGATCAGGATCATCGTCCCCGACTGGGCGTCGTACCGCTGGGAACGGTGAATGATTTTGCACGTGCGCTGAATATCTCGCTTGACCCGGAAGAAGCCATTAGGCAGTTACGTTCGGATCAGATCCATATCGTGGATCTGGGGAAAATCAATGATCGCCTGTTTGCCAACACTGTGGCTGCAGGTTCTTTGGCGGAAGCCCTGTTCTCCGTATCCTCGGAAGAGAAGTCGAAGCTGGGTTCATTCGCATATCTGAAAGAAGGCTTGAAAGACCTGGTGCATACATCAGCCAATCCATTAACCATCGAATATGATGGCCAGATCTGGGAGGGGGAAGCGCCTCTTTTTCTGGCGGCACTCACCAATTCGGTTGGGGGATTCGAGAAGTTGTCCCCCGATGCTGAGGTGGACGATGGTCTGATACATTGTTTTGTTGTTCGTAATATCAGTGTGTTCAACAGCCTGACCCTGGGCACTTCCCTGTTATTTGGTAGTCTGAAAGACCATAAGGATGTGGACTATTTTACAGCCAGAGATGTCCATGTCCGGTCAGCGGAAGCCATTCGCACCAATGTAGATGGGGAGGAAGGTCCTGCCCTGCCGATTCATATCCGTGTCCTGCCACGACATATTGAGGTCATTGTACCGGAAGAAGTATAACTCACTTCTGTTTATTTACAGGCGGAGACGCAGAATCTATCATTTCTCCATATGAATGTAGGATAAATCTATTGAAACCGATTGCAGATTTGTGTCACAATCAAAAGTAAGATACACGATAATATTCGAATATGGAGGGAAAACATCTTGAGAACCATGAAATTGGGCAACAGCACACTTGAAGTACCCGTAGTCGCCGTAGGCTGCATGCGGATTAATTCGTTAGATGGCAAGGAAGCCGAACATTTTGTTCGTTCTGCGATGGAGATTGGCGCGAATTTCTTTGACCATGCTGACATTTATGGTACAGGAACATGTGAGGAGATCTTCGCCGAAGCGGTACAGATGAATCCCCAAGTTCGTGAAAATATGATTCTTCAATCCAAATGCGGTATCCGCAAAGGCATGTTTGATTTCTCCAAAGAGCACATCCTGAATTCGGTGGATGGTATCCTGCAGCGTCTGAAAACGGACTATCTTGACGTTCTGCTGCTGCACCGCCCGGATGCACTGGTTGAGCCGGAGGAAGTGGCTGAAGCCTTTGATCAACTGGAGCGCGAAGGCAAAGTGCGTCACTTCGGGGTATCCAACCAGAATCCGAACCAGATCGAATTGTTGAAAAAATACGTAAAACAGCCACTAGTAGCCAACCAGTTGCAGATGAGTATTACCAATACTACGATGATTGACAGTGGAATCAACGTGAACATGGAGAACGACGCTGCGGTTAACCGTGACGGCAGTATCCTTGATTATTGCCGTTTGCATGATATCACCATTCAGCCTTGGTCTCCGTTCCAGTACGGGTTCTTCGAAGGTGTCTTCCTGGGAAGCGATAAGTTCCCGGAATTGAATGCGAAGATCGACGAGATTGCTGCGAAGTATGACGTGAGCAATACGACAATTGCGATCGCATGGTTGCTTCGTCACCCTGCGCATATGCAGCCTGTGACAGGCACGATGAATATTGAACGTCTGCAAGATTGTGTAAAAGCAGGAGATGTTCATCTCACGCGTCCAGAGTGGTATGAAATTTACCGTGCAGCAGGCAATATACTGCCTTAAATTCAAGTTATAGTGAGCATACTGACTGCTGAGTCAGTTGAGAACACGAGCCCGTCGATGGCTCGTGTTTTTTGTCTGTTTTCAGGTTTGATACCGGGCACATTTCCGATATAAAATAAGGTAGAGATCTTTGATTTAGTTAAAGGATTAAAATGGTTTTATTACAAATTAGTTGAATTTATTATATTGACCGCTACTTTCTAATTACATATAATTACTTTTGCATACCGATAATCCTGTTTATTTGTTTTTTATTTTGGAGGGTGGTGTTCGTTTTGGAGCCGACAACCACAATACGCGATCATTTAGAGAGTTATCTGAAGCGTGAACAGATGTCCATTAGTTATTTTTCGGAAACGTCAGGGATTAATTCGGGTACGCTGAGCAATATTTTGAACAAAAATCGGCCTATTGCCATGCAGCAGTTGGATCGCATCACTTCCGCCATGAGGCTGGAAGAAGGTTACTTCTATGAATTATACATAGATGAGTGTTTCGTACACGCAACCCCTGACTGGAGAAGACTGGGCCCTTTCCTTCATCGCTGTGCCGAGTTGGACAAGTTAGACTGCATTGAAGAGGTTATTCGTCTGATGATGGATAATCTGTCCTATATTCCTTTGTTATTTGAAGTGGCTGAAGAATTCTATCATGCAGGTAAATTCAAACCAGCCATTCTACTATATGAGAACATCGCTGAAAGCGAGAAAATGCAACATTCCGAGCGACTTGCACTCTGTCAGTATCGACTGTTCAGGTTGGGACTGACCAATGATCAGCAACGGAATCTGATTATCGCGGCCCGGTTCGAATACTATGTGGATCGGCTGGATGAGCGCTATCAATTGGATGCGCTTAACGAGTTGATTAATGCATTTGGTGCATTGCATAGATGGAACAAGGTTCAGGAGTTATCTGAGAAATTGAAAATAAAAGCAGCCATCCATTATGAGATGAATGGGCGAAGGAAACAAGAGGAGACTAAAAGACCTATTGTTTTCTACATTCTTTACTCCTACCTCGCTTATGGTAGTGCATGTTATCACTTAAAGGACTATACCGGTGCGCTGAAATATGTTTCTTTGTATACAGATAACAGTTGGGTGAAGAGTCCGGATCAAGATGAGATGGTAGTCATGAATCAATTCCAGGAATGGGCTGAAGCTAACCGATATATATATCAATTAATGGGTGGTCAGTTTGAGGTGTTGCCTGATTACCTCGCTTATATCTCGTCAAAGGAAAATGAGATTTTCCCGGCACTTTGCGACATCGTCACGGCGGCTAATCAATATGGTGAGAATATTGATAGTGTACTCAGTGAGTATGAGTCTTACTTCACATATCAAGAACAGAGTAACCGAATTGGCAAAGTGAGCAGACAGGTTACGGATGATCGATATTTACGACTTTTAGCCGATCTGGGTGCATACTATCTAAAAAAAGATGAGTATTATTTAGGAATAAAATATGTCCTGGATAGTTTAAGATTTGCTATTGAAATTAGCAGTGGACGAGGTATGCTTAGAGGTGTCGGACTGTTTGAGCAATACAGGGAATTTGCATCTGAGACGGCGAAACAGCAGTACAAAATGATTATTAGTGAGGTGCAGAAACTCAATGAAGAGAAAGTTGGCTTTGCTGATAGCTACCTGTAGTATCGTTGTACAAATCGTAGCTCCTGCTACGGAACCTGTCTCAGGCAATGACGTCCCTAACCTCGAAATTATGAGACCTGCTGATCACGGATTTGGAACGTAATAAAAATGAAAAGAACGCTTCTGAATTTATTTCAGAGGTGTTCTTTTTTTATATCCAAGTGGAAAAATAAGTATGTCGTATCTCACCTGCTCTTTTGATTGGCATAATACACTAAAATATGACAAAAAGGAGGGGTACTATGGATCGCCTGGATTTGATATCACGGATCGAAGATGCCAGACAGTTGCTATATCGCATGCATATGGAGTACGGCAGTCTGCTTCATCCGGAAGTAATCCGACAATCCGTAGTCCTGGACGGACTAATTAATCAATACAACAGAGCCAAGGTAGGAAAGGTGATAAATTAAGTCCGCCTATTTACATTTGCGTTTTTGTATACTATAGTTAGTTACATGAGTAACTAACCGACTAACTGACTAATGAATACGTATGAAAGTTGGAAGCACATGAAATCGACTTTGGATGAATCTCAGCCTATTTTTCATCAGATTGCCACGATGATTATGGATGATATTGTGGAGGGCAGATTGAAGGTGGAAGAACAGGTTCCCTCAACCAATGAACTGTCACGCTTTTACAATATTAATCCGGCTACAGCCCGTAAAGGACTGCAGGAGCTCGTGGACAAGGGGATTATATACAAACAGCGAGGTGTTGGAATGTTTGTTGCGAAGGGAGCAAGAGAAGCGTTGCTCGTTGAACGGAAGCAGGATTTTTATGAAGAATACATCAAGCCTTTACTTGAAGAAGCCAGACGAATTCACATGAATGAAGACATGATCATTGATCTGATTCGAGGCAAGAAGGATAAGGAGAGTGAGTTATGATTCATATGGAGCAGGTCAACTACAGTTATCAAAAGACGCCCGTTCTGAACCAGGTCACGCTACATGAGAGCGAGCCGATCATTAGTGCGATCTGGGGAAGAAATGGAGCGGGTAAAACAACACTGATGAGTTTACTCGCAGGACATAATCGCCCGGACAGTGGGACTATTCGGATTATGGGCCAGGACCCTTACAATAATCTGGCAGCTCAAGAGCATCTATGCTACATCCAGGAGAATCATCCCCTGGGGAAAAACTGGACGATTAATGATATGGTTCAATTGGGTCAATATTTCCATCCGCAGTGGAATCAAACCTTTGCGGAGCAGTTAATCGAAATGTTCGAATTACCGGCGAAGAAAAAGATCGTTAAATTTTCGAAAGGAATGAAAACGGCTGCTCAGATTATATTGGGTCTCGCCAGTAATGCAAATGTAACGATCCTGGATGAGCCAACCAATGGACTTGATGCCGAGAAGCGCAAGTTCTTCTACAATGCCCTATTGGAAAGTTATGAAGATAACCCGCGTCTGATCCTGGTATCAAGCCATCATATTGAGGAGATTCAGCCTTTATGCGAGTCCCTTATCGTTTTGCAGGCCGGAGAGGTGTTAATGAATCAGCCGATGGAAGAGATGCGCGAAAAAGGAGTTCTTCTAACAGGGAGAATTGAAGATGTTAATCGTGTTACAGCAGATGTTAAGGTCATCGAGTCTTCCCAGATGGGATCGACTTTGAAAGTGATGATTGATGAGCCCTACTCGAAAAAGTGGAAGGACATCGCTCATACACAAGGACTTTCCATTGAGAAGGCGACATTGCAAGATTACTTGGTTAACAGGACCCGTAATCAAGAGGGGGTTAAACCATGAATTCAATTAAAGGCACCAACCGATTGATCCGTGAGGATATGCGTTTGTATTTGATTATCTTCTCATCCATTGCTCTGATGCTCACTGTCGTATATTTGGCCATTGGACTCGCGTTTGACGTCACGTATTCCACACAACTGTTTGGTCCAATGTACGGCGGCATATGTGCGTTTGCGATCGCGGGAATCATTACACAGTTTCCGGTTGCGATCGGTATGGGCAGTACCCGAATTCAATTCATGAAATCCTTCTATATGAACTCGATATGGATGGTTGCAGGCACCATGGCCATTTTGCATGTGATCTATTTCATCATACATCTGATTCAGGACAAAGGAATTGTTAACGTTACCTTATATCAACCTGGCATGTTGTATTCAAGCGAATATCATTTCTTCTCCTACCTGTGGATTGATCTGATGTGTGGCTTTCTCGTACTGGGAATCTCCGCCTTCCCAACGGTCTGCTGGAAGCGCTTGGGGATGCGTAACTTTTTCATTATGTTCTTTGGAGTGGGTCTGATCGTTACACTGATATTTGTTTTCGCAGATCTTGGAAAGTGGTTGAATTGGATTATGAATGTAAACACGCTGAGCCTGTTTACTGTTCTTGGGGCGTTTGGTGGTGCGCTACTCTTGTCCACCTATCCCATGATGAAGAACGCGCCGCTTACAATGAAAGCCAGACAATGATCCACTGAATCAGAAAAACACGAGTGCGAATTCGCCTCGTGTTTTTTGGTATCATCTTGGTGAATCTTTGTGTATCCAAATGAATCTGTATGCGTTAAGCCTGAGCTTGTGGTTTGAACCCTTCGTCTTTGAGATACTCTCCAGCTTCGCTACGCGTTTCGAAAGCCATATCTAGATTAACACCGGAATATACATACCACATGTCATCTTCATATTTTAAAGTCAGCGTATGTCCATCTTCATCGATCCACATTCCGCCACCAGCAGAGGTTGTAGTCAATGTAGGAGCAACTTTTACTTGTTCTGGCTCTTTGAATTCAACTGCGTTGGGATTATGAGACATCGCTTTGAGCGTTTCGTCTAACAATGTACGCAGATCTGCTTCGGAGTAATCGCGAATATTGACGAATCCTTTAGCATCGGTCTCATAGTTAGGCAGTAGACCTGCATAGATATAACCGTTACCGTTAGGGTGAATATGCAGAGCAACAATCTTTTTCTCATACGCACTTTCTTCGAAGTGGAAGTTAACACGACCGAGAGAAACATCTTTGCGTTGCAGTTGGGGGTACGATTGTAGCACTTCAAGCTTTTGTTCAACGTTAAGCATATGTGCCTCCTGTAAATGTTGGGTAGAGGTGATTATAACATGCCCTTCAGTTAATTTCCCGATAAAATACTTCGCCCCAGCTCTTTCAGGTGTTCCATGGCTTGCAGATAAGGATAAGGTCCATAGCTTACGCGAGCTACACCGAGTGCAGCAAGTTGTGCGGGTGAAGGCTCAGGAGATGTAACCATAACGTTGATTGGAAGTGGGGAACGTTCACATAACTCCTGAATCAGTTGTTGATCCTGTAAGCCTGGTACGAACAGACCGCTGGCTCCTGCCTCTGCATAAGATCTGGAACGGATGAGTGCTTCCTCAAGGTGGGCGTGGTGATGGTGTTCTGGTGCATGTTGCAGGAAAATATCTGTACGAGCATTAATGAACAGTGGAATGCCTGCCTGCACCGCAGCTTCTCGGGCGGCGGATAGTCTCAGGCATTGCTCCTCTACAGCGTACAGTCCCACGTCATCTGGAAGTTGATCTTCCATGTTAATTCCCACAGCACCATGCTCGATGACTTGCAGGACATTTTCCTTCACTCCTGACGCAAACCTCCCATACCCTCCCTCTATATCGATCGTTACAGGTAACTCCACACTCGCTGTGATCCGTGCCAGATTAGCCAATACCAAATGGAACGGCATCGCTTCACCATCGGATTCACCGTGGGCAGCGGCTACGGACCAGCTACCTGTTGCAATCGCTGTTGCTCCAATCAATTGTATGGCTTGTGCGCTTCCAGCATCCCACACATTGACCAGAACAAGTGGTTTTCCCTTTACATGGTATTGTTGAAACATCGTTGCTTTTTCTTCTAGCGTACTCATATATCTTAACTCTCCTCTGTCATATACATGCATTCCTTTGAACATCTGTTGGGTAATTCATTCATTTATTTATTCATTCATTCATTCAGCTACCCTGTTCCTGTTTCTCGTGATTCAAAAGCCAGTTCTTGCGAGTTAATCCTCCACCGTATCCGCCCAGTTCACCACTGGCATTGATTACACGGTGACAGGGAATAACAATCGCAAGCTGATTGGCCCCATTCGCCTGTGCCACGGCTCGACAAGCAGTCGGTTTCCCCAGTGCATTCGCGATATCCTGATATGACCTTGTTTCCCCTGCCGGAATTGCTACGAGCTCTTCCCATACCCGTTTTTGAAATGGTGTTCCCAAACAGAACAACGGTGTGTCGAATGCTGTCCGAATGCCTTGAAAGTACTCGTTTAGTTCATGCTCAATGGACTGGATGGGAGCTGTAGTGCCAGGCACAATCGCTGATTTGGTTCGTTTGCGCAGACGCTCAACTTCGCGTTCCAGACCTCTGCGGTCCACAAATTCCAGTAAATATAGTGCCTCCTCATCTGCAATGGCCATCATCGGGCCGAGGCGGGTGTCAATCCAGGACGCTTTCAGGACATGTCCTTCATCAACTTGGGTAGGGGCGGCACCCATGATCCGTGAAAAGGCATCGCGGAAGCCGCTGCTTGACTCATATCCGGTAGATAATTGGCTATCAATAACGGTGCGGCCGGAGCGAATATTTTTCAGGGCAAGTCCCATGCGGCGAGCGCGAGCATACTCCACAAAGGTCATGCCGAATCGCTTTTTGAACTGACGTCGAGCTGTGGATTCATCAATAGAGAGTGCCTTGAAATCCTGTCCTTTCCAGCGCTTCTCCGGCTGTTTCTCTACAACTTCCACCAATATGCGAACGACATCTGATACTTGGTTAGGATGAGATAGCGGGCGGCAACGCTGGCAAGGGCGGTAGGAAGCCAGAAGAGCCTGCTGAGCCGTCTCATAGAATTCACAGTTTTCGAATTTAGGTTTTCGCGCAGGGCATGTGGGGCGACAGAATACACCTGTAGTTCGGACTCCGACATAGAATAAACCCTCGTATTCCGAATTCTTGGCCACAAGCGCCTCGTAATATTGTTCCTTCAGATCAGCAGAAATCATGGAGAAGCACGTCCTTACCTCAGTAGAATCTTAATCATTAATTTATTATAGAAAAATATTGCAGCAAGCATCGCCGAAAATCAGGCATGAATATTAGATGGATTAAATCTGATGCAGTAATGAAATTCGTTTTGTTCAGAATTTGTATAGAGTGAACTGGTAGTATAGACCTATCATAGTGGAGTGACTTAGGAAAGTATGCCTATTTCCCGAAATAAAATTATTGTTGAACGTTCATTGTTATAGGGAAAATACATAGGTAAGCATGGAATTGAAGATGATCGGAACGAAAGTTTGGAGGTTGACTGGAATGAGGTATTCTACGTACAAAAGTATTTATGAACCCGTTTATGCAAAAACGTCCGAATCTCGCACCATGTATGTTAAAAAGCTAATCATACAGCGTGTGAAGATGCCAACTTGGCTAATGAAGATGGTCATCATAGCTCTAATTATAGTCATAGGGTGCAATGCTGTATTCACTGCATTTGCTGGTGATGAGCAATGGTTATCGGGTGATCAGGTGGTCGTATCGCAGGGAGATACGCTGTGGGGCATTTCTCTGGCGCATAAACCTCAGCAGATGGACACTCGTGTGTATGTAGAAGCAATCAAGAAAGTGAACGAACTTGAGCATAACGCCATTCGGATTGGACAAGTGTTAGTTTTGCCAGGGTTTGATCGATAAGATAATCTGTGTAATACGTCATTCACAAGTTCCTTTCAGAATCATCAAAGTGCGACAGTATACTGAATTTATTAGTCATTTACATATAATGGAGCTTCATGAGGGACGATATGGTGTAGTGATTAGTAAGTGGTGTGCTATATAAGTTGAACTAAAGAATATTTACACTGACACTACGATGACAGAATAACCTTCCAATCGCAGTTATCCCCAGATTTTTTGATTCCCTTTTCCGAAGGGGAAAATCCGGGGATAGCGTATGCTTCCGATGTAGCTTTCTTACAGAAAGCTTGTAGGCGAACGCTTCGCTTTTTCAGGTTTTTTCTGTCCTCTCCGTTATCGTGTAAATAATTAGTTCAACTGATATAGATCTATGTGCTGTAGATGGATGAAGGGAGAATGGGATAATGAACATGAATATAAAGAAATCTGCACTTTGCATGTCTGTGCTATGTATTTCGTTATTAGTCAGTGCCTGTGGCACTAGTGGTGAATCGGTTCAGGAACATACCTATCCGCAATCGAAGCAGCCCGTAGAGGAAGCAGGAAATACCTCTGTTCCTAATGCGGATGCGAAGAGTGACAATAACCAAGGCGATGCGAATGGTGAAGAAGGCAAGCCTACGGCTCAATCCGAATCCACTGAGACGTCTGAGCAGATTGATATCGTCATCGACCAGTCGGACAAACCGATGAAGGGCAACAGCTTTGATTTTGGAATTAAACAGGTTCCGAAAGGCTATGCCCTAACAGAGATGCGATGGACGTCTAACACGGTGACGATTGTGAATTCGCTACAGGAAGCCATTGAACATGGTGAAACTGGTGAAGAAGGCTTTTATTTTAGCGGGAACGGGCAATTCTCCGGATTTATCTATTCGGATGAGATGAAGGGCGAGCGCGGCAAAGCCACATTTGTCTTCACCAATGATGAAGGAAACATGCTCATGTCCGAAAAAGAAATTAAGTTGAAGTAACAGTCTATCATTCAGGCCCAGCCAGGAGCCTGTTGAACAGGAAAAGCAGCCCATGTGGCTGCTTTTTTGACATACATATTATCAAGGTCGCCGATCCATTTGTTGCTGTATCTATAAAGATTGAACTGAAGATTTACACGAGAACGTAGAGGACAGAAATAACCAGAAGAAGCGGGGCTAAAAGCTTTCTGAAGGAAAGCTGCTTCGGAAGCATACACTGCGCCTTTATCCCCTGATTTTCACCTTTATAAAAGTAATTAAAAAATCGGGGGATAACAGCGATCTGAAGGTTGTTCTGTCATCGGAGTGGCAAGTGTAAATATTATTTTTTGTTCAATTTATATAGTTGCTACATAAAGTCAAAGAAATAACGGACCACGTGGAACATTACCGGAGAGGTGTAGGTCAGGCTGTCGACCCGGCTCAGGTAGCTTTTTTTGAGCGAATCGAACTTGTTGTCATCCCCGATTAATAGATCACGTTTCAGTACAGATACCGTTAGACTGCCGAAGAATCCGGCCAGACTGATCAGCACCCCGATGAACAGTGAGAATCTCCAATCAAATGGCGTCAGGTAGGGATGGATGAAATACGACGTTGCTGTCGTTACAATGAATGCACAGGCGAACCCTTCCCAGGTGACAAAAGGATTGGCGGTAGGCACCACTTTTCGTTTGCCCAGATAGAGAGAGACCAGATAGTGCACCA
The DNA here is from genome assembly GCF_054161325.1 of Paenibacillus sp. Z3-2. Taxonomy (NCBI): domain Bacteria; kingdom Bacillati; phylum Bacillota; class Bacilli; order Caryophanales; family Paenibacillaceae; genus Paenibacillus; species Paenibacillus sp. Z3-2. Next base: position 6,429,455 of record NZ_CP096397.1, on the reverse strand, counting down.
CATCATTAAGCTGTGTTAACACGACGAGAAACAGTACCAGCTTGGAGCCGTACTCCGGTGTGGCGAATGGGAAATAGGCAAGGTGACTCAGCCCGAACACCATCAGCATCAGTCCCCATTGTGTGGAGCTGACACTGCGCAGGAAACCGGCCGTGCCTTTGTTAATCAGGCGTGGCAAGGGCAGCACAAGGAACACATATAGTGGAATAAACACGATAAACATGCCGTACCATCCAATGTAGATCCAGTAAAACTGAACCGGAATCGCCAGATACGCCCATAGGAACAGCCTGCGGTCGGCTTTGCGTGTGCTGCGAATCATGGAGAAGTATTCTTTGAGTGAGAAGAATGCGAGCACCATGAGGGAAATCAGCGATACAATGGGGTTGAATAGGGTAGCGAGGCAGAAGATCACGAACATGCCCCACCAGGTTTTGATTTTTTGGCCGATGCCTGAATAGTCTTTGCTTGGCTGAAGCTTTGCTATAATTTTGTACACGATATGTATCACCAGTAAAGCTATGAAGATGAGTGTTAATGTAAATAATGAACTGCTCACGTACCGATCACCTGCTTATTCAAAGTAAGACTCCAATATAGGGTACCTATGTTATTATGAAGGAATAGTGCCAACTTGATAAGGGGAAATTTTGCTATGACAGATGAACGCTCGATCTATATCCTGCTTACGAACACAGGAACACTGTTTACCAAGGTCATTCAGAGTTACACCAGAGCGCCATATAATCACGCTTCGATCTCATTTGACAAAGAATTATCCGAACTGTACAGCTTTGGTCGCAAGCATCCGAGCAATCCGCTGAACGGCGGGTTTGTGAAGGAAGATATTCAGACAGGTACATACAGCAAGTATCCCAACACAACATGTGTGATCTATGAGCTTCAGGTGACGGATCGTGAAGTGGAAAAGATGAAACGCGTGCTGCATATCTTCATCCGCAGCCGTCAGAAATATATGTATAATCTGCTGGGTGTGATCGGCATTACGCTCAAGGAGCCGGTGGAGTTCAGCAACTCCTACTTCTGCTCTCAATTCGTGGCTGAGATTCTACAGCGTTCGGGTATCAAGCTGTGGAACAAGCTGCCTGCCCTGGTGACACCGGATGATTTTCGTCAGAGTGAACGATTGCAGCTGGTCTATGAAGGGGAGTTAAAGGAGTATACGCTTGGAAACGGAGAGAAGGAGTAGGGTAGGAAAGAATCCAACCCCAATGCCAACCATGAAACAGCCTGCTGCTAAGGATTACGAGGCAACAGGCTATTTGTGTGCTTCATATGAACGAGGATGATGATGATGATCGGCCGAAATCAACTTTCGCCCTTCTCATTGTGCATATGCACAATGAATTTCGTCCATTCATCAATATTTTTTCTAGCCTCCAGCATCTATAATGAAAGCGTGTTCAACAAGTGCATGGGGGGCAATTGACAATGGAAGCATTAACGATTAGCTGGATTGGCGCGCTGGCAGGACTGGCTATTGCGATTATTTTGATTTTGAGGAAGCTGAATCCGGTCTATTCTTTATTTCTGGGTGCGATTGTAGGCGCTTTAATTGGCGGAGCGAACCTGGAAGAGACCGTAAATATACTGGTGGATGGCACACAAAGTGTCATGGGAACCGTACTCCGCGTGCTGGCTGCTGGGGTGCTTGCAGGTGTGATGATGGAATCGGGAGCAGCGGAGACGATAGCCCAGGCTATTGTACGCAAATTTGGCGGAAGCAAGGCCATTCTGGCGCTCGCACTGGCCACGATGATTATTACCGCTGTTGGAGTGTTCATCCCTGTAGCCGTACTGATCGTTGCACCGATTGCATTATCTGTAGGTAATAAAATGGGTATCTCCAAATTAGCCCTGTTGCTGGCCTTATCGGGTGGAGGTAAGGCGGGGAACATTATCTCCCCGAATCCAAATACCATTGCAGCAGCGCGAGGGTTCGACCTGGATCTGAGCAACGTTATGTTGGCTGGAGTCATTCCTGCCATCTGCGGATTAATTGTAACCGTTATCGTAGCTTCAATGCTCAAAAACAAAGGTGTGATGGTTACCGATCAGGAAGCAGATCAGGGGGAAGTAGATACATCTCAATATCCTCCACTGGGCAAAGCCATTGTTGCCCCATTGGTTGCGATCATTCTGTTAATGATCAATCCCATTGGCTCTATTGCGGGCATCGAAGCATTGTCCGCGTTCAAAGTGGATGCGATGTATATCCTGCCGATTGCAGGCGTTATCGGTATGCTAGCAATGGGACAAGGCAGAAACATCGTGCAATATTCAACCGCAGGATTAAATAAAATGACAGCAACCGTGCTCATTCTGGTGGGTGCAGGAGGAATCGCAGGACTCATCTCTGCTTCAGATCTGTCAGGTCAGGTGGTTGGTCTGATTGAGGCATCCGGAATATCGGGTACCTTCCTCGCACCAATTGCGGGTATTCTGATGGCGGCAGCAACGGCTTCGACGTCGACGGGGGTTATTCTGGCAACAGGCTCATTCGGTGATGCCATCCTGAACATGGGCACAGCGCCGCTGGCAGCTGCCGTGATGGTGCACACTGGAGCGACCGTTATCGACTCTTTACCACAGGGCAATTACTTCCACGTGTCGGCAGATAGCATGAAGATGACGATTCGTCAGCGGATGGGCGTTATTCCATATGAAGCGATTGTGGGTGGCACGATGGCTATCGTAGCGACGTTACTGTACGGGTTTATCCTTTAATCTAATGGATGGAGTGAGAGCGATGAGAGAAGCTGGAAAGACTAAAGAGAAGACTTTTTTGTTGGCACCGGATTCGTTCAAGGAAAGCATGACAGCGAAGGAAGTATGTATCGCGATGGAAAAAGGATTGCGGAAAATATACCCGACGGCGGGATATATTCATGTACCTATGGCGGATGGGGGCGAAGGGACTGTGCAGTCCCTTGTGGATGCTTCCGGTGGTGTCCTTCACCAGCAAAAGGTAAGCGGGCCATTGGGCCAGACAGTCACTGCCCAGTATGGCATTCTGGGTGATGGAACAACGGCAGCCATTGAGATGGCATCGGCCAGTGGCATACATCTGGTTACCAAGGACACCCGTGACCCTCTACGGACGACAACCTATGGCACAGGGGAGTTAATTCGAGCATGTCTGGACCTTGGCATACGCAAAATCATCATCGGCATTGGTGGCAGTGCAACCAATGATGGTGGTGCTGGCATGGCTGAAGCGCTTGGCGCCAAGTTTCTGGATGCAGAGGGTCATCCGCTTGCCCGTGGGGGCGGGGCTTTGGATCAACTGGCTCAGATTGATGTATCCGGTCTGGATGAGCGTTTGCAGGAAATGGAGTTCATTGTGGCCTGTGATGTGACTAATCCACTCTGCGGGGAGCATGGTGCATCACGGGTGTTTGGACCACAGAAAGGGGCTACCCCAGAGATGGTTGAGCAGCTGGATGCGAACCTTTCCCATTATGCAGATATAGTGAAACAGCAGTTGCACAAGGATATCTGTGATGTGCCGGGTGCCGGTGCAGCTGGCGGTTTGGGCGCGGGACTTTTGATTTTTACACAGGCGGTATTACGTAAAGGAATTGAAATTGTCATTGAATATACCGGGTTGCGTGAAAAGTTGATTGCTGCGGATGTGGTATTTACGGGAGAAGGCGGTATCGACTTTCAAACGAAATTCGGCAAGACTCCCTATGGCGTTGCTCGGGCAGCCAAGGAAGCGGGTAAACCTGTGATTGCCATTGCAGGCTGTGTGGGCGAAGGGATCGACACCCTGTACGCGGAAGGCATTGATGCTGTATTCGGTATTGTGCCGGGGGCAGCAGATCTGGAGCGACTATTGCGAGAAGGCCCGGAGAATGTGGAGCGAACAACGGAGAATATTGCAAGGGTGCTGAAGCTGGGTCTGCTATCTTAAGTCAGTGAGAATAGAGACCGTACGAGGTCGTATTAAAATGGATGTGAAAAAGACGGGATATGGATATGCCTGAAATCAGGTGATCTGTGTCTCGTCTTTTGTCATTCTCGAAGCTGTTCTGACATTACTGATAGAACGCGAGTAGTCCATGGGTAAGCTCGATGAGCTCCAGCCAGTTGCGAGGGTCTTTGCCGGTAAGGGTCTGTATGCGTTTAAGCCGATATTGAAGCGTATTGCGGTGAATATTGAGATGATCTGCTGTCGTGCTCATACTGCCGTTATGATGGATGAAGCTGCGTAGTGTGTCCAGCAGATCAGCTGTATCTTCAAGTTTGCTGACGATGTTGGCATACGGTGTTAGATCAGCCGAGCTGAATCGCACCAAGAAAGGCACATCTTCATACTGGATGATCGGTGAAGCTGGCTGAAGTGCTAACAGGATGTTCATCACAGACCGGGCCTGTCCATAACCGGTGGCGATATTCGCTTCTTTTCGGCTGATCGCGATGAATGCTTCGGGTGTAGTCTGACTCAAACGCTGGATCATTGGATCCACGTCTGCTTCATTCTGAATGAGGATGATCTGCGTATCTCCATCACCTTCAACAGAGAATGAAGGAACCTGGAGCAATATTCGGTTGATCTCAGTGTCAGCGGCCATGGATGTCCTGGGAAAACGGATATATAGAAGAACGGTTGGCAATTGCAGATCAATACGGTATTGCAGAGCTTCTTTTTTGACCTTTTGTGAGTAGGAACCGGGCTGCTTCAACAGTCGTTCGATAAAGGCTTTTTTACGTGAAGCTTCATGGGCCATACTTTCCAATTGATTACGCTGTTCGATCAGGAGGGATACGGTGGTTCGCACGATGTTGCAGAATGGCCGAACTTCATCCGGATGACCGGATATGCCAATGACTCCGACATGCTGCTGATTAATTATAATCGGCTCATTGGTGCCCATTTTCTCAAGTATGCCATCCTGCCAGACTTCAATCCTGCTTCCTCTCGTCAACGCGCGGACAGCTCCCTGATGAATCGTGCCCACACGTTCCTTCTGCCCGGTTCCAATAATAATGCCGTGCTCATTCATAATGTTGATATTGTATGGAATGTCCTGCATCATTTTATCGACAATATCCTGTGCCTGTTTTTCCGAAAGCTGCAACAACGGAGCTCCTCCCCTTCCATCTCAACGTGCAAAATACACATCTTCTCTGATGAGCATTCTACCTGATATCCATATTGTGCATTTGAACGAAATTATAGAGGAAAGGTAAGGCTTACACAAGTGTGTTTCATAGATAGGATGTAGCATATGTGATTTGCTTTATTTTAATTATTCATATACGAAACCCCTCAAGAGATTCTCCTCATAAATGAAATGTTGGTCTTTGTTTAGATATCCAGGCGATAGGCTGATAGTAGGTCTAAGATGACATGTTTAACGTAAAAAATGAAATAAATCCCCGTTTTTTTCTATATATAATGGAAATAAGACCTTTTATTTGCTCCGATGTTCAGAATCCGTTCAGAGTTGTGTACTACAATAGGCCTATCTTTTGAAAGCGAGATTAGGGGGATAAGAAATATGCAGTACAGAGAAATAGTGAAGATATTGCTCATTTTGCTATTGGTAGCACCATGGTTGGCACCAGTAGGAAAGGTTAGCGCAGAAGTATCGTATCCGGTACCGGGGAATGATGGTCTAATTACAGTAAAGAACATTGGTGATGACTCGGTTGAACTAAGTTGGGAGTATGCCAAGTCGGTTACAACGTCTTCACCTGATCTGAATTATCAAGTATTCGTCTCCCAGGCACCTAATATCAAAGATATGGAGGAAATCAGCGGATTTCCACAATACGCCTATGGTAATTGGGTTGGTGGTAGCGATTCCACAACAGGTACATTCACCAAAGTGATTACGGATTTAGTCGAAGGGGAGAAATTGCATACCAAATGCAATCCATAACATTTACATCTAGTACCTTGCTAAGCGAAATCAACAATGTTATTGGGGCAAATTTTGATGGCTCAAGAATAAGTGAGCTACTTCTTTGGTGAAGATGACCGAAGTGATTGCCAAGGAATCCGTTGGAAAAGCGAAGCAATTGAACATGAATACCGCACGTATTGTCATCCCAGATACCAAAGATGCCGTGTCCGAGACACGTATTGAACTGCCCAAGGTAGCGGTAAAAGAACTGAATGATGATTCGCTTAAGCTTGAAATCTCCACTGAAAATGTAGTGATCTCCGTTCCGACGAATTCCATCGCCGGATTCATTGATGTGTCCGCCGACCTTTGGGCTTTCGATACGATTGCCTACGTGCAATCCACTGGCCTGATGAGCGGATATAATGATGATACATTTAAACCGGACAGTAAACTGACTCGTGCTGAAGCTGTGAAAGTATTAAATGTACTGTTCAAACGGACGCCGGCAACAGGCGTAACTACGCCATCTTTTACAGACGTACCAGCAATACACTGGGCTTATGAAGACATTGAGGCTGCGGCGCAGAAATAAAAATCAGCATATATAACTTAAAAAGGGGTGTCCCAAACCATGTAAACATGGCGGGACGCCCCTTTTACTCGTATAGCCAGAACAAGTCTTGTAGATACATCATTGCTCACTGAGTTGCTTTTTTTAGTTTAACGAACTTTCGAGTGGAGAAGATGTGAATCGGGACTCACTCACCATTTGGATCGTGGAGATCAGTATGCTTCCAAAAAGTGCCGTAGCAAACTCTGGGAATCTGTTATGACAATGCCTATATTGAAGCTTTTCACATCATTGTTATCTTAGTCTTTACTTTAATTTATACATTGACCAAATATTCGTTATATCTTCTATGAATCCTTTCGGGAACATTGAGACCAATTTCAGCTAATTTGGCTTGTATAGTTTCAAAGAATTTTAAACAATCTTGTTTTTTGTTTTGTTCAATTAAGAATTCTAATAATAAAAACATATATTGCTCATTGAATTCATCCAATTCTAGCATCATTTGTAAACAATTGAATTTTAGTAACGAATTAATTGAGTTTGTGCGAGTGACATATTGTTCAAGTACATGCAGTACACCCTGCTTTAGCCGGAGTCTTATTTGAAAAGCCCATAAATATTCTTCCTCCACTAAAAAATCTCCCTCATAGCAATTCATTAACTGTTGAATAGATTTTTCATCATGTTTTTCCCGTTCGAGCAATTGATAGAGCTCCTCATAATCACTTTCAATTTCAACATTTAATTGGTAGTGATTATTTACTAATTGAATCGGGTCTTGTATTCCCTTTTCTTTTAAAAGCTTTCTCAACTGATAAATAGATGTATGTAAATTGCTTGAGGCCTTTTCAAGGTCCAAATTTATCCATAACTCTTCTGAGATGATGGCATTAGACATTGGTCCTTTTTGATTAAATAATAAGAATAAAAAAAGTTCGCGTACTTTCCTTGTACGCCATTTTACTACCTCTTGCTGAGTATCAAGCAGATAGAAACGGCCTAGAGTATGAGCGTATAAAAGTTTTTTATTATTATTACGGGGCGCTTCAACTTGTAATTGTGATTTTTTCTGTGCTTTTGTTAGCGCTGTAATCAACCGTTTTTCATGTACAGGCTTTAACAAATAATCGGTTGCCTCTACTTCAAAAGCATCCACTGCGAATTGCGCATGTGCTGTCACAAAGATGATTTGTAACGATGGATGTTTTTGTAACAGTTGTCTGGCTATTTGCATACCGTGCATATCGATCATTTCGATATCTAAAAAGACAAGTTCAATGGCCTCTTTCTCCAGAAAACGAAGGGCATCTACTGCATTTGTAAATGCCCCCTTGATTGAAATCTGGAATTGTGTCAGCCGTTTAATCATAATACTTAATACATCGATTGCCATTTTTTCATCATCAACAATAATTATGTTCATGCTCCACCACCCTCTGGTAATAAAATGACAATAGTTGTTCCCTTTCCTTCCTCGCTGTATAAACGTAAACTTGCATTTTTCATTAATTTGAATTTTTTTAATGGGTTCATAAACCCAATACGTGTGCTTTCCTCATTTATCAGCTTCTGAAGTTTTTCATCGGGAATACCTACACCATTATCATAGATTTTAATTCGGACAAATTGCCCTTCCCGTTGAATACTTACCTCAATTGTACCGCCTGATTGTTTCTTAGAGATACCATGGAAAACAGCATTTTCAACTAATGGCTGAATGGATAGTGCTGGAATCATTAATTGAATAGATTCATCAATATCATATTTAATATTTAAACGGTCACCATAACGCATCTTTTCGATATATAAGTATGCCTTGACAAGCTCTATCTCTTCTTCAACAGAGACAAAGCTATTTCGGTAATGGACATTAAGTTTGGCACGGAAGTAGGTCGCCAGACAGTAGAGTGCTTCACGGGTGTTGTCCATATCCGTATAGCTTAAACCAATAATTGTATTCAGCGTGTTGTAGACAAAATGCGGTGTGACCTGTGAATACAAATAATTCATTTCTACTTCAATTGAATCAATTGAAGATTGACGGACGGCTAACAGAGATTCAATACGGATAAATAGTTCATCCATTAAAATAGGTTTTTGTAAGTATTCATTTGCACCAAATTTTAAAGATAACACTAAATCAGAATGCTTCATGATCGCTGTTAAGATAATAATCGGTAATTCCAGCATATCATATTGTTTTCGTACTCGCTTACATAGCTCATAACCTGACATTCCATTCATCATTAAATCTATTAACATACAATCTACCTGATTCGTTTTAATATAGTCCACTGCATCGAAACCATTATCTACTGCAATTACAGTATATCCCTTAAGTTTCAGTGCCTCAGCTAAAGCCTTTATATTGACATGGTTATCGTCTACCACAAGTATTTTTTTATTATTTCCTTTATAGATGAGTGGCAATTGAAGCTGTAATTCTTTAGCTCTCTGCCCGGTAATTGTAGATGATTGCTCAATGCTCATTTGTTCGTCAGTGGCCAATGGCATTGTAAATGTAAATGTAGTACCTTCTCCTACCGTACTTGTCACATAAATCTCGCCTTTTAACTTATCGACAATGTTCTTAGTAATACTTAATCCCAAACCGAGCCCTTCTTTTTTATGATGATTATTTCCTTGGTAAAAGGCATCAAAGATCCGATCAATCATTTGTGCCGGAATACCACAGCCTGTATCTCTTACTTGGATGACCATCTGATGTTGATGGGCATAGGCTGTCACAGCAATTTCCCCAACTTCTGTATATTTAATAGCGTTGTGCAGCAAGTTGTATAGAACCTGCTTAAAACGTAATTCATCCGTGTATATATTCGGTAATTCCGAATCCACTTCTGCATTAACACTTACTTGATGATTCTTTGGCATCACACTGCGAATTTCCAACACGACTTCAGTAATAACAGAGGGTGGAACACTACGTGGGGCGACCCTTACTTCTCCGGTCATTTGGTTTGAAGAGAACAACAAATCCTCTACTAAATGTCCTAAACGTTGAGTGACGCTATGAATTAAAATGACTTGCTCCTGTTGAGCCCGTTTTAAGGGTCCCTGAGCTCCTTCCATTAAGGATTTCGATAAATTTAAAATACCGTTAAGGGGTGTGCGTAATTCATGAGAAGTGTTCAGTAAAAATACATCCTTCATTTGATTATGTGCAAGCAATTCCTCTGATAGTGCCTGGACTTTCAAAATAGCCTGGTTCGCACGGAAATTTAATAACGAAGCAAACCCGAATAATATGAGTAAAAATAATGCGAATTCTGTATAATCTATGGGAATCCCCATGATAAAGTTAAAAATCAGTAAAATACCATAACAACAAATCGCTGAAATCACAATTAGAACATAACGAACGCCTTCTAGACGTTGTAGTGTTACTTTAATAAGAATCCATAGATTATAGAATATGACTGGAGCCGTAACACAGATATAGCCTATTTTTCTCAGAAACAACTCCAAATCTGAAGAAGCCCTGTGATTTTGGGTAATTGGGTTATAAATACCATAAAAAAGAATTACAACCCCTAGTAGAATCATAAACAAATATAGGGTTCTTCTTTTTTGAACTTGCGGGTACATCGAATATATAAACAGTGTTAAAGCTAGTAGCGCGATCGGAATAATACTGAGCTGTAAACGCAATTGATTGAAAGGTGAAATGTCAGAGAATAATAGGAAGAACACTTTTTGGTTAATAAATGACATATAAAGTCCTAATGAGATGGTAAAAAGACCAAAGAACAGTTCTTCTTTGCGTTTCCGATTCTGTAAAAATGTAAAGATATAGATGATTCCGAATACCACATGCCCAATACATACGAATGCATCTAAAAATACCTTCCAACGATATTCTTGCTGAATGGCTCCCATCGTCCCAAATTCAATAGGATAGACAATACCTGCCTGTGGGGAATTATAGTTGGTTACTTGGATAATAATATCCAGTCCTTTATGTTCGCTACGAGCAAATACGGTGTATTTATCATCATTTTCGGATCCAAATTCACTTAAAACGGTGCTTGTTTTCCCCCGCGCTCCTACTTCTACATCATTTATAAACACACGATTTGCTTGACGAATAGACCGTATAAACAAACCGTAAAACCCCTCCGTCGGTACATGAACCCTGATATGATAGGTCCCAACTGAGATTCCCTCTTTATTGGGCTCTACGTACTCCTTCCAATGAAATGGTACATCAAGTGTAATTCGTTTATTCTGATAGCTATCCAGTTTTTCGGAAGATGCAATTAGGACATTTGGGTAAAAGCCCCAATCGCCTTCCAACTTAACCGGCCTTTGTAATTGCTTAGTATCTATCTTTACAATTCCATCATGTACAATTTGGGGATGGTTACTGATAAGATAATGCCAATTGCCAAGTGAAAAGACACTAACAAACAGCATGATAATACTTACAATGATTAGGATATTCCTTTTCATTATCATGCCTCCATATACGATTGAATTATTATGATGTTCTCATCATATTGTTAATGTTTTTTACAATCAACTCCTTTTGGAATGTTATCATACTGCGCTTGAACAAAATCTGAACAACGGAGCCTATTCTTAAAGATTTATATTCATATCAAAAACACCCCGTCGAGGTTAAGATCCTGGACGGGATGTTTTACTTTAGCTCATTTCATATATACAGATATTATTTTAATTCGGCTGAAATGATTACATTTTGAAATTCTTCATTGGCAGTAATAATTACGTTATTATTTTCAGCTGTAATAGCGTAATTCGGGAATGCATCTTTAAATGCCTCAGCAATGGCTGCAGCAAGTGTTGAACCCGTAGTTTCACTTGATAATGTAATTACTTTTTCAACTGACGTTCCATCAATAGTAATTGCAATGGTTTGATTACGTGTATTTGTTCCTTCCAAGGCAATCACATCTGAAATTGTAAATGATGCAATTTGTTGTGATCCTGGTGAAGGGATTAGACTTGGCTTTATAGTAGTAGCTTTAAACCCAGCGCTTCCAGCATATCTTATAGAGGACGTTAATTTTGGGTCTATTCCACTTGCAACCTTTTCTGTTACCGTTACTATAGTATATGGGCTTCCACCAAGTTCTACAACAGTATCATATTTTTCAGTTGCAGCTGGAGTTTCATTTTTTTTCATGACACCTCCACTAACCTGAGCAACATATACGTCATCTAGAGCAAATCCTTCTCCATTTGTAGTAAGGTTTATATCAACGGTAAATTTATAAATTCCTTGTTGTGTTACTGTTACAGGTTCAGCACCATTTTGTGTATTATTTACACCAGACATTTTAAATGCCTCGATTGCACTTGGCACTGTTAATTCAACAACGTTGGTTATACTTTGCCCGCCATTTGCATCTCTTACTGAGTCTTTCACTAGGGAAATTTCAGAGCCAACTTTGAAAACATTAGGGCTAGTAGTGTCTCCACCGATTGTCATTGTTAGGCTTGTCCCATCTTCAGACCAAACAGCGTTGATTGGATATTGATCAGTACCCATCCCAAAGACGAAATCTTTCCCAAAAAGATGCTCATCAATATTATGATCCTCTGTGTTCCCACTATATCGAACGGGTTCACTAAATTTGAATGTAATTGTATCTCCTGCTGAAGTATTTCCGTCTTTATCGATATCATTTAAAATCGCACTTACGAGGTATGGCTTTTTCGATTCTAACACTGTAGTTTCGATGGAAGCCTCCTTGATTGCATTTCCATTCGTTGCTGTAACCTTTAAAGTCACTTGGTCATTTTCATTATCCGCATCATCTTGCGTTACGTTTCCTGTTGAAAGATCAATGCTTGCGTTATGGTCGCCCACTTTTGTAGCTGAATCCCATTTAAAGCTTGTACCATTCGGTCCCACTGTAACTAAATCGAGTGGAGTAGATACCTGCTCTAAGCTAGGGTTAACTTTTTTAATAAGTGAAGGGAGCAATGCCGTATCAACGACTAATTTTAATTCATTCTCTGTTAACGGTTTGCCTTTTTCAGCAATCGCTTTTTTCACTGCTGTGGTAACATCTGTGATATTTTCGGGCGTAACACCCTTAATATCAATACCTTCGAACAGTTTTATCAAAACATCTGCATCCGGTGCTGGTGTTGCATTGATTTTATCTTGCACTACCTCAAGAGGGCGTTTAATCGTGTGTGTCATTTTACCGGTGGCATCGACTGTTACGATAATTTGTGACTCTTTTAAGGAAGGTGCATCTTCTTTAATTGAAATAGTAGCTGTACCCGGACCTTTTGAGGTGATGACGATTTCTCCATCCTTTAAGGTAGCGGTTGCGACTGTTTCATTACTTGATGTAATTGTTGTACCAATCATGCCTACAGCAAGTGGGTCTTCGTTGTCTGTATCTTCAATATTATTGGCTTTTAAAGTTTGAGAAACAAATGGATTCGGTACGCCCCCATTGTTTCCACCGTCAGTTGATCCGCCACCATTAGATCCACCACCAGTAAATCCGCCTCCACTCGAAGGTGCTGTCGGTGTTGTTGGAATGATCGGGGAGGTAGAGCGTTCCACCTGCGCGGTATTCGTCACATTTTTAATTGCTGACGGTATACCTCCGGGGTATTTTACAGCTTCTTCAGGATTTATATTTACTGGCTTAATTAAAGTATCAATCGTAGTGTCTTTTGGCACAATCAGTTGACTTCCGTATTGTTTCGTTTCTACTGTCGACAGTTGGGCTTTGTTTTCAAGCGTTACTTTTATTGGCGTGTCAATTGTTAGATTGTTTGTTTCAAGCTGTCCTTTGACGACTACGTTCTGATTTCCATTAAAATGGATTGAATTAATTTTACCGGCAACTTCGATACCCGATACATTATTACCAACCATAATAGATGGTGTAGCATTATTCGTGATAATTTCAGTGTTGTCACGATTCACAACAACTTCATCTACTGTTGTGTTCGTAAGCTTAATAACTGATTTTTGCTCACGTTTTGCATCCCCTTCAATGATCAAGTTTCCGTTTAATGCAAGCCCATTTAATTCAAGTTGCCTTTGGTCACCTTTTTTAATCGTAATATCACCAGTAATATTAGCATTTGCCAGCTTAATATAGTCGCCCGCAATGGTTATATTTGCTTCGACATTACCTCCTGCCAAATCTAATGTTAACGGGTTATCCACCGTTCCTCCATTAGTCAATTCCAGGTTGCGAATACCGATGATTTTTGTGCCAATTTTGATAAAGTCTAAATTTGCCTCATTCAACGCTGCTAAATTTTTGGAATGAAGTAATGGCTGAAGCTCTTTTTTGATGTAAAATACCTGACCACCCATAGTCATTTTATTGCCGCTAATCTCAGAAATAATTTTCTCATCTGGTTGGCGGTTATCGCGATAATCTGTTGTTTTCTCGGATCTTATTGTGAATGCTGCCATATCCCCACGAGTTAGTGTCGAAATTCCACCATATTTTAGGGCGGATTGTCCGGTTGTAATACCTAGATCATATAAGGTTTGAATATATGGAGCAGCCCAATTATTTGTTAATTGTGTATCTGTAAATGGTAAATTAATTTCTTTAGCAGGTTCTAAACCATAGCCATTGACAATAATTTTTGCCATTTGATTTCGTGTAATAGGTGAGTTCGGTTTAAATGTCCCATCCTGAAAGCCATCGATAACACCTGCTTCTTTTAATGCTTCTATGTATGGGTATGCCCAGTCACTCGTTGAAACATCCTTAAACGTAGGATTAAAAGATTTAGTAACATTTAATCCTAGATTGAGTGCTAGAATTTTTGAAGCTTCTGCACGTGTTAACAGTCCTCCTGGCTTGAATGAACCATCTTTATAACCACTTACAAAACCACGCTCAAATAGTTCATTCACATATTCATAGTAATCCGAAGCAACTTTGATATCTGTAAAAGTTTCCCCATTCTCACTCGCTTTTATATAGTCCGGTGCCACAACGGTAAGTGCACTTGTTGCTATTGTTGTAGCAAGTGCTATTTTGAAAAGTTTGTCATATAATACTGTGTTTTTATTCATCCCAATACTTCCTCCTCATGAAGTCTAATTTCAGTTTGATAGATATGTCCTTAATGTAACGAAGTGCATCTGAACAAAATCTGAACAAAATCTAATTAATACGCGATGCCTGATGGAGGCAAAGGAGCGTTACATCGCTTGTCGATGCTTCCCCGTGGGGCGTTCATCATAAAGAAGTGAGAGGTACCCTTGGTTAGTCCGTCACCGCACTGTGTATGGCATTCTTGGCAACGGCACAACGGGGTGATCGAGAAGGCACGTATACAATTCGATCGAATTGAACACCTGCGAATCCACGAGTGATAACAAAGAAGGCCATCCCTGGGGGTTCCTGGGGGTGGCCTTTTGCTGGTTTTTTGTAAGAAGCTCGTTTCATTAAGATCGTTAAACGAGAGATCTCTTCGCAACGCTGTATTAATCACTCTCATGTGGGGCGTCTTTGTAAAAGACGCCATCCCGCAACTGATCCACGAATCCTTGGAGCCACACATAATACTGCTCCGCATGTTGAAGTTTGTGCAGATCACGCAGTGCATCATCTCGATCTTCGGAAGAAGTATGCTCGGAAAGGATCATAGCCGTCAGATCAGGAATGACCTCGTGAATGCTTTCTAACATCACATCCACTTCCCGTTGCAGCTTGGAACCGAAGAAGTTCTGAAATGTACGATAGAAGTCGGTCTCAGCCGAATACTGATCCTGACGCTCCTTTTTTTCCTCCAGTTTATAAATCATCTGTGATTCTGTGAGCGAACGAACCGCGTAGCTCATGTTGCTCTTACTCATATTCATTGAATTCTTCATTTCTTCAAGTGTCATTGGTCGATCCTCAAAATACATAATTCCGTACAATTTGCCAAACGTATGATTAACTCCATACAGATCCATCGTATTGGCGATGGCCTCAATGACTCTCTCCCTCAGCGCATGCCGATCAGGTAACGAAGAATGATTCGGGTTCCCTGCAGTTTCTTTTCCCACAATGTCACCTCTGGTTTATGATAGCGTTCCCACTAGCTGCCTCATATTTTACATGACTTGCTCCAATTTTAACATAAGCCGGAATTAGAATTTTCAATACAAGTGTACAATCAATTTTGTACAGAATAAATATAAAGCTGATTATACTCAAAAATTCCCAAAAATTAAAGAAAAATTGGACAGTAAGGAGTGGGGGAATTGCGTTTAAAACTATGGAGGGAGTCTGAGGCGGTCCTATTCACGCTGCCAGCTCTAATCCCATTGCTGATCTTCTGGCTGGGACCTCTGGGATATATCGTATATCTCAGTTTCACCGATTGGGACTTCATGAGCCCGGACAAGCTGTTCGTTGGATTGGACAATTACACTTATCTGCTGACGAATTCCGAATTCTATCGGTCACTGAAAGTCACCTTGTTATTCGGACTGGGGAGCGTGATCCCAACCATTGTGGGCGGATTGGCACTTGCGATGCTCATGAATAGCAAAATCAAATCATCCGGCATCTTCCGGACATTACTATTCTCACCTTGGGTCACACCGACAGTTGCGGTATCCATTGCGTGGTCCTGGATCTTCGAGCCAGAGGTGGGACTTGCTAATCTCATGCTCGGCTGGGTAGGTGTATCTCCCATTGGCTGGTTGCGTGACGCGGACTGGGCACTGGCTGGAGTTCTGATCGTAACCCTTTGGAAATCAATTGGTTGGGCGATGGTATTCTATCTGGTTGCGCTACGGAATTTACCGTCTGATCTGCTCGAAGCGGCCTCGATCGATGGGGCAAACCGTTGGGACAAGTTCAGAAGTATCACACTGCCGCTGATCTCTCCAACGACATTCTTTCTCTCCATTATTCTTACAATCCAGTCCTTGCAAGCCTATGACCAGATTAATGTCATGACGCAGGGCGGACCGGCGGGATCAACAAGAACGTTGTTGTACATGTATTATCAGTCTGCATTCGAATCCTTTAATGTAGGTGAAGCTTCGTCCATCGCCGTTGTGATTATTCTGATCTGCGTGTTGCTGTCGGGAGTATCGTTCCTGCTTGGCAGACGTCTGGTGCACTACTAATGACAATGACATTGCCTACCAAAAAGTCTAAACGGATGAAGCGCAAGGAGTTGCAGAATGTGTCGCATACAAATTTTAAAATAAGTAAAATAATCCGCTACCTCCTGTTAGCTATTATCGCGCTGGGTACAGCCTTTCCTTTCTATTGGATGGTCATTAGCGGATTCAAAACCAATGATGAGATCTGGCAGTTTCCGCCGACCTTCTGGCCGGAGACGTTCCTCTGGAGCAATTACGCGGATGCCTGGAATGCCGCACCATTTGCTCGTTACATCCTGAACAGTACCGGGGTGGCGTTAGCCATCTGTCTATTTCAGATCGTCAACTCCAGTATGATGGCGTACGCCCTGACACATATGAAATTCCGTCTCAAAGGTGTACTGACATCCCTGATTCTCGTGGGTTATATGATACCGAGTACAGCCGTGTATCTGCCTAGTTACCTGGTACTTAGTGAACTTAACTTGCTGGATTCCTACACAGGCTTGATTGTATCCAACTGTGTCAGCGTATTCTCGATCTTCCTGATCCGTCAGGCGTTCATGCAGGTATCTCATGAATTGGTGGAAGCCGGTCAGCTGGACGGTGCCTCTCATTTCCGGATTCTCTGGACGATTATCACGCCGCTTGTTCGCTCAAGCTTCGCCGTGATGGTTCTGATTACGTTCATTGAACAATACAACAACTATTTCTGGCCTATGCTCATCACCAAAGACCCGGACCTGCAGCTGGTATCGGCTGGTCTGCGCAGCTTCTTTGTAGAAGGCGGAGCATATGGTCTGGCTTGGCCACAGATTATGGCTGCGAGTGCATTCACCATCGCACCACTACTTATTCTCTTCCTGTTCACCCAGAAGACGATTATGCAAAGCGTGAATATCACGGCTGGTGTGAACAAGAACTGATATGAATCATCATGCACAAAGGCATCTATCCAGATGCACCGTGTCAACACCAATATTTCACCTAAAACAGGAGGAACGACAATGAATTGGAGTCAGGCAAGCATGACATGGAAAAAGAGATTGAGATTAAACTGGAAGGGTGGCATGTCGCTGGTACTCGCGACCAGCTTTGCACTGCTGACCGCTTGTGGAACACAAGCACCCGCAGAATCAAGCACGACGGCTGCTGCCAGTGGAACCGAAGCTCAGGCGAAAGATCCGGTGGAGATTGAATTCTGGTATGGTCTGGGTGGTAATCTGGGCGATAACATGAAAAAGACGATTGATGCGTTCAATGCCTCCCAGAACGAAGTCGTTGTAAAAGGAATTGTACAAGCAGATTACACGGAAACGGAACAGAAGCTGCAAGCAGCAATTGCTTCCAAGAAGGTTCCGGCCGCTGTACTCAGCTCCAATATAGACTGGGCACGCAAAGGATATTATGCACCCATGGATGAGATGATTGCCGCAGATCCGAATTTTAAGAAAGACGACTTCATTCAGACGTTCCTGAACCAGGGGCAGGTGGATGGAAAACAATACTTCTTGCCAATGTACGGTACGACTCAGATCATGTATTACCGCATGGATACCTTCAAGGAGAACGGAATCGATCCAGCAAGTCTGACGACATGGGAGAAGCTGGCTGAGGCAGCTGCGAAGATGAGCAAGCAAGAGAATGGCAAGACCACCTTCTACGGCTGGGAACCGATGTGGGGTAGAGACAATATGATTGATGCCGTGCTGGGTAAGGGCGGACAGATTCTTAGTGACGATGGCAAAACCGTCATAATTGACTCCCCGGAATGGATCGAGACATGGGAATTGTTCCGTAAATGGATCAACGAAGACAAGATTATGGGCATTCACTATGGAGGTCAGGGCTGGGAGTACTGGTACAAAACGATCGATGATGTGATGAAGAATAAAGCAGCAGGTTACACCGGATCTAGTGGTGACCAAGGCGACTTGGACTTTAGCGTAGTCGCTGCGATGCAACAACCAGGCTGGGAAGGCGTTGGTGAAGGAAAACCGGTAGCAAGTGCCATTTCGGCAGGTATTCCGGCAGCTGCAAGTCCTGAACAACAACAGGCAGCTTACCAATGGCTTACGTATTTCTCTGAGACTTCGAACACAGCTTCATGGTCCATGAACACCGGATATATCGCAGTGCGTCAATCGGCTCAACAAGATCCAGAGTTCATGAAATTCAGTGAGGAAAATCCACAGATTACTGTACCACTGCAACAAGCAGCTCACGCTTCGGCTCCATTCCAGGATCCAACGGGTGGCAAAATCAATGATGCATTGAAGGATGCAGCTGATCAGGTGCAGATCAATAATATGCCAGCTGAACAAGCGCTGAAGGAAGCGAAAGAGAAAGCGCAGAAAGAACTGGATCGTGTAACGAAATAAGAAACGTATACAGGCAATTGACTCACGCGAAAAGGGCGGTACATGCTGTACCGTCCTTTCCGTTCATACAAGATCGCAGACAAGGAGTTTAACCAATGCAAGATGAGACGTATGTGGACGGATTACCGAATCCGATTGAAGCCGTTTTGTTCGATAAGGACGGGACATTGCTTGATTTTACAGGCATGTGGGGATTCTGGACCGATTGTGTGTTGAACGACTTCAGAGATCAGTTGGCAATCCGAGGACTGCGTATCAACACAGATGAACTTCCGCAGATCTGGGGTACATTCCACGATGAACAGGGGCGGATGAATGGGTATGACGTGCGGGGTCCACTTGCCATGGGCACGATGGATGAAGTGTATGCCGTACTGACGTGGCATGGATATCGTGCGGGTCTCAGCTGGGCGGAAGCCAAGATTGTGGTTCGGGGATGCTTGGTGCGAGCGGAGGAAGAGATGGAGAAGCATCGTCCGGCACGTCCGTTACCGGGCGTTCGTGAATTCCTTGAACAGTGCCGTAGCGAAGGTGTCGTTATGGGCGTAGTGACGGCAGATGATACACCAAGTGCGGTTAAACATTTGCAGTGGATGGAGCTGGATTCCTTTTTTGACGTGGTGATTGGTACGGATCTGGTGGAGCGGGGCAAACCTTTTCCCGATATGCTACTGCTTGCCTGTGAACGGTTGGGTGTATCTGTGCAGCATACTGTGGTCATTGGAGATACGGACGGAGACATGGAGATGGCACGAACCGCTGGTGCGGGGCACAGGATTGGCATTGGAGAACCAGGAAGAATCCGCTTGGCGGACAGAACGATTCAATCGTTCCATGAATTACTGAATGGTGGGCTCGGCCGATGACGAACAGTCATGCTTACTTGGGCTGGGTACTACTGGCATTGGCCATCGGGCTGGAGCTTAGCGCTACCATTTTGCTGAAAGTATCGGATGGATTCTCGCGGTTATGGCCTTCGGTGTTGATGTTTGTCTGTTATGGCGCAAGCTTTACCTTTCTCAACTTTGCAGTGAAGTATATGCCGCTGGCTGTGGCTTATGCGATCTGGTCTGGCGTGGGCATTACGCTTATTGGCGTCGTGGGGCATTACTATTTTGGTGAACGTCTGCGGCTCACGTCCATGGTATGGATCGGTTTTATTCTGATTGGCATTATTGGACTGAAATGGAGTGATTCTTGATGGGAAATGAACATCTAGCTAAGCAACCCCTTGCCACCTTCCAGGTGATTACGGACACACATGTACGGGACGATGCAGACCACATTCATAACCGACATTTGGAGCAAGCGCTCGCTGATATGGCTACGTTTAGTCAGGGGAGCAGTGGGATTATGCATGTAGGTGATGTGACGGATCGGGGTCTGCCGAGCGAGTACCGTGAGTTGCAACGCATATGGAAGCAATATGCGGAGAACTTGCCGGATATCCGGTACACGGTAGGTAATCATGATATCGGAGCCGTGGTATGGCAAGATCCGCCGATTGTTCTGCTTGAGATGAAAGAGGATGAAGTAGCTGAGTTATTGGAGCAAGAGGCAGATATGGAGCTGGTCAAAAAACAAACCGCTGCTGAATCAGCTGCACTTATTGAGCAGTTATCAGGTGGAACGTATACTTTGTCTGCTGCACCTTCGGAGCAGGAGGGTCAGGATATATACGACCAAGCTGAATCCATTACAGTCGCCGGGCTATGGCAACGTCGATTAAGTTATTTTGAAACGACAACCGGCATGAAGGGCTCCTACCACGATCACTGGATCGACGGGTACCATTACATCTTTCTCGGAACCGAGCAACCTCATCCGAAGGATTGTGATATGTCGGCTGAACAGTTGGAGTGGCTGGATGCGAAATTGTCTGAACGTGCAACGCCGGATCATCCCATCTTCCTGTTCTTGCACCAGCCGCTTATGGATACGGTAGCTGGATCGTTGAAGGAACAGGGATGGTATGGGGTGAATCAGGATGTGGAACTCAAGGCTGTTCTGGCTAAATACCCGCAAGCGATTCTCTTCTCGGGTCACACCCATTGGCAGTTAGAGGCGCAGCATACGATGTACGATGGTGCAGGCCACATGCCAACCATGTTCAATGCGTCGTCTGTAGGATATCTCTGGACAGATAAGGACGAGCATCTGGAGGGCAGTGAAGGACTTCATGTGGAGATTTATAAGGATCGAGTCGTTGTGAAGGGACGGAACTTTGTTACGGGTGAATGGATCGAGGGTGCTGAGTTTACGGTGCATTATCGGGTATCGGGAATTTAAACACAGATATAATAATTGAAGAAATTAATAAGACTATCGAGATGTTCTCGATAGTCCCGATGAGTCGCTCAAAAGGGCGGCTCTTTTATTAAAGTTATTTAGTCCAAAAATCCATTTTTTCTAAGAGCCATTGCAGTGCTGATTTTTGCTCCGTTATAATGTGAGCTTCCGTTTGCATACCTGATTTGATCTGCTCCTTTTGACCAAGGGCATCTTTTAGTTGTATTGATTCGAGCGTAGCTTCCACCACGTAATAAGTAGATCCATCTTGAGGGTTTACTAAAGCATCGCTACTAATGGACGTTATTTTACCGAGTACAGAACCGTACTCTTCCCGGGGGAAGGCGGCAAAATGAAAGCGTACAGGATCTCCTTCATGTATACGCCCAATATCTTGGTGACTCATAGCAATTTGAATGGAATAGATCGTATTATTTACGGGAACGACATCCATGACTTGTAACCCTTCCTGGATAAGCTGTCCTTCACCTACTTCATTTATGGTATTAATAACGCCTGAGATAGGTGCTGTTGCCGTATAATTATCCAGATTAGAACGAATCGTATTAATTTGGCTATGGAGTTCCTTTGTCTGTGTTCTTAACTCATCAATGCTTCCTTGCAACTGAACGTATAAGTCAGATTCTTGTTTTTTTAGCGTTTGTTTTTGCACCAGTGCATCTTCTAGTTCTGTCTGAATCGCATATCGCAATTCACTTTGATTAGTCTCCATCTGTAGCTTTATCGTTTTCAGTTTTTCTTTGGCCGCAGTAGCGGTCATTTCGTCACCGTCAAAGATAGCTCGTTTATAATCTTCCTGAATTTGCGTTTCATTCAATGAATTCTGAGATACCTTTAGGCTATAGTTCTCATATCGTTCATATTCAACGGAACCAGTGGGTAGATAATTTCTCCCATAGTTAAGACTTTTGAGTAGGAGACGTTTACTTGCAATGCTTTTATCTGTCTCAACCTGATCAGCAGTCACCTTAGAAATATCCAATTCTAGCTTGTTCTGTACTGGATTATCATGACTTAATATAGCACCTGCTGTTTTTTTGTTGGACTTTATATTCTCATTACCTGACGAAAGTGCTGTAGAGAGTTGTTCAAGTCCAACCAATCTCTGTTCTGCTTCTTTGTAATCATTTTGCAAACGAGTTTTGTCACTTTTAAGAGTCCCTGTCTGAATAGAAAATAGCTTATCACCGGCCTGAACTCGTTGTCCCTGTTGTACATATATTTTTGAAACACTTCCTGTAGCCTTGTTAACAATTTTGGATATCTTCTCATTAGGTTTGACTACTCCGGGAGCTTTAACAACGACATCAATCTGAGCTTTCCAGCTCCAGATAAACGCAATGACTAATATTAACGTAAGTAATATAAGAAACCAGCTAATAAATGCAGGTGATTTCTTTTCCAGCATTTCTCTGCTGTCCTTCAACTCTTCAGGATTCAGAAGTTTAAGACTCATACCATCGCCCCCGTGTGTTCCAGCTTAGGCAGAGTAGTACTATCTTCTTGTGTAGTTTCCGTATCTACTCCAGGTAACTGATCTTTCCAGAGCTCATAATATCTCCCTCGCTGTTGAAGCAGTTGATCATGTGTTCCGGACTCTACTACAGTACCTTTGTCCATGACAAAGATACGATCACAACGCATAACCGTACTCAATCGATGAGCAATAATGATCATCGTCATATCATCTAGGCTATGTATCGTATCCGATACGGCTTTTTCTGTTGTAGTATCCAGATTACTAGTTGCCTCATCCAGAATCAGAATGTCAGGCTTGGTAAGTAACGCACGCGCCAAAGCCAGTCGCTGACGCTGTCCTCCTGACAAATTGGATGCATTCTCCTCCAGATTTGTCTGATAACGCATAGGCAATTGATTAATAAAATCATGAGCACTTGCTTGCTTAGTTGCCTCAATGATTTCATCCATTTCAATCTCCGATGTAGCTCCCATAGCAAGGTTATCCCTAATCGTACCGCTGAAGAAAAACGTTTGTTGTGGGATGTAACTTATTTTCTGTCGAAGCGAATCGATAGATATGTCTTTTATATTATTTTCAGAAATCAATAGTTCTCCCTTTTCCGCCTCGTAGAAACGAAGTAACAGTTTGACCAAGGTTGTCTTACCAGAACCGCTCTCACCTACCAATGCAACCTTTTCTCCTCTTTCAACATGTAGATCTACACCATTCAGAATGGATTGTCTCGTTCCATATCGGAAATGCACATCTTTGAAGTCAATAGATCCCTTTAATGATGTTGGTTTAATATTGCGTTCATCGGATTCCTTTTTCTCAGGTTCAAGATCCATAATTTCAGTTAGCCGATCTGCAGCGACAACAGCCGTTTGTAGTGAAGACTGTAGGTTGATCAGGTTTAAAATAGGATTTATAAAGTATGCAAGCAAAGCATTGAACGTAATCAGTTGCCCCATGGTTAAATTTCCTTTTAATACCTCGTTAGCGCCAATCCAAAGGATAACAATCCCGCCGACGCCTTGAAGAGTTCCTTTTAAAGTAGCCTGAAGATTGTTGGAGTAACCGAACTTGAAAAGAGTACGTAGTAATTTAATGAATTTCTTTTCAGTTTCCAGATTGGCTTCTCTTTCAGCCTGATAAGCTTTAAGGGTCTCAATGCCATTGACCGATTCCACAATATATGAAGTAAGCTCTGCGTTCTGTTCCATCTGCTCACGATTTTGTCTCTCAAATGTGCGATGGAATCCCCAGACAATTAGTGCGTATAGTGGTATCATAATTGCCGTTATACCAAAGAGGAAGGAGTTCTGAGTATATAAGATGATCCCGCCTGCAATAACCATCAGAGAATCAATCATAATAGTTAGAGCGGCACTGGATATTGCATCTCTAACCTTGGAAGCGTCCAGAAGTCGTGAGATGATTTCACCTGTTTTACGGGTCTCGAAAAAAGAGAGAGGCAATCTCAGGACATGGTAGTAATATCCAAGTATTAATGAAATATCGAGCTTTTGGCTTAAATACAATAATAAGTGACTTCTAAAAGCATTTAATAATGTCTGCAATAGGGTCAGAATAATAACACCAATTGAAATCCATTGTAAGGTCTGTTCTAACCTATAAGGGACGATCGAATCAAGTAAAAACTTAAAGTAAAATGCGCCCAGTATTCCCAAAGCCGTATATAGCAATGACGCAAAAAAAATCCCCAGCAACATGCGTTTCTGTGGGAGCAGTAGGGTGAAGAAACGTGATAAAGCACCTTGTGTCTCATCTTTTTTCTGGAATTGTGCGGTCGGAACCATAAAAATAAGAACACCTGTCCAAATTTTGAAAAATTCTTCAGGGCTATACTTTACAATTCCTTTTGCTGGGTCAGCTAGTATTACTTTTTTCTTTGTAATTTTATGTATGACTACATAATGAAGAAGCTTTTGGTCGATAACTACATGGGCAATACAAGGGAGTGGGAAGTCACTGAAGAACGCTTCAGGGTTTCCTTTGACTCCTTTTGCGGAGAAGCCCATTTCTTCTGCTGCTTTTATGATACCTAGTGCATTGGTTCCTTGTTTGTCAGTGCCAGCGATTTCTCGGATTCGGGCTAAAGGAATCTTTAGTCCGTAATGTTTTGAGATTGTAGCTAGGCAAGCTGCACCACAATCCTTTAAGTCGTACTGTTTCTGGGAAGCGTATCTTTTAAGTAGTGACATGCTGCGGAACCTCCGAAAATAGCTAAAAAGCCTAGCCTTAATCTATAAAACTTAGTTTCATTATGAATTATAAGTTATATATTAATTCCAATAAGTTACACTAATCGGGGTCAGAATCCTATATCCAATATTAGATATATGCAATATATATATTACAGATTTATGATTTGTATATAAGACAAGTGAAAGAATGCGGAGACTTAGATTTTCCGATGCTCACATTTTTTATTGAAAGGATCGATGGTGCGTGTTTAGTGAAATTCAGTCAAGCCAAGACATTAAATACGAGCATTTAGCTTGTTTTAGAAGTGAACTTCTCGAAGGAAATATTAACTCTCAATTAGAGAGATTTCTCAAAATGTTAGAGACCAATGGATATCAGGCTCGTGGGCCATTAATTAGCGTGACCTTCAATCAAAGAGTTGTTGATAAGGAGATATTCCTAGACATAGAGTATTTAGTGCCAATAGATCGAGCGTTTGCTGAGCAAACATCGATTTATAAATATAAGCCACTCTTTCATCTTACAAATGCTTTAAAATTTACGGTAAGTCAGCCGGATATTGAGAGTATTAAAAAAGCCTGTGCTGATTTATCCAACTATATTGAGGATACAGGTTTACAGCAAATCACTTACTTCTACAATGTGACTTACCTCCATGGAAAAGATAAAAATGAGTTGGATATTTATGTTGGAATTAATCCTTCATCCTTGTGATTGTAATTTTCTGTGTGTTTAAATTAACCTAGGAAATTAAAATACATAGAAATTATAATAAATAAATAAAGTATAGGAGAAATTTAAATGGAAATGGTTCTTTCTTCAAATTTTAGCGAGTTGACTTTCGGAGAGACTCTGTCCATCGAAGGTGGAGTCAATTGGGGGCAGGCATTGGAAGGCGCCGCAATTTTAGGTGGCACCCTGCTTGCTGTAGCTTCGGCACCAGTGTCAGTGCCAGCATTAGTTATTGGTTTTGCAGGTGCTAGTGGTGCCGCTTGGGCAGGATACAAAGTAGGCTCATCGTTCTAAAGACAGTAGCTAGGATCTCATTAACAATGAGTTCCTAGCTATATTTTCATTTTGTTTATGAACTGTTTGACAAATTGGGATTGTTTATAAGGAGATGGCTTGTTTATGAACAAAAAGTTTATTAAATATATGATTTTGGTTGACTTTCTGATAGGCCTCGTTGTTGTATTGTTGAATTTTGAAACGAGTCCAACATCTATTTATAATTTTATAATTTTTTTATTGCTTGTATATTTTTACAATAAGAATGGTAATCAAATGTACGTACCTTACTTTATATTTCAGTTCTTTGTATTTAGTCTTATATTATTGAATCGCTTATTCCCTCAATTTCTAAATTCAGATGATCCCTTTACTAATAATTCCATGATTATTATCAGTATAGTAGCTGTTGTGTTTATGTTATCTGTATCGTTTGGCATATGGAAGAAGAAAAAAGGATGATGGTGTTACTGTACGTGGTATTATCCCCTTATGGTAGATAGTGAAAAAAGAGTGCATGTTACAATGAACTCAAACACTGGAGACCGTAGGGGCTTTTATTATGTTAGTGAAATGTACGTGTGATGGATCCGTATAGCAACGAAATTATAGCCTGGGAACTTTGCCTAGCGAAATGAATTACAACTCTTGACGGATACGTTGAAGAAGCTGAAGTGTGGGCTAACATCCTTGCTCCATTCGCAACGTGGGAACTGCTATGGCAACACTCCCGATTGAATTCTGGGGAAAATGTTGCAGCTTATTAAAAATTCTCTTTCTTTATAGTCTACTTGACGGGCTATGACCTGTTGTTTCTTACGGAACAATTGCCCGTCAAATGGAGAATGATACAACAGTATCATTGTTTAAGGTCGGTTTTCACTAACATGAATTTAATAATTAGGATATTCAACAGGCATGACTTCATATAATTTGAATGCACTAGTTTTACTATTGTGAGTTCACAAGAACAAAACACTATGGAGGAAAAAATGAAAAAAAGAAGTAACTACGGAGTTCTTATATTGTTAATTCCTCTTATTAATCTTATATATGTTTATCTAAAAGAAAAAGAGTTGGCTGTTTTTTCTTTGATTGCATTCTTGTTTATAATTTCATTTATTCTTGTAGAGTTTATAAAGCTCAGAAAATCCAGAAAATAATCAGTAGATCGTAAGTCAGGATCTTTGTGAACCAAGTTTATTGTTTAGCTAGGAACAAGTGCTCCTTATTAATACAAGAGAATTGTAAAGTGTTCTCCCGTAATAGGGAGTTGCTGTTTCCCAAAGAAGGGATAAAAAAGAAACCTGCTTAACTGATATCCAGAAGCAGGTTTTTGAATTATGATTTTCATTCAATCAAAATATATTCCGAAATTTTCTGTTTAAAAAAAAGCCTTTTCCAATAACTACTTAAGCTTGATAGAACTTTTGTATAAAGCCTCCACGATCATTAACACTACATTTCGTATAGATTTTCTTCACAAAATTTCTAACTGTCCCCTCAGTAATCCCCAATTTCTCGCTTATATATAGTGCTCCTTTATTCTGCAGCCACAACGTAGCAACTTCACATTCTCTATTGGTAAAACTGTATGTAGTAAATAATGCTTGTATTCGATTCTGATCATTCAAATCCTTTTCTAATTCGAATTCAATATAAGAGACAATGGAGTAAACTAGAGCAAATATACTATCGTAAACAAATGGCATTGAACGAGAGAAGTTCAGAAAGGCTATAGTTTTCCCATGAACTTTAATTGGGCAGCAGAGACATAGCCATTCTTTGAAGGGAACCAGTTGATGTTCGTCACCTTTAAGGAATATATTCTCTCCAGTTTCTAAAGCAATAGAAATTGCATTAACCCCTCCTGATTCCATTGCCATTGAACTTCCTAACTTAACCACTAATGGTCTAAGTCCATTATGGAGAGATTCTTCTCCGATAATATCCAGTATAACTCCTTCTGAATCCGCCAGAAAAAACAGATGTGAATAAAAAAGTTGTCCCTCTAACATATCTACTATAAATTTAAAAAGGTCTACTATTTTTCTGTTTAAGTGTAGTCTCTCTTTCAATTCACTATGAGAGCTTTGCATTTTAAGTTCTGTAGCTAGATTGGCTTTATAGTCTGCTTGCCAATCTAGCCATTGTTTTCGAGAGAAAGAAGATTTTGAGCTCCAATTCTTTGGAATTACCGGTTGGGGATTTTTAATTAAATTCATATTACTCATCCTTAATCATTAGTTAATAAACTACAACTGTATGGTAAAATTTTCTTTAAGTCAAATTACCTACTAATCAGTAATTTTTTAGGTGCAAAGATTCGCTGGCTAGGGACAAGTTAAACTCCATAATAATTACATAAAAGTTCCACGTGAAACGTAGTAGGATTACATAAGTCTGGGTAAAGTTGTAAATGGGTGTTCGTACAAACTATACTCAAATAAGTACACATTAACTTATTAATCGTTAGTCTAACCTATTCATGGAGAGGAAGTAGAGGCGGCATATGAGAGAACTTCAAGTTGCAACGAAGTACGGTACAGTTCAAGGCGAGCTTTTGCATGGTGCAAGCGTATGGAAGGGCATTCCCTATGCGAAACCCCCAGTAGGTGAATTACGTTTCCAAGCTCCGGCACAACCCGAGTCATGGGATGGAATCAGACAGGCCACTCAATTTGGACCTGAGAATATACAACCTCGAAATCATCAACCAGAGGGCCTGACAGAACTTCCGAATGAGTCAGAAGATAGTCTATATCTGAACATCTGGGCGCCTAAGGAAAAAAGCGCGGAACCACTGCCGGTCATGGTATGGATTCACGGCGGCTCCTTCGTATCAGGTTCAGGTAGCCAGCCTATATATGATGGTACGCAGTTAGCGGTTCGGGGTGAGGTCATCGTTGTGACAATCAACTACCGACTAGGACCTTTGGGTTTCCTTCACATGGCCCCATTGGGTGATTCATTTGTATCCAATGCAGGCCTGCTGGATCAGGTTGCGGCGTTACAATGGGTGAAGGACAATATCTCTGCTTTTGGTGGTAACCCGGACCAGGTTACGGTGTTCGGTGAATCAGCAGGCAGCATGAGTATTGCGGCGCTGATGGCGATGCCAGCGGCCAAAGGACTCTTCCATCGTGCCATTATGGAGAGCGGTGCTTCACAATTCATGCCGGCAGAGCAAGCTTCAGCTATGCGGGAAGGGGTGCTGAAGATTCTTGGCGTGGACCGGGATAATCTGCAGAAGCTACGTACAATCCCTGTAGAGCAGATTATTGCAGCTGGTGAAACGGTCAAACAGCAGAGCGGAGTAGGCATAGGATTATTATTCCAACCTGTATTGGATGGGGAGATACTTCCACAGATCCCACTGCAGGCGGTGAGCGAAGGATCAGCACAGGACATCCCGGTGCTGATTGGTACGACGTTGCACGAGGGTGCACTGTTCATCCAGCCGCATGTACCGTATTCAAAAGAAATCGATATGGTTCAGGGCGTAGACTTTATGACGCCAGATCTACAGAACCGGGTATCTATCGCGGACAGTTATCCGAAAACGGCTGATGGACAAGCTCAAGTCATGACCGATATGTTCTTCTGGCGGTCATCGCTGCAATATGCTGCGGCACAGCAGAAGTATGCCCCGGTGTGGATGTATCGATTTGATTGGGTCATGCCGGAACATCCCCTGTTGAAAAGAGCAATTCACAGCATCGAAATGTTCTTTGTGTTCAATACACTGCATGTCCTTAAATTCATGAATGCGGAGCCCGACGAAGCTGCGTCGGCACTTGCTCTAAAGGTACAGGATGCATGGATTTCCTTTGCCAAAAATGGAAAACCTGAGGTTGCAGGTGTGAACTGGCCTGAATATGAGCAGGATCGTGCGACACTGATCTTCAACCATGAGATTGAAGTTGTGCATGATCCTGAAGCATCCAAGCGAGAGCTATTGGGTCTGTAGTTCAAAAAGAAGGCGACTCCATTATGTATAAGTGGAAGTCGCCTTTTTCTGATGCTAGTTTACGGAAGCTTAGCGCTTAGCAGACATGTTAACTATTTACGAGAGGCCCGCGTGCGGGATACCTCATCGAAGTAGAAGGAACGTTTTCCACGGGAGAACAGCACAATGAAGACATGAATGAAGAGCACGGCATAGACCAACATATAGACACCGAATGTTCCAAGGGAAAGCAATATTTGATAAGGCTGGAGCATAACATCCTGATTACTGGTGAAGGCATAATCATTGACCCAGCGGATGATTGTAACCACGAACCAAGGCGTGTAAAGTGCGAGCAGTCTTTTAAATAACGATTCGATGGTCGGTGAGCCGCTCTGGCGATTCACATATCGGAAGCGCAGAATAGCTGAGCCTGGTGTTGTTCCGCTCCGTACCCATGGAATGAAGAACAGTACGATGACCATCGCGATGGATGTATTCAGTGCTTCTTGAATGACATCGGACGGGGTGAAGATGGACAACACATTGGTAATCAGCACGACTACCGCACCGTCGATAAGCAATGCAAGCAGTTGTGGTACGGGATACACGCGATTTTGCTCCACGATCTGCTCACTTTTCGCCTGGATACTTGCTTGGGATGGAAACAAAGCGAGTAGAATGGGAGCTGTGACAAATCCAAGCACTGTTCCTGAAGTGTTCAATAACAGATCATCTACATCAAACAAGCGATAGGGACAGTTGTAATATCCGTAGAATCCAGTAATTTGAGTGATCTCGAAGAATAAGGAAAGCCCAAATCCACCCAGTAGAGCATATTTCCAGAACGATCTCTTTTGAAAAAAATAACGGATATATACACCCAGCGGCATGAGAAGCAGGACGTTAAATAGAACTTGCAGAAAGGCTCTGCCCTGAATCATGCTGAGATAGCTGGAAGGCTGAGACCATACAACGGGTGTTTCCTTCATGATGTCTTTGACAAAAGTGAATGGAATCAGATTGTAATAGATCGTGTCAGCAGCTTGCTGTGAACAGGTATCTCGCGTAGTTGGAAACGGAAGAATGACGAGGCAATAGGCAGCCAGAATATAAAAGATAAAGGAAAAGCTGACGCCAAACCGCGACCAGCTAAAGAAGCCGTCTTTACGATAACCATAGATCAACCACGGCACCAGCAAAAACATGGCCGCGACGACAAATATAGCAAATGCCGCTTGCACCGGAAAAACATATGAAGACATGAGTAGGCACTCCTTTGATATCAAAAAATATAGTAAATTTCATCTAAATTCATGTATTTGTAGTGTGTATCTAATAGTTACATCATAAGTAGTTACCCTTAAAGTCAGGGAGGCATAAACCTTAAATTTGGTTTAAATCCATTCATGCAGTGAGCAAGCGTATGGAACATACCGCCGAATTCCCGTATACTTGCGGGAAAGCCAATCGTAGAATGGAGAGTTTAATACATATGTCTAATTTGCCTAACTGCCCGAAATGTAATTCTGAGTACACGTACGAGGATGGTAACCTGCTGGTTTGCCCGGAGTGTGCGTATGAATGGTCTATGGAAGCAGACAATGAGAACGCAGAGGATACGAAGGTAATCCGTGATGCAAACGGAAATGTGCTAAGTGATGGTGATACCGTTACGGTCATTAAAGATCTGAAGGTAAAAGGTAGCTCACTTGTGGTCAAACAGGGTACGAAAGTGAAGAATATCCGCCTGATTGATGGGGATCATGATATTGATTGCAAGATTGACAGTTTGGGTGCGATGAAGCTGAAATCCGAATTTGTGAAAAAGATATAAGATAAGATTGAGAAACGTTCAGTTCCGTATCCAAGGGAATTGAACGTTTTTTGTTTGACAGGAAATATTTAGTAGATATATACTGGTTGGAATTTAATTTTTTAACATGCTTGGGTGGTCTACATATAAGAAAAGGCAGGTGCCAAAGCGATGAAGAGAGATCATATTATTGAATATTATTCCGGGTTTGATGAGTGGGGGAGACTGGAGCGGGAACCGATTGAATTCATCATTAACATGCATTACATCAGAGCGTATCTTCCTGCCAACGGTCATATTTTGGATAATGGCGCTGGGCCGGGGAAATATGCCATGGAGCTGGCAAAGATGGGGTACCAAGTCACTTTATCCGATCTGACACCATCCTCCGTGGATACTGCACGGCAAAAGGCTCAGGAGTTCGGTTTAATGCAGCAATTCAATGGATTCCATGTTCTCGATGCGACTTCGCTCTCCGGTATTGCCGATGAGACGTATGATGCGTCCCTCATGCTGGGGCCTTTGTATCACCTGCAGACAGATGAGGAGCGTGTGGCTGCTGTGCAGGAGTTGTATCGTGTGACCAAGCCGGGGGGCATGGTGTATATAGCGATGCAGAGCCGGATGCGCATGAGTATCAATTCGTTACAATCTCCACAGCATTGGAAGCCAAATGACCATATGGGTGCAATCCGTTCTTTTGTGGAAAAGGGTATATTCGATCATCAGGATCAAGGACGATTTACGGGAGCATACTATTTCAATATTCAGGACGTTACGCCCTTCATGGAACAGCACAACTTCGAAACTGTCGATTTGATTGGTTCATCGAGCCTTAGAGCGATGCTCACGGACGATCAACAGCAATACTGGCAAGAACGTGCCGAGTATGATGAACTCATGCAATATATGATTGAGGCGGCCAAAGATCCTTCCATATTGGGAATCTCGTCGCACCTGCTGTACATTGGGAGAAAGAAATAATCATAAAAGAGCCCTCTGGAAACAGAGGGTACTTGTGTTTTTCATTAAAATAGTTCAATATTAAGATACATAACAAAAGGTGATCTACTTACAATAGGTTAGATGGACAACGGATCGCTTCATACCAGGGAGGAACAGACAATGGAAATCGGAATTAGTACATTTGTGGAGACGAATCCGGATGTAAAAACGGGAGAGCTTATCAGTCATGCGCAGCGCATTCGCGATGTCGTTGAAGAGATTGTTTTGGCAGATCAGGTGGGTCTGGATGTATACGGCGTGGGGGAACATCATCGTGCTGACTACGCCGCTTCATCACCAGCTGTCATTCTGGCGGCCGCAGCTTCACAGACCAAGAATATTCGCCTTACGAGCGCTGTAACGGTGCTGTCATCGCAGGATCCGGTACGGGTATTTCAAGATTTTGCGACACTGGACGGCATTTCGAATGGGCGTGCAGAGATTATGGCAGGGCGGGGATCATTTATCGAATCGTTTCCACTATTTGGCTATGACCTGAACGATTATGATGAACTATTCGACGAGAAACTGGATTTGCTGCTCAAACTGCGTGATTCCGAAAAAGTAACCTGGGAAGGCAAACATCGCCCTTCCTTTAACAATCTGGGCATCTATCCACGCCCGGTACAGGAAAAACTTCCGGTATGGATTGGTAGTGGCGGTAATCAGGAGTCCGTTGTTCGTGCAGGATTGCTCGGTTTGCCACTGGTACTTGCCATTATCGGTGGCCGTCCGGTACAATTCGCACCATTGGTGGAACTGTACAAGAAAGCAGCTGCACATGCGGGACATGATGCTTCCAAGCTGACCGTTGCTTCTCACTCTCACGGCTTCATTGCCGATACAACAGACGAAGCCGTGGAGAAATTCTTCCCGCCAGCTCAAGCGGTTATGAACATACTCGGCCGTGAACGTGGCTGGGGACACTATAGCCGTGCGACATTTGATGCGGCGCGCAGCCTTGAAGGTGCTTTGTACGTGGGTGATGTGGAGACGGTAGCTCAGAAAATTATTTACCTGCGCAAAGAAGTCGGTATTACCCGCTTCATGTTACACACCCCCCTCGGCACCATGCCGCACAACGAGGTGATGAGAGCAATTGAGCTGCTTGGTAAAGAGGTCGCTCCAATCGTACGCAAGGAAATTGCACGTTGGGAAGCCGAGAACCAAGAGAAACTTTAATCGGCTGTGAGTCGATATGGTTATAGAGTAAACAAAGAAAAGGAGCATGTCCTAGGCGCATTATGCCAATGGATCTGCTCCTTTTCCGTTTAACTTCTAAAAGCTTTTAAAGTGTACAGATTTCATGCTTATTCATTTGCAGATGTACTCAAAAGGGAGTGTATGACCATCGATACCGTATGATCATAGAGGGTTCTGGCAGCTTCTTCGCTCTCAATATGGCCTCCCAGGTACAGATGAATAACACCGTGTAAGGGTGCCCAGATCATTCGTACCGCAAGCAGGGGATCTTGTACCTGAATCATTCCCTGTTCAATGGCTATCTCCACCAGGGCAGATACTTGCTTCAATGCAGTCGCTGTTCCCTGCAATGTCTCTCCATCCGGTTTGAATTCGGAAAAAGAACCTCCAAACATCAGCTGATAGAAGCTGGATTGTGAAATGCCGAAGTCCCAGTAGACGTAGGCCAGATCACGGAAATATTGTTCGAACGACGCTTGTCGGGGTATAGCTTCAAAATACTGGGCCATGAGGGAACATCCCTCTAAATATAGATGTTTGGCTAACCCTTCTTTTTTGCCGAACAGGTTATATATGATCTTGGTGGAGCACTCCATGCGTTCAGCTACACGGCGTACCGTGACGGCCTCTGGTCCATGCTCTTGCAGTAAAGCAGCAGCAGCATGCACAATATTTTGCCGCAGATTATCCGAGTGCTGGAGTCTGGCTTGCTGAAAGGTCGTTACGGTATGTGCAGATTCCGTGGAACCTGAATTATGATCCTTCATTGATTTCATCCTCGTAACCGTATTGTTGTTCAACAGAAACTACGTTTCCGTTTCTTAAGGTCATTCTACTGTTTTACGCGGGCTAACGTCAATTTAAACCGAATTTAGAAAAGAAGCACCATGTTCTAAATTCAAATTTAACAATTATGATTTGACAGGATCGTGGATTGTGGTTACGATGGTTTTATACAGAAACAACGTTTCTTGGTGAAAACGTGAATTCCGATTATAATTAGAGGATGGATGAAAAATGAAAAAGGATCAACATCAATGGGTACTTATTACAGGTGCTTCTTCAGGTATCGGGGAGATTTTTGCACTCGAAATGGCTTCCAAGGGTAAAAATATCGTGCTTGTGGCCAGAACGGAGTCCAAACTGAATCAATTGGCAGAACGAATAGAGCGTACATATCAAGTGAGGGCTGAGGTAATCGTATCGGATCTCTCCGAGGCAGAGGCACCACGGAACGTATATGAGGAGTGCCAGAATCGGGGCATACAGATCGATATATTGATTAACAATGCTGGCTTTGCTACTCATGGGTTATTTGAACAAGTGGATGGTTCCAGGCAGCAGGATGAGATTATGTTGAACGTGTTGGCCGTGACCAATATGACACATCTTTTCCTGCCAGGCATGTTGCAGAAGAAGCATGGTGCTGTCATTAATGTGTCTTCGACTGCCGCCTTTCAACCTGATCCGTATATGGCTGTGTATGGAGCAACGAAGGCATATGTACTTTCTTTTACAGAGGCGTTATATGAAGAAAACAGGAAGCGTGGCGTTCAGTTCTTGGCTCTATGTCCGGGTTCAACCGAGACTTCGTTCTTTGATGTAGTGGGCGCTGAAGAAGCCTCCGTGGGCAAACGTGATACACCTGAGCATGTCGTGGCCGTGGCCATGAGGGCGCTGGAGTCAGGCAAACCTTATGCTGTGCCTGGGGCCCAAAACTATTGGACAGCGCAGCTCTCCCGCCTCATGCCACGCAAGTCCATGTTGCGAATCGTAGGAAGTATGCTAAGGCCACGTTCCAAGGGTGGTAAAGCAGAGAAAGTGCAAGCCTGAATAACTTATATGGGATGAGGGCTTTAGGCCAAAATGCCTTTGGCCCGAGCTTCCTTCATCCAGTCTGGAAATTCAGTAAGTAGACGATCATACAATTTTTCATCACTGATCTTGGAGATGTCGTCCAGTGCAAAAAAGTCAGCATTATCGATGAAACGTCCAGTCATGTCATCGAGATTCTCCAAAATACCGTAATTGGCTTGTCCCAGGCCAACGAATTGCCAGAACAGATTTTTGGTTGAACTTTCGGTTATAAGCCGCATGATTTTCCCTTTTTGACTGACCCCACCATCGCTAAAAAAGATAATATACGTTGGGATCTTCACATTGGGTTCTTCGATCGTGTATTTGCGAATGACATCTTGCATCACAGGAGGTTCATTGTTGGTGCCGCCTTTGCTTCCCAGCGTGTATGTGCGTTCAATATAATTCTCGAAGTCCCTGGCGGTGACGCTAGGGGCACGCAAGAAGTCTTTGGCAAAGAACCAGACGTCCAACTCTCCGTTATCATCAAATGCTGATGCAATCGCCAGTATACGCTCGAAGGCTTCTTGCACGATGCCTTTGCGATACAGATGGTACATGGAGCCTGATGCATCGAATACGACGGCAACACGTGCCTGTATAGGTTCAATATTTTTCTTTTGCAGAGACAGGGTTACTTTACGCTTGAGGAGATCGATCTTGGTTAGGTTCAACGGTGCATGATTTGTGGTCGGTGCAGCAACAGGTGCCGGGGCTTCAGGAGAGGTCGCTGCAACTTCAGCACGTGCCGTGAGAATGACCTGTTCAGCTTCCGAGGTGTCGTTACTCTCAATCTCAACACCAAATGACTCTGCCAGCGGCTGCAACCCACCAAAGAAACCTCGTCCAATTGCACGAACTTTGAATCCGTCACGATACTTATAGACTTCAATGAAAATAAGTGCTGTTTCCGCAGTGACCTGCGTGATCTCATAGGTAATCTGCTGGGAGCCAGCTTGTACAACTGCCTGACATGTCTGAACATCGGCGAATGTCCCTCCCGCATCCAGAGTAGCCGTAAACACACATTTTTCTACAGGAGCCTGCCGTAATTGATTCGTATCCAGTACAAAAGAGGATTGCAGTTCCTCTGCCTGTTGCAGAAGTACACTGTGGTGCGGATTAGCCTTCTGATTATAAAATACAAAATAGTCGTCAGATGGGACTTTCCCCTCTTCGTTCACCATAAAGCAGCTAACATCCAAGGGAGAAGGGGTTGATGTACACTGAATGGTTACCTGAATTTGCTCGCATTCATTGATGCTGATATTTTGTCCTGAGTTTAATTGAATGAACGAATCGGTCATGACCGGATGCCTCTCTTCTCCAATATAATGGTTGAAAATGAACAGTAACAAGATAGATTCTGAGACAAATGTTTCCATAAGTCAATCATTTACCCGATGCTCCTCCTTCGAATATTTGCGTCCTCCTTTGTGATTCGTATATCGTCTGCCTCTGTATAGCCCATCTGGAGAAATTTGCGAGCCATATCCATACCAACGAAATCTCCCTTTTTCTTATACTCCAAAAATAGCTCATAGATCTTCTCCGATGACTCTGTCGCAATCTCGGGTGTTTTGAACCGCCAGTGTGGCAAAATCTCGCCTTTGTAAGGCTCTACCATGAGAACACCCTGCTCTCCCCGGCCTACGGTGTACAGCTCGGGATGTTTGCGCAGATCTAGCTCTTCATAAATTGAGGCTGAAATCAAATTTTTTCATCCGTTTGGTTCCTCCTTGAGATGATATGTGTTGCCGTCAACAATTGGTAATCTGTACTATCGTTTACCCGGTCTTATTGAAGATGGAAATAAGTGATTAAGCGTTGTTGACATATAATATGTCTCCTGTATAATGACATATTATATGTCAAGTTGATAAAATAAATTTTTGAAGGAAGTGTTGTACATGAATCAAGTTTCATTGCCCTCGATGACGGTATTGCAGTACTTGGCTCATATTCACCAGTTATCGTACACTCAGGTGTGCAAGGAGGTAGGACTCACTCCACAGCAATTTAATGACTGGGTCAAGAAACGACGGCCAATTCCCAAGGATAGATTGCAACAACTGGCTGATTATTTTCATGTGGAACATGAGGTACTGATTGATGGACAACATTATTTGCGTGATCTCACACCTGAAAATACAGTGAATATACAAATCCTTTTTATTGAACAGAAGTTGGAGAGGGAAGGGGAAGAAGAGAAGCAAGAAGCCTACAGGCTGAAGCTTGTACAGTTAATGCATGAAAAACACAAGCAGGTTTTGATTGCAAGGTTTGCAGCGATCATTGAACTGGGAGATGAGGAAACGCTCAAACAATCTGAAGAGTGGCTTAGTAAAGCTGAGTTCATGGCAAGTGCATCTGCACAATTCTCTCATCAGGAGGGGGAATAATGAGCACAGCATTCGCAGCGAAATTTCAAGAGAACTTTTGGGTCTGCAAAAATCAGGATGTGATCTATGATGGAGCATATCTGTTCACAAATCAGCGTGGTCTGCACAAAACTGCCTTGATCATGCCTCCATCTCTTCCCGCATCATGGACTTCTATCTATGGGAGTCTAACCGTTTCTCAGGTAGGGAAGGAGAATCCCAATGGAGGAATGAATGAAGCAGGGCTTGTGATTGAACAGACCACGTTATGGTCGACCCAGTATCCAGCTGAGGGTGGCCTTCCAGTTGTAAGCGAGCTTCAGTGGATGCAATATCTTTTGGATACATGCAGTACTGTAGATGAAGCATTGGAGGCAGCGGGGAAAATCGGAATAAGTCAGAGCACTTCCCAGTTGCACTATCTGATTGCAGATCGTACCGGAAATTATGTAATTGTGGAGTTTCTGCAGGGTCAAATGTGTGTGCATTCCGCGCCTTTGGAGGCGCCAGTAATTACGAATACCACCTATAGTGATGCAATACGTGAACTGGAATCAGGGCAGGGTGTATGGTCACAATGGGATGATTATGAGAAAAATTCAATGGATCGGTTTTCATGTGTTGCTGACATGTACACTCATTCCGGGACATGTCTTGATAATCCAGACGCATTCTTCAAGGTATTAGCCTCTGCCAAACGCGAAGATACGGTATTTTCCTTGATCTATGATCTGCAGCGAATGGAAGTACATGTAACAACGTCAAAGTATGAAAAACCTGTTGTTATTCGTATGATTGACTTCGTCTTTGAACCGTCTTCGATTGCACAGGTGGCA
Organism: Paenibacillus sp. Z3-2; assembly: GCF_054161325.1. Taxonomy (NCBI): domain Bacteria; kingdom Bacillati; phylum Bacillota; class Bacilli; order Caryophanales; family Paenibacillaceae; genus Paenibacillus; species Paenibacillus sp. Z3-2. The sequence continues at coordinate 6,390,478 of NZ_CP096397.1, read as the reverse complement.
AATTTGCAGTCTCGGTCAGGGGAGCGAGAAGAACTCCTGTTTGAAGATTATTCAGCGAACATAAATAAGGAAGCGGTTCGATCCTTTTTTCGTGATCCTCTACTGACTAGTGTGTTCAATTGGGTTATTCCTGATGAGTTAATTCACTATATGGCACACTACCCCGATTCTTTTACATCAAGCACGGTTAATGGGGAACAACAGAACGAATTACACAGGAGGGATAACGGTATGGGAATGTCCGGCAGATATCTTGTGGTTACGAAGGAGCTCATTGAATCCATCAAGTCAGGCGAGGTTAGTGTGCATGATTGTGCAGTTGATCTGGATATCGATAAAGCATGGCAGATGCTGCAGTTCACCCTGAACGGTAACCTGGTACAGGGGGAACCACCCCTCGGTTATGTGGTACCTCTCGCAGGTGAGCAGTACTTGGGAAACTATTCGGACATGGATCTGTTCTTGCTTAGTCATGAGCAGGTGCTGGAAGCCTACATGGCGTTGGAGCAGCTCACACCGGAAGAATTAAAGCAGCGGTATAGTCTGGACCAGATGATCGCTGAAGGCGTCTACCCTGTCATGGAAGATTGGGATGCGGAAGAGACATTTCAGGAGATCGTTCAGACCGTGGATGATATTCAGGCCTTGTTTCAGGCAACGGCTGCAAGCGGAAACGGGATCGTCTTTTATGTTTTCTAAATGAGCACTGAAATTATGATGGAAAATGGTTGGCCGACGCTGAGACAGGTTTAAACTGCGCATATTCGGGTTATTGATAGACACAAGGCTCAGGCCTTGAGTGACATGACAATCCGGTAGAAGAGAGGGAATGCGATATGACACAGGAACAGAACGAAGAGAACAAAGCGATTCAAGAGGACGAGCCGGATCAATTCGAGACCCTCGTAACTGCGGAAGATGAAGAAACTGATAAGAAACTCGCAGAAGATCAGGAGCAAGACTAATTCCCAGCGTTGCATAATGAAGCAGGACGTATTATCGAAATTTACGAATGCTGAAATATAGATAGACCAGAGGTCGGACATGTTCCGGCCATTTGGTTTATTTTTTGCGTATCCATTTACAATAATTCCCTGTACCTTCATAATGAGAATGAACCATATTTTCTAAGGAGGAGATCATATCACGAATCGAAAGTTAGTCCAATGGATGGCAGTGCCACTCGTATTATTAATGGTTGTTCTTACAGGATGTCAGGCTGTGGGTGGAGTAGATGTTGGCAAAGCCATGGCTAATGGCGCGAGTATCAAGTCCGGTGAATCCAGACAATCCATGAATATAAACATAGAACCGGCTACGGAATTTGCCACAGAGAAAGACCTTGAAATGATTGAACTCATTAATTCCATATCCCTGGATATTGATCAAGCCAAAATGAAAGATGCTAACACCGCATCAGTGAAAGGCACATTCAGCATGGAGGGAACAAAGCTACCTTTCCACCTGTCCATGAATGAGTCCCAATTGGTCATTGATCTGGACGGAGCCCAGAAACCTCTGTACATATCTTTGGATACGTTCCAGGATGCAGAAGCTCTTCCGATGGTAGATACGAAGGCTCTGGAGAAGCAACTCGAGGAACTTTCCCCGAAACTGTTCTCTTTTGTCTTGAAGCATCTGTCCAATCCGAAGAACATTTCCGTGACTCCGGTGCAGGAATCCGTAAATGGCGAAGCGCTTAGTCTCTCCAAGCTGCACATGGAGATTAGTGGTGAAGAGATGCTTGCCATGGTCAAACCATTCCTGACGAGTATTTCGAAGGATGAGCAAGGACTGAAAGATCTGATTGGAGATCTGTATGATGTGTTCTACCCTGTACTTGAAGCCGTTAATGAGGTAGAAGGTGGGGGAGACGACACGCTGAATTCAATCGTTCCTGAATCGAAAGATGAAGCTGTTGCATCACTGTATGCCATGATCAAAGTGGGACTGGACAGTATGCTGGTCAATTATGATCAGGAACTGAACAACCTGTTGAATGAGACCCCTGAATTCAAAACGGTATTTGGTACAGAAACCAAACTGAAATTGGACTTCTATCTGGACAGCAAGCTGGATGTTCGCAAGCAAAACTTTGAACTAAAAGTGGCGCTGCCTGCTTCCGAAGATCTGCCGCTGAAATCCGTAACCGTAAGTGGAGACAGTGAACAGTGGAATATCGGTGGGACAGTTGCAGTCGATGAAGTGGATGTATCGGGCGGCGTTATGGATCTGATGAAGGATAATATTACGCCTGGTCAGATGCTGCGCAATTTCGATTCCAATTCACTGGCATATCAATTGCTGAAAGATGAAGCGGGGATCACGAGTAAAAGTGTAGTGCTCTTCCCGGATGATGAATACGCTGGGGCGATCACCGTTAAGAATACAACATTTGTTCCGCTTCGCTATGTATCCGAAGAATTGGATGCTGAAGTGAAATGGACCAAAGGCTCGAACCAAATCGTTGTCATTGATGACATCACTGGTGATGAGATTGTCCTGACTGTAGGTTCCAAGAAGGCAACGGTTGCTGGTAAAGAAGTGACCTTGGTGGAATCCGCCTATGTAGGCAAGGACGGCAAGACATATGTGCCGCTGCGCTTTGTGGCTGAATCCCTTGGGGCTACTGTAGATAAAGAACAAGAAACAGGCTGGATTTACATTGACCGTCCTTAAGTGAGAGTCATAAGTAAGCCTTAGTATGAGAGGGGATTTCAGAATATGCCAGATTTCTCGTAATGATCGTGAAAAGAACACCGCAAAAATTCCGTTAGACCATGAACGGGATACGTGTGTCCTTTTGACCCATTACGAGGAGCTTCGGCGTTTCTGAAATGAGGAAACGGATCGAGGAGTACCTCTATTGGAGGTGCTCCTCTTTGTTGTGTCATCCTAAATAAATCCCCAGAGGTGTTTTATATGAAAAGTCAATTATTCATCCATTCAAACTCGATTACGTTGCGTCCATTTACGCTGGAAGATCAGGCTGCCGTGCATGCATTAATCCAACAACCCGAAATCACGGATATCCTGCCGGATTGGAAAATGACCGAGGAGCAGTTGCACGAATTTTTACAATTTGTCGTAAGCAGTTACGAGCAGTTCAACCCGGAAGATGTACGCATCCTACTTGCCGTTGTACACAATGAAGATCAGCGCATCATCGGTTGGTGCGGGGTGTTTCCGAATGACATGCTGGATCATGGAGACCGGGAAGTGGCCTACGCCATCTCCCGGGATTATCGGAATAAAGGATACGTCACAGACGCGGTTCAAGCCCTAACATCATATTTATTTGAGCATACCTTGCTGAATCGAATCGTGGGCATTGTGAAACCGTTCAACCAGCCGTCATGCAAAGTTCTGGAGCATACGGGTTTTCGTTATGTCTCTCGTAGAAAGCTAGTGGACCAGGAGAACTACGATTATTTTGAACTGCTCAAAATAAAGTCCGAACCAGTGCAACCGAAGCAGGTACATTCTGCAATTCGTATACGACGAGCACAGCAGGAAGATGCTGTTGTACTTACAGAGATGTGCAGTCGCGCTTTTGATCATGCCATAAAAGTCTGGTCGGACGGTGAGAAGGAAATCGATAGCAATCTATGCCCACCTGGTTATTCTTCTATCCGAATGCATCGTTTCCTGATTCGTGAATGGGACTATTATATTGTGGAGTCAGACGGATGTGCCATTGGAGGGGTGAGTGTTAACGTGCTTGGACGAAAACATGCCAGGATCGATAAGATCTATATTGATCCCGTATGCCAAGGACGTGGTGTGGGATCTCAAGTCATGAAACTTATTGAGACTGAATTTCCGCAGATTGAAAATTGGAAGCTGGAGACCTCAGGTCTGCAGCTGGATAATCATCATTTTTACGAAAAAATGGGATATATTCGTGTCTATGCATCTGAGGAAGAGTTTGGATATGAGAAGAACATGTCAGTTGATTCTTTTGATCCAATATGTGATGAGACATTATCCAAGGACTCGGGTGAGTCAGTGGTTGAGTTTGTTCAAGCTAATCTTGACTCAGTTCGGTACAGTACCAGTAATCTGACCAATAGTCGGATCACCGACTGTAACCTGAGTGGAAGCAAATTCACCAATCTAAATATGACCAATATATTGCTAGCCGATTTACGGCTAACCGACAGCAAGATTGAATTCTGTGCTTTGGATGGCGTTCAATTCCAGGATACACATCTTGGATCTGACCGTGTACCCATGCAGTGGGCGCATTGTGATCTTGGAGGAAGTCGTTTTATCGATTGTGATCTATCTGGGGTTCAGTTGGAGCAGTGTCAAGTGGCTGGGATGAAGATCAACGGAGTAGAGGTAGAGAAACTGTTTGCGGCTTATGAAGCTATGAAATCCTGAGAATGAATGGCAGAACAAATATAGAAGCATACTAATCCGGTTGAGATGCTGATTGTAACAGATCCGAGTTTGATTAGAGCAAATGAAGAAACGGGTGCTTCGTGTGGAGGATGTCAAAAATAGCATAGGGAGGTCTATGAATAATGATGACTGAACGATTTGCAGGTAAAGTGGTCCTGATTACAGGCGGTGGCTCCGGCCTCGGCCGGTCGGCAGCTGTAGAAGTTGCACGTGAAGGGGCCAAGCTTGCCCTGGTTGACGTGAACATGAAGGCGCTGGAAGAGACCAAGCGTGTGATCTCAGAAGAGATACAGCATGCCGAGTTTCTGTTAATTGAAGGTGACGTAGCCGACGAAGAAGCCGTGAAGAAGTATGTTAGTGATACGGTCAATGAGTTTGGACGTATCGATGCATTTTTCAACAATGCAGGCATTGAGGGCAAGCAAAACTTGATCGAGAACTATGATACGGAAATGTTCAATAAAGTCATCGACATCAACCTGAAGGGTGTATTTTACGGGTTGAAGCACGTCTTGCCTGTGATGAAAAAACAGGGCGAAGGCTACATTGTGAACACGTCCTCTGTTGGTGGCATCCGTGCCGTGCCGAATCAGATTGCCTATGGAGCGAGTAAACATGCCGTAGCCGGTATGACCAAAGATGCGGCGATTGAATACGCCGAGCACGGGATCAGCATTAATGCAATTGCCCCCGGAGCCATTCTGACAGATATGGTCATCGGTTCGTTCAAACAGATCAACCCCAATGATTGGGAGTCAGCATCCAAAGAGTTCGTGAAGGAAAACCCGGCCAAGCGCTTGGGTGAACCGAAGGAAGTAGGGCGCCTCGTTGCCTTCCTGCTGTCTGGAGAATCACCCTTCATCAATGGAGCCATTATTCCAATTGATGGTGCACAATCAGCCAAATATTGATCCCATAATCAAACCGCGTATCCATGCGACATAGACATATACCGAAGAACGCCCGTTCCGCCAATGTGCGGAGTGGGGCGTTCTTTTTGATGTGAAATTTGGGATAGCGTATCTTTGGCGGGTTAAGTGTGCTGTAGAATCTGCGGCTTTTTGCTGAATCCTGTACTCCCGGCTGTAAAGCCCATCTGGCGATAGAATTCATGTGCAGCTTCACGTTCCGGACGATTGCCACTGTTCAGAGACAGGGAGTCCACATTATGCGTGGCGGCCCATTGCTCGGCTTCAAGAACGAGCTGGCGGCCGATGCCTGAGCCCCTGAACTGGTCGTGTACAACCAATGCCATGATACGGCAGTGTCTTCCGTTCTTTTCATACAGATAAGATGTCTGTAATCCAATCAGTCCAACTACGCGACCGTGTGCTTCAGCAACCACTGTGGTGAAGTTAGCGTCTTCAGCAATGTGGGTATAGCGCTCCTCCATCTCGGCATAAGTGGTTGGATAACCGAGTTGATCCATCAGAATGACCATATCTTGCAGATCCGTAGTAGAGCTATGTCTAATGGTTACATCCAGACTCATAGTCGTATCTCCTCCTTGGGTCTTTCTTTCAACGAAAGTTCAATAATGGTATCCAGCAGATCTGCAAAAGAAATGCCTGCAGCAGCTGCACTTTTGGGCAGCAGACTGTTACGGGTAAGACCCGGCAGCGTGTTAACTTCAAGCACATAAGGCAAGCCTTCGCGAATCATCATATCCACGCGCGCGTAGACGCTGCATTTCAGCACCTGATAGCAGGCAAGTGCCGCGGCTTCCACACGGTGGTGAAGGTCCACAGGCAACTGCACGACCTGCTCATCGGCTCCGTGGTCATCATATTTGGAAGAATAATCGAAAAACTCGGCGTTCGAACGAATGGAGACCACCGGCAGCATTTTTCCATCCAGAATGGCACAGGTGATCTCCTCACCTTCGATATACTGTTCAATCATGACCGTATCATCCCAGACGAGGGCAGCCTCCACAGCAGCGGGCAGGGCGTCAGCCTCCTTCACTACTTGGGTACCGATGCTGGAACCGCCTGAATTGGGTTTGACCACCACAGGGTACGTTAATTGTTGAACAGCAATAGAGGACAGTTCCTCGATATGACTCACCCGCAGCCACTCTCCGGTAAGCACACCTGCATGCTGCATGAGCTGTTTGGACATGTCTTTATCCATGCATACACTGCTCGCAAGCACGCCACAGCCTGTGTAGGGAATACCCAATGATTCCAGTGTGCCTTGAACCGTACCGTCTTCGCCGTACTTGCCATGCAGAGCAAGCAGTGCCACATCGATCCCGGCCGATTTGTCGATCAGATCCCGCTTGGTATTTAGCTCAATGGGCACAACCTCGTATCTATCTTTGTCCAGATGGTTGATCATCTCCTTTCCGGTGAGCAGGGAAATAGCCCGCTCTGAAGATGTACCGCCCATAATCACGCCAACTTTCATGTGAAATCCTCCTTCTTATCTCATTTGAGCTGCTGTCTCGCCAATGATCCGAATGCCCTTGCGTATATTCTCATCGCTGACTCTGGAGAAACCCAGACGCATCGTGTTTACGCCCTGACCGGGTTCCAGATAAAAGGTATCCCCAGGTGTGAACGTTACACCTTTCACCTTACAAGCCGCGAGCAGTTCACGAGTTCTGTATTCAGACGGGAACTGCACGAACAGGTGCAGGCCACCCTCACCGGAGATCCGGCACATCGGCAGATGCTGCTTCAGGCAGCGCACAACCAGTTCATATTTGCGCTTATACTCTGTACGAGCCCGCTTCAGATATTTCTCGAAATTACCGTTGCTCAGATATTGATACAGTAGCGATTGATCCAGCGTTGATGTGTGGATGCTGCGTGCCCGCTTCATACTCTCCAGATAATCGATCAGCGCCGCATCCGCAATAACCCAACCAACCCGCAGTCCTGGGAACAACACCTTGGAGAAGCTGCCTAAATACACGAGCCCATTGCCTTTACCCATACTGGCAATCAGGGGAGAGACATGCGAACCGGAATAGCGTAATTCTTCGTTGAACCCGTCCTCAATGATCGGTACCTGGTATTGGTTCATCAACCGGATAATCTCCGCCCGTTTCGCAGGGGACGTCACAATCCCGGTTGGATTGTGATAAGAGGGAACCAGATAGGCCAGATCATATGGACTCGCCTCAAGCTCATGTTCCAGTTGCTTCAAGTCCAGGCCATCCGGTTCCATATTCACACCAGTCAGGTGAAACTGGTGCAACTTTAGATTCTTGATCGCCGTGTGGTGCGTTGGATTCTCGCAGAGGGCTTTGCCGCTTTTTTTGCGTAACGCCCCAAGAACCAGATCGAAGCCTTCCGTGAATCCGTTGGTGATCAGAATGTCCTTGCCACGGAGGTCGACACCTTTGTTCTCCATATATCGTAATAAATAGTTCATGAGTGGTCTGTATCCTTGCGCATATCCGTAATTCAGCAGTACTTCGCCTTCAAGTGACATACGATCCAGAAAAGCCCGTTTCACGTTGTGCAGATCGAACAGCTTCTCATCCGGTGCTATGCTGGTGAACGAGATCTCGCCGCGCTCTGCTCCGGAGCCATGCTTCATCAGATCGTACTGCTCTGCCTGAATGGCATACTCGCTTACTTCCGTCGTCCAGTCCAGTTGCCAGCTTGCTGTAGCCTCAGGTGTTTCGATGGAGGCACTGACGTAATTGCCCTTGCCTTTGACTGCATAGATCAGTCCCTCATCTTCAAGCTCGGCGTATGCGAGCAGAACCGTGCTGCGACTAACCTTCATGAGTGTACTGAGTTCACGGGTCGAGGGCAGCTTTTGTTTGGCTTGCAGGCCACCTTTGAGCATTAATCGCTTCATATAATCTTTGACTTGTATATATACAGGGCGGTCCTCCGTCAGTTGCAGATCGGAATACATCCCATCACTCCCTCTACTGGTATCTTGCCATATTATAAACCCAGCAGAAAGAACCACGATACCTCTGTTTCCCTGCGGGAGTGGTTGGTTGTTCGCGTAAACGCAAAAAAGCCCAGGCAATATGCCTGAGCCGGGTGGTGAAACTTGATCCATTTTCTATAGTACTGCTGCTATAATTTCTACAGTTGCATTGCATGACTAGTCTCTCTAGGATCGATAGCTATCTGACCTTCTACGTGTGTCTATATAACTTCTGTACGGCTATAATTGCAGGCTTTCTAGGTGATACTTAAAATCTACAGTGAAATCATGAATCTAGTTCTTTCTACGTTTGCTTGCTGCAAGGGTCGAATAGAGGGTAAATCCACAATCTATAAGCTAAGGTTCTTGCTAACTGTACTCTTGTCGTGATCACATAACAGAATTCAGCATGAAAAAGATATTCAATCATAGGGTACAATAGACGGAGGTAGATATAAAGACGTATGTCTCAGTGCCCAATTTCTTCCTCATACCCCTATAGTACCACTTTGAATCAGGGAAGTTAACCTTTTTTTTGAAATATTTGTCGTAATAGTGAAAATTGCGTGAATAGTACTTCTTATAGAATGAAATGGTGTCCCTTTATAATATGTGATAAGATCTAAACCTATAGATAATGAGGAAGTGAGCCTATTGATTAATATTACCGTGCCAACACCAGATGTAACCATCACGAAGCAGGCTGATCCACAGCTTAGCCACATTTATGGATTCACTGATTTTCACCTGATTACCCGGGAACTAGGCGGGATTTTCATGTTTTACAATGCCGCTGGAGAGTTGTTATTTGTCGGGAAAGCACGAAAATTAAGACCCCGTATCAAAAAGCATTTTGAAGACACTGTATCACCAATCAAGAATCACCGCGAGGAAGTAACGAAGATTGAAGTATGCCTGGTTGAAGATCCGGTAGATCGTGAAATTTACGAAACATATATCATTAACACGATGCGAGCGAAATACAATGTAGACAAAGTGTTGTACAAATAAGAAACTTCATCTGGGACATATGTGTGTTATGCCAATGAGAAGGATGTGATCGCAGGATTGCATCCCGTTTCGCTTGGCACAAATGTAGAAATACCAGAGCTCAAGTTAAGTATTATAGAACGTAGAATCACAGATATATCAAATACATATGAAGAGGTGATTGTGTTGATCGGTCGTAGCGGTAACCCCACACTTAAAGACAGCACGTTTGAAAACAAAGGATATGGAGAAGATCGCTATCAAAATTACATGACGATCAACGGCACGGTGAACAAAGCATTTATTACTTTGGTGATCCTGCTGGGCAGTGCGTTTGCAACATGGATGATGTTCTTTAACGGACAACAAGTGATGCCGCTCGCTTATGGCGGACTGATCGTTGGTTTCATTCTGGCACTTGTGATTTCGTTCAAACCTGTATCGGCGCCTTATCTGGTACCCGTCTATGCCGTGGCAGAAGGGCTATTCCTGGGAGCACTCTCCGCAACCTATGAGTCACTGTATAACGGAATTACCTTGCAGGCGGCTCTGTTGACCATGGCTGTATTCATTGCCCTGCTGGTGGCATACAAAACCAGATTGATTAAAGCTACAGAGAACTTCAAGCTGGGTGTCGTGGCTGCAACAGGCGGGATCATGATCATGTATCTGCTGAGCTTTGTACTGGGTTTCTTCGGAATTACGATTCCTTATCTGCATGATAACAGCTTGATCGGCATTGGTATTTCAGTGGTTATCGTCATTGTGGCTGCCCTCAATCTGGTCCTTGACTTTGACTTCATCGAAGGTGGCGCTGAACGTGGTGCTCCCAAGTACATGGAGTGGTATGGCGCATTTGGCTTGATGGTGACGCTGGTATGGCTGTACATTGAGATGATCCGTCTGCTTAGCAAATTACGGAGCCGGAATTAATCTTATCGTTAAAGTTTGAACTTCATGAAAGCTAACGCGTGTTACTCACGTCGTTGGCTTTTTTTGTTATATGTGGATGCAGTCTAGAGGCAACTTTCTGAACAGTAGGAGAGGAAATGATAAGGCACGAGGTGTGTACATATTACCATATTTGGATTGACGGTCTGGAAATGGTTATGGTATTTTATTGATAATGATTATCATTTTCGTTTAAAAGTTACCAAGTCGTTTTCATTCTTTAGCTACATATCAAACCGATCAAGCAGATCGAAAGGAGTGGCCTCATGTTACTGGAAAATGATTCGCAGATTGCTGTGCACCAGCCTCTTACCGGCCGCAGTCCCAAGACGGATCTTGCGAAGGTTAAAACATACATGGATACACATTACGATCAACCTCTATCGATTGCAGACCTTGCCTCCGAGGCGGGTATTAGTCCGAAATATTTCGTGGATTTGTTCAAGAAAACGTACGGACAGAGCGCAATGGAATATCTTACTGATCTGCGCATTAATCGAGCCAAGCGATACCTGAAGGAATCCAGATACAAGCTTCGCGATATTGCTCTGAGAGTGGGATACAGTGACGAGTACTATTTTAGCCGTAAATTCAAAAAGGAAGTTGGCGTATCTCCTTCGGATTATGCGAAAAACGCCAGAAAACGGATTGCCACCTGCTCCTCCAGTGTGATTGGACAGCTTCTGGCGCTCAATGTCATCCCCGTCGCTGCACCCATCGATCCCAAATGGACCGCCTATTATTATAATGCACATCGTACAGAGATTCAGTCTCACCTGAAATTGACGGACCCGTACACGAGCTGGCGATTTGAGGCCAATGTGGAACGGTTGGTTCATATTCGCCCTGATGCCATCGTAGGTACAGATCAGATTAGTGAACAGGATCAGGCCCAATTGGCCGAGATTGCGCCTTGCTGTTTTGTCCCCAAGCATCATTCGGATTGGCGGACACAGCTGCGCATGATTGGATCATTTCTGGAGCGGGAGGAACAGGCGGAGCAATGGATACACATGTACAACCAGCGAGCGGAGAAGGCGCGCGAATCGGTACAGCGGGAAGTGGGCCGGGAGAGAGTGATCGTCGTGCGGATCTACGGGCAGAGTCTGTACCTCTATAGCAATCCGGGTATTGAAGAAGTGTTGTATGGAGCACTGCAACTAGAGACCTTCTCTGATCTTAGTGCCAATAATCCGTTAACGTTGGAGCAGCTAGCCGCAATGAACCCTGATCGAATTCTCGTAATGGTGTGTTCCGAAGCAGCTTCACGGGCGTATTGGCTTAGCTTGCAGCATTCGGTTACATGGCGTCAGCTCAAGGCCATTCGTCAGTACCAGGTCCATCTGATCACAGGTGACCCTTGGTTTGATTATTCGGCTGTAGGCGTGATGCGCATGCTGGATGAAGCGCTACTGATCTTCACGGGATATTGTCCAAACATCTATCTGGATAACGTCCATGGTGATTCCCAGGCGACGTGACATATAATCCTTGTATCTAAATGAGAATGTTTATCAAGGGGGATATCACATGTTTCACTATATCAAAAACACCGGACAACGTTCCGTTGGTAGCAAATCCCGCAGTGCCCGGCTCTCAGCCCTGATCCTACTGCTGTTAATTACAGGGTTGTTGTCTGCCTGTGGCGCAGCGTCCGAGAATGCAGGATCCGCTCAGGGGGAGCAACCCGCAAAGGAAACTTCAACCCCGGCTTCAGCCGAGACGGTTGTGCAGGAAGAGCAAGCGGAAGAGACGACGGGTGAACGCACCGTAAAAGATGACTTGGGACATGATGTAATTATTCCAGCCAGTACAGAGCGAGTGTTTGCACCATATCTGGAAGATTCACTGCTAACCCTTGGTGTTAAGCCAGTAGCTCAATGGGCGAGTGGTACGAAAGGGCATGTCTATCTACAGGATCAACTCAGTGATGTGCCTACACTTGATTTCTCCAGTGGATTGCCTTCGCCAGAAGCACTGATGTCGTATAATCCTGACTTTATTATTTTGCACACGGCCCAATACGCCGAGAATGGGGTATACGAGAGTTATTCGAAGATCGCACCGACCTACGTATTCACGAATGCATCGGGTGACGTAGAGAAGTCTTTGCAGGTCATCGGTGATCTTCTGGGCAAAACGGCTGAAGCCGAAAAAGCCATTGAGACTTACCATGCCAAGGTTGAGTCAGCCAAAGCTGAACTGGCAAAAGTGGCCGAAGGCAAAAAAGCAGCCATTATCCGTTTTGCCCCACGTGGCATTAGCATGATGGGTGGCAATTACTTCAGCGGTTACGTCGTATATGAACAACTGGGACTCGGTAAGCCTGCATTGGTCGAGTCGGAGAACAGCGCCATTGTATCGACAGAGGTATTACCCGAGATTGATGCCGACTTTATTTTCACCGTGGAACAGGGGCCAGGCAGCATGAAGGAAATGACCGAAACGAACGTATGGAACAGTATGCCTGCGGTGAAAGCGGGGCATGTGTACGCTGTCGAGCCAGCTCCTTGGCTGGGTGGTGGACTGATCGCATACGGTCATGTTATCGATGATACGTTAAAGGCGTTAACGCAATAATCTGAATAGTATAGCTCCCTTTGGGGTGCCCGGAATCGGATGGTTAGTCCAGCGTTCCGTACGCCGTGAGGGAGTTTTTTTGTGATTGAAACGTGAACATTATATGACATAAATATGGAAATATGGAGATAATCAAAATGATTTCTGGATATCGTCCATGGGACAGCCGGATTCACTCTTTTATAATTGGTAATGAGAATCAATCTCAAGTGCAGATCAATATATTTAATTAACCATAACCATAACCAATATAAGTTGAGTTTATGAACTACACAGAAACGGAGAAGTCAGAAAAAACCTGGAGATAACAGCGATCGAAAGGTTATTCTGACGGCGTAGTGTATGAGTAGTTCAGTATTCAAACTTATATAAGCAGAACAACGAGGAGGACCCATCCGTAATGACGTTTCAGCCTAATCCAACCGCTCCTGGGAACCTTGAGCATATCGCACGCAGTACCGTTCAGATCCCGCATGCCGAACAATGGACCATGAAATCACGTTCAGGTCATCATGACTATCAGATCATGGTATTCAAGCCTGCCGAACCTCCGCCCCCGTCCGGTTACCCGGTGATCTACCTGCTGGATGCCAATTCCGTATTCGGCACGATGGTGGAAGCTGTTCGTGTGCAGGGACGGAGACCGGAGAAGACAGGTGCACTTCCGGCGATTGTCGTAGGCATTGGATACCCGATTGCGGGTCCCTTTTCCCCTCATCGATACTATGATTTTACTCCAAAAGCCACGACGGAATATACCGCAAAATCCGATGGCACACCTCTGCCCGAACAAGGAGGAGCGGATGAATTCCTGCGGTTTATTGAAGAAGAATTGAAACCGGAGATGGAGCAGCAGTTTCGGATTGATCGGGACAGACAGGCTATATTTGGTCATTCGCTTGGGGGTTTGTTCGTGCTCCATGCGTTGTTCACGAAGCCGGAGGCTTTTCGATATTATATTGCGGGTAGTCCCTCGCTGCACTGGAATCAGAAGGTCATGCAGGCGGAGGAACAGGAATTCATTGCAAGGTTGGATCAGCAACGGGTGAACGTCAAGGTGTGGATTGGCATGGGTGAACAGGAGAAGACACATCCAGCACGCAACAATGACAAGGCAGCGAGTCTTACGGAACGTTTATCCGCATTGAAGCAGTCGGGGCTGGATATCGCCTACACCGAGTTCGAAGAAGAGAACCATGTCTCGGTATTGCCTTTTTTGATTAGTCGCACGATGCGTTTTGCCTGTAGTCCGGAGTCGTAGAAGACCCGGAATGAGGGACGTTTTTGCAGAATCAAACCGACATCGCTCTAACAGGGGAGAACGCGATCCGTTCCAGCTGAGTCTTCCCAGATCAAGACACGCACGAGGTGGCATTTATCCACTGAAATTCTCGGGAGAGGTTGCGGACCCTTCCACATCGTCACTGGAGCGGGTATTGTAGCGGGTTCTACAGCAGAAGCAGAGCTGGCAGAGACTGCTGCCAAGTCCAGAACAATGCTGCTGCCGATCAGATTCGTTAGAGCCTGAACTCAACCGAAACCCCAAGATAAAACGAATAAGCCCCAGCCTCATACTACAATAGCTCCGTATACAGATCCTCCAAGGTTATGATTTCGGGCTGGCTCGGCAGCTCTCCCCCAGCCGAACAGGCTGCCAGCATATGCCCATCGTCCAGTCGCTGACTGTGGAAGCGATATTCCACGGCCTGCTCGCAATGCCACCCTTCCCGCTCATCGGGAAGGATGGCGAAGGAATCCAGTGGAATGGACAGGCCCATACCGACTGCCTTGATATAGCTTTCCTTCAGCGTCCATAGACGGTAGAAGGTCTCCTGCTGCATTCCAGCAGGCTTCGCAGCGAGGAACTGGCTTTCGGATCTAGAGAAGAAGCGCTCTGCAATCTGCATGTCAATGGGTGCTATTTTCTCCACATCCACGCCCAGTTCAACTGTACTGCCAGAGATCAGAGCAATCCAATCCCCAGAATGGGAAACGTTGAATTGCACATTGCAATGGTGATTGAGCGAAGGTTTGCCGTAGGAGTTACGGGTAAAAGAAAGCTCATCAGGTCTCAAGCCGGTTAACTTGCTTAGAGTCACACGAGTCAATATCTCCCCCAGCACGGAGCGATACGCGTCAGCCTGACGCACAAAACGCGAAGCCTGAGCACATCGCTCGGCAGAGACTTGCGACAGAAAGTGGTTCCAGTACGCCTCGGGCAATACTTCTGGAACTTGGAGCACACGAATAGTTATCATCATTTATCACCTGAGGACATAATTCGGCATGGATCAATAACTTTCCTTTATATGGAACGATCCTCAGTGGATCTCTCTAATGATTCTCCAATCAAGCAGGCTATCCGCGCTACATTTTACGGTTTCAAGCTATACATCTTCACGCTTCTTGCGCTCGCTTCCATTCCGTATGGGCAGTCTGTACGCGATCCCACATGTCTTGGCATTCCAGTTCACTGTAATTCACCAATGGCTCATGGAATAGTTCAGTTAACACTTCACGCCACTCTGTGTAGGTCTGAATCTCCTTTTTCCGAATCCCTTTCATATCATGTGTTCGGAGCATACATCCACGTAGTTCATGACTACAGTTCTCATCCCGCTGACGAAGCAAAAATACATTATGCCAAGGTGATTCGGCCGCTCGACTGTAGAATTCATGCTTCGGAATGAACTCTTCCAGGCTGGTGACTGCTTCAGGAGCATAGTCCACGCCTTCGCTTGGTCCGTTTGGTTCATATTCGAGGCGCCACCCGCCAGCAACAACAGATGATGGCATCAATTGATACGTGAATGGTGCCGAACCATAGGTTCCATAACGAAGTGGCAGAGGTTCGAAGGGCATTCCGCCCAGGCCTACATCCACAATCCAGCACTCAACTGTCGGGTCAGCATCCGGCAAAAGGACAGATAGACCGAGATGGAACGAATTCACTCGTGGTTGTTCTCCATGGGGCTGTACTCCGCCGCGATGCCAATCAACCTTGTAACCCAGAGAGTGGAGAAGAACACTAAATGCACCATTTAGATGAAAGCAGTATCCGCTGCGTCGCTGTAATATAAGTTGGATCGACTCTTGAAGACTGATTCCAGCAGGACGACCTGCAAAAATATCGACCGTTTGCCAGGATAGATGTTGCACATGTGCTCGTTGCAGTTCAAATAAGAATTCCAGTGTGGGTTTCTTTATGTCATCAATGCCGATCCGTTTCAGATAGGCCTGTATTTCAGCTGTATTCAATGGTTCACTCATCCAGATCACCTCATGTTATATAGTGGGCTGCAGGCAGATTTATAAACTTCTGCTGCCCTGAGTTCATTGTAAAAGTGAACGTGCGAAATAAACATAATCAGTTGAGTAGATTGTAACGGTACAATTAATGAGTACAGTCTAAAAAATGATCTCAAGAGATTAACATCGTTTTGATGCAATCAAAATACAATATATGGATGGGCTATTTCTTTTTCTTGGGTATGCTAACCCTTTGGAGTGGATATAGGTTAGAATATAGATAGATAGCAGGATTAGGAGATGGAAAAATGGCTAATGATGAAGTGATTTTGACACAGGAAGGCTTGGAAAAGCTGGAGGACGAACTGAGGGAATTGAAGACGGTGAAGCGCAAAGAATTGGCTGAGCGTTTGAAACTCGCGATCAGTTACGGTGACCTGAAGGAAAATAGTGAGTATCATTCAGCCAAAGATGATCAGGCCTTTATGGAGACTCGGATTTTGATTCTGGAGAAGATGCTGACAAAAGCAAGAGTCATCACTTCAGATAATATAGACTCCAACAAAGTGAGCATTGGATCGACGGTGTTTCTTAATGATATTGAGTTCGCCGAGAAGATTGAATATAAAGTGGTTGGCCCTGCCGAGGCTGACGTTGCGGATAATAAAATTTCGTACGAGAGCCCGCTGGGCAAAGAATTGATGGGCAAAGAAGTCGGCAGCGTCATTCATGTAAATGCTCCGATGGGCGTTATCAAATATGAGCTGCTTCAGATTAAAGTGTAATACGGGAACGAGGTGCTTCGCAGTCAGAACGTGGCTGAGGGGACACCTTTTTTTATTATATTGAGCTTGAATGCTTGGGCGATTTACTTCATTTTAACTTCATAGGGTTGGGCGGACGGACTTTGTCACATAATGTTTCTAGGGAACGTACGAGATGAAGATTTCCCTGTGTATTAATATGTAAAAAAATAACATTTCGACAAATTTTGAATTTCGAATGACCTGACAAGGTGAGTAGTATATAATTACGGGAAAACTTTAAAGTGATGGAGTAGATACGATGAATTTTAGTAAGCCTAATCTCGATCAAGACAACGCTGGCAAAGGTGAACGCTTCTCGCGTGCTGGATTCATTCTGGCAGCCATTGGCAGCTCGGTAGGACTGGGTAACATGTGGAAGTTCCCGTATATTACGGGCGAGAACGGAGGAGCTGCGTTTTTCCTGCTCTTCATCGTCTGTTTGCTGTTGATCGGTCTGCCCGTGTTGCTGGCGGAACTTGCGATTGGCCGTAGCGGCAGAGGAAGCGCCGCAACTGCTTTTATCAAAGCAGGCGGACATAAAGGCTGGCTCGCAGCCGGTTTGCTGCAAGTACTGACGCCTTTTATCATCCTTTCTTTTTATGTCATTATTGCAGGCTGGACCTTGCAATATGCGATTACGTCCTTCAGTGGAACATTGTTTAACAATCCAGATTATGCGGGACAATTCAATTCCTTCGTAGGCGGTTATATGCCGATCGTGTGGCAACTGGTCGCGGTACTTGTCGTAGGCTGGATTGTAGCCAAAGGGGTATCCAACGGGATTGAGAAATTTAACAAAGTGTTAATTCCCGCCATGCTGGTGCTGCTCATTATCTTGATGATACGGGCCGTAACATTGCCTGGTGCAGGTGCGGGGGTTTCCTTTTTCCTGAATCCTGATTTCTCGCAACTTACAACGGAATCAGCACTGGTGGCGCTCGGACATGCCTTCTTCTCCCTGTCACTCGGAATGGGTATTCTAATAACCTATGGTTCGTATGTGGACAAAAATCAATCGCTCGGAGCGGCTACCATCGCTGTTGGTGCGGGTGACCTGCTCTATGCGTTCATTGCCGGCCTGATCATCTTCCCAACGACATTCTCATTTGGTATCGCACCGGATCAGGGACCGTCACTCATCTTTATAGCGCTTCCGGCAGCCTTCTCGGCGATGCCACTTGGCTTCCTGTTTGGCGGACTGTTCTTCATCCTTCTGGCTATTGCCGCATTGACTTCGGGAGTATCCTTGCTGGAAGTTCCGGTGAAATATTTCATGGAACGTCTGTCCTGGAGCCGGAATCGTGCGGTATGGGTGATATCACTCGCAGTCTTCATCGTGGGACTTCCTTCGGTATTGTCGCTCGGCTTGCTGCCTGAATGGACCATTGGATCGAAGAGTGTATTCGACTGGATGGACTTTGTAGCGTCCAACATCCTGCTGCCTGTTGGTGGATTGCTTGTGACGATTTTTGCCGGATACTTCTGGAAAACGGCTGCGGAAGCTTCCGGCCTGCGTTCCGGATGGTTCCGGGTGTGGTTGTTCATGCTTCGTTACGTGGCACCGATCCTGGTTCTGTTGGTTCTTCTGCACACATCCGGTATCATTCACTTCTAATTGAAGACCAGATAGGCATAAATGTTGTCTGTTGTGCAGATTTGCCATAGATAAAACCTCTTGGAAGAAATGCTAAAGCCCTTGTTTTCCCGCTTCAAATTTGGGACAATACGGAGTAGAGGTTTTTTGGGTAGGACCGATAAGCCATAGCTTTTTTTGCGAAAAGAGGATTATACAATGAACAAATCATCCATATATGGATTAACATTAGAGCAATTACGTTCCTGGCTACCGGAGCATGGGCAGAAGAAATCCCGTGCATCCCGGATCTGGGAATGGTTATATCAAGAGCGTGTACATGATTTTCCTGCGATGACCGATGTACGTCAGGAGTGTCTGGATGTGCTCTCTGAACATTTCACAATGAATTCGCTGAGTGAACATGTGAAGCAGGAATCGGCAGATGGTACCGTGAAATTTTTGCTTCGGATGCAGGACGGCAACCTGATCGAGACGGTATTGATGCGGCAAAAATACGGACTTACTGTATGTGTGACCACACAAGTCGGCTGTAATATTGGCTGTAGCTTCTGTGCGAGCGGCCTGATCAAGAAAAGTCGTGACCTGACTGCTGGAGAGATTGTGGAACAGATCATGCACGTACAGCGACATCTGGATGCAGCGGGTCAAGACGAGCGGGTAACAAATGTGGTTGTGATGGGTATTGGCGAACCATTCGATAACTTCCAGCACATGAGTGATTTCATCGAAGTCATCAAAGATCGCAAAGGATTGGCGCTGGCAGCCAAACGGATTACAGTATCCACAAGTGGCCTTCCGGACAAGATCAAGGAATTTGCAGACAGCAGTCTGCAGGTTAATCTGGCCATCTCTCTGCATGCACCAAATAATGAACTGCGCACACACATCATGAAGATCAACCGGGCTTTCCCGATTGAGGAATTGATGGATGCGGTGGATTATTATCTGGCTACAACGAACAAACGCATCATGTTTGAGTACATCCTGTTGCGTGATGTTAACGATAAGCGTCAGCATGCTGCGGAACTGGCTGAGCTGTTGTCCAGCCGCAAGAGTATGGTCAGTGTGAATCTGATTCCTTACAACCCGGTGGATGAGCACAGTCAGTATCAACGGAGTACAGAAGAATCGATTCTGGGCTTCTATGATACACTCAAAAAGAACAACATCAACTCAACTGTACGTATGGAACACGGTACCGATATTGATGCCGCCTGCGGACAGTTGCGTAGTAAACAAATGAAGAACAACGCTGCTGAATCCGAGCCAGACCGTCTGGCAATGGGATAAGAATAAGACACAGCACGGAGCTGGTAGATAAGTCAGGATGCGTGGTTGCTATGATCCGTGCCCTTACGTATCATAACCGTTCGATCACGAATGCTTGTCTGAATATAAAGACGCCTCTGTACATCACTGAGAAGTGATGACAGAGGCGTTTTTGGAATGTCATTATTTCAGTTTTTTGATCATCAGCAGATGGGGGATGCCGTCTTCCATAAATACTTCCGACGCCGGTGCATATCCGAGACGTTCGTAGAACCCGGAAGCCTGCACCTGTGCGTGCAGCTTGGCTTTCTCAAGTCCTTCGGCAATAGCCATCTGCTCCAGCTTGTCGATCAGTATACGACCCAGGCCATGTTTGCGGTAATCGAGCATGACGCAGATCCGTTCCAATTTGGCGACCTGTTCCACAACGCGCAGCCTGGAGGAAGCAGCAGGTACACCGTCTACGTAGAGTAGAATGTGGCGTGCCTCCGCGTCTAATGTATCATAAGCGTCGAATTCATCCGCTGCGGGCACGCCTTGTTCTTCGACGAAAATAGCTGTGCGAATGGCAAAGCAGGCATCGAGCAATTCCTGATTATTAACTTCAACAATCGTTGTATTCATGAATGTTTCTCCTTTGGGTGATCGTAATGTTATCCTAACGTGATAAACTGGTACATAACAGGAAAGTAAACGAGTCTCTTTCTTTTACATGATTCAAGCGATTTGGTTAAAATTGAAACCAATTCAACTGTAGTTATACCATCAATTATGTTGCGAATGCAACAATTTTATAGGGGCGTGAATGTGTTGACTGAAAAGAAAGAAGTGCTGCGTGAAATTGGTATGATCGCCCGTTGTCTGGATTCAATCAGTAACGTGGAGTTTCAGCATTTGAACCTCTCCCGGGGACAGTATCTATATCTGTATCGAATCTGTGAGAATCCGGGGATTATCCCGAATCAGCTCGCTGAACTGATCAAAGTAGATCGCACGACTGCGGCAAGGGCTATTAGCAAACTCGAATCGGATGGATTCATTATTAAACAGCCAGCAATGGGTAATAGGAAGAATAAAGTGTTATATCCCACCGAAGCTGGGCTTGAGGCATGGGAATTTATTCGTAAAGAGGGCGTGCATTCAGATCAGGTAACGCTGGACGGTCTGACGGAGGAAGAGATCGAGACAG
The DNA here is from genome assembly GCF_054161325.1 of Paenibacillus sp. Z3-2. NCBI lineage: Bacteria > Bacillati > Bacillota > Bacilli > Caryophanales > Paenibacillaceae > Paenibacillus > Paenibacillus sp. Z3-2. The sequence goes on along the minus strand of NZ_CP096397.1, from coordinate 6,369,543 downwards.
CGATTCACCTTCTCAGGCGCATGCGTCATAACATTGAAGTGGACTGGAAATTTGTTAAAAAGGGTGGACGACGGCCCTACATGGATCACCTGGAATAGACAACAGCCTTTTTGGTATAGCCAGGTACATCCACATTCTGTATACTCTTACAAGCTGTAAGTATGAAGCATGCTTATCCGAAATGGAGGGTCACGGAATGCAGGGCAGAGGATCAGACTTTTACGATAATGAGGCGAATTTCGAAAAGTACATGGAACGTCGCAAGTGGCAGGAGAACGCCAATGATACATTGGAGAAGCCGGTAATGCTGGAGTTGATCGGAGACGTTGCTGGCAAAAATATTCTGGACCTCGGTTGTGGAGATGCAAGGTTCGCGGCAGAATTGCTGAGTATGGATCATCCAGGTACAACGTATACGGGGATTGAAGGTTCTGTGAATATGATTCAGGCAGCCAACGAGTCGGTAAACGGATTGAATGCCCGGATTGAGCAAGCGTTCATGGAGGATTGGACCTACCCGGCCAGAGTGTATGATCTGGTTATATCGAGACTGGCTATTCACTATATTGAGGATGTGGACAGCCTGTTCCGCAACATATACGATACGTTGAAAGAGAATGGTACATTTGTATTTTCAGTAGAACATCCTGTGATCACGTCTACGCTGCAACCTTCCGGTACTCGAACGGATTGGGTAGTTGATCAATATTTTGTGGAAGGATATCGTGAGCAGCAGTGGCTTGGCGGTTCTGTGAAAAAGATGCATCGATCCATTGAATCGTACTATATGGCGTTGCAACGTGTAGGGTTCCATGTGGAGCATTTGCGCGAGTCAGCACCACAGCGTGCTCATTTTGTAAACGAGGAAACCTATCTGCGCAGAAAGCGCATTCCGCTGTTTCTGTTTTTAGGTGCCCGGAAGTAGATCGTGATAAAGCGTATAGATAAATAGATGAAACCGTAAAGTTATACTCATAAAGTAGAAAGTTCTACACAGAAAACGGTGGATAACACTAGATATAGGAGTAAAAGGCGCAAAATCTATCCACATGTGGATAAGATATTGCGCTTTTACTGTTATGTTTCGATACCTTTGATACGTTTACTGTGTATAACCCTCGATTATGAATCCCCTGCAGCTCTGACATAGACACGTTCTCCATGCCGATCGACTTCAACAGGTGCCTCGAAGAAGTTGCTCAGCACTTCCGTGTTCATCAGATCACCTGTTAATCCGCTACTGACGACTTCGCCCCGGCGCAGCAAGAGGCTGTGACTGAATACGGGCAATATTTCCTCCGTGTGATGGGTGACATAGATGAGTGAAGGGGTATCCGGACGCTGGGACAATTCACGGATGCTCTCCAGCAGTCGCTCTCGTGAGAACAGATCCAGTCCATTACAAGGCTCGTCCAGAATAAGTACGCGCGGATTGGCCATTAGTGCTCGGGCAATGAGAAGTTTCTGTTTCTCACCTTGAGAACAGGTGCGATATTCGCGATCCCACAGGTGCTGACAGCCCAGCGTTTGCATCAATTCTTGTGCCTGATCCAGATCATCATCTGACAGCTTGTCATACAGGCCAATGGTGGCGTGTTTACCGCTGATCACCACATACTGTGTGCGGTCTGTACCGTGCAATTTCTCTTGCAGAGATGAACTGACCCAGCCGATGGATTTGCGAAGCTGCCTCAGATCCACATCACCATATTCATGGCCTAACACGGATATCTTGCCTTCGGTCGGCCAGAGATATCCGGTGATCATGTTCAGGAGTGTTGTTTTGCCAGAGCCATTCAGGCCAAGCAACGCCCAGTGTTCACCGTCATTGACCTGCCAATTGACATCGTTCAGCAGGGTGTGAGGGCCCCTTTTCCAAGTGACATGTTGTACATCAATAATCATGCGTTATTCCTTCCTTCTGTTATCCTCAATTGTCCTAGGTGTATTGTAGTCACAAAACCAAAGAGGTTTCAACGGTCATCACGCTGTCCTTGGTCGATCCCTGCGCAGAAATACAGCACACACACCAAGCAGTGGCAAAAACGAACATAACTTGATAACAAATGCAATGCTGGTCACGTCAATTAAAGAACCTAGCACAACCGAGCCAAGTCCAGCCATGCCGAATGACAGGCCGAAAAACAACCCGGATACGGTTCCAATATGACGAGGAAGCAATTCCTGTGCATAGACAATGATCACGCTGAAGCCAGACATCAGGATTAGTCCGATCATGCCGCACAATACCATGGACAAGACGGGTCCAGCGTAAGGTAGCAACAGTGAAGACGGTGCAGTACCTGCAATGGAGAACCAGATCATCGGTTTACGTCCATAGCGGTCAGCGAGCGGGCCGCCGAGCAAGGTTCCGACCATGCCTGCAAATTGCAGAATAAACAGACAGATCTGTGCCTGGGAGAGAGGCAAGTGATATGCATCGGCGTAATAAAAGGCGTAGTACCCGGTCATGCCAGCAATATATACGAATTTGGAGAACAGCAGCAGGATGAGAATTCCCATTGTAAAAGCGATGAATCCCCGGCTTACAGGCCGAGCTGCTGGCTCTGCGCCGCTTGATTGTAGAGGCTGCTGCTGATGAATACGAGTTTCGGCAAGCTTGTCTCTGTACCAGCGACTGACCAAAGACTGAATGAAGATACCGATCAGGGCAAAGCCCATCAGCCATAGAAAACTAAGCTGCCCATGTGGCAGCAAGATGAAGGCGACCAGTAGTGGAGCAATGGCCTGCCCCGTGTTGCCTCCCACCTGGAAGATCGACTGTGCCATTCCACGTCCACGTCCGGCTGCCATATGGGCCACGCGTGAGGATTCGGGATGGAGGATGGATGAGCCTATACCAATCAGTGCTGCCGAAACAAGCAGCATCCATAACTCGGAAGACAAGGCTAAGCCGAGAATACCGATCAGGGAGAATAACATGCCTCCGGGAAGCAGAAGGGGCATTGGTTTGCGATCCGACATATAACCCACCAGTGGCTGAAGAACGGATGCGGTAATATTCAGGGCGAAGGCAATCCAGCCCATCTGGGCGAAACTGAGCTGCATCGTTTGCTGGAATAGCGGAAAAGCAGACGGAACAACCGTCTGCATCGCATCATTCAGCAGATGGGCGAAGCTGACTCCGGCGAGTGCCCAATTGGCGGAGGAGTTGATTTGCATTTTGCTTAAAGTGGCCTGAGCCATGTGAGATCACCTCGATTTATTTTTTTCAATGATAAGAGATATGGTCGGGTATTGTCTTTGTGAAAAGTGCTTGGAAAGTGAGCACGATTTGCTATAATGTCAGCAGGTGAGGAAACGATGGAATTAAACATGACGCTAAATGGGTTGGAATTATGGAAAGCTACCGGAGGATTCGCGAATGAGCCGCATGTACATGACGACTGGTACCAGCTAACGCTGCCGGTCAGAGGTCAATGTCATCTGGTACAGGAACGGCATGCATACCCGCTAAAAGCAGGCATAGGAATTATTGCTCATCCCCAGACCGAACATTATTTTGAAATAGGGTCAGATTCGGCGGTCATTGTGATCAAGTTCCGTAAACCGCCATTAGGCAGTTTCGAAGGTGCAGAGTCAAGTGGGGACCGAGCTGAGTTTCGGCCTACCCAGACCTTTGATCCGGCGGAGATCAGCAGTCTGTTTCGAGGCTGGAATTCCATTTTGTTAGATGACATGCCAGATTTGCTGCAAGTACAGGAAGCAGAGCTGGCGGTCGAGACGTATCTAAGACGCATGTTGATGGGGCAGGAAAATGGAAAAGGGATTGTAGATAACGGTACAGTTATTGACCCTCATCTTCGCCGAGTGTTGGAGTACATTCACAGTGCCTACACGAGCCCGATGGATATTGATTCAATGGCGATGGTTGCACATCAGAGCCGGTATCATTTCATGCGTTCTTTCAAGGCTCTTACGGGATCAACACCATATCAATATCTGCTGAGTTTGCGTGTAGAAGAGGCATCCAGGAGGCTTCGCCTTACGATTGATTCAGTGACCACAATCAGTTATGAGCTGGGATTTTCCAGCGTCAGTCAGTTTTACAGGGCCTTTCAGCGAGTGTATGGTATGACCCCGATGGAATATCGGAATCAGGTGTAGATTTCAATAGCCAGTCTCGCGTATGCGAGACTGCATTCAGAACATTCCAGCAGGACACTGATTTTTGTTGTTGCCAAACGATGGAGACTTTGCTAAGATGGGAAAAAGTTAATGTAAGCGTATACATTTAGGTTAAAATTACAACGTTGTAATTATGGTTAACCATTAGAACAGTTGAAGCATTTTTTAGCAAGATTGATGAAAAAAATAGCAATTTATCAATGGTAATAGAATTGTTATATGGATAATTATAATCTGTATATCAATTATGAAGAATATTCTCGTCTTAAAATTCAAACGTTGTAATTATGAAATGAAGGGAAGTGATTTAAGGTGAAGAGACGTATGTCCACGTTGTTCAGCTTGATCAGACGGGATAAGTATTTGCTGCTGATGTTCTCGCCTATCTTTCTGTATTACCTCATTTTTATGTACCTTCCGATGCCTGGCGTGTTACTCGCATTTCGTAATTTCTTGCCTGGGCAAGGCATGTTCAGTGGGGAATGGGTAGGCCTGCGCTGGTTTGAACAGTTCGTGAATTCCATCTATTTTTGGCGACTGCTGCGCAATACGTTTTTGCTTGCCTTTCTGCCGCTCCTGTTTGGCTTCTCCATCCCCATTCTGTTCGCGGTCTGCATCGTAGAGATCAAGAACCGGACATTCAAGCGATTTGCCCAGACCGTTACGTATCTTCCCCACTTCATCTCCACCGTCGTTGTAGCCGGCATGATTATCAACTTCCTGTCACCAACAGACGGTATCGTGAACACGCTAATCGCCAAGCTCGGCATGGACAAAGTGAACTTCATGATGGAGGCTGGCTGGTTCCGGACCATCTTCACCAGTTCAGACATCTGGCAGAGCTTCGGCTTCAGCTCCATCATCTACATTGCAGCCATTATGGGCATTGATCCCGAGATGTACGATTCCGGCAAAATTGACGGGGTCAACAAGTTTCAGGAGCTCTGGCACCTGACCCTTCCCAGCATCAAACCAACGATCGTCATTCTCCTGCTTCTATCGCTTGGCGGAATTATGAGCGTAGGCTTCGAGAAAGTATATCTGCTCTACAACGGAGCTACCTACGAAACTGCCGATGTATTGTCTACCTACGTCTACCGGATGGGGATTGAGGGACAGAACTATGGCTTCGCCACAGCAGTGGGTTTGTTCAACTCCATTATCACCTTTGTGCTTGTCTTTGCAGCCAATTCCATGACCCGACGCATGACCAAGATGTCACTCTGGTAACACCATAATCGAACCCAAAGGAGATCCTGTATGCAAAAATCGAGTAGTGATCGGTTGTTCTACGGATGTGTCTACCTGCTGACCATACTGGCGGTTGTGATTACATTGTATCCCTTCCTGTATGTAATCAGTATTTCATTCAGCTCGGTGGATGCCATCGACAAACAAAAAGTCGTGCTGTGGCCCGTCGGGTTCACCCTGTCAGGTTACCAAATGGTTCTGCAATACAAGGAGTTGTGGGTTTCATTCTACAACACCGTCTGGTACACCGTGGTTGGCACACTGTTGAACATCGTGGCAACATGCCTCGCTGCCTTCCCGTTATCGAGACAGCAATTTTTTCTGCGTAGAAAACTGAATTTTTTTATCGCCTTCACCATGTATTTCTCGGGGGGACTCATTCCGGTCTACATGCTCATTACATCACTTGGGCTATACAATACCCGCTGGGTTATGGTGCTGCCTGTACTGGTCATTACGTTTAACGTCATGATCTGCCGATCGGCTTTTGAAGGCATTCCGAATGAGATCTTCGAGAGTGCGAGTATAGATGGAGCCAACGAGCTGACGATGCTGTATCGTCTGGCGGTTCCGATCATCAAGCCAACACTGGCTGTCCTTACCCTGTACTATGCGGTATTCCACTGGAACAACTTCTTCTCGGCCCTATTATATCTGGGCAAGCAGGATATGCAGCCCTTACAGATGTTCCTGCGAAGGGTGTTGATCATGGCATCCCCTGAAGTGATGCAAAAGATGGGAGGTACGATGACTTCGGGTGCACTGGCGGTCTCCTCCCTTCAGGTTCGTTATGTATCCATTGTGGTCAGCATTCTGCCTATTGTTACAATTTACCCGTTTATCCAACGGTACTTCGTTAAGGGAATCACCCTCGGAGCCGTGAAAGGATAGCCTTTTTACCCGAGCATCAGGATTGACCAAGGTTGTTCAGGACTGTTCATACCTAAGGAGGAATGATGGATGAGATTCAAAGGGGCAGGAAGAAAAAGTGTAATGGCAGCGATACTGGCAATCAGCCTTGCGGGTTGTAGCGGTGGAACAGGGGCAGGGACTGATGCGGGAAGTACTCCAACCAGCTCGGAACCTGCATTTAATTACACCGGTGCAGGACCAGTAACGGATCAGCCGGATGCCAAATTATCGGTTCTTGGAACCAACGCATGGACGACCAATGTGGATCTGTCTACCGCCGCAATTGTGAAGAAAATCGAGAGCAATGCCGGTGTTGAGGTCGATTGGGATCTGATTCCACCACAGAATTACGCGGATGCTGTGAATCCGAGGCTGGCTGCGGGTACGGGATTGCCGGATATCGTCTACTTGCCGGATCAGGATCAGCTCATGAAATACATCAACAGTGGTTTGTTTATCCCGATTAACGAACTGGTGGATAAGTACGGCGTGAATCTCAAAAAAATATATGAAAAGTCCCCTTCGGTTAAAGCCAGTTTAACGACGCCAGATGGTAAAATGTATTATATCCCGCAGCAGACGCTCACCCGAAACTATATGCCTGTGTTTATGATCAATCAGCGCTGGCTGAAGAAGTTGGGATTGAACGAACCGACCACACTGGATGAGTTCACAGCGATGCTGCGCAAATTCAAGACGGATGACCCGAATGGCAACGGGCAGGCTGATGAGATTCCGCTGTCCATGGAATCCAAATTTGTGTCGATGGCATTTGGTCCTGTTTTTGGTCTGGATCTGTCCAATCAGTTCTATGCGGACGATCAGGGCAAGGTGCATTTCAGCTATTATGAGCCTGCCTACAAGGAATATCTGGCTTACTTGAACGGCTTGTACAAGGAAGGTCTGCTTGGCGTGGATTATGCCAGCACCACAAGTGATCAGGTGACCTCGCGCATTTCTCAGGATGTGACGGGAGCGACGTTTAATTTTAGCTGGTACATGTCGATGGTCTATAGCCCGCTCTTCAAGGATTATGATCCGGCAGAGCCCATCTTCAAAGGCATTCTGCCACTGAAAGGACCGCATGGGGATCAGTTCTATGTAGGACGTACACCGGTAAGTGGTATCTTTGGCATTACGCGTGATAGCAAAAATCCGGAGCTTGCTTTCCGTTTCCTGGACTATGCCGTAAGTGAGGAAGCACAGACGTATTATACATGGGGCATCAAGGACGATACGTATACGGAAGAGAATGGCGTGAAGACATTTACGGACAAAGGCAAAGACAATGAATACATTCAGAAGCTCGGGATCGGACCTGTCAATCTGCCTAACATTCAATCCACCGACTCTGCCGATTCAGTCGTAGCCGAATGGCATGCCAAGCTCGACAAGGAGCTGGAGCCGTACATCCGTGAACCGTTCCCGTTTGTCTACGCGCTGCCGGATGAGGCAAGTGTAGAGAGCATGGCGATGCCTGACATCACGACATATGTGGAAGAGATGAACTTCAAATTCATTAGCGGAGATGCCAGTCTGGATCAGTTCGACAGTTATATTGAAACATTGAAAAAGATGAATATTGAGCAGGTTATTGCTGGCAGACAGGCACAGTATGATCGGTATAAAGCTGCACAGCAATAAGTTTCCCAAGGTATGAAGGGTGTTGATTGATTTTGATAACCATTAAAGACATTGCCAAATTGGCGGGGGTGAGCTATAGCACGGTATCCAAGGCCCTTAACGATGATCCTCGAATCAAACCTGCGACGAAACAGAAGGTGCTCGCCGTTGCGGAGAAACACCAGTATCGGAAAAATATGTTGGCTCGGCAGCTCTCCACGGGCAGAAGCAATATCATCGGTTTTGTGCTGGATGAGCTGAGTAATCCGCTGTTCTCGAACATATCAGGTAATCTGCACGCGGAGCTGAAGAAACGGGGATACCAGATGATTCTGGTCGTCGCCGATGACGGGGTAGATGTCTTCAGCCAGCTGCGTGTGGACGGGTGTATCCTGTGGGACTATGCCTTGGACAATCGGGATGTATTCTGGAAAAAGTTCGCGACACTCAACATGCCATGTTTCGTGCTGGGTACAGATGAGACGCCCAACTCTCCATACATTAAGATTGATCGCAAAGAGGGCATATTCAAAGCAGTTGAGCACCTGCAATCATTGGGTCATACCCGAATCGGTTTTATCGGTAACTCGCAGAATATCAAACTGGAAGGATACAGGGAAGCGATGCAGCGCACAGGCTTAATGTTCAACGAAGACCATGTACTGCCAGCACATTCCTCTTGGGAAGATGGATATTTTGCCATACGTAATCATACATTTGGCCCGGAGTCACCCACGGCTTTTATCGGATTGAACAACCTGGTGACCCGGGGAGCGCTACGGGCCTTGCTCGAAGCGGGTTACAGTGTCCCACGGGATATCTCATTGATCGGTTACGATGATCTGCCAGATATGCAATATGCCGAGGTCGCACTGACAACGATTGGACCACCGCTGGATGAACTGGCTGCGCAGGCCGCAGAGCTGATTGTATCGTTGATCCGTGATGAACAGGTGGACTATCCGGTGGTAATTCAGCCGAAGTTGAATCATCGCAATTCAACGGCAATATGCCAGTAACCAAGAACAAGAATGATTAGACGCACATGTGCACGTTAAGGATGGTACAACATTCAAGGAGGGGTCCGTTATGCAGGTACAGACGCAATTATCCTGGTCTGAGCGAATAGCAGAGACGATTATCCAGCAATGTGACGGGGACGGCTATCATGCGTTTCCTTCTGAACGATGGGCTTATGTTCAGGGTATGACACTAATGGCAATGGCGCGCACGGGTAAACAGTACGGCAAGGACGAGTACATTGCTTTTATGAAGAGACATATGGATATGTATGTGCAGCAAGATGGTTCCATTGCGACGTATTCACTTGAAGAATACAACCTGGATCAGATCAATCAGGGCAAAAACCTGTTTGGATTGATGGATACTACCGGAGATCAGCGATACACGGAAGCAGCACATCTACTGGCGGCGCAACTCGCAGGGCAGCCCCGAACATTCGAAGGCGGCTTTTGGCACAAAAAGATCTATCCATTCCAGATGTGGCTGGATGGGTTGTATATGTCGTCTCCTTTTCTGGCTCAGTATGCGAAGCAGTTCAATCGCCCGGAATTATGGGATGAGGTAGCTCATCAGATCTTGCTGATTGAACGCAAAACACGAGATCCACGCACCGGGCTGCTATACCATGGCTGGGATGAATCCAAAGAACAGGTCTGGGCCAATGCATTGACCGGATGCTCCGCACACTTCTGGAGTCGTGCGATGGGCTGGTATGCGATGGCTATTGTAGACAGTGTGGAGCATTTCCCTGTGCATCATCCGAAGCGTGGAACGATTATTGGTATCTTCGAACGGATGTGTCATGCATTGGTTCGCGTGCAGGAGCAGAAGAGTGGGCTGTGGTTCCAAGTACTCGATCAGGGTTTCCGCAAGGGCAATTATCTGGAAGCTTCCGGCTCAAGCATGTTCGTGTATGCACTTGCGAAGGGTGTACGGTTGCGTTATCTGGAGCCACATTTCAGAGAGGCAGCGGAGAAAGGCTGGAACGGACTGACCTCCAGATTGGTGAATGAAACGGCCGACGGGGTGAAACTCAATGGTATCTGCCACGGGGCAGGACTCAGTCTGGACAGGGATGGCTCTTACAGCTACTATGTAGGCGAAGCAATTGTAAGCGATTCCTTTATGGGCCTGGCTCCGTTATTGCTGGCTGCGCTGGAAATGGAGCGATTGTCATGAGTAAGCAGGTGTCACCGTATTCGGATCAGGATCAAAAGACACGATATTATATCGTTGCTTCGGATGGGACAGGTGATTATGCTACCATACAAGCCGCCATTGATGCCGTTCCGGATCATGCATCCGGGTGCTTCGAGATCCGAATTAAGTCAGGTGTATATTATGAGAAACTGCATATTGAGAAGCCCATGATACACCTGGTAGGCGAGGGAGCGAAGCAGACCGTCATCACGTATGATGATCATGCACTCAAGAAGTTTCCGGATGGATCACAGTATCACACATTTCATTCGTATACTGCCTTCATCGGAGCTGACGACTTTACAGCCGAGCGACTTTCATTTGTTAATTCTGCTGGGCCAGGTAAGGTGGTAGGTCAGGCGTTGGCTATTTATGTGGATGGAGATCGGGCTGCATTCCGTGATTGTCGCTTTATCGGCCATCAGGATACGATCTTTACCGGGCCATTGCCGGAGCAGCCACTGGATCGCAGCTACTTTGGCGGGCCACGAGATGGTGCCGAGCGGCGAAAGCTGCGTCAATATTATGAGGACTGTTACATTGAGGGCGACATCGATTTTATTTTCGGCTCGGCTACGGCTGTGTTCAAGGGTTGTGAGATCTTTGCGAAGAACCGTTTGTCTGATGTGGCGGCTGCGAACGGAGAAGTGAACGGCTGGATTACCGCAGCTTCTACACCTGAGGATGTACGTTATGGATATGTATTTATCGATTGTGATCTGACCAGCAACGCACCTCCCCAGTCGGTATACCTTGGTAGACCCTGGCGTAATCATGCCAAAGTCTGTTTCTTGAACTGTTGGATTGGTGCTCATGTGAAGCAGGAGGGCTGGCATAACTGGAACAAAACCGATGCGGAAGCGACGGTTGCGTACGCCGAATATCACAGTGCCGGACCTGGGGCTGGAAATGCGATGGTACGGGTCCCATGGGCGAAAACACTCAGTGAACAGGAAGCGGCCGAATACGCGATACCTCTTATTCTATCCGGAGTGGACGGGTGGCAACCTTTCGGTGGGGAGAAGGGCTAATCAGTGGCAAGTCAACTTTCTACTGTGCGAAATAAAAGGTAAAGGCTCTCTACCAAGGCTCTTAAAGACTTGGTAGAGAGCCTTTTTTGTGCGGTATCTCACATTTTTCGCCCCCCATAGAAGTAATTTATCCCTTATCTGATTTGCATTTTACTGATTAAATACAGGGTGAGGATCTGTAAATTCCCTGTAAAATTTGGATGGTGCCTGTTAAAAAGAGAACGAGAGGGAAGGTCCAATTTGGTAAGGGAAGGGGTGATGAGGCACTTAGCGTCAGACGGTTTGATGAGGCTCGAATCGATCGCGGATTACATGTGAGTGAACCAGTGAAGCTTTGTCTGCAAGGTGAGAATAACCTAGTACAGGAGGGATTTTGCTTGAATAAAGCTGTTCGATTCCGCCCGGTCATTACATTCGCTTTGGCATTTCTTCTGATTATTTCGTGGTTTGCACCAAGAGCTGACGCCGCTGTCCTGTGGCAGGCAGGCACCGCATACAAGAAAGGAGATCTCGTAACATATAAAAATAAAGATTATGAGTGTATTCAGCCCCATACGGCGTTGACTGGTTGGGAGCCTTCCAATGTTCCTGCGTTGTGGAAATACGTCGGTGAAAATACCGGCGGAGGGGGAGAGACTCCGGGTCCTGATACGGCACCCCCTTCTGTGCCGACTGGTCTGACCTCATCCTCCATCACGGACACCTCAGTCAATCTGGCTTGGAATGCATCCACGGATAACGTGGGCGTAACCGGATATGAGGTGTATCGAAACGGTGTTCCCGTGACAAGCACCTCAGGTGCAACGGCTGTCGTAACGGGACTGACAGCTGGCACGACTTATGCTTTTGCGGTAAAAGCAAAAGATGCCGCAGGCAATACATCTGCTGCGAGCACATCCCTCAGTGTAACGACTTCCAACGGATCTTCTCATCCTGGGCCAACCGGCAGCAAATGGCTGATCGGCTACTGGCACAACTTCGACAATGGTTCTACCAATATCAGACTTCGTAACGTATCAACAGCCTATGACGTCATTAATGTCTCCTTTGCCGAACCAATTTCACATGGCAGTGGAACGCTTGCTTTTACTCCGTATAATGCGACGGTAGCCGAATTCAAATCCGATATTGCCTACCTTCAAAGCCAAGGAAAAAAAGTGCTGCTTTCCATGGGGGGAGCCAATGGCACCATTGAACTCACCGATGCGACCAAGAGACAGCAGTTTGAAGAATCGTTAAAATCAATTATTTCCACCTATGGTTTCAATGGTCTGGATATCGATCTGGAAGGAAGCTCCCTGTCTCTTAATGCAGGGGATACCGATTTCCGTAGTCCGACGACACCGAAGATCGTTAATCTCATCAATGGCGTAAAAGCGGTTAAATCCCATTTTGGCGCAAATTTCATCCTGACGGCAGCACCGGAGACGGCCTATGTACAGGGCGGATATCTGAGCTATGGCGGCCCTTGGGGAGCATACCTGCCAGTCATCCATGCCTTGCGTAATGACCTGACCCTGCTTCATGTACAGCACTATAATACAGGCTCCATGGTGGGGTTGGATGGGCGCTCCTACGCCCAAGGAACAGCTGATTTCCATGTGGCCATGGCTGAAATGCTGCTTCAAGGCTTTAATGTAGGCGGAAGCACAGGTCCATTCTTTAGTCCCTTGCGACCGGATCAGATGGCAATCGGTGTACCGGCTTCCCAGCAGGCTGCCGGAGGCGGTTATACGACGCCAGCTGAGCTGCAAAAGGCACTGAATTATTTGATCAAAGGCGTGTCATACGGTGGCTCCTATACCCTTCGCCAACCTGCTGGTTATGCAGGCCTTAAGGGGATTATGACCTGGTCGATTAACTGGGATGCGTATACGAACAACCAGTTCTCAAATGCACATCGTTCATTCCTGAATGGTTTTAGCACGCAAACAACAAAGGAGGTTGTGTACTAAATGCCAAATGTAAATAAACACACGGTTTTGAAGAAAACCGCAACGTTTTTCCTGGGTCTGTCCCTGCTCTTATCTGTTATTATCCCTTCGTTTACACTCCAACCTGCTACGGCAGATGCAGCAGATACTTATAAAATTGTTGGTTATTACCCGTCCTGGGCCGCGTATGGAAGAAACTATAATGTAACCGATATCGATCCGAACAAAGTGACGCATATCAACTATGCTTTTGCTGATATTTGCTGGAACGGCATTCATGGAAATCCGGATCCTTCGGGGCCAAATCCTGTGACCTGGACCTGTCAGAATGAAAAAAGTCAGACGATCAATGTGCCCAACGGAACGATCGTCCTTGGCGATCCTTGGATCGATACGGGTAAGACATTTGCAGGAGATACGTGGGATCAACCCATTGCAGGCAATATCAATCAGCTGAACAAGTTGAAACAGATTAATCCTAATCTGAAGACAATCATCTCCGTGGGAGGATGGACGTGGTCCAACCGCTTCTCCGATGTAGCTGCGACTGCTGCAACCCGAGAGGTATTTGCGAACTCTGCCGTGGACTTTCTGCGGAAGTACAATTTTGACGGGGTGGATCTGGACTGGGAGTACCCGGTATCTGGCGGGCTCGATGGTAACAGCAAACGTCCTGAAGATAAGCAGAATTACACCCTGCTTTTAAGCAAAATCCGTGAAAAGCTGGATGCAGCAGGGGCTGTGGACGGCAAGAAGTATCTGCTTACGATTGCCAGCGGTGCATCTGCGACCTACGCTGCGAATACAGAGCTTGCAAAAATTGCTGCCATCGTCGACTGGATTAACATCATGACATACGATTTTAACGGGGCTTGGCAAAAGATCAGCGCACATAATGCACCATTGAACTATGATCCTGCGGCTTCAGCTGCGGGCGTACCGGATGCCAATACATTTAATGTAGCTGCCGGAGCACAAGGGCATCTGAATGCAGGTGTGCCTGCTGCTAAACTTGTGCTTGGTGTTCCATTCTATGGACGTGGCTGGGATGGATGCGCACAGGCAAATAACGGCCAGTATCAGATGTGCACGGGTGGTTCTTCCGTTGGAACATGGGAAGCAGGCTCCTTTGATTTCTACGATCTGGAGGCCAATTACATCAATAAAAACGGATATACGCGTTACTGGAATGACACGGCCAAAGTGCCATATCTCTATAATGCGTCCAACAAGCGCTTTATCAGTTATGACGATGCGGAGTCTGTTGGATATAAAACGGCTTATATCAAGAGCAAAGGACTCGGTGGAGCGATGTTCTGGGAGCTGAGTGGTGACCGTAACAAAACGCTCCAAAACAAGCTGCAATCGGATCTGTCTAATGGGGGCACCTTGCCACCAGTAGATACGACAGCACCGAGCGTACCCGGAAATGTCCGTTCGACAGGCGTGACGGCAAACTCGGTGTCGCTGGCCTGGAATGCTTCAACAGATAATGTAGGTGTGACCGGTTATAACGTCTATAACGGTGCTAATCTTGCGACCTCCGTCAACGGAACGACCGCAACGATCAGCGGACTTACAGCGGGTACATCATACAGCTTTACGGTAAAAGCAAAAGATGCGGCAGGTAATCTGTCTGGAGCCAGTAATGCTGTAACCGTAAGCACAACGGCTCAGCCGGTAGGAGATACGCAGGCTCCAACTACACCAACGAACCTCGTTTCGACGGGGCAGACATCCTCCAGCATTACACTTAGCTGGACGGCATCGACAGACAATGTAGGTGTAACGGGTTATGATATGTACAACGGGACGGTACTGGCAACAACGGTGACCGGAACGACGGCAACGATCAGCGGGCTTGCAGCGGATACCTCGTACACATTTACGGTGAAAGCAAAGGATGTGGCGGGCAATCTGTCTGCTGCGAGTAGTGCTGTGACTGTAAAAACGGCAACAGGAACGACAAACCCGGGAGTTTCCGCTTGGCAGGCGAACAAAGCCTACACTACAGGAGAGGTGGTCACGTATAGCGGCAAGACGTACAAATGCTTGCAAGCCCACACATCCTTACCTGGGTGGGAGCCATCCAACGTTCCTGCATTGTGGCAGGTTCAATAGTTAAGATATGGATTACACCATTTTTAATTGAAGCGTGCAGTATAAAAAAATAGAAGACCAAAAACCACCGGCTCTCTGAAGTGACCCCGTAAAGTTAGACAGATTATATCTTTAGGCAACTTGTTGGGCATGAATCCGGTACCGTACCGGACTCATGCCTTTTAGTTTTGCCTTAATGCGTTTGTTGTTGTAATAATCGATGTATTTGGATAGCTCTTGTTTAAAATGTGAGACACTTTCAAATTCCTTTAAATATAATAATTCGGATTTCATGATGCCAAAGAAATTCTCCATGACGGCGTTATCGTAGCAGTTACCTTTACGGGACATACTTTGCGTGATGCCACGTTCTTCAAGGGCATGACGATACGGTCTCATCTGGTAGTGCCAACCTTGATCCGAATGAATGAGGGGTTTATCTTTATTTGTTAAACTGCAAAATGCTTGATCTAACATCGTGGAAACAAGCGAGTAGACCGGTCTTGAACCAATCGTATATGTAATGATTTCTCCGTTATACAGATCAAGTATGGGAGATAAATATAGTTTTTCTCCGAACAATTTAAACTCTGTAATGTCCGTAACCCACTTCTCGTTTGGCCTTTCAGCGTAGAAATTGCGTTCTAATAGGTTCGGTGCAATCTTGCCAATAGTCCCTTTATACGAACGATATTTCTTCATACGTACCAAACACTTTAATCCCAATACTTTCATCAAACGCTGTACCTTTTTATGATTCACATGGTGTCCACGATTGATTAACTCGTCGCGAATACGACGATAACCATAGCGTCCCTCATGCTCCTTATAAATCGCTTGTATCATGTCTTTTAGCTCTAAATCCTTGTCTACCGTACCAAACGCTTTTACCACGTAATAATACGTGCTACGAGGGATATCTGCTAGCTGTAGAAGTGCTTTCACCGAAAATTCGTTCCTTAGTTCATAGACTACTTGAGCTTTGTCTTGTTTGGTGATTTTTCCTTGTTTCGAACTAAGGCATTCAACTTTTTTAAATAAGCATTCTCCATTTTCAAACGCTCTACCTCTGCTTGTAAAGCCTCTACAGATCCTTCTACTAGCGTTTGATTCTTCTGTGCTTTAGATCCTTTTTTCATGGATGAGCGCCCCTTTTTCTTTGGTTGAAGGGCGTCTATCCCTTGTAATTCCAAGCTTTTTTGCCAACTTAAAAGGGTACTATGGCTAGGAATATTAAATATAGCAGCCGTTTCTCTAACAGACGTCCCAAATTCGTTCATATAATGAAGTACGTCTAGTTTAATCTGCGCAGGATATGATGTATAGCCCTTTTTAAAAGCTTTTTCACCATGATGCTCATATTGTCTAATCCAGTTTAAAAAGACAGAATGGTGAAGCCCGATTGACTTTGCAATGCTTTTCAAGCTTTCTGATCCCTTTTTATAACGCATAACGGCTTGTATTTTTTCATCTGAACTGAATCTAGTCATGAAAAAACTGCACCTCCAATTGGTAGTTGTGTCTAACAATTGGGGTGCAGTTCACTCTTGATCCGGTGGTTTTCGCTGTGTTATGTCAAAGCAGCCTCCCAAAAGGCTATCTATTAGAAATCGAAGTTATCTGGATCAGGTCCAACGCGTACATCTTCGTTCAGGGCACTGATCTGATCCATCTCTTCATTTGAAAGTTTAAAGTCGAAGATGGAGGAGTTCTCGATAATCCGCTGTTCCTTAGTGGACTTCGGAATAGTAATGACCCCATTTTGCAGATCCCAACGCAGGATTACTTGTGCAACCGATTTGCCTTTGGCTGAAGCAATTGCCGTGAGTACTGGGTTGTCCAACAGCTGGCCTTGCATCAGAGGCGACCAAGCTTCAAGCTGAATACCATTCTTTTCACAGAAAGCTTTAAGCTTAACCTGAGTCAGGCGAGGGTGGTATTCCACCTGATTGATCATCGGCTTCACTTTGGCATCCTGCATCAGGTCTTCGAGATGATGAATCTGGAAGTTGCTTACGCCAATAGCCTTAATGCGGCCGGCTGCGTACAGTTCCTCGATCGCTTTCCAGGCTGCTTTGTATTTGCCTGCTTTTGGCCAGTGAATCAGATACAGATCCAGATATTCCAGTCCCAGTTTGTTCAATGTGGTATCAAAAGCGGCAAGGGTATCTTCATATCCGAGGTCTGCATTCCAAACTTTGGATGTCACGAACAGTTCTTCGCGCTTCAGGTTGTTCTCTTGCAAAGCTTCGGCAATCGCTTGGCCCACACCGGCTTCGTTACCGTATATTGCAGCAGTATCGATGCTGCGGTAGCCATGTTTAATTGCATTTTTCACGGCTGCAATCAGCTCAGATCCTTCTTCTACCTTAAATACGCCAAGTCCGAACCAAGGCATATGAACACCATTGTGCAGCGTTACTTTGGATTGTAAATGTTGTGCGGTTTGTGTTGTTGTCATGAGAGTTCCTCCTTCAATTGTATAAAAATCAGTCATTTGAAGCTGAATTTCCGCTATTTCATCATACAAAATCAAATCATAGTAGATCAAATTGGGTTCAACGTATATAGTATAATAAAATACGATGTGAAACCGGTTTCCCTCATGAATTTGGAACCAATATCTCCAGGCCGAGCCCATTGGTTGGGATGCAACTTAGAACGAAGCCTTCTCCATTTCGGCGGGTACATGTTGATCCTTGCTTTCCAGCATTTTAGCCCATGCAGTCAGGATTACAGCTATGAGAACCATCAAGGCACCAACCCATGTCGTGTGAATTAATCCTATGGAGTCATTGATCACTCCACCCAGATATGCACCTATGGCAATGCCTGCATTAAACGCGGCGATGTTGAAGGCAGAGGCTACATCCTTGGCCTGTGGTGCATATCGTTCAGCCAAGGTTACTACATACATCTGAAGGCCAGGCACATTCATGAAGGCGAGCAGGCCCATTCCCATAATGGTGAGCAGTGCTGCCAACTTGAACGGGACGGTAAAGTACATGATGCCCAGAATGATGGTCTGAATGATGAACATGTAGAATAGGGCCTTGAGAGGGTTGCGGTTGGCTGCTCTACCACCGATGATATTGCCGACTGCAATGGCGATTCCGTATAACAACAGAATGAACGCTACTGTTTTCTCGGAATAGCCGCTAATATCATGCAACAACGGGGACAGATACGTAAAGACAACAAATGTTCCTCCGTATCCAACGGCAGTGATGGCGAAAGCTAACAGTAAGCGTCCACCTGTAACCAGCTTCAGCTGATCCCGAAATGCTGTTCGTGTTCCGCGTTTCAACGTGGATGGAACGAGTATCAAATTCCCAATCATCGCAACGATGCCAACCACAACAATCAGGATAAAAGCAGCACGCCAGCCCCAATGTTGACCGATGAGTGTACCCAGAGGTACGCCCGTTACTGTGGCTATTGTAAGCCCGGAGAACATAATGGCAATGGCACTTGCTCTGCGGTTGGCAGGTACCAGATCCGCAGCAATCGTGGAGCCGATGGACATGAATACTCCGTGTGCCAGAGCGGATACCACGCGTGCAATGAGTAACATGGTGATACCCGTCGATAGCGCAGCCATTGTGTTACCCGCAATGAATACAACCATGATGGCAAGCAGTAGCGTTTTGCGTGATACGGTAGACGTCAGTGAGGTCAGGACAGGAGCCCCAAAGGTAACGCCTAAGGCATATAAGGTAACGGTCAGTCCCGCTGTAGTTACGGAAATGCCCAGGTCATCTGCAATGAGGGGCAGTAGCCCAACGCTGATAAACTCAGTTGTACCGATAGCAAATGCACTAATGGCCAGCGCCAGCAGCGCCCACGTGCTTCGTTTTGAATCTTGTAACATTTCTTGCTCAACTCCCCAGAATGTAGATTTACGTACCGGCAAATGCTATTATGAGTTATTCGGTATAGATTGAATAGTACGTACTTTTTAGTACCCTACGTACTTTTTGGTGCCTATACAGCATGCATCGGATGTAATTCAATTCATCAGGGAGGAAACAAGTAATGGTTCGAAAAAAATATAACATCTCGGTTGAAGCAACCCTGGAGGTGATCGGTGGCAAGTGGAAATGCGTCATTCTATGTCATCTGACATATGGGAAAAAGCGAACCAGTGATCTTAAGCGTATTATGCCCGCTATTACACAGAAAATGTTAACACAGCAACTGAGAGAGCTTGAAAATGACGGAATCGTGAACCGAATCGTATATAATCAGGTCCCTCCCAAGGTAGAGTACGAATTGAGCGATTATGGGCGGAGTCTTGAACCGATTCTTAATGCGCTCTGTAATTGGGGAGATCAGCATATTGTGAAGGAGTACGGAGACAAATCGGCAGTGTTGGAAGATAACGGGCTGAATGATTTTAACTCGGACAATAGGGAGCTGGTGCAACCGTGAACTATGAAATTTTATATGATGTTGCTTTTGCGATGCTTAAAGTACATTTGCAGCGGGGAGAACGTTTCAAGGCCGAAAGCGGTGCGATGGTATCCATGACTCCGACGGTTGAACTGAAGGGTTCAGCAGAAGGTGGAATGTTTGCCGGGTTCGGTCGAATGCTGAGCGGGGAGAAGTTCTTCTTTCAGGAACTGACGGCTGCGGGCGGTACGGCAGAGATTCTACTCTCACCTTCAAGCATGGGCGATGTGGAAGCCGTTGAATTGGACGGTTCCTATTCACTCTATGTGCAGAAAGACGGATTTCTAGCTGGTACCGAAGGCATTCAGGTGAATACCAAAATGCAAAACCTGAAGAAAGGTCTCTTTTCGGGAGAAGGTTTCTTTATTATTGAGATCAGCGGGCGTGGAACTGTATTTCTGTCTTCCTATGGTGCAATTCATGCGATTAATCTGGCTGCAGGTGAAGAAATGATCGTGGATAATGCCCATCTGGTGGCATGGCCCCATTATGTAGATTATCGCATTGAGAAAGCTTCCCAGGGCTGGTTCTCCAGTGTTACTAGTGGAGAAGGATTGGTTTGTCGTTTCCGGGGAGAAGGAACCATTCTGATACAGAGCCGCAATCCGCAAGGTTTTGGACAGTGGGTGAAGCAATTTATCCCTACTCGTTAATTCATTTTGCAAAAGAACGCACAGAGTTGCAACGGATGTGTTTCCATCATCGTTTTAAGAATAACGGACTTGCTTGAATGTCTGATGGGTACATATTCTGCTGCATAAGTCACACATCATGGAGGTATGAAATGACAAGCTCACGGTATAAAAATGCGCAGGAAAGCCCAGGATATCTGCTCTGGCAGGTTACAGCGATGTGGCAAAAGGAAGTACGCAGAGTGCTGGAGCCCCTCGAACTGACACAACCCCAATTTGTATTGTTGCACGCCTGTCTATGGCTCAATGAACACGATGAGGAAGGCAAAGGCGTTACGCAAGTTCAGATTGCCCAATTTGCCAAAGTGGACGTTAACGTGACTTCTCAGGTGCTGCGTGCTCTTGAAAAGAGAGGGTTGATTACCCGTGCTCGTCATCAGACGGATACACGTGCCAATATTATTACAACGACGGAAGAAGGGACCCGTCTGGCTGTAGAGGGGATCCACTTGGTAGAGGAGTCTGACAAGGCATTCTTTGATATTGTGGGTGACCGCAAGGAAGAGTATTTGGAGATTATGCAGAAGTTCATTCGACATAAGACAGAGGGATAATCTTTAATATAATTTTTTTTGAAATTTATTAAACTACAGACTGTAGTGTAACTGGAAATTTTTCTAATTAATCATCTTATGATATATATGCCAGACACCAAATAAACCTCCCCACGCAAGCATAGGGAGGTTTATTTCAGTTGGTTCAATCGATTCGGTATGACGCAAACGGCTCACGGCGGCGGAAAGAGTCACTGATCCGATCCAGATCGGCCAACAGCTCAGTGGACAGTGACATGTCCAGGCTGGCGAGATTGTGTTCCAGCTGTTCAGTGCGTGTAGCGCCAACAATCACTGTGGAGACAGCCGGGCGTGTCAGTAGCCATGCGAGCGACAGCACGCTCGGGGAGCACCCGTATGATGCAGCTTTTTCGCTCACTTGTTCACTCAACTCGAGATTATGCTCCAGCAGAAAACGGTTGAAGGACGGATCGGTATCCGCTCTGGAACCAGAAGGCACAATTGCCTGTCCGTTATATTTACCGGTGAGAATGCCACCTGCCAGTGGGAAATACGGGATAATGCCTACACCCTGATCCAGACACATCGGTATCAATTCCAGCTCAGGTGTACGGTCAGCCAGAGAGTAGCTGGTTTGGGTGGAGATGTAGCGTACATAACCTTTCTGTTCACTGATCCCCAGAGCTTTCATCAGCTCCCAGGCTGCATAATTGGAGGCTCCGATGTAACGGACTTTACCGGAAGTGACCATATCGTCCAGTGTGCGCAGTGTCTCATCCAGTGGTGTATACGGATCAAAGGTATGGATCTGATACAGATCCACATAATCCGTTTGCAGCCGCTGCAAGCTATCTTCCAGCTCTTGTTGCAAATGGTAGCGGGAGGATCCCCGCCCATGAGGACCATCATGTCGGGGTAATCCGGCTTTGGTAGCAAGCACCGCGTTTTCCCGTCGACCTGCGAGGGCCTGTCCAATGATACGTTCCGATTCTGTACCTGCATAGATATTGGCGGTATCGATAAAGTTGATGCCCTGATCCATCGCTGCATGAATAATGCGGGTAGAAGCTGCTTCATCCGCGCGTTTGCCAAACGCATTGGTGCCGAGCCCCAGTGCCGACACACGCAGACCACTATTGCCCAAACGTCGATATTCCATCATTCATCGCTCCTTCTGTAACCGTTCTTGTAATGCAGATTATAACGTAATCTATTGAAAACGTGTTATTAATATAGTTAAATGATTCTAAGAACCCGTTATTAAAGGAGATATGATGGAAAACAGTGCTGCACATTTAACAAGGCGGAAGCCGAAGAAGCCGAAGAAGAGATGGAAGAAGTCGTTGATAATCACCCTGAGTGTGCTGCTGGTGTTGGGAGGACTCGGATTTATCTATCAGAAGCAACTCGTCGTGTTTGCATTTAACCTGTTTGCTTCGGATAGCGTAAAGGAAACACTCGATGAATCCTTCAAGCCGGTTGGTGATCAGGATGCACCCGTTGTGGAACATACCGATCCATTCTCGCTGTTGTTGCTAGGGATTGACCAACGGGATAACGAACCAAGCCGTTCGGATACCATGATCTATTCTGTTGTGCGTCCAGAAGACAATAAAGTGCTGCTGCTGTCTATTCCGCGTGATTCCTATACCGAGATTGTCGGTCGGGATGTGAAGTCGAAGATCAATTCAGCTTATGCCCATGGTGAAGCCAAGATGGCGATGGATACGGTGGAGAATCTGCTGGGGAACAAAGTGGATTTCTATGCCGCGATTAATTTTAACGGACTCAAGGATATTGTCGATGCGGTGGGCGGCGTTGAACTGCCGATCAAAAAGAACATTGAGAACAAATCAAAAGCGCATGAGAAGCTGTTTGTTGAAGCCAACAAACCAATCTATAGCGGCGAAGAAGCGCTTGGTTATGTCCGTTACCGGGAAGATTCCGATTTCAATCGGACGATGCGTCACCGGATTTTCTTAAGTGCCTTCATGAATCGTGCGCTGGAGGTCAAAAATCTGACCAAGATCCCGGATGTAATCCAGATTGCCGGATCGAATTTTACAACCAACATGACCTCGGACTTTATCGTGAAATTTGCCGAGTCCTTATATATGAAAGATAGTGCACCAACGATCAGCAATTATATGCTGAAGGGTGAGGGTGCGACGCGCGGTGGCACATGGTACTATGATCTGTCGGACGACGATTTGCAATATGTGCGTGGCATGATCGCCAGTTGGCTGGACCCGGATGCGACCGAGATTATAGAACCGGAATCAGCCGACCAATCGGAGACGAATGATGCGGCATAAACCTCGATTCTTGAAGTGTGCACTCCGCCAACTCCAAAATGGATCAGAGATTGTGCCAGATTTACCTGTAATGCCAAGGTGTATGTATATGAATATAAGTCGGGAGAAGCGGTTGCTTCCCGGCTTTTTTGGGTTTGGGATCCTTTGGATGAAATATTGCACGGATATATCTAATGTTTAAATCTCTTTTTATGACATATATATAGTAAAATATAGGGAAAAGATTAAACATCAACCAACGGAGGAAGCTCATGAAGGAGTTTAAGGATCGGCTTCAACAGGTTCAGGAGCAGCAGAAGCAACTGGCGAAGGAGTATCACGCCTTGCTCCAGGAGTACCAGTCCGATGACCTGATCGTTCAGAATGAACAGTTGCAGGAACAGTACGAGGCCCACAAGCTCAAGCTGCAACAGCTCGAACTTCGCTCGCGCAAGATGGAAGAAGAGAATTCACGTCTTCGCATGGCGTTATCCGAACAGATGCTGGATGAGAAGCTGAATCTGATCCGGGTATCCCGGGAGAAGATGGAGACCTATTTTCAAGGGAAAACAGCAGTACATAATGATCGAATTGCATTCCATGAACATCGAACCAAATCCAATCTGAACGCGCTGTACAATCAGGCCGCACAGGAGTTGCAAGAGGATTCCCACGAGGTGAAGGAGAGGATTGCTTACCTTGCGGCAGAGGTGAATGAGCGCATTCAATCGCACAAACGAGCTGTACAGGAGAGAGAAGAGGCTCTGCGTGGGCACATGGAGCGTGGATATGAGCAGATGGCGGAGGAGGGATTAAGCGAAGAGACCATTCAGCGCCGGATCAAGCAGAATCGCATGGAGATGAAGATTGGACTCAGTTGGATCAACAAGGTAGCCATCCTGCTCCTCATTCTGGGCGTTGGAGCAGCGTTCCAATATTCGTACTCGACCTGGTTCAATGACGAGATGAAGAGTGGAGCCTTTTTCCTGCTCGGTGCACTGATGCTAGCGGGAGGAGAGTGGCTGTTCCGTCGCAAAAGGCAGACGTTCGCGATGGGGCTGCTCGGCGGCGGGATCTCTGTGTTGTTCGGATCCGTCTTCTATAGTTACTTTTTACTGCATATTATCGGGTTATATACGGGACTGGGCTTGTCTGTATTGGTATCGGCAATCTCCGTATTGTTGTCCCTAAGGTACCAGTCGAAGACCATCTGTTCACTGGGTCTCGTAGGCGGATATCTTCCGCTATTCTCCTACATGTTCTCGTTCGGGCTTGAAGGCCCGGCTGTCTATGTAGCCATGATCTATCTGTTGCTCTTAAACGGCATTATTGTATTCATCTCATTCGGCAAACGGTGGCCGGTGGTGCACTATATCAGTTTTCTGTTCAACACACCGTCCATGCTTATCCTCTTATGGCTGTCGCCAAGTGAAAAGATTGGCATGCTGTATTCCATTGTGACGTTTGCATTATATCTGGGCATTACGCTGGCATATCCTTTCAAACACCGAATGAAGTTAACCTGGTGGGATTTCGCACTACTCGCCATGAATACGAGCATCAGCTGTCTGATGTTATACGTACTGTTTGATGTGGCGGATTGGAATGATGCTCAGGGCTTGCTGGCGTTGATCTTCTGCTTGGTGTATCTGGGCCTCGCAAGATTCGTTCAGCGCAATATGGCTCAGGAGAAACAGACGATTCTACTCTTTTATGTCACTTCCCTGACGTTCGCCATTCTGATTATTCCGTTCCAGTTCGGGGCCAAGTGGTTATCAATGGGTTGGTTAATTGAAGGCGTTCTGCTGGTCACGCTCGGACATCTGAAACGGCTCAAATCGGTGGAACGTGCCGGATGGGGCATCGTGCTTCTATGTCTAATCACTTTCGTGTACTATGACCTGCTGGCGCTATTCTTCATCGGGGAACGTTCTTACTTTATGTTAAAATACACCAGCATCACGCTGGGAACCTTACTTATTACACTGTATTATGCCTGGAATCGTAACCGTTCGGCACCCAAGGAGAAGTATCATTACAGCCAACTGGAGCTGAGTTGTCTGAACGGATTCAAGTATGTAGCACTTGCGAATCTGTGGTTATACGTCCTGTATGAGTCAAATGAATTGTATACCAGAGCTGTCGATGGGACGTTCCTGTTATACATATTCTACAAGTTGCTGATGTTCGCAGCGCTCACCATTGCATTGGCCTATGGACTGAGCAAAGTAAAGTTGTTACGTGATCGCTTCGTGCAAGTGTACACCACCTTCCTTCATGCCGTTGGCTGCTGTATTGCACTGGTCGTAACCTTAACTATGCCAGCGCTTCAGCCGGAAGTTCAACAGCATACAGCGGCAGAGATTGTAGGATTGCTGGTGCTAATTATTTTCAATGTAGGGGTGTTCTTTGCAGGAAGGGATCTGCTGATTGCAGGCATCCGAGGGCAGTTCAAGAGCATTGAATGGTACCCGGTTATCGCAGGGGTATATCTGCTGGGTGTCATCACTGTATTCCTGACGATTCAGTTCCAGTGGGGCGATGTGGGGCTGATGTTCAGCCTGATCTATCTGCTGCTGGCGATTCTCTATATTGCGTATGGATTCCGTAGAAAATATGTCATGATTCGGCGTCTGGGTCTGGGACTAACGTTGTTCGCTACGGGTAAGATGGTATTCTACGATGTGGGTATGCTGACCTCGGGCAGCAAAATCTTTGCCTATTTCAGTTTCGGCATACTATTGCTGGGGATCTCTTACCTGTATCAGAAGGTATCCAACCGGATGGAGGAAATACAGTCCAGAGAGACAGCGAAGCCTGACGACGAGCCGACTGTACCAGAGGAAGACCAAGATTGATTTGGATTTTGAACGACTGTAGTGACCTTTGCGATCATATGGGGAGGGATTCTTGAAATGGGATTCGACCTGAATATCATGCTTTGGCAACTGTTATGGCTTGCTGGCCCTGTAGCTCTTGTCGTGTATGCGTGGAGGAAATTCGGTGCGAGAAAGAAGCATCGTTGACGTGAGTGCGGATGATGGGAGAGTCCACTGTCCACTTTACTTCACTTTGGGAAATGAGTCGTTATCTCTGTTGTTATGCAGTTCATAGACGATCTTTCGTGTAATATAGAATCTTTGGATTGAAATGAGGCTCTGGGCTGCTGTTACCAGAAAATTGGGGGCCTTATTGATGTGAGTCTGTGCCATAGCCTAATATGACATTCGTGAAACGTTTTGCGCAGAGATCACGTTATAATAGAGTAGACTTAGGGTTGGATCTTCATTTGTAACCATGAGGTTTCGGCAGCTGATGTGCCTTTCAGTGATTCTCCGCCATCATCACTCATACGGGAGAGCACGGTTAATGTCATGGACAGGGCGAAGGCGAGTAGCACGTATATAAAAATGTTTTTTTTGTTCATTAGAAGGTACCTCTCTTGTTGAATGAGCTAAAGTAGACTTCCGGCCGTCATGAGAAAAAAAGCACAACGTCTGGTATAGTAGAGTGAGTAGAACCGAACATAAATTGTTCCTGTATACCACTATATTGAACTATAGTGGTGCAAACAATGGAACAAATCTGATGATCTTATCATTATTGTTACAAAATGTTTATAGAGATCGATTGATCATTGAAGGTGGGAGAATAACATGCGGGAGACGGCAAAAATCGTCATTCGTACGCCAGGACAGGAAAGTGATGGCTCATTCGCTTATGTAAGCCAGGGTCGCTCCATTACCGTGGGGCGTTACACAGGCGGCAGCGAGTTGGACTTGTCTGTCTATAATCAGATGATATCGAAGCGGCATTGCCGCATTCATTATGATGCACAACAGCAGTTATGGATTGAGGATCTGGATAGCAAAAATGGAACCGAACTGAACGGGCAGCGCCTCGTTCCGTATGAGAAATATCCGTTTGGCGAGGGAGACAGCCTGACGTTGGTTAACGGACTGATCCAGCTTCGCACGGAAGGCGATCTTGGAGAGACCAGGGAGTATCGGGTGTCAGATCTGCTGGGTGAAGGCGTACGTTTACAGGATCACCTGCAAACGGTGCAGATTGGAGAAGTGGAAATTCCACTATCCAAGAAGGAATATCAGCTGTTCAAGTTGCTGTACAGTGAGCTGGACCATTTTGTGACAAGGGAACAGATTGTGGCTCAGGTCTGGCCGGAGCGGAGCATGCTGGAGAGTGAAGCGGTAGGAATCGACGAGATTAACTCGCTGATCTATCGGACGAATCGCAAGCTGGGTGTGCATTTTACCATTAAGTCCGTATACAAAAAAGGTGTATATATGAAGTCTCATGTACCGGAATGAAGAGTGATAGCAAAGGGATGAGTTCATGTTCATCATTTACTTGATTCCATGGCTGATTGCCGTGGTGACATTGATAGGTGTCGTATCCATCGTGCTCGTCAGTTGGAAGAATGGAATTTCACCGATGCCCACATCCAGCCGTGTCAGGCAGGTGGTCATTCAAGAGGTGAACCGGATTCCCGGGTACGGGGATGTGCTTGAAGCGGGCTCCGGATGGGGCACACTGGGACTGGATGTTGTAAGGAATTGTCCTGGCAAAAGGCTGACTGGAATTGAGAATTCTATCATTCCCTTGTTGTCTTCTCAATTGATCGCCTATCTTAATGTTCGCTTAAGGCGAGCGAAGGGAAAAGGGTATTCTCTTCAGGGCAGGCTGCGCTTCATGCGCGGGGATATTTACACCAGTTCCTATGAACATGCAGACTGTGTCATCTGTTATCTGTTCCCGGGAGCCATGAACCGGCTTCTGGACAAGTTCAGTCGGGAGCTTCCGCCCGGGGCCAAGGTCATTAGCGTCTGTTTTGCCTTGCCGGGAAAAGAACCGCTACGCACCATTACATGCCATGATGCCTTGCGCACCAAGGTGTATGTGTATGCATTTTGAGGAGAAGGAGTGCATCGACTTCACCTTGGCAGAGCGCTCTAATCCTGTTTCCAAAAGAATAACGAAAGAAGGCTCCGAACTCACTGTGAAAGTGAATTCGGAGCCTTTTCTGTTTTAGTCTGAATAGGCCAGTTAACCTTTACCGCTCAGCATCTGTCTTATTTTGCAGAATCCGTAGTAGTGCCTGTGCTCTCAGAGGTTGTACCGGATTGCGTCCGATTTCTACCGCCTCCGAAGCCGCCTTGGCCACGGCTTCCTCCTGGACCACCCATACCTGAATTGGCTGTAGTTACACCAGATTCATTGACCCAAGTTACATTGCTTGTAGATTGGAAGGCAACCACTTGAGTTCCACCACTATACGTACCGTCTGTGTAGAGTCCATCTACCGCTTTACCTGTGGACGTACCACCGGAGTAGATCACGTAGGAACCATCTTTCGCAAGATCCGGAGAGCTGACTACCACCGTTTGATAATCTTTTGCCGGAGCGAACGTCAGAATGTTGTTGCCTTCGCTATCTTGTACATGTACAAGTGTTCCAGCTTTTTGGGTTGCAGGGAATGTCATCACAATGGTATTTTGCGTAGACGCATCAGATGTTCCTTGTACCATGCCAGAGCTTCCGGCAGCCACGAGATATCCACCACTAATTTCAAATGTGCCGTCATAATCCAATGCTCCGTTGCCGCTATCCGTCGGTCCGTTCACAATAACCGTTCCGCCAGTCATGTTAATGGAACCATTGGAATCCAGTCCGTCACCACCTGCGTTCACCGTGAGGGAACCGCCATTAATGTGGAACTCGTTAGTGCTCGCTGCTGCACCGCCCATACCGCCTGGTCCACGTCCTTGCTGATTAGCAGCTGTACCGTGGGATGCCTGATCGGTAGTTGATGTTGTGCCCGTCGTTTCGGTCACAGAGATGTTGGATGTCGTTGCGGCATCAGTTGCTGTAGTCGTGCTATCTGTACTTGCCGCTGTATTCGCAGTTGTTTCCGTTTCGCCACCTGCAGCATTTACGCCATCATCGGATGCCGTTACATCCACATCCCCATCGTTCAGGGTGATGATTGCCCCCTCGAGTCCTTCGTAGCTCTTCGCAATGGTGATGGTTCCACCGTTAATCGTTAGCTCCTGATCTGCATGAATGCCATCATCACCAGATTCAATGCTGAATGTTCCATCGTTGACGGTTACGTTATTGTTGCTGTGCAGGGAATCATCCATGGAATCAATGGTATACGTACCGCCATTAACCGTAAGGTCTGTACCTGCTTTGAGCGCTTTGGCACTTGTGGACTCGGTTGCTGTTGTTGCTGTATCCGCATCGGCATTGGAATCCGTCGCTGGTGCTGCACTAGCAGAGCTGGATGCTGCTGCGCCGTTTGTATTAGCACCTGCATTCGTACTGCTGCTACTTGGAATCTCCGGCATATCCGCAGGAGGCTCGCCATCCGGTGGTGTACCCCTATCGGTTGGTGGTGTGCCGCCACCCCATCCACCGCCACCGCCGCCAAATGGACCTTCTTCTACTTTGGCTGGTGCGTTGGCGCTGCCGCCAGCAGTCACAATATTGTATGTGCCGCCATCCGCAACGAGTGCGGTTTCGGCTTGAATACCGTCGTTGCCACTCTGAATATCGAAGGTACCTCCTGCGATAGCAACGTAGCCTTTGGTGGTATCCGTGTCATTGGTCGATTTAATGCCGTCACCTTCGGCTTGAATGGTAATGGTACCTGCCTGAATGGCAACCATATCTTTACCTTTGATGCCGTCATCGGCTGCTTTGACACTGATGGTACCGCTAATGATTTTCAGGTCATCCTTGCTTGTAATACCTTCGTTATAGTTACCTGTGACGGTTAATTGACCTGCACCGTTGAACGTAAGATCCGCTTTGCTGAAGATCGCAGCATCCGGCTCGTCTGTCGTAGCGTCGGCGTATACATACGTTTTACCATCGGAAACGGTATTCTTGGTTCCTTTTTCGAGTGTAATCACCGCTTTACCGGCTTTCTGAATGTAGATCGCTGCACTGTCGTTATCATGAATGGTTGCTCCGTTTAATACGAGATGTACGGTGCCCTTATCGGCAACGTTGACCACGATTCTGGCCGTCAGTTAGCTCACCGCTAAGTACATAAGTGCCTGCTTCGGAGATGGTTACTGATCCATTCGCTGCTTTGGCACCCGAACCGGTTACCGTTGCCGTTGTTCCGTTCAGCTTAATCGCTGTGGAATCCGCCTCACTCCAGCTAATATGGGTATCGTCCGCATCCAGAGAGACCAGATCTGCATATTTTACAGAAGTTTGCTCGCTGACGGATACCGTTTTGGTTGTTCCTGTCGTTGATGTTGCGGCATTGGCGGTTGTGCTTGTAGTTGCTGGTGCACTGCATGCTGCGAGTAGGCTGGTAATCATGGCGATGGACCATAGTTTGCTGCCTGTTATCATGTTCTTCTTCATATTGGATCGATCCCTTCGAATTAAAATTAATATTCCGTTGTTGGACTCATGGTTAAGGAGATATCCAGGTTGCCGTTCCGTGTACGGATGGCGTCAAGGAATTCCTTTTGGCTAACACTTTCGTGAATGGTTACACTGTAGACCAGCTCATACAGACTGCCGAGTTCGGTGGTTCTGATTTTTTTCAGATCAAAAGGTACATTGAATGTATGGAACACTTCATTAAGTGCTTCTTCATAGCTCAAGTTTTCGGGAATGGTTACTTTCAGCGTTTTCAGCTGACTCTTCTTCCCGCCAAAGTTGAAGCGACTCAGGACAAACATCAGAACACACAAGATAATGGTGAACAGCACCGCGTATCCAAAAGCACCTACACCGCAGGCAAGACCGGAAGCCATCGTGAACAATACGTAAGCAATGTCCTTTGGATCACCAGGCGCACTGCGGAAACGAATGATGGAGAAGGCACCCGCCAAGCTGAAAGCTCGTGCGATGTTGCTGCCGATGAGCAGGATGATGATGGCAACAATGACAGGCAGGACGACCATCGTTAAGGTAAAGCTCTGGGAGTATGTGCTTTGGTTGGTCTTCATGTAGGTGAGGCTGATGATTAACCCCAGAAGGATGGCAAGACCAATGGTGATGACTGCGTTGTTAAACGTCAGGTTGGTATCGGTTAGGGCGGAACTGAAAAGGGAATCAAGCATATAGGACACGCTCTCTTTCTATGATCGTTTTATCTTGTTCTATGGATGGGTTGAAATCGGTACCTGGCACAAGAATGCGTTCTGTCTGATAATTCAGGTTCGTTGTTCGCGCCAGATGTCTGTACTCGTTGCCGTACTTGGAGAATCCGGTACGGAACAGTCCATGCTCGGACAGCAGTTGTGACAGCCACATCGGAACGGTTTTCTCGGCCTTCACTTCCATCAGCCACCGACCGTCCTTCACCAGCGGTTCACCGTAATCTCCCTGTTCCAGCTTCAGATCGGTTCTGCGGCTGCGGATGTTGGTATCAAAGGTAATGCGGAGATCCCGGCTGTTCTTGTCGAACAACGCTTTGCGTTCATACGCCAGATACACTTTCGGTTCTAGATCGTATACCCGAAGGAAATATTTGATCTCTTCGACAACCTGCTTATTCATGTAATCCGCCAGCTCTGGCGCCTGTCCCGAGCGAACGAATTCGTAGGCTTCATCCAACTTCAAGGCTGTTCTGCGCTTGTTCACCAGGCCGAAGACTTTCTTTTTGATCTCCAGATACACTTTGGCATTTTCTTCAGGTATTCCATAAGCCCGCAGTCTCAGCTTCTCCTTGTATTTCGGTTTGGAGAGACTGGCGCGGATCAGCGAATCTTGTGGAGTGTCAAAGTACAGGTTACTGATGGAGTAATACTCATTTTTCTTGTTGTAGGCATCCAGCTCCATGTATTTCAGCAGGTCATTGTAGAAATGTGCGTACTGCTCATCCGTCAGAAGATACTTGCTCTCATATCGGTTGAATACTTCAATCGCCATGTGGGACTCATTCCTTTCGTTTGCGAGTTGTATGTTTTGTTCCATCGTGTATGGCTTCCATGTCTGTATCTTAGAGCGCCAACCTTGAATGAATCTTAAATGGTTTTACATTGCGTTAACATTTTTTTGCCTTCCTATAATAGTGCGCATGCACCAAATGAATTAAGATTGATTCAAGGTTTGATTGATAGAATAGGTGATATCATAAAGGGTTAATGAAGATGAATAATTCAAGCAGAGGAATGAATAGATGATGAGAATATTAATTGCGGAAGATGAGGTTCATTTGGCAGAGGCTGTGTCGCAGATTTTGAAAAAAAACAACTACTCCGTGGATATGGTCCACGACGGCAGATCAGGACTGGATTATGCGCAGAGCGGTATATACGACCTGTTACTGCTCGACATCATGATGCCGGAGATGGACGGGATCACCGTCCTGAAGAAACTTCGCAGTGAAGGGAATCATACCCCTGTCATTCTGCTTACTGCGAAAGGTGAACTATCGGACAAAGTTACAGGCCTCGATTATGGTGCCGATGATTATATCGCCAAGCCCTTTGCCACAGAGGAATTGCTGGCCCGGATTCGTGCAGCCTTACGGCGAAAGGGCGAAGTGGTTCCCGAGGATGGGCTGAAGTTTGGCGACATTGAGCTGAATACAACTCAGTTGAAGCTGAGCGTTCAGGGTAAGGAGATCAAGCTGAATCTGAAGGAGAATGAACTGCTGGAGCTGTTGATTGCCCGTAAACAGGCGATTACTTCCAAAGAGCAGATTATTGAAAAGTTATGGGGCTTTGATTCGGAAGTGGAATATAACAATGTGGAGGTATATATATCTTTTTTACGTAAAAAATTAACCTTCCTGAACTCTGCTGTCCGCATTAACACGATTCGGGGTGTGGGGTATGTACTTGAGGTGACGTCCTGATGTTCAAGAAACTCCGAAATCGATTCCTGATCGTGAATCTGGTGTCCATATCTATTATGATGCTGGTGGCATTTGCGACGATCTATACGATTACTTATCAGAATGTGCAACGTGAGACGAATATGGAGTTGTACAAAGTGTCGGATTTCTACCACAGTCCTTATAATTCATCCAAGATGCCGCGTTCAGAATCACTACCTTCCGATGCCATGGGTGGAGATAATGGAGGACCGGGAGGTGATCCCAACTCACCTCCGGCACGTTCCGTTTCGTTCATGATTAAGACGGATGATCAGTGGAAGATTACGGATACGCATTCCCGATTTGATATGGAAGAAACCTTCTACACCGAGGCGCTGCAAAAGGTTGACCAAGATAAAGTTGGTGATTCGGAACGGCGGACGGGACAATTTGCACTGGATGGAACGGACTGGGCCTATGTGATTGATCCGAGCGTTGATGGACATATGATTGTGTTTATTGATGTGACGGCACAACAAGGCATTCTGACGAATCTGATCTATACATTTGCTGTGGTTGGACTGGTTATGCTGATTGTGATCTACTTCTTGAGCCGTTATTTTGCAAATCGTTCCATTGCACCGGTCAGAGAAGCGTTTGAGAAGCAAAAACAATTCATCGGTGATGCTTCACATGAGCTGAAGACGCCGCTGGCGATCATCAATACCAATGCCGACGTACTGCTCGCCAATCAGGAGGATACCATAGCGAACCAGGCGAAGTGGCTTCACTATATCAAGTCGGAGACCGAGCGCATGACCGGACTTACGAATGATCTGTTATATCTGACCCAGATGGACGACTCACGCTCATCGATGATTCATGCAAAGTTCAATATGAGCGATGCGGTGGAGAGTATAATTTTGCCGATGGAAGCCGTAATATTTGAGAAAAACATTTCCCTCGATTACAACATTGAGCCGAATCTTATGGTTCATGGGAACAGTGAACAGATCAAACAGGTCATTCTGATCCTGCTCGATAATGCCGTGAAGTATTCCGGTCCCAAGGGGTCCGTGAACGTCACCCTCCAGAAACAGAATAATGATGTCATGCTGGCCGTGTCCAACACAGGGGAAGGCATTGCGCCGGAGCATCTGGATCGGATCTTCGATCGATTCTATCGTACCGATTCGTCAAGAGCACGCAAACATGGTGGGCATGGTCTGGGTCTGGCGATTGCCCGCTCCATTGTGGATCAGCACAAAGGAGAGGTGTATGCTCGAAGCGTAGTCGGAGAAGGCGCTACATTTTACGCGCGGTTGTCGTAAGGGTTTGAGAGATGCGCTCCTTCACTCTGGTCCTATAATCGTTCGTCAGGCATAAGTTCTGCCGGTAATGGGTTAACCTATGCTACAATGGCAACAGTATGTATGACTCAAGATGACTCAAGGAGATGAACTAAACGTGGCAGAAGCAAATTCAATTAACGAACAAGAAATGATGCAATATATTGCAGATAAAACGAAGGCAAGCCAGGCAAATATCGCTCTTGTGCTGAAGCATGAGCAAGCGTACATTAACAAGGCGCATGAGAATGCCAAAGGTAACGATGTGGATATTGACGGCGATGATCTGGCTGACTACATTCTTAGTCGTAAAGATGTGAAGCTGGATGAGTTGACGGTGGAAAGCATTTTGGATGCTGAAATGGACTATCTGATGGACAAGGGTCACGCAGGGTATGTCGATTAGATCTGTTTTAAATATTATGACATCGTTCATTATAAATCGACCTTCAGTACTATTAGGAGGTCGATTTATTTGTTGATGGTAGATGATTGATTCCAAAAAGAAAAATTTAGTTTTTGGGAACAGAGATAAGAATGTGCAATATTTATTACAAAAAATAAAAATATATATATTTGTAGTTAAATGTATATATACCAATTAATTGTTGGGATTACAAACAGAAAGGGGTGATTAGTATGTTGAAAATTCTGAACCTGCAAAAAATGGCTAAAGAAACAAAGGGTAAAACGTTGATTGCTCAAGCCTATCCAGGTACTAGCTGGCTGTGGAGCACTTAATAATTTTCTCAATTACATAAGAAAAGACTTTCCTATTAGAGGAATCTCTAAGGAGAGTCTTTTTTTATATTAATTAGTTAATTTTTATGGAGGGATGTAAAGTTGCTAAGTGATAAGAAAATCAATGTTCTGAACATGTATTATGATATTTATAGATATAAAGAGGATCAGACTTATAGAGATATAATTGAAAGATCCCAAAAGTGTGAAGTGAAGAATGGGTCCTATTACTTACAAGTTTATTTTTCTGATGCTTATTTGCCGGAATTTGGATGGAAAATTCATATTTCAGCAACACCATTAAATGCTGAGGATATATTGACGATTGTGAATGAATACTGCGGCAAAAATAAGGTGCCATTTAAGTTCATGAAAGATGCAGAAATATTAAAGCGAAGCCTTTCTAAAGTTTGGAGTAGGAGCTCTTCTGGTAAGTTTATTACTATTTATCCAAAAGACACAAAACAGTTTTTGTTAGTTATTGATGAATTATATCAGTTGCTTAAACTATATACTGGGCCTTTTGTATTATCGGATAAAAGATATAAGGATTGTAAGGTACTATACTATCGTTATGGTAGCATGGCGGCTACAGACCAAACTTTAAAAAATCAAAACGGTGATTATATTATAGTTGGTCCCAACAAAGAGCAATTTATAGATGAACCCCAACCTTATTACCAGCAACCAGAATGGATAGAAAATCCAGTAACTCAAAAAGATGATTTCTCAGAAGATAATCAAGGACTTAAGAATGGAAGATACAGTGTATTAGATATTATTTCAATCTCAAACAGCGGTGGTGTATATAGAGCGTTTGATAAGTACTTAAATAAAAATGTAATCTTAAAGGAGGCTAGACCGGGTACGGTTGTTTTAGATAATGGGATAGATGCTATTTCCTTGAGGCATCAAGAAAAAGAAATTTTGCAAGAATTGTTGCAATCGGGTGTAACGAGTGCTCCTTCAATATATGATGATTTTTTTGAATGGGAACATTACTTTATTAGTGTTGAAGAAATAAAAGGTGAAAACTTACAAGAGAAACTAAGTTCACCATGGGAATATGAACATAAAACTATTCGAACTATGGATTACATTGAAAAAGGAATTAAACTATTTAAGCGTATTCTATCTGCACTGAGTGATTTACACCGTTTAGGTGTGTCAGTTGGGGATATTTCACTAAGAAATATTATGATTGATCACCGGGATCAAATACGTTTTATTGACTTCGAGCTTGGTTGTAGTGATAAACATAGAAACGATGCTACTATACTAATGGGTACGTCCGGTTTTCGTTACCGGAAATACAGCGATTTAAATTACAGATTTCAAATTGATTATGAAGCGATCGGGCTTATAATGATTAGTTACTTTTTTCCAACAGGTGCACTGTTTGATATTGATAAGAAAAAAATAAAAAAATTCCTTCATCTGTTGAGTTCACAATCTTTAATACCTAAGGAGCTAGTAGGTATAATTCAAGATCTTATTTTTCGATCAAAGGAAGTCGATCTTCCAAAGATCATAAGCACATTGGATAATATGAATTCACGGCATTTTTTCATAGATTTCAAAAAAATAGAGCCTCTTGAAAATCGGTTGAAGGAACATTTGAGAATACTTCATCAGACATTAATTAATGAATTTATTTCTGCCTCAGGTAAACAGCCATTCTTAATGAGTGATAAGCTTAATGGGTTAATGGATGGAAAGCTTGGCTTGTTACTTAGTATAAGAGAGATTGAAAATGTAATTCAAGTTGATACTTTTTTACCCAAAGAGGTTATTAGCAGATTTATAAGAACTATAAATTACAAAGAACCAGATTTTTTTAATGGGTATTTAGGATATGTTTATTTATTAAATCAATTGGGATTAGATGGGGAAGAGCTCACCGAAGATAAAATACAGAAATTGCTCCAATCGCTTGAGACGTATACTCTACATCGGGGAATTGCTGGGTTGGGAATTATACTTCTCTCTTTAGAAAAAGAAGAGTCAGATAATTTTAGAAAGTATTCTGTATTTATAGGAGAAAGAATTGTATCTGTAATCAACAATGACCAATGGGATAAGTTATGTAATGGACCTTATACAGAATATGGTTTTTTTAATGGGTTATCAGGTATAATTTACTATTTATGTGAATTGAATAAACGGACTAGTAATGAAATTTTTGCAATATGTGCACAAAAAATGCTTGACTATATGATTGAAAATTCCTTAATTGGCCCTAATAAGGAGTATGTACTCATGAGTGATGAGGATGAGTATGCCTTTAATGCTAGCTTTTTAGGGAATGCTGGACTTATATTAGCTATCTCTGCCTATTTGGATATAGAGAGCAACCCGGTATACGAAAAAAAATTATTAGACTTAGTGGACAGTACTGAAAAGTCTATATATGCTGATCCTTCCTTCGGGAGTGGTCTGGCTGGAGAACTTTTGGTTCTTTTAAAGGTAGTCCAAGAAAAGCGAAAATACATTGACTTAGCTAGTTTCGAGCGAATATTCAATGTTATGGAGTCGTTTGCCTTAAGTTACAATGGTTATGTTTATTATCCTAATAGTCTTCTCTTGAATGTTGATAGTTCATTTTATGGGGGAACAGCTGGAATTGCTTACGCTCTTGCAAAATTATTGAAGTATGTTACTGAGGTAGATTGAGTATGAGTTCATTCATGCAATTCCCATTAAATATTAAATTTCGTATAATTAGCTCCTTTTTCTCTAAAACCATCGGAACTGCAACTTCTCCTTTTTTAATTTTATATTTAACTAATTATTTGAACGATGTTTTCTTAGGTCTTCTTCTTATACTCAGTATTTCTTTGAATTTCATATCCAGTATTATCGGTGGTTACCTGTCAGATATTTTTAACAGGAAGCGGTTTATAACTACCTTCCAAACTGTTCAGATAGTAATGCTGTCTATATTGACTTTTGAACTCTACTTTCTTGAAAAAAACCCTCAAGAAGGAGTTCTGCTTTATTGCATAGTTATTTCTTATGTACTACAAGGTATGATAGGGGGGACTTATAAGCCTGCATACAATGCTTTAATTATGGACTCGACAAATAAAGATAATCGAAGAGATATCTATAGATTTAATTATTGGACTACTAACTTGTCGCTGGCTGTAGGTACAAGTATAGGAGGTTGGTTCTCTAGTAACCATTTAATATCTTTGTACTTAACTTCAATATTTATTTTATTTCTAGTAACAATTGGATTTTTCATTATTATAGAAAATGATACCCAAATATTTCGAAAAGAAGTTAGACAAAACAACTTTTTCGTTAATCTTTTTAACAATTATAAGGAGGCACTTGAAAATAAGGATTGGGTAATTTTTTTACTGGGTAGCGCATTTATTTTTTCTGTTGAGTTCTCATTGATTTACTACTCTAATATAAGGCTTGCAAGAGATTTCTCTCAATTTAGTATATTAGGAATTAACATTTCAGGCATTAGGATGTTTTCTGTTTTACAATTGATTAACACTATCTTAGTTGTTTTTTGCACTTTTCAAATTGGTAGAGTAGTTGAGAAATGGTCAACAAAAAATGCTCTTTTAATCGGCGTATTTCTATATATATGTGGTTACAGCTTAATTTCATATAACCTGAATTTTTATATACTTATCCTCTGTGTAGTCATTGCAACCATTGGAGAGCTTATTTTTTCTCCGAATTGGCAGGCAGCACAAATAGAGTTCATTCCAAAGGACAAAAGGGGATCTTTTTCCGCATTGTCAGCATTATCAAATGTGTTGGCTCTATTAATGGCAAGTGGTTATCTATTATTATCAGGTCACTTAACTTTATCAATTATAAGCATACTGATATTTATAATAGGGTTGGTTGGATTAATACTAGTATCATTAACACTTGTGTTGAAAAAAATCGATTAGAGTAGAAAAAGAACCGCAACCTTGAAACATCGTTTGTATTACTACAAACTCCAAAAGGTGGCGGTTCCATGAATAGTTTTCTGTTAGATTTCAGCTACGCATTCCACGTTTGTGGAATCTGCTTAACTTAATAACCTTACCATAACCGAAAAGGAGGATTAAAACCTTATGTTGTGGCTGCGAGAAACTTTGGACATTTGATTCATATTGGTTATGAATTGAGAGTTGAACAACTGATTCTTTAGTTCAATCTATAAGTATTTATGAATATTAACTTGCAATATAAACCTATATTCTTAGATTGACTTAGTAGGGTTGCTGTATCTGAATAGAGCGTTAATTAGTTGAGCACTATATCTGTTATACATCTCATCTTGTTTTAAAACTTCAAATACCTTCAAGCTATTTCTGCAATGTTGTTCACCCTCATTGAAATTGTTTGATGTAATCATTCTAATTCCTAAATAAAAGTTAATCATGGTTTGTTCAAAAAAATTAGTTCTATCATTGAATACATTCTTTGCAGTATCAAGTAAAGCATCGGTATGAATAAAGTCTTCGATATTAATACTTAATTGAATTAAGTTAAATAATAAAGAACTCAGAATTCTATTATCAGACTTTAAATCTTTGTACATTAAAGAACGTTTGATCAAATTCTTAGATAAATGCATAGCGGTGGATTCAGGAAAAACAAATAAAAAGTTATTGAAAAGTACTAATTCGTAATAACACCAATTTTCAACGCTAATTAAATAATCTGCAATTTCTTTACAGTGATTGGTTGGAATTTTTTCTTTGTTAAAGTCTAATTCTATACACTCACATAGAATAAATAGATGTTTATAAAAAATATCCTTACATTCTTCGTAGGATTGATATATATGTGTTTTTGAGATAGCTAGTTCATTTTTATTATCCGATTGATATGTATCAAAAACATCTTTATATGCAGCCATTTTAGGGCTTAACTTATAGTCATTAAGCATGAAAAGGAACTCGTCATAATTAACATTGCAAAATTCAAGAATCATTGAAAGTTTTTCAGAAGAAATTTGATGCCGGTCATTTTCAATTTTGGCCAGATATGGTCTTGAAATCATGATACCCTCTGCTAACTCAGTCTGTGTAAGGTTTTTACTTTTACGAACATATTGGATAAGTTGGCCGATCTTCATGTGACTCTCCTTAGATGTATAATATTTATTACAAAAAATGTTATTGCAATATTTACCTAGTATACTCTTTTATA
Organism: Paenibacillus sp. Z3-2; assembly: GCF_054161325.1. Taxonomy (NCBI): domain Bacteria; kingdom Bacillati; phylum Bacillota; class Bacilli; order Caryophanales; family Paenibacillaceae; genus Paenibacillus; species Paenibacillus sp. Z3-2. Next base: position 6,329,294 of record NZ_CP096397.1, on the reverse strand, counting down.
GGAGGCGATTCTAGTGAAAAAACTAAGTTATAAAGCATCCTACAGTGTAGGTATAATTATGCTATCATTTTTAAGTGATTATATATGGTGGATTACAAATCCATAGAAGACGACGCAGGAGGTATTCTAATGATATATCGTCCATCCAATAAGGGAGATATCCCAAGGTTGCTCGAAATTCAGAAGGAGGTTTTTGAAGAAGATTTACAGAAGTATCAGGATTACGATACCAATCCTGCATGTGAAACGTGGGAAAAAATGGAGAAAAGTATAGAGATTGCGCATCATTTCACAATTTTCGATAGAGATGATAATATTCTTGGAGCCATTGACATTAGAGGGAATGATGAAAGAATGCATATAAATAAAATATTCATCAAAACAGAATGTCAAAATTCTGGTATGGGCACAAAAGCAATGGATTTTGTTCAAAAAGAATATACCGGTGCAAAATTATGGACTTTATATACTCCACATTTAAGCTATAGAAATCATTATTTTTATGAAAAAATGGGATTCTCTAAGATTAAAGAGGTTAAGGTTTCAGATAGACTAACACTCTTTAAATATGAAAAATATGTTCTGCAGACAGAAGTATGATTTACCTAAGAATTATACGAAAAAAACACTCTTAGAATGAGGGTAACGCCCTCTTTAAGAGTGTTTTTTTATAGTTCTTACAGTATCTAAATGTTCAAACAAGGTAGGACTCAATTACAAAGTTTATAGGTATCTAGAATCACATATTCGATTTATCTTATTGACCCATCATGCCGCCGTCTACGGTGTAGAGGGAAGCTGTTACATAGGATGCTTCTTCGGACAACAGGAAGTTCATCACGGCAGCGACTTCTTCCGGTTCGCCATAACGGCCCATTGGAATGCTGGACACAGTTGCTGATTGATAGTCTTCCACGTTACCGGAATTTGCTTCGATCTGACGCATCATGCGTGTGTTAATTGTACCTGGCAATACAGCGTTCACCCGAATATTATAAGGTGCGAGTTCATTCGCAGCGGTACGCGTGAGACCAACTACGGCATGTTTGGACATAATATATGGAGACACAGCAGGTGCACCCATCAGACCCGCGAGGGAAGAGGTATTGAGAATCGCACCGGATTTTTGTTTTTTCATGACCGGAATGACGTTCTGCAGACCCAGGAATACCCCGCGAATGTTGACGTTATAGACCGTATCCAGTGCTTCAACACTCAGGTCTTCGATCAGCCCTGTTGGGCCTTCAATCCCGGCATTGTTGGCAAAATAATCGATTCGGCCAAACGCATCCAGTGCTTTTTGCACATAGTTTTTCACGTCTGCTTCTTGGGATACGTTCGCTTTTACGGCGATTACATGCTCTTTGTCGAGGTCCAGATCGGTAATCGTCTGTTGAATGGCTTCTTCATTCAGGTCCACCAGAACCAGGTTGATTTTGCGCTCAGCGAGGCGGCGTGCCAATTCTTTACCAATGCCTCCGGCTGCTCCTGTGATAACGGCTGTATGTGTGTAAGATGTACTCATGAGTTAATCCGCTCCTTTTTCATTATTGGCAGGTATTTCTCAAAAAAAGTTTCAACCTGTCGTCTATCTTTCCTGTCTCAATGTTAAGATATACATAGCAGTGTGACAATAATCATTGACAGCGCATATGTCAGCTATCGGACAGAGATGTAAGCGGTGTTCATTTATATTACAATAATGAACAAAGGAGGCGGAAATGTTGATCATTGAACATCCTCAGGACCGGAGAGCACGAAGAACACAGGATGCCATCATCGCTGCGGCAGTTTCTTTGATATTAGAGAAGGGAGCTGACGCTTTAACCATTCGGGATATTACGGAGCGGGCGGATTATAACCGAGGAACCTTCTATTTACATTTTCCCGGCAAACCGGAGTTGTTGCAGTTCATACTGGATGATTTCATGCAGGGAGTGGGGCGAGCTTATGCAGAACCATACGCACAGCTCAAAGAAGTGGACATGACGGCATTGCTGCCATCCACGATGCCTGTATTCGAATATATTGAAGCCCATCAGGATATCTTTCGTGCATTAATAACGATGCATTCGGATATGGGTTCCAGGCTGTGCAATATGTTTAGAACGTATCTAACCGAAGATTTTGTATTGGTGACCGAGGATAGTGAGTGGACGATTAATTACGACATCATGTTAAGTTATCTGGTATCTGCTACGGTAGGCGTGATCATGCATTGGGCGGAGATTGGATTCAAATATTCTGCGCATTATATGGGAGAGCAGCTTACGGCACTGATTAACATCAAACCGACCCGTCTGCTGATTGAACCAGGGCAGAAGGGTCGGACTATTCATGAGCGTATGCTGTTGGATTAAGGGTCGAATGAGAGTTTTGTTCTATATAAATTGAACTAAAGAATATTTACACTGCACACTCCGATGACAGAACAACCTTCCGATCACTGTTATCCCCAGATTTTTTTGATTCCTTTTATAAAGGGTAAATCCGGGGATAAAGGCGAACGCTCCGCTTCTTCAGGTCCTTTCTGTCCTCTCCGTTTTGTGTAAATGTTTAGTTCAATTGATATAGATGAAGGAATTCAATTCGATTATCCGGTCATGGAGGCGTTCGCGGCCTGTTGCATCTGAAGCAGCTGTTCGCGGATCAGGACCGATTCTCCGACCATAATTAATGCGGGATTATTCACTTGATGTGACAGGGCGAGGGAATGGAGTTCGGCAAGTGTGCCGGTAATAATGCGTTCCTCCGAAGTAGTTCCCCGTTCGATTAAAGCCGCAGGGGTGTGTCCGCTTTTCCCAAAGTGAAGCAATTCATGTTGGATCTGGGGCAGTTGGCTAATACCCATGTAGATGACCAGTGTATCCACACTATGGGCGAGCAGGTCCCAGCGGACCGAAGATACACTTCCATCACTGCCGGTTCCCGTGACACATGCGAAGGATGAAGCAACCCCGCGATGGGTTAACGGAATAAGGGATGAAGCGGATGTACCTACAGCCGAAGTAATACCGGGAATGATTTCAAATGCAATCCCTGCTTCCGCCAGCACAAGCGCTTCTTCACCACCACGACCAAAGATAAACGGATCGCCACCCTTGAGTCGTACGACTTGTTTGCCTTCTGCTGCATGCGCAGCCAGCATCCGTCCAATCATCTCCTGACTCATGGAGTGAAGGCCTGGAGCCTTGCCGCAGTAGATGCGGAGTGCTCCTTCACGAGCCTCAGCGAGCAATTGGTCATTCACAAGCCGATCATACATAATGACATCTGCGGACTGAATACGTTTCAGGGCTTTTACCGTAATCAAGTCCGGATCTCCAGGACCAGCGCCAACAATACTAACCAGGCCCCGGCTCATGATCATGTCCCCAATTTGGATGCAGCATCAGAACTTGCCACTCCTGAACGACCACCCTGAATGGTTGCCAGTTTGGTCGATATCTTCACCGGATTTCCCCAGTGGTGTGCGGCATACAGACCGAGACCAGTAAATACGGCTCCGCCTATGAGATTGCCCACCAATACCGGAATCTGATTCCACAGCCACCAGTCAGCGATACTGACCTGTGCGCCGAGCATCATACCTGCCGGAATGACGAACATATTTACCACAGCGTGCTCAAATCCCTGAGCGAAAAATATCGTAATGGGCAGCCACATCGCTACGATTTTGCCCAGTGTGGAAGTGGACGTCATCGCCATGACAGCCCCGAGTGTGACCATCCAGTTACATAGAATGGCCTTGATGATGACCAGAACAATGCCTGCTCCACCCAAATGCTGATACCCCAGTGTCTTGGCTTCACTGGTCTGGATCAGCGTCTGAATCAGAGGGTTGCTCATATCCGTACCCATCTTCGTAATGGTCAGGCCGTATAAGAGAGCAAAGAATGCACATCCGATCAGATGACCGGTGATCACCCAGAAATAATTTCGGAGCATATCCATCCACGTAATTCTACGTTTCAACACTGCGAGTGGAAGCATCGCAAAGTTTCCTGTCACCAATTCAAGACCCAGCAGAATAATAATGACGAATCCAGCCGGGAATATCAGTGCACCTGCCAAACCAACGGAAGTTTGAGATACAGCGGTATATGCCAGTGTGGTTGCAAAGGCAAGGATAGCCCCCGCCAGAAAACCGCGGATCAGCATCTGTACCCGGTTCATTCTGGCCTTGCTTTCACCAGCTTCGACCATCGATTGCAGCACTTCTGCAGGTTTAACAAAATCCATAGCGCACGCCTCCTTGATGTCAGGGTATCTCTAGCATTTAGCCCGCAATCGTGATGTAAATTTCTCCGCTGTTGCCATCCACTTCTGTTTTGTAGGTATTCAAGCAGCCTTCATCCGGCTCATGTACCTTACCGTTACGCAGATCAATCTTCCAATCATGCAAAGGACAATGAACGGTTGTCCCGCATACCATGCCTTCCGACAGCTTGCCGCCCTTGTGAGGGCAGCGATTCTCGACGGCATGCAGACTTCCGTCGCTCAGTTTGAAGACTGCAATTTCGGTATCCTGTATCAGGAATGTCCGTGCTCCCTTTTCATCAATATCCGCAAGGTGTCCAATCCGGAATTTGTTCATTGCTGTTCCTCCTCTTCTAGTGAGTTACCGGCTCGGCACCGGACAGTGGGGTGAAGTTTTTACGCAATTTCTCGTCTTCAATGATTTCTTTCCAAGGATCAACCGTGTGACCCAGTGTAACTTCCAGACGTTCAACCAGAGCGAGACGTACATCCCGATCCGCCAATGCTTCCTTCACATGATCCAGACCTACCCGTTCAATCCATGCCGCTGTTCTCTCATTCCATTTTGCGTTCTCTCTATAGTATTGCAGGTAAGAGTAAGTCCACTCTTCCACTTCTGCATCGGTCTTCACCGTACATAGCAACTCGGCTGCACGAACCTTGACTCCAGCGTTACCACCAACATGAATCTCCCAAGCGCCATCAATTGCGACAACACCCAGATCCTTGATGGTCGCTTCAGCACAGTTCCGCGGACATCCAGAGACAGCGAGTTTCACTTTGGCTGGAGCCACCATCTTGTCGAGTTTTTTCTCCAGACGAATACCCATCTCAATGGAATCCTGTGTGCCGAATCGGCAGAACGTATTACCTACACAAGTCTTCACCGTACGCAGCGCCTTGCCATAACCGAAACCGGAAGGCATATCGAGCTCTTCCCAGATCTTCGGCAGGTTCTCCTTCTGAACACCAAGCAGATCGAGTCGTTGTCCACCCGTGAATTTCACCAAAGGCACATCGTATTTCTCTGCAACAGTCGCAATCTTGATCAATTCCGCCGGGGAAGTGACACCACCATAGATCCGTGGAATAACGGAGTAGGTACCGTCCTTCTGGATGTTTGCGTGATAACGTTCATTGGTGAATTTGGATACACGCTCGTCTGTGTATTCAGCCGGCCAGATCATACCGAGATAATAGTTGAGGGAAGGACGGCACTTGGAGCAGCCTTCCGGTTCATTCCAACCGAGAACATTCATGACTTCCTTCACGCTTTTGAGTCCCATCTCCTTGATCTGAGCAACAATCTCATCCCGATCATAGGATGTGCAGCCACAGATGCCTTCTTTGGTCTGTTCGCCTACATTATCACCTGCGTAATACGTGAGCAGATTTTCGATAATAGGTTTGCATCCGCCGCAAGAAGCGGAAGCTTTGGTACAGGACTTGATTGCACCGAGCGTATTACAGCCTTTATTCAGAACAGCATCCCCGATGGAAGCCTTGGTAACACCGTTACAACCACAGACGATCTCGTCATCCGGCATACTGGCCATTCGTTCTGCGACAGATGGGCCAGATCCGGAGCCACCGGAAGGTACGCCGAGCAAAATTTCTTTCTCGCGACCACTGATGTTCTCGCCACTCTTAATGAGGGAGAAGAGGGATGCGCCGTCTGTGGTATCTCCGAACAATACAGCCCCGATCAACTTTCCGTCTTTGATTACCATCTTTTTGTACACACCATCGACGTCATCCTGAATACGAATGCTGCGAGTGTCCGCAGCGTCTTTGAATTGTCCGGCAGAGAATACGTCAACACCGGATACTTTCAGCTTGGTAGAAGTGACTGAACCTTCGTATCCTTCGGTTGCCGCGCCAGCCAGGCGTTTCGCGAGCACCATACCTTGTTCATATAATGGAGCAACCAGTCCGTAAGCAATGCCACGGTGTTCTGCACATTCGCCGACGGCAGAGATGCCAGGGGTGCTGGTATGCATATAATCATCTACAATGACCCCGCGATTCACATCGAGGCCGGTATTGCGAGCCAGCTCAATCTGAGGGCGAATCCCGACAGCCATGACAACCAGATCTGCTTCAAGTACCGTTTGATCGGTGAAACGTATGGCTTTTACGCGATGTTTCCCCGTGATCTCTTCGGTATGTTTGTTCAAAAGGAACTTCATGCCCTGCTCTTCAAGCTCCCGCTGAAGCATTAGGCCTGCCGGCAAATCCAGATTCCGGTCCATCAGATGGCCGTTAATATGGATGACAGTGACGTCCATGCCCAGATTGAGCAACCCCCGCGCTGCTTCCAGTCCAAGCAATCCGCCTCCGATGACGGCAGCTTTACGATACTTTTGTGATGCTTCCATCATCGTTTCACAGTCTTTAATATCACGGAATCCGATAACGCCTTCCTTATTAGCGCCGGGAAGTGGCAGGATGAACGCCTGTGAACCCGTTGCCATAATCAGCTCATCGTAGGTTGCGCGTACACCATTCTGAGATACAACTTCCTTGCACTCGGCATCGATCTGAACGACTGGATCACCCGGGTATACCCGAATGCCGTTATCTTCGTACCAGCTCCACTCGTTGATTACGATATCTTCGATCGTTGTTCCGCCAGCCAATACAGAGGATAGCATGATACGGTTGTAGTTGGGATGCGGCTCTGCGCCGAAGACTGTAATTTCATAAGCATGCGGAGCAAGCTTAAGGATATGTTCAATTGTGCGGATTCCCGCCATGCCATTACCGACCAGCACCAGTTTTTTCGTTGTACTCATTATGATTAGCCCCCTTAGGTCCATTCTGCAAACTGCCTCAAAACCTTGTCTCTAAAATCGAAAAAGCCTGTTATGCCTCGGAGGACTACGCATATACATACGCATTCCTTGCTCCGAGATTGCAAAACAGGCTTCATTGCCGTTTCAACCAGCTACGCCGTTGTAACTGTGATCGATTCAAATATGGAGTTGTTATGGCTTAACTATAAAAGATCGATCTAACCATGTCAAGATAGTTAACATAAAAAAGTATTTGAAATTTAAAGTTAATTATGTTTACATGAGTTTATTGGAATATCAAATGGGACGACGACGTTTTATGGACATACCTTCATAAGATTGAAGGATTTAGATGAAATTAGCATACCGGATACGAATTAAACTGTAGAAAAGGTGCCATGGACACTATTTAACCCTTTTTTATTGCAGGATGGCGAGGCATGAAATGCTTATCAACATGTTGAATTCAGAACGTATAATCATGACTATTTGGTTTTTGTTAGGTAACATGACACATTTATTGCTTTTATGTATTAACGCCTTAAATGTTAGGGACTCTGACTATACGTAATAGGGAGGGATTGATCCATCATGCGATCTTTATTGGTCATCCGTGTACAACCAACGATAGCTGCCTCATCCGATGCAATCCCTCTGACACCGGAGAAGCTGCTGGGAGCAAACGGGTACCATGTACAGGTGGCAGGCAGCGAATCGGAAGTGCTGAAGCTGGCTCGTGAGGCGGAAGCATCCATTTTGCACCTATCCCTGACTGATGTGGAATACTGGGGGAATTGCCTGGGAAAGGGGAAGTCGGATACCCCGTTGCTCTGGTGGTGCGCGCCAGACACGGCCTCTTCTTCCGCAGAATCCTGCGAGGTCGAAACCTCACTTGATGGAATACTTACACCATCGATGACCGGACCGGAGATCCACTGGACCCTTCACTTTGCAGCCCGCCGCTACATGGAACGCAAGCAGTGGGAGCAGGAACGGAAGCAGCTGCAATCCAGACTGGAAGATCGGAAGTGGATTGATATGGCGAAGGCTATCCTTAGTGATCTGAAGCAGATCTCCGAGGCCGAAGCCTATGACCTGTTACGCAAGAAAGCGATGGATGAACGCAAACGGATGGTCGATGTGGCTACAGCGATTGTGAAGGCGCATCAACTGCTCCAGTCTTAATCGGAAGGAGGATTCTCCATGGATATGTCTCAGATACTCCGAGAGGTCGGACGTGGGAAACGAGGCTCGCGTGATCTGAATTATACAGAGGCACTGACCGTAGCAGAGAAAATCCTGAAACAGGAGGTTTCCCCTGCCCAGACGGCTGCATTTCTTATGGCTGAACGTATGAAAATGGAAAACGTCGAGGAACTGGAAGCCTTTGTTCATGCTTGTCGTAACAGTGCGGAACGTTTCTCCGTATTTCAGGACGGATTGGACTGTGCCGGTCCTTATGACGGACGGACAAAGTCATTCATGGCTACGTTTCCGGTTGCATTTGTACTCGCAGCGGCGGGGTTGCCGGTGACTTTACACGGGAGTGATCCTTTACCACCCAAATGGGGCGTTACGTTGTCGGTATTGTTGAAGGAAGCAGGAATAGATACAGGTAAGATGGATCGTGAAGATGCCCGGAGTGCTGCAATGCGTTCGGGTGTCATGTACGTGTCTTCCGAGGATTGGTGCGCGCCTCTTCGTAAGCTTCGTCCGTTACGGGAAGAGTTGGGCTTCCGCACGGTGTTTAATACGGCAGAGAAACTGATAGATTATAACCGTTCACCATACCTCGTGTTTGGTGTGTTTCATAATACCTTTCTGGATCGGATTGCGAAGCTGCTTACCCGCTTTGCCTACCGCCGTGCTTATGTGATACAGGGAATGGAAGGTTCTGAGGATCTGTACATCGATCGGCCAACCCGCGTATACGCAGTAGAAGACGGAGATATGAAGCTGGAACTGATTGACCCCGCAGCTTATGAACTGGATATGCCTGTGCCGGAACTGGTATGGACGGCTGCCAAACAGCTCGAAGTGGCAGAAAGTGTTTTAAGCGGAGAGGGTCATATTGCTTTTGTGAATCAGGTATTGTTAAATGGAGGCTTCCGCTTGTACACGGCCGGACGTGTCAATTCCATTGAAGAGGGCATATACACTTGTCAGGGGTTGCTGGAGAGTGGAGCAGCATATCGCCTCTACCAGCAGTGGTGTGTCTCCATGGGTGGCGAACTGCCGGATAGCAGACCAATGTCCATCTATCCGGCATCGTCCAGATAATGTATTGCTTGTGTTCAACCGTGTTCTTATTCCCAAGGATAAGTAACGGTCAGGAAGTCAGCGAATTTCTTGCTCTCTTCCCGCCGTTGTTTCCGCATGGCCGCCCGATCCGGAGCGGTCTCGTATAATTTCTTCTCTTCTTCCGTCTCCGGGATAATGCGAGGTACGATCAGTTTGCGATTATTTTCGTCCAGGGCCACAAAGGTCAGAAAAGCTGTCGCTGCAATTTTCTTCTCTCCGGTCTTCAGATCCTCACGAATCACCTTCACAAAAATCTCCATGGAACTTCGTCCTGTCCAGGACGCGAACGATTCCAGCGTAACGGAATCTGTCGGGTTAATCGGGTACAGGAAGTCGACAGAGTCGGTTGAAGCCGTTACGGTATTGACCCGGCACAGTTTGGAAGCAGCGATGGATGCGATATCATCGATGTAGGACATCAGCTTGCCGCCGAACAGTGTGTTATGATTGTTGACATCGGTTGGAAACACTCGTGCCGTCTTAAAACAACGCGTTTCGCGTACATACTTTTTCTCCACCTGATCCATCTCCGTAGGTTTCGGTATCTCTCTCATACTTTTTCCTCCTTACAGTATGGCTGCTGTGCATTTGATTTATATAAGTTCAACTAAAGATTATTTACACTGGCCACTCCGGTGACAGAATAACCCTCCGATCGCTGTTATCCCCAGATTTTTATGATTCCTTTTATAAAAGAAAAAATCCGGGGATAAAGGCGAACGCTTCGCTTCTCCGGGTTATTTCTGTCCCTCTACGTTCCGTGTAAATGTTTAGTTAACTTATAGTATCCTTAGTATAAGTGTCGGTCGAATTCGTCGTTCATTGAAGTCAGACTGCAAAAAAACCGCCAGGCGCGGACCGGCGCGCTGGCGGTTTACTGCTGTATATTAAGCCTTGGGTTTGAAGATGCCGGACGGTTTGCCAATCGGCAAGAACGTATAGCCAAAGTGAGCATTCAGTACCGAAGCACCTGTACCGTACAGGGACACAATTCCGATCGCCAGTTCAGCGTATGCTGCAATGGTGTGGAAAATGTGAGGAGCTACGCCGAAAGCATCAAAGGTCAAACCAAGGAACAGGAAGTCAATCAGAATGAAGATGATAAGCAATACTTTATTCGCTTCAATAGCACCGATCGTCATGAACAGGGTGAATACCAGGTATCCGGCAAAAGCAAATCCGAGCTGCTTGCCATCGGCTTGTTCAGCAAGCGTGGAGCCGAATACACCCATTTTGATCATCCAGTTGGCAGCCATGGCGAACCAGAAGAATGCGTACGCGCCGAAAGCCGTTGTACCAAAGGTGTTGTTGCGTTTGGAATCTTGAATGCAAGCGAATAACTGGGCACAAGCACCCAGGAAGATCGCCCAAGGAATAGCGTAGCTAAGTCCTTCTGTAATGCCAAGCTTCTGGGAAGAAGCGACCAGGGTTACAATAGCCAACCCAAATAATCCCATTGCGCTGGGATCGGCATTAACAATTTTGACTTTAGTCTGTGAATCAGTCTGCATGGTGATGATAAGCCTCCAATAATATCAAATCAGGATCATGGCCGTCGTTAGCCGTCCTCTAAATTACATCCTTTGTATCCGCCGGGTCCGGACACACACATCGCCCTATTGTACCTGAATGGCACCGTTATGGAAAGGGATTTTATTACCTTTTGCACCAATAGACGAATCATTGTAAGACTTATGTCAGGATTAGGAAACCAATTTTACATTTAAATATACACAATAACGACACATTCGATTCTGGAAGGCGGCAGTGAGGTCAATCCATAGAATCCAGCTCTTCGTTAACGGGTAAAAGGGCGTTGCATCAGTCTTTCGCGGATACACTCTTGTATGATAGAATAGTATTTATCAAAATTTGGAGAAGAATACAAAACATTCTTGTCCCCTATGCCATATGTTATTCAAATATAGATTGACAGGAAAAACTAAAATGGTTCACAGAATAAGGAGGTATCAGGGGTCATGGTTATGAGTTTGGATTTGAAAAATAAAATAGAGAAGGCCAGACATAACCTTCATATGCTGGTGGAGCATAACAAGGGTGGTCTTGGGCATCCCGATGTAATTCGGCAGTCTAAGGCATTGGACGAATTGATCAATGAGTACAACCGAATTAGCCGAAATCATCCACGGGGCTGAACCTGAAGGATTTTGATTTTATATACAGAAACGAATCACATAGATGAGTAACGCCTGATCGTATAATCGGGCATGGATATAGCCGGAATGGACAGCCTCAGTTAATGAGGTATACCTACCGGCGTAGTATTCATGTCCGTTTGTTTTTTGCATCGTATTCATCATCAATCTGCTTAATGCAGCAACCGTTTGGCTTCCAAATATAATACCTGTACGAACTTTTTCGTATTAATGCGGGTCTGGGACAGGGAAGGCTCCACATTGTTTTGCAACTCCAGCATTTTCTTGCGGATTTCGGTAAAATCGAAAAATTTGGATGCATAGTTCTCGAACTTGGGATGTGTATAATCCGTTAATCCCAGGGAGACCACATGGCTCAGGGTCTGGAAGATGGCTCTGCGGACACGTTGTTCTGACGCCTTAATCTCCTTGTTCACCTCAGCGAGTGGGGCATCGTATCCCAGCTTGCGAATGGCTACATTCTGGAAGATGTCTTTGAGGGAAGGGAACGTGTAGGGCGACAATTTATGTTCCTCTGTCTCCACCTGCTCCAGATATTCCAGCATGTCCAGCAGATCCCTGCTGCCAGCTTCTCCAATCATGCCCATCTCGGACAGCAAGAAATGTCCCGTTGTAGTAATTGTTTTATCTGGAACCGGAGTGGCAGTGCGCTCGGTAGAATGAAATCCGGACAATCCCTGCAATGTACGCTGAATATCTGCGATGGATTGCTGCATACGCAACCTCTCGCCCACCAGCCGCAGAACGGATAGAATCTCCAGCCGGTTAATCGGCTTCGTAATATAATATTCAATCCCTAGTGAATAGGCTTCTCCGATCATGTTTTTCGACTCGATCTGGGAGATCATGACGATCTTGCCCTCGAACCTTCCTTCAAGGGCACGCACGGTCTGAATCCCGTCCCGTTGTGGCATCAGCAGATCAATCAGCAGTACATCGACCTTATGCAACTCCAATATCTCCGCGTGAATCTGTGCTCCGTCCTCAGCTTCTCCGGCAATATCGCCAAGTCCTTCATCCTCAATAATATCCATCAGCATGGAACGAACGCCAGGATCATCATCCACAATAAAATAACGCATATCCGTCATCTCCTTTCTCTGCGAATGGTGTGATCGATAAATCTATGGTAAAGACGGTTAACTCCGTCGCGAACTCTCGTTCCAGTGTAATCGTTCCTTTCCTTCTTGCATAGAACCTGACATGTCAGGTTAAGTGACAAAGATTAGGCGAGCAACGCCCATTTTTAAAATAAATGTAGAGATTGCATGTAGGTATTTGTCGATTTTCGTAGATGTACTTGTAGTATAAGTAACATCCCAAAGTCTGGGTCAAGAGTTGTGCAGAATGGTACAAACTTTTCATGTGACCCATCTCTGTACGTGAAATACACCTATAAAGGGGCATACCGATGGAGCAAACAATACAAGATATTGTCGTCATTTTCAATGATTTTCTATGGTCCAAAGTCTTAATTATACTTTTGGTAGTATGTGGTATATACTTCACCACCAAAACCCGATTCATGCAATTCCGCATGATTGGAGATATGATAAAGGTGCTTCGAGAACCGAAAAGCAAGGAATCAGGCAAAATTTCACCATTTCAGGCTTTCTGTATCAGTATGGCGGCCCGCGTAGGTACAGGGAATATTACCGGTATTGCACTGGCCATCGCTTTGGGAGGACCTGGTGCAATATTCTGGATGTGGATCATTGCAATTATCGGATCAGCCTCCAGTTTTGTGGAGAGCACGCTGGCTCAGATCTATAAAGTGAAGGATAAGGGCGGATTCCGTGGGGGTCCTGCGTATTATATGGAACGTGGGTTGGGCAAACGCTGGATGGGAATTCTATTTGCCATTCTCATTACGCTCTCATTCGGTTTGGTCTTTAATGCGGTGCAGTCCAATACGATTACTGTCGCATTCGAAAACTCATTCGGTACGGATCGGTTAACGGTGGGTATCATTATGGCTGTAATATTTGCAGGAATTATTATGGGCGGTGTCAAACGGATTGCAAAAGCATCGGAGTACATTGTCGTTGTACTTGCCGTATTATACATTGGGGTAGCGGCTTTTGTGGTGCTGGCGAACATTACCCAGCTTCCAGCCATGATCGCGTTGATCGTCAAAAGTGCCTTTGGCATTGAACAGGTCGCTGGAGGAACGTTGGGTGCTGCGCTGATGAACGGTGTAAAACGCGGATTGTTCTCCAATGAGGCGGGCATGGGTAGTGCCCCGAATGCCGCTGCAACAGCGGATGCAACACATCCGGTGAAGCAGGGACTTATTCAGGCTTTTGGCGTGCTGATAGATACGCTTGTTATATGTACAAGCACAGCCATGATTATTTTGCTATCCGGGGTGTACAAAGGTTCCAATCTGGGTGGCATTGAATTGACTCAGGCTGCATTAAGTGTACACATTGGCTCATGGGCATCAGGATTCCTGGCGGTCATGGTGTTCCTGTTTGCCTTCAGTACGCTAATCGGAAACTATTACTACGGTGAAACCAACATTGAATTTATCAAGTCCAACAAGGTTTGGCTGTGGGTATACCGTATTTGCGTTATCGCAATGGTGATTTTCGGTGCGGTTGCCAAGGTGCAGCTGGTATGGGATTTGGCAGACTTGTTCATGGGGCTCATGGTTGTGGTGAACCTGATTGCTATTCTGATGCTGTCCAAGGTGACATTTGAAGCACTGAAGGATTACAAGAAACAGAAAGCTGAAGGGCGTGACCCGATCTTTACACGGGACCGCATTCATATTCCGGGTGAGGTGGAGTGCTGGGAATCCGAAGCAGAAGTTATTGGGGATAAATCAGTCCATGTGCTGAAATAAGATGGAGCTGAATGGGGTTAATTCATACAAATAGACATAATAAACAGGACTTGGATTATCCATCATTGGGCAACCCGAGTCCTGTTTGTTACATACATAGTAGATTGTTCCTCGGACTAGCCGAAGTTCATCTAACAGATACATTATGATTGTTTGTTAATGGAGTAGCTAATCAGTTGTTCAGACAGAATCTTCATTCGCTCGCCTGTGTCATTGAGCTTCTCGATGACATCTGTGAAGGAGGATACAAGCGTCGCTTGTTCCTGTGAAGAGGCAGCGATCTGGGACACTTCAACTTCCATCTGTTTGATCACCTGTTGTACATCTCTCAGACTGGTATCGATATCACTTGTGGCTTGTTTGGCATCCACAGAGAGCTTCCGTACTTCGGATGCAACTACACCGAAGCCGGCACCCGCTTCACCAACACGGGCAGCTTCAATGGCGGCATTCAGGCCAAGCAAGTTCGTTTGTTCGGAGATTTCTCGAATGAACCCGGCTACCTTGTTGATTTGGGAAGAATTCTGAACAGCAAGTCTTGTGTTCTGCAAAATCTGCTCACTGGTTGCTTGCAATTCTTCGGCATGAGCGGCGACATGCTGCACCATATCAACCAGGTTACCATTGATGGTTTGATTTTCTTGTATAATGTCTTCAAGTTGGTTCTGATTCGATTGGTCGTAAGATACACAGAAAACAGCGACGACTTGTTGATGATCATCAAAGATCGGAATGTTCAGGGTATCCAGTTCAATACCAAATACCTCCTTGGGAATCGTAGAAAGGCTGGCTTCTCTTCCATTTTTTAAGACGGCAAAGTTTTGAAATGAATCCAAGAGCGCCATTCCTTTTTCAAAACCAAGGTCAAACCTATCATTGGTAATGACTTCCAATACCTTCTCGTGATCATATACCGTTAAGCTTGCTGGTTCTCTGAGAATCTGACTGATATAAGGCATTACTTTAAGCAGTGCATCTACAATGTTCATGGAATAGGACCATCCTTTCAATATTTGAACAAAATATATTAACGTTCTATGGAATGACTCTATCTATCATCGGACAGAAATGGCCTTTCGTGAACGGCATTCTCTTAAAAGAATGAACATTTTATGATTAAATTTTAAAATATTTCCCATCTAAAATGATTTATTGGATATAAGTGCTAGTTGTAACTATTTTTATATCAAGATATTTGTACGGATGTATATCAAATCTAGGACATGTGTCCTTTTGTGTACGTTAAATAGAGCAACGGAGGGGGAGTCGATATGAAAGAAATCATGGATTTTGGACTTGTGCGCCAGCTCGCACGTGAGAATGGGTTGGACCAGGTGCTGGACGAGCCTGCACTCGCAGAATTAAGACTGCTGGAGGCTGCCAAAGGCGAATTGATCTGTGCCAAAGGTGAACGACCTGAACGATTGTATTTTCTTGTACAGGGTAAGCTCAAGATCTATACCACACTGTCTAACGGCAAGTCTCTGTTGCTCCGTTTCAGTACACCATTAGCACTCGTGGGCGATCTGGAGCTGGTTAATGGCAAGGAGGCCAAGAATACGGTAGAGTCTGTGAGCAACAGTCTGTTGCTTGGTATTAGCTATCGCTCTCTCCAGAATACGTATGCAGAGAATCCTAAATTTCTTCACTTCATGCTCAGTCAAGTTACGCACAAGTTGGACACCTTCTCCAACCTGTCCAGTCTGAATATGCTATATCCGGTAGAGAGTCGATTTGCCAGCTACCTGTTGTCCACGATGGACCCGAACGAGCCCTCCTCGGAAGAGATTCAGACCTCCAAACTGACCGAACTGGCGGATATGCTGGGTACCAGCTACAGACATCTCAACAGGGTCATTCACGAGCTGTGTAATCGAAATATTATTCGCAAAGTGCAGCGGAAGCTTATAATCTGTGATCTGGAACAACTGCGCGCCATCGCGGGAGGCAATATATATGAGTGATGGCTTATAAACTAAAGGCCAAGCTGGCGTATCTATATGACATGACCTAATAAAATACAATAAAACACAACCAAGAGCACCCTCCGGAATATACCAGAGGGTGCTCTTGGTGCACCGCGCTTCAAGCAGATTAGATATCGCCGCGTTGCTCAAACAATTGAGCGATCTCTACAATGACACGAGTTGCCTTAACCATATTGTCTACCGATACATATTCGAATTTGCCATGGTAGTTCTCACCGCCAGTAAATATATTCGGTGTTGGCATGCCCATATACGATAGCTGGGAACCGTCAGTACCTCCTCGGATCGGGCGAATAACCGGTTCGATGTCCAGTCGGGTCATGGCTTCATGGGCAATGTCTACAATCTGGCGTACCGGTTCGATTTTCTCACGCATGTTATAGTACTGGTCATTCAACTCTACAGTGATGCTTTTCTCTCCGTATTTGGTCTTCAGTTCGTTTGCGATATGGAGCAGATTTGTTTTACGCTCTTCAAACTTCTTCCGGTCAAAATCACGGATGATGTAGCTCATTTTCGTCAGCTCAACGTCACCCTCCATGGACAACAGATGGTAGAACCCATCATAACCATCCGTGAATTCGGGAGCTTCTTCTGCAGGCAGGCGTCGATTCAATTCCATCGCGATTTTCAGAGAGTTCACCATTTTATCCTTCGCTGTTCCTGGATGTACATTGGTGCCTCGTAATGTAATCTTGGCGGCAGCTGCGTTAAAGCTCTCGTATTCCAGCTCACCAAGGGGTCCGCCGTCGACCGTGTAAGCATATTTGGCTCCAAAAGCAGCTACGTCGAATTTGTGGGGTCCACGGCCAATCTCTTCATCCGGGGTAAATGCAACCCGAATCTTACCGTGTTTCACTTCCGGGTGCTCAATCAGATAGGCCATCGCCGTCATAATCTCGGCAATGCCAGCTTTATTGTCTGCCCCAAGCAGCGTTGTACCGTCCGTTGTAATCAGCGTGTGGCCGTTATATTCGTGGAGTTCCGGGAAATCCTTGTTGGACAGCACAACGTCCAGTTCCGAATTCAGAACAATGTCACCACCGTCATAGTTATCGATAACCTGCGGTTTAACATCTTTACCTGTAAAATCGGTCGCTGTATCAAGGTGAGCCAGGAAACCAATCACGGGAACATCCTTGTCGGTATTGGACGGCAATGTAGCCATGACATAACCGTTCTCATCCATTGTCACTTCCTGTAGACCAATGGAGTTACATTCTTCCACGAGCAGTTTGCCCAATTCCAACTGGCCGGATGTGGAAGGGCATGTCTCACTATTTTCATCGGATTGGGTGTCCATCCGAACATAAGTACTCAGTCTTTGAATTAATATATCCTTCATCTATAATCTCTCCCTAGTTTGAGTAGTATATAAGTTGAACTACTTGTTTTACACTGATCCACTACGAGGTCAGAATAACCTTCTGATCGCTGTTATCCCCAGATTTTTTGATCCAATTTTACAAAGGTGAAAATCTGAGGATAAAGGCGAACGCTTCGCTTCTACAGGTTATTTCTGCCCTCTCCGTTATCGTGTAACCGTTAGTCACAACTTATGTGAATTGGGTATAGTATTCTTGCGTATCTCTATGGTTATCATATCATGTTTTGCAGTCATTTCCAGAATGGGCAGAACCGATATGTGAGGATGACCAGTATCCAAAAGGGCCCTAGGCACCAAAATGTACGTACTTGCATTTCCATACGTCAGGTTCATAATAATCAGTGAAGAAAGGATGTGTTCAAGACATGCCATTTATCACCGTTAAGGTACTGGAAGGCAAGACGACGGAGCAGAAACGTCAGTTGATTGAACGTATGACCCAAGTGGCTTGTGAGACACTGGATGTTGATCCGAGCAAGGTCTTTATCTTCATTGAGGATCTGGAGAAGGACAACTATGGCAAGAACGGGAAACTGTTTTCGGACTTGGACCAATAAGTAAGGTTTCATAAATATCATGATTAAGGAACAGGAGGTGCAGTATAAATGACTGAGAAATTATTTTCCCCCTATCAATTTAAAAATTTGCAATTAAGTAACCGTGTCGTCATGGCACCGATGTGCCAATATTCCGTGACGGCGAAGGATGGCATCCCGAACGATTGGCATCAGGTTCACTATGTGAGCCGCGCGGTTGGAGGTACAGGACTGATTGTAATCGAGATGACGGATGTGGACCCAGATGGACGCATTACGGACAATGACTTGGGAATATGGTCAGATGAGCATATCCCTGCCTTCACCAAACTTGTCGATGGAATCCATGCTTACGGCTCCAAAGTAGCCATTCAGATTGCACATGCGGGACGGAAAGCAGAGGATGCAGAGCAACCCGTTGCCCCGTCAGTGGTCACATTCCCTGGAGAGAAGTACAAGGAACCTCGTGCTTTGAGTACGGAAGAGGCAGAAGGCATGGTGCAGAAGTTCGCAGACGGTGTTCGCCGCGCAGTACAGGCGGGAGTGGATGCAATTGAGCTGCATGGCGCACACGGGTACCTTATTCACCAGTTCCATTCTCCGCTGATGAACCATCGCGAGGATGTGTATGGGCAGGATCTGTCCCGTTTTGGGGTTGAAGTCATTCGTGCTGTGAAAAAGGAAATGCCGGAAGGCATGCCGCTCATTTTGCGGATTTCGGCTGTAGAATACGCGGATGGTGGATATGACATCGAGCATACGATTCATATCTCCCGTGCCTACCAGGACGCAGGCGTGGACATGTTCCATGTCAGCTCAGGCGGTGAAGGCCCTTCCGGACAACGGAAACCTGGTAACTATCCAGGTTACCAATTGCCATTTGCCCGTCGTTTCCGTGAAGAATTAAACGTTCCTGTCATCGCAGTGGGAATGCTCGAGGATGCAGCTCTGGCTCAGGCGGTTATTGGCAACGGAGATGCGGATCTGGTTGCGGTTGGCAGAGGTATGCTGCGCGATCCGTACTGGGCGAACCATGCGGCTCTGGAACTGGGTGTCAGCAAGGATCAAGCCGCCATTGCGGAGCAATATTCTCGTGGATACTAATTTGCTCTAAATTATATTTACACTTGCCACTCCGATGACAGAATAACCTTCCGATCGCTGTTATCCCCAGATTTTTTGATTCACTTTTACAAAGGTGAAAATCTGAGGATAAAGGCGAACGCTCCGCTTCTTCAGGCTATTTCTGTCCTCTGCGTTTTCGTGTATATGTTAGTGCAAATTTTATATAGTAAAATAGGCCACAGCATGGGTTAAACCTCATTCTGTGGCCTGATTTTGTATGATGACTATGCCCTTCGAGTTGCTTCATAGACGAATTTTTGATTTGACTGTGTAAGTGGCTGATCCGGATTAAAATCAGCGTACACTTTGATGTCGGAGAATCCAATATGTTCGAGAATTAGGCGTAACTCTTCTACGCCGTACCAACGCAGGGTAAGTTGTTGCATCTCGGTAGCAACAAGAGCGCCCTGATGCCATTGTTCATAGCGAATCAGACTCACTTTGTACTGGTGAAGAAGGTTCACTTCGATGGTTTTCACTTCTACCGTGATCGTATCACCATCGGGTAATGGTACGGTTGATGTTTCTACCGAAGAGGGCTGTGTCACATCGGGCAGAAACAGATCAAAAACGAGCTTGCCTCCAGGTTCCAGATGTTGAAATAGATTACGCAATGCGTTAATCGACGCCTGTCTGTCTTGGATGAGGAGCAGAGAACCTCCGGGAATGATAATGGCTTCGTATCGATACGGAAGATCAAGCTTCTCCAGATCGGCAACGAACAGCTCAGGCATGGGCAATGCCCGCTCCTTGCAACGAGAACGGCAGGAGTCAATCATATCTGTTGAGTAATCAAGGCCATCTACTTTCAGCCCAGCTTCAAGCAAAGGAATGAGCACTCGGCCAGAACCAGACATGGCTTCAAGGATACGTCCTTTGCAGCCTCGAAGGTAATGGCGATAGAATTCAATGTCTCCTCCCAAGGAGTGTCCCAAGGGTTTCGTTAGATCATAAACGGCGGTGCATAATGGACCATAATAACGGAATGACATGGCATAGGTATCCCCCACATTTAAATGTAATTGATTGAAAACGTGGAAGGGAGGTCATTAAGATTATCCCTTCCGGTAACGGTTGGAATTGGATTTTTCAGAGCAGACTATCATGGGGATCACGCACCTTTTATGTAATATGTTCCAATTATATACTATACGAACCAATTTGACATCTATCTTCAAAACTCAAACAATGAATGAGATATATCCAAGGAGGCGATACGAGTGGAATCATCATCAAGTGCATTACCGGATATCCGGCAGGAACTTTTGCTTCATGCACCTGTAGAGAGAGTGTGGGAGATGGTCTCGACAGCGGAAGGACTGGGGACCTGGTTCATGCCAGGGAATCTGGAAGCCGTAGAAGGTCATGAATTTATATTGGAAGCAGGACCCTTTGGTCAATCGCCTTGTCAGGTGACGGAGGTACTTCCGCTACAGAAGTTATCATTTCGATGGGGGAAAGACTGGACTTTGACGTTCCAACTGCTTGAACAGCCGGAAGGGACGGATTTCACACTGATTCACAGCGGTTGGGATGCGGATAAACTGACTGAGTTTGGACAGGCTCACGCCATGGTGCGCGAACGTATGGAGCAGGGATGGGCCGGGATTGTTCAGAAGCTTGCCCAAGTTGTGAAGTAGAAGCGAACAAGCGTCGCTGGCTGCAGACTGAACAGTTTCGAAAACGCCAAGATTAGATACAAGAATTAAGTGCAACCCCAGGTCGATCCGCCCGTTCACTCGGTGGAAGTCGGCTTGGGGTTCTTTCAACGGCTTACGCCGATCATGCGGTGGAGGCATTCGAGCTGCATGCACTGGGTTATGTACTTAAACCGGTACGTAAGAGACGTGGAACAATTCGAGAGAGCCGTGGTCTACAATGCCATCACATCAGACAATGTTGATGACCTGAGGCATATGATTCCACTCTATCGTGCTGATTATCTGGAAGGGCGTGATTACTACTGGGCGAGAGCCAAAGCAAGGGAACTCCGGTGCACATCATCCGGAGCCTGAAACAAGCAGGTAATATAGGAACCTGACACATCATAAGTTCAGGTAGGAGGGTGAGGCGTGAAACTATTCATACACCGCAAAGATCTGCGTACGGATGATCTGGCTGCATTCGATGATTTGCGGGAACACGAAGATGAGAGTGTGCATGTACTC
Source organism: Paenibacillus sp. Z3-2 (assembly GCF_054161325.1). Lineage (NCBI taxonomy): Bacteria > Bacillati > Bacillota > Bacilli > Caryophanales > Paenibacillaceae > Paenibacillus > Paenibacillus sp. Z3-2. Next base: position 6,307,709 of record NZ_CP096397.1, on the reverse strand, counting down.
ATCTATGATCCATTTCTGCTGCGCCAGAGCCGAGAGAAGGAACACAGCGGCGTTAATTTTCTACAGCATGCGGCGAAACTAGGTAGACAGTATCTTGAAGCCAGACGAAAACTGCATGTTGTTTATGGCAAACCGGCTGAAGTGGTTGATTTCATCCTTAAGTATTTCAAAGACGATATTAATGAGATTGTGGTCCACCGGGACATGACGCCATATGCGATGGAGCGGGACAGAGCCATACGTAAGGTTAGTGAGGCGTACGATGTTTCGTTCACGCAATTGACGGATCATCTACTGATGGATTTGAATGGATTTGCACATTTTACAGGCAAGTCGGAGCCTTATAAGGTATTTGCGGCTTTCCATCGGCGGTGGGTGGAGTTCATGAATGAACATCCCAACCCTCCTTCGACAACAACGGTTGCAGAGTTGAAGGTGAGTAATCGCCAGATTGAATGGCCGGATGCGATGAGGGTACCTCCGGAGTTGCTGGAGTCCAGTGATTCGGATGATGATGACCCGCATCTTATGCTGGATCAATTCTTATCGGATAGAATTGCTGAATACGGTGATCATCGGGATGAATATGAGGCCTACGAACCGAGCCATCTCAGTTCTTACGTGGCAGTGGGGGCTGTATCCATTCGCAAGATGTATGATGCGGCGAGCCGCACGGCAGAGGCAGGGGAATGGATCAGGCAGCTGTGCTTCCGTGACTTCTACCTGTATCGGGCAGTCTATGAGAGTCACTATTTTACATATGATCAATCAAACGTTCCGTCTTGGTCATATCCAGTTCACTCCTGAAAAATCATAGGTTATACTGACAGGATTTGTCACAGTATTAGTATAAAATAGAGTCAGGAACGGGACAACAGCACAGGCCTGAGAAAAAATCGAGTGGAAGGGTGAAAAATATGGAACAAGATCGATCTGCTGCGTTGGTACATAAGAAAGCGACTACGATCATCGGTTTGCAATGGGAGGGCACTTTCGCGGAGGCGGGAGCGGGAGGCATCCGAGTCGTACAAGCGGAATTCAAGCGTCGTCTGCATGAAATCACGGATCTGCTTCATCCGGATGAACTTCTGGGGCTGTCTTATCATATGACAAATGAAGGATTCGTCCATTATGTAGCGGTCCAGGTCGGTGAAAGGGGAGCACAGTTGATTCCGAAAGGCATGGTGAATATCCATGTTCCGGCCCATGACTATGCAGCGTGTAGCCATGTGAAAGGACAGCCCGTGGAATCCTCCTACAATCGTATCTATGCCTGGATAGAGGATCAGGGTCATAAGGTATCGGAAGGTCCTCTTACACACTATGAAGTGTACCCGATGAATCAGGATCCATATGATCCAGAGCCCGAGTTTACCATTTTTATACCAGTAGAACCAAAATAAAATAATTTAAGGATTGAGGGCTTTAAGACCGCGTACTCGCGGTCTTTTTTACATATATAGACATGAAAATAGTGTGAAATATGATGAAAATTTAGGAATTGTTAAGAAAATGGACTACCCATCTTAAGCATTATGGCTTTTAATAGATAGAGAGCTTTATCGTATTAAGTCATATCTGACATATTGACGAACACATGAAGGAGAAACGTTAACATGAGTGAAACACTGAAAAGAGAGCGGATTCCGGAGCTGAATCTGGTACGTGCCATGGCGATTATCGGCGTACTGAGTGTGCATTCCACTTCTTACGCGACGGTGGACATGACCGGTTCGGGCTATTACTGGCTGTACAACTTTATTAATATCTTTATGAAATATGGTACGCCTACCTTTATTTTTATGAGCAGTTTCGTACTGTTCTATAACTATTATTCCCGTCCGCTGGACAAGAAACTCGTAAGTAACTTTTACAAGAAAAGATTTGTGTATATTTTGCTTCCATATTTCCTGTTCTCATTGATGTATTTTGTTATCCTGCATTTCACACATTACCAGGGCCGACCGTTCGGTGAATCCACATTAAGTTTCATTACGAAATTGTTTACGGGTAAGGCCTATACACATCTGTACTTTGTGTTTATTAACATGCAATTCTATCTGTTATTCCCATTGGTGTTATGGCTGCTCAAGAAGTATCCTTCCGTGGTGAAATGGTCTGTACCCATTGGGTTATTGATTCAATGGGCATTCATCGTAAGTAATAAATATGGATTCCAGGTACCCAATAAGGGAAGCTGGGCATTCTCGTACTTTTCCTATTTCATGCTTGGGGCATTTATCGGGGTGTACTTTCCTAAAATCAAGCAATGGTTCGTTATCAGTCGGGCTAATGCAACCAAAGGGCGCGTAGCTTCATGGATTCTGCTCTGGGCGGTGTGGATCATTGCCGGACTGGGCCATGTGTACATCTATTATCAGCTGCGTTTGAAGATTGCAACGTATAACACACTGTGGTATGAATTCTTCTGGAATGTGCATACCTTCGCTTGTGCGCTGGTACTCATCCAGATCTCTTATCTGCTATACCGCAAAGGGCCGTCGCTAATCGTTAAACCGCTGAACCGTCTTGGGGCACTGTCTTTTGGAATCTATCTGATCCATCCATTCTTCCTGCTGGTGTATCGGAATTATCCACCGCAAACAGGAGTGTCGTGGTTAGTGCATCTGTGGTATGCCGGAGGATTCGGTGTAGCTCTAATCGCTTCGTGGATCGTCGTTGGATTGACGGCAAGGTTCGTTCCATATGCATGGGTGATCTTTGGCAATCTGCCAAAACCGAAACCACGTCTGGCGCCACAACAGAACTCGGGGCAATTGGACGTTCGTTAAGATACACTGCCAATACAGGAATAATAAACCGTTTCTTGGTCGACCTTAGGGGAGAGCAGGAAACGGTTTTTTTGGTCTATTCATATGAGTGTGATGTGGGGAACGGGTGTTTCTTTATCATGTACGAGGGGTAATCATAAGTCGGAACGGAACTTCTAAGAACAGGATTAAGGTGAGAAAAATGACAACATGCGATAAATGCGGGAGACCGATGCAAGATATATTGGAATATGTGGAACACATTCTTCACGAATGCAGTGAACAGACACAGGAGTACAATTCGAAAGATTATCAGGCCTATGGCCATGACGGTGTTCACGAGCAGATGTGATACAATAGAAAGAAACCGGATTCATTCGGAACCGAGGTGACAACATGGAGACGGGGCCAGCCCCTTTCCGGCAAGGAAAGACGGAACAAGAAGCGCGATTGACCAAGACATGCATGTATTGCGGACAACAGCGGTCGATGTCCGAATTCCGGCGCAGAACCGGAAAGCGGGCAGGCCCCGGAGCCAGACGGGGAGCCTGTCGCAGCTGTCGTCAGCTCGGTGGACAGGCTGATCACGATACCGGTTCAAGCGTGAGCGAACAAACGAATGAACGGATCGGGCGTCAACGGGATGGCTTGGAGACCCGTGAGGTTACTGACCGGCCGTCTGCCTCAGCGAAGAATGAACGAGAGCGGACTGTTTATGTGAAGCAGAGATCTGCTGCCATGACTGAGCCGGAGGGACGTCTGGACTCACTGCCCTTGGCTGAGTCATCTTCTGCAGAGGATGAACATCCCGCACATGCTGACTTGGTGACTTCTTCAGGTACTTCTTCCTCGGGCAACCGGAAGAAGAGGAGAAGACGCCGGAAGAGCAAACGTGCAGAGATTCTCACGGGCAATGAGCAAGCGGAGACGAGCTTAGAGCGTGATGGCTCGGCAGGTCAGTTGGGAGCTGAGCCACAGCCACGTGAGCGCTGGCGTGGGGAAGAAGGGCATTCGCAGGGCCATGCTGCTGCGAATGATAAGGGCATTGCACAGCGGGCTGGCGCGAGAGCTGCCGCTGCAGACCAGGCCGCCGAGCAGACCGCGGCGGCCCAAGCTCTGCTGCCGACTGAGCCGCAAGGCCCGGCAGCAGAGCCCATGGCTGCGGATCAACAGACCGCAGCCAAACGCAAGCGCAAGCGGCGCCGCAAGCGTGCTGCCGCGCTCGCGCCCGGCGCAGGGCAGGCCCGCAGCGTAGCTGCTGAGGCCCATGCGCCGGCCCTGAGCGACCGTGGCGATGCCACCACGGTCGCTGCACCTACGGCGGCGGAGGCACAGCCTGCCGCCACCGGGCGCGAGCCTGGGCAAGCGCCGGGGGCTGCTGCGGAGGCAGGGCCTCCTGCGCCCGTGCGCCAGCCTGGCTCGCCAGGGTCCAAGCCGCGCCAGGCGCGCAAGGAGCGTGCGCCCAAGGCGAACGGCGAAGAAGCTGCCCGTAGTACAACAGGGCAGCGCCCCGCGCATTCCAGCCGCAGTCACGCAGCTGGAATGGACGGCCGTCCCCGCCGTCAGACTCCGGCGACCCCGGTGGCCATCGACCCGGAAGATCCGGCTTCGCTCCGGACCAACCGACAAGGTATGGTACGGATGCGAGGCAAGACGGACAAGGGCAGGCGTTGGCATCAGGAAGTGGACATGGAGCTTGCGGTCACGCTGGTCAAGGAAAAAGCTGCTGTGGTGGTCAATCGGTACACGATTCGTCGATTGTTCAGCAATAAGGATTTCAAGCGGTATATTTTGACCCGGGATCACTACACCTGTTACTTCTGTGGATCGTATGGAGATACGATTGACCATCTGCTGCCGCGTGCCAAAGGTGGACATACCACCCCGCTCAACTGTGTCTGCGCCTGCAATCTGTGCAACCAGTCCAAAGCAGCGATGGATGCCGAAGAGTTCATGCGTTCAGGCATTCCGGAATGGAATGCAGCACATCAGGCAGAATTAATTGAACTTGCAATGCAGGAAGCACAGCTGGAATAAACGGATACGATACCCCCAACATAGTGTGAATAGGGGTTCTCATAATAAAAGCACACCAAGACCGAAGAGGTCGAGGCGTGCTTTTATTATTTTGGTGGAACGTAAGTTTGCTGTGCAATAATTTCTTCAAATTGACAACGGTGTTCATCGAAGATGTACGTTATACTGGGAGGACGTTAGTTAGGATGTGTTTCAGCATTTGTTTGAATGATGAAGTTGCATGTGGAATAACCAAACTAGAAAGTAGACTGTACAGATTGGATGGATGCAGATGACCCCGGCAGCATTGGACATTATGTCATATATCACGGAAGAAAATATTCGTTTCTGGCTGGAGAAGTTTCGCTCTTTGGGCCCGTTACCGGGAATTTTGCTTACGTTTATGAAATCATTTGTGCCGCCACTGCCAACGCTATTAATTGTGGGTGTGAACGGTGCGGTATACGGTCTGTGGGCAGGGTTTTTATATTCATGGATCGGCATGGTTCTCGGTTGTACCGTTACGTTTCTGATTGTAAGGGAGATCGGGAAATCCGCTTTTGTGGAACGATGGGCACGTAAACCCCGTGTGCAGCGCAGCATGGTATGGATTCGGAGGAACGCGTTCGGTTATGTCTTTCTGCTGAGCATCTTCCCGGTAGGTCCGTTTGTCATTATTAATGTGGCGGCAGGTATCGCACGAATGCGGTTATTATCCTTCCTGCTGGCAGTGGGCTGTGGCAAAGCAATCATGATCTTCTCTGTTACGTATATTGGTTCCAATGTGGAACAATTTCTGGAGCACCCTATACGCTGGGTAGGCGTATTGCTGTTCATAGCCGTATCCCTATGGGCAAGCCGCAAATTGGAGCGACACTTTACCCGGTCGTCGTCAGATGGTGAAGACCTACATGATCTGAATCAACCCTCTGGAAAATCGATTTCCTCTTAATCAAAGAAGTTATGGGTGTAGATATATAATTTTTTGCAACATTGACGCTAGCTCGAGGAGGTCAGCATGATTGACGATATCTATGCATTCAGCCGAATGTTAAATCGTTTGAATGAAAATGAACTTCGTTCACTATTGCGTGTGCTCTATATGCAATCAGCACTCGTGGTCAAGCAGCAGGAAGAGCAAGGTGAAATAGTAGATTTTGCGGAAACAATACAGTCCCTGTTTCGGGATATGGATACCCCTTTTGATCTGGGGCGGCTGGAGCAACAGGCTTTGGCCGAGGCTGACAAGCCAAATGAAATTCATATTACGTTTGGAGATTCACCTCTAGGTAGTCTGAAAGTGGGCTTGAGTACATTACCTGATCGGGAAAAACGGAGTTTTTTCTCCGTGGATGATGATTATGCGGTGGGGCCGTTAGGTGATCTGACCCTTCGTACAGATTTGCAGCGCAGGCATCTCTGGCTTACCGAACGATTGTGTCTCAATGACCGTGAGGCATATGCCATGCATGAACTGGAATCATTATTTGAGCTAAACGCCACCATACAGTCCATTGATTCCCAGACGTCGATTATTATCTGGTATACGAACAATGCTCATGAAAAGACCGGGCTACTTTTCGCCATGCATTTATTGCGTAGCAGTGAGAGTCCCATATATCTTATCGAGACGAGTGGACTATATCAGCAATTATTCAATCGTCCTGACGTTCAATACGATGTGCTCCATACAGGCGAGATTCTTCCGGAGAAGCTTCTGGCGATGTGGCAGGTCTGCTCAGGGCAAGAGCCGCTGTCGAAGCAGGAGCGCCGCCAACTGGAACAAGAGTGGCTGGAACTTTCGGCACAGCCTGGGCAGTTACGTATGATGGAGGATGGCGAGATTCGTAGTCTGCCTGAAGATGCATTGGATGAGTACATTATGAAGAAGGTGAGAGAACTGACACCCAACTGGGAGCCAGGCAAGTATATCCGAGCAGCACGTATTGTGGGTGAAGTGATTGGTACGAGTAGTCAACACATAAGTGCTTCGTTCGTGGAGTATCGATTGCGACAACTGGTGCTACAAGGCCAACTGGAGATGGATGGAAAGCCGCTTGCGATGAGGTACTACAGCGTCCGACTTGCTGATTGCTAAAAGGGACTAAGATTGATAGCCACATGATAGTAAGAAAGAGCGACGAGATCGAAGATGTAGTAATAAGACGGAAGAAATGGACATTTTCTCTTGTATAACAGGTTGGATATTATGCAATGTGTCTAAGGTTCCAGCAGCCAAGCTTCCCTAATTAAAATAGACTGTTCTCCGGCATGATTCTCCTACTTGTCCGGGGAACAGTCTATTTGTTTCTGTTGATTAATGGACCGACTTCTCCTGTGTATTGTTAAATAACATGCTTCTTTATTAATTTCATTTCTGTTATGATTTCTTCCCATTCCAGAGTTTCATTAGTGGCCCATGTTGTCCATAGACCGGATCAGTATGCGGGATTGGAACCTCTTGAATCTCCTGAAGCGCTTTGTGTCGCTCGCCTTCCTCACCTGTTCGTGTGTTGTAACTCATGCCGCCCGGATAGGCACCGGCAATACGAAAGTCGGTGCTAGACTCCAGGCGTTTATGTCCTGTTCCAGCAGGAAGTACAACAACGTCGCCTGTTTGAAGGTATACCTTCTGTCCGTTTTCCCCGCCTAGAATCAGCTTCACGAATCCACTCACCACAGCAAGAGCCTCATGAGCATTACTATGATAATGATGATAATTGAACACACCATTCAACCAGCTATTTCCCCACCCATTACGGTTCAGCAACGATTCTGCATGAAGAGCCTCTTCTGCCCATACGTTCTTATACAGAAGCACAGGCAACGTCGGATGATTGGGAATTAGACCATTATCCTGAAGGAATAACGTCTCTATGTTCTTTTTTCGTTCATCCATCTCATATCACCTCATGATAAATTACCCGATATCCTCAAAGACGAACAAAAAACAATTGTAAAATGATACAAAATGTATCATTTTAAGGTTATACTCAGTACATAAACTCTCTTCAATGCACTCGTTGTATAAATCGCAAGGGGGAATCGTGTGTGAACATTGTGATTACAGGGGCTTCTGGATTTTTGGGATTTAATCTTTCACAGTATTTGGCGCAAAAGGGGCATCGAATTACCCTTTTGGATCGGGATGACTATTGTCAGAGGCTTGTTCATATCTCTCCTCTGCATGAGATGCCTTTCATCTGTTGTGACCTTGCATCAGATCAGATTCATCTGCCTGCAGGGACTGATTACATTATTCATCTGGCTGCCATGCCACATGTGGATTATTCGTATCATCAGCCTGGGGAAGTCTTCCGCAATAATACACTTAGCACACAGGCTATTCTGCAATATGCTACGGAACATCACATTTCAGTCTTACTGGCCTCATCCGTTGAAGTGTATGGCGGCGATTGGGGCAGAGTCTATCACGAATCGGATCCGTATGCACCCGTCTCTCCTTATTCCGCGTCCAAAGTCGCCTGTGAAATGCTGGCTCACTCATACGCGCAATGTTACCAGCTTCCAGTCAAACTCTTCCGTTTGACCAACCTCTATGGTCCATGGCAATTGCCAGACCGTGTTATTCCCCGAAACTTCGGTCGGATGCTGGATGGACTGCCTTTGGATATCCAGGGATCGGCAGTGCGCGATTTTTTGTATGTGGATGATGCGCTCCGGGCTATTGAACAGATTATGCTGAACGGCAAAGACGGACAAGTGTATAACATCTCAACTGGGATTGGGACAACCATGCAGGAAATTGGGGAATTGTTGAAACCGATGGATCGATCCGTAGCTGCTGTAGAGATCCGGGAGCAGGAACCAACCCAGTCCAGAGGATCCAGTCTGGTCGTGCATTCAGGCAGGTTAAGAGCGGAATTGGGATGGCTACCGCAAATTAACCTGGAGCAGGGATTGGAAAGAACCTTCCGTTGGTACCAGGCACATCCTGAATGGGTGAGACAGTTCAGCCGTGAGTATCATACAACAAGAGAGACGCGCAGTTTCATTATCGATATGGCAAGGTACGCAGTTCCAGCTGTATAAATTGCATAAAAAAAGCCAAGGAAGGGTGTATGGAGTAACACCTTCCTTGGCTTTTTTGCGCCTCCGTCACATATACGGATTCATCCGAACACGGACGGTTAGGCTAATTGACATCTATCTATTGCACGAATGATCGTGCTGTTGACCTTACATCCAAAAGATCTAGTGATCTTTTTTGACGTCGGCAATTTTATCCTGTACTGCACCTTTGGCTTTGTCTTTCTTACCCTCAGCCTGAAGGGATCTGTTGTTGGTTGCATTACCGATCTGATCCTTCACTTCGCCTTTGGCCTTGTTTACGCCTGCTTTGATTTTATCGCTAGTTGAATTACTCATATCGAAACATCTCCTTCGTTGTCTGGTGTAGTCCTAATTAACCGGGATGCCAGCATTCTAAACAAAAGAGGATTGACCCATATTTTGCATTCGCGGCGCAAGAGGTTCATACTTGAAATAGAAAAGATGTCTCATTCATGGAATAAGGCTGTGCTCATCGCTGCATAATAACGACAGTGACCAATTTCTTTGCGCGAGATTATTGAATTTGGAAAACAATTCCTGTGAATATCGCTAAACTAATCCTTCCTTGTGTACATATCGCACATCTGGTCATATGTGATCTTGTCTTAATACCACATGTGGTAGGAATACGGATCTTGGACAGGAAGATCGGCAGCGTTAGCTTGCCTGCATGGGTTGACAAAAAAATCGATTTTGTTACAATGTTCACAATATCTTCACAAGTGTAAAAAATTTCTTTTTCATGTTCATGTGTAAGAGGTGTAATATAAGGGTATAGAGTTCGGTTTCGGCCTGCTTGTCGTTTTGTGCGTCAACACATGTTGTCCGCAATAGATCCAAGATACAATGCATGATATGGGAGTGGCCATGAGCTACGCTCATCCTATTGTGTGAAATTTGGTACATTTAGATGTATTCGATGTATTTTGTGGTTCGGCTCTGCTTGACAGGCATCATGAAAGTCGCGGACTTCTATCCCAAAGTAAAGGAGGACTTTCTCTTATGTCACAATCGCCTACTCAACAAGAGGTGCCAGTTACAGAAGGTGCCAACGTTTCCGAGCGCCAGTCCTTGGACGTTCTGGATCAACTGATGAAGCCTGAGGTACAGGAGTCTTTAACCGTTCTGGTGGAGAACCTGCCTAAATTGGCTGAAATGGTTACTGCTATGACGAAAGCTTATGACTTTGCACAAAGTGTAGCAACAGACAAAGTTCTGATCAGCGACACAATGAGCGCAATGGGCGAGTTCGCTAAGCCTGTTGTAGACAAAGCTAAAGGTGTAGCTTCTGCTGCCATCGAAGCCAATGATCGTGCGCAAACAGAGCAAACTTCAGTTGGCTTGTTCGCTATGCTGAAAATGCTCAAAGATCCAAACGTACAACAATCGCTTCGTTTTGCTCAATCTTTCCTGAGCATCCTGAACGAGCGTCAACAACAGAAACGTTAAGACTTAGAAGAACGGAGGATGGATATGTCGAAGCAAATTTTGATCTTGGGTGGAGGATACGGCGGTCTGTTGACTGCATTGACTGCGCGTCAATACTTGTCTCCGGAAGAAGCGACAATTACTGTCGTTAACCGTTACCCTACACACCAAATTATCACGGAACTGCACCGTCTTGCAGCGGGAAGCATTGCTGAGCAAGCAGTTGCTCTTCCACTCGAAAAATTGCTGCGTGGCAAAAACGTGAACTTGAAAATCGATACGGTGGATACAATCAAGCCGGACGAGAAGAAAGTTCTGATGACCAGCGGCTCCACATACTCTTACGATGCACTCGTCGTTGCCCTGGGCAGCGAAACGGCATTCTTCGGAATTCCGGGATTGCAAGAGTACAGCTTCACGCTCAAATCGGTTAGCGATGCAAACCGTATTCGTGCACACGTTGAAGCGCGTCTTGATGCTTACAAACAGTCCGGCAACAAAGCAGACGCTACGTTTGTTATTGGTGGCGGCGGTTTGACAGGTATTGAGCTTGTTGGCGAATTCGCTGACCTGCTTCCTGCAGTATGTCAAGAGAAAGGGATCGATTTCAAAGAAGTATCCCTTTACACGGTTGAAGCAGGTCCTTCCATCTTGGCAGGATTCCCGCCAGAGCTGGTTGAGCGTGCAAAATCGAGTCTTGAGAAACGTGGCGTTAACTTCATCGTTGGCGTAGCGATCACTGAGATGAAAGAAAACGAAGTTCTGCTGAAAGACGGCAGCTCCATCCCTACGAACACACTCGTATGGACAGGTGGCGTACAAGGCAACGCGGTTGTTGCTAACAGCGGAATTGAAGTGGATCGTGGCCGTGCGAAAGTTACGGAAGTTCTGCAATCTACTTCTCACAAAGACGTGTTTGTTGCTGGTGACAGCGCAGTGGTCTTCCCTAGCGAAGGCGCTCGCCCTTACCCTCCAACAGCACAATTGGCTTGGCAAATGGGTGAAACCATTGGTCACAACCTGGGCGTAATGTTCAAAGGTGGCGCAATGGAATCCTTCACACCAGTATTCTCCGGTACGCTGGGAAGTCTGGGTCGTAAAGATGCTGTCGGCATGATCGGTGGCAACCAGACTCGTCTGAAAGGTCTGCCTGCAACCATGATGAAAGAAGCAAGTAACATCCGTTACTTGGCTCATATTCACGGTTTGTTCGCACTGGCTTACTAATCTTCATGCTATTCAAGGGCGCCCTTTCGGGCGTCCTTTTTTGTTGTGAGGGTTAAAAGAATCACAGGTATGCAGAGGTGAAAAGGGACCAGCAGAAGTGGTCCGTGTGAGGTCACGTATAAAGTACCTAGGGGATATGGCATATTAATGGGACAACGGAAGAATTCACATTTCATAGATGTACTGAACGGGCATGAACATGAAGCCGGCGCTTAGAAGCGCCGGCTTTCGTTTAAATTATAGGATGAGCATCTAAAGGAACGGGGAGCAACAACAAGCAGCCCGTTCAACTGAGAGGAGACATGACGTATGAACGTTTTAGTTATAGGAGCAAATGGACAAATCGGCAAGTTGGTGGTGGAACAGCTTGTACAGGAAGGCAAACATAAAGTAACGGCCATGATCCGCAAACCGGAGCAGGCGGATGCACTGAAGAAACTCGGTGCCGATGTGGTAATCGGTGACCTGGAGGGTAGTGTAGAGGACTTGGCTGAGGCAATGAAGGATCATAATGCGATTGTGTTTACGGCGGGTTCTGGCGGATCTACCGGTCAGGACAAAACCCTGCTAATTGATCTGGATGGTGCGGTGAAGACGATGGAAGCCGCAGAGCAGCAAGGAATCTCCAGATATATTCTGGTCAGTGCGTATGGCGCAGATCAACGGGAGAAATGGTCAGAGTCCATCAAGCCATATTACGTAGCCAAACATTATGCGGATCGTGCACTGTTTGCAAGTGATCTGAATTACACCATTATTCGTCCTGGTGGTCTGGAGAATGAACCGGGCACTGGCAAGATTGCAGTTGGAACCGATCTGGAACCAGGAAGCATCCCGCGTGAAGATGTAGCCCGCGTCATTGTGGCTTCTTTGCAGGATGAGAAGACGTACCGGATGGCCTTTGATCTGATTGCCGGGGATCATCCCATAGAAGATGCCTTGGGCAAACTGTAGATGTGTTGTAAGATAACGGGAGAATGAAATGATGGGGATGAGGGGGAGCGCTGCATGAACGAAGCCGTGCTGATCATAGAGGATGAGCCCAAAATAGCACGTCTGCTTGAACTGGAATTACAGTATGAGGGATATCAGGTGGGCAAGGCGGGTAGTGGAACAGAAGGGTTGGAGAAGTATGCGGAAGGACAGTGGGATCTGATTCTGCTTGATGTGATGCTGCCTGGTCTGAGTGGAATTGAAGTATTGCGCCGAGTTCGGGCCAAAGATGCTACAGTTCCGATCATTATGCTCACCGCCAAAGATTCCGTGGAAGATAAGGTGTCTGGTCTGGATCTCGGAGCCAATGACTACATCACCAAGCCGTTTCAGATTGAAGAATTACTAGCCAGAGTTCGGGCCGCATTACGGCTTAGTGCAGTCGCGTCCGTTACTTCTGTTGCTTCATCTTCTACATCTAGTGCAGGGAATGACTCATCTGGATATAAGGATGAAGCAGAGGACTGGTTAACGGCTGCCGGATTGAAACTGCATGAAGGAACGCGAGAGGTATTCCGAGATGGCGTGCCTATTGAGCTTACTCCGCGTGAGTTCGACCTGCTGGTGTACCTGCTTCAGAATCAACGTCAGGTGCTCAGTCGGGACCAGATTGTGCAGGCTGTGTGGGGATACGATTATTATGGAGATACCAATGTGGTGGATGTGTATATCCGTTATGTGCGCAAAAAGGTGGATAACGGATTCACACCGCCTTTAATACATACCGTACGTGGCGTAGGATACGTCCTGAAGGAACAGTTATGAGCCTGCGCAGTAAAATCTACGGATATTCATCTGTATTATTTGCCGTGCTGTTAATCGCGGTCAACCTGTCGGTCTATATCGTGTTTGAGCGGATGTCGATTGATAACGAGGTTAATCGGGTGGAAGCGGAAGCGGAGTCCATTGTGAAAGGAGTGCGTCAGTCTGCCGACTCCATTCCGCCGGACGACTTGCTGCGGGCCTACGCACCTGTGAACGGCATGCTTCGGATCGTCAATGAAGACGGCACCAGTTCCCCGGTGACGACAACAGCAGCTTCCGAACAGCTCAGCAAGCTGCCTTATAAGTATGAAAGTGAGAAGAAGTCAGAGTATACCCAAGTGGAACAGATCGGTTATGTATGGGTTTCAGTCCCGGTCATCTGGCCTGATGGCGAAGTGGTGAATGTGCAGGTCACCGAGAGTGTTGCAGAGACGGAGAATCGTCTGTCTGTACTGCGGACCGTGCTTGTGGCGGTCACGATTATTGCCCTCATCCCAGCCATTATCTCCAGCCGGATTCTGGCGAACCGGATGACCAGACCGATTCAGCAGATGACACGCACAATGAGTGATATTCAGTCCAGCGGCCAATTCAAGCGTCTTCCATTGGAGGAAGGATCGAAGGATGAACTGAAAACGATGGGACAGACATTCAACCGGATGATGGACCTGCTCGAATCCAACTTTGAACGGCAGGAGCGATTCGTCTCGGATGCATCCCATGAGCTCAAAACACCGCTGACCATTATTGAGAGCTATGCCAGTCTGCTGCAGCGGCGAGGAAAAGAGCGTCCCGAGGTATTTGATGAAGCGGTGGAAGCGATTCTGTCCGAATCTGTTCGCATGCGGGAGATGACCGAGCAACTGCTACTGCTCGCGAAGCAGCCAGAGCAGTGGAATGTGCAGTTGACGCGTGTGGATATCACGAGACTGGCAACAGACTCCACACGTGCGTTTCGCGAAGCCTATCACCGTGAAGTCCGGTGTGAAGATTCGGGTCCAATCTGGGCGATCAGCGATGAGAGTAAGCTGAAGCAACTGCTGTTTATTTTGCTGGATAATGCCCGGAAGTATAGTGAAGATGCGATTGAAGTCAGGCTGGAAGCCAAGGGACAAGAGTGCCGTATTCGGATCGTGGATACCGGAATTGGGATGCGGGAGGACGAGCTGGAGAAGGTATTTGACCGATTCTACCGGGCTGATCCGGCCAGAACACGTAGCGGAGGCGCAAGCGGTTCAGGTCTGGGGTTATCTCTTGCCAAAGAACTTGCAGGTGCAGTGGGAGCCCGAATTGAACTGACCAGCACCGAAGGTAAAGGCACCGAGGCTTCGATTATTTTGCCCCTATCGGTTCAGAACGGACCGCTCTCATGAAATTCTCATTCTTCTCTTATATACTATATAAACTGAACTAAAGATTGTTCACACTGACACTACGATGACAGAACAACCTTCCAATCGCTGTTATCTCCAGATTTTTTGATTCCCTTTTCTCAAGGGGAAAATACGGGGATAGCGTATGCTTCCGATGTAGCTTTCTTTCAGAAAGCTTTTAGGCGAACGCTTCGCTTTTTCAGGTTATTTCTGTCCTCTCCGTTACTGTGTAAAAGATTAGTTCATTTTATGTAGTAGCTATTGGAAACTAAACTCAAACCGAATATATAACAGATGAACTCGGGCTATGGGGAGAGCTATAAGGGGGAAACGTGATGACAGAGCATGAGCAGCGACCACCGGAAATGAAACGGGAAGAACAAAGGAACAGCGGATGGGCAAAATCGCGAAGATCACTCTGGTGGGGTGCAGGAATTCTGGTTGTGCTGATTGTGGCGGCTGTTGCTTGGTGGAAGCCGTGGCAAACGACTGGTGCGGTGCTTACGGCAGATGCAGCGGCTCAATCCGTACTGGATCAATATCCAGGGGAGATTGTGAATTCTACGTTGAAGGACGGGACGTACATTATGCAGCTCCGTTCGGAGACCGGCCTATATGATGTGCAAGTGGATGCCGTTACAGCCACTGTGAATTCCATCAAACGACTGGAGTCCAATCCGCAAGCGGAAGAGAAGACGTTATGGAGCCGCGAGCAGATCAAGACGGCGCTATTAAAACAACAAACGGATGACCAATTGGTCTCCCTTGAACTTGTGGAGCAAGAAGGCAGGCCGGTATACACCGCGGTAGTGAAGGCAAAGGATAACAGCCGTGAAGAACTCACGATTGATCCATACACGGGAGAGACGATATCCTCCAAAACAATAGCAGCACCGACAACTGAACCAACCAAGGATGATCCCAAACCTCAGTTTCTGAGCGAGAAAAAAGCGAAGCAGAAGGCACTTGCGGAGGTTCCGGGGGAAGTGGATGATATTGAACTGCGTGGAACCAATAGCGGGAATCCGTATTACCTGGTTGAAATTGATCTGGAGGATGGCCGGGAGGCCATTGTGCAAGTGAATGCCATCTCGGGAGCGATTCGTTCCGTGACTTGGGATGAGGACGAGGATTAACACTTGTACAGGAATCCATAGAATATAGAGTTACACCTTGTTGAACAGATAACTCCTAATTTAGGGGTCATCTTTTTCATTTAGTTTAGATTACATGGATAATGAACATCTGTTAAATGAGCACTCTCCTCATTTTCTCATCAAATTCTAATCTAACTCTCGCTGATCTCTCATTCCTGCAGGTTATTCTATATATGTAGACGAGAACGAAAACAACAAACGAGGAGATGAATGATGATGATGAACAAACATAAACTTTGGATTGGTAGCTTGTCAGCAGCGGTATTACTTGGTGGATCAGCCGTAGCGGCTAGCGGAAATGTGAACGGACAATCGGTGCAAACTACACCAACGTCAACGACACAATCCGTAACACAGAATCAGAACAGCACAGGCAAAATGCTGAATGCATCACAAGCGAAAGCGCTAGCGTTGAAAGCAGCCGATGGTAAAGTGGATGACGTGGATCTGGAGCGCAGAAACGGCCAAACGTTCTATGAAATTGAGATCGACAGAAAAGGAACCAATGATGTTGTCGTTCGTTTGGATGCCTACACAGGTAAAATCCTTGCAGTTGTGGATGATGAAGACTACGATGATGACGATGATTATCAAGGTACTGTAACAGGCAACACATCTAACACCTCTGCTTCCAAGCAGGTCAAATTGACGGCATCCCAAGCTTCAAACATTGCATTGAAGCAGGTGACAGGTGGTAAAGTAACCAAAGTCGAGCTGGATCATGATGATGGTCGCTATGTGTATGAGATCGAGCTGAGAACCGCTCAAGGTGAAGCGGATGTAGATATCGATGCCAATACAGGCAAAGTGTTGTCGTTCGACCAGGATTTTGACGACGAAGATTAAGCAATAAGAGCGAGTATACACCGATAAAACATCATATCATGCACCTGCCCGCGAACACCCACACACAGCCAGAGACAGTTAAATTATGGAGGGCAGGGCAGGTATAGCAGAGGACGCTTCGGGGGAAGCGTCTTTTTGCTGTCTATGGAGAGAGCGGAGTATGAAATTGTACATGTTCCGCCAGATTGTTCACTATGCGAGCAGGGACGTGGCGCATACAATCAGAGTCAGGGAGGTGAAGCCCAGCTAGTCTTGCCAAGAATTCTAATGCTAAAATGCATCATCGATCGGAGGCAGATGAGACATATCGATTTTATTTTATATAAGCGCTTCACCAAAAACATGGAGGTGCATTACGATATGGCTATGAACGATGGATGGTTAAAAAAGTATACACATTCACGTCGCTTTACCCGCCGCTTGAGTTATCTGTTTGCTGTGCTCTTGGCGCTTCAATCCATAGGCATGCTGCTTACACCCGGACCGAATGCGTCAGCTGCTCCGCTCAGTGTAACGAACGGGGTACAGTTCAAGGATACCAATGGCAATGTTGTTCATGCCCATGGGGGCGGGATGATCAAGACAAACGGGTATTATTACTGGTTTGGGGAGAACCGCAATGCGAATGGAACGTTCAAGGCCGTGTCCGTGTATCGTTCATCGGATCTGAAGAACTGGGAGTATCGCAATGATGTGCTCACCAGCAGCTCGGCAGCCGAGCTAAATATCTCCAACATCGAACGCCCGAAGGTCATCTACAACAGCGCTACCGGCAAATATGTGCTTTGGATGCACAAGGAGAATGGTCTGGATTATGGGGAGGCCCGAGTGGCCGTAGCTACTTCTAATACGGTTGATGGCAATTACACGTATGTGGGCAGTTACCGCCCGCTTGGCTATGACTCCAGAGATATGACGGTGTACAACGATAACGGAACTGCTTATCTAATCTCTGCGACCCGAGTGAATGCCGATCTGAATATATATAAGCTGACCCCGGATTTCCTGGGAGTGGAATCCCTTGTCACAACACTGTGGCCCGGACAATATCGTGAAGCGCCTGCTATGTTCATAAAGGACGGTGTTTACTTCCTGATCACTTCGGGTGCGACTGGCTGGAATCCGAATCAGGCCAAATATGCCACAGCCTCCAGCATTACAGGTACATGGAGCGGTCTCAGCAACTTCGGTGACAGCACAACATATGGTTCCCAATCGACCTATGTTGTTCCGGTAGAAGGTTCACAGACCACATCCTATCTCTACATGGGTGATCGCTGGGCGGGTGCCTGGAGCGGACCTGTACAGGATTCCAAGTATGTCTGGCTGCCCCTCTCGTTCCCGAGTGCAACCAGTCTGGCGATGAGCTGGGCCAGCAGTATTACGATAGATACAGCAACAGGGACTGTGACTGGAGTGAGTACACCGGATGTATGGGACCCGAATGCGTCATATCAGCTGATTAGCCGTAAGAGTAACAAACTGCTAAATGTTATTGGTGGTTCCGCTGCTAATGGTGCGGATCTGGAGCAGCGATCAGATGGGGGGACGACAAGTCAACAATGGCAGATTACCGATGCGGGTGGCGGCTATGTCAAAATCATCAACCGTTCCAGCGGCAAACTGATTGGGGTGGAGAATGGTGCCACAACCGATGGGGCTGTCATTGAACAATGGAACGATGGTGGTTGGGCCAGCCAACAATGGCAGCCCGTCCATGTAGGTGGAGGGTATTATAAATTGAAGAACCGCAGTACCGGCAAAGTATTGGACATCTCCAGTCAATCCTTGGCAGATGGAGCAGCAGCCATCCAGTGGACCGATAATGGCGGCACGAATCAGCACTTCCAGATTGTTAAGATGCAATAATTAAACCCATTAATAAGACATGGATAAGACCCTCATCCCATTCATATGCGGATAAGGGTCTTATCGATGATGACCGCACTCGTTCACTTGCGTTCTCGGCGAATCCAGAACTGGAAGACATCACTTCTCAAATAATCATAGGAATACAGTACTTCCCGGTTCTGCTGGTCGTAATGCAATTGTTTCATAAGAAGAACCGGAGTCTCTTCCTGATGATTCTTCAATCTCTCAACATACTTGTCCTTGTTAGGAGGAACAACCAGTTCCGTGTCTGCTTTGGCAATATGGATACTGCATTCTTTCTCCAGAAAATTGAACAAGGAACCCGAAAAGTCTGCACGTTCAAAAGCATCTCCTACCAAGTCCTTAGGCATGATATTAACGGAGTAGGTCACGGCTTCTCCATCTGCATATCGAATTCGCTCCACCTTCACAACCTGAGAACCCTCTTCGATGTTCAGCGCCTTCGCCCATTCCTCCATGCAATCTACCTCTCCGATCATTTCCTTGCTATCCGTTTCGGTCAATCCCGCCAACTTGATCATGGTTCCGATGCTCTGAAGAAACTCCAGCCGACTAGGGATACCGGGCAGTGGTTTGATCACAAAGGTGCCCACCCCATGCTTGACGAGCAGCTTGCCATCCTGCTCCAATAGCTTGATCGCTGAGCGCAGTGTCTCTCTGCTGACACTAAAATGTTTGGCGAGCTCATATTCGGAGGGCAGTTTCTCGCCTACATTCCATATTTTGTTTTCGATCATCATTTCCAATTCCCGCTTGATGTGCTGGTAACCACTCAATTATTCAGACCTCAATTCCTGTAATTTGTATAATTTATGATTGATTTATTCAACCAGTTGTAACGTTCCTTCCACTGCATCTACACGGATAATCCGATGCGTGCTGGACGCTGCCTCCGTGTAATAGAGTTTCGCTTCGGAATGCTCGTGAACCAATGACTCCATTCCCGGATGTGGAAGCTGATAGGTCCCTTGATCATCTGCACTGATAATAACCACTTGTGGCGCCCAATGATGAAGGCATGCTTCGGATAGATGGCTAGTATCACCATGGTGTGGTGCTTGCAGGGTGTGAATTTGCCCAATCTCGTCATCGTAGGGCTTCCAAAAATCAACGCCTACATCCGAGGTGAGCAGTGCTTTTGAGTTTTCTTTATTCTTAATTAATACAGCTAAGGATGTGTGATTCAGCATGCGGTCGATAGCGGTCAATCTCTCCTCCTGAAGATCCAGATTGGTTACGTCCAGCAGCTCCAATTCTTCTGCCAATTGCTTCAATCTGTGATGGCTTGGCATGAGGATTCGGAACGCCATATCACCCTCAATAATGGTAAAAGGCTCATGGATCTGAGTCACTGTAATGCTTAGTTCCTCCAGCATGTTGAGGATGGATGCATATAGCGAGAGCGAACCCAGAATTGGCGTGGAAAAATCATTTAATCCGCTTTTCTGGACATGTTCCGGTAATGGGATATGAAGGATAACCTCTTCAACAGGGACATGACCCAGAATGGGAAGCACTCCACCGATATGATCTTTGTGAAAATGGGTCAGGACCAGCACGTCAATCTTCTCAACCTCATACTCCCGAAGGTACTGATCGAGGCTACACCGGCGAGGGTTGGTCATCGGGTCCACATCCCCGCCGTCTACCACGAGGCAGTAGGTGCAGTTCTCCTCCATCCGCCGAATGACCGTTGCCTCACCAAAACCTACATTAAGAAAATCGATAAACCACTTCATTCCGTTCCTCCCATCGAACGTTTAATGTAGAACACGGAGAACACCAGAACCAGCAGTACCATAATGACTGATGCTGCAGCTCCGTACCCAATTTGGAGGTTGTATACACCTTGCTTGTAGATATACTGTGTAATCGTCGTCGTGGAATTCGCTGGCCCGCCGCCAGTCAGGATGTTCACTTTATCAAATAACCGGAACGTATCGATGGTCCGAAGTAAAATGACCATGAACAGGGTCGGCAACATATTCGGTAATGTAATGTGAAGGAAAATTCGCATTTTGCCTGCTCCGTCTACTCTTGCGGCCTCATATTGTGAGCGTGGAACCGATTGTAACCCGGCATATAGCAGCAGGAAAGCGAACGGTGTCCATTGCCAAATATCAATGAACAATATGGCATTGAAGGCAATGTTAATGTCCATTAGGAAATTGAACGGTCCTACGCCAAACCAGTGGAGCAGATGATTAATAATCCCGTTATGGTTGCTGAGCATCATTTGCCAGATTAACGCCACTGTGACCGGTGGCAATAAAGACGGTATGAGCATCGTGATCCGCAGCACCTTTTGTCCGCGTCTCATGCTCTCGATAAGCACGGCAATCCCAAGCCCCAGAGCCGTTTCAATAGAAACGGCCAGAAGCATGAATCTAATCGTATTCCAGACGGCTTGAAGAAACTGTTCATCCTGAATAATTTTCATATAATTGCTAAACCCGATGAACTCCTTCGCATCACTCGCCAAGTAATAATAATCGGTGAAGCTGTTTGTAATCGTGTAGATCAACGGGAAAACGGTGACACAGATCAATAACAAGGTTACTGGTGCCAGCATCGCCCATTGAAAGCCTCGTTTACTAGCCAAGTTCAGTCCACTCCTTTAGATTGAATGAACCTCTTATTGCATGATGTCATTCATTGCCTTGTTTGCATCTGATAGAGCCTTGTCCACGGTTTTGGTTCCTGCAATTGCTGCGGATAATTCAGCACCGAGAGCTTCCTCTACTTGTGACCATTTTGCTGTTCTTGGTCTTGCTACCGAGTTCTGTAATGCCTCCAGCATAACGGGGAAATGTTTATACTTTGCAGTAAGTTCAGCGTCCTGATAGACACTTTTCCGAGTAGGCACACCACCATGTTCCACCATTTGCTTCTGCGTGTCACTGCTGGTGATGAATGACAGGAACTCAGCGGCAAGTTCCGGATTGTGAGAGTTGGCAGCTACACCCATCATCCAGTTGCCGATCATGCCTGTAGGAACGGATTGAGCGTCAGATGAGGCCTTGGACGGGATTACAGCATAATCCGCACTGGCGGTTTCACCTTTGATGAACCAGGATGGCCAGCCGAGAGCCATCGCTGCACGGCCTTCCGACACGGATCCGACAATGTCGGTGTTCTCATAGTTTTCTCCTACAGCGAGCAGGCCGATATAAGTATCTAACGCTTGCCGACCGGCGTCAGAGTCAATCTGTGCTTTCCAATTATCGTCGAAGATCTGTCCGCCTTGTGCCCAGAACAGCGGCAGGAAGTCGGATACGATCGGGTTACCCTGCTGACCGCGAATGACGTAGCCAGCAGTTCCATCCTTCGCATGAATGGCCTTGGCCATCTCAAGCACGTCTGCCCAGTTTTCCGGAACATCATAGTTATTGCTCTTCAGCAGCTCTTGATTGTAGAAGAACAGCTGCACGTTGCCGGAGAAAGGAAGTGCATACAGATCTCCTGTAGCATACGGGGACTTCCCAAGGGCGAGGGAGGACTCTTCGAAGTCTGTGTCTTCCTTGATTCCGAGGTCAGACAGTTTGGCAAAAATGTTTGCTTCACTGAATTGTGGCATCCACGGATCATCCGCCATAATCAGATCATATGCGCCATTTTTATTTTTCGCATCGAGGGATACCTTTTGCTTCAAATCTGCTGATTCCAGCCCGATAATATCGATCTTCACATTGTGTTCTGTCTCGAAAGATGCCTTAACTGCATTCATCGCATCGACATGGGAACCACCTCTTGCTGCGATGACCAGCTTATCTGTTCCTTGACTTGAACCTTGTCCAGCAGCCTGTTCCTGAGATTGACATCCGGTGAACAGTACCGCCGTTGTTAACAACATACTCAGCATATACGACATCTTTTTTCTCATTTTTCTCTCACATCTCCCTATTCTTTAACTGCGCCGGCGGTTAAGCCGCTAATTAGATGTTTCTGCAAGAAGATGGCTGTCAGCAGTACTGGCAGCACAGATACCAGACCGCCGCCCGCTACCTTACCCCACTCTGTCAGTTCCTGCTCGCTGTTCAGTGTGGCGAGTTTGAGTGGAATGGTGAAACTGTCAGGGCTTTGGATGAAGATTACACTGTACAGATATTCATTCCATGATGCCATGAAGGACAAGATCGTCACGGCAGCAATCCCCGGCAACACCAGCGGCAGCATCACTTTGTAAAAAATCATAAATTCAGATGCACCATCGATCCGCGCACTTTCCTCGATTTCACCTGGAACACCGTAGAAGAATGCCATCATAAACCAAATGACGAGGGGGATATTCATCAGGACATGCGCGATGATAATCGGAATTTTTGTATTCAGCAGTCCTGCGTCGTTCATCATGATGTACAGTGGCAGTGCAAACGTAATCGGCGGCAAGACACGAACCAGCAAAATCCAGATCATGAGCGAGTTTTTGAAGAATTTGAAATGGCTTCGGAAGGTTCTACGTCCAAGTACATATGCAGAGGTCAATCCCAAAGCCAGTACGATCAACATCGAGCTGATTGTGATCACGAAACTATTGAACATGGGCTGGATGTAGTTGTCTTCCGTAAAAATACGGAATATATGTTCCAGTGTTATGGATTGCGGAAATATGGATACTTTAGCAAACAAATCAGACGATTTCTGGGTAGCAATGACGAGCATCCAATAGATCGGAAACAGCGTCCATAGGAGTAAAACCATGAAAGTTCCGTATTTTAGACTTACATTTAATCTGTTCAATCTGTTCTCCTTCCCCTCATATGTCTAGACGTCTATACGACTACTATAGATTTGATTTATTAGCTGAATATCATCGAAATATTAAGTAGTGTTAATTAAGAGAGGATTTCTGTCCCGATATCCAAACTGTGGTAAACTAGTAGAATTGTAGAAATACATAGAGATAGGAGCTGGATAACGAAGTGAGTGGAGAACAAGTACTGTCAATTGAAGGCTTGCGTATGCGGTACAACGGTCGTTATGTGCTGAACGGCATTGATCTGGAAGTGAATCGCGGAGAGATGATTAGTTATATTGGTCCGAATGGGGCTGGCAAGAGTACGACAGTCAAGATTTTACTCGGGCTGGTTGAAGGATATGTAGGCACGGTTCGAATCTTTGGCAAGGATATCGCGAACGGTGATGTGGAATATAAACGCAGAATCGGGTATGTCCCGGAGGTGGCGGAATTGTACGAACAATTAACGCCTGCGGAGTATCTGACATTCACGGGGGAATTGTATGGCCTGTCCTATGAAGATGCGGATTACAAAGCCAAGCTATTGATGGATTGTTTTGGATTGGAAAAATCATATCATTCCCGCATTGCATCCTTCTCCAAAGGCATGCGTCAGAAAGTGCTGTTGATCTCTGCGCTGCTACATGACCCGGATCTGTTGTTCCTGGATGAACCGCTCAGCGGATTGGATGCCAATAGTGTGATGGTGGTAAAGGAAATTTTGTCGCAGTTGTCAGCCAAAGGTACGACCATTTTCTATTCGTCCCACATCATGGATGTGGTGGAGAAGATCAGCAGTCGAATCGTATTGATTGCTGAAGGGCAAGTGGTAGCAGATGGTACATTCAAGCAGCTCCAGCAACAGTCCATGGAAGGCACACTGGAGGAAGTATTCAATCAATTGACGGGTTTCAATGAGCACAAAGTCATTGCTGAGCGCTTTGTATCGATTGTGCAGGAGGTGTACTGATATGGAGGAATCCTCCGACTTCCGCACGCTGAAGATCCTGGATCGCTTTCGGCCAATCATCGCTAGAACAGGGGCGGATTATGATGTGCTTCGCCTGATTTTGCGAGTGAAATTCCAGATGGATCAGCGCAGAGTGCCTACCATTTTGTCATCAAACTCAGCGAAAAAGGAGAACAAGGACGGAAATCAGTTTCTTCGTTCCCTGTGGTTGTATGGATTAATGGGACTGTTGATGGTGCCCTTTGTTGTGTGGGATACGGGGCATTTCATGCTTCAGATGGGTCTTGTGCTCGGTATATTAATGTTTATGATCATGACGTCCATGATTTCGGACTTTTCCTCTGTGCTCTTGGACATCCGGGATCGCAATATTATCATGACAAAGCCCGTTAATGGGCGAACGGTGGGGATGGCCCGAGCCATACATGCAGGTGTCTATCTATTACTGCTGACGGGTTCATTAACAGGCGTACCGCTAATTGCCGGGTTAATTACGCATGGGATCGGATTCTTCCTGATCTTCCTCGTGGACTTAATTCTGATCAACATGCTGATTCTGGTGACAACGTCTTTGAACTATCTGTTTATGATGAAGTTTCTGGATGGCGAGAAGCTGAAGGATATGATCAACATGGTGCAGATTCTGCTATCGGTTGGAATCGCGATTGGTTATCAGCTAGTGATTCGTTCGTTCAGTATTATTGACTTTGATATGGTATTCACCCCCGCTTGGTGGCAATTACTGTTGCCTCCGTTATGGTATGCGGCTGTATTTGAATGGTTGTTCACCGGAAACGGGAACGTCTGGATATACACCTTCTCTGCATTGGCTGTGGTTGTTCCCGTTGTAAGCATGGTCATCTATGTGAAGCTTATGCCTTCCTTCGAGTTGTATTTGGAGAAAATGGCACACTCGGGTCAGTCTTCCGGACGCAGACGCGGAACGTGGGATCGTTGGATCTCCAAGCTGGTCAGCCGTTCCAGAGAGGAGCAGGCTTGCTTCCGTCTATCGGCCAGCATGATGCGCAATGAACGGGAATTCAAGCTGAAGGTGTATCCATCGCTTGGTCTATCATTCGTGTTGCCTTATGTATTCTGGTTCACCGAGTTGCAATCGTCCACCTGGGCGGAGTTTAGGCAAACTTCGTTTGTATACACTTTTTACATTGTTCTGATGCTGGTTGTAACGGTTGTGGTCATGCTGAAATATTCGGGACAATACAAGGCGTTCTGGACCTTTCGCGCTGCACCGATGGCGAATGATAGCGCGTTATATAAAGGTGCGCTGAAGGCGTTCTTGTGCAATATGTTCCTGCCTGTATTTGTGGTGAATGCCCTTGTGTTCACCTGGACATTTGGGCTACGGATTCTGCCGGATATTGCGATAATTCTGCTGACCGCTATGGCGCTTATCCCGTTAGCAGGCAAGTTGTTGTTGCATAAGCCGCCATTCTCTCAATCTTTCAGTGTGGCGCAGCAAAGTGATAGCTGGTATGTATTTGCCGCCCTACCTGTGCTCGCCATGCTATGGGGAGTTCATGTCTTTTTCCGTTCGGTGTCAGGGGGCATCTGGATCTATGGCGCGATTCTGATTGTGGTCAATATGCTCATGTGGACCTTATTATATCGGGTGAAGAAGACAGCGGAGAAGAGGTCGGTCGCAGTTTAAGAATAGCGTATGATAGTAAGAGTAATAGTAAGCACGAACAAGAGGGTGCATGCAACAAGAGGAACAGTTACATGAAAACTAATGCAGTTCCTATAAATAGCGATGGAACAAAAGAGCCAAAGGGCAAGAGTATCGGAAGAATAAAGAAGAGCTAACCTTGACGTTGATGTCGAGGTTAGCTCTTTTTGATAGGTGATCTACTCCAGGGAAACCCTTGTCGTAGCGCTAACGAAACTGAGGAACGCTATCCTTCCGAAAAGTAGCCGTTTAGCTCGAAAAAGGACCAAACTAGGCAAAATAGCGTCGCTGTGATTTGTTAGATATTAGATCCATGCTAATGGGGGCAAATAGCGTTTATCCGATTCGTTAGCATGGAGTAAGGCAGAGGAGGTTCTCTTTCACCAATAGAGTAGTGGAGTATATGTTGGAGGTGTGAATATAATTTGGTGGCGGTGTGGGGATCTATTTCTGTTGGCCTGATCGGAGGATGGATTCTGCCAGCCGATCGGCTGCATCCGCTGTGGAGATTGCAGATTGCGCAGCTTCTGCGTATACCTTGCTCAGCGTGCCTGCAATCCCCGCCACGTTCTGGCGGATCAGGTCAGGCCCGGCGCCTTCCAGCTCGCAGGCGGTGGAGATGATTCCGCCTGCACCCAGCACATAATCAGGCGCGTACAGAATGCCGCGCGCCTGCATGCGGCCTGCAACCAGCTGTCGTTCACTCAGCTGGTTGTTGGCCGCCCCGGCAACGATGGAGCAGCGAAGCTCCTCCACCGTTGCCGGGGTCAGTACGCCCCCCAGGGCACAGGGGGCGAAGATCTTGCAGTCAGCGGCGTGGATATGGGCCGGATCGGCCGAGATGGCGCCGCTGAACTGCACAAGGGCACGTTGTACACGCTCCGGTACAACGTCTGCCACAATGAGCCGTGCCCCGGCTGCATGCAGGTAACGGCACAGGGCATACCCGACCTTGCCCAGTCCCTGGACGGCAACGGGAATGCCCTGCAAAGATGCAATGCCTTGCTGGTGCAGCGAGGTCACAATGCCGATGTGTACGCCGTAGGCGGTCATCTCGGCAGTGAAGTCATCCTGCGCCCCAAGTGAACCGATGGTGTCCGTCACATGTGTGGTCTCCATACGGATCTGGTCCATGTCTGTCGCCGTTGTACCCAGATCAAGACCGGTCACGTACCGCCCGTTCAGCCGCTCCAGACAACGTCCCAGTGCACGGAAGCGCTGCGCCCGCCTGGATACGTCATTATCCAGGCTTTTATCTTTATCAAATGTCACCTGATCAGCAGCGACTTTCCGTTCAGAGGCAACGCGCTCTTGCTGCTCTACCTCTAAGTCTCCAGCGACATGCTCAACGCTCGGAGACCCGTGACTACCTTGATCCGGTTTTGCATTCTTCGCAAAAGGTACATCCCATAGGACCACTTTTCCACCGCCGTACGGTAGTCCAGAGATTGCATTTTTGTACGTCATGCCTTTGGCAAGCTTTACGGCATCCCGAACAGCTTCATCTTCGGACGCATACGTCCAGTAACGGCATCCGCCCAGCGCAGGTCCAAGGGCCGTGCTATGAATGGCAATGACTGCCCTCAATCCACTATCTGCATCATGGCAAAAAATGAGTTCCTCCATGCCTTCCCGCTCCATCTCCTGCCATAACTGCATGACGGTACCCCCTTCTGTTTTGACCCATCCAACCTGGTTCTAATCTGGTTCTAACCTGCTATCTTGCGCGATCGTGCTCGGCTATATGATGATATAACATATTCACAGCCATCGGTTTTCGACCCTGGGACCTCCGCCGGGTTGATAATCGGTACAAACGGTTCTATAATGGCAGTTCCGGCATGCCTGAGAGCAGAAAATGCCTACGGATTTACATTCAACCGTTTAGAATGAGGGTATAACGTCCAATGATGGAGATAGAGCGAACGTACAGGAAGCATGGAAGAAACGAAATCGTTGAGGATATGCAGCAGAGGGCCGAGTTAGCTGTGAAGGCCAGGAAAGAGGGATTGTGATTGTTTAAAATATTGGTATTTATCTTTTTGATCCAGATTGTATACGTATCGGCTTATACATTACGGATGATTCTGACACTCAAAGGACAGAAATATATCGCCGCACTGATCAGCATGGGTGAGATTGTGATCTATGTGCTCGGTCTGAATCTGGTGCTCAAGTATCTAACCCAACCTTCTGCCCTGATCGTCTACGCGGTAGGTTATGGGCTCGGTGTGTTACTCGGGGCCTGGATCGAAGAGAAGATTGCCCTCGGTTACGTTACCGTTAAAGTAATCTGTAACCAGATGGGAAGCAACGTTGCGAATGCCCTGCGGGACAAAGGCTACGGCGTTACGGCCTGGGTGGGTAGTGGACGTGACGGAGATCGGCTCGTGATGGAGATTCTGGCGAAACGAAAAAACCAGAAACTGCTCTATCAGACGATTCTCAGTCTGGACCCCAAAGCATTTGTCATCACCGTAGAGCCCAAACAGTTCCATGGCGGCTTCTGGACACGTTCCATTAAAAAGTAAAATCGAGCAGGTCTGCAGCAGATGCAGTCCTGCTTTTTTGGTTTCATCCCATCCGACATTTTCTAGTTGCCTCGACGTATCCCTGAAACCTCACTCCCCAAGTTAACTCCGTACGATTCAAGGTTGCTTATAGTACAATCCCTTGCTGTACCAGCCATTCCCGCCTACATGTGAGATAGGGATTATTGTTGTAATCGCTTTCAAAATATACATTGAGAACATGTCCTTCGTAACACGGCATGGCAGCGATGGGCGAATGTAATCATTATATTTCGGGAGGAATGGAATCGATGAAAATCAAATTTCGAAGTTTATGCAGCACAGCCTTGGCTCTAACGCTGGGGTTAACTTTATTGTCCGGACCGGCAAATGTGCAGGCAGCGGGCAACGCAGAATACAATCTCACAGGCTTCTCCCAAGGAAACGCAGGTGGCGGGATCATCAGTGAATCGAACACAGCCACGTATAAGAAAGTGTATAATGCGACCGATCTGGCGTTGGCTCTGAAAAAGAACTCCGGTGTCAAAGTCGTTGAGATCATGAACGATCTGAATCTGGGATGGAATGAAATTCCGAGCGCAGCGCAGACTTCTCCTTTTGCCAAGCATAATGATGCGCTGACGCATCCCGTTTTGAAACAGACAGGTGTCAGCAAACTCACGATTGACGGTTTCAATGGACTCACCATTTTCTCCGCTAACGGTTCCAAAATCAAACATGCTGCGATCAGCGTGAAACGAAGCTCGAATGTCATCATCCGCAACCTGGAATTTGATGAGTTATGGGAATGGGATGAATCTACCAAAGGCGACTATGACAAGAACGATTGGGATTACATTACCCTGGAAGAGAGCAGCAACGTATGGATTGACCACTGCACATTCAATAAAGCTTATGACGGACTCGTCGATTCGAAAAAAGGAACCAGCGGCGTGACCATCTCCTGGTCCCTCTTCAAAGGGGATGACGGCAGCTCAAATAGCTGGGTTACCCAGCAGATCAATGAATTGGAAGCAAACAAGGCTTCCTATCCCATGTACAACTACCTGCGCAGCAGTGCGGTTGGTCTCAGCAAAGCAGACATTATCGCTATCTCTGGACCGCAGAAGAAAGGACATCTGGTCGGTTCCACCAGTCTGGAGTCGGCTAACGCCAATCTGTCCATGACGCTGCACCATAACCTGTACAAGGATATTCAGGACCGGATGCCACGTCTCCGCGGAGGTAACGCACATGCCTATAATATTGTGATGGATGCAACCGGAGCACGTGCCGCCAAAGCCAAAATCACCACCGCGATGTCAACAGCGATTGCGTCCAAAGGCTATAAGTTCGATATCATTGGCAATGGGGCAATCTCCACAGAGAGCGGAGCCGTATTGATCGAGAATTCAGTCATCAAGGATGTTCTGTATCCTGTTCGCAACAATCAGACTGATCCCGCCGATGCCAACTATACTGGCAAAATCAGAGTGACCGATACCATGTATTCTCTCGATGGAAGTTCGCTCCGAGGCAGCAGTGATACATCCGGCAGTCCGCTTGCACCGATCCCGGCCGTGGTAAAATCCTTCTCCTGGAACGGCTTCACGTCACTCCCTTACAACTATCAGGTGGATGACCCATCCACGCTGAATGCACGTCTCACCGCTTCCAATGGCGCAGGTTCTGGTAAATTGACCTGGTCCAAGGATAATTGGTTGAAGACAAGTTATTAGACGATGATGTGATTTAAATTCTGAGAACAAAGTGAGGGGGCATCAGAGTAACCTGTTGCTTTTTCATTCTTCAAACAAAGAAAAGAGTGCTCCTGCAGCTACGATAGCCGGGAGTACTCTTTTTATATGAATCAACCCCATAAACAGTTTGGCGGCCGTTTGAAGAATGATTTCTTGTAAGGGTGAATCATTTACAGCATGTTTTGGTCTTCCGGGTGAACGTTGTAAATCCGTTATTCATCTTGATTACCTCTGTGAGTAATTTATGCAAATTATCCATTTATACGAATTCACCTTGTAATTTTACTTACCGGTAAATATAATCTATTAGATTAGAACAGCCGTTTCTGTCTGATAGGGCTGGATATAGGGATGGTGAAGCAGCTTGGATGTATGGATATACTTCGCACTTACTCTTGTTTATTTGATACTTGTTATTCGGATGACCGTCGTTTTGACCCAGAGGAAGCAATGGCTGTCGTATTCCAGTTTTCAGTTATTCGTAGCGTTCAGCTTGGCATATGATAATGGAATTCTTGCTCTAGGTAATATAATAGGGGAAGGGGAACCGCTAATGGTTCTCAATAGCCTTCGATTTTGGCTACATGCCTTTGCTACCCCTACCCTTATTCTTGTGAGCTACCATATCTTGCGTAGTTCAGGTGCCAAGTTTGCGAATAACAGTATAACGAATGTGGCAGCATGGCTGATAACACTGGGTCTGGTTTTCTACCAGATTGCAGGCTTTACTATATCCGAGGTTAAAAATCTCACTGTTATAGAAGAGTATGGAGTACTGAGATATATGGCAGAAGGTCATGGAGGTCCGCCGGTGATGGTTATCATCGTGGGGATTGTACTCTTATTTGTTAGTCTGATCGTTCTTTTTAAACATAAATGGGTATGGCTGTTTGTTGGGACTGCATTATTGTTTGTAGGGCAGTTAATCTCCCTGCCAGTGGAAAGTGGAACTTTAACCAATGTGTATGAGCTGATCCTCATCCTCTCGATTTGGAGAACGACTACATTTTTGATGGATTCAACAGATCGTCGCCGTCCTTAAGCCCCGATGCATCAGAAAAGACTGGCCTGTAAGATAGAGGCCAGTCATCTGTGTTCATTTATTTCATTTTAATTCAGATATCCATGGTATCTGATGAGGCAGACGCAGCACTTACCGATTCACGATAGATGATGTTGCCTTTCACGTGTACACGGCCGAAACTGCGGTTCGGGTTGTCGATCTTCTTGAGCATGGACTGAACTGCCGTGCGCGCCATCTGTTCCACATCCACTTCGACGGTTGTCAGCTTGGGATCGGAGAGCATGGCATAGATATCATTATCAAAACCAACAACAGAGCATTGGCCTGGTACCTGAATATCCATGGAAGTCAGTTTTTGAACCAGTAGATGAGCGACCTGATCACAGTTGCATACAAAGGCCGTTGGCAGTTGCTCGGGCAGGTCGATCTCAATAAACGTACCCCGTTCATCCCGATCATCCAGAACCAGATCCGGATTCATCGGCAACCGATGTTCCAGTAAAGATTTGTAATATCCGAGGAACCGGTCCTGAATGCTGCTCGTGGAATACAGGTTCCCCACGTAAGCAATGTTACGGTGGCCCTGCTGAACCAAATAGTTCGTCAGCTCATAGGCAGCGTAGAAGTTATCGGTAACGACGGAATCGATGTCCGAATGTTCATCGTAGAAGTCGAGAAACATCTTGGGAACATCCATTGATCGCACCAATTCAATATACTCTTTGCTGATCTGTCCGAGCACAATGAAACCATCAACCTTGTTATCGCTGTATAGCTTGGGAAGCGTTAACTCTTCCTCATCCTCCACATTCAGAATGTGCAGAATGCCGTAGTAGCCCTGTTCCTCCAGATGTTTGGTGATACGCTGGAACACGCGTACATAGAACGACTGCGTAGGCCCGGTAAAACGCTCCGGGATAATTACGCCAATATTATGGGTTAAGCCTTCCTTCATGGAACGGGCAGCAGCATTATACCGGTAGCCCATTTCAACAGCAAGCACTTTAATTTTTTCCTTTAATTCGCCACTCACGCCATCTTTATCATTCAATGCTTTCGAGACGGTCACACTGCTGACCCCGAGCCTGTCGGCGATATCCCGCATGGTGATATTGTTCTTCAGTATGGTCGCCTCCTTCAAGCCGGTATAGGCACAATGTGCTGTCATTATGATGAGCGCTTTCTCCATACATAATAACAATCCATATCAGTATACATCGTTACCAACTTGGAATAAAGCCATTCTGACTGTTGTTTCGCTATTTTCAGCATATTTCAGGTTTGCATGAAAGGTTGCTATAGCGATGTTATGTCAATTGTTTCTGTAAAAGCTTCTCATTCTGTTCTATCAGCTGACCCCGCTGGCTGGCACAGTCCAGGGAACGATATGGATCAGCCGGTGTATTGAACGTATAATCGACTAGCTTTTCCAGCGTGGTTGTTGCCACATGACAGCGGGTATCACTGGATGCGTAATAGATAAAGACCTCATTATTTTCGTTGACTACGGCACCATTGCAGAAAATAACATTGGATACATCGCCTACACGCTCATCGTCATAAGGGGCAATGAAGTGGCCGCCCGGCTTGGCGATAATACGCGCCGGATCATTCAGATCCGTAGCGAAGGTGTATAACACATAACGCAGGCCTGCCGCGGTGTTCCGAACCCCGTGAGCAATGTGAATCCAGCCACGATCCGTCTTGAGCGGAGCAGGGCCCTGGCCATTTTTGACCTCATAGACCGTATGATATTGCCGTTCGTCGATAATCGTCTCTTCATGAATGACCGGGTTCAAGATATCCTCACACAGACCGAAGGCAATTCCGCCGCCGCTGCCTGTGGAGATGAATCCGTCCTGTGGACGGGTGTAGAAGGCATACTTTCCATCCACGAATTCCGGGTGCAATACGACATTGCGCTGTTGAGGGGAATTCGTTGTTATGTTGGGCAACCGTTCCCAGCTTGTGAGATCTCGTGTCCGAACCAGTCCTGCCTGTGCCACTGCGCTGGACGTGTCAAATGCAGGTGCTTCCGGGTCTTTGCGTTCCGAGCAATAGATGCCATAGATCCAGCCATCCTCATGTTGAACCAAGCGCATATCATATTGATTGGTTTCATCCGCATCAATATCTTCCCAGACTAATGGTTTACCTGTAAATCGGAATCCGTCGATGCCATTGTCACTCTCGGCGAGCGCGAAGATCGATTTGCGATCCAATCCTTCGGTACGAATAACCATGACGTATTTGCCATTGAAATAGATGGCTCCCGGATTCAGCGTCGCATTAATGCCCAGACGCTCCATGAAATGCGGGTTGGTCGTCTCATCCAGATCGAATCTCCAATGCAGCGGTACATGATGGCGAGTGATTACCGGATATTGATACCGATCATATACGCCGTTGTAGAAGGAAGAATTGATCTCATTGGGGCGAGTAAGCAGCTGCTCCTGTTTCTCCAGTAACTCCTTGTATTTCGGGTGTATCATTCTGATCCCATCCTCTCGATTAGTTCAATACAGAATCTGCTATTGTGATACGGACATTTCCACGGTCCGGCAATTTCGCTCTGATCCGGTGTGCCGTTCCCATCAACCGACCAGTACCATTCCCCACCAGCGCGCTGATCTATGATGTTTTCTTTCGTATAGCTCCACAGGCGTTCCACTCTCTCCAGAAACAGTGGATCACCTGTACGCTGATATGCATTATAGAAACCGACCATCGCCTCGGCTTGAACCCACCAAATTCGCTTCTCATCGATATGTTCACCTTCTTGTTCATTTAGCAGGGAACCATCAGCATTCACGGCTACATTGGAGATGTTATAGGCAATATCTGTTACCATCGCTGCATACTCCGGATGTTGTTCCAGCCCCAACACTTTTAACGTTTCGTCGATCAGCCAGCTGGCTTCAATGTCATGTCCGAACGAGCGCAGATCGATGATGGATTCCCACTGTTTGTTGAAAAATACCCCGAGAAACTTGGTGTCTTGGTCATACACGCGTTCATACAAAATTCCGAGCAGGCGTCCCAGTGCCGCCTTCACTTGTTGATCCGGCCACACTCGATAGAGCGTGGTGTAGGCCTCCAGCACATGGATATGCGTATTCATTGTGTAGTCCGCAATAACCCCATTTTCGCTCAGCATTTCATTGGGCTGTTCCTTCCATGTGCGATCAAATTGTTCCTTGTACGCAGGTAGTTCGGCATCCAGACCTTTGTCCTCGATCAGAGCAAAAAGCGTTTTTGCAAGTTCCAATGCAGAAGCATCCCCGGTAGCGCGATAGTACTCACTGAGTGAGTACACGCCGAATGATTGCGTATACACATGTTTGCTCGTGTCCAGCGCTTCCCCTGTGTAATCTACCATCCAGTACATGCCGCCATATTCGCTATCCATCACATGATCGGCGAGAAAACGGTATGCATGTTCAGCGTGCTCGCGCCATCTCTCGTTTCCGGTAACCCGATACGCTGCTGCAAAAGACCAGAGTTGCCGTGCCGTGGCGATCCCGCCTTTGGGTGCCTGTTGATTAACCTGAAGATCATTGCCGACCCAGCCGTAGAATCCACCGTGGGTTGTATCTTTGAGGTTGGACCAGAAGGGTAAAATCTGCTTTTCCCAATGTTCCTTCATCTCAGATTGGAGCTGGGTTGTTTTGGTATTCATAAGTGAGCACTCCTTCAGAATGTTACATCAATCTCAATCCGTTAAGTTAACGGTAACCTTATAAAACAATATTAGTGCTCAGAAAAACAGATGTCAACGAATTACCTCGCAATTTTTATTGTTAGGTTATAAATAAATGAATTGACAGGTAAGCGTTACCATAATAGAATTCATTTTGTAACCTTAACGATAACTTAACGAATTTAAGAAAGGGGTCGAAACAATTGAGAAAAAACAAAGGTTGGATGATGTTGCTGACGATGCTGCTCATCACTTCGCTACTTGCTGCATGTTCATCCGGAGGTGGATCTTCGCAGGCAGGGGAGGAGATCAGTACAGATCCGGCAGATATCAAAGGTGAAATAACCGTTC
The DNA here is from genome assembly GCF_054161325.1 of Paenibacillus sp. Z3-2. NCBI lineage: Bacteria > Bacillati > Bacillota > Bacilli > Caryophanales > Paenibacillaceae > Paenibacillus > Paenibacillus sp. Z3-2. The sequence continues at coordinate 6,272,426 of NZ_CP096397.1, read as the reverse complement.
TGACGCAACGGACAGATATTGTGGATACCGTGTTCAAAGACTATGCTGCAGAATTCAACAAGGAATACCCCGATGTAAAAGTAAACTTTCAGGCGCTGGCCGACTACGAAGGACAAGTGAAAATCCGTATGAGCACCAAGGATTATGGTGATGTACTGATGATCCCGACCAGTGTTCCGATCGCAGATATCCCGGACTTTTTCGAGCCGCTCGGCACGTACGATGAATTGAAAGACAAATACACCGCCATTGAAGAACGCATGGTGGATGGTCAGGTCTACGGTATCCCTACCGTAATTACGTTCTCCGGAATCATTTATAACAAACAGGTCTTCAAAGACGCAGGCATTATGGAAGTTCCAAAAACACCGGAGCAATTCCAGGCTGCACTTCAATTGGTCAAAGACAATACAGATGCGGTTCCGCTTTACACCAACTATGCATCTGGCTGGGCATTAACCCAATGGGAATCGGATCTGCCAACAGTTGCAGGCAGTGTGGATTACGTTAACGTGGACCAACCGAACACAGATGAGAACTTTGTGCCTGGTCAGCCGCACTACGAACTATATAAGGTGCTCTATGATGCAGCCAAGAACGGTCTAATCGAGAAAGATCCAACGACAACGGACTGGGAAAGCTCCAAAGCGGATCTCGCCAAAGGCAAAATTGCTACGATGGCACTGGGCTCTTGGGCGATCACACAGATCCAAGGGATGACGGATACTCCGGACGACATCGGATTCTTACCTTTCCCAACCAATGCAAGTGAGGTTGTGGTTCCGCTCTCCGCAGACTATAACATCGGCATGAACGTGAACAGTGAGAACAAACCTGCTGCCAAAGCCTGGATTGACTGGTTCCTGGCGAAATCGAACTACGCAGTTGAACAGGGCGGCGGTATGGATGCAGACAAGAATGCTGAATTGCCACCGATTTTGGATCAATATAAAGATGTGAAATTCTCCACGCTTACACCTGCCAAAGAAGGTCAAGAAGGGCTGGTTGACAAGATTGATAACGAAGGCGAAATCGGTCTCTGGCAGCCTGACTTCAAGAAACGCATTATCGAAGCAGGTATTGGGAACCGCAAGGAATCATATGACGACATCATGAAAGATCTGAACGATAAGTGGGTAAAAGCACGAGCAGAACTCACGAAATAACGAGAATGACCTGAGTGGATCTGGCGGTAAAAGGACTGCGGGGGGGCATGTAAGTCCATGTATACATGGAGCATCCGGTACTCGGAAGCATGATGCCAGATGCTCTTCCTCGGCAGTTGTTCCAACAGAATTCCATTGGATGGGAGTCTTTCGATATATAGGCGGGAGAACCGCTTGGAGGTGTGGAGAGCATGAAGTACTTAAAACTTTCGAATTGGGGCTACTCAGCGCAACGCATATTTATCATCTGTGCCTTCTCAATTATTCCGCTGGCGTTGCTGTTCACGTTTGCATACTTACCAGTCATCAACATGTTCAAATACAGTTTCACCGATTGGAACGGATACAGTAAAAGGTTCGATTATGTTGGCTTTGAGAACTATACACGCATATTCAGTGATCCCGAATATTTCAAAGTATTTATTGTCAGCCTGTATTACTTCGTGGCCACGTTCTTACAGATGGGCTTGGCGCTTTACTTTGCCACGATTCTGAGTTTCAAAGTTCGAGGCAAAAACTTCTTCAAAGGCATACTGTTCTTCCCTTATTTGCTGAATGGGGTAGCCATCGGTTTTATCTTCCTCTTTTTCTTCAAACCGGACGGTACACTCGATATGCTCATGCATGCTGTAGGGCTGGGACAATACACGCAGCTCTGGCTCGGTAATCCTAATATTATTAACGTGTCACTCGCAGGTGCATCGGTATGGAGATACATGGGCTTTAACTTTATCATTTTCCTGGGTGCAATCTCCTCCATTCCGAAGGATGTGTATGAAGCATCCGATATTGATGGTGCCAATCGCTGGCAGCAATTCCGCCACATCATCCTGCCAAGCATTACACGCATCCTGCAGCTCAACCTGATCTTGGCGATTAGCGGCGCAATTAGTGCGTTCGATATTCCATATATCATGACCGATGGTTCCAACGGCAGTATGACATTTGTAATCCAAACGGTTCATTTGGCGTTTAAATATGGCAAGCTGGGACTGGCATCCGCCATGGCTGTGGTGCTGCTCTTGATCGTTATTCTCGTTACGCTCGTTCAGCGCGTCACCATGAAAGGGGAGGAATGAACGTGAACCAATTCAAATACACCCTTGCGAGCGTGGTTAAATATGCTTCCCTGGTGCTTGCGGCGTTTATCGCGCTGTTACCCATCGTGGTCATCCTGTTTGCCTCTCTCAAAACCAATGCGGAATACGCTACCAGCAGCCCGCTTGCCCCGCCAGCCAACTGGCTGAACTTTGCGAACTATGCGAAGGCTTTTGTGGATGGCAACATGCTGGTCGGTTTCAAAAATACAATTATTATCCTGATCATCTCCATTATAGGTGCAACCTTAACGGGTTCCATGATCGCGTATGTGCTGGATCGGTTCAAATTCAAAGGCAAGAAAATCATGGTTGCGGCATTCCTGCTCGCTACCCTGATTCCAAGTGTTACGACGCAGGTTGCCACATTCCAGATCATCAACGCCCTAGACCTGTTTAACACGCGCTGGGCAGCCATCGTGATGTACCTGGGTACAGATATCATCGCGGTGTATATCTTCCTGCAGTTCCTGGGTTCCATCTCAAGTGCACTGGATGAATCCGCCATGCTGGATGGCGCATCATACTTCACGATCTACTGGAAAATCATTCTGCCACTGCTGAAACCAGCCATTGTAACGGTCATTATCGTGAAGGGCGTTAACATCTATAACGACTTCTACACACCGTTCCTGTACATGCCGAAGACCGATCTACAGGTCATATCCACCGCCTTGTTCAAATTCAAGGGACCGTTCGGATCGCAGTGGGAAGTCATCAGCGCTGGCATCATGATCGCCATTATTCCAACGATGATCATCTTCTTGCTGCTACAGAAGTACATCTACAACGGCTTCGCGCAAGGCTCCGTTAAATAAAAAAACACGAAAGGCTATATGAAATGCATATGAGATTACACAGAAACGAAGAGGACAGAAAAAAGCTGGAGAAACGAAGTGGTCGCATTTATCCCCGGATTTCCCCCTTTGATAAGGGTATCAAAAAATCTGGGGATAACGGCGATCGGAAGGTTGTTCTGTCATCAAAGTGGTCTAGTGTAATTTTAGTATTCATTTCATAAAGCCTAACCGAAGGGAGAAATGAAAAATGTCAGTTGCCGAAACGAAAAACGTACACATTGTTGGGGACGCTTTGCCGAATATGCCGTGGGAGAACAAACCGGAGGGAACGGAAGGCCCGGTATGGAGACACTCGGCGAATCCAGTGGTTCCGCGTAATCCGGTCAAAGGCGTTGCCCGCATTTTCAACAGTGCCGTTGTTCCTTATGAAGGAAAATTCATTGGGGTATTCCGTGCTGAAACCGTTAATGGCCGTCCGCACCTTCACATGGGAGCGAGTGAGGACGGTTTGGAGTGGACGATTGAAGAAGAGCGCATTGCATTTGTGGATGAGAATGGCGATCCGTTCATGCCGAACTATGCGTACGATCCACGTTTGGTCAAAGTCGAGGATACGTATTACATCATCTGGTGTACAGACTTCTACGGTGCAGCACTGGGCCTGGCCAAAACAGATGACTTCAAAACATTTGTCCGCCTCGAAAATCCAATGCTGCCATTCAATCGTAATGGTGTGTTGTTCCCGCGCAAAATCAACGACAACTATGTGATGTTGTCCAGACCAAGTGACAGTGGACATACACCATTCGGAGATATTTTCCTGAGTGAGAGCCCTGATCTTGTGTACTGGGGCAAGCACCGTCATGTGATGAGCAAAGGCGGTCAGGGCTGGTGGCAATCGGTCAAAATTGGTGGCGGCCCTGCTCCGATCGAAACGTCCGAAGGCTGGCTGATGTTCTACCACGGCGTCACGGGAACCTGTAATGGATTGGTATATAGCATGGGGGCGGTCATTCTGGATCTGGATGAGCCTTCCAAAGTAAAATATCGTTCCTCTAACTTCGTGCTGACACCGGAAAAGTGGTATGAAGAACAAGGCTTCGTTGATAACGTCATCTTCCCATGCGCAACGCTGCATGATGCCGAGACCGGACGTATCGCCATCTATTACGGTGCTGCCGACACGTATGTGGGCGTGGCGTACACGACCATCGAAGAGATCATGAACTATGTGATCGAGACGGACGAGGTTATTGCAGGTGACCGCGAGGAAGGCAAGCTGTAATTGTAGTAAAACCTAAAAAAGTTAATTCACACACTAACGGAGAGTGCAGAACCAATCTGAAGAAACGGAGTGTTCGCATTTATAACCGGATTTTACCCTTTTTAAAGGGAATCAGAAAATCTGGGGATAACGGCGATCGGAAGATGTACTGCACTCGGAGTGACAGGAACGGTGAAAGGGGCTTTACAGTGCAAACATATATGGATTACATCAAAGGATTTACATTTGGCTGGATGAGTGGCAAGGGTGACTTCCGCAAGCCGGAGGCCAAAGAATCCTTGCGTCTGATGGCTGAACGCACAGGCAGTTCACATGTTATTTTTGCACTGGCGGCACATCAGGATCATCCGCAGGCGGTAGAAGTGAAGTATCGGGGTGCACATCTGGTGGAGGATGATGAACTGGTCGACATGATTCGTTATGCCCGCACACTCGGGCTGCGTGTCATTCTGAAACCAACCGTCAACTGCACCGATGGTACATGGCGTGCACACATTAACTTTTTTGATATCGATGTGCCGTGTGAGCCGAAGTGGAAGGATTGGTTCCGCAGCTACACGGCATTTCAGAAGCATTATGCAGCGATTGCAGAGCAGGAAAAGTGCGAGATGTTCATCGTAGGCTGTGAGATGGTGCAATCCGAGCGTCGGGACCAAGAGTGGCGCGAGGTGATCGCTGGTGTGCGTGAAGTGTACACTGGACTGGTGTCATACAACACAGACAAATATCAGGAAGGTCATGTGAAGTGGTGGGATGCAGTGGACGTGATCTCTTCCAGTGGTTATTATCCCATTGGAGATTGGGAGGCGCAGCTGGATCGAATTGAGCAGGCGATTGCTCCCTATGGCAAACCCTTTTTCTTCGCGGAAGCAGGCTGTCCCAGCCGCGATGGATCAGCCCAGGTACCGAACGATTGGGGACTGGAAGGCGAAGTGAGCGCTGAGGAACAGGAGCGTTTCTATGAAGCGATGTTCCGGCATGTCAGTCAGCGTGACTGGGTACGCGGGTTCGGTCTATGGGATTGGAGCGCACATCTGCATGCGGAGAAGAATGCGCTGATTGACGACGGTTATGGGGTGTATGGTAAGCCTGCGGAGAAAATGATTCGTCGGTTCTATGAAGGCATCACTGTAGAAACTTAAACGAGAAACAAGAAGGTGTATGTGAAGATGAATCTCAGTGATATATCTCCATATGTACTTTGATGATTTCCATGCTGTGAGCAAGGAATAGCAGATATTGGTGGAACTTATTTTTCCAGTTGTAATTCACATTCAGATCAAAAAGCCTTTCCTCCTACAGGAAAGGTTTTTTGGCTATTTTAGTAACAACACATACCATGTCGAATTTTATTGACAAAAGGAGGGCTCCTGCCTATTCTTAATGAATGAATATGAGAATCATTATCATGAAATAGAGAAAAGGGGTTCTACATCCATGATTGTACAACATCGCAAATCTTCGGCTCTCACACTGGCAACTATGCTCTTGTTGCTATTGGTTATCGTGGGCTGCAGCAATACAGGAAGTGCAGATCAATCCTCATCTGCTGCTTCGGATCAAACATCTACGAAGTCGATTACGATGTCATGGCCACGTGATATCGGTACAATGAATCCGCATACGTACAATCCTTCGCAATTATTTGCCCAATCCATGCTCTATGAGCCGCTGATCAGTTACCAGAAGGACGGAAAACTGGAACCTGCCCTGGCAGAATCATGGACCATCTCCGATGACGGCAAAGTATATACATTCAAGCTTCGCCAAGGTGTGAAATTCTCAGATGGCACGCCATTTAATGCTGAGATTGTGAAAAAGAATTTTGATGCTGTTATGAAAAATAAAGATACACATAGCTGGCTGGGTATTGTAGGCGTGCTCGACAAGATGGAGGTTGTGGACGATCAGACTTTCCGGTTGACACTCACAGAGCCGTATTATCCGGTCTTGCAGGATTTGTCTGTAGTTCGTCCTTTCCGCTTCCTGGGTGAAGCCGGATTCCCGGATGACGGAGATACTTCCCAAGGCATCAAAGAGCCGGTGGGTACTGGCCCGTGGATGCTGGCTGAATACAAGCAGGACGAATATGCCGTCTTCAAGCGTAACCCGAACTATTGGGGAACAGCACCGAAGGTAGATCAGATTACGGTTAAGATCATTCCTGATGGGGAGACCCGTGTTCTTGCTTTTGAAAAAGGTGATCTCGACCTGATCTACGGTGAAGGTGTGATCAGCCTGGATGCATTCCAACAACTTCGTGACAACGATGAGTATGTAACCCAATTGTCTGATCCTGTGGGAACTCGCAGTCTGTTGCTGAACTCTTCCAATCCGAAGATGTCTGATGTCAGAGTACGGATGGCACTCCAGCAAGGATTCAACAAAAAGGCGATGGTGGAAGGCGTCACTTCCGGTTTGGAAGAGCCAGCCGATACCGTATTGTCCAAAAACTATCCGTACACCAATGTAGACCTGGAACCGATCACGTATGACGTGGAGAGATCCAAAGCATTACTGGATGAGGCGGGCTGGAAGTTGCCTGCAGGTGGTACGGTTCGTGAGAAGGACGGTCAGCAGCTTGATTTTGAGATGATTTTTGACAAGACGGACCCGATTCAGAAAGCGATGGCTGAGACCATTCAGGCGGAATGGAGCGAGCTTGGGGTTAAGGTAAACCTCACTGGACTGGAACTGACGGTACAGATCAAGCGCTTGAAAGCCAATGATTTCGACCTGTATTTCTGGTACAACTATGGTGCGCCATATGATCCACATTCCTTCATTAATGTTGTGGCGAACCCTGGATTTGGGATTTCCGAGACCTTGAGTGCGTTGCCGATGAAAAAGGAACTGGACGATCAGGTGCATGCAGCCCTGTCTTCCACAGACGAGACGAAACGCCAGGAACTATATGGCTCCATCCTCAAGACGCTTCAGGAGCAATCGGCCATCGTACCGATCTCTTATATTAAGAAAACGGCTGTATATCAGAAGAAAATTTCCAACTTTATTTTCCCGGCGAACCGTGACGAAAATCCGTTTGTGGGCATTGAATTGGGCAATTAATAAGTAGTGACTTTGAGAGTGGTAAGGTCATGTAGCTTGATAAAAGGGAGGAACGTTTGGTGATCGGTTATATTGGTAAACGAATGATCGCGATCATTCCTATCGTTTTTATTGCTACACTTGTGACCTTTGCGCTTATTCATATATCGCCGGTTGATCCGGCCGAGGCTTATCTGACAGCCGCTCATATCTATCCAACACCGGAGCTGCTTGCGCAAAAGCGGCATGAGTTCGGTCTGGATCAGCCTATGTTAACCCAATATGTGCATACGATTCAGAAGATTGCCAAGCTCGACTTCGGCACCTCATATCTCACCAATAAACCCGTATGGGATGAAGTGAAATTAAGGCTCCCGGCTACGGCTGAACTAGCCCTCTGGAGTATATTGTTATCGGCTTTGGTGAGTATTCCTTTAGGAATACTGGCGGCGGTGTATAAGAATAGCTGGATTGACATGGTCAGCCGTGCGATTTCCTATTTTGGAGCATCTATTCCGCAATTCTGGCTCGGTTACCTGCTGATCTTCTTTTTCTCGGTGAAGCTGGACTGGCTCCCTGTGGAGGGGCGTGGATCGTGGGAGAATCTGGTTCTGCCTACGATTACACTCTCCTTGATTCTTATTGCGATCTACACCCGATTATTGCGTTCCAGTGTACTGGAGCAATTGCAGGAGACATATGTACAGTATGCGAGAACGCGCGGGATTCGCGAACGAGTCATTATGCTGAAACATGTCCTGAAAATCGCCATATCGCCCCTCATTACGGGGATGGGTATGAGTATGGGCAAGCTGCTCACAGGCACCATTATTGTGGAGCAAGTGTTTTCCTGGCCTGGGTTCGGACGATACTTTGTCGATGCGATATTTAATCGGGATATTCCCGTTATTCAATGTTATGTCTTCCTGGCGGCCTGCCTGTTCATCGTATGCAATCTGCTCGTTGATCTGGTGCAACTGGTGATGGACCCACGGATTTCAGCGAAAGGACGGGCAGAACATTGATAAACAAATGGCGTGCGGTATTTAAAGGACAGAGAGCCATCCAGATATGCTCGGTGATCATATTGCTTTTCTTCATGGTAGCGTTATTAGCCCCATGGATTGCTCCTCATGACCCTGTGAAGGTGAATCTGTTACAGAAGCTGGCGAGTCCATCCTTTGAGCATTGGCTGGGAACGGATCATCTGGGACGCGACAATCTCACCAGGTTAATATATGGCGCTCGGGTGTCGCTCGGATTTGCTACCCTGATCTTTCTGTCTTCTTTGCTCATAGGTGTCATTGTGGGTTCGATCTCCGGGTACCTCGGTGGCTGGGTGGACAGTCTGCTGATGCGCTTGTGTGAAGGCATTATGGCGTTTCCGAATCTGGTGCTGGTGCTGGGCATTGTAGGGATCTTTGGTCCAGGTCTGATGCAGGTTCTTCTAGCCCTCATGATGGTACAGTGGGTGTATTATGCACGCATCTGCCGGAATATGGTCGTTAGTCTGAAGGAACGGAACTTCATCGCAGCGGCGCGGATTAGCGGCTCCTCTTCATGGACGATTATCCGCAGACATATCATCCCCAACGTACAGCGTCCCATTGTAGTGATGGGCACGTTGGAGATGGGCTGGGCGATTATGGATATATCCGCTCTGTCCTTCTTGGGACTTGGTATTCAACCACCGAATGCAGAATGGGGCGCCATGATTCATGAAGGAACGGGTTATATTCGCAGTCATCCGGAGTTGATGATCTACCCGGGTGCATTAATTCTGCTGGTAGTTATTACGTTCAACATTTTGGGTGAAGCGTTATCCGAGCGTTATGGCATTGCAAAAAGGTAGTGGTTCGAAACCAAAGGTAATATGGAGGTGAATGTAACGATGGATGATGCAGCGAAAGTACTCGAAGTTCGTGGTCTGCAAGTGAATCTTAGAACAGCGGAGGGTTCAGTCCCGTTACTGGAGCCCATTGATTTCGAATTAAAAAAAGGTCGTGTCTTCGGTCTGGTCGGTGAGAGTGGCAGCGGCAAGACCGTTACGTGTAACGCGTTGCTCCATCTGCTTGATCCACGCAGGATGGAAGTGTCGGGCAGCATCCGTCTGAATGGGCGGGAGCTTAGCTCATTGTCAGGTGAGGAGATGCGACGCATCCGCGGCAAGGACATCGGATTTATTATGCAGAATCCGATGAATGCTTTTACACCCGTATATACGATTGGATCTCAATTCATTGAAACTTTACGTACGCATACAGAAATGTCCAAAGCAGCGGCCCGAGAGCGAGCGATTGCTGCCTTGGCAGATATGAACTTGCCCGAACCGGCCAAGCTGATGAAGCGATATCCCTTCCAACTGAGTGGAGGCATGTTGCAGCGGGTGATGATCGCCATATCGATGTGCCTGCGACCAGCCCTGGTTATTGCCGATGAACCAACGACGGCACTGGATGTCGTGAATCAGTTGAAGGTGCTTCAGGAATTGGATCGGCTACGTACGGAATATGGCACATCCATCTTGCTCATCTCCCACGATCTGGGCGTGATCTCGCAAATGGCGGATGAAGTCGCGGTTATGCAGAAGGGACGAATAGTGGAGCAGGCGGATGTGTACCAACTGTTTGATCACCCGCAGCATGAGTATACCCGGATGTTGTTAAATGCCAGGCCCGTTATGTCTTTGGGACAATAGCGAATGACAGATGAGTTGCTTCTGTCAAGTACAAGAGAGGAGGATGACCTGATGCTTCAGGTACGTGAAGTAAGCCATAACTATGGCAAACGCAATTGGCTGGATCGTTCGGGAGCGCGTCCTCCTGTGCTGGCAGACATTTCGCTTACGATTGAAAAGGGTATGTGTCTGGGACTGCTGGGTACGAGCGGGGCGGGTAAAAGTACCTTGGGCAAAATCATTCTTGGGCTGGAGAAGCCTAGCCAGGGTCAGATTTTGTTTCAGGGTCAGGATATCTATCGATCCAGCAAACCAGTGCTTAAGGGATTACGACGTGATCTGCAAGTCGTGTTCCAGGACTGTTATTCGGCTGTGAATCCGCTCATGACTGCCGCGGAGATCATTGGGGAGCCGCTGGATAATTACGAGCGTTTGTCGGCAAAAGAACAACTTCGTGTGATTGGACAATTGCTTGAGCAGGTTGGACTTACACCTGAGGATGTAAACAAGCTTCCGCACCAGTTCAGCGGTGGACAATTACAGCGAGTTAACATCGCACGAGCCATCGCTCTCAAGCCAAAGTTAATCGTACTGGACGAATCGATCAGCAGCCTGGATATGGTGCACCAGACGCAAATCCTATCCTTATTGGCTGAGTTAAGAGCGTCCTACGGGTTGTCGTACCTCTTTATCACGCATGACATCCGGGCTGCCATGACGATATGTGACCGCATTGCGGTAATGGATCAGGGCAGGCTTGTCTATAGCGGTGATGCGGGGGATTCGGTAATGCAGTCGGATCATCCTGCTGTCCAGCAGCTGGTTACAGCTATTTTGCCTGAGCATCCGTCAGGCCGTATTTCGTTTGGGTAATGCGTTGCTCGTACTGTTGCGGGATCGTGTAAATAACGTGTGCAAGGTTCGTTAGACTATAACGAACGCAACAAAGGGGTGTCCCGTCTTGAACATGACGCAGGGACATCCCTCTGTTGTTTTATTTAGGAATAGGCAGTTTTCTGTCTTACCCCATCCTCCGCCCAAGTTGCTCCATCTTATCCAACCAATTCTTTCTCTGTTCATCTGACTTCTTCCCAACTTGATCTACCGTTGTTATCCGCACAGGCTTGATGCCAGTGAGTCCCAATGTGGAGATCTTCATCATCTTGTGTGCGGGCTCACCATGGAACCATTTGAAGTACCAACTCGGGCCATCCATGGTAGTGATCATGCGAGCGGTGCGGCCTTTGAGCAGCTGATCCGGGAAAGGTTTTCCTTTTTGATACTTGAAGGCGTAACCTGGCATGAAGATCCGGTCAATGAAACCTTTCAGCAGGGCAGGTGGTCCTCCCCACCAGATTGGGAATACCCATACGAGATGCTCGGCCCACTTGATCGCTTCTTGGGCTTGTAGCAAATCCGGTTCGAGTGGAAGTTTATTACGATATCCTCCCTCCAGATTCATGTTGAATGCCAACTCGTTCAAGGTGATCATGCGGACATCGGCACCCGCTTGCACTGCACCTTTACGATATGCCTCAGCTAGTGCGCCGTTATAACTGGGTGAGACAGGATTACCTTGAATAATTAATATTTTCTTCATAGAAGATGACACGTCCTGACTATTTTAGTTAATGAACACTAACCTCATGTGCAAAAAGAAAAGGTCACGTATGACCCGATAATCCATCTGTATATCCTGATGGTATGTTGACGATTATTTTTTTGGGGGTACCTGCCCCAACATTGATGCAAGACGATGAACAGTCTCGCCCGTATAAGGTACCAACAGCTCCGGCAGCTCACCTTGCATACTGGAGACCGCCATACGTGTAATCGCACCAATAATCAGTACGCCTGTGAGCCTCGAATCCTGCTGAGGAAGCTCCCCTCGCATGATTCCCTGATCGATCAGATCCATTAACGCATCCAATGGCTGACGGTAATCCTCGCTGCTTCCAGCTTCAATGAATATTTCATGATTCTGTGAAATCAGCAGCAGTCCGTAGGGATCTTCATCATGCAGATGGAGCACCTCGGTAACCAGTTGCTTGAAGCGTTCCAGTACGGGGCCTTCCCGGCGAACATACCCGTCAATCAATGCAGTATAGTCGACACAGTATTGAGTGAAGGCTTCCAGGGCAACGGCATCTTTGTTTTTAAAATGTTTGTAGATCGCCGCGTCGGTTACTCCGGCGGCGTCACCGATCTCTTTGACGGATATGCCGTCAACGCCTTTGGTTGCGAACAAGCGCATAGCCGCTTGTAAGATATCTTTCTTTTTGCTATCCACATGAGGTTTGTTCTTCATGATTGTATAGTAAGTGATTACTAACTAAAATGCAAGAAGCACTTTTGAATCCTCTGACTTGATTCCTTGAATAGGCACTTACGACCTAAGCTTGCAGGCTTGTGAGCGGCAACGTATGATGGATAGAAATCATAACATGAGGATACGAACAGCAGGGAGAACGAATATGGATGGTGGGTAGCGTGTATGAAGAGAAGGATGCACACAGCTGGGTGACGCCTGAAGGAATGCTGAATGATCAATATGTAACCAATCGGGAACCGTTATATAAAGGAATGAACGGACGATATGTGGAGCGATTCACTGTTCCTACCGGTGGAAGTTATATTTTCAAACCGCTGACGAATCCTGCGCAGCATGGGCGGGAACGATGGATGTACGAGCGTGTGATGTCTGGATTACCGCCGTTCTACCCGCAGCTTATTGCTGCGTCTGATCTTACCATTGCACCAGCACAGAGCTGGATGATCTACGAGGATCTGGGGCAGCTTGTGCATAATTCGCAAGAAGCGACGATGCTCGGCGCAGCGGCACATATGGCAGCGTGGCATGCATTGCCTGTTACGGATTGGAGCGAGCTGCCTCGCGTGGGCCAGAAACCGTCCATTCGCACGATGTTGGATGAGTTGCAAATGCAGAAGCAATCTACTGTTGATCTGTTGTCCAGACTGGACATGCAGCTGTCCGCATCGGATTGGGACAAGATCACCAGGTTGATCCTCACGGCAGAGGAAGAACTTCCAACCGTTCTTTGTCACGGAGATTTGCATCCTGGTAACATGGCGGAGGTGGACGGCAGACTGGTCATCTTGGACTGGGAGCATGCCCATCTGAATACGCCGCTGTGGGATGTGTACCATCTGGTGGATCTCTCGCATCCGCTGTTTCCCAGAACGGTTACGCCTGCCCTGCGAGAGCGGGTTATGGATGTTTATTTGGACAAACTGGGGAGCTTGGGCGTACAGATTGAACGGGTTCTTTTTACAGGATGGTACGATGCCTATGCTATTGTATTCTCGCTCTGGATGCTGCGTTTGATTGACGGTGATCTGAGGAGTGAGGAATGTGTGTGGCCGAAGGAGCAGCTGCGAAGCCAGTGGCACGAGACGGTAGCGACGCTGGAACAGTGCATGAAGCATATGCGTGAGGAATAGAAATGAGAGGTGAGAAGTTTGCGTAAAGTCGGACTTGTTATGCGTAAAATTCAATTTACAGAAGCTCAGGGGCCGCGCGTATTTGCGGATCGGCTGAAACAAATTGGTCTGGAGTTGGGCGTGGATATTGTGTTCATCTCGCCGGAGCGTCATGTCAGCGGATATGACTGGTTGCCAGGTTATGAGCATGAGAAAGGCGACCTGGTGAACTATGATATCGTGCTGGATCAGATTCATAGCCAAAATATAGAACATGTCATCTACACCGTGTCCGGGTTTACGTTTTTGAAGATGTTCTTACCGAAGAGCGTGTTGTTCCCGCACAGTTTCCCCGATCCCGCGCTGACGGGATATGAGATGATGAAGCCATTTTATACGATGGTGGATAAAGCCATTGTACAGACGGAGTTTTTGAAAACAGAGTTGGGCCGCAATTTCGGTGTACATGACGTGAACGTCATTCCGATTGGATTTAGCGAAGAGCTGGCGAACCGGCACTATGACCCGAGTCAGGTTGTGCATAATCGTGTGCTCTGGATCGGTCGGGATGAAGCGAACCGTCGCCCGGACTTGGTCCTGGAATATGCGCGGCAGAACCCGGATAAGGAAGTGTACATGGTGTTCGGGGGTGTACGCTATCAGGAAAGCATGAAGAAGTACGACATTCCTGCCAACGTGAAGCTGAAGTTTGCGCTCACTCAGGATGAGATTTTTACCCTGATGAACTCATCGAAGGTCTACTGGAGTTGTTCGGCCTTTGATACGTTTGCAATGCCACTGACGGAAGCGATGGCGATGGGCAAAATGGTCGTGAAGCCGGAGCATGCCTGCTACGGTCACATTCGATCCACACATGCCTTTGCAGGCAATGAGGATAACTGGTTTGAACTGGTGAACATGGCTGCGGCTGCACCGCGCAGTGTCTCAGAAGACAACCGGGAGTATGCGTTTAGTGCTTTTTCGCGCACGAAGATGAAAGAAGGATACCGGAACTTTTTCTCGGATTGGTTGAAGTAAAGGAAGGTCTGTAACGAAGGGCTTGATCCATCCAAGCAACAGGAGGGGAACCTTATGGAAGTACTGATCATGTGGACTTTGGGAATGTGGGCGGTGCAGTTGCTGATTGAATGGCTTATCTACCGGATGCAAGGACGGCGAATGACGTGGGTTCAGTATATATTGCCATGTGTGGCTTTGCTTGGCGGTGCCGTTGTAATCATGATCAGCATCAATATTGGCGGATGGAATGGCATCGGATATGCTCTGCTCGGTGTATCATTCGGTACCGCGGGAATGTTAACACTCATTACGGTGGCGATCAGGGATGTGATGCTTCGGCGACGGGGCAGGGATTAAGCGGAAGAATGAAACTACTGTACAGTAAGATTAAATTGGGCGATAGGATGGTTGCAGGAATACATTCGTCTGTGATATATTGACATTAATTATGACAAGGGAGGTGAAGACAGGTGAATCACGAGATGCTTAACAACCGTATAAGCCAGCTGCCGATTGCTATGGCTGGCATTGTTCATACTTTTCTGACCAACGGGAGAAGTCTGTCCAATTTTGAATATACGGAAGTTAACATTTGCGAGAAGATGCCTGCCTTGACCTCATTCGGACGATAAGCGATATTGCTTGAATTCTGAAGGGCCGCGGAGCTAACCTCCTGCGGCTCTTTTTGTGTTGCGGTCAGGATCTTCCAACCTATAGGAGGAACCTTATTATGATAATTATTAGCGCGCAACAACTGACTCAATACCACGGAGCACATCTGGTGCTGGACGGCATTACATTTGAAATTATGGAAGGCGACAAGGTCGCACTGATTGGCCGCAACGGAAGCGGCAAGACAACACTTATGCGCCTGATGGCAAGGCTGAACAAGCCGGACGAGGGTCAATTGATGATAAAGAAAGATACACGAATGGGGTATGTGGCCCAGGTTCCGGAAGGATTGGATGACCATACCGTACTGGATGTATTGAGTCTTGGATTCAAGGAGCTCATGGTATGTTCCACGCAAATGAAGGAAATGGAGCAGCAGATGTCCGATCCGGCATGCGCAGCAGACCCTAGTCAATTGGAGCGCCTGCTGAAACGTTATGCAGCGCTGCAAGACCAGTTCGAGCGTGAGGGTGGATACGAAATGGATGCCCGGATCGATCAGGTGGCGGACGGTCTGGATATCGACAAGGCGCATTATGGTTGGCGCTTCGGTTCTCTGTCCGGTGGGGAGCAGACTCGGGTAGTGCTGGCTTCACAGCTAATCGTAAGACCCGATCTGTTATTGCTGGATGAGCCGACGAACCATCTCGATCTGGAGCGGGTCGAGTGGCTGGAAGGATATTTACGAGAATACCCCGGCACCATTGTCCTGATCTCGCATGATCGCTATTTTCTGGATCGGGTCGTGAATCGAACACTGGAGCTGGAGGATGGAGAAGCAGAGACATCTGCTGGTGGTTATACGGAATATATGAAAGTGAAGGAACAACGGCTGTTGCAGCAATTCGAGGAGTTCAAAGAGCAGCAGAAGGTTATCAAGAAAATGAAGGAAACGATTCGCCAGCTGGAGGAGTGGGGCCGAATTGGTGGGAATGAAAAGTTCTTCAGGCGGGCGGCTTCGATGCGTAAAGCAATCGAGCGGATGGAACAGGTGAAGCGTCCTGTACTGGAGCGTCGCAATGCCGAGTTCGATGTGCGCCCTACGGATCGAACGGGTAAACGGGTAGCCGTATTGGAACAGGTCGAGAAGAGCTATGGCGAGCGTGAAATCCTGCGCGGAATCTCGGGTCTGCTGGAATATGGGGATAAAATTGCACTCATTGGCCGCAATGGTTCCGGTAAGACGACCCTGTTCAAGCTGTTGCTTGGTGACGAGCAGCCCAATGCTGGCAAGCTGGAGTGGGGGGCACGTGTGGATGTAGGGTATCTGGCTCAACAGGAGGAACCCACGAATCCGAAGCTGAATGTACTCGAATACTTCCGTCTGGAAGCGGGCGTGGAGGAAGGCGAGGCTCGCGGAATTCTGGCCCGATACCTGTTCTACGGTGCGGATGTATTCCGCTCTGTCGGGCAATTATCCGGCGGGGAATGGACGCGTCTACGGCTGGCTCTGCTGGTGCAGCGCAAACCCAATGTACTGCTGCTCGATGAGCCGACCAACCATCTGGATATCGCATCCAGAGAAGCGCTGGAAGAGTCCTTGGTTGATTTTGAAGGAACCGTACTTGCCATCTCGCATGATCGGTATTTCGTCAATCGCCTCGCTTCCCGTGTCTGGGAACTGGAGGACGGACAGATGACCGCTTATCTCGGAGACTATGAGGCGTATCGTGAGAAGAAACTCGATTTGCAAGCTCGTGCAGCGGCGACAAGTCAGTCTACAGCAGGATCGGGAGTTTCTTCTCGCGGGAACGTCAAGTCAGAGATGAAGTCAGGTTTAACGTCCGCGCCCGGCGGGACTGCCAGATCAGGGAAGAAACCAGAAGTAACCTCGACATTGAACGGTTCCACTGTTGCGGCCACCGTTGGAAGTCGTGATCATGAAGATTCAACAGGATCAGGCAAGTCGAATGCCTCTTCGGCAGCAACTGCATCGAATCATAGAAGCAGCAACGGCAATATACTGTCTGCGGAGAAGCTGGAGAAGACCCTGGCTCGTCTTGAGGCAGAGATTCAGGTGCTGGATCAACAGTTGGAAACGGTACAGAACAATCCGCTTGAACTGGAACAAATCTGGAATGACCGGGAGCAATTGTCCACTGAATACAATGATGTTTTGGCCCAGTGGGCTGAGTTATAAGTCAGAATAGCACGAGCATAAGATTGAACAAGCGAGGTCGGAGAGTCTTCTCCGGCCTTTTTGCACCTGGGTTACATACCAAACGCGGAATCTGCGTGCTAGCCAAGCAAGCGTTAAATCACGAATGTAGCATCATCGACGACGCCTCGAACAGTAGCTTTTATTACATGTCATGGTGAATAGAATCAATTTCATAACTCATTAAAAATGGAGTTTTGTAACTAGACATAGACAAATTAAACCATTTTAATCTATGTCTAGCCTTGATTTGAAGCAGCTAAAGGTAATATGAAATTGATTCACTAGTGTAACTTTTTTCCTTCTGATGCGTTAAATACGTTTGTATGAATTGAAACGGCTCATCTAAGAGCTCGCAAAAAGGGAGGTTACCGGTATCTATTATTCATTGACGTATCGGAGTTGGTCGGATGATCGACAGGCGGAGACAGGGGTGCTGGAACAGACTTCAGTCACGCGGGATGAACTGTTCATGCGCAAATTGGTGGATGCCACCCTGGTGAAAAACAAACTCTGGGCGCATCTGTCCAATGAATGCCAGGATGGGCGGGAACATGCAGTATACGTGACGGCATATGACCAACAGATGCCGGACGAGTACGGTGCAGCCATTGCGGATGCTGCGCTGGCGATGTGCAAAATGTCTTCCATGTACAGCGCAGAGTATATGCTGTGGAATGGAAGTTCGTTTCAGGAGTTGGAGCTCACAGCGTCATCCACCTATGTGATGGAGCTTGCCGAGCAACTGCTGGACCATTACATGGTTCGCGGTGGCAAGACGTATGAGTTCCTGTATTCCGTGCTGGATGCGGATCGCAAAAAAGTGTTGTTTTATATGAAAGAGGTGGATCTGTGATGAGTGACCAAAAGCAGGGGCAAGCATCCAAACCCGGATCAAAAGCGAAGCTGGTTGCTTTCTCCCTGATGCTGGCGGTTCCTGCCGTGTTATCCGGTTGTGGCAGCAACAATGATGAATGTGACCCGGAGTATGATACCGGATGTGAATATGATTCCAGTAGCGGACACTATTACTACGGTGGGTCGTCGTATCGAAGCAACAAGGACAGTAACAGCTCCTATAGCAAATCCAAGTCCAAATCAAGCGGCTTCGGTAGCTTCTTCCGCAGTTCGGGAGGATAACCGGATGAGGCAAGTGGTTCAACTGCCGTTTAGTCACGAAGAGGTATTTCAGGGTGAAGCGGAACAACAGATTCCATATCATCGAATGTACGGGAAGCAATATTGTGTGCCTGCATTGACGGTCTATTCTCCCTCGGAGGTACAGGAGCTGCGTGCGGCAGCCGAGGCGGTAGACGGCATTTACTGTAAAGTGATGCGATTTATCCAGCAATATATGCCGGATTCTTTTTTAGAGCATCAGCTCGGGATCCATCCGGGGCTTATTCCGACGGCACGTATGGAGATGGTGACTGGAGGTATTACCCGTCAGGATTGGATTATTGGAGAAGCTGGGCCGAAGTGTATCGAAAATAATACGGACACCCCTACGGGTATACCGGAGGCTGCTGCACTGGAAGATATCCTGGTCGCTCTTGCTGAGGATGCTGCGATCACTTCGCCATCTGCAGAGATGGATGCACGTATTCGCGCGTGTTTCAAAATGTGGCTGGAATTCTATGCAGAGCAGGGATTGCAGAGTCCGGTGACGTTTACTTCTTTTGGCGAACATGTCGAAGATCGAACGAATACGGAATACCTGATGAGATGCTGTCAGGAAGCCGGATACGATGTCTTCTATGCCCCACTGGAGGAACTGGAGATTGTTCCTGGTGAGGCGCTTTACCACCAGGGTCGGGAGATTAACCTGCTGTACCGTCTCTATCCACTGGAGTATCTGATCGATGATCGGGATGAGACGACAGGTGTGGAGATTGGCGTAGCTCTGCTTGATCTTGTACGGGAGGGACGACTAGGCCTGATGAATCCCGTGCAGCATGTACTGATGCAGAGCAAAGGCTTCATGGCGGCAATCTGGTCGCTCTACGAGCGTAACGAGCAAACCCCGGATTATTGCGGGTTTACCCTCTTTGATGAAGCGGAAATGGACGTGATTTCCCGATATCTGCTGCCCACCTATTTTTCGGCAGAGCCTTTCGAGCTGAATGCCATACCGTATGTGTCCAAAAGTTATTGGGGACGTGAGGGCAGAGGTACTCTTTTGCTGGATGGAAGTGCAGTTCAGGAGGAAGAGTCGGCTCACGATTCAACCCTGAGGGTGAAAGACCAAGCCAAAGAGGATGAAGAGGAAATTACAGCTTATTACGAAAACCAACCCAAAATCTATCAGCAGCTGGTTCCGATGGAACAGGTTGTGATCGAGACGGAAGCTGGAGCGTACAGCGGCTATCTGCTTACAGGGGTGTTTGTTATCGGGGGGCGTTTGGCTGGGTTGCTACCACGGGTCGGGGAGAAAGTAACCGGAGATATGGCCTATTATTGCGCGGCTACGGTTCGTGAACGGATGAATGATGAGGAGGAGAAGGAATGGAGAACTTGGGATTGAACTTGCTGAATGTTGCGGTGGGTATAGGCATTCTGCTGGTGGTATTGGTGTGTGGATATTTCGCGTTTAGCAAATTGACCCGGTATAACGATAGTGAGGAAATCGCCAAAGGTAACGAGGCGGCAGGCATGTATATGGGCAGCAAATTGCTGGGACTGTGTATTATCGTGGGTATGGTGTCTTTCTCAACGCATTCGTGGCTGGATATGCTGCTGTGGTCGGCGCTTGGAATTATTGTGTTGTGCCTGGTCTATATTATATTTGATTTCCTTACGCCTAAAATGCGAGTATGCGAAGAAATCGCACGAGGCAATATGGCGGTAGCACAGCTGCTGCGTTCGATTATCATCGGCGTTTCCATCGTCATTGGTACGTTTTTGATGTAAAATAAGACATAGGGATTAACGATAATTTAGAATAAATATAGTGTTTACACGTAAACGAAGAGGACAGAAAAAATCTGGAGAAGCGAAGCGTTCACATTTATCATCGGATTTTTACCTTTGACAGAAGGTATACAAAAAATCCGAGGGTAACAGTGATCGTAAGATTATTCTGTACGCAGAGTTATTAAGTGTAATCTTGTATTTTTGTTCTAAATGAATATCAAACGGAAGAAGGAGCGCGGCATCATGAGAAGAGTCATCATCGATACAGATACAGCAGGAGACGATACGATTGCGATCCTGACGGCATTGCACCACTTTCAGGTGGAAGGCATCACCATCACGGGAGGTAACGTACAATTCGACCAGGAAGTTGAAAATGCACTGTACACGGTACAGGTTGCTGGACATGGCGGCAAGGTGCCTGTATATAAAGGTTGCGAGCGTCCGCTAATGGCCTATGGAAAGGCTCAGCACCGCACAGTGGAAGATGTGCATGGCGATGACGGCATGGGCGGCGCGCATTTTCCCAAGGCGGATCAACGTCCCGAGAGCGGGCACGCGGTTGATTTTATCATTGAGAAGGTGCATGCACATCCGGGTGAAATTGAGCTCTTGGCGATTGCTCCGCTAACTAACATTGCAATGGCAATTCAGAAGGACCCCACGATTATTTCGGAGATTGCTCATCTGTACATCATGGGCGGAACGAATAATGCACTGGGCAACATCACACCGGCAGCGGAGTATAACTTCTACGTGGACCCGGAAGCAGCGAAAATTGTACTGCATGCAGGCATCCCGATCACGATGGTTGGCTGGGAGATGTGTACGCAATATTCAGTCATGGACGATGATGATCATGCAGAGATTGCGGCTCTGGGCACATCCGGTGCTGATTTCTTCACAGCCATTAACAAAGTGGTTATGCAGTTCAACAAGTCGGTACATAAGCTGAATGGCACCACTCATCCCGATACATTGCTGATGGCTGTAGCCGCAGATGAATCCATCATGACCAAGTCAGGTCAATATTATGTGGATGTGGAAGCGGCAGGAGAGCTGACACGCGGATACAGTGTGGTGGATATCAACGGACGTTTTGGCAAAGAGCCCAATGTACGTGTATGTGAGGCCATTGATCGGCCCAAATTCAAATCCATGCTGCTGGATGTTCTCTCAGCGATCCAATAAACGCAGTAATTAAACTGCAGGTAAAAGAAAAAAATCCGTACCTTTTCCAGGTACGGATCTTTTATTGCCCATTTTTAGCAGAACTACTTCACCTGTCGTAGTAAGTTGTGCTATACTTCAACTACTACGACAGATGAAGTAACGAGGAGGAGTAACTTTTGTGATCAGCAGTGACGTTATACGTGGCTACAATGATACGCTGATCCTCTACATGCTGCTCGAAGGGGAGTCGTACGGCTACGAGATTTCCAAGAACATCAGGCAGCTGACAGAGGAAAAGTACGTCATGAAGGAGACGACATTATACTCGGCCTTCACGCGATTGGAGAAGAACGGTTATATTGAATCGTTTTACCTGGATGAGAATAGTCTGGGAAAGCGCCGTACCTATTACCGGATTACGCCGCCTGGCCTCGACTATTACAGACAGAAGTGTGAGGAATGGAAGGTTACGCAGGAGGTTGTTAATCTATTTATCAGGGAGTTGTGACGGAACATGGAGACAATTATGGTGTATCTGGAGAACATGTTTGCTGGTCTGCCGAAGACTCCCGAGGTGGAGCATCTGAAGCAGGAGCTCCTTTCGGGGATGGAAGATAAGTACCTGGAATTGAAGCGAGAAGGCAAGTCAGAGAATGAAGCCATCGGCATTGTGATCTCGGAATTTGGTAACATCGAGGAGCTAACAGCCGAACTCGGTATTCAGTCAATCAGCACAGAAGAGGCAGTACCTATACTGACGGAAGAAGAGATTTACGCATATACCACTGCGAAAAGAAATGCTGGATTTTGGATTGGACTGGGTGTTTTATTGTGCGCGTCGGGTGTGGCATTTCTGATTTTCATGGATACCTTGTTTGAGAGTTATGCCTATTTAGCTGCAAACCGTTCGGAAGAAACGGGCGCTGTACTGGGCTTGATCGGCATGTTCGTACTGATTGCCATTGGGGTTGGCATGTTCATTCATAGTGGCATGAAGCTGGATCGCTTCAGTCATATGGAGAAGGGCTTTCAACTTTCCTATACACTTAAAATGAGTCTTCAGCGTAGCCAGGAGAACTTCGCCCTAACTTATCGTGTAGCCATCATTACGGGTGTCTGCCTGTGCATTCTGTCTCCTGTTTTTATTTTCGCAGCCGCCTCTTTCAACGAAAACTACGCTTCTTATGGTGTATCTGCCTTTATGATCATGGCTGGGGTAGGGGTATTCCTGTTTGTATACTACGGCAATATTCAAGGGGCTTACACGAACTTGATGGATAAGCACCAGCTGACGGCAGAAAAGAAGCAAGAAGTAAAGGTTGTAAGAGCCGTAGAAGCTATTGTATGGCCGCTGGCGACAGCCATCTTCTTGTTCACAGGCTTTGTATTTCAGCGGTGGGATATCAATTGGGCCATATTTCCGATTACCGGTATTCTCTCCGGCAGCTTTAGCAATGTGTACCATATTATGAAAAGCAAAAATCCGTCATGAGCATGCTGCTTGGCTAGTAAAGCCCACCCGATCTATATAGAGCGGGTGGGCTTTTTTACACGTTTAATCTAATTCTGCTGCAACAAAAACGAGCGAATGCCGGTCGTGACCAGATCATGGTCTTCCTCATCAGGCAGACCCGATACCGTAATGGTGCCGACCTGTCTCTCATTTTCCAGAATCAGCGGGAAAGCCCCTCCAGCCAGTACATAATCAGATGCAGACAGGTTGAAGTCATGCTCAAGTGTCTGATTTTCATTTCTCAACCGCAGGGCAGTATGCCAAGAGCTAGAGAAAAAGTGATTAACAACATTGTTCTTGCGGCGGATCCAATCTTCGTTATCGGGATGAGTGCCTTCCATGGCGTGCAAAAAAAGGCGATGTCCCTTCAGGGTGATGTCAATAGTTACGGCTTGTGAACGACGTTTCGCTTCCTCAACCAGATGCAGGCCAAGTCTAAGCGCCATTTCAGAATCAAATGTGCCAAATACCAAGTCCTGTTCTTCCTGCTGCATTTCCTTTAATTTCTCTGTCATGGTCAGGTTCAAATTACAGGCAGCCCCTTTACATATATGATTTGATGTCTACATTCGACATGGATGGGTGTAGTCCCTTCTCGATGCAGTCTGAACGATGTTAGTAGATCTTTTATGCACAGTTAAAGACCGCTCATTTGGAGACCATACATCGGCTGTGTTAAAGTGAAGGGAACCTAATATACAAAACTCTTAAAGTTAAAATAATTTGTCGTTCAGTAGGCAGGAGGAGAGGCACGATGCTGTTTTATTTTGTAGCACTGCTGGTAACTTTGGTGGATCAGGGAACCAAAATTGCAGTGAGGATGTATATGGAAGTCGGTGACGTGATGAGACTGGGTGACTCCGGCATGCAATTGCAGCATTACGAGAATAGCGGAATGGCTGGCAGTCTGTTTCAAGGGAATGCGCGTCTCTTCGGCGTGATCGCTGTTCTGTTCATAGCAGGCATGCTGTATTACCGCAGAAAGGGTGAAATTCGCGGTTTCTGGATGCAGGCTGGCGCTGGTTTTATGGTTGGCGGGGCCTTGGGAAATGCGATCGATCGATTTATCTATGCCCGGGTAACGGACTTCCTCGTGTTTCCGTCAGGGCGGGGAATTCTGAATCTCGCCGATGTCGCGATTAATGTGGGTGTGGTCATGATCATCATCGGCATGTTGATTCGTGCATTTCAGAGTTATCGGGCCAAGCGTTTACGCAATGCTTTGCCGAAAGTTGAGCGTTCCTAATCGAGGATAACAGCATGGCTGTAACCCGCTGATTACTGAATATATGAAGGACATTGGATATAATCCGATGTCCTTTTTTGTGTTTTCTTGGTGATTTTTACAAGTCAGCTACTTGATTCAAATTTAGCGAAACCGTTTTAGGAATAATAAAGGCTTGTATAGCCAACGCTCATAGTACGAGTATGTGGAAGTATTAACCAAATGGTTATTTCACCATTTGAATGGGTAAATCTTTACGTATAAAGCTGAGGGAGGTACAACATGAGAACAACGCTTACCAAGGCTCTCGGGACAATGTTGCTGTGTGGAATGATGGCTGTACTTCTATCTTCCTGTACCAGTGGGGATAGTGCGAACGGCAAAGTGCAGATTGAATTTTTCCAGAACAAGCCTGAAGCCAAAACAACCTTTGATGAATTGATCAAGACGTTCAACGCGGAGCATGACGATATTCAGGTGACACAGGTGAATCCGCCCGATGCGGAGACGGTATTGAAGACGCGTGTCGTCAAAAATGATATACCGGATATTATGGCCATGGGCGCAACCGACACCTATTCCATTTTGGCCCAGAGTGATATTTTTACCAATCTGACGGACAGCTCATTACTCCAGACGATTGATCCTAACTACATACAAATGCTGAAGGATGTCACAGGGATGGACGAAGTGACAGGGGTTCCTTACGCAACTAATGCGAACGGCATCATGTACAACAAAACGCTGTTTAAGGAAATGGGATTGGACGTACCCAAGACGTGGGATGAACTCATTGCGACCGCCCAAAAGATCAAGGATGCAGGTGAGATTCCATTTTACTTCACATACAAGGATGACTGGCAGACGAGCCTGCCCTTCAATGCACTTGGCTCCAATCTGGTCGGTATTGATTTCTACCAGGAACGGCGTGATAACAAAGTGACGTTCAAAGAGGAATACCGCGAGGTAGCTGAGAAGCAGCTGGAACTCATGAAGTACGGTCACGGCGATAACTTTGGTAAAGCCTATTCGGACGGTAACCGTGCTTTTGCAAACGGTGAAGCCTTCATGTACATCCAGGGTACCTGGGCCATCTCGGAGATTCGCAAAGCGAACCCGAATGTCGACATCGGTTTCTTCCCATTCCCAACGGGCAACGATGCAAGTGAAATCAAGCTGGTGAACGGAATTGACTCTCTGTTTACCATCGCAGCGGACACGCCTAATCGCGAGCAGGCAGAGACATTCATTGCGTTTCTGTTAAAGCCTGAAAATATCGGAAGATACATTGGTGAACAGACGCTGTTCTCTGCGGTAGAAGACGTGAAGCAGGATGATCCTGCCGTACAGGAATTGATGCCTTATATTGAGCAGGGTAAGGTCGTTGACTTTGCCGATCACTATATACCGGCTGCCGTGCAGCTGAATTCCATCGTACAGTCCTTTCTGCAGAACCAAAACATCGACAACTATCTGGATACACTCGACAAAGAATGGGACAAGGTCGCGAACCGGCGTTAACCCTTGTCTGAAGGAGGATGGAATATGAACAAGCGTATCGCACCTTATTACTGGATGACGGTTCCGGCGGTAGTATTGTTCTTCGTATTTATGACACTGCCGGCCCTCCAGGGCATCTATTATTCCTTTACGAATTACAACGGATTCGGGAAAGAATATGATTTTGTTGGCTTCAAAAACTATTTCAACTTGTTCCAGGATGACAATGTAGGTAACGCCTACTGGTTTACGTTCAAGTTCGCGATCGTTGTGACGATCCTGACCAATATCCTGAGCCTGCTCATTGCACTCGGGCTGAATGCCAAGATCAAGTTTCGTAACTTTTTCCGCGGCATTTACTTCCTGCCCAATATTCTGAGTGTGCTGATCGTAGGTTACATATTTAACTACTTATTCTCCAACGTATTCCCGATCTGGGGACAAAATCTGGGTATCAACGCGCTATCCACGAACATACTTGGTAGCGAAAGTCTGGCTTGGATCGGTATCGTCATTGTTGCAGTATGGCAATCCGTGGCCCTGAATACGATTCTGTATTTGGCTGGTCTGCAAACGATACCAACGACACTGTACGAGGCATCCAACCTCGACGGCGCAGGCAAATGGCGTGAATTCTGGAGTATTACCTTCCCGCTTATTGCCCCATTCTTCACCATTAATATGGTGTTGGCGATGAAAAACTCGCTCATGGTCTTCGACCAAATCGTAGCCTTGACCAACGGTGGTCCCGGACGGGCGACGCAGTCCATCTCCCACCTGATCTACACCGGAGGATTTGAAGGCGGCGAATATGCGTATCAATCTGCGAACTCGGTTATTTACTTCATCGTTATTGCGGTGATTTCAATTCTGCAAATCCGGTTCCTGCAAAGAAGGGAGATGGATCTGTAATGAGAAGCCGTACACGAATCAATTGGCTCGTTATGCTGCTCGTTGTGCTGGGTACCCTGTTTATCCTGTTCCCATTGTATATGACCGTTACGATTGCTTTGAAAAATCCGGAACAGATGGCCCAATCGGTCTTTGCCATTCCGACAACGTTTCACTGGGAGAATTTCGCGAGGGCCATCGACATGACGAACTTCTTCCAATCGTTCCGTAACAGTGCGATCGTTACCGCATCAACTGTGCTCTTGACGTTGCTCAGTAACTCGATGGTGGCCTATGCGATTGCGCGGAATATGGAAAAACGCAAGTTTTTCAAAGGGCTCTATTATTACTTTGTCAGCGCGATGTTCATTCCGTTCCCGATCATCATGCTGCCGATTGTTAAGCTGACCTCATCGCTGGAGATGACGAATCTGGTAGGGCTGATCCTGCTGCATACGGTCTATGGTCTGGCATTCAACGTATTTGTGTACGTTGGATACATCCGGTCCATTCCGGTAGCGCTGGAGGAAGCGGCTTTTGTGGATGGAGCGACGACGTGGGGCACGTTCTGGAAAATCATTTTCCCGCTCATGGCGCCCATCAGTGCCACGGTTGGAATTCTAACTTGCCTGTCCACGTACAACGACTTCTTGCTGCCACTCATTATTATCAGTGATCCGGGACAGTACACGCTACCGCTGGTACAGTATGTATTCCAAGGGCAGTTCAATACCGAGTTTAACCTTGCATTTGCATCCTACCTGCTCGCGTTACTGCCGATGATTATCATCTATCTGTTCGCACAGAAGTGGATCATCAACGGGGTTACACAAGGGTCCGTGAAATAACGGATAGATGTGGGAAAGAATAGCATCGGTGCAAGAGATACAGATAAGAGAGGTGGACTTTAAGAGTCCCCTCTCTTTTTTTGATCATTCTCATTTATCGTTCGAAAGCTTTTCAGGTGGATTGATTAACCTGTAAATCTATGCTATTTTTTAGTCGTTAGTTTAAACGGTAAACAAAGACTAGAAGAGAAGAAGATTAAGGTTCGATTTTGCAAGCGCTTTAACGAATGAACTGAATACGTGGATGAATCCGGCATCGTTTGTACCCAGTCTTCAAGAGCGCAGGCGTAGGTTGGCGGTTTCTTTTACATGCAGAGAGAGGAGAATGGGAAAGGTGCAGGGGAAAAAAGGACATTTTAACTCACTCCGCAATCAGATATTCATTGGTTTCGTTATGGTGATGCTCGTTGTTCTGCTGCTCGCAGGCATATCTGCTTATGACCGGGTGGCCGCTCTGCTAAAAAGCAATGCCGAGAAACATATCCATCAAACCGCAGTCCAAGCCAGTGGCAGAATGGATGCACTCATTGCACAGGTGAACTCCCTGACAGCCCAGGTTGCGGATGATTCATATGTACAGCGTCTGCTCAGCGATGAGAAGCAAGGGAAAGCGGCAACCTTTAATCAGCGTCAAGCTCTCTTGCAGATTGCAGGTAGTTATCAATCTTTCATCAACGGCGCGCAAAGTATGGAGATATACACTACGGGTTATAATCGGATCTTTCCGATGGATGACCGATCCCTCGATCTCAGGGTAGAGCGTAGCTGGATCACCCAAGCGGACGAAGGAAAAGGCAGAATGGTGTGGGCAGGCTCTGATCCGGAAGATCCGGGAGTGCTTCTGGCGATTCGAAGGATTAATCTACTGGATCATTCTTTTGAACATGGAGGCTATGTTGTGGTGCGGATGCAGCGGAGTTTTTTTCAACTCAATGATTCGAATGGGGCAGATAGTTCGCAGGACTCCATCATGCTCTTGGACGCAGAAGGAGAGGTAGTGACTTCTGATCCGAAGATTAATCTCGACCCAAAGGCCATACTCTACAGCGGATCTGTCGTCCAGAACGGAGAGGAATCCTATATCGTCGTTCGACAAAAGTCTGAATTAACCGGATGGACACTTGCTGTCCTGACACCGCTGCGGGAGACAACGGAAGGTGTGTCCATCTTGAGGACGGCGCTGCTCGTCTCGGGAATAATCGGTGTTATTCTGTTCCTCGTCATGTCGTTCTTTCTGTCCACGATGATTACACGTCCGTTAATCCGGCTAATGCGAGCCATGCGTGGTGCACAGCCGGGAGCGATGAAGCCCAATCTGATGGTCAGCTCTACGATGGAGATCAATGAACTCAACGAGGTTTATAATCAGATGGTCTACAGGCAGAACGAATTGACCCGGGTGGTTCATGAGAAGGAAGTCATGCAGTCCCGAGCTGAGTTAAAGGCGCTACAATCTCAGATTAACCCCCATTTTCTATTCAATACACTGGAAGCGTTCTATTGGTCCCTTGAGGAGAAGGGAGATGAGGAGATGGCACGTATGGTCGTGGCGATGTCCAGATTATTTCGCTACATTATCTCCAGTTCCCAGCAGGATGAATGGGTTACGATGGCCGATGAGTTGGAACACGCAGAGCGTTATCTTCGAATTATGCAGATGCGGTTGGGAGAAAGAATGCAATGGGAGATTCAGCTGAGCGATGCGGTGTGTAAGGTCCCAATTCCGAAACTGCTCATACAGCCCTTGGTCGAAAATGCGATTCTTCATGGGATTGAAAGTAAACTGGGCCCGGGAAAGATAATCGTCCATGTGGCTTCGACCGAGGAGAATCTGGTTCGCATTGAGGTTCGGGATGATGGTCCTGGGATGGATGAATCCCGGCTTCAATCTGTCATTCATGCCTTACATGGCGGTCCCGCTGTATCCAACAAGGGTACAGGCGTAGGTCTGATCAACGTACATCGGCGGCTGAAGCTTTACTTTGGCAGCCAACTCGGTGAACGTTGCAGGCTGTCCATTACGAGCAAGGTTGGGGAAGGGACCGTTATTTGCTATGAGATTCCGAAGGGAACGGAGGGTGCATATGATTCATGACAAAACGATTCTTATCGTTGATGATGAACCTCGTACAAGAGAAGGCATTCGCAAAACACTGGAAGGATGGTCGGCAGGACGAAATCACATTCAGACTGCAGAAAGTGGCGTCGAGGCCGTGGAATGGCTCAAGAAAAAGCCGGCAGATCTGTTAATAACGGATGTTCGCATGCCGGAGTTCTCCGGCTTGTCTCTGATTGAAGCCATTCAGCATTTTTCGAACAAGCCTGTTGTCCTAATTATGTCGGGACATGCCGATTTTCAGTACGCCCAGCAGGCTATTAAGCTGGGGGTCGTGGAGTATATGTTGAAACCCATTGATAAGGAACAGTTGCTTCAGACCGTCGAGAAAGCCCTAAAGTTCAGCGAACAACAGCGACGTATTCAAACGATGCAGGAAATGGTTGACCCCAAGCTTCTGGATGCCAAGGAGCGCGGGGAACAGAGGCTTAATAGCCAGATCAGTGAAGCTTTGGCTTATGTGGAGACTCATCTGGGTGAACATGTGACCATGCGTGATATTGCTGATTTACTTCATCTAAACTCCAGTTACTTCAGCGTATTGTTTAAGGAGCAGGTCGGAATCAATTTTAGTGAGTATCTTACCCGCAAACACATTCAGCGTGCCAAGGAGTTGCTTGTGCAGACGACTATGCCGATCTCGGAGATTGCGGAACAGGTCGGTTATCAGACGGATAAGTATTTTATCAAGGTATTTAAAAGTCTGGAGGGGCTTAGCCCAAGCAAATATCGTCATTCCCTCAATAATACAAGGTAACAATTACCTTAAAAAAGTGGAGTTTTTCCAAATCGTCCTAGTCTTATGGGTGTGTTGGGTGAGTGCTACAATTTGGTTAAAGCGGTTACATTAACCGAAAAAACCAAGGGGGTTGGGATGATGAGCAAAAAGACGATGGCCATGCTTCTGTCATGGACGCTGGTTCTCGCAGTGATTTTATCCGGATGCAACAATTCAAGTTCTGATCAAGAGGGGGAAACGGGCGGCAATGGTACAGATGGAAAAGTGACCCTTAAATTCATGCACCTCTGGCCAGCAGGTAGTTCCGCACAGCAGAACAAATTGGTCAACGATATCATTCAGCAGTATCAGACGGATCACCCGAATGTGACCATTAAACAAGAAGTGCTGGAGAATGAACAATACAAGAACAAACTGAAAATCCTGTCTGCATCCAATGAACTTCCCGATGTGGGTGTAACTTGGGCTGCTGGATTTCTGGAGCCTTATGTGAAAGGCAATCTGTTCGCACCGGTGGATGATCTGTTGAGCGGCTCACTGGGCGAGAAATTCATAGCCGGCACAACCGAAGCCTATGCAATAGACGGCAAAACATATGCGTTACCCATTGAGCTGAATATCTCCCCCATTTATTATAACAAGGCCATTTTTGCCAAATATAATCTACAGCCGCCAGCAACGTACGATGAATTCCTGAGTGTGCTGAAGACCCTGGCAGAGAACGGTGAAGTACCGATCGCACTGGGTAATAAAGACCGCTGGACGGGCTCGCTCTGGTATATGTATCTGGCGAATCGGTTAGGTGGAGATGCATTGGAAAAGGCTATCAATGGCTCTGGCAAGTTTGACGATCCTGCTCTGACGCAAGCTGCTGCGGAGGTACAAAAGCTGGTGGATATGAATGCCTTCAACAAAGGCTTCAACGGGTTGTCTAACGATGAGGGCAAATCCGAATTCATGAACGAAAAAGCTGCCATGTATCTGATGGGTACCTGGGAACTGCCGAACTTCACGACGAACCCGGACATTCCACAGGAATTCAAGGATAAGATCGGATTTTTCAAATTCCCGACGATTGAAGGCGGTAAGAGCGACATTAACAGCTGGGTAGGTGGTCCAGGCGTAGGGCTGTTCGTGGCCCAGAACTCCAAAGTGAAGGAAGAAGCGCAGAAGTTCGTGCAATACTTTGTGGAAAAATGGGGCGAGAGCTCGGTGACTGAAGCCGGCGTCATCCCGGCTACCAAAGTGGATACGGCTCAAGTACAGTTGCCACAGCTCTACACAGACCTGCTGAACGAATTGAATCAGGCCAGCAGTCTTACGCTCTTTGCAGACGTGCAGATGAGACCGGCAGCCGCTCAGGCACATCTGGACATGATTCAGGCGTTGTTTGGCAAAGCAGTTACACCGGAGGACTTTGTGAAGAATCATCAGGCTGCGATTGATAAAGGCAATTGACGTACACACGCTTGAACGCTTGAAGGGAGGATAATGTGATGGACAAAGTCATGTCCAACCGTCTCGTTGCTGCGTTGTACGTGCTTCCTGCACTGCTTCTGCTGCTGGTCTTGGTCTACATCCCGATCGTGCTCACCGGATATTATGGTTTGATGCAATGGGACGGGATCGGTGCAATGACCTTTATTGGATTGGATAATTACGCCAGATTGCTTCAGGACGGAACATTCTGGCAGAGTGCGAATCATACCTTTTTACTTGCTTTATTCTCCGCGCTGAGCCTGATCGGTTATCTCATAATTGCTCTGGTGCTGTCGGGCAAGATCAAGGGCGCGAACTTTTTTCGAAAAATATACCTGATCCCGATGCTGTTGTCTTCCGTAGCCATCGCACAGCTATGGCTGAAAATATATCATCCCAGCAACGGGGTGCTGAATACATTCCTGGAGGCGATTGGATTCAGCAATCCACCAGCCTGGCTGGCCGAGCCATCCCTGGTACTGTATGCATTGTTCGTGCCAATTCTGTGGCAGTATGCGGGCTTTTATATTTTGATCTATTATGCGGCGCTCAAAAATATTCCGGAATCCCTGGTGGAAGCCGCCCGGATTGACGGGGCAAGCCCGTGGCAGATCGCTTTTCGAATCAAGCTGCCGCTAATTACAGAAGTCATCAAGGTGACCGTGGTGCTGGCTGTGGTGGGCTCGCTCAAGTATTTCGATCTCATCTACGTGATGACCGATGGCGGACCGAATGGCTCCAGCGAAGTGATGGCCTCCTATATGTATCGTCAGGCGTTCCGTAGCTTCGACTTTGGTTACGGCAGTGCTGTAGGTTTCTTCCTGCTCTTGATCTGTCTGCTCGTTACCTGGTTGCTTCGAAAAGCGACAGCATCCAAAGATACGATTCAGTATTCCTGACGTAAGTGAAATGAAAGGAGGTCCATCCCGGTGAAGACGGATACGGCCGTTAGATTGCCAACTTACCCGGGGACAGACCGAGGTTCTGCATGGCTCAGAAGATTCGGCTATGTTCTACTATATTTCCTCTTGTCCCTGGTAGCTGTACTGCAAATTCTGCCCTTGGTATGGTTGCTGTTATTCTCGCTTAAAAATAATCAGGAAGTATTCGACATGGCGCCTTTTTCCCTTCCTGCTACGCCGCGTTGGGAGAACTATGTCAAGGTATGGACTGAAGGCAATATCAGCTTGTACTTCTTCAACAGTGTATGGATCACAGTGGTCTCGGTGGTGTTCACCGTGCTGTTTGCCAGTCTGGTGACCTTTGCCATTACACGTATGCGCTGGAAGGGTCGTTCACTGGTGCTGGGGCTATTCATGGTAGGTCTGATGATTCCGGTACACTCCACGTTGATCCCGCTGTTCAGCTTATTCCTGAAGCTTCATCTAACGGATCATCCTTTGTCAGTCATCCTGTCCTATATTGCATTTAATATGCCAATTACCATTATGATTCTACTCGGATTCTACTACGCGCTCCCTCGGGAGGTGGAAGAAGCCGCTGTAATGGATGGTTGCTCCGTGCATCGGATTTTCTTCCGGATTGTGCTGCCGATGACATCTTCGGTCATCTCCACAACGGCGATCATTAACATGATCTATAACTGGAATGAATTCATCTTCGTCAATACGTTCATCAGTACAGATGCGTATAAGACCCTGACTGTTGGGGTGCAGAACTTTATCGGTCAATATACAACGGATTGGGGAGCCATTGGTGCGACGCTGATGATCAGCATTATGCCAATCCTGATTGCTTTTCTCATTCTGAGTAATCGAATCGTGGAGGGAATTGCTGCGGGTTCTGTTAAAGGTTAAAAGGTCAAGGACTCTTCTATTACTTGCTTAAAAGGCAAGTAATAGAAGAGTCTTTTTTTGTCTTCTGAAACGTCTGGTAAGCGTACGGAAGATGGGCTTGATGAAAGCGATAAAAATTCCTATTTATGGGATTACAAAAAACTTTCAACTATTTTCGCAAAACTACTGCATTTTCAAACTACCTGTGCTAACATACCCTAAGAATTAAAGCCCACATGGGAAAGGTGAGAAAATGACAGCAATATCCTCAACCAAAGAGTCCCTTCGGTCTGATGCCAAGGATTTGAATCTGATTCGGCTGACATGGCCTATTTTCTTGGAACTCTTCTTATTTATGTTGATGGGGAGTGTAGATACGCTCATGCTCAGCTCGGTGTCCGATAACGCGGTCTCCGGCGTTGGAGCAGCCAACCAGATTATTTCTATCGCTATACTTGTACTGGAAGTCATTGGACATGGTGCTGCGATTGTAGTGGCACAATATATTGGATCGAAAAAGCTAAGTGAAGCAGCACAGGTTACAGGTAATGCCATTACACTGAACCTTATTGTGGGGCTGGTCCTGAGCGGAATCTTTCTTCTGTTCGGAGGACATCTGTTATCACTCCTGAACATTCAAGGCGAAATTTATGATTTTGCCCGTTCGTATATAAATATCGTCGGGGGCGGTATCTTCCTCCAGGCACTCATTAATGCACTGGCTGCGACGATCCGTACACATGGTTATACCAAAGAAACGATGTACGTCGCTGTATTCATGAACGTGATTCACGTGGTTGGTAACTATGCATTGATCTTTGGTCACTTCGGTCTGCCAAAGCTTGGGGTGGAAGGGGCAGCCATCTCTACGGTGGGAAGTCGTTTTATCTGCCTGCTGATCTTCTTCTGGTTGTTGTATCGTGTGAGCGAGGTGCGGGTGGATTTCGAATACTACATTAAATTGTCCAAACATTTTATTGGCAAAATTCTGCGGATTGGCATTCCGTCTGCGATGGAATCCATGGTATATCATTCCTG
The DNA here is from genome assembly GCF_054161325.1 of Paenibacillus sp. Z3-2. Classification (NCBI taxonomy): domain Bacteria; kingdom Bacillati; phylum Bacillota; class Bacilli; order Caryophanales; family Paenibacillaceae; genus Paenibacillus; species Paenibacillus sp. Z3-2. The sequence goes on along the minus strand of NZ_CP096397.1, from coordinate 6,237,831 downwards.
CCAGCTCGTGTTCACGCTGTATGTGACCTATCTGGGCGCAGAAGCCATGGCAACCAAGCAGTATGCGGGTAACATCTCCAGCTATATCTACTTGTTCAGCATGGCGATTGGTATGGGGACATCCATCATTGTAGGCCGGCTTGTGGGTGCACGGCGCAAAGATGATGCGTACAAACGTGTTTTTGACAGTGTAAAATGGGCGCTTCTGGCTACGGTTATCATTGATGTGATCATCATTCTGTTCCGTGTGCCGCTGATGAGCATATTCACGGATAATCCTGAAATTATCAAGTTGGGCGCTCAAGTGATTTTACTGAGTCTTTTACTCGAAACCGGACGTACCTGCAATATTGTGATTATAGGTTCCTTGCGTGCGGCAGGGGATGCAAAGTTCCCGGTATACATGGGTCTGATCTCCATGGTCTGCATGAGTCTGCCACTGGGGTATCTTCTTATATTCCAGCTTCATCTGGGGCTTGCGGGTGTATGGCTTGCCATTGCGGCAGATGAGTGGACCCGAGCGGTTATTATGTACTTCCGCTGGAAGAGCAGAGCCTGGGAGAAACATGAACTGGTGGAGCATGATGAAGAAGAGTCGGGTGCACAGCCAGTACCGGCTGTCTGAGGAAGAATGATGTACGAATAAATAAAAGGAGAGTCAATGACGGAAAGGATATAATCCGTGATTGGCTCTTTTTTGCGTTCTCGGTAGAGTCAATAGAATCCAACTTAGCAAAAATGATCAAAACGGCGATGACATCGTTCACGTATAGTAAGGATATGGAAGGGGGCTTTACCTCAGTTGAGCCGTTACCGTGCAATGATTCAGCAAAGTTTGTTCTATATTGAGACCCATCTGCATGAGGAGATCGGGCTGGAAGAAGTGGCATCGGAGGCGTTGTTGTCGCCTTATCACTATCACCGGATTTTCCGTAATGAGGTGGGCATGACCGTCGTGGATTATATCCGCAATCGCCGGATGAGTCTGGCGTCCACGGCCCTGCGAACCACGGATGCAGGCATTCTGGACATTTCCCTAGCATGTGGATTTGAGAGTCAGGAAGCCTTCACCCGCGCATTCCGCAAATTATATGGCATGCCACCAGGACGTTTTCGCAAATTGTTCGATCTGAAATTATTCGAAGGAAGAACCAGAGGAGGAGAATTACAGATGAATCAGACGTCAACGATTACAGGATGGATGTTAACCGGAAGTCACCCGCAGAATTATGAGATGGGTATTGATCCTGCTGAAGTGCATCAGGGGAAAGCTTCGGGGTATTTGAAGGCCGTTACGCCGATGGAGTCTAACGAGTTCGCAACGATGATGCAGCAGTTCAGGGCGGACAAGTATGTGGGTAAGCGGATGAAGTTATCGGGATTCGTGAAGACCGAGCGTGTGGATGCCTTCTGCGGATTATGGATGCGCGTGGATAATAACGTCCATGATGTACTTCAATTTGATAACATGCATGATCGGCCAATCACGGGTACGCAGCCATGGAATCAGTACAACATTGTACTTGATGTGCCGGAAGGCAGCGCGGTTATTTCGTTTGGGGTTATTTTAAATGGTAAAGGAAAAGTTTGGGTCGACAGCTTCCGCTTCGAAGAAGTGGATCTGAACACACCGCTGACGCATATGGAGACAGAATACGAGATGTCGGACGAGCCGCTGAATCTGTCATTTGAGGAATAGATGCAGAGGTGATCAATAAGCGGTTGCCTAAACAGTAACATGAATTGGGAATCTATAGACCAAGGGCTGATCCAATCAAGGATTGGCTCTTTTTGTTGCCTTTAGGGTATAAAGAAAGTAGAGCCAAGTCCAAGCTGAGAGGATACAAGTTTCTCATGCAAATTGCAAACTCATCCATAGCTAATTAACATAGACCTTGCTAACATAAATAAAAAGAACTGAATATTTACACGAAAACGAAGAGTGCAGAACCATTCGAAGAAACGAAGTTCAAAGCTTTCTGTAAGAAAGCTACTTCGGAGCATATGCTACGCCCTTTATCAACTAATAGCGATCGGAAGGCGGTACTGCACTTGAAGTTATCTCGTGTAACGTAGAGGATGAATCCCATGAATAAAAAGGTGCTCGTGGTAGATGACGAATCAAGCATCGTCAGTGCCATTGCTTACGCGCTGCGGCGCGAAGGATATGAAGTAGAGACCGCGAGTGACGGTGAAGAAGCTTTGGTCAAGGTCGCATCGTTTCACCCGCAGGTCATGATTCTGGATGTGATGATGCCGAGACTCGATGGATACGGTGTCTGTCGCAGGCTGGAGGACCGGGAGGATATCGGCATTATTTTACTGACCGTCAAAAATGATATCGTGGACAAAATCGTTGGCCTGGAAATGGGCGCGGATGATTACATGACCAAACCATTCGAGGTCCGTGAACTGCTCGCAAGGGTGAAAGCGCTCATGCGCCGTGTCGAGAAGAGCAGTCCACCACCTGATGATTCGAAGAACCAAGCTATCGTGAATGGCGATCTGCGTATTCATGTTGCTCACCGCACGGTGACCGTAAATGAAGCGAAGCTGGATCTGACACCAAAGGAATTCGATCTGCTGACCATTCTCATGTCCAATCCTGAGCGGGTGTACACGCGAGACGATCTGCTGGATCGGGTGTGGGGGATGGAATATGCGGGTGGAACCCGAACCGTGGACATTCATATTCAGCGTTTGCGCAAAAAAATCGGAGATACGCATCAGCAAAAATTGCAGACTGTATACGGGATTGGCTACAAAGCAGCTGGGCATGAATCGGGCGGGGTCGTATGAGAGTCAGCATCAAGCTGAAATTCAGTGTTTTTCTGGCGGCATTGCTCATCCTGACGGTGGTGGTGCTCAGCTCACTTGTACTGCGAGGTATTGAGCGTAATCAGCAGTCACAGATTGAAGGGATTCTGTCTCAGCAGACACGGTTGGTCAACTTGAATGTGCGACAGTCCTACTACACCGAATCCGTTCATCTGGAACAGGAAGTCTTTTTACAACAAAACGGACGCAGGCTTGCACAGGAACTGGCCAATTCCACCGGATTGCCGATAGCGCTCTATGATATGAAAGGCCAGCAAGTTGGTTCATCGATCAGCTCCGGGGAGAGTGAGATTGTTCAGGAGACGCTCAACTATGCACTGCAAAATAAAATTGCCTATCATGAACAAGGGGACACCTTGCTCTACTCCGCACCACTGGACGGTCCGGAGGGGCAGATGGGTGCCGTATGGATGCAGTATCCGGTCCAGAGTTATCAAGATTTTTATGCCCGTATTCTTCAATTGTTCATGTGGGCGGGGATTGCGGTTGTGGTGCTGAGCTTCATTCTGGGGTATCTGTTCTACAATCGGTTTGCCGTCGCTATTACCCGGCTGAAGAAGTCCGCAGATTCCATTCGGGAAGGCGACTACATTACGGAGTCTCCGGTCAGACGCAAGGATGAACTGGGCGAGCTTGGACAGGGCATCTATTATATGAGTACATCCATTCAGCAGAATATCGCAGCTATGCATGCGGAGCAGCAGAAGCTGCAGCTGGCGATTGAGAAGCTTCAGGCGCTGGAACAGCAACAGAAACAATATATCGGTAACATCAGCCATGAGTTCAAGACGCCGCTGACGTCGATCAAAGCCTATGTCGAGCTGCTCGACATGTATAAGGATGATCCACAACTGCTTGATGATGCCACGAATAATATTGGCAAAGAATCCGAGCGGTTGTACGAGATGGTGGAGAAGGTTCTACATTTATCTGCCTTGGAGAAGTACGACTTCGAGAACCAGGCCGAAGATGTCGAGGTCAGTGCTCTGCTGGCAGATGCCTGTGGTCGCATGCGGGGGAAAGCGGAGAAGTTTAGGTTAAACATGGAACTGGAGCTTGAGCCGACGGTGATCCGCAGTGACCGGGAAAGTCTTATGCATATTTTCATCAACCTGTTGGATAATGCCATCAAATATAACGTCCCGGATGGTGTAATCCGGGTGAAGAACGAACTGCGGATGCAGGATCACCAAGCGGTCATTCGCATCTACAACTCGGGTACGCCGATTCCGGCAGAGGCACAGGAGAAGATTTTTGAACCTTTTTACACCGTGAACAAAGACCGGGCCAGAAAAACGGGCGGAACTGGACTCGGACTATCTCTCGTGAAGCAGTTTGTTGAAAAACAGGGCGGTACAATCACTTTGCTTCCAAGTAATCTGGGCGATTCTCAGAACGAAGAAGGTGTGACGTTCCAGCTCATATTCCCTCTAGCTGATGCAAGTTTACAAGTTCGAAACAAGTCTGAATAACTTTGGAAGTATGTAGTGTGTATGCTTGGTCTATAGCAGAAATTAGGAGGGGACCATAATGAATTGGAAACAGACAGCACTAGGATTACTGGGAGCAGTCGCTCTTGTGTCAGCAACAGCATGTGAGGGCACAGCGGAGCGGGTAGAGAATGAAGCAAACGGGAAAACAGGCACGGATATTACCGTGAAGGAAAATTTCAATCCATCGGTGTACCAGAGTTTCAAGCTCGAGAAAATTGATAAGTTGCCTAATATGCGCGGTGTGGCCTGGCTGAGTGATGAATGGATTGTAACGAACAAACGCAACACGTCGATGAAACCCGTCATGGCTGAAGATGAGGAGAGACACCCTAATAACTTATATATGTATGATCTGGCCAAAGGGACCGATACACCACTCAAAGAGAGTGAGGTTAACTTGAGCTCTCCGCTCGTTTCCCAAGATGGTCAGTATCTGTTCTACCGGGAGTCGCAGGAAACGACGGGCAAAGGTTTCTTTCTGAATCTGGACAATGGGGAAACGGTGAGTGCAGGCAATGAAGAAGGTTTTATTTTTGAGGGCACATGGCTGGATAACGAACATGTGGTCTTTCCGAACATGAAGGGCGATCTTATTTCAGCGAACGTGGATGGTACTACCGAAGTATTGGTCGAAACCGGCAACTTCAACGTACGGAGTGTTAAGGCTTCTGGGAATATGATCTATTATACTACCGGCGAAGACGGACAATTGAATGCCTATGATACAACTACAGGAAATGTGAAGCAGGTCCTGAAAAGCGTTGAGTGGGTCATTCCGTCCAATGATCGAACAAGGCTGGCCATTGTGAAAAAAACAGCGGATACCAAACGGGCGCTGGTGCTCACCGATCTGGAAGGCAATGAGAAGGCCACGCTCGCCAGAGGCACGCAGATCTTCGGCACAAGCTGGTCGGGTGATGATTCCAAGATTGCGTATACAATCAATTCCGAGAATGATAATGAAAAAGGGCTGTTCGTTTCCAATACGGAGTCCGCGGAACAATTCCAGATCTCGGCCGATATGGACAACATCTCCGATTCACTCGCCTGGAGCCCGGAAGGCAATAAGATTCTGTTATCGCAGGCGATATTGGAGAATGAATCGTATCACTTTGTAACCTCGGTCATTACGATCTCGGAATAAAACAATCAGAAAAGCCTGTTCCCGGAAGGAACAGGCTTTTAGATATACACACTAATTTTTTGCGTTCAACAGTAGTTTGACCGCTTCTGCACGCGTGGTTTTATCACTTGGAGCAAAGGTGTTGAGCCCTTTACCGTGCAGCATCCCGGCTTTTTGCATGCCAGCGACAGCTGCTTTGGCCCAAAGCGGAATCTGTGCATCGTCTGCAAAGGTTGAGCTTGTGCCAGTTAGCGCTTTTAATTGAAGCGTACCGGCTACCAGGACAGCCATCTCAGCACGAGTTATAGCATCATTGGGGCGGAAAGCTCCCTTGGTATCTCCCTGAATAAACCCTGCTTGCACGGCACGAGCGACAGCAGACTCTGCCCAAGTTCCTATTTTTGCATGATCGGTAAAAGTTATTGCCGCTTCAGTGTATTCTGTTTTCAGTGTATTCATTAGCATCACCGTAAATTCTGCACGCGTAACGGATGCATTAGGCTTGAAGGACCCATCGGAAAATCCACTCACGATACCTTCACGAACGGCTTCCTGAATGAAATCCTCTGCCCAGTGCCTGTCAACATCGCTAAATGCAATCTCTGCTGGCGCCTTGGGTTGTTCAACCGCAAAAACAGCAAATTTGGTGAAATGGTCTACGTCTACGTTGACTTGATTGTCATGAATTGATGCTTCTCCCGCAGAGATCCACAACTTGTTTTGTTCATCAAAGTAGAATACTTCAGCACGGTGATTGGTTGGCAAGCTTGATGTATCAAATGTCAGATTCAAGGTTACGTATTTATTGAAATTATGTTGAACATTCTTAAGTAACTCATATACCGGGCTGATCAGTTTAGTCTGATTAGTTAGCAAGTCCGAAGAATCTGTAATCTGGTCAATCGTGATCGTCATTTCTTGATTAGTTGCTCCAGCTGGGATGGTTACAGTAATGCCATCGCCTAAACTCACTTGCCCAGCCTGCCCTGCAGCAAGTGTTAAACGTCCATTCGTGGACGAATGGGTTATGGTATTAGGCGGCGAAGGGGTACTGCTCGACCCGTTGTTATTCTGGTTACCAGAGCCTCCGCCGCTACTGTTACCATCATTACCACCTGATGGTGGCGTGGAATTAACACTCCATTTGGCATATAAGATCAGATCGGCTGTAATCTCTGTTTGAGCAAAGTTGAATGGAGTCTTCAACTCGGGGTCTGCATACCAGCCTGCAAACGTATAGCCGGAACGGCTTGGCGAAGCAGGAGCTGAAAGTTTCTGACCGTATTCAACAGCTGCATCGGATACTGCTGATCCTCCAAGTGTATTGAACGTTACCTTGTATGTGTTTGGTGCCCATTTTGCATACAATGTGGTGTCCTGGACAATCGATCTAGTATTCAGGTCAAATGGCGTACTCCATTCAGGCTCAGTATACCAGCCAGCGAAAGTGTGTCCTGCTTTGATTGGATCATCAGGAGCTGCCGCCAACTCAGCATACGTGACTGTCTGATCAGGAACGACTGACCCACCATTAGTTTCGAAGTTAACGGTATAGGAGTTGACCGTCCATTTCGCATATAAAGTGATATCAGAGGTCACGGTGGTAGTCTCGAAATCAAAAGCCTGACTCAATCCTGAATCGGTAAACCATCCAGCAAAGGTGTGTCCAGCTTTAGTTGGATTTGCTGAAACAATAACCTTGTCACCGTAAGACACTGTTTGTTCAGTTACCTCAGAACCGCCATTACTGTTATACGTCAGAGTCCGTGGCGCATAAAAGCTGAAATGGATTGTTGTCGTATTGCCTGCCGCATCGGTAACGACCAGCACATGTTCACCTTCAACATTGAACGTCTCCCCGCTGAGGAATGGAGAACCATCAAGGGTGGCTGTCCCCTCATTAAAGGTGATGGTCGGGCTTGCATCGTATATTCCATCATTGATGACGCCCGTTACAACAGGAGGGACCGTATCAATGGAAAAGTGGACTGTTGTACTGCCAATGTGGTTGGTTACCACCAATGTGTAATCTCCATCTTCTGTAACCGGAGTGCCGCTAGTGAATGCAGAACCATTCAGGAGTGCTGTACCGCTATTAAATGTAGGCGTGACCGTTTGATTATATATACCCTCGTCTGTTACCCCGCTGACGATCGGCGCCAAGTCCTGCTCAACTGTTATGGTAACTAACGCAGGATTACTCGTACCCCATGGATTGGTGGCTGTATATTGAAAATGGTCTGTTCCTACAAAATCAGTATTTGGATTGTACATGAATGAACCATTAGGATGAATTACCATTGTTCCATTCATCGGCAGAGTATCTAAGGAGACGGTAGAAGCATTAATGTCGTTGGCCATCAATCCTGGCGATGATACCGTTAGAGCCGTGTTTTGGCTGGTTGTATAAGTGTCTGCTATTGCAATGGGCGGAGTACCACCTCCGAAGGTAGGGAATATGCCTGTTTTGACAACATAATACACCAATACAGATGGTGTGTTGTTCAGATTAGGTACGTTAAAACTCACCGGGGCATTACCCCCATACCTGTTGCCCAAAAGGCTGTATAAGGCCTGATTTTGGCTGCTGGGCAGTGATGATCCATCTGCAAGTATCCAGTGTGCAGGCGAGAGATTAACCAGCATGGGAATGATTTCACCTGTATACTCGCCTCCCGTACCACCAGTCTCGGCACGGTCCGTCGAGTCCGTAAATACAGCGTAATGCATGATGTCGCCTTTGATTTTAGGTAATGTAGGTAATTGGAAGGTTTCCGTCCCATTTCCACCGAAGGTTGTGCCAATCATATTGAAAAGTTCAGTGTAATCAGAGATGTTGAGAGACTGCCCCTCTACACGTAACCACCCCTGAGGTGTAAAGTAGTAAGGAAACAGGCGAACCTCACCAAGTACAGCATTTTTGGTAACATCGTAGTCCTCATTACGGGGTGGAAAGGTTCCAGTGATAGCTATGTAATATCCCAGTCCCTCGGGTGAAACATCTGTGAGGTCAGGTAATGCAAAGGTTGTTTTTCCATCTCCGCCATAATTATTGCCTAGTAATGAAAACAGAGCTGTGTTCTGCTCCCATGGAAGTGTTCGTCCATCCGCTAGCATCCAGTTGTCGGGAGCGGCGTTGTAAGGGAATAACTGAATTTCCCCAATGAAGGGTACTTTTGCGGCGGCATGAGCCCGTTGTACCAACCCTAACGTATTCCATAGACCGCTGAATCCGATCAGGAATACCAACCAGATAATGCTCACTTTCTTGACCAATGTTAAATTCACAAATTCATCTCCATTTTCCTTTAGATATGTACACGTTAAGCTTATTCTCCTCCACTATATTTTCTAATTCATAGTGGTAAGCCATATAATGATGAGCATAGTTTAATGGATATGAAAGCAAAAATGAATATGATTTTAGTTCAAATTCGAAATATTTTTTTGGATTATCCAGAGACAAATCATTTATGGTTGAAATGTTCCATAACTTTCATCCCTTTCTATACATTTATATTGACTAAGCTATTCCGCTTCCGATAAACTAGAATGCAGGAATAAAAGTCGAATGTCAGGCAGCAGTTCGAGACGATGTTTCGGGCGGCTGTTTATTTTCTTTTTAACAGTAAGGGTGCAACGTAGTCGTCATGCCGGATGACCCGGCTAATAACAACATGGAATAGGAACAGGTGATATACATGTGTAACAGCGCGTACCGCGTGCTTTTATATTATAAGTTCGTGAAGATTGAAGATCCCGAGACGTTTACACAAGAGCATCTGCAATACTGTAAGGACCTGGGTGTGAAAGGCCGTATTCTGATCGCATCTGAAGGCATTAACGGCACCGTATCCGGAACGCCTGAACAGACAGAGCAGTACGTGAAAGACATGCATGCCAACCCGCTTTTCAGCGACATGGTGTTCAAGATTGATGATGTGGAAGAGCATGCGTTCAAAAAGATCTTTGTTCGTCACAAAGCAGAGCTGGTTACGTTCCGCGTGGACGAAGATCTTGATCCGAATGTGATTAGCGGCAAACGCCTTTCACCGAAAGAGTTCCATGAACATCTGCAACGTGATGACGTCATCGTTATCGATGGTCGCAATGACTACGAATACGAAATCGGTCATTTCCGCGGGGCCATTCGTCCAGATGTCGAGTCGTTCCGTGAGTTTCCGGAGTGGATTCGGGAGAACCTGGGTGACATGAAGGACAAAACGATCATTACCTACTGCACTGGCGGCATTCGCTGCGAGAAGCTGACCGGGTTCATGATCAATGAAGGATTCCAGGACGTGGCTCAACTGGACGGTGGTATTGTCACGTACGGTAAAGATCCGGAAGTACAAGGCCATCTGTTCGATGGCAAGTGTTACGTGTTTGACGAGCGGATCTCTGTACCGATTAACCGGACAGAAGAAGATATCGTCATTGCCAGCTGTTATCACTGTGGAACGACACATGACCGATATATTAATTGTCCAACCTGCAACCTGCAGCATGTAAGCTGTGAGGATTGCGAAGAGACGCATAACCGCTTTTGCTCGGATGCTTGCCGGGAGGCAGCACCGGTACACGCATAAGCAGGAGAGCAGGTGCTGATCGTGAAGCGCGAAGAGGAACGAACGACGCGTGAACGGATTTTGTTCATGCTGAAGCAGCAAGGCACAATGACTGCGAGGGAAATGACCGCTGAGCTCGGTCTGACCGGCATGGCCATTCGTCGTCATCTGACGGCATTGGAGCAGGACGGCTGGATTGAAGTTGGGGAAGCCCGGGCTACGGCTGGACGTCCGTCCTCGGTGTACCATCTAACGGTACGCGGGGACAGCTATTTTCCAAAATCATACTCGTCCCTGACGCTGGAACTGCTTGAAGAATTGTCGGACTCAGCCGGGAGCGGTGTGGTGGATACGTTGTTCGAGAGTCGCCGGGACAAGCTGCTTCGCAGCGGATTGCCACAGATGGAGGGCCAGGATCTGGCCGGACGGGTGGAGGAACTCGCGCGTATTCAGAATGCCAACGGATATATGGCGGATGCGTCAAGAGAAGAAGATGGAACCTACGTTATTACGGAAATGAACTGCCCAATTGTGCAAGTCGCGAGTGTCTACAAGCAGGCTTGCCGCTGTGAACTGGAACTGTTCCGCTCGTTGCTTCAAGCCGAGGTGGAGCGTACCGAATGTTACGCCGATGGCGGCAAAAGGTGCAAGTATGAGATTCGCGAAGCGTCGGGGAATTAATTGAATAAGACAAGAGAGACTGTTTCGATTCGTCGAAATAGTCTCTTTTTTTGAATAAAAATGACGTAAAGGTGGGGTGCTTCTTTGCCGTTATGTAATGTTTTCTATCACAATCATACGATGAAACTAAATTGGAAGCGGTTCAACCATTGACGGAAATCGGGACGCACCTTAATATTAGGGAAACAATATTACAGCAACACAGGTCATGGACTTCAGTCGCATGAGGAAAGTCTATATTTGTCTGCTTTTGTCGATCAAAGCAACAATGCGTTGAAGCGTTCGTTTTGTCCCGCCCTATCGTGCCAATGGAATGGCGATAAGGTAAGGGTAACTACATTTTATAAGATGGAGAGGGGTTCTCACACATGAAAAAGAAATTCTGGATGTCACTGATGATGGTTGCTTCAATGATCGTTGCGGCAGGTTGCGGAAATAACAGCGGTACAGGTTCGGAATCCGAAGGATCGGAGACTACAACAGGTGGAGGCAGCGAGGAAAAATCATACCAGATTGCCATCTCGCAAATTGTTGAACATCCATCTCTGGATGCTACACGTGAAGGATTCATCGCAGCCCTGAAGGAGGCAGGCATTGAAGAGAACAAGAACCTCAAAATCGATTACAATAACGCGCAAGGTGATTCGACGAACAACCTGTCCATTGCACAGAAAATCTCGGGTGATTCCAAAAACGATCTTGTACTCGGCATCGCAACACCATCTGCACTGGCGCTGGCTCAACAAGTGAAGGAAAAGCCATTGCTGTTCGCAGCGGTAACAGACCCACTGGGTGCCAAACTGGTGACTGATATGGACAAGCCGGGCGGCAACGTTACAGGTGCATCGGACACGAATCCGGAGGCCATCGTGCAATTGGCTGACTTTATCGCCAAAAATCTGCCGGATGTGAAAACGGTAGGTTTGGTCATTAATGAAGGTGAACCGAATGCGGTGGTTATGGCAAGTAACGCAGAAAAAGCACTGGCAACACATAATATCAAGCTGGTGAAAGCACCAGTTACGAATACATCTGAAGTAAAACAGGCAACGGATTCTCTCGTTGGCAAAGTGGATGCGTTCTACATCACGCTCGATAACTCTGTCGTGAGTGCGGTTGACACCATTATCCAAACGGCGAACAGCAACAAAATTCCGTTCTTCTCCAGTGACCGGGATACCGTTGAAAAAGGAGCTTTCGCAACCGTTGGCTTCAAATACTATGACCACGGATACCAGGTTGGTGAGATGGCCGCGGACATTCTGAAGAATGGTACGAAACCGGGTGACATGAAAGTCACCGTTCCGGACAAACTGGATCTGATCCTGAACCTGAAAGCGGCTGAAGCCCAAGGCATCACGGTTACGGATGAGATGAAGGCGGAAGTGCAAGACCAGGACAACAACATTATTCAATAGAGAGTTATGGATTGATTCAATAATTGGACCGGATCGTAATCCGGCAGTATGGATGCGAGGCGGACGTGCAACGGGTTCGCCTCATTCTTTTCGATAGACAGGGAGGAAGTAGCGTGAGTATAAGCTGGAATTCAATTGAAGGGGCAATCGAGCTGGGGCTTCTATACGCACTGATGGCACTTGGTGTATATATTACGTTCCGCATACTCGATTTTCCTGACCTTACCGTAGACGGAAGTTTTACAACAGGAGGCGCAATCGCGGCGGTTATGATATCCAATGACTTCTCTCCTTGGCTCGCTTGTTTGGCGGCAATGGCTGGAGGCATGGTGGCTGGGGCATGTACAGGTCTGCTTCATACCAAAGGCAAAATTAACGGATTGTTATCCGGTATTTTGATGATGATCGCGCTCTACTCCATTAACATGCGTATCCTTGGCGCACCGAATAAATCCATTATGGGCATGGATAATCCATTCTCGGGTGAACATGTCATGGTGCTAATTATCATCGTAGTGCTGGTATTTAAAATCATGCTCGATCTGTTCATGAAAACAGATATTGGACTTGCGCTCCGCGCGACAGGTGATAACAAACGCATGATTCGCAGCTTTGGTGCAAATACGGATGTGACTACGATTGTAGGTGTCAGCTTATCCAATGGTTTGGTTGCCTTGTCTGGTGCATTCATCGCACAGCAATCCGGCTTTGCAGACATCACGATGGGCATCGGTATGATCGTCATCGGTCTGGCTTCGGTGATTATCGGTGAGGCCATTCTTGGAGCAAGAACAGTATTCTGGGCCACACTTGCAGCAATCGTTGGTTCGATCATATACCGGATTGTGGTCGCGCTTGCCCTTCAAGTGGAATGGTTCGATACATCTGATCTGAAGCTGATCACCGCTGTGATCGTCATTATCGCGCTTGTATTCCCAACGATGCAGCGCTCCATGAAGCAGCGAAGTCTGGCTCGCAGGCGAACGGAAGAGTTGATGCGATCCGGGGGCCAACAGGCGAAGGGAGGTATGTGATCATGCTGGAGATTACGCAAGTAACCAAGCTGTTCAACCCAGGTACAACAGATGAGAAGACCGCGCTGGTTGGTGTGAATCTTACGATGAATCCGGGAGACTTTGTGACGGTGATTGGCAGTAACGGAGCCGGAAAATCCACGCTGATGAACATCATCTCGGGTGTGATGAAGCCGGATATGGGTGATGTACTGATCAATGACCGTTCGATTAAAAACTTGCCGGAGCATAAGCGCAGCAGTTGGATTGGCCGGGTGTTTCAGGACCCGATGGCAGGAACAGCACCGCATATGTCCATTGAAGAGAATATGGCGATGGCATACAAACGTGGTAAAGGACGCGGACTGGGCTTCGGCGTGACCCGTGCCAGACGCGAGATTTTCAACACGCAACTGGAGAAGCTGGGAATCGGACTGGAAAAGCGGCCTAACGCGAAAGTCGGTCTCTTGTCAGGCGGGGAGCGGCAGGCACTCAGTCTGCTGATGGCGACGTTTACCCAGCCGCAGATTCTGCTGCTGGATGAGCATACGGCAGCTCTTGATCCTTCACGTGCCGAACTGATCACGGAACTGACAGAGACACTGGTGCGTGAGATGAGATTGACTACATTGATGGTGACGCACAATATGGAGCAGGCGATTCGCCTGGGTAACCGTTTGATCATGATGGACAAAGGCCGGATTATTCTGGACGTCAGCGAAGAGCGTAAACGTACGTTGACGGTACCGGAACTACTGGGCGAATTCGAACGTATTAGCGGCAAAAAAATGGCAGACGATCGTGTCGTGCTGGGCTAAGATAAGGTAATAACTTGTTCGAAGAACAGATATACGTGATGTACAATCTAAACCATCTACACGACAGAAACCTTTTGCGTTCTCGCAAAGGGTTTTTGTGGTATGTTGAACACACGATGAGAAGAATACATAGGAGGAACCAGACATGTCTTTGCAATTGGATGAGGGGACATATACGGTAACACGGCGAACGGAATCCATTCGTCTGCTGGCGAAGGAATTTGCACTTTTTCGTTTTTTGTATGAAAACAAGGATAAAGCCTTCACTCGCAGTCAATTACTGGACCGGGTATGGCCGCTGGAATATCCGGTTGAACGCACCGTGGATGATCATATCTATCGTCTGCGTAAGAAACTGAAACGCTGGGACGAGATCAGTCTGGATACGGTACGGGGATACGGTTATCGGCTTGCTGTGCAGGAGAATAAGTCCGCTCTACCCGCTAGCCCTTCTGCTCAGAACCCAGAAATGCAGGAAGCCATCCACGGATTACTTCGTAAATATCACTTGTTTGGACAGGGAAACGCCATACAGACCCTGGTTCAACAGCAGGAAGCACTCGGCATTCAGATTGTCCCTTATTATCAGTTGTATATCCGTTTTATACAGGGAGATCTGGCATGGTTGATTACAACGAAAGAAGTTGCTTTCGAAGAACGCTTGTACTGGTTATTAATCTATGTTCACTCGCTAATTGAACCATCCGTAAGCTTACCTATGTATGAGCAGGCATTGAGTTCATCTGCATTGTCTGCCGATCAGCTTCGGGAACTCCGCATTTTGAACATAATCGAAGTCTATGTAGAGGTAGGCCAATATCAAAGGGCCAAAGCACAGCTGGAAGAAACGTATCGTGTAATAGAGACAGACGAGCTCAAGAATTTCAGACTGCCTGTAGCACTTGCAGCGTTGTATGTGGAACTGTGGGGTGGCAGCAGCGAAGCTGTTGAGGCTCAGATGGCAGTAATGCGAGCAGGGTTGAAGGATGCACCCTATCTGCGAGAGATCGGACGTTTTCAGGTGATGGAAGGATTATGGTTACTTCGGCAGGGACGGATTCGTGAGGCAGAGTTAAGAATGGATGACGGTCTGGATGTATTGAAAATGTCGCTGAACGCACCGCTATATCTGAATGCTGCATATCAGATTCTCCTATTCCTGGGTCATCACCGAATTGAAGGCAGACTTCGCAGCAAATATCGTCAAATGTATGCAGAGATCGGTAAAAGTTACGGTGTTCCCACCTATGGACAACAAATTGTAGATAAGGTACGCCACTTTTTGTCTTCTGTATCCCCACCCTCTGATCTTCCTCTGATATAACTCCCTTATGATTACAGCCAAGGAACATACAGACCACAAACGGCTGTAATCAAGGGAGGAAGTACATGTATGACCGTCATTTTAAATGAGTCCACATCCAATGTATCAACCGAATTACCAGATCCATCTGCTGAACCCTCCAGAAGCCTATGGACCAACCTCCGGTTTGTCCGCATGTTTATCGCATACTCTCTGGCTACGTTTGGAGACTGGTTCGATACACTCGCCATCCAGGTGATGGTGGCCTACCGTTGGGGTGCAGACCCGCTGATCATTGCGCTTATTCCAGTATGTATGGCTGTCCCGGGCATATTGCTGGGCTCCGTTGCAGGTGCATTGGCTGATCGACTTCATAAAGTGAGGATCATGATGCTGTGTGATGTGATTACGGTTGCCCTGACCATTGCCATTTTGTTTGCGCCAAGCCCGTTATGGTTGCTTCCACTTCTCGCCTTGCGGGCCATGATGAATGTATTCCATGTTCCAGCCCAGCAGGCCTTAACGCGTCAGGTGGTGGCAGAAGAGCATCTGTTCCAGGCATCTTCCCTGAACGGTTTTGTGAGCCAGTGCTCGAAAGTGGCGGGACCACTTCTGGGCGCAGTCATTTTGGCCTTTTTCTCACCACAGATCTGTGTTGTCATTAATGCCTGTACCCGTCTGTTGTCGGGGGCCGTGTTGTGGCCTTTGCGGCGGTTGACGGAGAAATCGGAGCCTGTTGAACCAGACGGAAGTGTTGATGGTACAGAGGGTGCATCGGAATCTTTGTTCACCCAGTGGCAGCAAGGTTGGCAGTTTATACGGAGCAGCCGTGTCGTACTGAGCACGATGTTGTTTGGCTGTTTTGGACTCATGGCCATTCTCATGATCGATTATCAGTTTACGACCCTGTTCCGGGAGATCAAGCCGGGTAATGAATCGCTGCTAGGTTGGTTGGGTTCATCGGCAGGTGCCGGAGCGGTGGTCATCATTCTATTATTAAATCGGCTTCCGAGAATGGGATATGGTTGGGGACTCGGTGGAGGATATCTTTTCGTGGGTGCCGGAATCGCTGCATTGGGATGGATCAGCCCAGATACACCCGAAATTTGGGTCATCATCTGGGGCCTCTGTATCGGGATAGGGAATGGACTCTTTATGGTGACACTGAATTATTTACTGCAAAAAGAAACCCCTCCTGCCTATGTAGGACGTGTCTTTGGTATTCAAAATTCACTGTCCAGTGTGGTACTCGTGATTGCTCCACTCGCTGGCGGTGCCCTGATTCGTGCCACAGGGCCGAGTCCGACCTTTCAATATATCGGTCTCGTTACATTGGTAATCGGCCTGGCCGGCATACTGCTGCAGCGTGTCTTGTGGGAGGTGAAGCAACCTCCCATGTCTGAAGCCAAAGAGATCATTCCGCAGGAATTGGCCTGACAGCCTTGACCTGATCCATAACATCATTGTATCTACAGTCAGACAAACAGCCGCTTCCGGTAGACACCGAAGGCGGCTGTTTGCTGTGCTGGAATGTTGTACATTGCGCAATCACACCTCCCGTCAGGAAAAAAATTGGAAGTTGAAGCCATTAGTCCTCCAACTGAAAGTGAACCGCTAACAGTCAGATTGATAGCATCATTGGATAGAAAAGGACCTGCTGCAAGCCCTGCCGCCTCGTGGCGTGCTGACGTTGCCACAGCGCCTTCCTCCTGCGGAACATGCGCTATGCGGCATGCCGGACGGCGCACAGCAGCCCCATGCGGACGAAGTGCCCGCCCCGGAGCGGGCGGTTCACGCGCTCCTTTCCACTCTGCACTTAACTCAAAGCAACCCAACCAGTCTCAACCCTTGCATATCACAGCCCGGAAACAGCGAATCGGCGTGCCGTACATGTCTGACCAGATGGCGTCGTCCGGCTCTTCCACATTCAGCTTATCTTCAATGGTTAGTCCGGTAACGGCCATGATCGTCTCCAGTAGATCAGGGCGCATCTCCGGCACATCGAAGGTGGCGATCAATTGTCCGTCCGGCTTCAGCACCCGGGCGAATTCACGAAAAGCCCGCAGCATCGTGCCCGTATCCAGATGTTCCAAGACGGAGATACAGAACACCCGATCAAACTTACCAGACTCATACGGAAGCTGGGCCAGATTGGCCTGCGCACGATGTAACCTGACGAGAGCCGATTCCGGCAGATCCTGAGCGGCCTGCTCGCCAAAATCCGCAGCAATATCCAGTCGGATTGCCTCTTCAGACAAAATACGTTCATCCCAGTCGCAGGCGTGAACCTCACGGCAGTGTTCTGCAAGCCAGAATTTGAACGGGTGGGAGATGCCGCAGGCTGCATCAAGAACGACATCGTTCGGGCGTGCAAAACGCCGGGCCCATTCATATTCATAAGGACGGCTCCACCATGCCGGATGCAGGGGGAAGACCAGTGTGTCCGTTTTAGGGTCACTTTGCCGAATGTATCTTGATTCCATGAATTCCGTTGCCTTGGGCGTATCCATCATCCCCGTATTCCCTCCTTCAATCCTGTCTCTGCCAAAAAAGATTCCAACACCATGCTCCACCGGCTCCGCCACTTGGAAAGATCATAGGACAGTGCGGTCTCGCGCGCGTAGATCCCGAGTCGTTCACGCTCGGCTCGATCCTGTACGAGACGTACCAGTGCTGCAGTCAATTCCTGCTCGCCAGGAGGCACTAGCAGCCCATTAAACCCGTCTTGAATCAGATCATTCAATCCGCCAACATTGGACGCAATCACCGGAAGTCCGCAGCTCATCGCTTCCAGACAGGCATAGGAGGTTCCTTCCGAGAAAACCGTTGGAATCACAGCGATATCTGCCTGATGGTAGGCCTCCCGAATATCCCGAAAATCATACGTGCGCTGGTTAATTCGCTCTGCATGTGGATGAGTCCGATGCCAATAACGAAAGGCTCTTCCGACCGTACTGCCTTCGACCAGCTCCCCTGCAAATTCAATCTCTAGATCGGGAAAGGCCCCAAGTAGCTTATCTGCTGCCAGCATCATCGGAATAATGCCCCGCTCCATGCTGATGCGGCGCGGATATATAATGCGAAGGGGACGGGCTGAGGTCACACGAGCATCCACAGCTTTCTTTTCAACCTGATCCTCTCGGTCGCTATCTCTCTTATGCTTACCACTGTCCGCTCCATCACCAATCGTTTTACCCTTGCCTTTCACATCTTTTAATCCTGATATAACTGCATCAGCATTCTCCTCATGACTCTCCAGATCGGTCTTCCAGGCGGCAAGCCATTCGTCTTCGCGTTCCTGCTCCAAGGTGCGCGTTGGCGGGGCTGGTGTGAAATAGGATGTATCCACTGCATTGGGAATCAGGACAACCTGTCTTGGATCGGTATAGGTGCATGCGGCCCGGCAAAAGGTCTGGAAATGGGAATCCACAGACACAATGCGTACAAGTCCATCCAGAGCCAGCTGAATATGTTCTGCTATTTGCTGTTTGGTCTCCAGTGGCAGTCCGGGACGATCCCAGTTAATGCCGTGGCAGATGCCAAGACTTCCGGGTTTATAGGTGATGGGTTGCCACAGACAACTGGCGTAGATCACAGGTCCGCGCGCTGCGGCTGCCATCCGGTCGAAGGCTTCGGGTACATCGTTCATGTCGTAGGCATAGCCGAATACATCGATCTGCTCCGTCCGGGTCTGAAACGCTTCAAAATAGGAGAGCTGATGAACCTCGGGAATGTGCCCGAGTCCACGAATGACACTGCACAGATCCAGAATGTAGCGCTCCAGTCCACCGCCAAATACCCGGCCAAATTCCCGATTGTACCCATCGGTGAAGCTATGGGTCAGAATACTCACCACGCCCATCTCACTGTCCCTCCTTCCAGGGAAGCAGCCGAGGTTCCGGATCAAGGATCGACTCGTAATGTGCAAGATTACCCCACTCACCGCTCGGATCAATACGTTTGTAGCGCAAATATTTACGAACCCGATCCTCCAGGCTGCCGGCCCAGCCGAGATGCTGAACCTTCAGTTCCGTGCTGACCCCAGGTAATACGGTGCAAGACAAGGGAAGACGGGGAACGTGATGATTCTGTTGTGGATAAAAATAAGGATATCCAGGCATATACCGTACAAGTGAAGCGGTATGCCGTTTGTGCAGACACCAAAGGTCATCTTCCCGGTAGTGGGTCCGGCCGCCCCACATATCATAGAAACGGAATGCAAACCAGTCCGCATACTCCTGATTAATCAGAGCGCGTATGGCTTTCTTGGCCTCTGAACTGTATAACTCATCCGCGTCAACCGAGAGCAACCAGTCGGGACAAGTGCCCACCGCTGCTTGCCACAAGGTGTTGCGAAGTCGCCATTCTTCGGCGAACAACGGTTTCTCCAGCACCTCCAGACGAACCACCTTCGGATAGGCTTTGCATAGATCCGGGGTTCCGTCTGTGCTGGCATCGTCCACAATGACGATCTCGTCTACGAACTCACTCAGATCATGCAGTACTTCTTCAAGGTATCGGCCGCGTTCATTGCGAACCTGGAGCATGGCGGTGAGCTTGTTGCCTTTGCTTTTGCGAACCCGACGAATGGAGAAAGGCTCTTTGAATACGCTCGTTTCCTCGTTTATATCAGCAGTATCCTGATCGAACTGACCTTGTGCGTCAGTCCACAGATGCACTTGGCTTCGGGAGCCTTGTGATTGTTGCGCATGATCCGGCGTGTGATCACCATTTTCCAATGAGTCTGTATGTGTCCGATCCACTGTTTCTGTTGGTGTATACGCCGTTTCGGTTCGGATATCGCTGTGCACCATCGGCCCATTCACCTGTTGTCTACGCTTCTTCGGGTCCAGCATCATGGCACCTCCCCAAGCAATTGCTGCACAGCATGATCTAACAGCTCCAGCTCGACAATCCGGGCCAACGCATCTTCATCCTCCAGTGCCGTCTCAAGGAAATGTCGGACTGCCCCGTGTCGTTCCCCTCGCAGTGCCAGCGCACTTCCGGATAATTGCTGATAATCCCGACGACTGGCATCATCCTGAATATCGACTGCATGCACCAGAGCCAGTGCCTCTTCCACACGTCCAGTCTCCTGGTAGATGCGGAATTTCCAATGTCTCGCGGTTTCTCCGCCAAGTTCGTCCAGGATACGCAGGGCGTTTCCGTAATCATCGTTCATACGTAGCAATTCTGCTCGCACAAGTTGATCTTCTCCCGCCTCAAACCAGCGACATAGCTGTTCATAATGATACCGTTCCTGTTCGTCGCCTGCACTGATTCCGTATACCAGCAGGGCATCCTCCAACTTTCCGGCCCGGGCATGAATGGCAGACAGGAATCGATAATGAGAGACTACACAATCACTGCAACCGTTCATAACCGCGTGGGTGAAGGCCTCCTGAAGTGATGTGGTGGCTCGTGGATCCTCAAGCAGATACTCATAAGCTGCCAATAAAAAGGATATTGTCTCATGGGCCCCTGCCTTGGCCCGGAGCTGGCGGTAGAAGTCGGCACGTACACTGCATTGAAGCAGGGTGACGCTATCCAGCGTTCCGGACAGGATCTGCCGCAGCGCATGCAGGAAGAACAGTTCGTAGTCCCGAAGAGGGACTTCAAGATCATCCTTTTGCATCGTACCCGCGGGTGAAGGGTCTTCGCCGCCCAGCCAGATAGCGCGTACGCCTTGGAATAGCAGCTTCATGTAACGTGTTTCGGAGGATGTACCCGCCAGATCGGCGATGCCGACCAGTTTGGAAATACTGCTCTCCCACAGCGGAGATTCTGCTTCATTTCCAGCAGGCTCAGGGAGCAGGGCGATACAGAGCTCGGGCTCCAGCGAAGCTGTAGCCATTAGCCAGTAGGGATGGGTGACCACTGCTACGGTGCGAGGTTCCAACAGTAGTTGTTCGGCTTCAGGGAGGGAGATGACGGTGATGGCCGCAGGTACATCCTCTGTCTGCTTCAGGCTGCTGACATAATAGACATCTCCCTCGATCGACAGCAGCGCAGCAATATCGGGATAGGGAAAGGAGGACCAGCCCCCTTTGCGAGGGAAGAGAATATACCGGACAGGCGACTGGGCTGTACTGTCCTCAATCGGGCTGGATTCGGGATCTACCCCTGGTAATGGCGCAGGTTTTTCCATGACTGCTTCACCTCACCTTGACTGTATTATGGTGTATCATTCTCTCTGCATGTGCTTCATGCTTTCACTTCATATGTAAAGCCCTCACGGCACTTCGCATGATATGCCTGAGACTAACATATGGGCATTCCGTACCAAACATGAGTATCTTCCATGAATAGATGAAGTGGGCAAGCTGTTCCTGATTAACTTTGCCGTCGGGGTAGTCACAGGTATTTTGCAAAGGTTCCAGTTGGGCATGAACTGGTTAGAAAACTCCCGGCTAGACAGTCCAAACGACATAATGAGTTCGCACGGTAGCTGCCTTCGGTAGAATATCATGGGAGCATAACAAAGAGACGAGCCAAGAAATCTTGAGCTCGTCCCTTTTCCTATTCGATATGACCGCTTTCGTTGCGGATAATTACATTTTACATTTCTACTAACATTAAAATAATGGAGGAAAGGCAAAGACAAGTGCTGACGAGATAGAGCACAGCAACAACCTGTTTGTGATTCAATCCTGCACGCAGCAGCCGATAATGGGCTTGACTTGCATCGGCCTGGTAGATCGCTTTGCCTTGAATGAAGCGTTTGATAACAACAAAGATGTTGTCGAAGATCGGTACACCCAGCGCCAGAATCGGAATGAAAATGGACAACATGGTTGCTTGTTTGAATGCACCATCCAGAGCAATAACAGCCAGAATGAAACCGAGGAACGTAGCACCTGCATCGCCCATGAACACTTTGGCAGGAGCTTTGTTGTACTTCAGATAACCGATCGTCACACCGACCAGAATGATCGACATGAGTGCGGAATCACTTTGACCTTTGGCTAGGGCCACGATGAACAGGGTAATAGCCGAGATGGCTGATAGTCCGCCAGCCAGTCCGTCCATGCCGTCCGAGAAGTTGATGACTGTTGTCACCCCGAAGATCCACAGGATCGTGAGAATGAATTGCAGCCAGATCGGGAGCATGACATATTCCGCGTTGAAGGGATTCACGAATCCGGTGAATGCAATGCCCGAAGCAAATACGAGAACTGCCGCAGAGACCTGTACGAGCATCTTGGGCAGGGCAGGAAAATCTTTGCCTTTTGTTTTGTACCAGTCGTCGACGGTACCAATCGTTAGCAGAAGCATACCGCCAGCAACTAAAGCGGCCGTTTCCCATGTGATTTCTTTCGTAAGAGCAATGTATGTCAGGAAAAATCCAGTAAATATCGCGTAACTCGCCGTGAGCGGGATAGGTTGCCTGTGCAGCTTACGCTCCACATCTTCCCGGGGCTTGTCCACAAAATCGAGCCGGTGAGCCAATCGACCAAGCGGCGGAATAAGCAGAACCACGACAGCAAAAGACACTATAAAAGCCAGTATGTATACCATAAACTCGCTTGTTTCACTCCCATCTACCAATTTCCCCTTATTATACGAGTTAAACAGGAAATCTGTCGATGTCATTATTGTAACCAGACGCACGTCAAGGTGAGCAAAAATCGGATTCTATTGCTTTTGAGGAAGATAGTTGCCGAAGTAACGGAGGGCTGTTTCTATATGATATCCATCATTGCCTTGCCAAGTTGCTGCAAAGACGAAATCACCGGAGCCACCCTTGCCTTTTCTCGGTTTATCTCCAGGGACCAGTATACCGGCTGCGGCCCAAATTTCCAGCAGGGCATCCCGCTCCTGTTTGCTGGAAGGGAAGAGATCCTTCCACTTTTTCTCCAGTGAACGTGCACTGTCCTTGGGATCTTCTGTCTGTGCTGCTTCAAGAAGATTTACAAGGATAGCCTGATCTTCAGGTGTCACTTCATAGTTTGTATCCTTGTCCTGTAGCAGTAATTCCAGATCCATCAGGCAGTAGAGTAACCAACCATGACGCACGCCACCCCACTTAATCCGTTCAAAATTCAGGACGTTCAAGTCGACGTTGGAATATTCCTTGTCTGACTGCAAACGCAGGAAATTGCAATCCCCACAGGCACTGGTGTTAGCGTGAAGGGCAGGGCGTTCCGCGTAGGTGTGCAAAGGCATATTCGATGTTAAAGCCCAGCTCGATAATGCGCTGCGCAGGTGAACTTTTTTGGTGGACAGACTATGTAGAAAGGCCGAAATCACGCGTTCCTTGAAGGAGTCATCCTGGTGCATGGCGTACAGACGCTGGATAATCTCATCATGCGTGATCGTGAGTGGGTCGAACATAACGCCTTTGCTTTTGGCATACTCAAATTCATCTCCAGAAAAGGGTGCGGAAGTTGTTTTCCAACCGCCGCCTCCCCAGAACGTGCTCAGCAGTATCTTTGCGGCTTTTTTGTCCATATGTTGAGCCTCCTGTATCCGAATTGCGATCAATGTGGTTCTTCATCTCAGACCTGCTTTAATGTGCGTATTCCGTGGTTGTATTCAGGATCATCTCGACCAGTCCTGGAAAACGCGTGTTCAGTTCTTCCTTTCGTAGGGAATAAAAATGCTGTTTACCTTCAATGCGCGGCTGAATCACGCCAGCTTCACGTAAAATTTTGATGTGATGGGACAACGTGGATTTGGAAATATGGTCTACTTCGAAGGCGGAACAGTTTTTCTCGCCAGAGCTGGCAAGACAGTGTACAATTTTCATGCGGATCGGATCACCCAATGCATTGCAGACCGTGGTCAGCTTGAATTCCGAAGCCATAGGTATTGTTGGAGTTCTCATATCTATGACGTTAGCATATTCGGCTTTCTCTTTCAATGTTTGAAAAATTTCGAACTATACCTTGCGGGGAGTATAAGTATGTTACATTTCTTTTCAGTTAGTTCGAAAATATTCGAACTGAAAGATTGGAAAACGGCTTTTTATTCTAGGAGGAATATGAATGAGTACCACAAGTATCACTACGATGTTGAACAACTATTTCCGTTTATTTGATGCTTCACGTACAGACGAGCGTGCCATGGAAGATTTGTTATCTCTTTTCACACCGGACGCACAGATTGTGCTTAACGGCACCAGCCGAACAGGATTCGACGGTTTTATGAAGGTTTTCTACGAGTACAATAAAGACGTAAAACATATGTGGGACGGTTGGGTGCAACAGCCTGATGGCAGCTACCAAACCAACTGGGCGGTATGCGGACAAGCGGGGGACGGAACGGTATATGCCAAAGCAGGCATTGATATTGCGCGTGTGAATGATGCGGGGCAGATCGTGTACCTGGAGAATGTACAGGCCGATCAGAATGCGTTCAGCAAGTATAATCAGTAATAGCGCAGAAGCCCCACAGTCTTTCAAACTGTTTGGCTTTTTTTTGTGGCATATTTAGCTAATTTGAAAGGCACTGAGGACGAGGGCTTCATCTATCCAATAGCACAGTTTCTGCAAGAAAATGGGTACATAAAAATCGTACATGAAGATCTGTACATGAAAAAGGACCCTCCCGCATGTCCAAAACATGGCGGGAGGGTCTTCTTAAACGTACTTGCATGCCATTCCTATCCTTGCATCGTCTTATTCTGAAAAGCAGCGATATCCGCATACTCCTCTTCGAATTTGCGGGAGATGCGGATGAAGATCGGCAGCAGTTCCCGATAGACGCGGACACTGTCAGGGTCCGGCTGGTGCCGATGTGTTGATCCGATCATGCCGGAGACGGCACTCAGGGAATCGATGCGGCCAAGGGCGTACAAGCCCAGTACAGCTGCGCCGAGGCAGGAGCTTTCAATGCTTTCGGGAATGATGACATCCTGATCGAAAATATCCGCCATCATCTGACGCCACAACTCAGAGCGGGCGAAGCCGCCAGTCGCCTGGATTTTTTTCGGACGACCGATCTTTTCTTCAATCGCCAGCATGACGGTGTACAGGTTGAACAATACACCCTCAAGTGCAGCGCGAATCATATGTTCCTTCTTATGATGCAGCGTCAGACCGAAGAACGAGCCGCGTGCGTTCGGATTCCAGAGCGGAGCCCGCTCACCCGTCATGTACGGATGGAACAGAAGACCTTCCGAACCCGGAGGTACATTTTCGGCGACACGAGTGAGCACTTCATACGGATCGATGCCAAGTCGCTTCGCCGTTTCCACCTCGGAAGCCGCAAACTCGTCCCGAATCCAGCGGAAAATAACACCGCCGTTATTCACCGGCCCGCCAATGACCCATGCATCCTCCGTGAGCGCATAACAGAAGAAACGTCCTTTTGGATCGGTCACCGGTTTGTCCACGACCGTACGAATTGCCCCGCTAGTACCAATGGTTACAGCCACGACGCCTGGATCAATGGCATTCACGCCCAAGTTGGAGAGCACGCCATCACTGGCCCCGATAACAAATGGTGTGGTGACCGCAATGCCCATCTCTTTGGCGTACTCCGGGTGCAATCCCTGTTTTAGCAAATGTGTGGTCGGTACAAGTCGGGATAGATGCTCCGGCGTAACACCCGCCACATGAAGCGCTTCTGCATCCCAGTTGAGTTTCTCCAGATTCATGAGTCCGGTGGCTGAGGCCATCGAGTGGTCGATGACGTATTCAGAGAATAATTTATAGAAGACATATTCTTTCATGGATATGAATTTATGTGTCTGTCTGAATAGTTCCGGTTGATCTCGGGTAAGCCACATGATCTTGGTGAGTGGGGACATCGGATGAATCGGCGTGCCTGTTCTCAGATAGATTTCGTGACCATTCATCTCCGATTTGAGTACTTCGGTCCACTCCGCACTGCGATTATCTGCCCATGTCATGGCCCGCATCAGCGGTTTGCCGTGTTGATCGACTGGCAGGATGCTGTGCATCGCTGAACTGAACGATACAAACAGGATATCCTCTGGCTTCACTCCCGCTTTGGAAGTGGCCTGTTTAACGGATTCGATGACTGCTTTGAAAATATCCTCCGCATCCTGCTCCGCAATCGCAGGTGTGGGGGTGTGCAGCGGATAATCGGCACTGCCTTGAGCCACAATGGTTCCGTTCTGTTCGAACAAGACGGCCTTGGTGGAGGTCGTGCCGATATCTACGCCGATCATATAGGGTGAAGAAGCCATTTTGTCATCCCTCTTTCTTGAATATATAAGTGAAATGAATGCTGTTACACGTTAACACTTCGGGTACAGAAAGCCTTCCGATCGCGTAAATGCGAAGCATATGCTTTCGAAGTAGCTTTCCTCTGGAAAGCTTTTAATTCCATTTCTTCAGGCCCTTTCTGTCCCCTCCGCGCACGTGGCGCTATTCATCCAACTTATATGGCATCTGGTATTTATCTATAGATAAGAATATCAGACTTGAGGGATGGATCAAAATGCCAGAATCTTAATCCTTCACTGCTCCTGCGGCAATATCCGAGATAAACTGGCGACTGATGAACAGGAACATGACGATAAGCGGAATGACGGCGAGCAATGTACCCGCGATAACCATGGCATAGTCTGTGTTATACAGCCCGTTCAATTGAGACAACGCAATCTGCAACGTATACTTACGTTCATCTGTCAGGACGATCAAAGGCCACAGATAATCATTCCATACCCCGATAAAGGTGAACGCGCCGAGGAAAGCAAAGGCAGGTCGCAGAATGGGCAGCGCCACGTTCCAATAGAGTCGGAAGAAATTACAGCCGTCAATGCGTCCTGCATCCAGCAGATCATTCGGAATCGACTCCGTGGCATACTGGCGAATCCAGAAGATGCCGAAGGCGTTCACCATGCCCGGAATAATAAGGGCTTTGAAGGAACCGACCCAGCCGAACGTAGCCATCAGCACGAAGGACGGCACCAGCGACAGCTGGGAAGGAACCATCATGGTGGCGAGCAGCAGGATGAAGAGCCACTTTTTGCCGGGAAAATCAAACTTCGCAAACGCAAACCCCGCCAGCGAGTCAAAAAACAGCACCAAAATCGTTACGAGGCCTGACACAAACAACGTATTCAGAAAAGCCCCCCAGAAATCAATCTGCTGCATCACCCGCGTGATATTATTCCACAGTTCACCCCCGAACCAGAGCTGGGGCGGGAACTTGTAGATATCGGACGTTGTCCGGGTAGACATTACAATCAGCCAATAGAACGGGAACATGGATATGAGCATGCCCCCGATAAGACCGGTATACAACACCAGCGATTTGAGGTGTTTGGTCGCCATGTGCGCTCCCCCTTATCACATCAGGATGATTTGCCTTGAACAAGCTTCCAGTTCACAATCGAGAACAGGGCGATAATGAGGAACATACCCCAGCCAACAGCAGCACCATATCCAAAGTAATTGTTAATGAAGGATTCACGGTAGAGGTACAGTACAATCGTCATGCCTGCTGCACCCGCGCCACCATCATTGCCTACCAATACTTGCGGCTCGGTGAATAGCTGCATACCGCCAATCGTTGATGTAATGACCGTAAACAGGATCACAGGACGCAGCATCGGAATCGTAATTCGAAAAAAGGACTGTATCGCTGATGCGCCATCAATCTTGGCTGCTTCGTATAACGTCTGCGGGATACTCTGTAGCCCGGCCAGATAGATGACGGCGTTATATCCAGTCCAGCGCCAGACCACCATGGAGGAGATTGCGACTTTGATGCCCCATGGTGCATTCAACCACTCCACAACCGGTAATCCGACCGACTGCAACAGATAATTGAGAAAGCCATAATTGTTGGCAAACAAGGCACCGAAGATGATGGCTACCGCCACGATGGACGTGACGTTCGGCAGGAAATAACCAACCCGAAACAGGGTGCGGAACTTCACAAATGGTGCATGCAGCAGAAAGGCAATAATCAGGGCGAAGAAAAGCATCGGAATCGTCGAATAGATCCAGATCATGAACGTATTGCCCACGGCTTGCCAGAACTCGGCATCAGTCAGCATGTATTTGAAATTGTTGAACCCGTTGTACGTCATGACACCGATGCCATCCCATTTATGAAAAGCCAGATAGAGTGAGAATCCGATCGGGAACAGGCCAAATACCGCAAACAGAATATAAAACGGCGATATCGCAACATAAAGTGCACGATGCTCCCACATCCTGGACCACAGTGACTTCTGCCGATCCAGATCAGGTCTTGCATTTCCGGGATCGGGAGTAAGACGAGGTTCAGTTACAGCCATATGAATTCCTCCTTTGCGGATAACGAAACCACACGTTCTTCAGGTTAACGCTGTAATTCCCGCTCGACGCGGTGCACCGTATCCGTCCAGACCTGCTGGGGATCGGCATTTTGCTTTGCGACATCATTCAGCCTTCGAGTAATAATGTTGTGTACGGAGGGGTATCTTTCTCCAAAAAATGCATCCGGCACTTGCTGTGCCGATTCGGCAAATACTGGTCCTGTTGCCTGTCCGCCAAAGAAAGGTTCCTCTTCTTTCATGGCAGGGTCATCAAACACACCTGGAGCAGAAGGGAACAGGTTCAATGTCTGATATTGCTCCAGCTGATTCTCGGGACTTTGCAGCCAGCGAACCAGTTCGAAGGCTTCCTGAGGATGTTCACTCGACTTCAGGATGGACAGGAATGATCCCCCGTTATTGCCATCTCCCCCTGGTGCCCGAGCGACCCGCCACTTCCCGGATGTATCTGGAGCGGCTTCCTGAAGAACTTGCTTCATCCAGACAGCACCTACGAACGAGGCGATCTCGCCATTATTCATCGCGGCGTTCCAGCCTGGTGTCCAGCCGTCTGCGTTGGCAAGCAGTCCCTTCTCTTTGAAAGCTATGGATGTATCCCAGCTTGTTCGAACCAGAGCAGAATCCATACCGATGAATGAACCATCCGGACGGAAATAACGTTCAGCTCCTTGCGACAGCACTTGATTGTAAACGCTTCCAATGTTATCGGTCAGATATACCTTGCCTCCGAATTTCTCCTTGAGCTGTTCTCCAGCAGCGGCATATGCATCCCAGTTGTTGATCTGGCGTGTGACATCTTCGGGTTCAGATGGCAATCCGGCCTCCTTAAACAGATCTTCTCGGTAGAAGAGGGCTGTTGGTCCCGTATCCATCGGGAACCCGATCATCTGTCCACTTGGCGTAACGCCTTGCTTCCATTTCCACGGCAGATATTGGTCTTCAATATCTCCAGCACCGAGATCATACAGATTATAAAAACGGTCCTCACTGGGGAATAGCTCCATGATCCAGTCGTTCAATGCCACAATGTCTGGTTCACCTGAGCGTGCAGCGAGTGTTGTTTTGAGCTTTGCTTTGAAATCACCGCCGATTTTCTGAGCTGTTAGTTCAATATTGGGGAACTTTTCCTTAGCCCTGGCAATCAACTTATCATCGATGGAACGGTTCCAGTACCATAATGTAAGCGTTACCTTTTTGTTGTTCGCTGAATCGTCCTGTCCGGGCCAGATGGAGCATCCGCTTATGAGCAGGACGCAGACCATCAATATGGCTGTCCAGCATGTTCTTTTCCGGCGGATCATGTGCATAACCCCCTCATCGTTAAGTTCGAGGCATGAAGTGCTTTGGACTACAACATTAGTGTATGAGCAGTTTATAAACTCATACCCAATATTCCTGAAATGAAACACATATTTGTGTCCGTTGCGTAACATAATTTTAGTAGTTACTTTAAAAATAAAAGTTACTTGACACTTTATAATTTTTATTTTAAACTAACTTACATAAAGTAACTAATGATAATGAGAATAATATAGATACGTACTATATAATATCCAAGTGATCCATTTTTGCTCAGGATGCGAATCAATCAATACACAAGTTGGCCTAAACAGGAGGAACGACAATGATCAATTCACATATTATTCAACTGCTTGCCCCCAAAATCCAGACTTTTCCGAGTGGAAAAGAGTTTATATACCTCGTAGGGCCGATTAAGCTCCCGGTAAACCTTGATGGAGAGACCAAGACATTCCAGTGGTACAGCTGGATGAAGTCAGACAAAGCGATGGAGAGCGGGGAGTTGATTGAATCCCTTGCTGAGGCTGAGCTGGCAGAGCGTCAACAATCCAGTGTTCTGGTGTATGGTGACTTTGCCGACGCACAAGAAGCGCTGATCCGGATGCATAGTATCTGTCATACAGGCGACATCTTTGGCAGCAAACGTTGTGATTGCGGCTTCCAATTGGAGCAATCCATGAAAATGATCGCTGCTCACGGAGCGGGTGCACTGTTCTACCTTGCCAACCATGAAGGACGTGGCATCGGTCTGTTCAGCAAAGCGATGGCGTACATTTTGCAAGAAGAAGGTCTGGATACGGTAGATGCGAACTTGCAGCTCGGATTCACAGACGATGCCCGCAATTATGACGATGCGATTGCCGTATTGCGTGCGCTTCGCTCTGCTCCGGTTACACTGATCACCAACAATCCACGGAAGCTGGCTGCCTTGCAGGAAGCGGGATTGAATGTGGGTGGACGTGTGCCATTATGGGGAGATCGTTCTGCTTTTAACGAGAAGTATCTGCAAACGAAAGTGAATCGTTCCGGTCACTTGGCAGAAAGTGATGGCTGGGCTGGGGCAGAGACGTTGCTTCCGCATGCGCAGGCTTAATCATTATATAGATGTATGCGATTAGCTGATTAGCCGTTGTTGTACTCTCCGTTATGGAGAAGTGCAGTAACGGCTTTTTGGTATGGATAACAACATAGCGTTCAGATCTTCCTGATTCACGGAATGGCTTGCCGTTCGCACGGCATGGATTATACAATATAGGCATCTGATGAATGCGGGAGGAACCAAGGTGCCATTTGAGGGACAACGTATGTTGCCGGCTGCGAAAAGCATGAAGCAGTTTGAGGCGATCATTGAAGGCCCTTATACTTATGGGGTGATGCTGGAAACTCATATTGCACAGCTTCAGAGTGTAATGGACGAGGCGCGGCGGTATGACAAAAAGATACTTTTGCATGCAGATCTGGTACAGGGATTGAAAAACGATGAGTATGCGGCAGAGTATCTGTGTCAGCACATTCGCCCAGCAGGACTGATCTCTACAAGGGCAAGTGTAATCCAGAAGGCGAAGCAGAAGGGCATTACAGCCATACAACGTATTTTTCTGCTGGACACCCATGCTCTGGAGAAAAGTTATCTGTTGCTGGCCAAAACCCAACCGGATTATATTGAAGTACTACCTGGCGTCATTCCGCATATTATTGCTGAAGTATCTGTGCGTACAGGTATCCCCATTATTGCGGGGGGACTGATCCGCTCACCGGAAGAGGTTGAACTTGCGCTTGGCGTCGGAGCAACGGCAGTGACCACTTCCAACACAGAGCTGATCCGACATTTTGAGAAATCGCTTACACCTTAAAAAGAACCCACAACAGGAGGTTGTCTGTATGGAAAAATATATATTGGCTCTGGATCAAGGAACGACTAGCTCCCGGGCCATTTTGTTTAACCACGGCGGAGAGATTGTGCACATTGCTCAGCAGGAATTTCCCCAATATTTCCCCAAGCCGGGCTGGGTAGAGCAGAATGCCAACGAAATCTGGAGTTCCATTCTTGCCGTAATGGCTTCATGTCTGGCAGAGAGCGGGATCAAACCCGTCCAGATTGCCGGAATTGGAATTACGAATCAGCGGGAGACCGTTGTGGTATGGGACAAAGAAACAGGCAGACCCATCTATAATGCGGTGGTATGGCAGTCCAGACAGACCGCAGACATCTGTGAAGAATTGAAGACGCAGGGACTCGGGGACCTTTTTCGCCGCAAAACAGGATTATTGATCGATCCCTACTTCTCGGGAACGAAGGTCAAATGGGTTCTGGATCATGTCCCTGGTGCCCGAGAGCGGGCAGAGAAGGGTGAACTGTTGTTTGGCACGATTGAGAGCTGGCTGATCTGGAAACTAAGCGGGGGTACACACGTCACGGATATATCCAATGCCTCACGTACCCTGATGTATAACATCTATGATCTGCAATGGGATGACGAATTGTTGGGTATTCTCGACATTCCTAAGGTCATGCTGCCAGAGGTGCGAGGTTCATCCGAGGTGTATGCACACACAACAGACTATCATTTCTTCGGTCATCGGATTCCGATTGCGGGGGCAGCAGGAGATCAACAGGCAGCGATGTTTGGTCAGGGCTGTTATACCAAGGGCAGTATGAAAAATACATATGGTACCGGATGTTTCATGCTCATGAATACGGGAGAGAACCCGGTACAATCGGATCACGGACTAATTACGACCATTGCCTGGGGGATGAATGGCAAGGTTGAGTATGCGCTTGAAGGCAGTATTTTTGTTGCAGGCTCAGCGGTTCAGTGGCTGCGTGACGGTTTAAGAATGCTTCGCTCTTCAAAAGATAGTGAGGACTACGCCTCACGTGTGCCTTCGACAGACGGCGTTTATATGGTACCTGCATTTGTGGGACTGGGCAGTCCGTATTGGGATAGTGAGGTTAAGGGTGCGGTGTTCGGCCTGACCCGGGGCACGACGAAGGAACACTTTATCCGTGCTACACTGGAGGCATTGGCGTATCAGACGAAAGATGTACTGGAGGCGATGGAATCCGACTCGGGTATACCCGTGCATGCTCTGCGTGTCGATGGCGGCGCGGCGGCCAATGATTTCCTGATGCAATTCCAGAGTGATATTCTGGGCATTCCCGTCGAACGCCCTACAGTGAATGAAACAACTGCATTGGGTGCGGCTTATCTGGCAGGTCTGGCGGTGGGGTATTGGACGAACGCGGATGAATTGACCGATCATGAGAATACCGAGCGTGTCTTCCATCCTGTTATGGCTGAGGAACAACGGACAGAACTGTATGCAGGCTGGAAGTGTGCAGTGAACGCAGCGATGGCCTTCAAATAAAAGATATATGATTAATCTGCAATTCTCTCGATGTGGGCATTTGTACTTTATCACTAAACTTATGTTATAAATGATATTTACTGGTGGAAAATGATGCATGATTTACAGGGGAATTCTTCCTGGGGAAGCGAAACCATATGCCCACTATAAGGAAAAAGTTAAGGTTAGTGGATTCATTTGAAATTCCATCCTTTGGCAGAACGACTTTTTGAATTTTTTTTGAATAATGTGTCATTTCAGGACTTCACGCCGTCAAAAATCTGTGATAGGATAAAGGCACAAGTTAAAAAATGATGTCTGGAGATCGGGAGGGACCACGTGCCGCTCAGCAATTGCTGAGCGAATGACGTGGTCCTTTTTTTTGTTTTTTTGCGGATACATCAAGGGAATCAATAGGGGGTTCAAGGATGGCAGAAACGTTCTCGTCAGCACACCGGACCGAATATTTGGAAAGAATGGCGAATGCACATTTTGACATATTGATTATTGGCGGCGGGATTACAGGTGCAGGGATTGCATTGGATGCGGCTTCCCGTGGATTGAAGACAGCGCTTGTAGAAATGCAGGATTTTGCAGCAGGAACATCCAGTCGTTCGACCAAATTGGTCCATGGCGGTTTGCGTTATTTGAAGCAATATGAAGTGAAAATGGTTTCGGAGGTAGGACGGGAGCGGGCTGTAGTGTACGAGAATGGGCCGCATGTGACAACACCGGAACCGATGTTGCTACCAATCTACACGGCAGGTACGTTCGGCCGCTTCAGCACATCCATTGGTCTGATGGTATATGATCGGCTCGCCGGGGTGAAGCGCAGTGAACGACGCCAAATGCTGAATGCCGGTGCAGTGTCGGATAGTGAACCTTTGCTGCGCAAACAGGGATTGTTGGGTGGTGGACTCTATGTGGAGTACCGGACAGACGATGCCAGGCTCACCATTGAAGTCATGAAAGAAGCTGTCAAACGTGGGGCACAGGCAGTGAACTATGTGAAGGCAACAGGTTTCCTGAAGGAGAATGGCAAGATTACAGGTATTCTTGCCGTGGATCAGATCGATGGTCAGACCTATACGCTGAAAGCAAGCAAGGTGATCAACGCTTCCGGTCCCTGGGTGGATGGGCTGCGGGAATTGGATGGTTCACGCCAGGGGAAAACGCTACAGATGACCAAAGGTATTCATTTGGTTTTCGATGGTGAACGGTTTCCGCTAAGACAGGCGGTTTATTTTGATACGCCAGATGGTCGAATGGTATTTGCTGTCCCTCGTGATGGCAAAACCTATGTGGGGACAACCGACACCGTATATCAGGACGATCCTGCACATCCGCTAATCTCCGACTCGGACCGCGATTATGTGATTGATGCAGTCAATGGCATGTTTCCGGATGTACAGATTGGTATCGAGGATGTGGAATCCGGATGGGCGGGTGTACGTCCATTAATTCATGAGGAAGGCAAGAATCCTTCCGAAATTTCACGTAAGGACGAAGTCTGGGTATCCGATTCCGATCTGATTACCATTGCCGGGGGCAAATTAACCGGATACCGTAAAATGGCCGAGATGGTCGTTAATCTGGTCGCGCGCCAGATGGAGCAGGAGCACGGACAATCCATAGGTCCTTGCGTAACGAAGAAGATGCCCATATCCGGCGGGGACGTAGGAGGTTCGGCTGGATTCGCATCGTATGCGGAGCGCAAGATCAAGGATGGTGTTGCCTTGGGGCTTACTCGACCTGCTGCGGAGCGGCTGGTCCGCACGTATGGTTCCAATGTGGAGGCCCTGTATGAGCGAATGCCTGATCCACACACCAAGGCCGAGCTTCATGGCCTATCACAGGAGCTACTGCTGATGTTACGTTATGCGATCGAAGAAGAGATGGCAGTAACCCCGTCTGACTTTTTGGTACGAAGAACAGGAGATCTATTTTTCCGTATTGATGAGGTCCGTCGTTATAAGGCAGCGGTTATCTCCTATATGGCCGGGCATTTGAACTGGTCTGAAGAGCAAGTGGTTATGCATACACAGGAACTGGATCAGCTGTTGTTGGAAGCATCCGGCAAAATCTGAGGCAGGATTTCGCAACTGAAAGTCGAATGGAACATGTAAGCGTGTAACACAGAGAGGGGATTACATCCATGACATTACAGATCGGAATCATTGGAACAGGCTGGTTCAGTAAGGTACATGCAGATATTCTCGCACGAATGGAAGGTGTTCGTGTTGCGAGTGTCTGTGGAACAACGTTGGAAAAGGCAGAGGCTATGGCCTCCGTCTATGATGCTGTTGGTTACGGTGAACTTGAACATATGCTGGATGGTGAGAAGCTGGATGCGGTGTATATCTGTGTGCCTCCGATGTCTCACGGATCGATTGAGTCGGAATTGAATCGTCGCGGAATTCCATTCCTGGTCGAGAAACCGCTGAGTACTGGAATGGACGTTCCGCGTCAGGTGCTCGCTCAGGTACAGAAGAGCGGCTTGTTAACCTCAGTCGGCTACCATTTCCGTTATCAGGAGGCTGCTCAAGTATTGCAACAGGCCATGAAAGAACAGACGGTTGGCATGGCACTTGGCCGCTGGATGGGCGGAATGCCAGGAGTTGCATGGTGGCGGCGCCAGGATGGTTCAGGTGGGCAATTCGTGGAGCAGACCACACATATCGTAGACTTGCTTCGGTATTGTGCAGGAGAAGTTACGGAGGTGTACGCCGTAGCAGCTCAGCGAAGCATGCATGAGAAGCATGAGCATGTTACTGTTGCCGATGTAGCGAATGTGACGCTCAAGCTGGAAAGTGGAGCGATTGCAAGCATCGCCAATACCTGTCTGTTGCCAGACGGAGAGGGCGGTGCAGGGCTGCAGTTCTACACGGATGCAGGGGTGTGGGATTGGACGCCGGAACGTTTGCTTCTGCCAAGTGCTGCAACACATGCGATGGCAGGACTGGAGATTCCGGCAGGACATAATCCATATGAGCGTGAAAATGAAGCGTTCATTCACGCCCTGCGTACGGGAGACCGTTCACGAATTCTGTCCGATTATGCGGATGCCTGTCGTACACAGGAGATTACGACGGCTGCGCTGGTATCTGCAGATTCCGGCCTGCCGGTACAGCTTCAGCCTTCAAAGCATCTCTCTCATTAAAAATATAAATACGCCTGAATCGGGGATTGATCCGCAGATCAACCTGATTCAGGCGTATTTGTGTTGAGTGGAAATAAATGGTAAAGGAGTCCATATTACTCGGATTTCTGCTGTTTCAACCAGTCGGAAGACCAGCTGTAGATCTGATCAATGACAGGCTCAATGGCTCTGCCTTTGGGTGTTAACTCATACTCTACACGAGGAGGAATCTCGGGAAACATATGCCGGGTTACGATACCTTCTGTCTCCATTTCCTTCAATCGCTCCGATAAAAGTCGTCCACTGATGGCCATCTCTGCTTCAAGCTCCGTAAACCGCTTCGGTCCGGACAACAGTTGGTACATAATTAACAGTACCCACTTCTTGCCTATAATGTCTATGGCCTGAGTGATCATACAGGGACTTGGTGCTTTTACTTTTTTAAGCTTCAACGTATTCACCTCGATTCAAGATCATTTTTTTCGCTGATGTATATGAAAGACATGGTTTCTGCCGCGCTAAGATTGGTAGAACATTCAGTTTAATGACGGTCACTACAAAATATACTGTAACATACCTTTTGTATGTATTATACATCATACAGTGAAAAATTACTTGAAGAAATTATCTTATCATTGTATACTAACTTCATAAAAGTAAGTTAGTGATAAATAATATGCATAATATACACATGTACTATTTCGAAAGTGAACTTAGCTAAATAGATGAAAACAGAGTTACCTTCGGGGAACTTTTACATAGATTCTTTTTTTACTATTTATCGCCAAAATAATCATTACATAGTGGGAACATTCAATTCGCTATAGGAGGATATACATATGAACAAGATTTTGGGTTATATTTTTCTGGTTGTGCTAGCAGGTGTATTCGTCATGACAGGGTTTAACAAGATCAGTGGAGCAGACATGATGATTCAGACCTTCGAAAGTTTCTCTTATCCAACATGGACCATGTATCTGCTTGGTGCTGCCGAGTTGCTCAGTGCAGTGGGGCTGCTGATTCCACGTACTCGCATCCTGGCTTCTGGCATACTGACATTCATTCTGATTGGAGCTGTGGGAAGTCATCTGATCTATGCACAATATGATGCTGTTCCGTTCCCGGCTGTGTTGTTGGTAGCTAACATGATTGTCCTGGTTGTGGGCATGCGCAGATTGGAAGAGGAAGAAGAAGGAGATATGGATGCCATTCAGATGTAAAGGAAAATGAATAGAAGATCTGAAACGATATCATGAGATGGCCGCTGCAGATGAGCATAAAAAAAGAAGAACCCACGAAAAACAACGGGTTCTCTTGCAGCGGGACTTCCTGAATCGGAAGGTCTCCTGAACTATAAATGATCGAATACCATTCTTATTATAGTAACTTTTTTAATTGAGAGACGCGTCCTTGGCTAATGCCAAGCTTTTCCGCAATTTGCTGTTGAGCCAAACCGGGATTCTGTTCAACAATTTCTTTCATCTGTTGCAGCATGCGTGCCGTCTTGGGTCGCAGGTCCGGGTATTCTTGGTTGTCAGCAGTGGTCCCTTCTTCCCTAGCGGGAGATGAGACTGAGGCGGATTTGGTAGCAGGACGCTCCACGGGTGC
Organism: Paenibacillus sp. Z3-2; assembly: GCF_054161325.1. Taxonomy (NCBI): domain Bacteria; kingdom Bacillati; phylum Bacillota; class Bacilli; order Caryophanales; family Paenibacillaceae; genus Paenibacillus; species Paenibacillus sp. Z3-2. Next base: position 6,199,945 of record NZ_CP096397.1, on the reverse strand, counting down.
AGGAGCCTGTTTGTTCTGAGGTACGAACCAGTCGGGAGAGTCATCCGGGTGTTTTAATTGAATTGCACAAGCCCGGCAGATGAATTGTTCTTTGAAATACATTTCCGTATCTACATCACCACAAAAAATACATAATGTTGATTTGTACTTTCTTAAAATCAGCTCTTTCCCTTCAATGAAAAACTCAAGCGGATCGCCGATATGGATTTCCATCGTATCCCGCATTTCTTTGGGAAGGACAATTCGTCCAAGACGGTCCAGAGATCTCTTCATTCCGGTTCTTTTCATCGCATCTCCCCCGCAATATTCACAATTAAAAACCTGTCCTTATTGTAAGGAAGAAAGGGCTTTAATACAACAATAATATTTCAAATAAGTGGGATTATTCCATCTATTATGGGAAAATAAGTTTGGAAAGGATGGGTGCAACGGCTAAAGTGAACAATGCGGCCAGCACCATGGAGATACTGGAGATGGTACCTGTCAAGGAACTCAGTTCAAATGCTTTGGATGTCCCTGTGCCATGGGCACCGGTTCCAAACAGCGTGCCTCGTGCAATCTCGCCATCGATGTGCAGCATCTTAACAATAGTAGGACCCATAATTACTCCGAGCAGACCGGTCATTATGACAAAAACCGCTGTAACTGCCGGAATTCCCCCGATGGTTGCTGATACGTTCATGGCAATTGGCGTTGTAATGGAGCGCGGGATCAAGCTATGGATCAGCCCTGAATCCAGTTGCAACCATTTGGCGAGCAGGGCAGAAGAAAGCACGGCAACGACCGAGCCGGTCATGACACTGAAGACGATCTCGGAAATATGTTTTTTGAGCACATGGAAAAAGGTATACAGCGGTACGGCAAAAGCCACGGTGGCCGGTTGAAGCAGGAGGCTCAGCCATTTGCCGCCGCTGCTATACGTGGTATAATCCGTTCCCGTTGCGAGCAGTATGCCTACGACAAGCAGTGGCGTAATGAGCAGCGGAGACAGATAAACTTTTGGCAGATTGCGATACATTCGTTTGGCAACTCCGTATATACCGACGGTTAACAACAGGCAGAGGAATCCAATCATCCGGTGTGACGCTCCTTTCGTTTCGCAATTCGTGTAGCCACCAGTCCTGTACAGGACATGACCAGAAATGTACTAAGCAGTACGATGAATAAAATCTGCAGACCGTCATGCTCCAGCATGGGCATATAGTTCATAATGCCAACGGCTGACGGAATAAAAAATAACAATAGTTCACCGAGTAGCCAGGCAGCTCCAACTTCAATCCAGCGCAGCTTCACGACACGGGTCTGAAGCAGAATGAATAGCACGACCATACCGAGTATCGAACCCGGTACAGGAAGATGGAGAGTACGGGCCAACAGGTCCATAATCAGTGAAAAAACCATTAAGAGCGCAACCTGTGCAATACCAAGGCCCCATTTTTTCACTTTAATCCCTCCTTGTATAATCAACGTAATCGTTTGAGTAATTATGAAAATGATTCACTTGATATCACAAATTTTACATGGCATTCTTTCATGAGTAAAATGCATATTAAGAATGTTTACTATTCCATTTATCTATGAGAGGTGGGGATCAACCGATGGATATCCGCCATTTGCAATATTTTCTGGAAGTCGCCAGGCAACAGAGCTTCACAAAAGCCGCTGAAGTGCTATATATCACCCAGCCCACCATCAGCAAGACCGTCAAGAGTCTTGAAGAGGAATTGGGTATCACGTTGTTGGATCGTTATGGTAAGAAAGTGGAACTAACGGATGCAGGTCATGTGTTTTTTCGGCAGGCACTGGAGATTGAAAAATCGTTCCGCAATCTGTCATCCGAGCTGGATGACCTGATGAACTTGAAGAAAGGCCATCTACGAATCGGCTTGCCGCCGATGGTAGGGTCCAGCTTTTTTCCCATGATCATTGGCGAATTCCACAAAGCTTACCCGCAGGTGACTATTCAGCTATTTGAGGATGGGGCCAAAAAAGTGGAGGCCGATGTGATCAGCGGTGCACTGGATATTGGCGTTGCAGTACTGCCAACCGTGGATGAGCTTTTGGATCATTTTGTCTTTGTCAAAGAGAAGCTGAACCTGCTCGTGCACCCTTCACATCCACTTGCGGAGAAAGAATCGGTTGCGTTGCATGAACTGGAAAACGACGCCTTTGTATTGTTTCGGGAGGATTTTGCGTTGCATGACCGGATTATTGCGGCCTGTCAGGAGGCCGGGTTCCAACCCCGGGTGGTGTATGAGAGTTCTCAGTGGGATCTGCTCAGTGCGATGGTTGCCGCCAATCTGGGGGTAGCCTTGCTACCGGAGACCATCTGTCGTGAGGTGGATCATATGCGTGTGAGCATCATCCCCGTAACGGAGCCTGTGATTCCATGGCAACTCGGCATGATCTGGCGGAAAGACCGCTATCTGTCTTTTGCAACGAGAGAGTGGATCGGATTCACGCAGTCGATGCTAGGCGAGTAAGGAAGCGATCGGAAGGTGGTTCTGTCATTGTAGTGCTCCGTGTAAATACTCTTTTGTTGACCCTGGATCGTTGTTACAATGGAAGCATAATCATGGTGGAGGTGTAGGAAAATGAAACTGCGGGTATCCGCTGTACAATACCAATTGCACACAATCAGCTCATTTGAGCAGTTCGCCGCTCAGGCTGAGCATTACATACGGACAGTGAGCGAATACGGAACTGAATTCGTACTGTTCCCGGAATTTTTCACAACGCAATTAATGTCCATTGGAGACGAACAAGGCAATGCACTGACGATTGAGGATCTGCCGAACTTTACGAAGCAATATGAACAACTATTCACATCACTTGCTGCCAAGTACGGCATGCACCTCATCGGGGGAACCCACGTCATTCGCCGTGAAGGGAAGCTGTACAATACAGCCCACATGTTCTACCCGGATGGTCGCATCGCGCGCCAGGACAAGATTCACATTACACCAACCGAAGTCCAAGAATGGAATATGGCTCCGGGGAATGGACTTGAAGTATTTGACACGGATAAAGGCCGCATTGCAATGCTGACCTGTTACGATATTGAATTCCCGGAGATTGTGCGGATGGCTAAAGCCAAAGGTGCAGATGTGATCTTCTGTCCTTCCTGTACGGATGATCGCCATGGTTTCTATCGTGTACGCTATACGAGTCATGCCCGCGCGGTAGAGAATCAGGTGTATGTTGTGTTAACCGGAACGGTGGGTAATCTGCCGACCGTTGATTTCATGCGTGCCAACTATGGACAGGCAGCGATCATTACGCCGAATGATATCCCGTTCCCGCCACGTGGCATTCTGGCCGAGGGTGAAATTAACAACGATATGATTGTAACGGCCGATCTGGATCTGGACTTATTGTATGAGGTGCGCGAACGTGGATCGGTAACGACCTGGCGTGACCGCCGTACTGATCTATATACCGATTGGGAGTAGGCAGCAACGTTTATAACCGAATGGAACAGAGCAGAGCAGGAAATTCATTTGTCAGTGGAAAGGGGCGACCCGGCAACATGTATACCAAAGAAATGCTGATCACCGACCCGGAGCGAAGTGGCAAAAGGGTAAAGGCCGTCGTCCGCAATTATGTTACAGCCGACTTTGAGGAACTCATTCGTATTCAGGCAGAGAGTTTCCCTCCACCTTATCCGGAAGAGCTGCTCTGGAGTCACGAGCAGCTCAACAGCCATGTAGGGCATTATCCAGAGGGCGCGGTCTGTATTGAAGTAGATGGAGAACTAGCCGGATCGATGACTTCCTTACGGATGCAATGGGACTCTGCACATCCAGTAAGTCATACCTGGGCCGAAGTAACGGATGACGGCTATATTCGTAACCACCAGCCGGATGGCAACACGCTGTATATTGTCGATCTCTGTGTTCGTCCAAAGTACCGCAAGTGGGGACTGGCTCAGCTTATGATGCAGGCGATGTACCATCTTGTCATTGCACAGGGGATGGATCGGTTACTAGGTGCGGGTAGAATGCCGGGTTATCATCTGGTTGCAGACCAGCTGTCTGCGCAGGAATATGTGGACCAGGTGGCTGCGGGAGAGAAGCGTGATCCGGTGATATCGTTCCTGCTTCGTTGTGGCCGCATGCCGGTAGGAGTAACTGCAGACTATCTGGATGATGAGGAGTCCTGCAACTATGCTGCCCTGATGGAGTGGCGGAATCCATTCAAATAAAGAAATATCCAATGAAATATATCATCGATCGAGGAGGCATTTATCCATGGAATTCACGCGTATTACATCCATTCAAGATCCACTATTTGCCCAAATGCACAAGCTGATGCAGGAGATTTTCCCGCGGGAAGAAGTGCTGGACTTCCCCCTGTGGGCAGAACCGTTGGAAGATCCGGGTATTCGGGTGTTCGTGGCTGTACATGAAGGACAAGTTGTTGGGGCGACAGAGTACCGTTATTACGAGGACTGGAACGTCGCCATGACGGACTTCACGATTATTGGGCGCGAAGGTCTGGGGATCGGCAGTTTCCTGGCGAATCACCGTAAGCGTGATCTGCAGAAGCTGGCTGCGGTAAATGGAAAAGAATTGTTCGGCATGTTTGCCGAAATCTATAATCCTTATCTGAGTCAGGATCACGAGTTCGGTGGCATCAAGCCAATGGACCCGTATGTACGTCGTGAAGTGCTATCCCATCTGGGGTACCAGCGTCTGGACTTTCCGTATGTTCATCCATCTTGGCAAGGTGACGGTGAAGCGGTTGGCGGACTGGATCTGTGCTTCATGCCAGGCGATGAGTCACTCGGTGAACTGCCAGCCAGCCTGGTGGCTGATTTCCTGAATCGATATTATGCAGTGTTACCAAACAAACCGCAGGAATGGCTTGCCATGGTAGAGCAATTGACTGCTCGCGAGACCGTTGCGTTATTGCCGTTGTAAACGGGAGCAGAATGGAACAACGTTGCAAGTACCATGACGAATGATGACAGTAATACAAAAGCCCGTAGAACAGGCCATTTTTGGACCTGCTTTCTACGGGCTTTTTCTATTTCATTAGTTCAAGGTTGAGATTGAGCCAATTTAAGTTTGTTTTAAAATAAATTTTTTAAGAATTGGTCAATGAGCTCATGGATCTCTGTAACATGTGTTTCGAGAGCAAAATGCCCAGTATCAAGTAAATGCACTTCTGCAGATGGGATATCGCGCTTATAAGCTCCAGCTCCAGCAGGAAGAAAGGCAGGATCATTTTTACCCCATACAGCTAGAAGATGAGGTTGATAATTGCGGAAATAGGCCTGAAAGTCAGGATAACGATCCAAATTTGTTCTATAATCGAGGATCAAATCCAGTTGGATTTCTTCAGCTTCCGGGCGCGACATGTAGGCAATGTCCAGTGAATATCCGTCTGGTGAAACAGCGCTGGGATCAGTGCCATGAAGATACTGAAAGTTCCGGATAGTTTCGGGGGTCAAAGAATCACGACATGCCTCACGATTTTCAGGTGTTGGAGAGTGCCAATAAGTCTCCCAGGATTCCCATGCGTCACTAAATCCTTCGATATATGCGTTACCATTCTGACTAATAATGGCTTGAACTTGTTCCGGGTGAGCCACTGCCAAACGATAACCAACAGGTGCCCCATAATCAAACACATACAATACATACTTTTTGAGAGCTAATGCTTCAGTAAAACCTTCAATAACTCGGAACAGGTTGTCAAATGTGAAGTCAAATTGACTACGCGGTGGAGTCGTTGTGAGACCGAACCCGGCAAGATCAGGCGCTATGACACGGTACTGCTCTGCCAGTTTGGGAATTAGATCACGAAACATATGACTAGAGGATGGGAACCCGTGTAATAGTAAAATAACTTGACCATCTTTAGGACCAGCTTCGCGGTAAAAAACGTCGACATCTTCAACCTGCTGTTGCTGATAACTAATCTTCATTTTTACATCTCCTCCTGGATTGATTAAGAGTCCAATACAATTCCTCTCCGTTTTCTCAAGTTCAAAGCGTTATGTTTCTATTGCGGTGGTACTAGTAAAACTGGTGATGATTTTATTGTATAATTGAAATGTTTATGTGACTAACGAATAGATTGCATACTAGCTATTTCAAATTAAAATACAAAGGGTGAAAGATGTGATAAATTCCTTAGAGGGTCGTTTTTTTCAGGCATTTATTGCGTTGCTTGAAGAGAAGAGTTTCAGTCGAGCTGGGGAGCGCTTAGGTTATGTCCAGTCCACAGTAACAACTCATATTCAACAGCTGGAGAAGATCTGCGGACAGAAACTGTTCCATCGATTTCCACGAGGGGTAGAACCTACGGAAGCTGGAAAAGTATTTTCCAAATATGCGTATCAGTATGCCCGCTTAAGTGAATCTCTTAAAGAAAGTATGAACGAAATGAATCAACCGTGCGGAACAATAAATATTAGATTACAGGAATCCTTTTTTCTTACACGGATGCTTCCATTTGTACAGGAATATACGAGAAACTTTCCGAGCGTAAATTTGCGGATTGAACAAGGGACGCATCAAGATATTCTGAAAGGTGTGCTGGATTATGCGCTGGATTTTGGCATTGTTCCGCAGAACCCCGAGCGACATGACATTCTCTTTTATCCGATTATGGAAGAGACCATTGTTTTTGCTGCATCTGAGGATTTGGCTCGGAAAGTAGAAAGTGCAGGTGTGCAGATTCTAAACGAAGAGGTTTTTATCAGCAGTGGCACGTCTTGTCTATATCATACGACTGCTATTGATGTTTTAAAGAATCAGGGGGTTGTGGTTAAAGAGGCGTTAGAGCTATCAAGTCTTGAGATGATCAAGCAACTTGTATGCTGCGGTAAAGGTTTTGTCTTGGTCCCTGAAATAGCGATTAGGAACGAACTAAAGACGGGTGGCCTAAACATTCTTCCTTTTAATTCTAAAATAAGTTTTACGCATGGTCTAATTGTTCATAAAAATCGTGAGCTTAGTTTTACTATACAAAATTTTCAATCAGAACTACTGAATTATTTCAAACAATATTGATCGATCATCTCTTATAGCCTTCGAAACGGAAAAGAACGCCGATTGCGTGAGATTCAAATAACGCACATGTCCATCCTCGCAGGATTGATCATGTGCGTTATAGGTGTATCATCTTGAAGAATCATCAGTACTTGTTGATTCGCTATAAAGCTCTTTTTAGAATATATAAAAATAAAATCAGTTCGTGTCCTTTCGGTCCGGTAACTGGCTTAAATAACTGTTGGACAAGTGTGCAAGAGCCAATGCCCGATCATATTGTTCCTTCGTAATAAACCGCGAAGAGGAAACCTCACTTTTATTGGAGCTGGCTATAGTTGGAGATCCCTTTCCTCCCGGATTCTCCGGCGTCTCTTCTGAAGGGGCGTCCGTCAGTTGCTGTCTTGCATCCTGCCTGCCCGCATCAGCTAGGGAATAATGCGTTCCGTCACCATATCCGGTCGCTGGAATGAAGAGAGAAGCATCGTTCAACACCGACCCGGAAGGAAGGTAATAGCGTTCAGGTAGCAGATTCCCGCCTTCATGCAGCAGATCCTGTCCAAAGTGTAATTGGTCATCTAACGATACTCCGGTGAGTCCAGCAATCGTTGGCAGAATGTCCACTTGGCCTCCGATCTGTTCCAGTTGTATGCCCGGGGTAACGCCCGGAGCCGAGATAATGAGTGGAATGTTAATCATATCTGCCGATGTATATTCCCGACCATACAACTCTTTCATAAGAACTTCGTCATCCCGGTCCAGTGAATAGATGGGAAGCCCGAGGTGATCCCCATACAAGACGAACAGACTATTTTCCCATAATCCCCGTTCCTTCAATCCCGCAATCAACTGTCCAACCGCCTGATCAGCATAATGCTGGGATATCAGATAATCGCCGGGCAACGTATCTTTGTAACGCTCAGGCAGCGTCAGCTTGACCTTGTTATCAGGCAGAGTGTACGGGTGGTGGGCTGACATGGAGATGATATGGGCATAGAAGGGATCACCCGAAGACTGCATGGATTCCAGCTTATCCAGTGTTTTGGAATACAGAACCTCATCCGAAGCCGAAAAGGCGATGGAGTCCTGTGTGCCGAAATAATCGAAATCATAATATTGGTCGAATCCAAGTGCCAGGTATAGCTGATCCCGATTCCAGAAACGAACATCATTCGTATGGAATGTGGCTGTCTGATACCCGTTTGCAGACATCAACTTGGGTAGGCTCGGCAGGGCTTTATCTGCATATACAGTCGTTGCTGCCCCGTTAGGCGGGGTATAAAATGATGTATTCACAACAAATTCTGCATCTGAGGTATTTCCTTGCCCCACTTGCTGATAGAAGTTCGGAAAATACAGGCTATGTCCAGCCAATTGATTCAGATTGGGTGTGATCTCCTGTCCATCTACCTCTAATCCAATCAGGAAGTTCTGGAACGATTCCAACTGGAGCATAATCACGTTACGTCCGCCTGCTGCGCCCTGCTCCACAATCGCAGGAAGTTCGGTCGTTTGCTTCAACTGGTCAATGTCAGCCTGATCAATGTGGGCGATGGGCACAAGTTCATCGGGTCGATCCAGAATAGTATAGGCTTCATAACCGAGAATGCCCATCTGTTCTGCTTGTGTAATCTCACTCATGCTGGCCCGATTGGGATAGATGTTGAGCATGCACAGAATCATGGACAGGGTCAGAATGACCGAAGCAACACGTCTTCTGGCACGTCGTTCAAGCGGAATCCGGTCTGGGCGCTCTGTACTCCCGTGTTTGATCCGACGACGAATGAGTATCCCCCCAATAATCAGAACGTCTGCAAAAATAAACAAATAATAGGGGTCCAGCAAAGAAAACATGCTGCTCTTGACAGAGGTCACCTGATTCACCTGTGCCAGTGCGTGATAGTTAACGATTACGCCATAGTATTTGTAGTACATGATGGCTGCAAAGAAAATCCCTGAGAGCAGCAGATTCACGGCAAGGTATATCCACATCCGTCGTTTGGCAGCAAACCACTCAATCACACAGAAGCCGATCCAGATGAGCGGCAATTCGGTCAGTAGTGGTTTCCAGACAGGGATGTCATCGAAGATAACAATCCAGGCCAGTGAGCTTTTGATCATCATGATGATGGTAAAGAATATAAACGGTCCGCTTAGAAACCGGGTGAGTGAACTGCGTGACAAGGTACCGCCTTCCCTTCCGAAGTTTCATTTAACAAGTATTATCCTATCTCAGCATGTCCATGTCAAAAAATGAAAGCCGCCATTAATCGACAACAAAAAACCTCTTCCCTGCTGGAAGAGATGTGGCAGTACCGGGTTACTCTAATGAAAGCCGGATATAATTAGATCGTTATTCTATAGTGTACGTTGTAACGTAGGAAGGTCTGGGGAAGCATCCGGAATTGGTGAGTCCAATCGGAGGATCAACTGGTTTGAGCATGTCTTTTCATGATAAAGTATAGTCACTACAAACAGAACGGGTGATCGTATGACAACAACAATTCGGATATCGGTTAGACCTTTGGTGGAGTATGTGTACCGCAGTGGCAGCATACGTCCAGGGTTCCGGACCAATGCATCGATGCAGGAGGGGACTCGAATCCATCAGCGGGTACAGAAGGGATACACCGAAGAAGATCTGAAAGAGATCGTACTCGAAGCTGAGATTCAACATGGCGATCTGACCTATGTGGTGGAAGGGCGATGTGACGGTCTGATCCGGTTGGAGGGTCAGTTAACGGTGGATGAGATCAAATCCACTGCGGGCAATCTGGACGACCTGGGTGACGGACTGCCCGTGCATTGGGCGCAGGCGATGATGTATGCCTACATGTACGCCGTTCAGCAGGATGAACCGCGAATGCAGGTTCAGCTTACGTATGTGCATTCGGTAACCCATGAAGAAAGACGTTTTCGCCGAATGGCAGAGCGACAGGAACTGGAACAGTTTGCGGCAGAAGTGATTGCCGGCTATGCGCCGTTTGCAGAGATGATCGCTGCGTATGAAGAAGAGCGTGATGTCAGTGTGCGAGAGCTGCCGTTTCCTTTTCGTAAATACCGGGAGGGACAGCGGAAGCTGGCAGGAGCCGTGTACAAGACCATTCGTGAAGGCCAGGGATTGATGGCCAAAGCCCCAACAGGCATTGGTAAAACGATGTCCGTACTGTTTCCCACGGTCAAAGCGATTGGCGAAGGCGAAGCCAGCCGACTGTTCTATCTGACCGCGAGGACGACGACACGGGTGGCGGCAGAAGAAGCTTTTGCCCGGATGCAATCGGAAGGATTGAAGATGCATGTGATCAGTCTGACCGCGAAGGACAAGATCTGTTTTAAAGAAGAGGAAGCTTGTGATACGGGACAATGCGGCATGTGCGAAGGATATTATGACCGTATTAACGGGGCCGTGCTGGATATGCTGGAACATGAGACATTAATGACACGTCCGGTCATCGAGCAGTATGCACGCAAACATCGGGTGTGTCCGTTTGAGTTTTCACTGGATGCGGCATATGCTGCCGATGCGGTCATCTGCGATTATAACTATATTTTTGATCCACGTATCTCTCTGAAACGAATGTTGGAGGAGCAGAAGCGTAAGACGGTGTTATTGGTGGACGAGGCCCATAATCTGGTCGATCGTGGCCGAACGATGTTTTCCGCAGAGCTGGAGAAAGCGGTGTTCCTGGATGTGAAAAGGGAGTTCCAGCCCCTGAACAGCAGTGTGTCGGCAGCCAAAGCCATTGTTGACTACACTGGAGCCATTGATAAGTATCTGATTACCCTTCGCAAAAATGGTGGAGATGAAGGGAAGATCATACAGCAGGAGGCACCGGAGGAACTGATTGAATTACTGGAGCCTTTTGTTATGGTTGCGGAGCAATGTCTGGTCGAAGGTGGTTCGGGGAATGCAGAGACGGATCAGTTGCTGCTCGATGCCTACTTCACGGCACAGAATTTCCTGCGCATTGCCAAGCTGTATGATGAACGTTTCATCACATATGCAGAGTGTGTGCGGAGTGAAGTGAGAGTGAAGTTGTTCTGTCTCGATCCCTCCGTGCTGCTTCGTCAGACGGCCAAAGGATTCCGCTCACTCATTCATTTCTCGGCAACCTTGTCACCTCTTCGCTATTATCGGGATATGCTGGGTGCAGAGGAAGAGGATTATACATTGCAGATTCCATCGCCATTTCAGCGTGAGCAACTGGATGTAAGGCTTCTACCCTTATCTGTGCGATATAAAGACCGGGAGCAATCCCGGCGACCCATTGCGGAGATGCTGCAACAGCTGGTGGCCGAATGGCCGCGCAGTAATCTGATGGTGTTCTTCCCTTCTTACCCTTATATGCGAGAAATATATGAAACCTATACACAGCTTCCAAATGAAGCAGATACGGTTATACAGAAGCAGGGCATGAACGAACTGGAACGGGAGCAGTTTCTGGATGCGTTCCAACCAAACCCTGAACGAACACGATTGGTATTTGCCGTCATGGGTGGCGTATTCTCGGAAGGTGTCGATCTGCCGGGAGACCGCTTGAATGGCGTCGTTGTGGTAGGTGCGGGGCTACCGCAGATTGGTCTTGAGAACAATGTACTTCGTGATTATTATGACCGTACAGGGCGCAATGGGTTCAATTATGCCTATATTTTCCCCGGTATGAACAAGGTGCTGCAGGCAGGAGGAAGGCTGATTCGAACGGAAGAAGACAGGGGCGTGCTGGTGCTGGTTGATGATCGGTTCACGCAGGAACCCTATCGTTCCCTCCTGCCCGAGGAGTGGCAGGATTATAAGCGAATGTGATAAACGAACTACGTTTGAAATGATGCCTGTATATAAGTTGAACTAATCATTTACACGATAACGGAGAGGACAGAAAAAACCTGAAAAAGCGAAGCGTTCGCCTAAAAGCTTTCTGAAAGAAAGCTGCATCGGAAGCATACGCTATCCTCGGATTTTCCCCTTCGAAAAAGGGAATCAAAAAATCTGGGGATAACAGCGATTGGAAGGTTACTCTGTCATCGTAGTGTCAGTGTAAATAATCTTTAGTTCAGCTTATGTAACATTTATTTTTCGATTTTGTCACTTTTACATGATTGAAGGGTAGGGTGAAAGGGTTATAACTTGGTTAGCAACGAACGAACAACGGCGAATACCCTATCCGTTCCGCGGTCCGCTTCGAAAGCAATCAAGGAGGTCGGTTTATAATGAAGAGAAATCATACCATGATGCAGTTTTTTGAATGGCACCTGGCTGCAGACGGAGATCATTGGAAGCGACTGGCTGAAATGGCCCCGGAAATGAAAGCCAAAGGCATTGATTCGATATGGATTCCTCCCGTAACCAAAGCGGTGTCCGCTGAGGATACAGGCTATGGTGTATATGATCTGTATGATTTAGGTGAATTTGACCAAAAGGGGACCGTGCGCACCAAATATGGCACCAAGCAGGAACTGGTGGATGCCATTGCTGAGTGTCAGAAGAACGGCATTGCCGTCTATGTGGATCTGGTCATGAACCATAAGGCCGGAGCAGATGAGACGGAAGTCTTCAAAGTGATTGAGGTGGATCCGAATGATCGGACAAAGGAAATTTCCAAGCCGTTCGAGATTGAGGGCTGGACCAAATTCACATTCCCGGGTCGCGGGGATCAATACTCCTCTTTTAAATGGAACTCCGAGCACTTCAATGGCACGGACTTTGATGCCAGGAAAGAACGAACAGGTGTGTTCCGGATCGCAGGAGAGAACAAAAAATGGAACGAGAATGTCGATGATGAGTTTGGTAACTATGACTATCTGATGTTCGCCAATATAGATTATAACCACCCGGATGTAAGGCGTGAGATGATCGACTGGGGGAAATGGCTCATTGATACCCTCCAGTGTGGTGGTTTCCGGCTGGATGCCATTAAGCATATCAACCATGAATTCATTAAGGAATTTGCAGCAGAGATGATCCGCAAACGCGGTCAGGATTTCTACATTGTAGGCGAGTTCTGGAACTCGAATCTGGATGCATGTCGTGAATTCCTCGATACGGTAGACTATCAGATTGATCTGTTCGATGTGTCTCTCCATTACAAGTTGCATGAGGCCTCTCTTGCAGGCAGAAACTTTGATCTCTCCAAAATTTTTGATGATACCTTGGTTCAGACCCATCCTACCCATGCAGTAACTTTTGTAGATAACCACGACTCCCAACCTCATGAAGCGTTGGAATCATGGATTGGAGATTGGTTTAAGCCGAGTGCCTATGCCTTGACGTTATTACGTCGAGATGGTTATCCGGTTGTGTTCTACGGCGATTATTATGGCATTGGCGGACCTGAACCTGTGGATGGAAAAAAGGAAATACTGGATATTCTGCTGTCTGCTCGTTGCAACAAGGCGTATGGAGAGCAAGAAGATTACTTCGATCACGCGAATACGATTGGCTGGGTGCGTCGTGGCGTAGAGGAAATCGAAGGCTCCGGTTGTGCGGTAGTTATCTCCAATGGGGATGATGGTGAGAAAAGAATGTTCATTGGTGAGCATCGTGCTGGTGAAGTCTGGATAGATCTGACCCTTAGCTGTGAGGATCAGATTACTATTGAAAAAGACGGCTGGGCTACTTTCCATGTGTGCGGTGGAGGTGTCTCGGTATGGGCCCTCCCAGAGCAGAATGAGGACTGTACTGACGCTGAGTAACGGTATATGCCAGGCAGTATAAGAAAAGGTACACCGATTGATATGAAAACAGTATATAAATCGTTAAACCACCTGTACAGGCGAGCTAGTACTCCTATGTTCAGGTGTTTTTTTTGCACTTTTCTAGGCTAGGTGCACTATACGCAATGGGAAATTTATTGCATGTTAAACAAGAAAAGAAAAAGGAATTAGTTCAGTTTCATATTAAATATATGGTACAATAATCCAAATATGGGTCGTTTATCGAACAACAGAATGGAATGAGCGTATCTTTTTCAGAGGGTTGAGAGGAGTGGTGGCATGAAACCAAAAAGAGAGATGAACCGTTTTTTTTTCGTTGGTCATGTATCTATTTGTAATAGCCATGTGTCTGGGGGCTTGCAGTTTGGGACCAAACCAGGGGCCAGCGGGTGAACCAAAGAGAACCGATGACTATACGTTTAATTCGGAGCGAAGAGATTTGAATCAACGGGTTAGGAAGGACCCGGAATCGTTTCAGGGGCATCCGCCAGATGAGTATACTTTGACCGCAACGGTGGATGTGAGTCATGAATCTGGAGTTGACCGGATTTCGTATGAAATTTTGGTGAATGAGGCCCGTGTACCCATGTCTAATGTTATTCAGTCCTTCACCCTCGACCCCGACATGATGAATCGAATCGATGCCGCAGAACTGATTAATTCTAATGTGAGCAATACATACGAGGCAAGTCTGGAGCCGGATACGGAACCGCTTGGATTGAGTTTGGGCAGGAGTTATATCTTGAAACCAGAGGTAGAGATCGACAGTAATTTCATCCAGAGTTATGCGGGTATGTATATCAAAATTTCCTATGGGCCGAGTGATCAGCGAAAGGAAGAGTATTTTTATATTCAGGCCGAGCCGTCTCCGAGGACGACTGAGTATATGAAGTCATGGGAGAAAGGAGAATAGAAAAAGGCAGCACCCACCAGACCCAAGTTAGGATTCTAAGTAGATGCTGCCTTTATTAGACCCTCCGTTTACTTACTCCAGTTCAAATGATTCCAGCGTGCCAACCATCCGCAGATCATGCTCGCGGTTGAATTGTTCCCGTCTGTCCGCATCAGCATATTCATCATGATAATGCATTAACACGGTTTTCTGTCTCACTTCGGCAGGCAGTTGTTCCAGATCTTTCAGTGAGGTGTGTGACTTGATCACCAGATCATGCATATGGCATTCATGGAAAATAAGCTGCACATCAGAGGCGGCCTGTTCCACCCGTTCCTGATCGAGTGTACTGTCTGCACTGTAATAGAAGTAAGGCTTGGCGAGCAGTCCGTTACTGACCATACCGGGAACATGCTGAGTCCGAAACGTCTCAAACGTCACGCCCCCCAGTTGGAATGTGCCTCCATCGGGCAGTGGAACTACATCGTAGTAATCGTCCATGGTACGTTCACCATCGGTTGTGTAGCGCATACCCGGGGATAGAATGTTCCAGAGCGGCTCTACCAATTGTTCGTGGATGAACAGACGGGGTTTGCGGTCGCCTACAATCTGTGCGTAATAACCCAACATCTGTACACCGTTAATATGATCCTCATGCAGATGGGTAATAAAGACGTTGTGAATATCGGTCATTGGAAAACCGTACTCCTTAAGCGCTTTGGCATTCGATTCCGGAAAATCAATGACCAGATGCGTCTCTCCGAATTCAGCCAGCATACTATTGTGGTGCTGCTCCACGCTGAACATGTCTCCTGTGCCGAGAAATGTGATTTTCATTGCATTTCATCTCCTTGTGTCATCTTCAGATCAGCATTCTTACGTTAAAAACAGTATACCTTGTTTAAGGATGTATGCCTAAATCAACCTTTTTTGATAACGCTATCATTTTATATTGAACTTTGGGGTTAAACAGTGTAGCGTAAAGATGGGAAGTGAACCCATATGAACGTAAACTCACCTAAAGGGAGCGTGCGAGGCGAATGAAATCTTTTCTGGATGAACAATTTCTACTGCACAATGAAACGGCGATCAAGTTATATGAGGATTATGCCAAAGACATGCCGATTATTGACTATCATTGCCATCTCAGTCCTCAGGAGATCTACGAGAACAAAACCTTCAGCAATATTACAGAGGCCTGGTTATACGGTGATCACTACAAGTGGCGGCTCATGCGCGCGAACGGAATTGAAGAGCAATATATAACCGGTGGTGAAGGGGTGACGGATTACGATCGTTTCCTGGCTTACGCCAAAACGGTACCCATGATGATTGGTAATCCGCTGTACGCGTGGTCTCATCTGGAATTACAACGATACTTCGGCGTGTACGAAGTACTGAATGAGACAAGCGCACCAGCCATTTGGGAAAAAGTAAATGCCAGGCTGAACAGTGACGGATTCGGTGCACGTGATCTGATTACCAAATCCAATGTGACCGTGGTCTGCACAACGGATGATCCAACGGATTCTCTGGAGTATCATCTTAAGATTCAGGAGATCGAAGGTTTCGATACAGCGGTATTGCCTTCTTTCCGCCCGGATAAAGGGTTGGAATTGAATCGAGATACGTTCACCGAATGGGTGGGCAAGCTATCACAGGCATCCGGCACAGCGATTTCCGATTATGAATCATTCCTTGCTGCGCTAGAGTCCCGGGTGGAATTCTTCCATTCTGTAGGCGGCAGAGTCTCTGACCATGCACTTGATTATGTCCCTTATGGCGTGGCTACACGCGAAGAGGCGGGTGCCATCTTTGCCAAGGCACTTGCGGGTCAGAAGGTAACTCGTGAGGAAGAGGACAAGTACAAGACGGTAACGCTGACGTTCCTTGGCAAACTGTATGCAGATCGGGGCTGGGTGATGCAGTTCCATATCAATGCAGCCCGTAACAACAACACACGGATGTTTGCCAAACTTGGGCCGGATACCGGTTACGATGCGGTCAATGATACGCCGCTGTCATCGGCAATGATTGGTTTACTCGATGCGTTGGAACAGCATCAAGCACTACCCAAAACGATTCTGTATTCCCTGAATCCAAGGGACAACGAAGTGCTCGCGGCGATTATCGGCAGCTTCCAGGGCGGAGGCATTCCGGGTAAAATTCAGCTTGGTGCCGCCTGGTGGTTCAATGATACGAAGGATGGCATGTTAGCCCAGATGAAAGCCTTGGCGAATGTCGGTCTGCTCAGCCGCTTTGTCGGCATGTTGACTGATTCACGCAGCTTCCTGTCCTACACGCGGCATGAGTATTTCCGTCGTCTGGTCTGCAATCTCATTGGTGAATGGGCTGAACAGGGCGAAGCACCGCAGGATATGGAACTGCTCGGTCAGATTGTCCAAGGCATCGCCTACAATAATGCGCAGGAATATTTCCCGTTTGCCTCTGCGCTCAAAACGGTCTCTGCCTCGCAGTCCTGATGCTTATCCAGCGCACCTAATACTGCATTAAGAGAGTGCCATTTCTTAATATAAAGTGCTCCCACTTCATACCCCCGGTCATCTTCAACCGGAGTATAAAATGGGAGTTTTTTAATGAGTTTAAAACGCAAGTCTTCAAACAATATGGGTTGTTTTTAGTTGTTTGACTTTTGTTTTTTACGATAATATACTTAGTAGACCTAATTAATTGTACATCTATTTAATCGTACTGCTATTTAATAGTTATCCTATGATATTGGATGTCTATGGAATGATAAAGAAACAAGGAGGGACCCATTATGACTGGTATAGATCCGGTCGCCCAGAAGCTTTTATACTCCATCATGCAGTTCAACAAAGGCAAATGGAGGCAACATAAACCTCATGGACGCAATCACAATGAAATTATGGTGTTGGGTTGTTTGCTCCACGGGGTGCACCCGGGAGAACAATTGAACTGGAAGGACAATCCGCCTAATTTCAATGACACCATCCAGTCCAATCATCCCGGGATGAAAGTATCCGAAATTAGTGCTTTGCTACGAGTGAAGTCACCAACCATTACACCGGTTATTCGGGGTCTTGAAGATGAGGGGCTGGTCAAGCGGACAATGGACCCGGAGGATCGACGTGCTGTCCGCATCACGATTACTGAAGCAGGCCGTGAAGTCATTCGGGCTGCTCATGAAGAGCGCATGGAGATATTCAACAAACTCGTTAAACACCTGGGAGAAGAAGACAGCACTCAGCTGGCTGAGCTATTGACGAAGGTATACACCTTTTTTGATACACTGACTTCTTCGCAAAAGGATGATTCTTCACATGATTCTACACAAGGAGATGATACGCCATGATGAAACTGTTTCGCATGTTGAAGCCATACAAAGTACCCATTTTCTTCATTCTGGGTCTGATCATGTTACAATCTTTGGCTGAACTGTACCTGCCTACGTTAATGGCGGACATCGTGAATCACGGCATTATTAAAGGAGACATCCCGTACATCTGGCAGATTGGCGGTTGGATGCTGGTCATTGCGATTGCCGGAACAGCGTGTTCGATTATTGCCAGTTACCTCTCTTCCCGTACAGCGGGTGGATTTGCCAAACAACTGCGTAGCAGAGTATTCCGCCATGTGGAGAACTTTTCGCTCCAGGAGTTCGATAAGATGGGTACAGCTTCACTGATTACGCGTACAACGAATGATATTACACAGGTGCAGAACGTACTTACAATGATGCTGCGCATGATGATTATGGCTCCGCTCATGTGTATCGGGGGTATCTTCATGGCGGTATCCCAGGATGCCAAATTATCTACCATCTTTCTGGTTGTGCTTCCTGTGTTGGGGGGAGCCATTGCGTTGATTGGGGCCAAAGGTTTACCTTTGTTCAAAACCATTCAGAAAAAACTGGATCGTCTCAACCTGGTTCTTCGTGAACAGTTAACAGGAATTCGCGTGGTTCGTTCATTTAATCGCGGGAAACATGAGCGTGTCCGCTTTAATGGAGCCAATTCAGATCTGAGAGATGTGTCCATTAAAGTAAATGTGCTTATGGCAACCTTGATGCCTGTCATGATGATTGTAATGAACTTCTCCATGATCGCCATCCTGTACTTTGGAGGACATCGGATCGACAGTGGGAATATGGATATTGGCTCACTGATTGCGTTTATTCAGTATGCTATGCAGATTATGTTCTCCCTCATTATGGTTTCCATGATCTTCGTCATGATCCCGCGAGCATCGGCTTCGGCAGAGCGGATCAACGAAGTGCTTGATATGCAACCTGATCTTAGCAATCCAGATCAGCCTCGCGCCATGAAAGCACTGCAAGGTACGATTGAGTTCGATAATGTGACTTTCCGTTACCCAGGTGCGGAGAATCCGGCATTATCCAACATTTCATTCACAGCTCGCCCAGGTGAGACCACAGCGATTATCGGAGGTACCGGTTCAGGAAAATCCACATTGCTCAGTCTCATTCCTCGTTTCTATGATGTGACAGAGGGCAGTGTTCGAGTAAATGGAACGGATGTGCGTGAACTTCGGCAGGAGGATTTGCGCGGGAAAATTGGTTTTGTACCGCAAAAGGCAGTTCTCTTCACCGGAACGATTACGGAGAATATTCGTCACGGCAAAGATGATGCCACGATGGAAGAGATTGTTCATGCAGCTCGGACGGCACAGGCGGAGAATTTTATCTCCGAGATGAAAGACGGATATGACAGCCTCATCTCTCAAGGGGGTAGTAATGTGTCTGGTGGGCAAAAACAGCGTTTGTCCATCGCTCGCGCACTCGTTCGTCGTCCGGAAGTCTATATCTTTGACGACAGTTTCTCGGCCCTTGATTTCAAAACAGATTCCCGTCTTCGTGCTGCACTGAAATCTGAAACGACAGAGTCGGCTGTGCTCATCGTGGCTCAGCGTGTAAGTACAGTTATGGATGCAGATCGCATTTTGGTCATGGATGAAGGACGAATTGTCGGTTCAGGAACACATAAAGAGCTGCTGGAGCACAATGAAGTGTATCGCGAAATTGTATCCTCCCAGCTGACTGAGGAGGAGATCGCATGAGTGAACGTACAGAGAAACACAAGGCACCCCGTGCCTCTGGCGGACCGGGACCAGGTCCCGGAATGGGCATGCGACCTCCCGCCGAGAAAGCGAAAGACTTCAAAGGCACACTGCGTCGCTTAATTCAATATCTTCAGCCTCACCGTTATCTACTGTTAGGTGTGCTGATTGCAGCTATTCTAAGTACCGTATTTAGCATCATCAGTCCGAAGGTCATGGCGGAAGGTACAGATATTCTCACTCAAGGCGCGATTGCCATCCTTCAGGGTGTGCAGGGAGCAGGGATTGATTTTCCGGCATTGATCAAAGTGTTATACCTGCTTGTCGGGCTCTATCTGTTTAGTGCTGCATTTATGTATCTACAACAATACCTGATGGCCGGTGTGGCCCAACGGGTTGTATATGATATGCGTGAGCAGATCAGCGAGAAGGTTGGACGGTTGCCACTGAAATATTTTGACTCTCGTACCCATGGGGAGACTCTCAGCCGTGCCACGAATGACGTGGACAACATTAGTAATACGCTGCAGCAAAGTTTGGCGCAATTCATAACGTCTGTAGTAACCATTGTCGGTGTAATTATCATGATGCTGACGATTAGTCCGTGGATGACCCTGATCACCATTTTGACGCTGCCACTCAGTGTGGTAGTGGTTATGCTGGTGGCATCCCGTTCGCAAAAACACTTTGCGGGTCAACAGAAATCGCTTGGTGAATTGAATGGTCATGTCGAAGAGATGTACACAGGGCACAAAGTCGTCAAAGCATTTGGACGTGAAGAAGAATCGGTACAACAATTCGAGAAGGTTAATGAGGAGTTGTATGAGTCCGGCTGGAAAGCCCAGTTTATCTCGGGTATCATTATGCCGCTCATGAGCTTTGTCGGTAACCTGGGTTATGTGCTGATTTGTGTGGTCGGCGGGATCTTCGTTACACGCGGAGCCATCTCCATCGGGGATATTCTGGCCTTCACACAGTACTCCCGTCAATTCACCCAACCAATTAACCAGATCGCGAACATCTCCAATATCATTCAATCGACGATCGCTTCGGCGGAGCGGGTATTCGAGTTGCTGGACGAAGAGGAAGAAGTTTCGGAGTCCAAACAACCCGTGCAATTACAGCAGCCTAAAGGCGCAGTTGCATTCCAAGGTGTTAATTTTGGATATAAAGAGAATGAGTTGCTCATTCGCAACATGAATATTGATGTGAAACCGGGGCAGACGGTAGCCATTGTGGGACCAACAGGTGCCGGTAAAACAACCCTGATCAACCTGTTGATGCGTTTCTACGAAATTCAGGATGGTCAGATTACGATTGATGGTGTCAATATTCAGGATATGGAACGCGGCAAGTTGCGCAGCCTGTTTGGAATGGTGCTTCAGGATACCTGGTTATTCAACGGAACGATTCGTGACAACATCGCTTATGGACGAGAAGGCGCAACGGAAGAGGACGTCTTCAAGGCAGCCGATGCAGCCCATGCGGACCACTTCATTCGTACACTGCCTGATGGATATGATACGGTGCTGAATGAAGAGGCATCGAACATTTCCCAAGGACAGAAGCAGTTGCTGACGATTGCGAGAGCAATTCTGGCGAACCCGGCCATTCTGATTCTGGATGAAGCGACGAGTAGCGTAGATACACGGACTGAAGTATTTATTCAGAAAGCGATGAATGATCTGATGAAGGATCGCACGAGCTTTGTCATTGCACACCGCTTGTCTACCATTCGCGGCGCCGATCTGATTCTGGTGATGGATCATGGTAACGTGATTGAACAAGGCAATCATGAGGAATTGATGGCAAGTCAGGGCTTCTATGCGGATCTGTACAATAGTCAGTTTACGGAGCAACAACCGCAGGCAATTTAATAATGGATTAACAAGAATAGCCGGGACTACCCTTTAAGGGTTCCCGGCTATTTGTCATGTATTTTGAGCATTGATGATATGATATGCAGTATTCATTTACTCATCATTTGACTTTTTATCAGGTACATCAGTGCCGTTACTGGAAGGTGTCCTCACTTCCACCTTTGCATCATCGGTAGCTTCATCCAGTGCAGACGGAGCCGGCTCACCCGGGATCAATTCGCGCTGCTCAATCATGCGTTTGACGACGTCATAGCAGTCATCGACATGTTTGTTACCCACGTAGCGCATGGCCGTGAAGCTGAGTGCGGCAGCCAGCCCCTGTCCTGCAAATGGAACGAATTTGGCGACCGATTTGGTAGCAACGCGAACCCCGACTCTTTTCAGAACCTGTACGACCAACTCCTTGGTTACCATGCGTCCAATTACTTTGCTACCGATGGACATCACGAATCCATAGATCATGGATTTGGTCTCGGGGTCCATACCATCCAGCTGTTTTTGCGATAATCCGAATTTATTGTTAATGGCAGGCAACAGCTGCATCAGCATCCCCACATCAGCCAGTACGTCTGTACCGGGCAGCGGAACGAGTGTTGTACCTACGGAAGCAGTAGCTCTTTTGCGAACCATGGTGCGGCATTCCTTGCGAACTTGCTCCAATTGTTCCAACGTTGCCGGAATCATAGGGAATCCCTCCATTCGTATATGGTATAGATATAACCGTTTTGACTCGCTTTGAATGGGTTATCACCAGTAAAAATTTGCGGCCTTATGACATAAGGTGTGGAGAAACCATTTTTCTCATGCATACATTCTGGTTAAACAAGGAAATGAGTTGAACTTATATAGCTATTACGAATGAATGACGATTAGGATGCATACCTGATTGGGGAACCTATTTTGGATCATGATGAGGAGGTACTTAGCGAAAGGCTTGTTTACGGCCTCAACCTTTCTGGGTAAAGGTTAACAAGCATTGGAATGGAGGAAGAGAAGGATGGAGTTTAACAAAGCCTTGTTAATTCATCATCATCATTCGGGCAAGGCCAATCGAGAGAATGCAGTTGGTCTTGTAGCTGGCGTGCTCGCTCCCGCTGTTCACGAACTCGTTATTGTGCGTACGGATGGACCGGGTGAAGGAGAGAAGCTGTGCCTTGAACGCGGAGAACAATTTGATGTGGTGTTTATCCTGGGCGGGGATGGCACGGTGCATGAATGCGTGAATGGACTGGCTGATCTGCAACATCCTCCGTTGATTGGCATATTACCTGGGGGCACCTGTAATGACTTTGCGCGTTCGCTCGGTATTTCACCAGATGCAGAGACGGCGGCGCAGGAAATACTGGCGGGTCGTGTGGTGTCCATTGATGTTGGACGCGCGAATGATCGGGTGTTCACGAACTTTTTTGGCATTGGCTTAATCAGTGATACATCGCAGAATAATAATGAGAATCTGAAAGGCGCGCTGGGGAAGCTCAGTTATTTCATCAGCACGTTACAGACGATTAGTCATACAGAGCCGTTTCATTATCAAATGGAGGCGGATGGGAAAGAGATGGAGGGCGAAGCTGTGATGATCTATGCAGCCAATGGCCGTTTTCTGGGCACCAATGCATTACCTTTTGCACCGGATGCGTTGCAGGATGGTGAGCTGGACGTGCTCATTATTCATGAGACAGGCATTCCGCTGTTGCGAGAGATTCTATCGCATAAGCCTGAGGGCGATTGGCAACCTCAGAATGGAAGCATTTCATACTTCAAGGCATCTATGCTCAAATTGAAGACGGATGAACCGATGTCAGCCGATACGGATGGCGAGTTATACATGAAGACACCCGCCGAGCTGTCCGTGCTGACGGGTCGTTTGAAGTTTCTTACCGGGGAGGGGTACTAAATCTCCCGGTTTTTTGGTTTGATTTTGGCTGATCGGAAACTTAATTATTCCCTTCCTGATCATCCATATGACGTTGCCGGAACTCATCTTCCAGCAGGCTCATCTGTATGGAATCATGATATTGGTGATTGTAGTACAAAGCATCCCGCTTCACACCTTCGCGCTGAAATCCGAGTTTCTCATACGTGCGAATGGCTCGCTCGTTGAAGGCGTAAACCTCAAGCTCGACTCGATGCAGGTTACAGATGCCGAAGCCGTAGTCCAGCATAAGCAGCAATGCTTCGCTGCCGTAGCCTTTGCCTTGATGCTCCGCCTGATCGATGGCAATCCGTATGTGTGCACTACGATTCTTGGCATGCATGTCCATCAGGACGACATCTCCAATGATCTGATCATTTTCCTGCAAAGCAATAAGCAACATGAGTCTGGAGTCATCCTGTACTGCGTTTTCAACATAACGTTCAACCTGAGTGCGTGTGAAGCTGTTCTGTGTACCCGTCAGCCTACGCATCTCGGTGTCAAACAGACCAGGGAAATAAACATCCACATCTGTAATCTCGAAAGGACGCAGGTATATGCGCTGCGTTTCCAGCAGACGGGGGATACGTTGGGATGATTTTGGTTGGGGCATATTGTTTCCTCCTATAGTTCAAAGCGGGACAGATTGAGATGCCCTGCCTCTTCAAGTAGCGTTACATATTGATGGGAGCGAACCAGTAGATGGCAAAAGAGAGTTCATTATCGGTTTTGCCGGAATAGAACCGGAACGCATTGACCCGGGTATTGCTGCATTGGCCAGAATCTGGAGCTAGCATCAGCATCAGTTCCGCCCAACAGCTCCATCCAGAAACAGATCCACCAGTTCCTGGGCGAGTTCCTCAATGCTTCCGCCATTCATGTTGCGCACATCTTCGCGGTTCGCGAGCATCAGCAGTGACGTAAACGCATGGGCAAGCAGCATGGGACTGGCGGCCCGCAAATAACCGTTGTCCATCTCCTTCTGAAAATGAGTGGCTAGTACTTCAAAAATACGAACCTCTGCTTCCCGAATCTGAGTAAGTTGCTCCATGTCCAGATGTTTCTCGGCTTCACGCATCATGGTCTCCGTTTCAATATGGGAGTGTTGCATCTTCGCTTCGGCAACCTTAACCAGCCGTTCTTGCAATGAGCCGGGTTCATCCAGACGAAGAGAGGTCTGCTGCATGCCCATCGCCATCATGCGGGTGATGGCAACGGTGAACAGCTCGGCTTTGCTGGAGAAGTGATAATAGATCGATGCTTTGGTCACATTACATAACGAAGCGATCTGCTGAAGAGAGACGGGTTCATACCCGTATTCCATAAACAGACGTGACGCGGTCATCAATATGTTGGTTTGGACAGATGCTTGATCCACACCTGCTTTGGGTCTACCCGGTGAACGGGGAATGTTTGTTTTTTTGCTCATAGGTGCATACCTCTTTACGTATTTAATTGCTTGTTAGACGTGTTCACAAAATTAGGCATTGCAAAATTAACCTTCCGGTATATATAATTAACTCGATTATACTATGACCCGTGGTTCATTACTACACCATCATATATATTAGGGCTTCATAAAAACAGAATAGGGAGATGAAGAGACAATGCAGGAAGGTTCGGGTTACGGCCGCTGGGTAGCCGGCAAACGAAGCAAATGGATTACGCTGTTGGTATGGATCATTATCGCCGTTGTGCTTGGCATGGTATGGCCTGCTGTAGGTGATCGTGAAACTAATAACGCACAGGATCTGAGTGAATCCAAACCATCGGTTCAGGCAGCTGCACTTGCCGAGAAGGAATTCCCTGGTGGTGAAGGACTGCCCGCACTGATCGTATGGCGTCAAGCCGGCGGTCTGACGGATGAGCAGATTCAGAACATTCAGGCGTTAACGGAGCGGCTGGATCAAGATCCGGTAGGACAACAGCAGTCCGTTGTGCCACTCTATCAATTGCCACCACAGGCATTGAAAGGCCAGCTTTCGGAAGACGGAAGTACCTTGGTTATGCCACTTTTCTTCAATGAAGGTGCTGATGCAGAACAATTGAAGGAAGCTATTGAAGCACTTGAGCAAAAAACACAAGACATCTTCGGGGCCAACCCGTTCGATGTAGCCATAGATGATACCAATACACTGATTGCCCGTGTAACAGGGCCTGTAGGAATATCCATTGATGCGAGCGGACTGTTCTCCTCTGCCGATGTATCCTTGCTTATCGCTACGGTTGTACTGGTATTAGTACTGTTGCTGTTGATCTACCGTTCGCCGGTATTGGCAATTATCCCGATTATTGCGGTTGGATTCGCGTATATGGTGACAAGCCCCATTCTCGGATTCATGGCAGATCAAGGCTGGATCACGGTGGACGCACAGTCGATCTCAATCATGACCGTCTTGTTGTTCGGAGCAGGTACAGATTACTGTCTGTTCATGATCTCCAGATATCGCCAAATTCTCTATCATGAGCCGGACAAAAAGAAAGCCATCTTCCAGGCAATTACCGGATCATCTGGCGCCATTGCCATGAGTGGATTCACGGTCGTTGCAGCACTGCTTGTGCTGTTGCTGGCTGAATACGGTGCATATCATCGTTTTGCCGTACCATTCAGTCTGTCCATCTTTATTATGTTTATTGCAAGTCTAACGCTGGTTCCGGCGCTTCTCGCGATCTTCGGTCGGGGTTCATTCTATCCATTCGTACCGCGTACACATGAGATGGAAGTAGAACGTGCCAAGAAAAAAGGCAAACCGGCTCCGGCTCCGCGCAAAATCAAGGAAAGCTGGATTGGCCGTGTTGTAGTAACGAAGCCATGGACCGTTCTTGCGATTACCTTGGTATTGCTGGGAGGACTGGCTGTATTCTCTACTCAGGTTAAATTCACATATGATCTGTTGTCTTCCTTCCCGGAAGATGTGCCTTCCCGCGAAGGGTTCACAGTCATTGGCGAACAGTTCTCCCAAGGTGAGCTGGCTCCAGTGAAAGTGATCGTTGATGCCGAAGGCAAAGAAACTGATCTGAAGCAGCGTCTCGAATCGCTGGATTACATTAGCAAAGTAGGCGATGCCCAGCATGGGGCCGAGAATGCCAACATTACCGCTTTTGATGTGGAATTCAATCTGAATCCATATTCCATGGAGGCGATGCAACATATCCCGGATCTGCGGGCTACTGCGGAACAGGCGCTTCAAGATGCTGGTGTAGCTAATGTGGACAGTCAGGTCTGGATCGATGGTCAGACGGCTGAACAGTATGATATCGAAGTGACGGGAGAACGCGATGCCAAGATCATTATTCCGGTAGTCATCGGCATGATTACATTGTTACTGCTGTTGTACTTGCGTTCAATCGTAGCCACAGCGTACCTGATCGCGACAGTCGTTCTATCGTATTTCTCTGCACTGGGGCTCGGTTGGATCATTATTCACTACGGACTTGGCGCAGATGCCATTCAGGGAGCGATTCCGCTGTATTCCTTCGTATTCCTCGTAGCCTTGGGTGAAGACTATAACATCTTCATGATCTCTAGCATCTGGCAAAAACGCAAAACGATGCCGCTCCGTCAAGCCATCAAGGAAGGGGTAGGAGAGACTGGATCTGTTATTACCTCTGCCGGTCTGATCTTGGCAGGAACATTTGCGGTACTTGCTACATTGCCAATTCAGGTGTTGGTGCAGTTTGGTATTATCACAGCTGTAGGTGTGATGCTGGATACCTTCCTGGTCCGTCCGTTCATGGTACCGGCTATCACCGCATTGCTGGGCAAAAGGGCTTTCTGGCCAGGCAAGTATATGCCGATTGCAGAGAAGAACGAGGAGAAACAAAACCAGTCCATGTAATCCATGGATTGGGTGAGATGGACGGCGGGGCTTTAAGCCCGCTGTCCATTTCTTTATTTTTCGGACAATGACGGCGACAACCAGTTGTACTCCTGAGATGGAATGGTGGAACTGTAAAATATCCGCAGGATGAGGCATGATCCCTGGTTTCTTTGGATGGGGAAGGTTTACGTAGCCAAGGGTTATGGGACATAATAGAGGGAGCGTCGGCCTTGAGCAGACGGATGATCAACATCAATGGGACAACCAGGGGAAGGATGAAAGCAAACATGACGAACCAACTTAATGTGTATTTTAACCATGACGGCGGTGTGGATGACCTCGTATCGCTGTTCATGCTTCTGCAAATGGACAATTTACATGTAACCGGCGTATCGGTTATTCCGGCAGACGGATATCTGGAGCCAGCAACAGATGCCAGCCGTAAAATCATCGATCGTTTCGGTACATATTCCGTAGAGGTATCCAAATCCAACTCCAGAGGGAAAAATCCATTTCCTGCGGCTTGGAGACTGCATTCCTTCTATGTAGATGCACTTCCTGTACTGAACGAGTCGGGCAAAATGGAAGCACCACTCTCTGCCGTTCCAGCTCATCAGCATCTGATCGAGAAAGTACGCAATACCGAAGGCAAAACGCTGCTTCTGTTCACAGGACCACTGACAGACCTTGCGCGTGCGCTCGACGAAGCACCAGACATTGAAGAGAAAATCGACAAGCTGGTATGGATGGGTGGCACATTTGAGCGCGGTAACGTAGAAGAGCCCGAGCATGACGGCACAGCTGAATGGAACGTATTCTGGGACCCGGAAGCGGCTTATCGTGTGTGGCAGAGTGGTATCCAGATCGATCTGGTTGCACTGGAAAGTACGAACAAAGTACCTCTGACTCCAGCCGTTCGTAACCGCTGGGCAGCAGAACGCCGCTTCGAAGGCGTTGATTTCCTGGGGAACTGTTACGCAGGTTGTCCGCCACTGGTGTACAGTGAGACGAATTCCACATACTATCTGTGGGATGTGCTGACAACGGCTTCCGTTGGACGCGAGGACATCGTGAAGAAGAAAACCGTAAACTGTATTGTCATCCCGGATGGTCCTAGCCAGGGCCGCACGGTGGAGCAAGCAGACGGACGTCCAGTACAACTGGTGTATGATACCGATCCGGAAGCGTTCTTTACGTACATGACGGATTTGGGTAAAAAAGCTGCTCCGCAGCGCTACTAATTCAGGCAGCCTCAGGGCGTGCCTAAATTAAAGGTACAAAAAATAAAGCCGCAGACAGTGGTCTGGATATGGGGTTGAACCCATAATCCCGTCCCTGCCATGCGGCTTTTTTGTTGTGGGCTGATCTATCGAGGCAGTATAACTACATCGTTCCGCCGCCCTGGCGAATGGAGGCAGGTATCTTTTCAGGTCCCTGATTAATATATTTATGGATAAAAGTACCCAATTTGGCATCGTCGAATTGGTCAAGCTTCATCGTTTTGGTCCATGCCGTCACGACGACTTCACTGCCTTCGGGAATATCCTTGTTGGGCACAGCCAGAATACCTGCTCCGGCTTCGCGGAATTTGGCAAGATACTTCAGACGTTCTTTCAAATCTTCGCTTGCGTTCTCACGATAATAGATGATGATGTCCCCGTGCTCCAGATTATGAACCAAGTAATTATAGCCCGGGAAGTCGGTGTAAAATCCAAACTTGATATCATGCGGATTATGCGGTCCCGATGTTGGGATTTTCATCTCATACTGGATCGGGTCTTCCGTATGGTCTGCCCCATAGTATTTATCGTCAGTCACATCGATTGTCGCTTCGGAGTCCAGATCGGCTACATTATATGTTTTTCCTGCACCTTGCATGAAGAACAGGCCAAACGTAATAATCGATACAGCCATCAAGGCATGTGCAGCCAGTCGAAGGGTACGACTTTTCTTCTGAATGTCGGCCCGTTCTTTCTTTTTCATGTGACTCAGGATCTTGCCCTGCGTACGTGATGCCCAGATGTAGGCGGCGATGGAGAACAGCACCACAATTGTACCTACGATGAGCCACAGATAGGATGTAACTGCCTCGTGCTCCATTTGCATATGATTCATATGAGTCATGTCCATAGAGAGTCCTCTGCTTTCTTTGTAAAATGAGATCATTGCACTACGAAATGTAGTGTTAGTGGCAATGGTGAACCCTCTCATTACGTAACGGGAGTTACTGTTTCGTGTTTATTACGTAAATAAGAACATACCTATTGCACTACACATTATAGTGTATGAAACATACCCAGCGCAATGCTGCCTTAGAAAATCAAAAAAGACCTTCCCCACGTGAGCAGGGAAGGTCTCAATATAAATCTAAAGAGTCAGGAAAATTTATATCTATTGGAATAACCATTTGCACGAAAACGTAGAGGACAGAAAGAACCTGAAGAAGCGGAGCATTCGCCTTTATCGCCAGATTTTCACTTTGCAAAAGTGAATTAAAAAAATCTGGAGATAACAGCGATCGGAAGGTTGTTCTGTCATCGAAATAACAAGTGTAAATAAGCTTTATTCCAACTGAACTATTTTACAGACGACCAAACGGCGAAAGCATCAGTCCGATCAGCCCAATAACAATCTCACCCAACAATCGATACAGAATAAAGAACACGACCACATTGGCGATCAGCACGCTGTACATGCTATCGATGGCTGCTTTGGTGCGATTCAGTGGATATTGGAACAGTACCGAGTTCAGAGCGACAAAGATAATGATATACGAGACAGCGAGCAATGAAATCGCGATGGAATACGAGATGATAATAAACAGATTCGCCAGAACGAGGGATACGACAGCAGGAACAAGCAATGTACCGAACTGGGCAACCAGTGTTTTGGGACGGAATGTTATTTTTTCAATCTTCAGAATAGCGTACATCAGTGCAATAGAGGCTATCAGGATAATGGCGGTGAACAACAGTGGCCGGATAAATCCACCAATGAACAAGCCGTCCATGCCTATGCGACTATAGGTAATTAAGAAGTATGTAGAAGATAAGACTGCAATCAGCGCCATCGTCAGCCAGCCGTTAAGGGAATGCTGGTCACCAACGGTTTTCATCGTTTGATAAGGACGGGCCAATACACTGAGAAAATAGGATAGATACTGTTTACTTACTTCTTTGGCTTGCTGAACTTTCTCATTCTGCACGATATTATTCCACTGATTGGAACTGTTGTCTCCTGTAGAAGCGTGGTCATTGGTGTTTGTTGATTCTGTTGAGTGTTGCTTTTGAGTCGAGACGGATGGTGTGTTGGGCGGAACCGGTGCCTGGGAAGATGTGGCCTGTGTACTGGACCAACGGGTGTATTTCGGTTCGGAAGAAGCAGCAGGTTCCGGATTCGGTACAGGAGTGGGCGAAGAGGTTGTTTGCGTTAGATTAGAGCCGCACCTCTCGCAAAAATGGGCATCTCCATTTTCGTGATTACATACTGGACATTTCATGGCATGAGCCTCCAATTTCTAGAAATAATAAACATGTTGACATTGTGTCTAATTTTAACGGTTGGTGACGAAGTTTGTCTATGTTTCGCAGGAATTAATACCCCTATAGGGAAAGTTGAAACGAAGACTCGAATCCTGGTATTAAAATGGAGTTTAGAAGTAACAATAGTATAGAACTGACATGCAGGCATATTAATGTTAATTTCACTATGGTATAAGATGAATTGTTTTCGGCAGTTATTGTCTCATCGTTCGCTTTTATGTGTTATTATCATGTTAACTATATCTTTTGGGTTGCCTATGATCGCATATTTATGTATAATCAATCGTGTTAACACGTCGAATGTACGGTAGTAAGAGATGTGGGTGAGTTCATGGAACTACTGGACAGCAATGAGAGCAAGAAGAAGATGTGCCAGTATTATAACGAAATTTCGAAGGAACTGTTCGGATTTGGCACCACTCTCCTGAGAGTGACCATTGACCAGAATATTGTTACCTTCTACGCGAAGCACCGACGTTCACCGCGCTCTGACGCCCTGGAAGGGGAGGCCCCCGGCTTAAAGCTGGAAGTGGACTTCCGCATGTCTGTCTTATATAAGAAGAAATTCCGGGAGAAGCTCGAGCAACACATGGGTTTGCCAATTGAAGCTATATTGCGGGATTATGATGCGTCCACTCAGTGGGCGATCACGAATGTGATTCTGGAGCAGGCCTAGGATGAATCGGCAGGATTGATTCTTGTTGATGCTTACGGGGGTTGTTGACTGGATTCATAATCAGCTTCCGTACAATTTCATACGATGGCGTCTGTCTTTGGATTGATTCTGAAGCAGAAACCGATGATGTACCGGCAGCGGGTGTCGCTTTCCTTTGTTTACGAAGAAAAGTGTTCTTGTTTATACAAGAGCGCTTTTCTTTTTGTTTTTTAAGTCGAACTATACACAATCAACTAACGTAATTTACACGGGCACTCGATGACAGAACAACCTTCCGATCGCTGTTATCCCCAGATTTTTTGATCCTTTAATAAAGGTGAAATCCGGTGATAAAGGCGCACGCTTCGCTTCTTCAGGTTATTTCTGTCCTCTCCGTTATGTGTAAATGCTTAGCAGAGCATGTACGCTAGTTCAACTTAATGGTTGGGTTGTAAAATCACACATATCAGGGGGAATAAGGATCATGATGAAAAAGTGGATTAGCGGTTTGGCAGCAGTGGCAATGACATCGGTATTACTTGCAGGTTGTGGCAGCAGCACAGAGGATGCAACAGGCGGATCAGGCAGTGGGGGAACAGCGGCTAACAAATTGGTTATCTCCACTTGGGGCTTCTCGGAAGATTTCTTCAATGAATCGGTATTTGGTCCCTTTGAAAAAGAACATAATGTAGACATCGTGCTCGAAGTCGGCAATAACGCTGAGCGTTTGAACAAAATCCGCCAAGGTACATCGAACGTCGATGTCATCTACCTGTCTGACTACTATGCACAACAAGGTATCGATGAAGGTCTGTTTGAGAAAATCGATCGTTCCAAAATTCCAAATGTAAATGACATTTATGATATTCCCAAAGCACCACTTGGTGATGATTATGGCCCGGCCTACACGGTTGGACAGCTCGGTATCGCCTATAACCCGGACCTCGTTTCCAAAGAAGTGACTTCATGGAGTGACCTGTGGGACCCGGCGTTCGAGGGTAACCTGACCATCCCGAATATTACGGCAACGGCAGGCCCAATGGTTGTGGATGCAGCTTCCCGTGTAGCCGGAAACGATACGTTTAATGAAGATGCGGCATTTGCTGAACTGAAAAAACTGAGCGGCAATGTGGTGAAATTCTACAGCCAAACGTCCGAATTCGTGAATATGTTCTCCCAAGAAGAGATTGCAGGCGGACCGATCATGGAAATGTATTTCAAAGATCTGAAAGCTGCCGTGCCTAATGCAAAGTTTGTTACACCTAGCGAAGGTGCATATGCCGTGATGAACACAATCAATGTCGTGAAGGGTAGCAAAAACAAAGAGCTTGCTGAAGAGTTCATCAATTGGCAGCTCAGCCAGGATGTACAAGCGAAATCTGCTAAAGCCAAAGTCGATTCCCCGGTAAACACGAAGGTTGAACTGACTGCTGAAGAAGCAGAAGGCGTAACATACGGCGCTGAAGTGGTTGAGAAGCTGAACAAGCTTGATATGGAATTCGTGAATCAACAAGTTAAAGGCTGGACAGATCGCTGGAACCGTGAGATTGCACAATAAAACAATTAACCGACTGACTTAAAAGTTATCTTTGGTCAACATGTTGAACTTATATCATTTGCAGCAAGCAACCATAACACCGCATAGGAGTTGAGAACGGATGAGTGAAGCGCAGAATCGCATCATTCTGGACGTGGACACGGGGATTGACGATGCACTGGCAATTTTGCTGGCCGTCAAAAGCCGGAAGTTGGACATTCTCGGTATCACCACAGTCTGTGGGAACGTATCACTCCAGCAGGCAACAGAGAATACATGCAAAATTCTTGAACTCGCAGGTGCACCAGCCATTCCGGTGATTGCCGGAGCATCTGGCCCCCTCACTCGCAAGTCGCATTATGAACACCGGGTACATGGACAGGATGGATTGGGCGGTGCGCTGCCTGATCCGGCGGTGTCCAAGCAAGCTGAGGAAGGTTTTGCGCCTGACTTTATCGTGGAACAAGCCAAGCGATATCCAGGCGAACTGACATTGATCATGACCGCACCCTTAACGAATCTGGCACTCGCGCTGATGAAGTGCCCTGAACTGCCTTCTTTATTGAAGGAAGTCATCTTCATGGGTGGTGTTGTTCGCGGACATGGCAATATTACACCGACAGCCGAGTACAACACCTACGCTGATCCGGAAGCGGCTCGTATCGTATTGCACGCAGGTATCGAGAAGCTTACTCAAGTCGGACTGGATGTGACGCGTCAAACATTGCTGAATGAAGCAACGATTGAGCGTCTCACAGATCCTGTACTTCGTGCGTACGTCGCTCAAAGCACCGAGATTTATATCAACCGTTATGAACAAATGAACGGCGTTCGCGCTTGCGCGTTGCATGATCCACTAGCTGTGGGTGTAGCCCTTGCCCCAGAACTGGTAGGACGCAAATCGTATTACGTCGATGTCGAAACCGCCAGCCGCCTGTGCGATGGCCAGATGGTATGTGATTTCCAAAACCGTTTGGGCGAGCAACCCAACACGCTCGTCTGCGAAACCGTAGATGCAGAAAGCTTCCTTGAACTGTTTGTCAACGCGTTAAACGCGTAGCTGCTCTGCCCAATAAGATATTTATAAGATTGCGGAGAGTGCAGAACCGATCTGCGAAGCGTTCCCCTTTATCCCCCGATTTTCACCTATGAAAATGAATCAAAAAAGTCGGGAGATAACAGGGATCGAAGGACGGTACTGCAGTCGGAGTACTCAAGTATCAATCTCGAATTAAATTTACAAGTCAGGAGTATCGCGATGAAGAAATCAGTAATCTACTGGCTATTGCTGCCGGGATTCGTGTTTTTGGCGGCATTTATGATCATTCCGATTGTCCTGACGATCGGGTCGACGTTTTTCCAAGAAAACTCCTTCACGTTTGAAGGATACATGCATTTTTTCAGAGACCCATACTTTTTGAAAATATTGCTTACGACGCTGCAAGTCAGCGTGGTCACCACCATCGTCTGTGTGGTGCTCGGATTCCCGACAGCTTATTATATCTCGCAGAAAGCACCGCGCCGCAAAGGCATTTTGCTGGCACTGGCGATCTTCCCGCTGCTGACGAGCCCGGTCGTGCGCTCCTTTAGCTGGATGATTATCCTTGGACGCAAAGGGCTGATCAATAACACCCTTGTTGGTCTGGGCATCGTGGACAAGCCGCTGGATATTCTGTACACACCGGCAGCGATGATGATCGGTCTGACGCACCTGTTCCTGCCACTGATGATTATCTCTTTGGTGGGTGTGCTTGAGAACATTGACGGTGACCTGCTCAAAGCAGCACAAAGTCTGGGCGCATCGCGCATTACGGCATTCCGCCGAGTCGTGTTCCCACTGGCTGTGCCAGGACTTGTGATCGGAGCCGTGCTTGTCTTTGTCGGAAGCCTGACGGCGTATACCACACCTGCCCTCCTTGGAGGAAAACAGCGTGTAATTGCTACGTTCCTGTATCAGAACGCCATGACCCTCAACGACTGGTATCTGGCCTCGGTTGTTGCCGCGATTATGATTGTGATTACATTTGTCGTGGTCGGTGTCATGAACAAAATGGCCAAAACTTTAAATCCGAAGGGGTAGACATATGCGGGAGAAACATATCGGGCTGGGCCTGTTCAGTCTGCTGGTCTTTATCTTTCTGCTGGGCCCGCTTCTGATCATATCGGTCACTTCGTTTGAACCGGGAACGGTACTCAAATTTCCGCCGGAAGGGTTCTCCTTCCGCTGGTATGAGAATATTTTCAACACAGGCGGATTCCTCCGCACGTTCCAGACGTCCATCCTCATTTCCCTGCTGGGGAACCTGTTGGCGCTGGTGCTCGGAGTTCCGGCTGCGTATGCACTCAGTCGTTACGATTTCAAAGGCAAGTCTGTGCTGAACGCACTGTTCCTGTCCCCGGTACTGATCCCGGGAATCGTGCTTGGTTTTACATTGATGAAATACCTGATCGTAATCTACCATCTTCCGATGTATCTTGGACTATTGATCGGTCATACGATTATCATGCTTCCATTTATCATTCGGGTTATTGCGTCGAGTCTGTCGAGCTTTGACTTTGCAGTGGAAGAAGCTGCGCTGAGTCTCGGAGCGGGACGCGTAAGAACGTTCTTCACGATCGTGCTACCTAACATTCGTTCCGGTATTCTGGCGGCGGTGCTGATTGCCTTCCTGGAGTCCTTCAACAACGTGGATATCTCGGTATTCATGACCGGACCAGGGGTAAGCACATTACCGATTCAGATGCTGACGTATGTCGAGAATTATTTTGACCCAACAATTGCAGCGATTTCCGTGCTGTTGATGGTACTGACCGGACTCTTAATGTTCGTGATCGAACGGATCATGGGCGGATTTTCATACTTTACTAAACGTTAATTGGAGGCGCAGAACGCTATGGCATTGCTGACATTAGACCACGTATCCGTGGCATACGATAAGCAGACAATCCTGAAGGATTTTCAGTTGGATCTGGAAAAAGGTAAGCTGCTCTCCCTGCTCGGACCGAGCGGTTGCGGCAAAACAACTACGCTGCGCCTCATCGCCGGATTCCTGGAAGCATCGCAGGGCAAGTTTATGTTCGGCGGCAAGGATTATACGAAGGTTCCGGCGAACAAGCGGAACTTCGGATTTGTATTTCAGAGTTATGCGTTATTCCCGCATCTGTCTGTCTATGACAACGTGGCCTTTGGCCTGCGGATGCGCAAGGTGAAAGACAAGGATATCTCTTCCCGTGTGATGCGAATCCTTGAAGTCGTTAACCTGAATGGATTTGAGAAACGTTTTCCACAAGAACTGTCCGGTGGACAGCGTCAACGTGTGGCGATTGCCCGGGCATTGGTGATTGAGCCTGACTTGCTCTTGTTCGACGAACCACTCAGTAACCTGGATGCTAACCTGCGACTCAACATGCGGGTGGAGATTCGCCGGATTCAGCAAGAGCTGGGCATTACAACGCTGTATGTCTCTCATGACCAGGAAGAGTGCTTCTCCATCTCGGATCAGGTCGCGATTATGAACAAAGGTGTAGTCGAGCAGCTCGACCGCCCGGAAACCATTTTCAAATATCCCGCAACGGAATTTGTAGCACGATTCATCGGGTTCCATAACTT
This sequence comes from Paenibacillus sp. Z3-2, assembly GCF_054161325.1. Taxonomy (NCBI): domain Bacteria; kingdom Bacillati; phylum Bacillota; class Bacilli; order Caryophanales; family Paenibacillaceae; genus Paenibacillus; species Paenibacillus sp. Z3-2. The sequence continues at coordinate 6,163,326 of NZ_CP096397.1, read as the reverse complement.
CATTGAATTTGCAGAGCGTAGTGATGCTGGTGAAGTGATTACCCTGAGCGCAGGTGGACGTACGTTTACAGCAACAGCACATCCCGGAACAGCACGTCCCGGTGCACGCAAAGGTGCGATTCGCCCGGATGATCTGATGGTTAGTGGAGATACTTCTGCGGATGTGGTGAACGCCTTGCCGGGGATTATCAAAGTCAGCACGTATCTGGGACGCAGTTATCAGTATGTAATCGAGACGGAACTGGGTGACTTTACAGCAAATCAGGAGATGGAAACGCCGTACCTTAGTGGGCAGCGTGTCAGCTTGATTTTCCCACAGGACAAGCTTGTACTGGTAGAGTAGTCGTGAATGTAGGGAGTAGCTTTAAGAAATAAGAGCAGCAAAGAAGGTGTTTCATGCGATGATTCCGGACGAGGCAGTGGTACGCAATCAAGTGCAGTGCATCAGATTAAAGTGCAGTTTCATTGTCCAGTCCGGATCGCGGTGAAATGCTTGTGAAAGAAGGAGATTATGCCCCATGCGTGCAGATCAACTCATTGTGAATGTACATGTGTATAACAGTTATTATAAACGGTTTGAAATGAACAACGTTGCTGTACTCGACGGCAGATTCATGTATGTTGGACCCGGCGGACCAGAGATGATTCAGGCAGATGAAGTCATTGATGCGCGGGGAAGATACATGATTCCTGGCTTGATCGATATTCATCTGCATATCGAAAGTACGATGGTGACACCGGAAACCTTTTCCCATGGTCTGATTGGCTGCGGGGTAACATCCATTGTAGCGGAACCGCATGAGATGGCGAATGTATTCGGGCTGGAGGGTGTGCAGGAGATGATGGCTGCGAGTCGGGAGACGACGGTGGACATGTTCTATGCGATCCCAAGTTCCGTTCCGGCAACCCCGATGGAGACAACAGGTGGTTCAATTGAGATCGAAGACATGGACGTGCTGCTCGCCACTGGCGAGATCATCTGTCTGGGCGAGATCATGAACTATGTCGATGTCATCCGTGATCCGGATTGCAAGACGAACCAGATTTTACAGCATATCCGCGAAAACTATCCCGATCTGGTGATCGAAGGTCATACACCGAAACTGCTTGGACTCGATCTGCATCGACTGATCTACGCAGGTATTGATTCCGACCATACCCATCAGAGCATTGAGGGATTGAAGGCGCGGATTGCGGCAGGCATGTTTATTGAAATCCAAGAGAAATCAATGACCCCGGAAGTCATGGAGTACCTGATTCAACATGATGTGGCGCAGCATTTCTGCTTCGTGACGGATGATGTGATGCCAGATTCACTGGTGGAGCGTGGTCATCTGGATCATATCGTACGCAAGGCAATTCAGATGGGGATGCGCCCGGAAGATGCGATCTACGCAGCAACATCTACCCCTGCACTCCGTATGAAAATGACCGACCGTGGCAGCATCGCGCCAGGCAAAGTGGCGGATTACGTGTTACTGTCCAACCTGGGGAAACTGTCGATTGATCAGGTGTATAAAAAAGGCCGCAAAGCTTATGACGACTACGAACCGTATAAGCAGGAACGGAGCACAGGACAGTTCCCGCCTCACTTCTATAAGAGTGTGCAGTTGGAGAAGCTAGGTGTAGCGGATTTTGCAATTCAGTTGTCAGACCCGAAAGTCAGTGGATCAGATGTTGATCTCGCTGGTGAAGGGGAGTACCAATGCCGTGTCATGATGGTGAAGGATGGTTCTACTTTTGTAGAAGAGCATATTGCATCAATTCAGTCTTCGGATGGCGAATTGCAGTGGGAAGACAGCGGATATGCCCAGATCGCGACCTTTGAACGTTATGGCGTGAACGGCAATCGAGCACATGGTCTGATTGGTGGAGACACCATCAAACGTGGTGCTATTGCTACGACATACTCGCATGACAATCACAACCTGCTGGTTGTAGGACGTAACCGTGAAGATATGATACTGGCAGCTAACACGGTGATTTCGAGCCAAGGTGGATTCTGTGTGGTGGAAGACGGCAAGGTGCTGTCCCATCTGGAACTTCCCGTAGGTGGCATTTTGACGGAAGAACCGCTTGCAGTGGTGTCCCATCAAGTGAAGGAGCTGAGAGCAGCGATGTTGTCTCTTGGGTACGTGCATTACAATCCGATCATGTCGATCAGCACGCACTCCCTTGCGGTAAGTCCGGCGCTGAAAATTACGGACCATGGCCTGATTGATGTGAATGCAGGTAAGGTTGTATCCTTGATTGTAGAATAGAGTTTATTAAAAAAAGAGCGTCACCCCATTTCATGACCATGAGTTGTGAAATGGGGTGTTTTTTTATGTATAAGAATGACTGTTCAATGCTTCTTTGCCAGACAGAGGTCTTTGGCTATGGTTTAACCTAGAGAGGGCTGCAAGAAATCCTCTTTTGGACGGGACAAAAGAATACATATATAGTAAGAAGAGAATGTTTGGACGCAAAAGCAGGAGGATAGACAACCATTATGAATGAAAAAAATAATGCTAAAACCATATTTTTCGATGTAGATGATACCTTATACGATCACCTGCAGCCGCTTCGTGGCGCATTGCAGGACGTTCTCGGCCTGCCGGAAGATTTCCCTTATGATGAGGCCTATCATCGTTTTCGTTATTATAGTGACTGGCTGTCTGCTCAAGAAGATCTGTCCGCTGTACCAGAACCGGATGCAGTAGAGCGAATGCGTCGTCGGAGATTTGAGCTGACGATGGAGGAGTTTGGAATCCCTCTACAACAGGGACAAGCTGAAGAGCTACAAGCGCAGTATTTGAGCAGACAATTTGAGATTGTACCTTTTGAAGGAGCATATGAGCTAATCAAAAGGCTTCAGGCAGAAGGCCATACCGTCGGTCTAATCACCAATGGAGAAGGGCAGCATCAGCGGCGCAAGCTTGAAGCACTGGATGTGCTTAGTCTCGTGGACGAGCATCTGATCTTCATCTCCGGTACGACTGGGTATGCCAAGCCGGATCGGAGGTTGTTCGAATATGTGAGTAAGCAGACCGGGACAGAAGCTCGTTCCAGCTATTACATTGGAGACTCGTGGCGTAATGATGTGGTAGGTGCAGTTGATGCGGGGTGGACAATTATCTGGTTCAACCATCGGGAGGCATTGCCGGAGTCCGATCATCAGCCCCATTTTGTAGCACGGAGCTATGAGGAAATCAGTTCTATTCTGACTTTTGAACCCGTCCGAGTTTAAGGAGATTTATGTCTAAAGGAGCAGTTCTGCTACCAGCTTGGTGCAGGTCTGCTCTTTATATTATACCTTCTATAAAGGCATCAATGATGAGGTGTCTAACTCTTCGCTTTCAATTACAATTGCCATTAGTCCAGTTTCTGTTTTAGTTTCATGCCATTCATGTTTATCCCAGAGAACCGCTTCAGCACAATGAATTTTGATGTATTCATTTGTTTCACCTCTAACCCAACCCTCTCCGTTTACGATTAAAAGGAGTTGAGGAACCACAGCTTGGTGATAGCCTATTTCTCCATCCTTATCCAAGTGCATGCATCCTATATGAGCTTCTTTATGGGTCTGCGTGATACGTGACATTACGAAATTAGATTCGAATTTGGTAATCCTCTTACCTGACTCTTGCTTAAATTGAAATATCCTCATGTTTACCTCCGCAATAGTGACAAATTTAACTTCCTACAACGGTAACTGTCCTTATGATGGGTATCATCCTATTCCATAAAAATGATGGAAACCCAATCAGATGAGTTTATCATAGCTCTAATAGGTTGGGAACAATTTGCTTACAATCATCACTTTTCTTATTGCCTGTACCAATGTTTCTATGAAGCTGTGCTTCATGAAATATTCATTTGAAAGAGTAGTTCAGAGCCTTCCCAAACCGTATATGCGGTGTTATAATTAAAACAGGATTTAGATTAAGTCTAAATTAAAAGAAACGAATTAAAGCAGTCCATCCTAAATTTCAAAACCATTTTTATATTCGAGAGGGGATAAATTCCATGAGCACAATCCAAACTAGAAACAACACTTTTGCTAACAACGCCACAGCACTTCAAGAGGTTCTGAACCGTCAGATCGCAGGTTGGTCCGTAATGTACACGAAACTGCATCACTTCCACTGGTATGTTCAAGGACCTCATTTCTTCACACTGCACGCCAAATTCGAAGAACTGTACAACCTGGCTACAGCGAATATGGATGAAGTTGCTGAACGCTTGCTTGCTATTGGTGGACGTCCGGTAGCAACCATGACTGAACAACTGCGTCTGTCTCCGATTGAAGAGGCGCAAGGCCAGTTGTCTGCTGAGCGTATGGTAGAGTCGGTGGTTACTGATCTGCTTACGATGGTGGAGGTGATTCGTCAAGGCATTCACGAAGCAGGAGAAGCGGAAGATAACGCAACGGAAGATATGCTGATTGGATTCACCGCTGCGCTGGATAAAGAGGTCTGGATGTTAAACGCATTTCTGGGCAAATAAACAAAGTCACCCTACATCCTGACAACGATATGTAGAGTCCGTGAACAAAGTGTCCGTTCGCTTACAAATCCGGTGTGCTTGCCGTATAATGATGGCATCCAAGAAGTACAGAATGGTGGAGTGAACAATGCGGTCAGACCTGGAACAATTGCAGGAAGAAGCTGAACGGTTTATATATACATGTTACGAAGAGCTGGGCTATTCGCGTGAAGACGCGCAGGCCCGGCTTGCTGTCGTTATGAGCGAGATTCAGGAAACAGATACTTATGTACACACCACAGAGGAATTGGAGCAGGGTTGTAAAATGGCATGGCGGAACAGCAACCGCTGCATCGGACGGCTGTTCTGGGACAAGCTGCGGATCGTGGACGCACGTCATGCCGATACAGCAGGAACGGCAGCGGATGCTGTGCTGAACCACATCTCTGTAGCTTCTAACGGAGGTAAAGTCATTCCGATGATCACCATCCTTCCACCGGATGGGCCGAGTGGAGCTCCCGTACGGCTCTGGAATCATCAGCTCATCCGTTATGCAGGATATGAGACAGAGCAAGGCATTATTGGAGATCCTGCTTCCGTGGAGCTGACCAAGGCTGCCATGTCCCTTGGCTGGCAAGGAGCAGGTGGCTCCTATGATGTATTACCACTCATTATTCAGGCAAGAGGACAAGAACCCGAGTGGTACGCTGTTCCCGAGGAAGAGATTGTGGAAGTAACTATTGAACACCCCGAGCGAGCGGAGATTGCCGAGCTGGGCATGCGCTGGTATGGTGTGCCGATGATTGCTGATATGCGACTGGAGATTGGCGGTTTATCTTACCCGGCAGCGCCGTTTAACGGTTGGTATATGGGAACAGAGATCGGCGCCCGTAATCTGGCTGATACGTTCCGGTATAACAAACTACCTGCGGTGGCGGCAGCGCTTGGACTCAATACGTCGAGTGAAACGACGCTGTGGAAGGATCGGGCGTTGGTGGAACTGAATGTGGCTGTGCTGTATTCGTTCAAAAAAGCAGGCGTGAGCATTGTGGATCACCACACGGCAGCAGCGCAATTTGCTATGTTTGAACAGCGAGAAGAGAAGGCTGGACGTGAGCTGACCGGGGATTGGGTGTGGCTAATTCCGCCAGTGTCCCCGGCGACGACACATATTTTCCACAGCTCCTATCGTAATGAGATCGTGAAGCCGAACTTTTTCCGTCAAGATCAGGCGTATACCCTGAAAGATGGCGTGGCATCTGCCGCAGAGCCGCGAAGCAGCGAGCAGCAGAATGCACAAGTGGAGAATCACCAGCCTCAGGCCGGGGATGCATCAATGAAATGCCCGTTTGCACACTGAGTAGTGCAGGCGGGTTATTTTTTGCGATTATTTTTTCCAAAGAAGGACTACCCCTCTTTCAATCGATACCGACTGCGCATCGCGGCCTGAACTACAATGGCAGCAGCAATCAGCACCAGATTGAACACAAACACGGAGTACAGCGACCCAATCTCCATCAGTAGTGCTGCCACCAATGGAGACACAATGGAGCCGATCTCGGCCGCAGAGACGATTTTGCCTATGACAGAACTTCGACTCTCGTCCGGGATGTGATCACCAATATGAGCAAAGAATGAATCCATGTAACAGGCCCCTCCGACCCCGCCAATCAGCATACCAACGTAGACCCACAGATAGGAGGACGTGCTTAGAAATACAACGACTTCAATTCCAATCAGGAACATGCCAAGCATGCAGAGCAACAGGCGATCGCCCATCCGGTCAGAGAGATAACCAACAAAGGGAGCAGCGGCAAGCGTAGAGATCCCGGAGACGGTGAAGGCGAGACTGGTTGCAAAGGGGTTCCAGTGCATGATGTGAGCTGCATACAGTGCGAAATAGGTGAGGAATACCGCATAGGCACTCATCTCCAGAAAATGCACCGTACCGTAGCCAATTAGCTGTTGCCGCCGGGTAAGCCTTGTAATTGGGCCAGAAGATGTTGTTGAAGGGAAAGGAGGGGCAGTCGTTGCAGCATGAGGGTGGGAGTTGACCAGGGGTTCTTGTTTCGGGGTAGCTGTAGCTTCTTCTGATAAATGATCATTCAACGTATTCCCAGAATTCTGATCAAGTCTAACTTGTGCCGTCGTCTTCATCCCCATCGCAGCGACCACGGCCATTAGACAACATAAGGTAACGAGCAAAAAAGGCACCGACAAGGGCCAATGCAATGCAAGCCAGCCACTAATGACTGGGCCAAGTACCATACCGCCACCCTCACTGCTGCTGATATATCCATTGTACAGTCCGCGGTTGTCTACACTGCCCCCATCCCCGATGATGGAACGCACGACCACGGTAAGGCCGGTGGAAGCAAGCCCCTGCAGCAGTCGGAGCAGGCCGAATAACACCGCAGCAGTAGACAGCGCGAAGCCACCCATACAGACAGCGAGCAGTAACAGCATGAGGATGAGAGCTTTTTTACCACCTAGTTTCTTATACATGGCCGCTGCAGGAATGCCACCAATCACTTTCCCGACATAAAAAAGTGCAAAAATAACCCCCATCATCCAGCCAGACAGGCCGAACTCCTCAATAAACAAAGGAAACAGGGGCAGGATCATGAAACCGCCCATCTGACTTAGGAAACAAACAGTCATCAGCAAAGGCAGGTTACGACGAATATCCAAGAGCCAAGACTCCCCTCACCATAAAATGGAATCCCAAACATGATTCATTTTCCAAAGGAATGCGTAGATATCGACATATACCCGTAATGTATGCAGGATTTTTGAAAATAAGAAGAAATGACACGTGGCGTTTACATCAAAACCATTGCGGATATACCTGAATCATATATAATAGATGGGTTATCAATAAGGATACATGAACGAAAGTGTACAGACTTAAGATGTACCTCAAGTATAAGGGGGGCGATGTGAGCATGTCAGAACAACAACCGATTATCCGCTTTGAAGGGGTGACCCAGCAATATGATCAGGATGAAGCCGTATTGAAGGCGGTCAGCTTTGAGATTGAGCGGGGTAAATTTTATACGCTTCTTGGCCCGTCAGGGTGCGGGAAAACAACCATATTGCGGCTGATTGCCGGCTTTGCGGAGCCGACACAGGGCAGTATTTATTTTAACGGTGCGCTCATCAACCGAGTGCCTGCCCACCAGCGGCAGGTGAATACTGTATTTCAGGATTATGCGTTATTTCCACATTTGAATGTATTTGAGAACGTGGCTTTTGGTTTGCGGATCAAAAAGATGAAAACAGCTGAAATTCGCAGCAAAGTGTTGGAAGCCCTCAAATTCGTCAATCTTTCCGGTTATGAAAACCGTGAAATTGGCGAAATGTCCGGCGGACAACGACAACGTGTTGCGATTGCACGTGCGATTGTGAACGAACCTGAAATTCTTCTACTGGACGAGCCTTTGTCAGCACTCGATCTTAAGCTGCGGACCGAAATGCAGTACGAGCTGCGGGAGCTGCAACAGCGATTGGGCATCACGTTTATCTTTGTTACTCATGATCAGGAAGAGGCTCTGGCGATGTCCGACGAGATCTTTGTCCTCAATGGTGGCGTGATTCAACAGAGCGGTACACCGAATGATATCTATGATGAGCCGATTAACCGCTTTGTGGCGGACTTTATCGGGGAATCGAACATTGTATCAGGCAAAATGAAGCAGGACTTTGTGGTGGAATTCGCTGGTGCACAGCACGAGTGTGTCGATCAGGGTCTCCAACCGGACGAGCCGGTAGAGATTGTTATTCGCCCAGAGGATCTGGAAATTACAATTGAAGACCAGGGCAAGCTCAAGGTCAATGTGGATTCCCAGTTATTCCGCGGGGTGCATTACGAGATATCCACGTACGACGATGCGGGCAATGAGTGGCTTGTTCATTCAACCAAGAAAGCCGTTGTAGGCGCGCGGATTGGACTGTATTTTGACCCGGAAGCGGTACACGTCATGCGCTTTAACGAGACCGAGGAAGAGTTCGACAAACGTCTCGAAGCCTACCAAGAGGCCGCTCATGCAGACTAAGGCCAGCACACGCAATGCGTATCTGATTCCATATGTATTATGGATGGTGTTGTTCGTTGTGGCGCCGGTTCTGCTGGTCATCTATTATTCGTTCTTCGACGTCGAAGGCAACTTCACGTTTGGCAACTACGCCCGGTTCTTCACACCTGTGTACTTGCAGATGACGCTCAGTTCGTTCTGGTATGCATTTCTGATTACGGCCTTCTCGCTGTTAATCTCCTACCCGACGGCGTATATGCTGACCCGGACGAAGCACAAGCAGCTATGGTTGCTGCTGATCATTCTGCCAAGCTGGATCAATCTTTTGCTAAAAGCGTATGCCTTCATCGGGCTGTTCGGAACGTACGGCTTGACCAACTCTCTGCTTGAAGTAGTGGGTATTGGCACACAGCAGATCTTGTTCACCGACTTCAGCTTTATCTTTGTCTCGGTGTACATCTTCATTCCATTCATGATCCTGCCGATCTTCAATGCGCTGGAAGAGATGAATCCATCATTGATCTACGCGGCGCGGGATCTGGGGGCCTCATCGTGGCTGACATTTCGCCGGGTTATCTTTCCGCTGACGATTAGCGGTGTGAAATCAGGCTGTCAGGCTGTATTTATTCCTGCGCTGTCTCTGTTCATGATTACCCGTCTCATTGCGGGGAACCGTGTAATTACGCTGGGAACAGCGATTGAACAGCATTTTCTCGTCACCCAGGACTGGGGGATGGGCTCAACGATTGCCGTCTTTTTAATTATTGCGATGGCGATTATTATGTTCCTGACTGGATCAGGCAAGAAGGAGGTGCGTAATGGGAAGAAACGGAAAGCTGTCTAACGTCTATCTAGCCGTTGTATTCGCCATACTGTACGCACCGATTGCGTATCTGATCTTCTATTCCTTCAATAGTGGCGGCCATATGCGCAGCTTCGAAGGATTCACGCTCGAATGGTACAGAGAGGTGTTCGCCGATACTCGGCTGCTCATCATTGTGCTGAATACATTTATCATTGCGCTGCTGTCATCGGCCATCTCGACAATCCTTGGTGTAGCAGGAGCACTAGCGATCTACCATGTGCGACGCAAACGGACCAAAAATACGTTGCTGTCACTCAATAACGTGCTCATCGTTAGTCCCGATGTGATCATTGGTGCATCGTTCCTGATTCTATTCACCATGATTGGCATCAAACTGGGCTTCACTTCGGTGTTGCTGTCTCATATTGCGTTCAGTGTGCCGATTGTTGTCATAATGGTACTGCCGAAGCTACAGGAGATGAGTCCGACACTGATGGATGCGGCACGGGATCTGGGCGCTGGTTCATGGCAGATTCTGACGCGTGTAGTGCTGCCATACGTGAAACCGGGTATTTTTGCCGGATTCTTCATGGCACTGACATACTCACTTGATGATTTTGCAGTAACATTCTTCGTCACGGGTAATGGGTATTCAACACTCTCTGTAGAGATATACTCCAGAGCAAGGCAGGGCGTATCCTTGTCCATCAATGCGCTGTCTACCCTGTTGTTCCTGTTGACGGTGTTGCTGGTCGTTGGATATTACTTCATTAACCGCCGTGCAACGCGGATTCCACCTGGAGGGAAGGGGCTGCGTCCATGAAGCAACTGGTACGGACATTTGCAATTGTATTCGTGGCCGCCTTTGCCCTGATGATCCTGGCTTCGTATCTGAACAAGAGTCAGGGGTATTCTGGCGGTAACACGCTGACCATCTATAACTGGGGCGATTATATCGACCCGGATCTGCTTAAGGAGTTTGAGGACGAGACGGGCATTAAAGTGATCTATCAGACGTTTGACTCCAATGAAGCGATGCTGACCAAGATTGAGCAGGGGGGAACCACGTTTGATGTGGCGATTCCTTCCGAATATGCGATTAGCAAAATGAAAGAAGAAGACCTGCTCGTTCCACTCGAACATAGCAAATTGACCCATCTGGACAACATCGATCCTCGGTTCATGGACTTGTCCTTTGATGAAGGCAACAAGTACTCCATCCCTTATTTCTGGGGAACGGTGGGGGTGGTGTACAATCCCGAACTGGTGGGTGGATTAACGTTTGATAGCTGGAACGACCTGTGGGACCCACGTCTGAAAAACCAGATCCTGCTCCTTGACGGTGCACGTGAAGTCATTGGTATGGGTCTCAACAGTCTCGGGTATTCCCTGAACGATACCAACGAAGATCATCTGCAAGAAGCTCTGAAGAAGCTGTCTACACTGACACCGAACGTCAGAGCAATTGTTGGTGACGAGATCAAGATGTTGCTCGCGAATGAGGAAGCAGCCGTTGGGCTCGTATGGTCCGGGGATGCGTCCGAGATTATGGATGAGAACGACAAGCTGGATTACATGGTGCCGGAAGAAGGCTCTAACCTCTGGTTCGACAACATGGTTATTCCAAAAACAGCGACTAATATTGAAGGGGCACACCAGTTTATCAACTTCATGCTGGACCCGGATCATGCCGCTCGCAATGCGGAGTATGTCGGGTATTCCACCCCGAACGCCGAGGCACTTAAGCAGCTGCCAGAGGACATCTCCGAGGATGAACGCTTCTATCCGGACGAGACACTGACAGGTAAGCTTGAGGTTTACGATAATCTGGGAAAAAAAATGCTCTCGCATTATAACGACCTGTTCCTGGAGTTTAAAATGCACAGCAAATAAGAGACAACACCAGTTGCTAACGAATCCACCCTGCTTTATTAGGTAGATTCATAACATGTGTTTCGTTAGACTTGAGAAATCAAAAAGGGGTGCTGCTCGTCATTTCAATTGATGACAAGCAGCACCCCTATTTTTTTACTTACTTCAGAGCAATAGCTCAGGTCATGTTTTTTTCGTGAACACATTCACGGAGGGGACAGAACATACGAAGGAAGCGAAGCGGTCGCCTTTATCAACGGATTTTCCCATTCTAGATGGGATTCAGAAAAATCCGGGGATAACAGCGATCCGAAGTTGTTCTGTCACCGCAGTGATTAAGTGGAAACGAATAATGGGTTACATGCGCTTTTTGCGACCCACCATGATCCACGCCCCACCCATAATCAGCACAATGGCCACGAACGGTTGGATAAAGCTCAAGCTGCTCAGCATCGTGCCAATCGACATCACGGCGAAGAACAGTAGCGATATAACCGTTAGAATGTTAATGGGGATTAGCAACCATTTGTTCCGACCACCGAACCAGTACAATTCGAACAAGCCAACAGCTACAGCCAGAATGAAGCCCGGCCACATCGTACTCCAGTTATTAAACAGCATGGCGATCTGACACACGATACCAACGGTGAGCAGCAACCCACCAGGAACCAGCAGCCCAACCCCTCTGCCAATCATGGAGAAGTACAACCAGTGGAAGAACAGCCCAAGTGGAATCACGAATAACGTGGGCCAGAAGGTCGCGAAGATCGTACCCGGACCGAGTGAACCTCCCTGGTTGAGAATCAAGTACACGCCCAGCAAAATGAGAACAGGCGCAAGGATCGTACGTTTAGCCATAATATCTCTCCTTCTCAATACAAGATCAAAATTTCCGAACGTTGTAGAAATATTGCTTTCGTTACTCACAGCATACCATGAACTGGAAAAGTCTATCCTCCGTCTTTAGAGTTAAAGTAAGCCTAGACTAAAGTCTAGGTTCGGAATATAAACAATCAGTGTGCAGTTATGATCCCAATCATGACAGTAGGTGGGGATTATTTTCTTTACCTGTTTGGGTTCGCACGGTATTGCCCTGGGGTCTGTCCGGTCCATTTTTTGAAAGCATTTTGAAACGCACTTTGTTCTGAGAAATGTAAGGCATAGGCAATATCACCCAAAGAATAGGTCCCTTTACGTAAATATCGCAATGCAAGTTCTTTACGCACCTGTACGGATATCTCATGATACGTTGTCCCTTCTTCACGCAATCGGCTCTGAAGTGTACGAGTGCTCACATCCAGATGCTCTGCGGTATGGTGTAATGTGGGAAAGAAGGAAGGGAGGCTCTCGGTCATCCACCTACTCACTTTTCCGGAGTATGTATTGGACGAGTAAAGATTATCTCTGCTTTCCTGTGCCATGGTTTCAAACACCTTCAGCATTCTTGTATCCGAATATAGTACAGGCTGATGCAGGATATCTTTATGCATGCGCAGGAACGTATGAGTGCCCCCGAATCGGGGGGTGATTCCGAACATGTTCACATAAGGAGATAGATCATTCGAAGGTTCGGGCACTTCATGACTGAATTGGATTTCGTTTAACTCCACCCGACAATTTGCTAGTTTTCTAATCAAGTAGAGCAGTGATACAGCCATATCCTCCACACAATGACGGGACATCTCCTTCTCCAAATTCTGTAAAGCGAATTGAAGGATTAAGTCCTGGCCGTTTATTTCCCAGTTTAAATTAAATCCACTGTATAGAATAATGTTATATCGTTGATAGGCATCCAGTGCATCTCCAATGGTCCTGGAATGCATCATGACATAACCAGGAAGACCCAGGTCTGCGAAGTCCAGTAGTTGTCCCTGGTTCAATCCAAAATACATATCATCGGAGTATGCCGCAGCATACTGCATGATACGTTCCAGTTCTTCAATCGGCATTCGTGCTTCTGGATTCTGCATGATAGCAGGATCTAACTTGGCGTACTTGAAAAACGATTCAGAGTCGAACCCTTTATTCACCAACGTTTTCAAAATCGGATACAACATAGAGATGGATACCCCATGGTCTTGGTTGTTCATATGTCCCCCATTTGCGCGAATCAGCAATTTTTAGGCATCGTTGATCATTTGTTTATAACTACCTTCACTTTATACTTTGGATATGCCTGCTTCTTCGGCTTTTATAACCTTATTATACAGGAGGTACGATGCATGGAATCAAATATTCTGGTGATTAACGGCCATCCTGATCCGCAAAGTTATTGTAAAGCACTGTCGGAAGCCTATATGTTAGGGGCGCGGAATTCAGGCAACTCTGTTGAACTGATTGATTTGAGCAGTATTCAGTTCAACCCTAATCTTCACTATGGCTATCGCCAGCGTACCGAGTTAGAGGAGGATTTGGTAAGAGCTCAAGAACAGATTCAGTGGGCCAACCACCTGGTGTTTGTATATCCGACGTGGTGGGGAGTGATGCCTGCTATTTTAAAGGGATTCATTGATCGAGTGTTTTTACCTGGATTTGCGATGAATTACCGGGAAGGCTCTATCTTATGGGACAAATTGTTGAAGGGAAAGTCCGCCCATATTATTGTGACCATGGATACACCACGGTGGTACAACCGCTGGGTATATCGACATGCCGGACATCGGGTCATGAAATATAACATTCTTAAATTTTGCGGTGTATCGCCAGTTCGTGTGTCCGAGATTAGCCCTATCAAGAGCTCCACCGAAGCTTTTCGTCTGAAATGGAAGAATAAACTGATGGAGATGGGGAGGAGGCAAGGTTAGCACGGTAATGTCCTTAACCGCATTACTTACTAACATACAAAGAACCCACTAGGTTAAGAGTGGGTTTTGTCTGTCTTCCTTTTTATAAAAGGACACAGTTCATTATTCATCACTTCATCACACTCGAACGTTTCTTGCCCCAGCTGTTCACGCCGTCATCCTCAATAATGGAGATGGCTGCGTCAGCGATGTCGGGGTTCGTCATCAGCTTCTCCTGAATACGGAACTTGATGTCATCCGCATCAGCCAGGCTGAGTCCTTTGGTCAGTTCAATCAGACCTTCCACATGATAATAACGGCCTTCCTGAATGATACGCATCATCTGAATATCGGCAACGTGTGTGTCTGCCAGAATGGTCTGGGACACTTTGTCCTCAATATCCTGCGGAGCCGCTACACCAATCAATCCGATCATATTATCATAACCGACACGGAAGGCTACAGCGATCATCAAGCATCCAATAATCGTCGTTACAATACCATCAAGCAATGCAAAATTGGTTAAGGCAATGACCACGACGGAGATCAAGGCTAGAAGGGCACCAAGTACAGCCACAACATCTTCGTAGAATACGAGACGGGTTGGCGGTGCAGCACGGCCTACGTTTTTGATGGCAGCGGGGACCAAGGCAAATCCGGCGGCTTTGGGTGCGCGTGCTTCTTTGAGGATTTCCTTCATAGCTTTGATCAGAATGGCCCCGTCGATCAGAATGTTCAAGATGAGCACACCGATGTTAATCCAGAGGCCCCCGGAATGACCAGCAGGATGCTGGAGCAGGTGTATACCTTCATGGATGGTTTCATAGGCCATAATCGTCACGACAATCACGGCGATCATACAGAAAATGTTGATGACCCGTCCGAATCCGGTCGGGAAGCGGCGTGTAGGTTTTTTCTCGGACAACACACTTCCGACAAAGACAAACCCTTGGTTAATGGCATCAGCGAGTGAGTGCATCGCCGAAGCGAACATGGCACCACTGCCACTGAATAGGAAAGCCCCTCCTTTGCATACGGCAAGTACGGCATTCCCTGCCATCGCTACGGCGGAGGATGTATTGCCCTTTTTGACGAGAGACAGAAAGCTCTCAGACTTTGGTTGTTCAGCCACTCGTATGTCCCTCCCAGATCAATGTATTAGGTGTAGAAAAGGCAATCTTATCTATATAGCATGTGCATTTCCACTAAATGTTATTATAACCGCTTTGACATATCCCATCATTATGCAAAAAAGGTCATATCATCATGTGTATCTCAGTACTGAATGGCCTCCATGGCACGTAAGTTCCGAACGCTCGAATGCGTCAAGCTGCTCCTCCGTCACGCCTTCAAACTCGCGATATGCGTTGAGCAGCTCCCGGCTTTACTCATACTGTACCTTTTACTCCAGCAATTCATCCAATTCATCCAGCAATTCATATATACGCTGTTCTGGCATCCAATTCCCCCCGTATGAGCTATTGAGATAATATGCTGGGTGATATGCGGCAAACTGTGCCTAATTTCACCTCATATTATAGTTATAATCCAGAAAAGCACACAAGAAACTAGAGTCTTGTCTCACAGGCTCCGATGGTCTCATCATTCAAAGGCGGTTGTTGCATAACCAGCACAGCTAGTTACATCCACAGCTCCATCTACCAACTGCTCCTAACAACAAACAAAGCGTGAGCAACAGGGGCAATCCCTGTAACCCACGCTAATTATTTATCTACTATATAAGAGTATATATCCTCTTTAATCAAACTTCCAGCAGGACAGACTAAGGTTGCCATACTGATACGCTTTGAACAGGAGTGATGCCCGTTTATTCCGATGCCCTGAATGGTAATGGGATGGTAATCGGACGGTCATGTATATAAGGAGAATTCATTGAAAACACCACCTATTGAGGAATAAGTTGATGATATCGTCTCTTGATTAAGTTCACTAATATGAAGTAAATATTCTTATTGGTGAACAACATTTATCATGGTTTCATTGTAGGGTCAATACTTTCTTTGTATGATGAATATATGTTATGTATAAGAAACCTTGAAAGCAGTTGATAGAAGATTCGCTGAAGATGAATTATATTCTATTCCCGAGGACGTGATCAGGATGTTAAAGAGTATCGTGCCTATTCTGAGGATATTTGATGAAAACAAGGCCAGAGAATTTTACCTTGAATACCTGGGGTTCCAATTGGATTGGGAACATCGATTTGAGCAAGATATGCCCTTATATATGCAGGTTTCGCTCGATTCTATCGTGATTCATTTATCCGAACATCATGGAGATTGTACACCTGGAGCCGCCTTACGTGTGGAGACGGATAACCTGGATGCATTACATGGTGCGCTTCATCAGAAAGAGTACAAACATGCGCGGCCCGGTATAGAGGAGACGCCTTGGAATTCAAGGGAGCTGACCGTAACGGATCCATTCGGCAATCGGATTATATTTGTTGAGGCATGCGTCGAATAAATGGAGGTTTTTGCCATCAATCAATAGAAGGGGAGGGACGCGATATGGATATTGGCTGGGCTATTCGTACGATCCGCCGGAGCAACGGATGAACGTGGTGCGTAAGAACGAGCGCAAGGAAACGACGGCGGGAAGCGGACAGATCAAAGTACAGCAGCTCACAGCCAAAGGTGCGATGCGTATGTCCATCGTGGAGTTACCTCCAGGTGCATCGACAGGGGTTAGCAAACATGCAGGAGAGGAGAGCCATCTGGTCTTGCAGGGTAAGATTCGTGCGGAGCAATGCGAAGATGTGGAAGTTCTCGAAGCGGGTGATTCGTTCACCTGGAATGCGATAGTCCCCCATGAAGTGACCAATATCGGTGAGGAGCCTGCGGTGGTGCTCATTGCGGTGTCCAAGGAATTGGGTCTGGATCATCTATGGAATACATAAAAAGGAGGGAACATATGCCCCCTCCCACCTTTATCTATCTCATGCGGTCTATTGCGGATTGGTCGTCCAGATGCCTGCGGCTTTGACGAACACACGGTCGGACAGCTTGAGCGTTGCCAGTGCAAGTTCAGCCACATCTTCTGCTTGCATCATGCGATCTTCGTCCCCGATTTTCAGTCCGGCATTGGTTGCAAGCTCCGTATTGACTGTACTTGGTGTCAGCGCCGTTACACGAATGTTGGACTTGCGTACTTCCTGCATTAGAGATTCGGTCATGCCGAGTAGCGCAAACTTGGATGCGCAGTATGCCGAACCTGTAGCGAACCCTCGCTCACCTGCAGTGGAAGCAATATTGATAATGCTGCCGCTACTTTCCTTGATCATGCTTGGAAGCACAGCACGTGTGACGTAATATGTACCCATAACGTTAACATGCAAGATGCGTTCCCACTCTTCTGGGTCCATATCCAACAATGTGCCGAAGCTTGCGATGCCTGCATTATTGATCAGGATATCCACCGCGCCGAGTTCCATCTCGATGGCTGCTACAGCGGCTTCCGCCTGTGTACGATCCGATATATCTGCTACAGCACTGGTTACTTTCACGCCGTATTCTTGACTAAGAGATTGTTGAAGAGCCTGAAGATCGGCAGCGGTACGTGCAATAAGTCCAAGGTGCACACCTTCTTTGGCAAGTGCCTCAGCAATCGCACGGCCGATACCTTTACCAGCACCTGTGATGATAGCTGTTTTATTTTTAAGTTCCATGTGGGTAACTCCTCCTTAGAATTGGACTGGCATCTGATTATACTATATTACCCACAGTTCGGAAAATTGCTTCATCACTATTTGGTAATCTCGATGCTCCCGGAAGAGGTACGGGCTTTGATTAATTCTCGGCTCACCATCGGGGATTCAGGTACATCTACACTTCCGGAAGTAGCCTTAGCGTCATAGATTCCGTCAAAATCAGGTGCAGCTTGAATGAAAATATCTCCTGATGTTCCGGATGCATTAATCGGGGCAGAATGGGACTGCTCAATATGGATGCTTCCCGAAGTGAATTGAACATCGGCTGCGCCGTTTAATTCAGTGATCTCAATATCACCTGATTTGATCTCGCTGTTTACATGACCTACAACCTGATCAGCCGTGAGGCTTCCCGATGTCTGTTTCACGGTCATGTCTCCATCAATCATGGAAGCGGTAATGTCACCTGAAGTTAGAGCCAACTCAATATGGGGTACCTTGATGTTTTCCAGACGAATGGAACCTGAGGTGTTGTTCAGCTCAAGCTGATTGGCGCTCAGACCTGTCAGATCCCAGTCACTGGAGGAAGAATCCAGCATAACCTCATTTAATTGGTGTCCCTCGGGCAGGGCCACAGTTATTATGGAATCTCGATCATTCCAGTTCAGGGTGAAAAACTGCAATCGTTCACGTTCTGTCTGAGACAGTTGGAATGTGCCGTTGGATAAGGTCGCTTGTTCGAAGCTTTTAACTGCGGCAGGGTCCCATTTGCCATCCACTTCGATATAACCGTTCGAATCCGGGCTTACGACAAATTCGATATCCGCACTGAAGTTAGCATTCATAACAATGTTCTGCAATTCATCCTCTTTGAAATCCCATCGTTTGGAGTAATTCTCCCGCTCATCTCCGAATTGAACTCCATAGATCGATGTACCGAGCAAACCGATTCCAATACATATCACGGCCAAAGCAATCCATTTTTTGGTACTCATGCGGAAACATCTCCTTTCATCATGTTTTTATTCCATCTAATGTATTGAAGAGTGACGATTTTGAAGGCTTTATAAACGGACTTGGATGCGATGGCAAAACAAATGCCGACACCGAAAGCGCCAATCGCAACGAAGATCTCTGCTTTATAGAGTTGGCTCAGGAATACGAAATCCACAACCGCTGCCACAGGAGCCAATACCAGCAAGGACAGGCTGGCAATGACAAGCCATACTGACCACATCACGAGACCAAGTGGGATCCCTAGAATCAGATTAAGAAACAACAGGCCGACGGCTGTGAAAAAGTTGCGAGTGGCTCTGGTGCTGTTTCTGGGTGGCCGCATTTCTTGATACGTTGGTGCATAGAACGCATCTGAACCCGGTGTATGGATGTCATACCGATCACCGAGTGCTTCCTTGGCGATCTCTTCCGGCTGTCCGAGTTCCCGGGCGATCTCCTCTTCCAGTCGGCCTTCTCTTAATCCGAGCTCGAAATGTTGATCATAGTCGGCGAGCAACTCAGCCCGTTCAAATGGGTCCATCGGCCGAAGATGAACTTCCATGGCTTTCATAAATTGTTGTCTATTCATTAGGGGGTTCCTTCCTCAATCAGATTTGCGACATTGCGCACAAATTCATTCCATTCTGTCGTCAGTGCCGTCATGTAGTCGCGACCTGTACCGGACAGTCGGTAATACTTGCGCGGCGGTCCTTCAGTTGATTCTTGCAGATAGGTGGTGCAGTACCCGTCATTTACAAGCCGTCGAAGCAAGGGATACAGTGCACCTTCAGCAACTTCAATATGTTTGGAGACCGCCTGAGCCAGTTCGTAGCCATACCGATCCTGGCGGTTAATTAATACCAGGACGCACAGCTCCAATACTCCTTTTTTGAACTGGATGTTCACATTCACACAGGTTCCTCCTTAGTAGCTTCATTTATCACTAGTGTGTATTGTTCAGTAGTAGTGAATTCATCATAGCATTCAGTAGTGTTTAATGCAAGGTAGTGATTTTAAAATAGTCCCATGTCACGATTTATCCCATAACTACTCGTTTAATGTTGATGCGCAGCCGAAACGGTTTGTTTAGCTATAATTCAGCATACGCAAAAACCGGATCGGTTACTTCCGTCTGGAGGCGGATTCCGATCCGGTCTGTGAGATGACTTTTTGTATCAGCGGTTTACAGATTAATCCCTAAGTGTCGGTTAATCCTGAGCGTCCAGAACTTTAAGGTCTTCCACAGCAGGGCCCTCAATGACATGGCCTGCATAATTGTAGCGGGAACCATGGCATGGGCAATCCCATGAACGCTCCCCCTCGTTCCATTCGACTTCACACCCCAGATGAGTACAGGTGGTATCCACCAGAAACAGTTTGCCACTGGTGTCCTTGTAGGCGCCAGCCCGTTTGCCATTATGTCGAACGACAGCTCCTTCGTCTTCACCAATATCGCTAACATTTTTGTGAACAATGTCTACTTTACCAGAGATTAATTCCTTGGCTACATTGGCGTTCTCCACAATAAAGTTCTTCATGCCAGGATCTGCCTTGAATCTTGCTGGATCAAATACTTCAGCATGCGGATTGTCACGTCCGGTGATGCGATCTGCGAGAATATGACCGGCCATTGTACCAGTCGTCATGCCCCATTTGGCAAATCCAGTCGCGACATAGACGCGTTCATGTCTTCCAGTAATCGGTCCGATGTAGGGCACCTTGTCAATGGAGATCAGATCCTGGGCTGACCAGCGATAAGGAATGTTGCGAATACCGAATGTCTCCGCCGCGAACTGCTCCAGGCGTTCATAATGATCGAAGGTGGAGATACCTTGTCCGGTTTTGTGGTTTTCGCTTCCAAAGAGGATATGTTCCTTCCCGTCATATATAACAGAACGCAAGGAACGATACGGTTTATCATCAGAGACGTACATGC
The DNA here is from genome assembly GCF_054161325.1 of Paenibacillus sp. Z3-2. NCBI lineage: Bacteria > Bacillati > Bacillota > Bacilli > Caryophanales > Paenibacillaceae > Paenibacillus > Paenibacillus sp. Z3-2. The sequence goes on along the minus strand of NZ_CP096397.1, from coordinate 6,142,763 downwards.
CGCCGGCATAAGGTTTCTCAGGTTCGACTAATACGGCATAAGAGCGGTCGGCATGCAATCGGGTGAAATAGAATCCAGGATCATAGACGGGAAAATGAGAAGCCACGACCACATGATCCGCTGTTACAGAAGGTCCATTGCTATAGGTTCTTACATGCAGTGAAGTATCTTCCTCTACATCGGTAACTGTCGTATACTCGTAGATCTGTACCCCGTGCTTTACAGCTGAATCGAGCAAGTAGTGCAGATAGGCCAGTGGATCAAATCGTGCCTGACCCGGCATACGAATGCCAGCTCTGGCTGGAACCGGAATAGGGAGGGGATCTACCCACTCGCCAGGGATATTCAGTTTGCCATAGGCAGTCAGTTCGACCTCCAGTTTTTTGAGATTCTCTTCGGATTGAATATAGACATAGGCATCTTCATCCGCCCACTGACAATCAATCTGTTTTTCCTTGACCAGATTGCGCATCCACTTGGCAGCTTGAGCATTGCCTTCATAGTACATCCGAGCCTGTTCGTGTCCGAAGTGATGCATAATCTCATCGAATATGACGCCGTGCTGTGCTGATACCTTGGCAGTCGTATGACCAGTTGTACCATCTAATACTTTTCCCGCCTCCAGCACGACGACACGCATACCCGTCTGTGCCAGCAAATAGGCTGTAGTAATACCGGCAATGCCTGCACCAATGATGGCCACATCAGCGGTAATATCTTCTGTCAGTTTCGGATAGCTATCGAATTCATGTGTAGCACGCCACAGTGATTCCGGGACCGGGGGCAGACCCGTCTTGGGCTGCTGATTGTCACTCATTTTTTTTCCTCCTTGATTATCTTCAATCTATCGAAATGGGATGTTGTTCAGCGAAAGTCGTCATACTCTTATTCATGATTGCCAGACTATTCCAGAAAAAAACGATACTCTTCAGATTTTGCAGGGGGATGTTCACAATTTCCTGTGATGCACCTCTGTTTTTTTTGTTAAACATGCTATATGATAAGATTTCCGAAACCGTTTTAGGTATATGAAAAAAAAGAGGTTACACAGCTATAAATGCTTATTATAAAAGGATTAATTTCCACATTGGAAGAACGAATACAGCCGAAATTATACGCGTTTTTTTGCTAAGATATGTATTCGCTATCATTCCAACCAACTACCGATCACCAAAGGAGATTCCATATGACGACCAACCAAACGAAATATCCGTTTCAAGATACAGCACTAGAGTTAGACACCCGGGTGAAGGACCTTGTATCCCGCTTGACTGAAGATGAAAAAATTGAATCCATGCTTCAATATCAGCCGGCAGTAGAACGCTTGGGTGTGCCTGCATACAAACATGGTACAGAAGCAGCACACGGTCTGGCCTGGCTTGGAGAAGCAACATCTTTCCCGCAACCGGTGGGGCTAGCCTGCACATGGGATGCGGATCTGATGAAGGAGATTGGTTCCGTGCTCGGAGACGAGGCACGTGTATTTTACAAACGCAATCCGGCAGTGAACGGTCTTACGCTGTGGGCACCTACAGTGGATATGGAACGTGACCCGCGTTGGGGACGGAATGAAGAGGCTTATGGTGAAGATCCGGAACTGACAGCCGAGCTGACGACAGCATTGGTCAAAGGAATTCAGGGCGACCATCCGAAGTATTACAAAGCGGTCGCTACCTTGAAGCATTTCCTCGCTAACAATAACGAAGTGGACCGCGGAAGCGGTTCGTCCAGCATCGATCCGCGCAATATGCGTGAATATTATCTGAAAGCATTCGAGAAGCCGTTTAAGGAAGGCGGCGCACAATCCATGATGACTGCGTACAACTCCATTAACGGTACGCCAGCATTGTTGCATCCATTTGTGAACGAGATTGTCAAAGGCGAATGGGGCATGGATGGCTTCGTTGTCAGTGACGCAGGCGATGTGATGGGCATTAAGAACGATCATAAATACTATGATTCCCACACACCGGGTACCGTAGAATCTGTAAAGGCTGGAATTGATAGCATCACCGATGATGCTGATCTGTCCAAGCAGGCGCTGCGTGAAGGATTGGAACAAGGCACACTCACGATGGATGACATCGACAAGGCGTTGTTCAATACGTTCCGTGTGCGTTTCCGTCTGGGCGAGTTTGATCCGGAAGAGGGCAATCCTTACGCTGCTATTGGTGAAGAATCCATGATGACGGAGAAAGCGAAAGAATTGTCCCTCAGAGCCGCGAGAGAACAAGTGGTATTGCTCAAAAACGACAAAGGCACACTTCCGATGGACAAAACAAAAGCAGGTAAAGTGGTTGTGATTGGTCAACTGGGTGGAACGGTCTATCGTGACTGGTATGCAGGCACCATGCCGTATAACGTATCCCCGCTTGAAGCGATCCGTGGCAAAGTAGGCAGCGACAAGGTTGCGTTCAAGGATGGCAATGATCGCATTACTTTAACTTCCGTAGCCAATGGGAAGAAGATTGGACTGGCGGAAGGTGAGAAATCACCTGTTATTGCATCGGGAGAAGCGGAGACGTTTATGGTGTCCGATTGGGGCTTCGGAAGTTATACCTTGCAGGCCGAAAGCAACGGCAAATATCTGACGACAGATGAAGAGGCCGTAACAGCATCCGCAAATGAAGTGTACGGCTGGTCTGTGAAAGAAGTATTCCACCTGTTGCCACAAGAGGATGGCAGTGTAGGTCTGACCACATGGAATGGCAAAACGGTGACTGCACCTAATGGTGGAAACGATGCATTCGCAGTGTCTGAAGATCTGAAAACCTTCGGTGCCACAGAGACATTCAAGCAGGATATTATTGTGAATGGACTTGAGGAAGCGGTAGCAGCTGCCAAGGCTGCAGAAACGGCGATTGTCTTTGTGGGTAACAATCCGCTTGTAAATGGTAAAGAAGAGATTGACCGTCCAAGTCTGGATCTGGCCGAATCCCAGCAACGTCTGGTTGAGGCGGTCTATGCCGCGAACCCGAATACGGTTGTGGTCATTGTGGGGAGTTATCCGTTTACATCCAATTGGGTTCAGGAGAACATCCCGGCTGTACTGTATACTTCGCACGCAGGACAGGAACTGGGTAACGCAGTGGCTGACGTACTCTATGGCGACTATGCACCAGCAGGCCGTCTGAACATGACGTGGGTCCAATCGGCAGATCAACTGACGGACATCAAGGATTACGATATCATTCAATCCGGTCGGACGTATCAATATTTTGAAGGCAATGTATTGTATCCGTTTGGACATGGTCTGACGTATGCGACGTTTAAATACAGCAATTTGGAACTTAGCCCAGCTCAAGTGGGCACAGAGGGCAATGTTACGGTAACTGTAGATGTAACCAATACCGGTTCAATTGCCAGTGACGAAGTTGTACAATTGTACGTTCGTGCAGGCAAATCCCGGGTGAAACGTCCCCTCAAAACGTTAAAGGGATTCCGTCGTCTTCATATCGAATCCGGAGCTACAGCGACAGTCAGCTTCACCTTGCCTGTGCAAGAACTGGCCATCTGGGATGTGACTCGTGATCGGTATGTCGTGGAAAGTGGGATATACTCCATCATGGTTGCCAAGTCATCCTCTGATGTTCAGCTGGTTGCAGACCTGACAGTAGAAGGAGAGACAATCCCTGCTCGTAATCTGAGTGTTGCAACTCGTGCTGAGAATTATGACGCTTATCTGGGTGTTGACCTGGATGAGAGCAAAGAGGGCGGAAGTGCTGTCCGTGTAGTTGGAGAGCAAGGATGGATTGCGTTCAACGACGCAGATCTGGGTGTCGGTGCAACCGCGATTGAAGCTCGTGTATCAGCGGAACAAGCAGGCGCTGTGTTGGAAGTGCGACTCGGCTCTCCGGAAGGTACGCTCGCAGGACGTGTGGAACTGGCACAGGGCGAAGCCCAACAGTGGTCTACCGTGAAGGCGGAACTTATGGGTGCAGCAGGTACGCAGGATGTATACATTCTGCTGTCCGCAGGCGTACGCATCAGTCACTTCGAGATTCGTTAAGTCAAATAGCTAATGAAGAAGCCTCCGAATACATTCGGAGGCTTTAGTTAGTTGTTCGCTATCAAATGCATTTTTTTACGTTCCATCAAATGTATCTTTATTTTCCGTCAAACGAAATCATTTTTTGCACAAATTGCTTCAATTGCTTGTTGGTTTCATTCAATTGCTCAATCGTACTCATGAAATTGTTTACGAGTTCAGCTTGTTCTTGGGAGCTCGCAGTAATCTCACCAAGTTCATTCTCCATGCCTTGAATGGATTGCCGAACCGAGAGAAGAGAATCTTCAATACGGGCCGTCGCTTCCTTGGTATCGACAGACAGTTTGCGAATTTCTTTGGCAACCACGCCGAAACCTGCACCTGCTTCCCCTACACGAGCAGCTTCTATAGCAGCATTCAAGCCGAGCAGGTTGGTTTGTTCGGAGATTTCTCGAATGAAGCTGGCGACTTGAGTTACATTTCCAGATTTCTGTACAGCTTGTTTGGAGTTGTTCCGGATCTCTTCGGTTGTGGCACTAAGTTCTTCGGAGTGTGCGGCTACATGTTGTACACTGTCAATTAACTGGTTAGTCAGATTTTCGGTAGCATCCATGAGTTATTGCAGTTGCTCCTGATCATCCATGCTGTAGAGTAGGTTAAACAGGGCGATGACTTCACCTTGTTCATTTTTAATGGGAATAAAAGCCACGTCAAAAGGAATGCCGAATAAATCTTTAGGGTAGTGATCGAATCTTTTTACTGTACCCCCGTTCAGATCTGCAAAATTTCGATTTCCATCCAACAGAGGGTCTCCGGGTTGATAATTCAGTTGCTTTAACGATTCCCCTGCTGAGAAATATAGGAATTTCTCATGATCAATAATGGACAGGGTTACATCCTGACGGATGGTGTCTCGAAAGAAAGGCATACATGTAATTAATGCTTGAACAATATCCATATAAAAGGTTAATCCTCCCTGGCTACCTTATGTAAACGGTTAAATTTTAAAAAGCTAAATTGATAACTACCTATATAATATATTACCATGCAATAGAGAAGAAAGTAGAGAGAAAGGATGCAACATTTTTCTTTCAAATAGGCGACGCTACGTCAAAAAGACACGAGTCCTTGGGGACTCGTGCCTTACAACATACTGAGCTGTATGGTAACGACCTTTTGAGTGGCTAGTGTTGCACTGACATCAATCAAACGCTGATTCCGGCTGCCGCGGAAGGACAAAGAGACATCACGCTCGGCTTCAACATATCGCCCGTCGATAATGACATCGCATAATCGGGCAAGCTCCGCTCTCACAGGGTCAGTGACCAGCTCTTCATATTCGAATCCCGTGTAAGCCCACACCGTCAGATCAGGGCGTGCAGTGCGAAGCTGCTGGACCCAGGATGTACATTCTGCTGCCGAGAAAAAGGGATCACCACCACACAACGTAACGCCATCCAGCAAGGGATGGTTCGTCACTTCATGCAGAATCTGCTGCTGCCGCTCCTCTGTAAAGGGCTCACCTGCTCGAAAGCTCCACGAATCCGGACTGAAGCAGCCCGGACAGGCGTGACGACATCCGCTGATGAATAACACGGCGCGCAGGCCTGTCCCTTCATTCACCGATTCCGGGATGTAACCATACAGATTCACCGGTGCTTCACCCGATCCCGCACTTCGGCCTGCTTCGCAGCATTGAAGCGTACTTTGTAATCTCCAGTCAGATAACCCGTTACGCGGCGTAATCGCTGGAAGTGGACATGGTTCTCGTGGGCTTCGCAGCCTGGACATACATCCCCGATGACCCCTTCATAACCACATGCAGGGCAGCGATCAATGGGGTGATTAATGGAAAAATATCCGATATCCTGTGCTAGTGCATATTGCACGATCCGCAGGAAAGCGGCGGTGTTGGCTCGAACGTTCCCGTCAAGCTCCACATAGGAGATTGCACCCGCATTGCATAACGTATGGAACGGGGCCTCCAGTTCAATCTTCCGATAAGCTGGAAGGGTATGATAGACCGGGATATGGAATGAATTCGTATAATACTCCCGATCATTAACTCCAGGAATGAGGCCATAACGCTTTCTGTCGATCTTTGTGAACTTGCCGGACAACCCTTCAGCAGGCGTGGCAAACAGGGTGATGTTCAGGTTATGCTGCTCGCTCATCCGATCACAGAATTCTCGCATGGTCCGAATAATGTTCAGCGCTTCACGATGTACATGCGTGTCCTGCCCATGATGACGCCCATAGAGAGCTGTCATACATTCAGCGAGACCGATAAAACCAAGGGATAACGTACCGTGTTTCAGCAGATCCGCAACGGGTTCATTGGGAGCGAGCTGCTCTCCACCTTCCCATACACCCTCCCGCATCATGAAATCGGATGCCTTGGCAGGTTGCGCGGTCTGGATTCGGTAGCGATGTAACAGACCGTTAGCAGCATTATACATTACGGATTCCAGTGCGGTGTAGAATCCTGCCCGATCCGCAACGGCTCTGCTGCCTTGGCAGATACCAAACCGGATGCCGAGCTTAACCAGGTTAATGGTGTTGAAGGACAGGTTCCCCTTACCACTCTGACGATTGCGTCCAAATCGATCAGCCAGTGTACGTGTACGGCATCCCATGGTGGCGATGATCGTATCTGGATCTTCCGGATGATAGAAGCGCAGATTGAAGGAGGCATCCACATTGACAAAGTTGGGATACATCCGCCGGGATGAACAGGTGACTGCGAGACGGAACAAGTCATAGTTCGGCTCGCCTTGAGCCTGATTGATGCCCTGTTTGCACTGGAAAATATGTTGAGGGAACACCGGTGTCTCCCCGTTACCCAGACCGCGGATGGTTGCTTCCAGCAACGAGCGTGAAACCAACCGACCTTCCGCTGATGTACATAATCCATAGTTCAGTGAAGTGAACGGAATCTGACCACCTGCACGACTGCTCATCGTATTCAGGTTATGAATCAGCGATTCAGCAGCTTGTCCTGTCTCCAGTTCAGTCTCTTCATAGGCGAAGGCATACGCCTGCGGGCACTGATTCTTCGCTTCGATACTATCCAGATGAAGCTGTTCATCCCCGATCAGGACATTTTCACCGAAGAGACGTTGTCCTTTGCGGTAATGTTTGCGGAACGATCGCTGTACATAGGGAGCCAGATCCCAGTCAATCTTGTTGGCTGACACACCGCCATATTGACTGTTCTGTTGGGACTGGAAGATGATCGCAACCAGGGCCATGGCAGACATGATCGTCTGAGGTGTGCGAACCGATCCGTTACCTGTATTGAAACCTGCAGCCAGAAGACGGTCAAACGGGATAAAGATGCAGTTGGTCGTTCCGAGTGCATACTGATCCAGATCGTGCACGTACAGATCCCCGTTCTCCACAGCTTGAGCAAGCTCTTCCGGCAACACATGACGCAGAGCATGCCACTTGGCGGTCTCCGAACCGAGCCTGCTCATCTTGCCGCTGAAGGAGTCTCCGTTCAGATTGGCATTTTCCCTCAGCGTATCGGCGTCTTCTGCGCCAATAATTCGTCTTCCCAGGTCGGATAATAGATCGGATGCCGGTGGAGTGGCATACTCAAGCATGTTCATGTAAGGTTCCTCCTAAAATGATTTGGATATCATTCAATTTCCGTGTAACACTATATGTAGATTCGTATCATCCATTTATAAACTATATGTGGTTTTTTTGGTGTGATAATGATCACATACCTTACAGGACAAAGTGGACTTTCCTTTAATTGCTGTGGATAAAGTTTCCCAAAGTCTGAGCGGAAGCCTACAATTTCTAGTTATCCTACAAGTATAATATCCGAAGTCGGACAAGATGGACTCTGACCAGTCTGAAAAGGCGTTTTCCCATAACTTTTCGTTTGTTAAACCATCCGTTTAAGACCTGTTTTTGACCGCAAATGGCAATAAGCAGGAGTAAGATTCTCATATATTTCTACGGTGTTAATCATATAAGTATAGATTGTGACAGCTATTCGGATTTGACATTCTGCAAGGTGTCTCTTCTCTGAAGCGCAGATGGGAGATGGATGTGCGTATGACTTCAGGTTCGAGTGTAGCGCATGAGTAAATCAAGGAAGGCTTCAAGCCGGATGTGGCCGTTGTAGATAGGGGACTTCTTCTGGAAGGCGGAGCAGTTGATTTTGTACATGAGCTGAAGCAGCGCATGGAAAATCTGTCCGTCATTGTTCTGGTTCCCTATGGCATGCATATTGACCTAGCATGAGGCGGAATCCTTTGATGCTGTTCTGACGAAGCCGGTTTGACAAGCTGATCTGTTGAATGCATTGAGTATTACGCTGCCTTAATCGAGCAGACAGATGATGGAATACCTTAATTTGCGCACCTGCTATAGGTGCGCAAATTAAGGTATTCTCTTTTTAATTTCCCATTTTCTGAACCAAAACTCTTTTCATTCGAGCTGGTTACGTTACAATAGAATGTGAACTTCATCTTTATAACCAATAGAGGAGGATATGCAATCAATGGATTATCGCAGATTGGGTGGAAGCGGACTGAAAGTAAGCGAGATCAGCTTGGGAAGCTGGCTGACGTACGGAGGGTATGTGGAACGTGAAAATGCGGTGAAATCAATTGAAACTGCATTCGATGAAGGCATTAACTTTTTTGATACAGCCAATGTATACGAACGGGGTGCAGCAGAAGAACTGCTTGGGCAGACGCTCAAAGCTTACTCCCGTGACTCCTATGTACTTGCAACCAAAGTATTTGGAAAAATGGGGGATGGTCCGAATGACCAGGGTCTGTCTCGTAAACATATCATGGAGCAATGTGAAGCCAGCTTGAAGCGCTTAGGCGCTGAATATGTGGATATCTATTATTGCCATCGTTATCATACAGAAACACCGATCGAAGAAACACTGCGTGCGCTTGATGACCTGGTACGTCAGGGCAAAGTATTGTATGTTGGCGTCAGCCAGTGGACTGCGGCTCAGATGGAAGCTGCTTTGGGTACAGCAGACCGCCTGCTTTTGGATCATATCGTGGTCAATCAGCCGGTGTACAACATGTTTGACCGATATATCGAAAATGAGATTATTCCGCTGGGTGAGCGCAAAGGCATCGGACAAGTCGTATACTCCCCGCTTGCTCAAGGTCTATTGACCGGAAAATATACGTCCGTTTCCGATATTCCGGAGAACAGCCGTGCTGCCAAGCTGGGCTGGGACGAAGGAAAGATCAATGCAGATCGCATCGGAAAAGTTCGTCAACTGATTGAGGTGGCGGACAAGCTGGATCTGAAGGTTGGCCAACTGGCCCTGGCATGGATTCTGCGCCAGAGCAACGTATCCAGTGCACTTGTAGGGGCGAGTCGTCCCGAGCAGGTAAAAGAGAACGCAGCTGCATCTGGCGTGAAGCTGGATGCTACCATTGTCGAGGAGATTGAGCGTATTCTTGCTTAATCCCCTGTCAGCACACAAGATCGGATGATATATAATCATCCATAAGCAAAGGGATGTCCTGTACGCCTGAATGGCGAACGTGACATCCCTTTTTGTTAAGTGGAACATGACAGGTGATAACAGGCTTTAAAGCGTAAGAGGCAGAGAGCGAAGTGGTAAGTCACAGACGCGATTACGTCCTGTATTTTTGGCTTCATATAGTGCACGGTCAGCCTGTTCGAAGAAGTCGTTATCATCATGATTATCACAATGATCTGGATACACGGCTACACCGATAGAGATGGTTAGACGAATCATGTGCCCGTCAGGCAGGGCAAATTGATATTTCTCTACCCCTTGCCGGGTCGATTCAGCGATAGCCATGGCCTGTCGGTGTCCACAATCGAGCAAGAGAATGGCGAATTCTTCACCACCGTTTCGTGACACGATATCAGTGGAACGCGCATGCTCAACAAGCAGTTGTCCGAGTTGCTTCAGAACCGCATCTCCGGCGGAATGACCGAAGGTGTCGTTTACCTTTTTGAATCGGTCTATATCGATGGCAAGCAAGGACAATTTTTGTTGATAATCCCGCGCGTGCTGAAGTTCTGATTGAAGTGATTTTTCGAACTGTCTTCGATTGCTCAGGTTGGTAAGATGGTCGGTAGATGCTCTTCTCTCCAAAAGGAATAACATTTCATTCGATTTATTAATAAATTCTGCGATGAAATAGATAAAGATCCCACCGACAAACGAAATCGTCATCTGTAACGGATATACCTTCATTAATGAATTCATGCTGTCCGTGTTTAACATAAGAATAATAAAGATCAACGTGATGCCCAGCAGGTTCATCGTAATAATTTTGGTCAGTCTGGACCAGGAAGCATAGGCGAAATATACACCGGACAATCCGATCAGAGTCATGATAAATCCGGCATCAATGGCAGAAGATGATATGCCGAACATCAGAATACGAAGAATTGAGATAACAAGTCCTGTAACGACCGAAGCCAGTCCTCCCAGATATACCGCTGCGGTAACGATGGGCAGATGCCGTAGATCTACAATCGTACTTTCGTTCAGAGGGAAGGAATAGTTCATGAGTACTGTGCCATATATGCCGAATAATAAGCCGCCGATCAACTGAACACGTAAGGAGGGAAAAGGCAATCGGATACTATAGAACTTGGCGATGATTCCGGACACATACATAAACGTAATCATGACACAGATATTGATGAAAAAAGTGCTTAACAACCGACATTCCCCCTTTTTACGCACATCCCTATATTTTATCTGAAAAATGGTGCTGTAGCGAACCATATTATCCCAAATTATTGAGGGGATTGCTGGGAAAGTTGTTTTTAATTCCATATCCGGGTTGTTGGCGTGGATATTGACTTCAATATACAATAAGATTTATACTTAATCTAAATCAAAATCAAAATTCATCCTCTTTAACTGGGAAGACTATTGTAAGTAGAAGATCAGCGTCTGATTTCATATAAAATGCATTAATGATAAAGGAGAAATGGTTGTGAGAACTTTAAATCTGACGATACAACGGCAAGCAGTATATGATGTGGTGCGCCATTCGGAAGATCACCCGACAGCTGCTGAGGTAATGAATCGACTCGTGGAACAAGGTTATAACCTGGCCTATGGTACAGTATATAATTCCCTTCGTTATCTGACGGACAAAGAATTGATACGGGAGCTTAAACTCGGAGAGACAGCAAGTCGATATGATGCCCGCATGGATGATCACCAGCACATTATGTGTGAAGTGTGCGGCAAAGTGGACGAGGTGATGACGGAGGTTCCTCCACAATGGATGAAACAGGTAGCTGAGGAAACCGGATATGCAATCGATCATGCTCATGTGGTCTTTGGAGGTGTCTGCGGGGAATGCAGAAACAAACGGATCAAGTAAAAATAAAGCTGCCTGGCCGCCGTTTACCCATTCGGGTTAAACCCGCCTTGTCCGATTCAACACCTCTTGTGGACAATTGTCCTGTTACACGGCGTGTTATTCTGATCAGCCCGATGCCGGGGCAGGTGCACGAACTGGTTAAGGCCTTGACGGATAGCTGCTTCGATGTGCTGGTCTTTCACCGCTGGGAACCGGATCTGCATGAACGCCTTGTCTTCGATCTGTTGATCTATGATCTGTCGGTTGCCGGAACCATCGATGCATTTGCTGGGATCAGCAGCCGATTGAACCGGGAGGCAGAACACACAACGCCATGTCTGTATCTGGTCGGTGAGAAGATGATCGGCAGCGCGAGTGGACCGATGCTTCAGGAAGAGTTGTTGGTGTGGCCTGCACGTCCGCAGGAAGCTCTTTACCGGGTGCAACGTATGATTGGCAACAGTCCTGCTATGCCGAAACGTGGATTTTTGCCTGAGGAAGGGCAGCGTGTCGGATTCAAGGATCTATGGCTGGATCGTGAACGGATGAGTGTGCAGCGCGATAATAACCGGATTCATCTGACCAAGACCGAGTATGATCTGTTGCTCAAGCTGATCGATGCCAAAGGTGCAGTCATTTCCCGTGAGGAGATGCTCAGCGATATCTGGGAGACAGATTTTACGGGTGGAAGTAATGTGGTTGATGTTCATATCAAAAGTTTGCGCAAAAAATTGGGCGATAACGCGTCTTCGCCGCAATATATCGTAACAGTAAGAGGAGTGGGCTACCGCCTGGCGGATTAGTCCGCTTTTTTTATATCTATCGCTCACGTATGTTCATACGTCATTCATGATTGGATCAAGAACCTCATCGTAATCTCATGTGAACCTCATGCAACAGATGAATGGGACATGTTAGAATCAATTTAACAGTTAGATCAAGTCTAAATGTATATTTAAACCGAAGCCGAATATGATTTTAATAGTCGATATATAGCAGCCGTGAGACATATTAGAGGAGGACGACATGATGACAGAACGTATGACAACCAATCAAGGTGCACCTGTAGGTGATAATCAGAATTCCCGCACAGCAGGCAGAAGAGGACCAACACTGCTTGAAGACTACCATCTTATTGAGAAAATTGCCCACTTTGACCGTGAACGTATTCCCGAGAGAGTCGTACATGCGAGAGGTGCCGGAGCCCACGGCGTATTCACGCTAGAGCAGAGTATGAAGGCTTATACAACAGCGGACTTCCTGCAAGATCCAGGTACGGAGACCGATGTGCTGGTTCGTTTTTCGACTGTTATTCACGGTACGGGATCCCCAGAGACTGCACGAGATCCACGTGGATTTGCCGTCAAATTCTACACACGCGAAGGCAACTATGATATCGTGGGCAACCATCTGCCTGTCTTCTTCATTCGTGATGCCATGAAGTTCCCTGACATGGTTCACTCCCTGAAGCCAGCTCCAGATACCAACATTCAGGACCCAGCTCGCTATTGGGACTTTATGACCCTTTCACCGGAATCAACCCACATGATGACCTGGTTGTTCTCTGACCTGGGTATACCGGCGAATTATCGGGAGATGGATGGATTCGGCGTACATGCTTTCAAATGGATCAATGCACAGGGACAGGTCCACTATGTGAAGTATAAGTGGGAGTCTGCACAAGGGGTTCGAGGCTTCTCTCGTCAGGAAGCTACCGAGGTACAGGGCCAGGACTTTAACCATGCTACCCGTGATCTTCGTGAACATATCAAGAACGGGCAATACCCGCAGTGGAAGCTTCAGGTACAACTGTTGAAGCCTGAACAGATGGATGATTTTGCTTTTGATCCACTCGACCCTACGAAGACTTGGCCTGAGGATGTACTCCCGTTCCATACGGTGGGAACCATGACCCTGAATCGAAATCCGCAAAACTTCTTTGCTGAAGTGGAGCAGGCTGCCTTTTCTCCAAGTGCGGTTGTACCTGGAATTGAGCCTTCTGAGGACAAATTGTTGCAAGGGCGCTTATTCTCTTATCCGGATACACAGCGTCACCGGCTTGGAACGAACTATTTGCAAATTCCGGTGAATTGTCCGTACGCACCCGTTCGTAACCATCAGCGTGATGGACTCATGAATGTGAATCAGGACCCATCTCCGGTGAACTATGAACCCAACAGTTCCGGGAACAGCCCGCAGGAAGATCCGGCATACCGGGACAGTCAGGTTCCGTTGCAAGGGCACGTTACACGCGAGAAAATTGAGAAGACGGATGATTATACGCAGGCAGGAGAGCTTTTCCGTTCATTTACCCCTGTAGAGCAGCAGCATCTGCTGGATAATCTGATCAATGATCTCAAGGGTGTATCTGTTGATATTCAAATGCGTGCGCTCTGCCACTTCTTCCGGGCGGATGGACAGCTTGGCGGACGGTTGGCTCATGGACTTGGCGTGGATATTTCTGCATATATGCCGTCACAGGATAGAAAATAAAACGCAGTCTGACCATGTACGCATAACATAATATAGGCTGATATTTCGGTGAAGGCCGGGCAGAACCGTGAAATTGCGGAACTCCCGGTCTTTATGCTTTTTTGGTGAAATGGAAAACAAATTTACAAATCATTTACATAAAATAGCTGACATAGAGGTTGACTTCTCACTTGATGGCACTACAATGAGTAGTGTGAGGGGTGTCAGAATATGAGAATACACAATTTCAAAGTGGGTGAGCGTGGGCTCAACCGATTTTTCGGTCCGCTGGAGGCCAAGATCATGGACATTTTATGGGCTCGTCCTGGCAGTAGCATTCGTGAAGTGCAGACCGCACTTGAACAAGACAAAGACGTCAATTTTAATACAGTCATGACCGTCATGAATCGGCTCGTAGACAAAGGACTGCTTGGCAAGTCTCAAAAGGGCAGAACATCTTTGTACCAACCGGTACAGAGCAAGGAGGAGTTTATGAACGACCAATCCAAGGAACTGTCACATGAGTTGGTGGATGAATTCGGAGCGCTGGCATTGAATCATATGCTGGATGCCCTGGATGAAGCAGATGCGGGTCTGATTGAACGCCTGGAACAGAAGATCAAGCAGTGGAAAAAGGATAGCGATTAAGATGTGGAAGGCCCGCTCGAAGCTGTTGTTTACCGTCGGGTTTGGCATTCCGTTACTCGTGTTCATGCAGATGTTCATGTACGCGATGTACAAGATTTTTGGCTGGGATATCCCGTTTAATCTGCTCTGGCTCTGCAATCACTGGATGAGCCGACTGGGCTGGTTATCCGTGGGGCATTTTCTGCTCGCACTCGTCTTGCTGACATTCGCCGGAACAGGCTGGTTGCTTACGGTTCGCATGATGAAAACCAGGGCAGCTGTGCGTAAACTCCGCTCCATGGAGATCCGGGCACTGTCCCGTGAACTGGAGTCGAGATATCACCCTCTCGGACAGCCGGGATTCATTGTCGTGGACAAGCCATCCCCAGTTGCATTTACAATTGGTCTATGGAGACCTTGTATCGTACTCTCCACAGGGCTTCTGACGATGCTTGATGCAGAAGAGGAGACTGCGGTTGTGTATCATGAAGTCCACCATCTGTGGCACCGTGACCCACTGAAAACCACGCTGCTGTCGGTATTTGCAATTATGATGCCTTATATTCCCGTATTGAAGCATACGTCGAAACATTACAATATCGTGAGAGAGATTCTGGCGGACAATGAGGCCATTGAGCGTACAGGTAACGCAGCAGGTATTGGCAGTGCTTTGCTCAAGCTGCTCCGTGCTTGTCCTGAACCTTGGGGAGCAAATGAACTAACTGTTCAATCGTCATTTGCGGATACGTCGGTAAATGTCCGAATTTCACGTCTGCTGGACCCGGAACAGGACGTTACGCTGAGATTGCCACGCTACGCCGTTCTGATGTCGGCTACCGTTTTCCTGTTGCTGTCTATCTTGTTTGTTTGGTCCATTGGATGAATCAACTTAGCTAAATGTGAGGTCGAGTATAACACTAGGAAGGAAGATGAACATGAATAGCAAAAGTGTAGAGATTGGATTACTTTTCTCAAGGATTATGATCGGTTTGATCTTTGTATTGCACGGCTGGAGTAAATTCGAAGGTGGAATCAGTGGTACAGTAGGTTTCTTTGAAAGTATCGGTATTCCCGGATTTCTTGCATCCGTTGTAGCCATCATTGAGTTGGTGGGTGGTGCGGCGATGATTCTTGGTTTGGGAACACGGGTGTTTGCCGCTCTGTTCGTCATCGTTATGGTTGGAGTTCTGTTTACAGCCAAAATGGGTGAGCCGTTCCTGAGTGGTACCGAGTTAGATTACCTGCTGCTGGCGGGGTCCCTGACACTGCTCTTCACAGGAAGCCGCTTCCTGGCTGTGGATTATCTTATCTCCAGACAGGGGAACGCTCGTCAGAATGTTAGTGCTTGAATTTAATCCTGCAATGAGGCTCTCTATGGCCAGCCTGGTTTCGAAGCTGTATTCGCGAACAGGGCTGATCGGTAGAGAGCTTTTTTCAAACGCAACAGCCTTTTTGCCTTATTTGGACGACAAGCCTATGGTTTGATACAATGAGAATAAGTGTGCTACTAAGAAAAAATAAGGAGGATGAATTTATGATTAACGTCATTCCATCCGCTGCCCGCTCCAGCTTTGATCGAGGCTGGCTTCGTGGCAGTCACAGCTTTTCCTTTGGAGAATACCAAGACCCGGAGAATACTTCGTTTGGACCGATGCGGGTAGCGAACGACGATGTGATCGCGCCTGGTCGCGGTTTTGGGGCTCACCCGCATAGTGACATGGAGATTGTATCCATCGTACTGAACGGCAAGCTGCGACATGAAGATAACCTGGGTAATGTAGCCGTTACAGGCTTTGGTGGTATTCAGCGGATGTCAGCAGGCAGTGGCATGATTCATACCGAGCATAATGCATCCGATACCGAAGAGGTACGTTTGCTCCAGCTCTGGTTCATGCCACAGACGAAAGGGTTGCAGCCCTCCTACGAGACCACATCATTTGATCCAGCGGCATTGGCAGGAGCGCTTGTACCTATTGTATCGCCAAATGGGGGACCAAGAGCGGCAACCATTCATCAAGATATGACGATCTACCTCAGCCGATTGGCCAAAGACGAGACGTTAACCTTTAATCAGGATACGGGACGTCGCATGTACATTTTCTCCATCGAAGGAACGTTGGGATTGAATGGAGAGTACCTGTTGAATGAAGGCGACACGGCTCGTGTGGAACAACATAGTTCAATTGAGCTGCAAGCAGGCGAAGATACGTTCTATATGATCATTGATTTGCCGTAGATGGGTGTTGGAATAAACTCCAAGAACAGAGGAGGAGGATTATACGTATGGCGCAGCAGGAATGGTTTATGGTTAAGCATGCGGTGACTGGACGAGGATTGGCTAATAGCAAAACAGATGCACTGTCCTATCGGTTCCAACAGGAGGGCACAGGTTTCATATTTACCGTGACGGGTCTGGACGAGCAGACCGTGGAACAGATTCCTGAAGCTCAGACAGGAACTGAACGTATTTCGATTCGTCCAACGCAAGGCTCAGCCCCTTTTGAAGCACTGGTACTATGTAGAGGGTGAGCGGGTAGCGTATGACGGGGAGCGTCACACGCTAAGTATCTATGCGAAGTCGGAAATTCGTTATGTCCCTGATGATTATTTTGCCGATTAACGTATAAGTGACTATAGAATTTGGAACATCCCAGAAGGTCTCTGTGAATACAGAGGCCTTTTTACTGTCTGGATTCGAAGAATGCATTCTTAATTTTGCAAAAAGGACCACATAATTCCCTGCTTTCTGGCACAAGCTACCTTGTATAAAAAAACAGAGCGGAGGGACGGCATATGGCAGACAAAACATCAGGGAGAGACAAGTCCAGAACTTCGGGACCAGCTTCAGAAGAAAAAAAACATGTTCCTCTGGGACTGCCGTCCCCGCCTTTTCTGCGGCAGCCGATCAGCGCAGTACATGAAACTCAGATTCAGGCGATAAAGGAGATCTTCTCCGATTGCTCGGATGTGGTTTTCCGTAATGTCATGATCACGCCTGAAGTGAAAGGGCTGCTGGTATACATCGAAGGCATTGTTAATTCGGCTGATATTCAAGATCACATGCTGCGTCCGATCATTCGTGGACTGATACAGCAACGTACAGATGAACCTGATGTTCCACTGGATGATACTCGCGTAGAGCTGACGCAGGTGAAGCGAGTTGAAACTTGGGCTGCTGCGACAGAAGGTATCCTTGCATCCTCCGCACTTCTGGTGGTCGATGGAAGTGCCAAAGCCTGGATGTTCAATGTCAAAGGTGGCGCAAGACGCGGTGTGGAAGAACCTCAGACGGAATCTGTCATTCGGGGACCACGGGAAGGATTTACGGAAACGTTACGAGTGAACACAGCATTATTACGCTTCAAATTGAAGACACCTGCCCTCAAGATGGTGAGCATGACGCTGGGCACCGAAACCAAAACCGATATCGTTCTGACTTACCTGGAAGGGATCGCGGATCCAAAGCTGGTCCAAGACGTTAAGGAACGCCTGGAAAAGATCAAAATTGACAGCATTCTGGAAACAGGATATATCGAGGAGTTAATTGAGGACCATCCGTATTCTCCCTTTCCCCAGATGCACTATTCCGAGCGACCGGATACGGTAGCAGGCAATCTACTAGAAGGGCGAATTACCATAATGGTCGATGGTACGCCATTTGCGCTGATTGCCCCTGTTACGATGTGGCAGATGCTTCAAGCCAGCGAGGATTATTATGAGCGATTCTTTATCAGTAATCTGGTGCGCTGGATTCGCTTTTTGTTCGTAGCCATTGCGTTATTCCTGCCAGCACTGTACATCGCTATTACGACATTTCATCAGGATATGCTGCCAACCACATTGATACTGAGTATCGCCGGAGCACGGGAAGCCATTCCTTTTCCGGCACTGGTTGAAGCTCTCATCATGGAGCTATCCTTCGAGGCACTTCGTGAAGCAGGAGTCAGGTTGCCGAAAACGGTTGGACAGGCCGTCAGTATCTTGGGTGCACTTGTAATTGGGCAGGCAGCCGTTCAGGCAGGGATTGTATCTGCACCGATGGTTATTATCGTATCCATGACAGGTATCGCTTCCTTTACGATTCCGCGGTTTAACTTTGCGATTACCGTTCGTCTATTACGTTTTCCGATCATGTTACTGGCTGGCATGTTCGGACTGTATGGCATCGTGATCGGTCTGGTCCTGATTTCGGTGCATCTGACCCAGATGACTTCATTTGGTGTGCCTTATCTGTCGGGTCTTAGCCCTTACAGTAAAACGGATACCAAGGATATTCTCATTCGTGTGCCGTGGTGGAAAATGATCAATCGTCCATCTACCGTCCATGATAACCAGAAACGGATGAATGAGAAGATTAATGGTTCCCCCGAAGCAGAGGAAGGGTGGTAAACACATGCAGTTCATACTTAAGTATCGCGCAGTGGCTGTACTGCTGTTATGTACTGTTCTAATCTCGGGCTGTTGGGATCGTGAAGAGATTAATGATGTCGCCTTTGTGATCGGAATCGCGATTGATAAGGAGAAGGATAACTACAGGTCCAGCTTGCAGATTGCGCTTCCTGGACAATCCGGTTCTTCCGGGAGTGAAGGAGGAGGAGGGGGCACAAGTGGTGATAAATCTTGGTTCATATTGTCCAATACAGCCAAAACCTTTCACGGAACATCTCTTGAAGGGCAAAAGGCGCTCTCACGCAGAATATATTACGCTCATCGTCGTACTCTGCTCATCGGTGAGGATTTGGCGAGGGAGGGCGTTGCCCCTATGCTGGATTTGATGACACGTTACCCGCTCAATCGTTTCTCAGCGTTGCCGGTTGTGACAAGAGGAGAAGCATATAAGGTCTTGGATACTGATGCACCCATAGAAAAATTTCCATCTGAGATGGTGCGGGAATTGTGTTTTTTAAATATGCGAAATCCCCGCTCACTCAAGACGTTTATAGATTCCATTCTTAGCGAAGGCGTAGATCCTTTTCTGCCCATAGCTTCGGTTGTTGACACTGTGCCGAAGAACTGGAAGGACCCCAAAACGAACATCAAGATGGATGGATTGGCCATTTTCAAGAAAGACAAGATGGTAGGCATGATCGACAAAACACCGGCAGATGCACTGATTCTGGCCATGGGTGAGGCAAATGCGCCAGAGGTTATAGTCGAGGCTCCACGGGGAGAAGGAGATATATTCATTAAACTGAACGAGAACAATTCTTCGCTGCATCCCAGTGTCAAGAATGACAAGGTTAAGGTGAACATTCAACTGTACGCCAAGGGAGTTATCGTGGATAACGAATCGAATTACGGTGACCGGCGGGAGGAAGAGATATTGAAGTTAAATGATGCCATCCACAAGAAAATAAAGTCAGACATTGAGGAAGGCGTCCGATTGGTTCAGCAGAAGTATCATGCCGATATTCTTGGAATCGGTCGATCTATCCATCAGCACCTGCCTGCGGAATGGGACAAGATGAAGGATCGATGGGATGTCATTTATCCTGAAGTTGAGGTAACCGTTATTCCCCATGTCATTATTGAAAATGTAGGAGTGATCAATAAACCGATCGGTGTCATAGAGGAGGAGGTCGTACATGATTAAACCGCTTTTATTTACCTATCTGGGCATGGCAATTGTGTTCATCTTGATGGATTTCAGACATATGAAACAGGCAGCAGCCATTAATCGATGGATATCCTATGGTCTGATTGCATTGGGAACGGGCATTTGGTTCTATGTCAGTCACTTGAGTAAAACGCAATATGTCACGGTATGGATAAGCCATGTTATTCAGCGATTTTTACCTTTACCATAGATTGCAGATAAGGGAGTATGCAGATTGCAGAATGAATGACGGAAAGGAGGTATTGTATGAATCAGAGTGTGACTCATCGGCAGATCGTGCTGCTCGTGCTGCTACTCAGTATTACAGGTACGCTGATTCAGCCTCACGCGCAGGCCATTTCCAACGCGAAGCAGCATGCCTATCTCTCGTATGTGCCCGTTGTTCTTGTGATGATGGCGTCTCTATGGTTGATAAGTCGGGTCCAGCGGCGATTTCCCGATCAGGATCTGTTCGAATCCCTTATTCAGCGATTCCCGTTTTTGGGGAGAGTAATGGGATTGCTGTACATTCTATTTTTTTTCTTCGTTTTTGCAAGAGATATCCGACTATCGGGTGACTATGTAAGTATAACGCTACTGGAGAACACACCCATTTCCATTATTGTATTATCTCTGGTGGTCATGGGGGTCTTTATCGTTCGAGGTGGACTGGGTTCTTTAATCGGAATGGCGGAGTTGTATGTTACCCTGTTTCTGCTGATCTCGGTGATTATACCTTTCATGCTTATTCAGCAGGTAAATATGGATAATCTCATGCCTTATTTTCATGTTGATGTTGCAGGGGTAAGCAAGGGGAGTTGGTACATATTTTCTTTTTATGGAGAGATGATTGCATTGCCGTTTGTAGTCAAGGGAAGCGATTTTCGTTTCAAGTCAATTCTATGGGGAATTATCCTCTCGGCACTGCTCATGATGCTGATTATTGTGGAAACTATCACTTCTATTGGCGTTCCTATTGCTTCGAGATTGGTATATCCTTCGTATGAGCTGGCACGACAACTACAAATTAGTGACTTTCTGGACCGGTTTGACCTGGCACTGGCAGCAGTAACCATGCCGACCATGATCACGAAGATTGCATTTGATCTATACTTTGTCTGCTGGGGACTGAAGCGGATGATCCCGAAAGTGTCGGGAAAGATGATGACGGGCCCGGTCGCCTTGGTCGGATTCGTATGTGCTTTCTGGTTCTTCCGAAACGCGATTCAGCTCAATCGTTTTACCCGGGAATGGACATGGATCGCCATTGTGTTTGAGGTGCTGTTTCCGATCGTGCTGTTTCTGTTTCTTCGTCCTCGCAAAAAGGATACCGATGAATCTTCCGAACAGAAATCCGGAGAGCAATCCAAGCGAGAAAAGCAGGAAAAGGAGCAGAAATCGGCTGATTCAGGAAAGGATGGGGAGAAGAGACGGAAGGATTCCCATGGTGGGGAGCTCCAGCCTTCCTGATGCAAACCATCAAAAATCGTTATAGATAAATGGACAGAAACACGTTGAACACCGTTTCCCTTCACTGCAGTACCCTGTATACTGTAGTCAGACTGATGAACATTCGGCTGAACTAACGGGGGGAACATGAATGGCTCAACATTTGGCAGGTGTACGTGTAGCATTGACAGGACCACGAAAGTCGAAAGAGATGTCCTTGCTGGTTGAAAAAATGGGTGGAATTCCGCTTGTGCGACCGGCACAGGGAACGGTATTTCTGGATGATCGGAATATCAGGAATGGTCTGGTATCCTGGATCTCGGACCCGCCAGACTGGGCGGTATTGACCACCGGCATGGGTCTGGACGCGTTGTTTGAAATGGCTGAGGATATGGAAGTCGCGGGAAAACTACTGGATACGCTGTCGGAATCCTCAATTGCGGCCAGAGGATACAAGACGGTGAATGCACTGAGAAAGCGCAAGTTAACGCCGGTAGTACGGGATGACGATGGCAGCACGGACGGGCTCATTCGTGAATTCGCCCCACATGATCTCGCAGGGAAAAAGGTGATGTTGCAGCTTCATGGGGAGACAGCTCCCAAACTCGTTGCATGGTTAGAGGAACAAGGAGCAATCGTGCGCCAAGTGCTTCCTTACCGCCATGTACCACCGGAAGAGGCTGAACTGGAACAGCTTTTGAATGAGATTGTACAGTACGAGATAGATGCTGTTGCTTTCACAAGTGGACCACAGGTTAGATTTCTGACGCAATATGCGGCATCGCAGAATAAGCTCGAACCGATGCTGGAAGCTTTCAGACAAGGTGTAATCCCTGCGTCTGTAGGTAAAGTGACAGCGAATTCGATGCGAGAAGAAGGCATTGAGGCGCTGGTGATTCCGGAGGAAGAGAAGATGGGCGCGCTCATCGTTGAACTCGGGCGTTACTTCGCAGCGGGACATGCGGACAAGATCCGCAAGTAGCAGCAAAAAACAGTCGAGCAATGAGTCTAAACGAATTCAATCCTTAGGCAATTTGATGATTCTAACCGAGTTGTATATGCATATGTTATTCCGGGTTCTGATCTTATTTTTGGATCAGGACTTTTTTCTGTTTTGTCTGAAAATAGAAGAAGAGACAAGTATCATAAGCATGGACATTATTTCCTGAGCGGTGTTATTATGAAGACAATATTGAATGAAAACAAGCAAGGTGCTCTTGCGTAAAGCAAGAGGTAACAGGGAATCGGGTGAAAGTCCCGAGCGGTCCCGCCACTGTAATGGTGAAGCCCTTTTTGATCCAAGTCACTCGCATAGCCGGGGAAGACAGAAAAGGAAGCTGATGATCCAGAGCCAGGAGACCTACCTTGCATGTGTCACCGAACCCTTCGCGGAAAGGAATGGTGTACGAAGAATCAGGAATTGGGCGAACAAGCGGTTCGCCCGGCTGGCCCCCTTGGGCCACATAGTCACAGGATTACCCTCTGGGAGTCTGGGACTGTGTTCTTGAGTGTACGTACATGCGTATCCCATCCGTTATAAGGATGGGATTTTTTTGTTTTTACATGAAAGTGATATCCCTACGATCTCCAGTTTTGTGTTGGAAAAATAGTGGCAGAGGAATAAGTTAACAGAGCTAGGAATTGAACACGCTTAACCGTTGGGGAGAAGGTCGGCATAGCCGTCCTTCTTCACTGTTTAATCCGTACGACAAGTGTGATGAAGGAGGAGAAGCAATGCAAGGTCAAGGCAAGCTGCTAATTATCGGGTTCGGTCCTGGAGCGATGGAACATATCACGAAGCGGGCACTCGAAGCGCTTCAGGAGAGCGAGGTCATTATCGGATATAACACTTACGTGGATCTCATCCGACCTCTGTTGAACGGGCAAGCGATTGTACGTACGGGGATGACAGAGGAAGTAAGCCGTGCGCAAGAAGCGGTCCGACAGGCGGAGATGGGCAAGATTGTCGCGGTAATCTCCAGTGGTGACGCGGGCGTATATGGTATGGCAGGTCTGGTATACGAGGTTCTGATGGAGCAAGGCTGGAAGCCGGATACGGGTGTTGCGGTTGAAGTCATTCCGGGCGTGTCGGCCATTCAGTCATGTGCTTCTCTATTGGGAGCCCCCGTCATGCATGATGCATGTACGATCAGCCTCAGTGATCACCTTACGCCGTGGGAGACCATTATTCGCAGGGTCGAAGCTGCAGCGTCAGCTGATTTTGTCATTGCCCTCTACAATCCACGCAGTGGGCGGCGTACACGCCAGATCGTGGAGACACAGGAAATGATTCTGCGTTATCGTGACCCACAGACCCCGGTAGGTCTGGTGAAGAGTGCATATCGTGAGCGTCAGGACGTTGTCATGACCACACTGGAGGATATGCTGAATCATGATATCGGCATGCTGACGACCGTGATTATCGGCAACTCCTCGACCATGATGTACGAAGGACTCATGGTCACCCCGCGCGGGTATCAGCGGAAATATACGCTGAATACCACGGAACAGTCGCTCAGACCCCATGAGCGACTGCGCACGGAAGCCGAGCCATGGTCGCTCGGCGCAAGGGAAGCCCGCGCTGCCGCCTCCGGCGATGCAGCGGGCGAGAGCACGGCCAGCGATGCATTGGCCGCGCAGCCACAGGCGGAGCCAGCCCTGCGCGGCGCAAGCACCGGAGCGGGCATGGCCCCGCAAGGGCAGCCGCCCGCTGGCGCCGGGGCGGCTGCCGCTATGCCTGCGGCAAGCCCAGCCGGCAGCGCTGGCACCGCTGTGCTTGCCGGCGAGCGACCTGCTTTCGCGGCGGCAGAGGCCGCTCCGCGCAAGGTCGCAGAAGCGCCACGCACCGGCGCAGCTGCGCTCGCCGCTGAGGCGCTGACGCGGCTCGCGGCAGGCGGAGCGCTCGCGAGCGAATCGGCGAGCCGCTGGCTGGAGGCAGCAGCGCCAAGCCAGACGGCAAGTGCGCCACAGGCTGCGACCGCAACAGCGGTACGCACCGTGCCTGAGCCTGGGCGCAAGGCGCCGCTGTTCGAAGTCGGCGTCTCGCCCGGCGTGGGCAACAAAAAATTCACCGCCGCCCAGATGGCGTTGCTGGCGCAGTGTGCAAGTGAAGACGGCGAACTGGAGTATACGCCGGAGCACCAGATCATTTTGAGAGTGCCGACCTTTGAACCGGACTCGCTGGTAGAAGAGCTGCGTGCAGCGAATTTTATCGTTGTCCCGATTGGAGATGTCATCAAGGTGAAGGCCTGTGACTTCTGCAATATGGAGAAGGATGATGCTGTTCCGATGGCTAACCATCTGCAGGCGGTGATCGGCGGACTGGGTGCACCCAAAGAAACGAGTGTGGCACTGAATGGCTGCGGCATGGCATGTTATGGGGCAGTGCTGGAGGATATCGGCATCGTGTATCGCAAAGGTGCATATGACCTGTTCCTCGGCGGCAAGAAGTTCGGTCGCAATGCTCACCCTGCCCAGCCCGTAGCGGAGGGAATTCCGGGTGACCAGATTGGTGGGATTGTGGAACGCATTGTGGCGGATTACAAGGAAAAAGGCCATCCGAACGAGCGTTTCCACAAATTCTTCAAGCGGGTCGGCGTGATTCAGGGCTTCCGCCATGTGGATGCACCGGTCACTGTGGAAGTAAACCCGATATGTGGTGACTAAGACTTGATTAAGTCCTTGACTGATTCGGTCCCTGCGTGGAAACGTGATGGTTTACCTTGTCAGGACTTATGCAATATTGTGCAATCTTCGCTGGATTTCAGCTGATATAGATGGATTGATGTTTCGAGTAATGTATCGAATGGAATGCCAGAAGAATGAATATGCAAAGCCTGATCTGTGGGTCAGGCGGGGGAGGAATAACAGAAGATGGATGCAATATTGTTGGTGGGACACGGGAGTCGTGATCCCGAGGGGAACCGGGAACTGAAGGAGTTTGCAAGTGAGGTAGCAGCGAAGGCACCGGAGAATACGTTGGTGGAGACTTGTTTTCTGGAGTTAACGAGACCAAGTATTGCTGAAGGTGTTACCGCTTGTGTGGATCGAGGGGCAACACGTGTCGTGTTGGTGCCGATCATTTTGTTTGCTGCCGGTCATGCCAAGATTGATATTCCCAACGCCATTGATCGTGCCAAGGCACGTTATCCGCAGGTGGAATTCGTATATGGTCGTCCTATCGGTGTTCATGAGAAAGTTGTCCAAATCATGCAGACCCGTCTGCAAGAAGCCCAACCTGTACTTGTGGCATCCCAAGGCGGAACACCAGTAGTAGCTCCACCTGTTCCGGTGACGGATGAGGAGACCGCAGTATTGGTGCTAGGACGGGGGAGCAGTGACCCGGATGCCAACAGTGACTTTTTCAAAATGACCCGGATGTTATGGGAGAAACTGCCTTACAAGTGGACGGAAAGCAGCTTTATTGGCGTGACTCAGCCCTCATTCCCGGATGGATTAGAGCGCTGTCTGCTGCTGGGTGCGAAGAAAATCATTATCATGCCTTATTTCCTGTTCACAGGTGTACTGATCAAGCGCATTGATGAAATGACTGCGGAATTTGCAGCGGCACATCCAGACATTCAGGTCGAGGTTGGTGGATATTTCGGATTTCACCCGAAGCTGGTTGAACTCGTACTGGAGCGGGCCCATGAGGGGCTATACGGACGTGTAACAGCCAACTGTGACAACTGCCAATTCAGACTGGAAGCAGCCAAACACCATCACCACCATCATGATCACGACCATGGGCATGACCATGATCATCACCACGATCACCATTATGAACACAACCATGCGCACAGTCACGATCATTCAGACCATGATCACTCCCATCATCATGATAAGCATGACCATCTGCACGTACATGCACACGATGAACACACGCATAAGCATGACCACGATCATGATCACAATCAGACTGCCGTCGATCGTGAAGCATCACTCGATTATCATCATGATCATGATGAAGAGCTGCATCATACGCATCACGAGCACGAAGGAACCGTACAGGAAGATGCTTCTCCCGATCAGGCTGAGGTTGCAGCAACTTCAGAGCAGGTGAATCGTCCATGATCTTCATGTTGTGTGGTACGAGTGATGCAAGGGAACTGGCTTTACAGATTCAGCAGCAAGGAACAGACGTGCTGACTTCCGTTGTAACCGACAGTGCGGCGCATAGCCTAACAGAAGCCGGATTACCCGTTCGTACAGGCCGTTTGACAGTGGAGGCAATGGTGGAACTGGTGCGTGAAAAAGGTAGCCGTGCCATCGTGGATGCAAGTCACCCATTTGCCGAAGAAGCACATGCCAATGCGATGGAAGCAGCAAAACAGGCGGGGATTCCATATATTCGTTATGAACGGGCAGGCCTGGCGTACGATGATCATGCGTTACTTCATGTGGTATCTTCCTACGATGAAGCAGCACTCAAGGCCAAAGAGCTGAAGGGCTCCGTCATGCTCACCACAGGTAGCAAAACGTTGCAGATCTTCACTAAGCACCTGCTCGGTGATCCGGACATTCGTCTCGTTGCCCGCATGCTTCCACGTCTCGACAATATGGAGAAATGCGGTGAGCTTGGCGTGGAACAGCGCAATATTATTGCGATGCAGGGACCTTTTTCCCGTGAAATGAATGAAGCCTTGTACAAGCACTATGCGACGACTGTAATGGTTACCAAGGAGAGCGGCAAGACCGGAGCGGTGGATGAGAAAATCCAATCTGCACTGGAGCTGGACATTCATGTTGTGCTGATTTCACGCCCCGAGGCTGAATTTGGGACGGTGTTTGATCATTTTGAAGGTGTACTGGATGAGTTGAAGCGCGTATTGGTGCAGTAGAACACCCCGATAGTCTTAATTTGAATAACGAATATTTGAATGACACCACTACTTGAAGGAGTGAAATGCATATGGATTTCAAAACGGAATTTAAACCGTTGACCGTACAACCACAGGAGATTGAGGGCAAAAGCTTTGAGATGATCACGGAGGAACTGGGTGAGCATCCTTTCACGGATGAGCAATATCCCGTGGTACAGCGTGTTATTCACGCCTCGGCTGATTTCGAACTGGGCCGTAGCATGGTGTTCCACCCGGATGCCATTCAAGCAGGTATTGCAGCACTCCGCGCCGGCCAATCTGTCATTGCGGATGTTCAGATGATTCAAGCTGGCGTAAGCAAGGATCGCATTCGCGGTTTCGGCGGAGATGTGCACGTACATATTTCGGATCCAGATGTGATGGAGGAGGCCAAGCGCCTTAACACTACTCGGGCAATTATCTCGACGCGTAAAGCAAATCAATTGTACGAAGGCGGGATTTACGCCGTTGGTAACGCACCAACAGCACTGCTGGAATTGATCCGTTTAGTCAAAGAAGGCGAAGCCAAACCAGGCCTGATCATCGGTATGCCAGTTGGATTCGTATCCGCAGCCGAGTCCAAAGACGAGCTGCGCAAGCTCGACATCCCGTTTATCACCAACATCGGCCGCAAAGGCGGAAGCACCATCGTCGTAGCGGCTCTGAACGCCATCTCCCTGATGGCAGTAAAGGCTTAATCATTATGTAACCGCCCATAAGGTATTGGCCAGCGTTAACGAACCGTATAGATCTTATATTGTGGATTATCATCCATTTCATATTTTAACGAACCTAAGTAACGCTATCCCGGTGAAAAATCGCCAAAAAGCGTTGGAAACATCGTCTTTTTAATAAAATAACGTCACTACGATTCGTTACAATTTTCGTATGTGGAATATGGCCCTAATAGCGTCTTCTCGGTTCGTAAAAAGGTAGATGTCATCGAAAAGGCATACATCCATGTTCGCATGACTGAAACGAATTTCATGGGTAAGCTTGGTTCACCGTTATAAGGTGGTTAATCCCCAAGTATCTGCAAAAATGAATAGCAGACGCACAAGCACAAAACTGCGTAACTACATTCCATGCCAAGTTTTAGTGGCGTGGAATGATCAGTTACCCAAAACAAACCTCAGGGCATAGTTTAGCCCATGAGGTGGCATTACGCAGTTCCGCCAGGTGGATGCAGAAGCAGGTAGCAGCGAAGGGGACAACGCGATCATAAAAATGATCCGGCCCCGGGGTGGTCCAACAAAGAGGTGAGTTTCCAGATAACCGCAACACCGCGTAACTACATTCCATGCCAAGTCCTACTGGCGTGGAATGATCAGTTACCCAAATAAACCTCAGGGCATTGTTTAGCCCAAGAGGTGGCACTGCGCACTGTGCTAGGTGGATGCAGAAGCAGGAAGCAGCGAAGGGGACGGAATCGATTCTGAAGAAGCGAAGCGGTCGCCTTTGTCTCCGGATTTCTCCCTTTAGAATAGGGAATCAAAGAAATCTGGAGACAACAGCGATCATAAGAACGATCCGTACCCGTAGCGGCCACCCAAGCGCCCAAAGCCACCACCCACGCACGCAGCGTAATGCAACCTAACTAACAAAGGACGGGAGGTTCAAAACCCATGATAGGCGGCAATACCCCAGACCCCGACAAACCAATGCGTTCCGGCTTCACCACAGGAGCGTGCGCGACAGCCGTTGCCAAGGGAGCAACGCAACTCCTGTTAACAGGTGTTACGCCGGCACAGGCCGTGGTTTCATTGCCCGCGGGCTTTGACCACTCGTTCGAACTGATCGAGCAGGAACTGACCGATGGCGTAGCGACCTGTGCCACCATCAAGGACGCGGGGGATGACCCGGACGCCACGCATCGGGCGAAGATCATCGCGCATGTGTCGTGGCGAGACGAGCCCGGCATGGAGCTGGATGGGGGAATCGGCGTAGGCCGAGTCACGAAGCCCGGACTGCCCGTGCCTGTAGGCGAAGCGGCAATCAACCCCGTTCCGCGCCGCATGATTACCGAAGCGGTAACCCAGGTGCTTGCCGAACATGGCACAGCCAGAGGGGTGCGGGTCGTGATCAGCGTGCCGGAAGGCGAAGAGATCGCCAAGAAGACCCTGAATTCCCGGCTCGGTATTCTGGGTGGTATCTCCATCTTGGGTACACGAGGCGTGGTCGTTCCGTTCTCCACCTCTGCCTACAGAGCGAGTGTCGTACAAGCTATTTCCGTTGCTCAGGCATCGGGCTGTGAACATATTGTGCTGACGACGGGCGGTAGTAGTGAGAAATACGCGATGAAAATGATGCCCGAGTTGCCAGAGGAAGCCTTTATCCAGATGGGGGACTTTGTCGGATTTGCTATCAAACACGGTAAACGACTGGGCATGAAACGGATTAGTCTGGTCGGAATGCCCGGCAAATTTGCCAAAGTGGCTCAAGGCGTCATGATGGTGCACTCCAAGAGTGCGCCGGTGGATTTTGGATTTCTTGCGTCTGTGGCCCGGGAGACCGGAGCCGGAGATGAACTGGCGCAAGCGATCGAGGAAGCCAACACGGCGACTCAGGTGGCAGATATGATGACTGAAGCGGGGTACTTGCCCTATTTTGAAAAGTTATGTACATATGCTTGCCAGCACTGTTTGGAACATGCGGGAGGCGGCATAACGGTGGAAGTGGTATTGGTCACGATGAAAGGAATGGAACTGGGGAGGGCGGAAATCAGTGAACTCGAAGACAGCAACTGGAGCAAAGAATCGTAAAATCCGCATTATCGGCGTGGGTGAAGAAGGCGCGGCAGGATTGACAACGGATAGCCTGAATCTCATTCAGGAGGCAGATGTACTTGTGGGCGGAGAGCGCCAGCTGGAGTATTTCCCGGCATTTGCGGGTGAGAAGTTAGCGATCAAGAGTGGTTTAAGCGATCTGGTTGTGAAAATAAAAGCGTTGCAGGCCGCACACAACGTCGTTGTGCTTGCCTCGGGAGACCCGCTGTTCTACGGCATCGCCGGGTATCTGGCGCGCAAATTAGGCCCGGATCAATTGGAGATCCGGCCTAATCTCAGTTCGCTGCAGCTGGCATTTGCCCAGCTTGGCGAGAGCTGGCACGATGCCGTGCTCGAAAGCGTGCACGGACGCCCGCTCAAGGGCCTCGCACAGCGCATCGATGGCAAAGCCAAAATTGCGCTGCTCACGGACGAGCACAACAGCCCTGCTGCGATCGGGGCATATCTGCAACAGTTCGGCATGACCGAGTATGATGCCTACGTTGCCGAGAACCTGGGCGGGGCAGACGAACGTGCCCGCCTTTACACCCTGGACGAGCTGGCGGCAGCAGAATGCGGCCCGCTGAACGTCGTGATTTTGCTGCGCCGCAAGGAGGCACCTGCGCCGCGCAGGGGATTCGGTTTTGCCGATGAGGAATTCCATCAGCGCAAACCGGAGAAAGGCCTGATCACCAAGCGCGAGGTCCGCGCATTCAGCTTGGCTGAACTGCGACTTGGCGTGGACAGCATTGTGTGGGATATCGGCGCTGGCTCAGGCTCGGTGGCGGTAGAATGCACGCGGCTCGCGCCGCAGGGACAAGTCTTCGCCATCGAAAAAAATGAAGGGGACCTCGTGAACATCGAGGCCAACCGGATCAAATTCCGGACAGACTTCACCGTCCTGCATGCCAAAGCACCAGCAGGGCTGGACGAACTACCGAATCCGGATGCGGTGTTCATTGGCGGCAGCGGCGGCGAACTCGCTCAGCTGATCGCCTTGTGTGCGTCCCGGCTGCGGCCAGAGGGACGCATCGTGGTGAATGCAGCGACCATCGAAACGCTGCATGACAGCATGAAGGCCATGCGCGAAGCGGGCCTGGAGGCATCCGTGACGTTACTTCAGACGGCGCGCAGCAAGCCGATCCTGAACATGACCCGTTTTGACGGATTGAATCCGATTTACGTGATCACAGGACAGCACGGAGTAACAGAGGAAGCGGAAGCTGGAGCGGCAGAATGACTTTTCAAGGACAGGACAAGGGGGAAAGCAACATGAGTACGGCAGCAGTAGGGACGCTGTATGGCGTGGGTGTCGGGCCGGGAGACCCGGAGCTGATTACCGTGAAGGCGTATCGGATGATCCGGGAATGTCCAGTGGTCGCTTATCCGAAGAAGCGCAAAGGCGGCAAATCATATGCCCACGAGATCGTGGAACTGTATGTGAACCCGGAAGAGAAAGAGATGCTCGGCCTGATCTTCCCGATGACCAAGGACCCGGTTGTGCTTGAACGTGAATGGGGCAAGACCGTTGAAGCATGCTGGGGTGCACTCAAGGAAGGCAAGGATGTGGCCTTTGTAACCGAGGGCGACCCGAACCTGTATAGCACATTTATTCATCTGGCACGGCTGATGCGAGAGCTGCATCCTGAAGTGCCGATTAGTTCGATTCCAGGCATCTCATCTGTATTGGGTGCAGCGGCAGCACTGGATATTCATCTGGCAGATGGAGACGAGCAGGTGGGCATTATTCCGGCTACGGCAGATAAAGAAGCGATGCGGCAGGCGATCGAGCATCACGATACGATTGTATTTATCAAAGTGGCGAAGGTGCTTGACCCGATGCTTGACTTGCTGGACGAGATGGGACTCGGCGGCAAAGCTTCGGTCGTTACCAAAGTCACTTCTCCATATGAACTGGTCTGGCGTGATGCCCGTGAACTGAAAGGGCAGGAGCTGGAATATCTGAGCCTGATGGTGGTGAGCAAATGAAGACATTGGAAGCAAAAGTCTACATTGTTGGTGCGGGTCCGGGTGACCCGGAACTGATTACGGTGAAAGGTTCGAACATTTTAAAGAATGCGGATATGGTTCTGTATACGGATTCACTCGTGAATGATGAACTGATTGCTACCGCGAAGCCCGAAGCAGAAGTGCTGCAAAGCTCTGGCATGGATCTGGAACGTCAGGTCGAGCTGATGTGTGAAGCCACTCGTGCGGGTCGTAGCGTAGCGCGTGTGCACACTGGTGATCCGGCGATGTACGGCGCGATTCTGGAACAAATGGTACTGTTGAAACAGCAGGGAGTGGAATATGAGATCATTCCGGGTGTAAGCTCCGTCTTTGCTTCGGCAGCTGCGCTGGGAGCTGAATTGACTGTACCGGAACTGACACAGACCGTAATTCTGACGCGTGCAGAAGGGCGCACACCTGTGCCTGAGCGGGAGAAGCTGCGTGATCTGGCATCACATCACTGTACGGTGGCGCTCTTCCTGAGTGCGACTTTGGCGAAAAAAGTCGTGGTTGAATTCCTCGCCGCAGGCTGGAGCGAAGATACGCCGGTTGCAGTGGTGCAGCGGGCGACATGGCCTGATCAGAAGATTGTACGGACCACGCTTGCCAACCTGGCAGCGGATCTGCGTGCCGCAGGCATTACAATGCATGCAATGATTCTGGCGGGGTGGGCACTCGATCCCGACCTCGTGAACCGGGATGCCCACCGTTCCAAGCTGTACGATAAATCCTTCACTCATGGTTATCGCAAAGGAGTGAAGTCTGGTGAGTAATCCGTTTGCAGCCGTTGCCATCACGAAACATGGCGTGGAGATGGTACGTAATCTGGCGGGCCAGTTCCAGGGCACCGATGTCTATTATATGAGCAAGTTTGCTCGTGGAGATGAAGAACAGTTGGGTTATGAGCTGTTTGAAGGCTCGGTGAAGCTGATTTTGCCTGACTTGTTCAAACGATATAATGGCATCATTCTGTTCATCTCCCTGGGTGCAGTTGTGCGTATGATCGCTCCGATCCTGGTGGACAAAAAGGTCGATCCCGCCGTGCTGGTCATTGATGACCGCGGAGAGAACGTCATCAGTGTGCTGTCTGGTCACCTTGGCGGCGCGAATGAGTTGACTCGTCAGGTCGCAGAGGTGCTTGGCGCACGTGCTGTCATTACGACGGCTTCGGACGTGCAAGGCACCATTCCGGTGGATATGTTTGGCCGGGAGCTGGGTTGGATCGTGGATAGCTTCGACAAGGCGACACCTGTCAGCGCAGCTGTTGTGAACGAAGAGCCTGTAGCTCTCATTCAGGAGACAGGGGAGCGGAACTGGTGGAGATATAACAAACCTGTGCCGGATCACATCCGAGTATTCAACACCTTGGAAGAAACGGAATCATTCCCGTTCAACGCTGCGCTGGTCGTCAGTGACCGCTTGCTTTCGGCAGAAGAAGAGGAACGTTTTCTCACCAATGGCGTATTGTATCGTCCGAAAAGCCTTGTGCTCGGTATAGGCTGTAATCGCGGCACATCTGTAGAGGAATTGGAGCAGGAAGTCCTCGCCACCTTGGAGGATTTATCCCTCTCTGTGAAGAGCGTGCGCAACATTGCCACGATTGATCTGAAAAAGGATGAAGAAGGCCTGCTGGCTCTTTGCGCCAAATACGGCTGGGAACTCGTGACCTACACCCCTGCGGAGCTTAATACGGTGAAGCTTGCGAATCCATCCGAAACGGTATTCAAATATACCGGAGCATATGGCGTAAGTGAACCTGCGGCGTTGCTTTCGTCGGGTGCTGATCATTGGTTGCTGGAGAAGAAAAAGAGCGGCAATCTGACGATCTCCGTAGCACGGGTTTCATTCATTTCATGAATAAAAGTGAGCATTATCTTACCGCATCGCTATATGATGCGGTTTTGTTTAGATTATAGAATTTATACGTTTTCAGCGGAGCTGAAGGATTCGATAATCGCAAGAAAAGCAACAACTAAAACACGAATGTATCATCCTTGATAGTGCTTCGATCAGAAGCTTTTGTTATATCGAAGAAAAGGTGGAATTGACAATGACCATTGCAAATCGTAACGCCAGACCCCGACTGATCATTGCAGGCACCGGAAGTGGTGCAGGGAAAACAACAGTAACTTTGGGGCTGATGAGAGCACTCGCCCAGCGTGGTTTGAGTGTACAAGGGTTCAAGTGCGGCCCGGACTATATTGATCCGACATATCATACCGCCGTGACGGGCAGGCCATCACGCAATCTGGATGCATGGATGACTTCCCCTGCGTATGTGAAGGATACGTTCGAGAAGGCATCGGCGGGGCATGATATTTCCATTATAGAAGGCGTTATGGGCCTCTACGATGGCAAAGATCCGCTCAGCAATACAGGCTCGACTGCAGAGATTGCTCTGGTCACGCAGACTCCTGTGATCCTGGTCGTGGATGTACGCAGCATGGCTCGCAGTGCGGCCGCGATCGTTCTTGGTTTTCAACAACTGGAGCCTGAATTAAATATTGCCGGAGTGATCGTCAACCGTTGTGGAAGTGCGGGGCATTATACCATGGTGAAAAAAGCCATTGAGCAGATGTGCGGCATTCCGGTGGTTGGCTGGCTGAAGCGGGACGAAGACATGTCCATCCCGGAGAGACATCTGGGACTGGTGCCTGCCATTGAGCGCGGTGAACTGGAACCGTTATTTCAGCGAGCTGCCGATGTGCTGATGGAAGGCACCGATCTGGATCTTCTGCTGGAACTGGCGGCAAGTGCCCCTTCGTTGAATCCAGAAGAAGTGATTCCTGTCACTACTACCCACACAGATTCGGCTGATGCTGAATCAGGCTCGAATTACGATTCACATTCCAATTCAGGGATCCACGTTAATAATCGACATGTATCATATGCGGTACAGCCTGTCATTGCCGTTGCGCGTGATGCGGCATTTAATTTCTATTATCCCGATAATCTGGAATTGCTCGAAGAAGCCGGGGCCCGATTACAATTCTTCAGTCCACTCGCTGGTGATTGTATTCCGGTTGAAGCAGATGGCATCTATTTGGGCGGCGGATTTCCAGAGGAATTTGCAGCAGTGATTGCAGGAAACATTGGTTTCCTAGGAGGACTTCGTGAAGCAGCGCGTTCGAACATGCCTTTATTCGCAGAATGTGGCGGCTACATGGTACTTGGGGAAACGTTGACCGACCGAGAGGGCGTTACTTTCGAGATGGCGGGCATTATCCCCGCACAGGTGCAGATGCAGAAGAAGCGAGCTGCACTTGGTTACCGTGAAGCGAGTGCGGTTGAGGATTCCTTTTTGCTGAAAAAGGGTGAAGTACTTCGGGGTCATGAATTTCATTACTCCACAATGACCTATCGTGAAGAAGAAACGATTCCTTATGCGTATGAGACCAAGGGGTTGCGTAGCTTGAAGCAAGAAGGGTATGCCGCAGGCAACATCGTGGCGGGGTACACGCACGTTCATCTGGGATCTTACCCGGCAGCGGCTCGAAGATGGGTGGAACATTGTTTAGCCTATCGGCATGAGCGATCTGGGTCAGGAATAATAACAGAGCAATAAACCGCTCAATTCAATAAGCAGAATGGCTCTAATCTCGCTTTTACCTCATGAGTCTTTGGTCGTGAAGTTGGGGAACCCCGTTCTGAATTAAAGGTTTTCAGATGAATATGTGGAATGAGTTAAAGACAGAATCATTGGCGAGGGAGGGACAATATGATGAGAACCGTATGTGTAACTGGTGCAGCTCGGGGGTTGGGACTCGCTCTGACAGCACAGATGCTGAAGAGAGGTTATCTCGTTTATGCGGCCGGTCTGGATGTGGAAGATTCCGAGGGGATTCGTGTGCTTGCAGAAGCATACCCTGACCATCTGCGGGCGATCGAACTGGATATTGCGGACGACCTTTCGGTAGCTCTGTTCACGGAGACATTGAAGCTGGGTACGAATCATCTGGATATGCTGATCAATAATGCGGCTATACTAGGAAGTATTACGGATCATATCCGCGGGCCGTTGAATATGGCGGAGATGGCTGAAGTATTTAATGTGAATACTCTTGGCACACTGCGTGTGACTCATTCCCTGTTGCCCCTTCTTCTTCAAGGGCAGACCAAGCTGATTGTTGATATCTCTTCCGAGGCTGGAAGTATGGAGCAATGCAGTCGGGATGGATGGTTTGCCTATTGCATGTCCAAAGCTGCTTTGAACATGCAGGCATGTCTTGTGCACAATGGTCTGAAGGATGAAGGCGGACAAGTGATGCTTGTGCATCCCGGTTGGGTACAGAGTTATATGCGGGGAGAATTGGATGCTTCTGCGGATCTCACGCCCGAGCAATCTGCACAGCATATCGCAGTACTTATCGACCGCCATGAGCAGTTTAAAGGAGATCAGCCCGCATATGTGGACTACAAGGGAGACACACTTCCCTGGTAGTGGTTTTATACAGTGAGGTGAACAAGAAAGGAGATTGATTGAATGGATCATCGTAAAAAAGCATTACTACTTGGCGATTATACGCATCCGGACTGGCACCCGCTTCAAGGTGTGGATGCAGAGATTAGCCGAATTTTCCATGATACTATGACTGTGCAGTGCAGTGAGAATCGGAATATGCTGCTGCAAGAAAATATAACCGGATTTGATGTATGTATCTCATACATGGACGATTGGAAGGGAAAAGTCTCTCCACAGCAGACGGCAGGTTTGTTGTCCTATGTAAGTAATGGAGGTGGACTGGTCATTATACATAACGGCATTTCGCTCCAAAATCGTTATGAACTCAAACAGATGATCGGTGCCAAGTTCCTGCATCATCCGGCTTATGCACCGCTTGAATTCACTGTAACAGCCGAAAGCCATCCAGTGACGGAGGGTATTTCGAATTTCACAATGGAAGAAGAACCTTATCAGTTCGAGTTTGGTTCTTTTGCCGAAACGAAGATATTGCTTGAATATCAATCCGAAGAAGGGCCGAAGCCTGCGGTTTGGGCACATCGATATGGGATTGGACGTATTGTTTATCTGATGCCAGGTCATCATGTGCCGTCTTTTGCGCACGAAACGTACCGTAAATTACTCCTGCAAGCAGGTAAATGGGCTGCACGTTACGTCTGATCGGACGGACATCTTTGCACTCAGAGTATAAGGGGTATAATATAGAGATCAACGAAGAGGAGGATGACAAAAATGAGCGATTTGTTCAAAAAGGCGATCTCGTTAGGGCTTGGACTTACTGTCGTAAGCAAAGAAAAAATTGAGAAAACCGTGGATGATTTGGTCAAGCGCGGGGAACTTGCGCCCGGTGAATCCAAAGCTTTGGTTGAACGTCTGCTGGAACGGGGCGATGAAGAGCAGGGTCAGTTCAAGAGAATGATTCAGGAACAGGTCAAGCGAGTGCTTCAGGAAGCTGGTGTGGCATCCGAAAGTGATGTAACCAGTCTGGAACAGCGCGTTGCTGTCCTGGAGAAAAAACTTGCCGAACTGGGCCAATCAACACAGCTCCAACCTGATGAATCCCCGGCTCCACTTGAAGTTCCTCCTCCTCTCAAAGGAAACGAGATCGAGTAGATGGCAGTGCGAATCAAACATGTCGGCAGATACCGTGAAATTGCCATGGCGCTAGTGCGTCATGGCTTCGGTTATATGGTCGAGGAGCTGGGTTTGTTCCAGCTGCTGGCTCTGCCCAGACGGTGGATGTCGCGTGAAGCACACACCACCAAAACGCTGAGTGAACGCATCAGGCTTGTGCTGCAGGAGCTGGGGCCAGCTTTCGTCAAGCTGGGGCAACTCGCAAGTACAAGGACAGATCTATTGCCTGAGTCTGTCATTCGTGAACTGGTGAAGTTGCAGGATCAGGTCCCGCCGTTCTCTTCCGAGACGGCACGGGGTATTTTGGAACAGGAATTGGATACACCGCTGAAGGAGATCTTTTCCCGGTTCGAGGATACCCCTGTAGCTGCGGCCAGCATTGGACAGGTGCATCTGGGCAAACTTCAAAGTGGTGAATCGGTAGCCATCAAGATTCAGCGGCCGGGTATCTCGCGTATTGTGCAGCGTGACCTGGATATCTTGCGTGAACTGACAGCTATGGCAGAGAAGCGCTGGGACTGGGTGAAGCAATATCAGATTCCGCAAATGGTAGAAGAATACGCTCAGGCATTAATGGCCGAGCTGGATTATACGATCGAAGGCCGGAATACGGAAAAGATTGCACAGCAGCACCAACAGGACAACAAGGTCAAAATCCCGGCCATCTACTGGGATCAGACTTCGTCACGTGTGCTCACTATGGAGTATATCGAAGGCATTAAACTCAATGATCGTGAAGAACTGGTGAGACGTGGTCATGATCTGAATAACATTGCTGAGCGGTTGGTGGATTCATTATTGAATCAGATCTTTATTCAGGGATTCTTTCACGCTGACCCACATCCGGGTAACCTGATGGTATTGAAGGATGGTCGTCTTGCCTTTATAGACTTCGGCATGGTGGGCAGTCTGAGTGATGAGATGAAGCAACAGCTCGCTTCGCTTATTATTGGGTTAATGCGCAAAGATACGGACAGTATGATCCGGGCGATTGAGAAATTGGGCATGATGCCAGATGACATGGACCTGCGTGGGCTTCATGTGGATTTGGACAAGTTGCGTACCAAATATTACGATATTCCCTTTTCCAGGATCAGCGTGGGTCAGGCGCTGAATGATTTGTTCGGCGTAGCCCAGAGGCATCGGGTGGTGATGCCTGCCGATATTCTGCTGCTCGGTAAATCGTTGCTGACAATGGAAGGTGTGATCGAACATCTCGATCCTTCCCTAAGTATCGTAGATATGGCCGAGCCCTTTGGCCGGAAGTTGATCAAGGAACGTTTTAGCGCCGGAAGAATCAAGAATCGGTTGTTTCGCAGTGCGGCTGATATGGCCGAGAGTGTCATTGGTCTGCCAGGGCAGTTAAGACAGTTATCATCCATTATTAGTAAAGGCAAG
The DNA here is from genome assembly GCF_054161325.1 of Paenibacillus sp. Z3-2. Classification (NCBI taxonomy): domain Bacteria; kingdom Bacillati; phylum Bacillota; class Bacilli; order Caryophanales; family Paenibacillaceae; genus Paenibacillus; species Paenibacillus sp. Z3-2. The sequence continues at coordinate 6,103,652 of NZ_CP096397.1, read as the reverse complement.
CTGAGGCTGGAGATCAGTGTCCCTGAACTGGATGCACTCATGCGCAGAATGGACCAGATTAGTAATCGGCTGTCCTTCAGTATCGTATTACTCGCCTTCTGTATCATCATGGTGGGCTTGATTATCGGTTCGTCGATCAGTAACCAATCCACGATGCTGTGGGATATTCCGGTCATCGAGATTGGTTTCCTGGTGGCGATTCTGATGGTGGCTTTCCTGCTCTATTCGATATTCAAATCGGGTAGATTCTAGCATCAGCATGACATCACAAGAATACCCGTAAAGAGACTTTCTCCAAAGGATCTTAGCGGGTTATTTTTTGTGAATAGAGCATTGATGAGTAAATTATAGAAATATTAAGATAATAGGAGAAAAGGTTCTATTTTTTCGCCTTAACTGTATTAGTACATATTCGGTCCTGTGACTATAATAATAGGTCAGTACATTAACGGACCCGGTTTTTCTGAGAGGGGAAAACCTATTGGCATCAGGATCAGCTCCTGATGTCGCACGAGTAAGACAACTGAAGACAGTAATGGAACATCAGCGGTGCACACTGGAACGGAAAAGACGTAATTGCTCATGAACCCGCCAAGGTTATACAGATGGTTAATGATGCAATTCAGGCAAGAGCATAGGTGAATAATACGGAGAGGGATCCGTTGTTTTGTGCTGCCTGGGTAGTTGGTTAGTGGTGAACGGCTTCCGTTACTCTTCAGTAAGATTGTCCATTATGAGGAAAACACGTAGGAGGAACGGCAAAGACATATGAATACGTTAAAACAACAATGGTTTGGCAACATTCGCGGAGACGTGCTGGCAGGCATTACGGTAGCGCTGGCGTTAATTCCGGAAGCCATTGCGTTCTCGATCATTGCGGGTGTCGATCCGATGGTCGGATTATACGCTTCGATTACGATTGCGATTGTGATCTCGATTGCTGGTGGAAGACCAGGCATGATCTCGGCGGCAACAGGTGCCATGGCGGTACTGATGGTTGGACTCGTCAAGGATTACGGGGTGGAATATCTTTTTGCAGCAACGATATTGACGGGAATTATTCAGTTTATTTTGGGTATTTGCAAGGTGGGGCGATTCATTACGTTTGTGCCTCATTCGGTACTGACCGGATTCGTGAACGCACTGGCTATACTAATCTTTATGGCGCAGTTAACCCATTTCACGGGAGCGAATTGGATCATGTATGCGATGGTGGCAGGTACCCTGGCGATCGTCTATATTTTGCCAAGGTTTTTCAAAGCCGCACCGGCTCCGCTGATTGCCATTATCGTAATGACGATCATTACGGCGATGTTAAATCTGGATGTGAAGACTGTCGGCGATATGGGGAACCTGACCAGTACATTGCCAATGTTCCACTTGCCTAATATTGCATGGACTTGGGACACGCTAATGATTTTGCTGCCCTATTCATTCACTCTGGCACTCGTCGGTTTGCTGGAATCTCTGCTGACCGCTACCATCGTGGATGAGATGACCGAGACCAAGAGCAGCAAGAACCGTGAAGTACGTGGTCAGGGGATTGCCAACTTCATTAACGGTTTGTTCGGTGGTATGGCGGGCTGTGCCATGATTGGGCAATCGGTGATTAATGTGAAGTCTGGCGGACGTGGAAGATTATCCACGTTTACCGCAGGTGCGTTTCTCGCGATCCTGTTGTTGCTGCTCAGCGGAGTGGTGAAACAGGTACCGATGGGTGCGCTCGTCGGTGTAATGTTTATGGTGTGTATCGGAACATTCGACTGGAGTTCCATCAAAAATATTGCCCGTGTACCGCGGGCGGAAGCCTTTGTCATGATCGTGACGGTGGCAATTGTGGTCTATACCCACGATCTGTCGATCGGGGTCATGGTCGGCGTTGTGCTCAGTGTGCTGCATTTTGGCTGGAAACAGACCAAGATTCGCGTACAGGCGAGCCAGGAACAAGGGCAGAAAGTATATCGGGTTCACGGACCGTTCTTCTTCGGTTCTTCGTCCCGCTTTGTGGATGAGTTCGATGCGGAAGCTGATCCGAAGGAAATTACGATTGATTTCGGTGGTTCACATATCTGGGACAATACTGCGGTTGTGGCTATTGGCAAAGTGAAGTTCAAATACGCGAAGCTGGGTAAAACCGTGCACCTGCGTGGGTTGAACGAGGAAAGCTCTCGTATTCTTGAACGAAGCGGATTGGCCACAGCCGGAGGGCACGGTTCGTAACTTGGTTGTAACGTAGTAAACAACGAATAAATAACATAAAAAGATAACTTTTAATCAGTGGCGCACTTTTTCCGGAAATCGGGGAGAGGGCGTCGCTGTTTTTTTATTAGAGCCTGAGGCATGCTAGGTCATATCCACATCATCAGCAACCTGAAGGCATTAGAATCTCTTACTACCCGACTTAAAGTCACTTGGTCGATACAAGTTACGCTGATCTTGGAATTTTGTGCTACAAGTTAGGGTGTAACGCTGTATCCCCTTTTGTTTTGCTTGACTAACGTGTAAACTACAGGGTATGGAGAAGAAGAGCAACGAGTGGATTGCTTTTTAAAAAATTCATTTCATAATCATGATTGATATAAGGAAAGCTAGTCTTGATTGCAGATACTGAAGTCTTTATGAAATGGACTCATCTAAATGAATATACAGAGGTGTAACGATTGGCAAACTTTGAACAACTGGGCATTCGCCCGGAATGGTGCGAGATCCTGAAACATCAGGGCATCACCGTGCCGACTCCGGTACAGGAGCGTTCGATTCCGGTACTGTTGGGTGGACGCGATATTATCGCCGAGGCACAGACAGGCACGGGGAAAACGCTGGCATTTTTGCTGCCGATTATTCAGAAAATTAACGTATCCGACCGTTCGCCGCAAGCGCTGATTATCGCGCCTACGCGTGAGCTTGCGCTGCAAATTACGGAAGAAGCGAAGAAGCTCACGGCTAACGACGATAAACTGCATGTGCTTGCCGTATACGGCGGGCAGGATGTGGACAAGCAACTGCGTAAATTGCAGAACGGCACTCAGATCGTTATTGGTACACCAGGACGTCTCCTGGATCACCTGCGCCGTGGCACGTTGAAGCTTGATAATGTGAAAAAACTGGTGCTGGATGAAGCCGACCAAATGCTTCACATGGGCTTCCTGGACGATGTGGAGACGATTCTTAGCGAGCTTCCACATAAACGTCAGACCATGCTGTTCTCAGCAACGATGCCTAAGGGCATTCGCAACCTGGCGAAGACCTACATGAAAGATCCGGAAGATGTGAAGGTATCTTCCCAATCTGTTATCCCGATCAAACAGATTCGCCAGCAGGTGCTGGAATGTACGGATCGCGGTAAGCTTGAAGCGCTTCGCGGCATGATTGATACGTATCGCCCATACTTGGCGATCATTTTCTGTCGGACCAAGCGTCGTGCATCCAAACTGAACGAAGATCTGCGTGAAGCAGGTTATGCCAGTGATGAACTTCATGGAGATCTGTCCCAATCCAAGCGTGAGAACGTAATGAAAGCGTTCCGCGATGCCAAACTGCAAGTCCTGGTTGCTACAGATGTAGCTGCACGTGGACTTGATGTAGAAGGCGTCACGCATGTATTTAACTACGATATGCCGCATGATGCGGAAAGTTATATCCACCGAATCGGTCGTACGGGCCGCGCAGGCGGTACGGGTCTTGCAGTAACGTTTGCAACAGAGCACGACAGACCAGAGCTTGCACGAATTGAACAAGGTATCGACCAGAAGCTTTCACGCATCCAGTGGACGAGTGAAGGTCCAATTGCTTCGACTGGAGCAGCTAGACGTTCCATCAACAGTCAAGGGGATGACGAACGTTCAGGCGGACGCTCTTCCGGGACAGGTAGTGCCCGTTGCGGTGCAGGCCGTAACGACCGCAGAGATGGCGGACGTGGTGGCCGTGGTTCCCGCGGCGGCGAAGGTGGCCGCAGTGAAGGCGGACGCAGTGGTGGTCGTAGCGGTAGCCGCAGTGGCGACGAACGCAGTGCAGGCCGTGGTTCCGCGCGCACCAGCGACAGCAGTCGCGGTGCAGCAGGCCAAGGTGGACGCAGTGCAGGTCGCAGTGGCGACGAGCGCAGCGCAGGTCGTGGTTCCGCGCGCAGTAGCGACAGCAGTCGCGGTGCAGCGGGCCAAGGCGGACGCGGTACAGGTAGCAGCGGCTGGGCTGGCCGTAGCGCCGACAAGCGCAGCTCCGGGCGCAGCAGTGAAGGCTCTCGCCGTCCGGAATCCGCAGGACGCGGGCCGGCGAAGGGTGACCGTCGCGATTCTCGTCGCGGACGGTAAAGCACTCGGTGCAAGCGGCGATGCAGCCGCAATTGCACCGCATCATGCCATGCCACAGAGATTGGCACGGCGGATAGCATGAGAGGGTTCCGGTACAGATGTACCGAACCCTCAGATCAAGGGTCGCGACGGAAGCACGTCGCGCCCTTTTTTCACCAGAATTGAATATGGTTACTGCTTATTGCTCATTGCTCTGCCACAAACTTCAAAACACCTCATCCTAGACCTAAGGATGGGGTGTTTTCTGATCAATTCTTATATCATTAGAATCATAACATTCGATACCTGTTGCCGATGTGCATGCAGGGGTGGTTGAAATTCCATTCGTCTATATACACGGAGTGAGTTTGCACTAAACTACGTTTTTCATTCCCAATAGATCATTGCTACACGTGAACGTCTGCGTACTGATCCCGATATTTCTCGTTATACACCCGGCCCACTGACTCTGCCAGTCCCCCTCGTGCCTTGCTTGGATAGCGTTCAATCGTGTAATACAGCCGCATGAACCGATCCTTGGGCATAAAGCGGGCGTAGCGGGTAATAAGACTAGGGAATAACTCAATATATTTGCTCTTGCGGACGGCAGCAGCAGCTACAGCTGTGAGAATCTGAATTCCGTTGTGGAGCTGTAAAATGTTCACTTCATAGGTAGCGATATAACGAATCGCATCTTCACGAATTAATTCCGGCTTAAGTCGTGCAATCTCACCGATATATTCAGCCAGTAGCCGCTCGAAGCTGCGTAGCAGCAAGGGCTTGAGCTGCAGATCCATATCACTACGCAGGACAAAGGATTGTAACAATGCAACCTGTTGCAGTCGAACTCGGTCGTTGTAGACAAGTGAGCCGATCTCGCGGAGCATCTCATAGGCGAGTGCTTCATCCTGCTTTCGGGCTTCGGCGACCAGAGCCCAGTTGCGGTTGATACCCTGTCGGATGATTTCCTCATCCTGTTGCAATGTGCGCTTCAACTCGCGCTGCTGTTCTACCTCGAACGAACGGCTCTGCATGAAGATCAGTAATGCCAGAAGCAGCAGGGAAACGCTGGCTGCCGCCATGGTCTGATCTATGGTCTCACCGAAATAGGTCGCAGCTGCACCGAATAATATCGTAATGAACAAGTCGCGTGCAATTCGGCGTTTCACACGGGAAGTCGCCTTCGCCTGAACGGAATTCAGGGTACCCCGGCCACAGGCCGTGCACTCCTCTTCCCACAGGCAGGTATACTGTCCACAACGGGTGCAGACTTGCAACTTTTCATAGGCATAGGTCGTTCGTTGGAATGGTCTTATGGATACAACTAGTTTAGTACTCATGCTCAATCACGCTCACCATTCAGAATAGTGTAGAGGGTGCGATCCGTGTCTTCGCGGGAGACCGGTTTCCGCCGATGAAGCTGGAGTGCAATTACCTTTATCATGACAAAAAGAAACAATATGGCGAGGCATCCGTATGTAACCATAATCCGTTCCCTTCTATGGCTTGGTAAACAAGCGCTGTTATATTGCAGTTTGCTGGCAATAACTATATCATATTTCCATAGTTGGTACTTTTGTGCCAGTTACAGGCGTGAAATCGTCGATTTTTGTCAGTCATTACAAAACTGTAACTCAAGATAGGGGTGCTTTTCAGAATTTATTAGTAGACTGTTAAGATTTCCTTAAGGCTTGACGCCTATAATAAACTATTCCCATTTTAATCTCAAACGTGAAGGAGTACACCCAATGCTGCGGACACGCAAAATACGCTGGCTCAGCGGAACGATGGTTCTGCTGGCAATTCTAACGCTACTGCTACCTCAGGCGTTGCTGCCACAAGCTGCAGCTGCTCAGGCACAGACGAGCGGAATCGATGCGGTACTTGTAGCCGATGTAAGTAACTCGATGAATACAAGTGACCGTGACAAGATCAGTAATGAAGCCATGAAAATGTTTATTGATATGCTGCCAGTCCAAGGGGACAAGGTAGGGATTGTTGCTTATACCGATCAGGTGGAGCGAGAAAAGGCTATGCTGGAGATTCAGTCCGATACGGACAAGAGCAGCCTGAAGGATTTTATTGATCAGCTCGGCCGAGGCCCATATACCGATGTCTCCGTTGGTGTCGCTGAAGCCGTAAACATACTGAGTCATGGTGCAGACCCATCCCATTCGCCGATGATCGTGCTGCTGGCTGATGGCAACAATGACTTTAACAAAACCAAAGGCCGTACACAGGCACAATCCGACGCTGATCTGGCGAAAGCCGTGAAGGAAGCACAGGATCAGGGTATTCCGGTGTATACGATTGGACTGAACGCGGATGGCAAGCTGAACAAGGATGCACTCGCAGATCTGGCACAACAGACCGGAGGCAAGTCATTCATTACCGATACGCCGGATGATCTGCCACAGATTCTGAGTGAGATCTTCGCCGATCATGCCAAACTGAATGTTGTTAAGCTGCCCTCTGTAACGGGAAACGGCAGTTATCAGGAAGTTACCGTGAACGTACCGAACGACAGTGTATTGGAAGCAAATATTTCGATCATGTCCTCGAAGCCGGTGGAAGTGCAATTGACGGATCCATCCGGACAAGCCGTGGATCTGAACTCGGATGCAGCCAAGCTCTCGACTTCGAAGAGTTATTCGCTCGTGAAGCTGTTGAAACCCCAAGAAGGAGACTGGAAACTTCGGGTAAAAGGGGCTCCGAAAGACAGCATCGATATCAACTTGTTGTTCAACTATGATCTTCAGCTTGTTGTGGACCCAATTAAGACCAAGTCCTATACCAAAGGGGACAAGGTTGATCTAGCCGCCAAACTGGAGAATGGCGGTCAGCCGCTTCAGGATAATGACCTGTATACGGATATGAAGGCCACGCTGGTTGTGAAAGATGTGGATACAGGCAAAAGCGAAGAACAACCGCTGGAAAACACAGGTTCTGGTTTCACCGGGACGTTTGAAGTACCGGACAACCATAACTATGAATTAGTCATTCGTGCAGAAGAAGACAGCTTCTACCGTGAAAGTGCGCCCATCACGATCAACGCGAGCGGAGCAGCCGGAAGCGGAACTCAACCGACAACATCAGGCGGTGAACAGGATAAGCCGTTTCCTTGGTTACCTGTCATCCTGGGTTTTATAGCCCTGATAGTGGTAGGTGTTGGAGCCTGGTTCCTGATGGGCTGGCTGAAACGCAAAAACCGGGGATTTGTAGGTCAGATGGTTGTGGAGATTCGTGATGAGAACACGGGAGACAAGTCCTACCCACAATATAAAAAGCTGGTATCCTTCCGGGGCAGGTTCCATCTGCATCAGTTGTTGCAACTGGACCCTGAGCTGAAGGAAACCGAAAAATATGTATTTACGCCCAGCAATGGGGATCGAATTATAATCCGTAACACCGCAGGCGGTACGCTGGAGAAATCCGGTCGTGCAGTCGATGCAAGCTCAGGCGTTGAACTGAAGAACGGTGACCGACTGAGCATCCCGCTGCAACAGGCGGACAAAACGATATTGATCGAGTACCTGGTCTAAAAATGTATGCCAATAGAAGGTGGTACTAACCGTTTACACGAGAACGCAGAGGACAGAAAAAAGCTGGAGAAGCGAAGCGTTCGCCTTTATCCCCAGATTTTCACCTTTGAAAAAGAGAATCAAAAAATCTGGGAATAACAGCGATCGGAAGGTTGTTCTGTCATCGGAGTGGTAAGTGTAATTATGTTGTATTTCCGACTGCGTTAACTAAAGGGAGGACATGGAATGAAACCGATTGTTAGAGAACATATTCAGCAACTGGATGTATCACTTGGCGGAGGTATTGTCAGTGAGAAAATCAGAGTCGATACGATTGATAACCCCATTCTGATTATCGGTCTGGGAGGAACGGGAATTGATGCGCTGCTGCGCCTCAAATATCAGATTAACCGTCGTTTCAAGCTACCACAGGACCCCGTATCCAAGAAGAAAATGGACAAGCCGGACAATGTGGAGTTTCTGGCTTTTGAGACGAACGAACAGGATCGTGCCAAAAAGTATAAAGGGATCGGACTCGATCCGATCAATGAATTCGTGCTGCTGTCTAATGCCGAGATTGGCGGACTTCTTCAGAACCGTAGCGTGCTGGAGCCATATATTACAGACTGGCTGTCTCCGGAACTGAGCATCACGGATGGCATGAACGGCGCAGCAGGGGTGCGTCAGGCTGGGCGTCTGCTCCTGTTCACGAAGATTAATCAGGTCGTGCAGGCCATCGACAAAAAGATCAAAACCTTATCTGTAGGCACCAACAAAAAACTGATGGTGTTCCTGCTGACAGGTCTGTCCGGCGGTACAGGTAGCGGCTGCTTCCTCGATATTTCTTATATCGTACGCGGCATTATCGAACGTGATCACGGCTCTGCGGGGATTGATCGCGTGAATACGCTGGGCTACCTGTTCACGCCAGACGTGAACCTGTCCAACAAAAGCTTGAGCGAACACACTCGCGAATACATTCGCAAGAACGGATATGCTGCACTCAAAGAGCTGGATTACTGGATGAACGTGGATAGCCGCGGTGAGCGGTTTACACAGAAGTACGGCAATATTTTAACCGTCAACTCACCACTGCCGCCATTTAACCTGTGTCATCTGATCTCTGCGACGAATACCGAAGGCAAATTGCTGGAGAACGCCTACGATTACTGCATGAACGTCACGGCCGAGAACATTACCAACTTCATGGCAAGTGAGGAGAAGCAGTCTGGTGAGGAGTTCGCAATCCATGACTATATCAGCAACATTCGCACCAACATTGCACAGATGAACAAGGTGTACCCAGCCAACTATGATTACAACATCATCGGTGCTTCTTCGGCTGTACTGCCAATCGAAGAGATGACCACATATCTGGCTTATCGGATGTTCGACAAAATGAACACCATGTTCTCCAAAGCACCGAACCAGGAGGATACCGAGAAGTTTGCCCGCAAGCTGGGCATTGATCTCGAAAGTGTGGTCAAATCCTTTGAAGCCCGTGTGCCTGAGCCGTTGCCCGGTTATCAGAACAGCGAACGTCTATCCTATGGCAACGTGGTGAAATCACAGGTTGTGAATATGGACACCGAACTGGAGCAGAACTTCCTGGCTCGTGCTCGTGAAGAATATATCAAGGCGAAGAAACAACTGCCTGGTGAGATTGCGGGCCAGTTCACCGAACAGATCCGGCGTATGTTTTTGCATCCCGAACAAGGTCCGTTCTATGTCTCTCGTCTAATTTATACGGAAAAAGGCTTCTGTGTACTGAAGATGATTCAGTCCTACATCGAAACCCTGCGTGAGAATGCCTTCCGCATTCCGCGTGATATTGAAGCAGCTCAGGAGCAATCCGAGGAGAAGCTGGGCGATGCGAAGAGTGCTTTTGTCTCCAAAGAGAAGAAAAAGAATGCTTATATTGAAGCAAAAATTCATGAGTACTGGCTGCACGCCGACGTGGAACGCAATGATCAGATGATCGAGTTCTATGAAGATCTGTATGAGTTGCTGAACCAGGAAAACAGCCGCATTTATAACGTATTTACCGAAACGCTGAACGCGCTTAGCTCGATATTCGCCAAGAATGGTGATCTGCTGACACGCGGCGAAGAACAAGCTGATCACAAAGGCAACAAGACATATTACTGGAACGTGGTAAGTGTACCGGATATCGTCAGTGTGGTGGATGGACTGTTGGATAAGCGCGATACGGATGATCTGATCCGTGACTTCTCCCGTGAATTGCTGGAAAACTCCAGCCAGTGGGTGAAAGAGAACGAGATTGATATCGTCAGCTCCATCTCCGACTTCCTAAGTGAGAAATTCGGTGATCTGATTACCCGTTCCATGGAAGATTTCCTGGTGATCAAATATGGTCAGGATGAGTCGGTCGAGAAATTCGTGGAACGTTTCATTGCGGGCAAGTTGGATGATGAGGCCGTTCCAGTGTTCAATCTGAGCAACAGTACAGGCAGTCTGCATTTCCCTTCATGGGGATTTGTATCGGTACCGGCACAGGCACCAGGCATTCTGAAAGGGATTCGCAATTATCAGAACAATGCGGTAGGCAAATCTCATTTTACTGTTAAGGAAAGTGAAGTGCGTAACCGGATATTCTGGCTGAACACCCGCAACGGGGTACCGCTCTTTGTGTATACACCGCTCAAGGTATATGAGGAAAGCTATGAACGTACCATTTTGGACAAAGAAGGCATTGGTCGACACTTGGTACAAACGGAGAAAAACAACTGGACCTATCTACCGTCTCCGATTCCGGAAAAATCATGGGGAGATGTGTACGAGAACGCCCGCGTGAAGCAGTATAACGCTCGTGTGCGTAACGAATTCGAGGAGGCGCTTGGATACAACATTGTGACAGCCAAATCCATTGATGAGAATACAAGTAACCGATATGCGATTGTGACGACAGAAGCGTTTGATTTGTCTGCCAAACTGGGAGCCTACGACATGCGTCTCACGTCCACCACGCCGAACCTCGGCGAAGTGAAGCGGGCGGTGATCGAGCTGAAGCGTCTGCAATCCGAAGGGTTGCCGCGCGTAGGAGTTAAGGATATTTTCGGCAGTATTAATGAAGATATGGCTAAAGAAAACCTGGTACGCTCCCCACAGCTGATCGCGCGCGTACGTGAGGAACTGGCGAAGATGAATGCCATCTCGGCCAAAGTCGCCGAACTCGAAGGCATTCTTGCCCAGTACCAGGACGAAGAGCAGTGGTATGATCGCTTCATCGAAGCGCTATATACCGACACCATCGTCAAAAAAGGTGCGCTCTACGTCTATGACCGTGATCCGGAAGAAGACGCATGGGAGCCATTCGCGAACCTGATGAAGAGCCGTAACTTTGCCGAGTATGAAGTGTTTGGCAACTTCCGCGGCCTGGCGGAAAAAGACCGCAGTACACTGCTGCGTAAAGCCTCCCGTCGGGATAATGATCTGACGGCTTCAGAAGATATCACCCCATTGCTGACGAAGCTGGATGATCTGGCTGCGCTGTTCATGGAATCACGTGATCGTCTGGAGTATGAACGGGTAGAACTGGCTAACGGAGAAGACATCTATCAGTTCTACAGAACGATGTCGTCGAAGCTGAACGACATTCGCAGAAGGCTGAAGTAAGATGGCGGCCGGGATGGAGTTGGGCTCGAACAATACCCTGAAGCGTGATCTGGAGAAGTACGCGGTACAGTACGCAACAGAGCAGGAGCGCCAAGGCAGCCTGGGTGATGGACGCAGCAGCATCCATTACCCGGCCTTGTTTCTGTTCGTGGGTGATCAAGTTGCACCTGCCGTGTCTGCCGTGAGGGAGATTAACCGGTTAAAATGGGATAATGGAGACGGTGTGGTCTACGTTCAGATTGGGACAGAAGATCAGGAAGCAGGTCCGAGTGAAACGTGGAATGATAGCTCATCTGGTGACGACGGACAGGTAACTCTGCACCGCTTGCCACTGTCCACTGGGCAGAAGGAGCGACCGTCCAAAACACGGCGTAAGGATGTGCACCGCAGTTTCCATGAATCGGATCAGGCGCTCTACGATCTGAATCGTACGCTTCGGCGGGTCAGTAACCGAATTGCCGAATACGGACGGTTATACTCGTCATTTGATCGGATTTACGTTACGGTGGTAACCAGAGCGGATGATCCGCTGAATGTATTGTTGCCAGAGCTCACCAAGCTGACGGAGACCATTTTGTCCCAAGCCTTCAAGTCGGTGCAGACGGATCTGCATGTATTGGTCAGTGAGATGGAACAGGTGGATTCCTTCGGGTATGCCAGCGCAGCAGGTCTTGCATTTCTGCGTGAACTGGATTATATGCAATCCTTGGATTACACGTTCAGCGGTAAACTGCTGGTGACGGAGGATGGGATCTCCATTCCGGTTACACATCCCGCGTCACCTTTATTCGATCTCGTCTATATATTGTCGGACAAAAATGAGCGTGGAACTGGCGTCCCCGGTGGTTGGATCGAGAATGCAGAGATTATCTGCCGAATCTGCTTGCTGAAGAACCGGAAGCAGGATACGGATCACTCGGGTACCGTTTCAAGCACAGGAGCGAACACGTACAACAATACATCCTTTAAAAATAATATTCGTACCACCTCTGATCAGCACGGTTATGCCAGCGCGGGTTTTGCCGAGATCAGGCGGCCCAACAAACCGATTGCGCTGACGGTGTTATACCACCTGTATCGGTATCTGCTCGCACGCATGCGGCAGGATCCGGATTGGAGCATTAAGGACAAGCTCGCTTTCTTCGGACTCGATGCGGCCTCGGTGGAAAGCAAAGTCGAAGGTCTGTTGCCCGATGAAGATCTGGTTAGTGGCATGAGTGGCATCATGACGCATAACGTCGGTTTCTCTGAGCTGAAGCCGCTCTCCCTACGTGAAGCGGAGAGAGCGTTGTTCGGACAAGGAGCCGAGTCATACTTCCGCGACAACGTAGTCCGACTCGTGGAGGAACGTGTGCGCGAGCGCAGCTCTAGCGGTTCCCTGCGCCGTCAGGCTGAACAGTCCCGAGTGCAGCATCCTGAGGTTGGCTACTTCCAATGGGCGGCCTGGAGTGGCAGTGAGCCTGGTAGTGTACGTGAGGCACTGCTCGGACTGATTCGGGATAAATCGATGCAGCTTGAATCCGCACGTGCTCTGCTGGAGCAACGTCAGCAAGAGCGTGTGGAAGATCAGTCGTTCAAACGAGCGTTGTTCCGTGATAAGCAGAATGTACGCAATCTGATTGACTGCATGTTGGAGCGGGTGTATGTACCGAAGGTGGAATTACTGCGACTGGAAAATGAATTACATCTGCTGCGTATCTACGATACGGAGATGGAAGAGCTTCACCATTTCAGTCGCCATGTCACAGCAGAACTCGAAGCGCTGGAACGCACACTGCGAGAGACAGCTGCCCAAAGTATCGCTGCTGCGGATGAATACATCGGTCAGAACGTGATAGAGTACTACGGCAAAGTGACGGAAGAGCTAATCACCGATCTGGAAACCAAGCGCGGACGGGATGTATGGTTTGAGGACCGTTACATGGGAGACATGAACTGGCTCGCAACGGAAGGCGATGACCGTTTACTGAAACGTCTTATGGAGGTATGTCACTCGTTGCTACTTACGGCCGAGCCGCTGCAATTGCCATTTGAAGAAGAGCTGTTGCAACGGGCCAATGTAACGATTGCTTACGGAGACAAAGACGTATTAACCCGGGATGATCTGTTCCGCAGGTTGTATCACACGCTGGAGGATCAGGCCGTCGTTCGGGTGCGGGTCTTCGACTATACACAGGAACATCGGTATGAAGAAAAATATTTCTTTGGTGACCACCATAGTGCTTTCATGGACTACGCGGCGCATGCCGAAGAGACGTCACGCATCTACAAGCTGGGTGTGGTGTACGAAGAACGCAGCAGTGGTGTGGAGAAGCTGAATCTGATGGGAGGTTTCCATCTGGAGGATCTCATGGTGTATCGGAACGGAAAGGTATATTATGACTCCTATACGGAGAATGGCTATGAACTTCACCCCGCAGGTCTGGTGGAGAAGTTGTCGCCCATGCGTTAAGACGCCGAGGGTGTCATGACACTCTGCTACAATCTTGTATTAACTCAGCCTGCTTAGGGCTGGTATGGAAAGGATGCATGCAGACATGCAGCGAAAAATCAATGTTCTCCTGGTCCTATTCAGCCTGATTGGCGGGGCAGTGGGCTTTGCGGCAGGAGAAATCATGCTGCGTCAATGGCTTGGAGAGATGCCGCGTCTGTTGCTGATGGGATTATACTTCGGCGTACTGGCGCTGAGCGTTGGATTGTTCTGTTTGATCGCAGAGATGATCTCACCCAAGCTGAATGGTGCTTCATGGAAGCTCCGGTATCTGGGACTGTCGTGGAAATTGCTTGTTCCGGCAACACTGGCTCTGTTGTTTGTTGCTGGACTCGCCCTGCAATTGTTGTACCAGATCAATCCGGGCGGTGTGAAGCAAGTGAAAGACATCGTATTGATGATTGACAACTCGGGCAGCATGAGCGAGACAGATCCGGATAACGGACGCTTTGAAGCAGCCAAGACTCTGATCAGCCAAATGGAGAGCGATAAACAGGTAGCTGTCATTACATTTGATGACCAACCGCAGTTGTTGCAGCCGTTTATTGCGCTGGATAGTGAAGTGGCCAAGAATGAGGTTTATGGCAAAATCGATGGCATTGTCACGACTTCGGGCGGCACCAATTTTGATGCCGTGCTGCGGGAAGGCATGGAACAGATTCAGGGCAAACTGGACCCGAAACGCGGTACCGTCGTCATCTTGTTATCCGATGGCTTCAGTGAAGCGGATACGGCCGATATTTTGTCCCAATATAACAACGAACAGATTGCCATTAATACAGTCGGCCTCAGTCTGGTGGACCCATCAGGAACGGATTTGCTGCGTAATATTGCCCAGCAGACGGGTGGCATGTACTATGATGTACCGGATTCTGGTGGTCTGAATCTGGCATTCCAGCAGATCTACGATACGATTGATGAACGGACGCTGGTAACGGAGCGTACAGGCATGATGGAACAGAGCGTTTATCTGGCGATTTTCCGTGTAGCAGTAGTGTTACTAATTGGCGTGGCGCTGGGTGTGTCACTCGGACTCGTGTTTGATAACCGTCATCTCGCGCTCAGCTTCGGCATTGGTGGTGCTGTGTCGGGTCTACTGGCAGGGCTTCTGCTGGAATGGGGCCTGGACGGTTCGAACGTGGGTGATACATTCGTACGACTCGGTGCGATGCTCATCCTGTCTGGCGTACTGACCCTCTTCTCCTGGATTGTTCCGATCAAGGAGAACACGCCGCGGAAGAGCAGGGGTCGTCGTGAAGCTGGTGGCGGAACATCTTCAGCAGAAGGGTTTGGTCAGAGAGCAAGAGATACACGCAGCAAAGGATTCTAACGTCGGGAGGTCAATGGAAATGCGGTTTACGGATGCAGACCCTTCGACACCCTTGATTCGAAAACTGACACTTGTGGTGGACGAAGGACGTTGTACACTTCGCTGGCTCTGGCCGGAGGGGGTAGAAGCTGTATATGTCGAGCGGCTGGAGCTGGATATGATGAGCGATAATCGTACCGGTGAAGAGCCCGCACAGGGCAAGCTGAAGCTGTACACGAGAGAGGAATATAAGGCGAGCAATGGTTACACGGATCGGATCACGGGTTTTGGTGCCATCAAGTACACGGTGTATGTGTGTCAGATGCAGGAAGACGGGCCCGTGCTGATCCGTCAACGAGATGAGGATAATATGGTCATTGCAAGCGCAGGGAAGGCGGATATCCGCTTTTCCATTCGCTACAAGAGCGGTTTTTTTCAGAAACGAAAAAGTGTATTGATCACTGTAACAGCGGAAGTACCTGTTCCAAAGGAAGCACTCTGTTATGTTCGCAAACAGGGCGGGGTTCCGCTGAATAAGGAAGATGGTACGGTGTATCCTTTTGTGAGTGATTTTGCTCCCGGAAGAAATGAGATGCCGCCCGTTGAAGTTGCCAAGGATGATTATGTGAGATTATTCTTCACGGACGGACCGAAATATGGAGCCGCCTATAGGCTTATATCAGACTAGATAGTTAGGCTAAGTGCACATCTTTAGTCTGACTGATCAGGGGAGGGGAGTGGCTATGAGCTTTTTTAGTCGGTTTTTGAAGAGACAACAGCCGGAGGAACGTCCGCTGTTTTACGATATTGTATGCCCTTATTGTTTCAGCAAATTTTCACCAGAAGAGGTGGTGTTCCGCGCCGCCCATCACCGCGATGATGATGAGGACTACGCACTCGGGGAAGATGCGAAGTTGAATCGGTACCGTGAAAGGTTCGGACTCGATACGGTATTTGATATGGAGGCTGTATTGGCTCCACATGATGTACCGGAGGAACATCGCATTTATTCAGATAACATCGTGATGGGCCTGAACGATCGGTATGGTGTCGTTACGCGCCGCCGGTTGTGTCCGCAGTGTCATAACGAGCTTCCTGTTACGGCGGGTAAAGCACCGAGCAATATCATATCCATCATTGGTGCATCCCAGGTGGGGAAATCCGTCTACATGACTTCATTAATTCATACATTGCAGCATTATACGGCAGATCATTTTGACGCGGCTTGCATGCCATTGAATGCGGAGATCAGCCGCCGGTTCCGTGCGGATTATGAAGAACCGTTGTTCGAACGAGGCGATCTGCTGGATTCCACGCAGAAGGAGAAGTTACAGGAGCCGTTTATCTTCCAGTTTGTGTTCAAGGACGAAGATAAAGCGCCGCTGACCCTGGTGTTCTTTGACGTCGCAGGTGAAGGTATGGTGGAGCAGGATTACCTCGGACTTCATGGGCAGCACATCAAGAACTCAGCAGGTATCCTGTTCATGGTGGACCCGCTTCAGATTCGTTCGATTCGGGACAAAATCCGCATTAATCTCGGCAATGAGCCGGGAGAGTGGACACCACGATACGATGAGCCACGTGACGTGGTACTGACGATGTTCGGAGATTTTATCGCGTATCAGGACAAAGCCAAGACCAATATTCCAACGGCCGTTGTGCTTACGAAAAGCGACATGCTGCATTCCCTCAAGGATGAAGAAGGGGATTATATCAAATCCAACAGCAATGTCTTCCGCAACATGGTGCACCGCGATTGGTTCGACCTAACCGAGTTCGAGAATATCGACGGGGAGATCCGGCGTTTTATCGAGAAGGTGGATCGTCCGTTCAAAGGCACGATGGATGTGTACTTCAAGGATACAGCCTATTTCGCAGTATCTGCGCTGGGCAGCAATCCGGTGGATATGAAGTTGCAGGGAGTAGTCAGCCCGATCCGCGTGGATGAACCCTTCCTGTGGCTCCTGTACAAGCTGAAGTACATTGAGGGGAGAGTGGGATGATGCGTTCTTCCGTAACCCCGCCCATTGAACAACAGTTGTATACCCGAGAGCGGCGCGGGGTGTTTCGCACAACAGAGGGATTCGATACGGTTGCGGCATCGCCGGGACTGGACCCTTCTTTTATCAAAAAAGTGCTTCACCCCTACTGTGTCTATGACGCTCCAGCGGAGCTGACGGGCCGTAGCGAGAAGGAAGAGACGAAGTTTCCGGCGTCCATTCACCTGCTTCATCTGGAGAGTGGAGAGACGATCCTTGGGCAAAATGTGTACCAAGCTGCGGATTTCACCGGGCTGCGCAGTGCCTTTTTCGCTCATAATTACGTCTTGTCTCCCGAACGCTCGGAAGAGCAGATGAAGCAAGGTGGCTGGCTGGATGCCGTGTTCGCCACGTCCTATGACATCGAACAAGGCACAGTACTGCCTGCGCTTGCTGAATTGCCCATATCGTCGGGAAGTGGTCCTGATTCGTCGCCAAGTCAGATCCTGAGTGCGTTGAAAATGAACGAAGTGCTGTTCAAGCGCTTGCTCTACGCGGTGATGCAATCCGTAGCGACACGCAGAAAAGTATATATTGCACTTGATCTTCCCGCAGAGGAAGTGACCGCCGGAGCGAAGGGATTGCTACGTTTGCTGTACACGGCGTTACCCTATGCATTCCGCCGTCAGCTTGGTTTCATGACGTTTGCGAAGGAGCCACAGGCCAAGAAAGGAATTCATATCCAATTTGTAGAGCGGGGTACACTGCGTCCAAAAGACCGGAATACGGAGAAGGATTTCACTTTTGATCTGGTATCCGGCAGAGTTACGCATGCAGATGCATCTGTGGCGAAACTGCCTTATGCCGAATTCGCCTGGTACTTGTTGCAGGAACCTGCTGCTGCGGATGCGTTCTATACGTTTGCCGATGAGATGCTGTCTGGTATGGAGCCTGGACGGGAACTATCCATTGAAGCATATGGGGAACTATCGTTATTCTATGGTCTTGAACAAGGCATGGAAGACCTGTATCTGGATAACAAAAGCCATGTCCTGAGTGGTTTGCTAACCTATCTGAAGCCGGAAGGTGGGCCCCAGCAACGTTCACGTCTGAACGAGTTGTTCCTGACCCTGCTTAGCAGGGAACTGGACAGTGTGAAGCGCGAGAATGTACCCGAAGAAGCCGTTGCTGCTCGCATTGGAGAATATTTCAGTGTTGCTGCGCCCGTGGTGCAATC
The DNA here is from genome assembly GCF_054161325.1 of Paenibacillus sp. Z3-2. Classification (NCBI taxonomy): domain Bacteria; kingdom Bacillati; phylum Bacillota; class Bacilli; order Caryophanales; family Paenibacillaceae; genus Paenibacillus; species Paenibacillus sp. Z3-2. The sequence goes on along the minus strand of NZ_CP096397.1, from coordinate 6,085,193 downwards.
CCGGATTGTGGACTATTTTATCTACGGTGTAAATAATGCCCGTGCCCAGAAGCGTATGCGCGCTGTGCAAGAATTGTATGCTGTGCTGGATCGGGATCCGCAGCTGAATCGGGCTTTCTTTGATAAAGTGCTGTCCAATGAATCGCTCACCAAGTTATTGTTCGAGCCTTATCTGGATAATCAGTTGAAACGCACGGAATCCGCAGCAAACGTCGTGGAAGTGATCCGAAGATGGGTTACAGCTCATCCGTCTGCGATTCACTACAACTACTTGCTGGAGCGGACAGCCAGTGAGCTGCGTGAACGATTATGTTCTGCGCCTAATCCGGTTCAGTCTGCTAATGAAGCCCTCCAGCGAGTTAGTGTGCTCGACCGGGTATCCGTGGAAGATACCTATGATAAAGGCATTACGGCACGAATAGGCCAATCTGAAGCTACAGTCCGCCCTAATCGAAAAGGGGGATCTCCGTCTGCCAGTCAAGATCCGGCATATCAGGAAGAGTTAACCCGCCTTGCAGACAAGCTGGCCTATGTCATTAACCTGTTTATGATTCAGGATCTGGATCTGGAACGGGTTAATCGTGAACAGCTGTTAAGCATTGATATTTTGCAGCATGGCGATGAGGTTCGGGACTGGGCGGCACGCCAAGGTTCCGATGTATCCGCTCGAACGAACATGATGCTGGCTGCAAGAGCATGGCTTAGTGGCGAGGGGAATGATGAAGAGCAATTGGAGACACTTTCCCTGGCGGAGCGCAATGAACTTCAGCGCTGGACACGTCGCTGGCTTGCCGGAGAGCTGCAGGCTCACCCTGGAGTAGCGGTCTATGAAGCTTTGCCAATGGCCTTTTATCGAGGAGGAAGCGGCAGCAACCGGTTGGATTATCCTGGCCTAATTGAATTTGTTCGTAGCCATGCAGATCGAACTCAAGGGTTGTATCCATTCTTCGAATGGTCAGGGAGTCAACGGATGTTTGTCCGGGGTTCCAATGCACATAAAGGATATGCGGATGCCCTTGTGGCCTATTTCAAGTCCCATGACCGTGAAGCTTTCAAGTCGAAGTCGGCTTTCAAATCATATTATTCGAGAGCAAACAAGGCGATGAAGCCGGCCTATGACCGTGCCAAGACCGAATTGTCCTCTCCGCTGGTGCGGATGCTAACGGGTAAAAGGAAGAATCTGTTCGGATTAATCCTCTTGATCCTGGTTCTGGGTATTGCTGGCGGTACATATGCATGGATGAATGATTCTGTGGAGCCGCCAGAGGCATCTCCTCCTACCACCCAGGAACCTGTCATTCCGGATGAACCTGAGGTACAGCTCGCGGAGCAGATTGCTTATATGGTTCCTGGGAGTGAACAGGAGGGTACGGAATCAGCTGCTCAATTGGTCATCCGTTTCAGGAATGACACGGGAAGTGATGAGTTTGAGCAAGGATCGCTCCAATTGATGATGAAAGATGGCAGCACGCAGGAATTAGATTCAACAGGCAAGTGGGAGAGCTTTAATCGGAATGAAGAACCGGATTCCCAAGATGCCTCCGATGGGGGTTCAGGAAGTGCTTCCGAAGGAAGTGCGGATGGGTCTTCAACGGGAAATGCGGGGAACACAGAGCAGACGGAGGATGGCGATCAGCAGGCAGATCCGTCAACGTCAGGTCATGCCACCTCAGATCCTGCTACCGATGCAACAACGGGTACAGATACGACATCGCCTGACACATCTGTATCCAATGAACAGGATGCGACGACTTCTTCACAGATGTCTATTGGAGAGGCAGATCGTCTCTATCCGTATGGATTGCAGATCGATCTGCCAGCTGATATGGATGCCGAGAGCATTGTCAGTGTGAAGAGTACGCAGGGCAGTATGACGGTGATCCAATTGATGCCGCAGCCGAAACTGTAAGTTACCAAATAATGAAAAATGATGACTTCATACCCTAGTGAACGAGAGTGTGTAGATGACCTTGAACTTTAGATTTCAAGGTCATCTTTTTTTATTTTATATTGCGGATGAATATATTGAACTAACATTTACACAAAAACGGAGAGGACAGAAATAACCTGAAGAAGTGAAACGTTCGCCTAAAAGCTTTCTAAAAGAAAGCTACATCGGAAGCATATGCTATCCCCGGATTTAACCCTTAAAAAAAGGATCAAAAAATCTGGGGATAACAGCGATCAGAAGGTTGTTCTGTCATCGGAGTAGTCAGTGTAACTATCCTTTAGTTCAATTTAGACAGCCATTGTATAAAAATAAATCAGTCATTCACAATTCAGACACAAAGTTTGTGATTCAAGAGTTCGAGAGATAGGCAGAAGTGGTGAAATGCGCGTGATGAATGAGAAAAGCTCTCACATGTATTCGGGAAGAAGGCTGCAATTTGCTTCAGAAAGAGTGAAAAAAGCAAGAAAAGAGCAGAGAATTTGGTTTTTTATGTTGACAAATGATAATGATTATCAGTATCTTTAGTGTAGAAGATATTTGCCCCGGAAATACACTTAATTACAATTTCGTTTTCGTTGTCTATAGCCGGATTACATAACCGGGATAAATGAGAGAGGGATGATCGCATGTTTCGTCTGGAGACGACCAAGCTGGATATCGCTTATGAGGAAAGACTAATTGTAGAGGATCTGAATATTCAGATTCCCCAAGGAAAAATTACAGCACTTGTTGGAGCCAATGGTTCAGGGAAGTCAACTATCCTGAAAACGATGGCACGTATTATGGCTCCAAAAGCAGGTAGTGTATTGCTCGACGGGAAGTCCATCCATAAGCAGTCTACGCGTGAAGTTGCCAAGCAACTTGCGATTTTGCCACAGAACCCGACAGCCCCTGAAGGACTTACGGTTACGGAACTGGTATCTTACGGACGGTTTCCTTATCAAAAAGGATTTGGCTCCATGCGTGCGGAAGACAAACGCATGATTGAATGGGCTATCGAAGTGACAGCCATGACTGAATTCCATGATCGTCCGATCGATCAACTGTCCGGTGGACAGCGTCAACGTGCCTGGATCGCCATGGCACTTGCCCAAGAAACCGACATCCTTTTCCTGGACGAGCCGACTACGTTCCTGGATATGGCTCACCAGCTCGAAGTATTGCAATTACTGGAGCAGCTGAATGCCACAGCCAATCGTACCATTGTTATGGTTGTGCATGACTTGAATCATGCTTCCCGCTATGCACATCACATGATTGGTATCAAAAAAGGTAAAGCCATCGCTCATGGTTCACCTGTGGAAGTTATGAACTCGGATGTGCTTCGTGAAGTATTTAACATTGAAGCAGATATCGTGATTGACCCGCGTTCCGGTGTACCGCTCTGCTTGCCTTACGCTCTTGCAGGTGAACGCCAGCAACCAGCAAAGCCAGACCAGATGGTCATGAACAGCGCGATGGTTCATGCAGGAGGACGGGCAGAACAACGCGTTCAAGCGACAGGAAGTTAACGACATGGGCCATACGTGGTCCTTACACTATAGAATGAGGCCGCTGTGCGTAATGCACGCGGCTCATTCGCATTCATGGGAGGTTTGCAACCGATGGGAGCAATTAACTACACGTGGTTAGAACAATATGGGCGTATAACGACCGGTCCGGTTCATGAACCGGTTTTTGGCATGCCTTTGACATTGTTAGGACATCCGGAGAATGCAAAGATTATGATCGAAGCCTATAATGAGCATCTGCGTGCGGATTCTCTTCGCTCTGCTGCTGTATACTTCATGCACTCCGTTCGCGGTCTGCTGCTCGGTATTCATTACATGACGTCCATGTGTGATACGTCGCTAGACATCTCCCTGGAGAATATCCAATTGCAGTTGGAGGTTCAGGAAGGGCGCCCCGTAATCCATTTTCAACTTATAGATGTAACCGAGCATGCCCATCCTGGTTCAGTCAACAATGGTGTTGGAGATGTATCTCCTTGGCGGAATGAGTTGCTCACAGCCTATTACGGCGAACAACTACGTCCCATGATTGAAGGCGTGGCGCTCGCCGGGGAAGCGAACACTGGTCAGATGTGGGCACAGCTCGCATCCATCCTGAGATGGTTCAAGACGACCGTAGTGAAGATGGACATTACAGAATCAGAACGAGAAGCGGTGATTCAGGGGTATGAGCATGTCATCGCCATGCCACCGGAAACTCTGGGGTTACGCAATAACGTGCTGTCATTCAAACCGGTCGAGATTGCTAATCCCCATCAACCTGGAGAGACCATGCTGATGAAGCCGACATGCTGTCTGCACTATCAGGTGTATGGCGGGCAGAACTACTGTTACAGCTGCCCCAAACTGCCCAAGGCAGAGCGGCAAGAGCGGTATGATGCCATTGTGGCTGCCAAGTCAGGCTAAAGTAACCCGGAGCATTGGTATGGATAGACCGGAATTTGGTAATCGCATCGGATCAGGTCTATAATAATAGGACAGGCTGTAGGTTCATTGGATCTCAACGTGCTCGCAACAGCCCAAACCAACATATGTCATGGGAGGAATCAGTCATGTCCGTATATTCATATCAGGCGGTAACCACCGCGAACCAGGAAATCTCACTGGATCTGTATCAAGGTAAGGTATTGGTCATTGCCAATACAGCCAGCAAGTGTGGACTGACCCCGCAATACGGCGAATTGCAAAAGCTCTACGATCGTTATCGCGATCAAGGCTTGGTTGTACTGGGGTTCCCTTGTAACCAGTTTGGAGGGCAAGAGCCAGGTACAAGTGAGGAAGCCGAATCATTTTGCCAGATTAACTATGGTGTGAATTTCCCGGTGTTTGCCAAGGTAGATGTGAATGGTGAGGAAGCACATCCCCTGTTCCAATACCTTAAAGAGCAACAACCCGGTGCAGGTGAAACAAGCGACATCCAATGGAACTTCACCAAGTTCCTTGTTAACCGTGAAGGTGAAGTGGTTGGTCGTGTTGAACCGAAAGAATCCCCGGAAGCCATGAGCGCAGAAATCGAGAAATTGCTCGGTTAAACCATGGTTGTAGAGAAGCCTATCCTTGCTTATGCGAGGATAGGCTTTTTTGATGACTTTACATACGACGTAGATTTAGCTTCTTATCAGGTAGATGTGGCCTCGGATCAAGGCAAGGGCTTACTTAACGTGTAATAGCCTTGATCCGAGGCAAGCTTAAGCAGGTTACGTGCATAGCTTCCGGCCCAGGAGTAGCCGTGTCTTCGTTCCTCACTGATGTCCAGAATGTTCATATACTTCATTCCATCCCGATCCGCGTAGAAAGGCACATCTTCATCCACATTGTAGAAACGGTACCAGATCACACTTCCTGCATCCGGTTCAAAATATACGGGTCCTTGCCGGTTATACTTGGTTCCATTCTCTCGCACCGTATCGAACCATCGCAGAGCCCCTTTGGCGGCTTGTTCAATCTCGGGAGTCTGAGGCCTGGACATGAGAAAAGCAGTAATTGCCACCGACTCTGATCCCGACTTGGATGCTAATTCATACGCTCTGCCCGTCACAGGAGCATAGGTCACAGGATCATGCTGCGCACCCCAAACGGTGGGCTGACCTTCATTGATAATTTGCGCTTTTAGCGTATATTCAATGCCTTTCTCCAGTGCTTTCTTCAGCTTGCTGCGATCATTGGAGGTCCATATATCGTTGTTAAACTCATTTCTTCGCTCAACAATATCGTCTAACAAAACCATCGTTTGTACCATGGCATTGTCGTTGTAAGTCACCGCGTCAGAGTAATTACTTCGTTTGGGATAAACCTGTGGCCAACCTCCAGATGGATATTGAGAGATCAGGATAAAGTCCACCGCTTTACGAACACTGTTCTTAAAGGCCAGATTACCCGTTTTTTCATACATGTCAGCCAGAAAGCGGATCTCGGAAGTTGTCGCATCATTATCGAAGGTGCCAAGTTCAATCCCATTCGGGTCTTTCCAGCCTGATCGTGCTGTTACACCGTCCCAAGGAGCTGCATATTGTTCTTTCATGTCTTTGTAAAATCCACCGTGCGGCATCTGCCATGAAACGATATTCAGGGCATAGGCCGTATCTTTGGCCAGATCGCCAGTTGCAAAATGATTGATATCCCTGAACTTCTGAAGGAGCGAAGACACATCGGCACCTGCTGGGACTTTGGAGGACAGAACCTCGGTTTTAATCGTAACGGGTGGAGAATCTACAGAAGCAGAAGCGAAGGGGAGCGCTACTCCAGTTGTCATCATGGTGATGGCAAGCGTAACGGGAACCATGCGGAAAGCAACAGACATTGAACGTTTCTTCAAATGAACGCCTCCTGAACAAAGTGAGATTTGTTGTTTTATTTACATATAATCCATTTAAAGGATCGTTATTATTGTAAGCGCTTACCAATTTAAAAATCAACCCTGTCATGAAAATTAGTGCATTTATTTTTGTACAAGCAAAACCTGAATAGGGAAGAGGGCTCTAACTGAAAGCGTCCATATAGTGATTGCGGAAGCCATTGCATAGCATAAATCAACACGGATCCGGGGACAATGAAATCAATAAAACGAAGGGAAGAATGGCTTAAATAAAAGGAGATAACTGCTTTCAACAAACTTTTTTTGCTCAGCCTATTGCAATGTGAAAAAGATCACATTATAATGAGTGTATAAAGTGAAATAAATCACATACACAGTATCGCTTAAGAAGTGAAATATTTCACAACTACAATAACGTTATATTCAAACTCATTTATATATTTCGAGGAGGAACTTTTAATGAAAATCGCAGTTATCGGATGTACACACGCAGGGACCGCAGCCATCGTAAATACCGCCAAATTGTACCCGGATGCTACCATCACGGTGTATGAGCGCAATGACAATATCTCCTTCCTATCTTGTGGCATTGCGCTCTACGTAGGCGGGGTCGTGAAAGATCCTGACGGCTTGTTCTATTCTTCGCCTAATCAGTTAGCAGAGCTTGGTGTTGAGACCAAGATGCTTCATGAAGTGACGGCGGTCGATGCCGAGGGCCATACTCTTCAGGCTAAAAACCTGAAAACTGGGGAAGAATTTGAAGATACGTTTGACAAATTGATTGTGACAACAGGTTCATGGCCTGTTGTTCCGAAGCTGGAAGGCATCGAAATGGATAACATTTTACTTTGCAAAAACTACAATCACTCCAACACGATTATTGAAAAAGCCAAAGACGCCAAACGCGTTACCGTTGTAGGTGCAGGATATATCGGCGTAGAGCTGGTGGAAGCTTTCCAGATGAACGGCAAGGAAGTTACCCTGATCGACAGTGTGGACCGGATTTTGAACAAATACCTGGACCCTGAATTCACGGATGCGATCGAAGATACGTTGACTGAACGCGGCATCAAGCTGGCTCTTGGTCAAACTGTACAGAAGTTTACTGGAGAGAATGGAAAAGTGACCAAGGTGATCACGTCCAAAGGGGAGTTTGAGACCGATCTGGTTATTCTGTGCATCGGCTTCCGTCCAAATACCGAACTGCTCAAAGGCCAAGTGGATATGCTGCCAAACGGCGCGATCATCGTGGATAAATATATGCAAACCAGTCAAAAAGACGTCTTCGCTGCGGGTGACAGTTGTGCAATTCACTACAACCCGACAGGCAAAGCATCATACATTCCACTGGCGACCAACGCCGTGCGGATGGGTACACTGGTAGCCCGTAACCTTGTTCGTCCTACGACACCGTATATGGGTACACAAGGAACATCGGGTATCAAAATTTATGAGCAAAATATCGCGGGTACAGGGATGACGGAAACGTCTGCTGCTGACGAGGGTCTGATTGTGGAATCCGTCGTACTGGAAGACAGCTACCGTCCGGAGTTCATGCCAACCGCTGAGAAACTGTTGCTCAAAGTGGTATATGAGCAGGCTACTCGTCGAATTGTCGGAGCGCAAGTAATGTCACAGGTTGATCTGACCCAATCGATTAATACGATTTCGGTCTGCATCCAAAACAACATGACCGTAGATGAGCTGGCCTTCATCGACTTCTTCTTCCAGCCACATTACAACAAACCGTGGAACTTCCTGAACACGGCGGGTCTGCAAGCACTGCCTCCGATCGAAGTGAAAGCACCAGCAATGGTGTAAGGAAGCCATAAAATACACAAAGACTGGCGAGTATATCGCCAGTCTTTTTTTTGATATTTGTATGGAGTTACAGATAGCCTGCGTTATATCTCTTACTGTCACAGGCCTTGAATGACGATCTTAATAACAACTTTTATAAATAACATTGTGATAATTTGCACAAAGTTTTGCGTATAGCCGAGATACAATTAGGATATGGCGTTCGACGCGTAACTAAGGAATTTCCAAATGGTTTTATTTCAATGATGTATGAACAATAAAGGAAAGGATGAATGATATGGCAGCAAAAACACCTCTTGAGGTTGCACAATATACGGCGCAAACAGGAATGAAGAAGGCTCAATACCCGGCATCGTCTGTACTGGTACTCAGTTTTTTGGCAGGGGCTTTTATCGCGCTGGGATTTCTACTGGATATTCGGGTGATCGCTTCTGCGCCAGCAGAGTGGGGAAGTCTGGTTAATCTGATTGGAGCAGCGGTGTTCCCGGTTGGGTTGATCATGGTACTCATTGGTGGTGGCGAGTTGCTGACAGGAAATATGATGGCAGTTCCACTTGCTACGATTGCACGAAAATTATCCGCGGGTAGCATGTTGAAAAATCTAACTTTAGTGACGATTGGTAACTTTGTTGGAGCCTTGTTTGTCGCATACGCATTTGGACATGTGCTTGGTCTGACTGGAGAGGGTGTATATCTGGCTAAAGTCGTGGATATGGCTGGGCATAAGCTGCATGACGGTTTCCTGCAGGCTTTTATCTCCGGAATCGGCTGTAACTGGCTGGTTGCGCTGGCCGTGTGGCTATCTTATGCATCAGATACGATGAGTGGCAAGGTACTGGGCATTTGGTTTCCAACGATGGCATTTGTGGCGATTGGATTTCAGCACGTTGTGGCCAATATGTTCCTCATCCCGGCAGCAATCTTCGAAGGATATTATTCATGGGGCCAATATGTAATGAATTTCATTCCGGTATGGCTCGGGAATCTGACTGGTGGTGCTCTGTTTGTAGCTGCAGCATATTGGGTGGTGTACCTGCGTAAGTTGGAGCCGAAAGTAAAGCCAGAGATAGTGACATCAATCGAACCAGTGGAGACTGAGGCTAGAGCGATGTGGAGCAAACAGGCATAGAGGGCACAGCGTAGCATATGTACATGTATTGCAGAAGTGAAAACGATTCTGATCTTGCTCGCTTCATGGAGAAATGCTGTGATGGAGCAGACCGGTATCGTTTTTTTATGAAGTACTTGTCGGATTTTAACGCAAAATAAATTCGCCATGACAAGGTTCGGGGGAACGAAACCTGTTCATGGCGAATTTCGGGAGTGGTCCATGATATGGCATAAGGAGGAAGTGGGGAAACACTAGCCTAATGCCTTATTTTTAATTTACCCCTGAATTCTGAAGTTGAATCAAACGACAAAACATTTTTTTGAAAATAATTTGAAGCTGCTATAGCGGTGAATATTAGGCGGAAATATACTGTTCTCTTTACGTGATAACCTCGAAGAAGATATGATATAGGGATAGCTTTTAAAGAGGGGGAGCCATACGATGATCGATCAGGAGAATGGGGTATTTGCAGCGGTATGCCCGCTCGATTGTCCGGACACTTGTGGTCTGTTGTTACATAAAGAGAACGGTAAAATTGTGAAGGTGGCAGGCAATCCGGACCATCCGATAACGAAGGGTGCCATCTGTAATAAAGTCAGAAATATGACCGAGCGGGTGTATCACCCCGAGCGTCTACAATATCCGATGAAACGTGTAGGAGTCAAAGGCGAAGGTAAGTTCGAACGAATGAGTTGGGATGAAGCGATTCGAGAGATTACGACAAAATTCACTGCATTGTCTGAAACCTATGGCCCCGAGAGCATCCTGCCCTACAGCTTCTACGGCAACATGGGCATTCTTGGTGTAGACGGCATGGACCGACGTTTCTTCAATGCGCTAGGTGCAAGTGTGCTGGAGCAGACGATCTGTAATGCGGCCGGAAATACCGGCTGGAAATATACGATGGGCGCCAACCGGGGAACGGTGCCGGAAGATACGGAGCATGCGGATCTCATCCTGGTATGGGGCGGCAATATTGTGAGTACGAATATGCATCAGGTCGTTTTGGCGGAGAAGGCCCGCAAGAACGGCGCCAAGATCGTCGTAATCGACGTTCATCGCAATCGTACGGCCCAATGGGGCGACTGGTTTATTCCGCTGTACCCGGGCACGGACAGTGCACTGGCGCTGGGATTGATGCATGTGCTGTTCGAACGGGGATTGACGGATGAAGCGTTTATGCAAAAGTATACGGTGGGTCATGAGGCACTGCGTGATCATGTCCGCAGTTACACGCCTGACCGCGTTGCACGCATTACCGGCGTGCCGGAGGAGACGATTGTGGAGCTGGCCGAACTATACGGCAACGCACAGGCAGCCCATATTCACATCGGCAATGGCCTCCAGCACCATGATAATGGGGGTATGAATGTTCGCAGCGTTGCATGTCTGCCTGCCATTACAGGGCAATGGCTGAAGCAAGGCGGCGGTGCCGTTCGGACCAACAGCTACGCGAGCACGAATAGCGACGCGCTGGAACGTCCGGAGCTGCGGCAGAATCCGGAGCCGCGAGTGGTGAACATGAACCGGATTGGTGAAGCGCTGCTGGAAGCGGAGCAGCCGATCCGGGCGATGATGGTCTACTGCAGCAATCCACTGGTGGTGGCACCGGATACCGAGCGGGTAGAGCGAGGTTTTGCAAGGGAGGATCTGTTCACGGTTGTGCATGATCTGTTCATGACGGATACGGCGAAATATGCAGATATCTTGTTACCGGCCACGTCTTCATTTGAAGCAACGGACCTGTATACCTCTTATTGGCATCAGTACGTTCATCTGCAAGAACCGGTGATTGCACCGATCGGGGAGAGCAAGAGTAATGTCGAACTGTTTTCCCTGCTTGGACAGGCCATGGGGTATGACCCTGTGGTCTTCGGAGAAACGCCGGAACAGATGATTGAGAACGCACTTCAGGGAACGGGCAACCCCTACATGAATGGAGTCACGTTGGAGGGGCTGAAGGAACATCGATTCGTGAAGCTGGATATGACGCCACAAGCTGCATTTCTGGAACAGCTGCCCACACCTTCAGGTAAAATCGAATTGTATTCGGAGACGATGGAACAGAGAGGCCTTCCGCCGCTCCCTACCTATAGCGCTCTAATTGAAGGTTATGATGGGGAGAATCCGGCTGGACCTGCCGATACCTATCCATTGATGTTCCTATCGCCGCCAAACCATAATTTCCTGAACTCCACCTTTGGCAATTCAGCCAAACATCAGCGTTTGGAAAAGATGCCTTTATTGCAAATGCACCCCGAGGACGCCATCCGTAGAAACGTGGAGGATGGAGATGCAGTGGTCGTATGGAATGATCGCGGGCGCATCGAACTTACCGCCAAGGTGAGTGAGGCCATGCTGCCGGGAACCGTCATCAGCCAAGGCTTATGGTGGGATGGTGACGGCAAGAAGCAGCGAGCGAATTCACTGACTTCCAATCGGTTGTCGGACATGGGTAACGGGGCTACATTCTTCTCGGCCACTGTCGAAGTGAAGCGTCAATGAGTGTGCTTGCAGCATGAATTATTTGAGGTAAGATGAACAAAGGATAGAACTTGAGCAGGATCTAAAGAGCAGTAGATGTAACACTTCCAAAGGCCTTCGTTCTGGCTGGTTATGCCGTCAGGGCAAAGGTTTTTTTGGTGTGTAATATGTTTTTAAGGTACTAAGGAGAATGGATTAGAGATGATGAGATGGCTGGATAACTATCCAAAAGAAGTGAGAATATTTTTGCTGGCAAGTCTGGTTAACGCAACAGGCAGTGCGCTCATGTGGCCGCTAACCACCATGTATGTGTTTGATGAGCTTGGACGGACGATGGCCAACGCCGGTTTTGTAATCCTCATTCAATCCCTGGGAGGCATCTTCGGACAATTGCTTGGAGGTTCGTTGTATCACCGGGTGGGCGTGAAGAAGCTGATCATTGGTTCACTTGCGCTTAATGCATTAGGTTTGTTTGCGCTGCCCTGGATTAGCGCGTATTGGGTCATATTTATATGTGCGATGGGCTGGATTGGCCTGTTCAGTTCATTGTCGCTGCCAGCGATTCAGGCCTTTATTGGCTTCCGGTTTGCGGAGCGACGCGGTGAATTATTCAATATTATCTATGTGGCGAACAATATCGGGGTAGCGATTGGTACGGCGCTGAGTGGTTTTCTGGCTGACTTTTCCTATCACCTCAGCTTTGTACTGAATGGGGTGACCTCAGCCGGATTTGCGATTTTCTTCTGGTATTATCTTTCGCGAGTCGAACCGGATCAGGGGGAAGTGCATCTAACGAAACGCAAAACTGTTCCCGATGGGCCGGGCGTCTGGGCACTGCTGGGCAATACGCGATTATATCTGTTTATGAGCTTGGGCGTGCTGTTTCTGTTATTCGGCAATTCCATCTGGAACACAGGCGTGTCCCCGTATATCATTTCTGAGGGTATGGAAAAAAGAATGTACGGTCTGCTCTGGACCCTGAACGGGGTGCTGATCTTTGTGGGTCAACCGTTTACCAGCTGGGTGAAACGGACCATGGCCCGTACCTCCACTGCCCAGATGACGGCGAGTGCGGTATTCTATGGCATGGCCTACATTGTCATGATTACCATGTACAGCTATCCGGGCATGGTGCTTGCAATGGTACTTGCCACGTTTGGAGAGATGCTGATCTCCCCTGCGACGCCTGCCTTCATATCGGAACATGCAGGCAGGGCAGCACCTTTTTACATCGGAATATCCGGTGGGATCGGTGCAGTTGGACGGGTTATCGGACCCTATGCGATGGGAGTCATGTATGACAAACAGGGACTTATTCCTGTAGCGTGGCTGGCAACAGGCACAGCGGTGATTGCGGTACTTGGTTTTGTACTGCACGCGGTGTTGAACCGTAATCGTGAGGTGAAGGAGTATGGGATGGACGCCTAACAGATCTACTCGGGTTGGATCAGGATGCGAAGGGAGAACGAGTTGAAGTGGACGATAAATCCACTTTAATCTGTCTGCTCATCCGTAAATTATGGTTGACAAAATAATATATTTATGCTATAATTTACATATAGAAATATTCCGTATATAATAAGATTCTCCTGGCCAGGGGAATCTTATTTTTGTTTGTACGGGAGGAATAAGTATGAAGCAAAATGAATCCAGTATCACATCATTGATTTCGACTTTTGGCCGAGCCTATCACAGCCAACATGACACACCCCTCATTTTCGATGATTTTATGGCGAGATTGCTGATCTCTCCTCAAGAATTTTCAGATATCAGCAATAACATGGTTAGAGGCATTCATTTTTTCAACCCGGATATGGCTGACCAGCTCAAGGACGACCCGGAAAAGATTCTAAAATGGATTAACCAGGTACAGTTATCTCCAATAACTCTGGCTCGGGCCGCTTACTGTGAGCATGTACTTTTGCATGAAGTCGCGTTGGGATTGAAGCAGGTAGTCATTCTTGGCGCCGGGATGGATACGTTTGCTTTGAGGCATCCGGAATTGGAGGACACGCTGGATATCATTGAAGTGGATTATCCGGCTACACAGCAATTCAAGAAGGAGCGGCTGAATCAGGCCGAGCTGACTATTCCGGACAATCTTCACTTTGTACCCATGGATTTTACGCGTGAGCTTTTGAATGACAGCTTGACTCTTGAAGGTTTGAAGAAACGGAAGACGTTGGCTAGTCTCTTGGGTGTTTCGTATTATTTGCCCCAAAAGGATCTGTTTAACGTGATTCGTCATGTGTTTGCGAACCTGCCAACCGGGAGCTCTATAGTTCTGGATTATGCAGATGAGCACCTTTTTGAGGAAAAAGGAATGTTTAATCGGGTTGAAAATATGGTTAAATTGGCTGCAATGGGTGGTGAGCCGATGCAATCCGGCTACGCATATGTGGAGATGGAGGCCTTGCTTGATGAAGCAGGGCTGCTTATTTATGAGCATCTGACTCCGGAGGCGATTCAGGAACAGTTTTTCCAGGATCGAATCGATCATCTAAGGGCATTTGAAACGATACATTTCATTCACGCAGTAAAAAAATAAATCGATTGGGGCATGTATGGTCACCTATATAGCCCCCATTTGCATAGCAGCAGCCAACCTTCACCCTGTGGCAGGGTGAAGGTCGTTTGGTTTGAACAAAGGACCAGCATAAACCATGATTCGGTAGCCAATAACTTCGCACGTGATACAAATGTTCAACAATCAGACTTGTTAGGGTTCAATTCCATGTCATTCAACGTTCTCCCCTCTATTTGTGCATTATGCCCATATAATAGAATGGAACTGGTTAAAGGCAGGAGGATGCATACAATGTACAAGATTTTGTTGGTCGATGATGAATTTATGATCTCGGACGGGATCTCTAGTGTCGTGAACTGGTCCCGATTAGGAACAGAACTGATCGGCATTGCTCAAGATGGAATGGAAGCGCTTGCTTCAATTGAGCGGCAACGTCCCGATATTATCATCTCGGACATTCGCATGCCGGGAATGGATGGCTTACAGCTGGTTGAAGCAGTAGCGGAGAAGTATCAGGATATCTCATTCATCATGCTCACGGGTTTCACCGAATTCGAATATGCGAAGACGGCCATGCATTATGGAGTGAAGCACTATCTGCTCAAGCCCTGCAGTGAAGAGCATCTCGTACAGGCTATTAGTGAATTGGTCAGTGAGAAGCGGGAGTTAACCGATCAGGAGCGTTTTGTGCAGTCGATCCAATATAATCTGGAGCGTGTACTGCCGCATGCCAAGGAATATTTTCTGAAAGAGCTGGTCACGAACAGAACATACGGGGTCAAGGAATGGAAGTATTTCGAGGAGTTATTCGATGTACAGTTCCAGGATCAGCGTGTGCGGTTGTTGCTGGTAGAGATTGAGGGGGATCATGAGTATTTGCACTTGTTCGCGGTGAAGAACATTGCCGAAGATATTTTTCACAATCCAATCTTAAGTGCCACGGTTGGGGGGCATGTGCTACTAATCATGGAGGACAAATTGTCTGAAACGCAGTTGTTCCATAATATCGATGAGATTCGCGCCACATTTACCCGATATTACCATGATGATCTCACGATTGCGCTGAGTGAGCCAGGAGATCTTTCGCAGGCACGCCATTTGTACATGCAGACGCTGGTTTATCTCAATTACCGCTTTTACCTCGGTGAGGGCAGTCTTATTATGGAGCGGGATATTTACTCTCCCGGGGAGCACAGTCTTCCTGAATTCGAATACGATCCGGAGCGGATGGTTACTGCAATCAAGGCTGGACACTGGCAGGAAGTTGGAACAGAGCTGAACCGGATGTTTCAGCTGCTCGCCAGCTTGAGATACGATATATCCCAAACGAAGTCTTATCTTATTCAGATGTTTATGGAGATGATTCGACTCAGTGGCTCTGCCGAGATGAAAAGGTATATGGACCAGTTGCCAGGCATGATTGAATCCAGCACGCTGCACTCTTTTCAACAGTTTCTGCTTGCCGTCGCCAAAGAAATCACCCTGCGCCGCTACGAACAACACCGCTCCAGACAATCGCAGATGGTAGTTAGTGTGAAACAGCTGGTAGAGAAGCGCTACAGGGACGAAACACTAACACTCCAGTCCATCGCCGGCGAAATATACATGAATCCAGACTACATTGGCAAAATGTTCAAGAAAGAAACCGGTGAGAAGTTTACGAACTATGTGTTAAGCTACCGCCTCCGTAAAGCATTGGAGCTTCTGGAGCAGGACGGGAACTGTACCGTATCCTCGCTTGCCGAACAGACAGGCTTTGGTGCCAACTGGCCGTATTTCAGCAAAATGTTCAAGAAATACACGGGTTTCTCCCCTTCCGAGTATAAAAAAGTACCTTAGGACAGCGTTGCTACCGGCTTCTGCAGCAATTGAACTAAACATTTACACGAAAACGGAGAAGACAGAAATAACACGAAGAAGCGGAGCGTTCGCCTTTATCCCCGGATTTTCACCTTTGGAAAAGGAAATCATAAAAATCTGGGGATAACAGCGATCAGAGGGTTGTTCTGTCATCGGAGTGGCAAGTGTAAATATTCTTTAGCTCGATTTATACAGATAGTAACCTGTAAATCCGATCCACATCGATCTACGATCATGCCCTGTTTGCCATTCATCGGCAGCAGGGTCTTTTTTTGTCGGACAGAACTCGGTTTTGAACATTCATTTAACGGAAATGAGCATGGGAAGAAATGGCGCTCCCTTCTATCATTAGAAGTGTCATGTTAGTGAATCAATACCGAGAGTGGAGGGCGAGTGGATGGAGCTGAATCGAAGCCGGGGGATTGAACCTGGGCGTTTGAAGCCAGCTGGCAAATGGAGTTCGGTGAAAAAGGAACTTGTCCGCAACAGATACGTATATCTGATGCTCGTTCCTGTTGTAGCCTACTATCTGATTTTCAGCTATGGGCCAATGTACGGGCTACTGATGGCATTTCAGGAATCCTACAACCCGATCAAAGGAATCTTGGCAGGCGAATGGGTCGGATTTGACAACTTCACCATGTTTTTTGAAAGTTATTATTTCTGGCGACTGATTAAGAACACACTGATTTTGAGTTTTTACAGTATTGTGTTTGGTTTCCCGGCTCCGATTCTACTAGCACTGCTGCTGAATGAAGTCCGGAAGAAGTGGTTCAGAGGCGCAGTACAGACCATCAGTTATATGCCGCATTTTATTTCGGTTGTCGTCGTGGTTGGAATGTTGAAAACGTTCTCATCTCTGGACGGTGGGTTATTTAACGTCATTCGTGACTTTTTCGATCTGCAGCCGATTATGTTTCTGGCGGAAAAGGATATGTTCCGTCCGATGTACATCCTGTCCAACATATGGCAGGGTGCAGGATGGGCTTCGATTATCTTTTTGGCGGCGCTCAGCGGGATTGATCCGCAGCTGTACGAGGCTTCCAAAATCGACGGTGCAGGTCGCTGGAGACAGCTGCTTCATATTACACTGCCAGGCATTATGCCAACGATTGTGATTATGTTAATTCTGCGCATGGGGGCAGTGATGAACGCTGATTTTCAGAAAATATTGCTGATGCAAACGGCACCGACCTATGAGACATCGGATGTCATATCCACCTTTGTCTATCGATCCGGTATTTTGGAGGGGAACTATACGTATTCAACCGCCATCGGACTATTTAACGGCGTCATTAATTTCGCGCTGCTCATTATCGCGAACGCGATCAGCAGAAAGCTTAACTCAACCAGTCTATGGTAATCGGAAGGTGAAGCGATGAGACAGTCTATAGGGGAACGACTTTTTGATGTATTCAATACACTGCTGCTCTTGGTGATCATGGTTTTATGCTTTTACCCGATGCTGTACGTGTTCAATTCTTCAATCAGCGACCCGGATCAGATGCTGCGTTCCCGTTCGCTGATGCTCATTCCTGAAGGTTTTCAGCTGGGAGCGTACAAGTCGGTATTTCAGGATACTCGCATCTATACGGGATACATGAACACCTTGTTCTATGTTGTGGTGGGTACAGCCATCAATCTGCTCATGACTTCGCTGGCCGCATATGGGCTGTCACGCGGTGATCTGATGGGCAGGAAAACGTTGATGAAATTAATTACGTTCACGATGTTCTTCGGCGGGGGTATGATTCCGACTTTTCTGTTAATTCAGAATCTGGGCATGGTGGATACCCGTTTTGCGCTTATTATTCCGGGTGCTATCAGCACATTCTATTTCCTCATTATGAAAACAAACTTTGAGGGCATTCCGATCAGTCTGATCGAATCGGCGAAGCTCGATGGCGCGAATGACTTTCTGATTTTGTTCCGGATTGTGCTGCCCTTGTCGAAACCGATTCTGGCCGTCATGATGCTGTATTATGCGGTTGACCATTGGAATGATTATGTCGGACCGATGCTCTACCTGCGCAGTCAGGAGCTATATCCGATCCAGATTATTATGCGTGATATTCTGATCAGCAGTAGTACAGAGGCCATGGGTGCGGGCGCCGATACCGGATTCGCCATTGGAGAGAACATCAAATATGCAACCATCATTATCTCCACGCTGCCTATTATGCTGGTATATCCGTTCATTCAACGTTATTTTGTTCAGGGCGCTCTAATCGGCGCTGTGAAACAATAAAAATGTAATCTATGGAGGCGAATTGTGTGAAAAAAAGAATGGGGTCCATCCTGTTGTCATCGCTACTTACCATGTCTTTACTAGCAGGTTGTACAGGTGATAATGAACCAGGTACCGCAGAGCCAGCAGAAGGAACAGAACCTGCGGTTCAGGCGTTGACCGAGATTCCGCTACCGATTACAAGTGAGCCATTTACCATCGACTACTGGCGCGCCAATGACGCCAAACTGACGGCTTCCTTGAACAATTTTGGCGATATGGCAGCTTACAAGGAAAAGGAGAAGCTGACAGGCATCCAAGTGAAGTTCACACACCCTCCGCTTGGACAACAGCGTGACCAGTTCAATCTGCTGATCTCCACGAAGGAGCTGCCGGACGTCATTTATTATAACTGGGCGGATGCCGTTGGCGGACCGGAAAAAATGATCAAGGACGGTCGAATCATCCGGTTGAATGAATTGATCGACAGTTATGCACCGAACTTGAAGCGGATTATTGAATCCGATCCAGATGTGAAGAAGCAGATTGCACTAGACGATGGAACGATCTATATGTTCCCGCTGCTCAAGCTGGATGCACTGAAGCTGAATGCCACTTCCGGTTTAATTATGCGCCAGGATTGGCTTGATGCATTGAACCTTAAGGTACCTACCAACATCGATGAATGGTATACGGTACTCAAGGCATTCAAGGAACAGGACCCTAACGGCAACGGCAAGCCTGATGAGCTACCATTCACCGGAAACTGGGGGCCAGGCAACCTGACCAAGCTCCATGATTTTGCTGCGGCCTTTGGCGTCATTGGTGGCTTCCAGATGAATGGAGACAAGGTGGAATTCGGACCAATTCAGCCGGGCTACCGTGATTTCTTGGAGACCATGGCCAAGTGGTACAAGGAAGGGCTGATTGATCCCGAGATCATGACCAATGATGGCAAAGCGTTCGACTATAAGGTTACCAGCAATCTGGCAGGCGCATATCAGGGTGGTGTGTTCAGTGGCATGGGGAAATACTTCAATCTGATGAGAGATACCGATCCGAACTTTAACGTAACCGGCGTACCGTGGCCCGTATCTCCGGATGGAACTTCTTATGCTACCTTCAATCTGGAGAATAAGGTACTAAGTTATGGTGAGGCCATTACGGCTTCCGCAGACGAAGACAAATTGAAATACATTGTACAGTGGATGGACTACAACTATAGCGAAGAGGGTAGTGATCTGTTCAACTTCGGTATTGAAAATGACAGCTATGTTCGTGAAGGGGAAGGTGTCAAATTCACAGATACCATCATTGATAATCCGAACGGTCTGACATATGACCAGGCACTGGCTTCCTATGCCTTATCCATTATGGACGGTCCAATCAATCAGGATAGCCGTTATCTGGATGCCTTACTATTTGACGACGGACAGCGTGCGGCGAATGCGGAATGGATGAAAGCAAGCTCAGCATTAACGCTTCCCCCAATTCGTTTGTCAACAGATGAGGTGACCACAAGTACGTCCATCATGAGTCAGGTGAATACGTATTTGAATGAGAC
The DNA here is from genome assembly GCF_054161325.1 of Paenibacillus sp. Z3-2. Classification (NCBI taxonomy): domain Bacteria; kingdom Bacillati; phylum Bacillota; class Bacilli; order Caryophanales; family Paenibacillaceae; genus Paenibacillus; species Paenibacillus sp. Z3-2. Next base: position 6,065,322 of record NZ_CP096397.1, on the reverse strand, counting down.
AATGACTGCCATTATTAGCGGACAGAAGCCGATCACCGAATTTGACACCATGGCTGAAACGATCAAGAGCATGGACATTGACCGGGCGATTGAGGTTCATCAGGCTGCCTATGATCGATATCAGTCCAAATAATACGTAAGATATCGAGCGCTAAAACTTTGGGGAAACCTTCCTGTATGTGATATACCTAGTAGTATCACGTGGTTCAAAGGAGCGCTTTGGTCATGACAGCCTACCGCAAACTGAGCATCAAAATGAAAATGTTTCTGATGATTATGTTCATGATGGCGTTTATCATCATCCTGGCGTTTGGGTCCTTGTACTATACGTACTCGGTGTATGACAAACAGCTGTTTGATAAGTCGTCCCGACTTCTGAACCTTTCTTCGTCTACAGTGGATGTTGAACTCCAGAAGTTGGAAGCGTTATCATTGAACATGATCTCCGATACTCAAATTCAAAGAGCCTTGAAGTCGTTGTTGGATGACGATAGCGCATATTCAAGCTTTATTGAACGAAAGAAGATCACGGATCGGTTATGGGAGCATATTAGTGGGGCTGCACGTTATGTGCAGTCCGTTCATCTGATTGATTCCAGGGGAAGAGTGAATAAATATGGCGAGACGCTCACCGTATCCCAGGAAAAGTATGATCGGATGATTGCGGCTGCGGAGCAGGCCAATGGTGCAGTGAGATGGTTATACCCGGATGACGATGACCCGATGCTGGTTATGGTGCGTCAGGTACGAGCCTATGAACCGATGACTCTGGAACCGGTAGGTATACTGTTTCTGCGTATTAATATCGAGCGACTGGTTGAGGAGTATGCGGGCATTGACAGCAAGGACAGTGACATTATTTTAAAAGCAGGCAGTGAAGTTGTCTATCCATATCGCGAGCTTCCGGAAGCGGTGTCCACCGGACTGAATCCACTTCCAGGCAGTGGGGGATATGAGATTAAGAACTTGGATGGGAGGGAGATTTTTCTTTCCCAGAAGAAATCCTCTTATACTGGCTGGATTTATTATAATATGGCCTCTTATGATGAAATTTTTGAACGTATTATATGGTTGAAAAATATACTGATTGTCGTCTATCTTATCGCAATTCTGGTCGTGCTTGCGCTCGGCATGGTCTTCGCACGCAGTCTGACGAGGCCGATCAGGGAGCTCATCAGTCAGATGAAGGAGGTTCAGTATGGGGATCTGGAGAACATAGACGCCAATCTGTCCATTCCAACACACCAGCACATGGATGAACTGGGATTGTTGCAGCGTACGTATCGACTGATGATTACACATATTAATACATTGATCAAAGAAAACTATGCAAGCCAGCTGGTCATTAAGGAAACGGAGTTCAAGGCACTGCAGGCACAGATCAATCCCCACTTTTTGTATAATGCGCTGGATTCGATCCATTGGCTCGCCAAAAAGAACAGGCAGGAGCAAATCTCCAGTATGGTGTTGTCACTCGGATATTTGCTTCGTTCCTCCATCAGCTTCAAGCAAAATATCATTACCATCGCTGAAGAACTGGAGATCGTCAACCATTACATCACCATTCAAACCTACCGTTTCCGGCAGCGGCTTGATTTCCGCATGGATGTGCCCGCTCCCTATCTGGGGTGTGCCATTCCCAAGTTGACCCTACAGCCCTTGTTGGAAAATGCCATTCAATACGGATTGGAACCACAGGTTGGATCATGTCTGATTCGAGTGTATGCCGAGATGTCAGGTGGCAGGCTAGCCCTTATCGTTGAGGATCACGGTCCTGGCATGGAGTCCGAATATGTGGAACAAGTACTTCGTGGAGAAGTGAAAACCAGAGGTACAGGTATTGGACTGCTGAATATCAGGGAGCGGGTGCGTTTGGCTTTTGGCGAAGAATATGATGTTATGCTGGAGAGTGAGCCGGGGCGTGGAACGAAAGTAACGGTACTGCTTCCACCACCATCACCAGGTAAGGAGGAGAAGCTATGAGAAGATGGATGCGAATGATAGGCATGCTCTGTCTTATGCTGACTCTTCCTGGCTGCGTGAGTCAATTGGATCAAAGGCCAGGCATGATTGTGGAGGAAGAACCGATTACGCTGAGAATCGCTTGGTGGGGCGGGGAGTTCCGCAACAATGCAACGATAGCTGTTATCGACCTGTATGAGAAGTTGAACCCACATGTGAACATCGAATACGATTATAGCAGCTTCAACGAGTATTGGAGAAAACTTGCCCCGCATGCAGCAGGCAATGCGTTGCCAGACATTATCCAGATGGACATCTCCTATCTGTCCCAGTACAGCTCGCTGCAACTGTTGGAGGATATGACGCCGTACATGCAGAGCGGACTGATTGATACGACAGATATTGAGAAGGAACAGCTGGAGAGTGGTAGCCTGAATGGAAAAACCTACGGGCTCAGTTTGGGTGTTAACGCCATGCTCAGCATCTATGATCCGGAAGTGTTGAAGGCCAATGATATTGAATTGCCAACGGAGACGTGGACATGGGCGGACTTTGACCAGATGGGCGAGCAATTGCTCGGGAAAGACATCTATTTGGGAACTTACTTCACGCCGGAACAGTTTTTTGCGTATTACTTGAGACAGTATGGTTCCAAGCTATACGCCGAGGATGGCAAGGGATTGGGGTATGAAGATGATGGGCTGTTTATCGATTATTTTGGCAGGATGAAGCAGCTCGCGGAGAAGAAGCTTATTTTTGCACCGGATATCTGGACGTCAGACATTGGCAAACCCGACAATGACCCGTTCTATCTAGGAGAGGCTCTGTTTAGCTGGGGGTATTCCAATCAGTTTATCAGCACCGCTCAGCGTTATGGCAAGCCATTAACCATCTCCCCGATGCCTGGGCCAAACAGCCAGGATGGGTTGTTCTTGAAGCCAGGTATGTTTTTCTCCATGGCGGGCAATTCCAGACATAAGGAAGAGGCTGCCAAGTTCATCAGCTTTTTCGTGAATGATTTGGAGGCCAATCTGCTGCTCAAAGGGGAGCGGGGTGTGCCTGTCTCATCCAGTGTCAAAGAGCGAATGAAGCTGCTGGTAGAACCAGAACTGGCGCAGGTGTTTGACTATATTGATTGGGTTGCAGATAACAGCAGCCAGATGGACCCGCCTGATCCTGTGGGTGCAGCCGAGGTGACTGCGGTGCTACGTGAGTTGTATGATCTTCTGCTGTTTGGCAAAATCACGCCCGAGCAGGCGGCGAAGGAATTTCGTAAACGGGCGAACGCAATACTGGGTGGGAAGTTATAACGAATAGTAAATATAAAGAACAACCTTCCCCCTAGTACAGAGGGAAGGTTGTTTTGCTGTTGTTGTAGCGACTTATTTTTTACAACTCATATGTTGGATTTTAACCGTTTAATCCTCTCACTTAACCAAACTGGGCTTGATGTAGTCGGCTGTATGAGCCTTTACGAGAGAGCAGTTCTTCATGGCTGCCTTGTTCGGCTACGCTACCGTTCTCTACCACCACGATGCGATCGGCGTGTCTGATCGTCGCCAGTCGATGGGCAATCACCAATGTCGTACGTCCTTGAGCCAGCTCGGATAACGCCAGTTGAATGGCAGCTTCCGTCTCGGTATCGAGCGCGGAAGTAGCTTCATCCAGAATGAGAATTGGCGGGTTTTTCAGGATCATTCTTGCGATGGATAGACGCTGCTTCTGTCCGCCTGATAATTTCACGCCACGTTCACCGATCATGGTGTCCAGTCCATCTGGCTGGGAATGTACCAGTTCTTCCAGTTGGGCCCGCCGAATGGCTTGCCAGATTTCCTCATCGGAAGCATTCAGTTTCCCGTATGCAATATTTTCGCGAATCGTTCCGTCAAACAGGAAAATATCCTGCTGCACAATCCCGATATGGGAGCGCAGGGATTCCAGCGTCATGTCCTTCACCGGAATTCCATCAATGGAGATATGCCCCGCGTCCACATCGTAGAAACGTGGGATCAGACTGCATAGTGTCGTTTTTCCCCCGCCTGAAGGTCCAACCAGAGCAACCGTCTGGCCTGCTCGAATATCCAAATTGACCTGAGACAGCGTAGGTTTGTGTTCTCCATAAGAAAAGGTAACGTTATGGAAGGCAATATCGCCTTTAACGTCCGGAATCGGTTTTGCCTGTGGTGTATCTTCTACATCCGGCACGGCTTCAAGCAGCTCCAGGTAACGTTTGAATCCGGCGATGCCTTTGGGGTACGTCTCGATGACGGAGTTAATCTTCTCGATGGGTCCGAGGAATACATTGGACAGCATCACAAAAGCAATGAACTCCCCGTAAGTCATACTTCCTTGAATGACAAACCAGGTTCCGCACACTAGTACAAACAGTGACACGAATTTCATCAGAATGAAGCTAAGTGAAGAGTTCCAGGCCATAATGCGGTAGGTGATCAGTTTGGTGAGTCTGAAACGTTCGTTGTTCTCGACGAAACGTCCAACTTCATGCTTTTCATTGGCAAAAGCTTGTACCACACGGATGCCGCTCACATTGTTCTCGACCCGTGCATTATAATCGGCGATATCTGCAAACATGCGCTTGAACGCCTTGGACATTTTGCGACTGAAATACAGCGACAGGTAGATCATTAGCGGCACGATGATGAACGTCATCACAGCGAGCTGCCAGTTGATCCCCAGCATAATCCCGAAAGCTCCGGCGAGTGTCATGAGGGCAATGAACAGGTCCTCGGGTCCGTGATGCGCGATCTCACCAATATCCATCAGATCGTTGGTCATGCGGGAGACCAGATGACCGGTTTTATTATTGTCGAAGAAGCGGAAGGACTGCTTCTGTACACGCTGGAACAGTTCACGCCGCATATCAGATTCGATGTTAATGCCAAGCTTGTGCCCCCAATAGGTGACTGCATAATGGAAAAAGGAACTAAGCAGGTAGATGCCGAGCAACCCGACACACGCCGCTAAGATCATGGACCAATTGCCAGCCGGAAGCAGCTGATCGACCACCCGGTTAACGGCGAGTGGAAAGGCCAACTCCAGCAGAGCGGCAGCGATGGCACAGGAGAAGTCCAATATAAAGAGCCTTTTGTAAGGACGATAATAAGACATAAAACGGCGAAGCATATGTAAGTCCTCCTTGATATGACACAAATGCCCGAGCAGGCTGATTAGCCTGTCCGGACACCTGTATTCATCCTTATGTTATTTGCGGTTTTGCTCGGCACGTTCTACGATCATATCGGCGAATTCCTTAGCCTGACCTTGAATCGCAATCGGGTCGAAGTACCAGTAACGGTCTTCCAGCAACTCATACACCTGATTGTTTTTCACAGCGGGAAGGGATTGCCAGATGGCATCACCTTGGTAATTTTTATTGTTCTCTCCAACGGTTAAGAAGATATGATCCCCTGCATAATCACCAACAACTTCACGCGAAATTTCTTTCCATTGGGTATCACCCATCAGTTCTTTTTTGGTAATTTCGAGTGGGGCAAGTTGCAAAGCACTGTAGACCGCTTGTCCTCCTCGACCAAAATTGTCTCCATATCCATAATAACTCTTGTCGGATACTTCAAGGATGGAGAAGGTTTCCTCCGGTTTGATGACTGTTTTCACCTTGGCACGAGCGGCTTCAATCCGTTCATCGTATGTTTTCAGCCAAGCTTCGGCTGCTTCGGATTTGTTCATCAGCTCACCGAATCCCCGGATTTCTTCATGCACATTGGTGAATGTACCATAAGGGATGACCACGGTCGGTGCGATTTTTTTATAACTTTCAATCTCTTCGGCTTGATCAGAGTAGGTAATGATTAGATCCGGATTCAGGGCAACGACCTTCTCCAGGGATACCGCCGCCCGATCACCGATACTTTCGATGCCCGCCACCTGATCTGCATAGAACGGGTTTTCCAAATAATATTGAACAGCCCCAACGGGTTTCACACCCAGTGCGAGCAGATCACTTACGTACATATCCGTGACGATCCGTTTCGGTTCAGTCGGAATTTCAACATCCCCGCTTAATGACTTGTAGATCCGTGTAGCATTCGAATTGTCCGAACCGGACGACGTGTCTTTGTTTGTCTCGGAAGAGCCGGTTGTCGTTTCTGTTCCCGCTGCCGATGTTTGTTCAGTGGCAGTTGAGCCTGTACCGCTGCTACAAGCAGCCAGAATCATAATAATGGCGAGCATAAGCAGCAAGCCGGAAAAGCGTTTTTTTGCAGCAAACATATCCTTGTTCCCCCTGTGTATAATCAATAATGATTATTATTCTCATTAATAACATAGAGGAAGATATGATATTTGTACATGGACAACTATGATCACTACAGCATGGACAATTATGATGTCAGGTGACGCATGATAAGCTGCAACTGCTCCATGACGGACAGGGGATCGAATCCATAGAACATGTCGGCATCAATCTCGTATACACGTCCTTCACGAACGGCGGAGAGGGTGCCCCATGATTCCTGATTCAGCAGGCTATCCAGCATTTCTCGTTCGGTGCGTTCCTCAGGATAGGCAACAAACATGTGATCTGCTGCATATAAGTGAATCTCGGACAACGGAACATGAACGTACCCCGTGAGTAACTGTCCATCCTGCTCCATACGTGAGGGTGGAGTGAAGCCGAGCGATTGATACAGCACATGAGAAGCTCTGCCCCAGCCATGACCGTAGATATAAGCCCCGTCCTCTCCAATCATAAACATGCAAACGGCAGAACCACGTGTTCCTTCCATCCGTTGGTCCAACATATGATTGGCTTCTTGCTCAAGTTGATGATATCGATCTAACAACGCTTGTGCATTGGACTCCAGCCCCGTAATTCGGCCGAGATGAAGAAACTGCTTCTGCCAATCGAGTTCCTCAAAGGGCATCAGGATAGTCGGTGCGATCAGACGCAGGTCATCGGAAGCGGGATGCGGTGCATAACCGACAATGACATCAGGATGAGCATTGGTAATCAGATCGGTATGCTTAACCAGCTCATATTCGGAATGCTGCTCAAAATGTTCATGACCATGTTCAACCATTTTTTCTTCCATCCAGCTGGCTACGGCACCCATGTGAGGCGTATGGCCCAGTGCCAGTAGAGAAGCGGTGTAGTTATAAGTTAGAGATACGATCCTTTTGGGCATTTTCCGATAGTGTGTTGGTGCAGAGCCAACTATCTGTTTGAATTTGCGGCTCAGATAGAAGGTGTCCCTGTACCCTGTCAGTTGTGCAATTTCCTGTAGCGTAGGGTTCGCGAACAACAGATGCTCCTGAGCCATCCTGATTCTGAGACGGGTCACATATTCAACAAACGTAAGACCTGTATGCTTCTTGAACTCTCTTGAAAAATGCTCGGGACTCACATTTGCATCGCGTGCCAATTGTTCGCGAGTCAGCGGATGCGTATACATCTGATGGATATGTCTGAGCACAGCATCGAACCACGAGTGATCTTCATGAGCAGAATGAGCTACATGATCCCGCAAAATATCCAGTAATTCATAGAAAAGCATATGTGGCCTGAAGGGGCTCGAATCATGGTCTGTCGAACTTGCTTGAATCAGCTCTACTGTCCTGTCGGTGAGCGTCCGGCTCGCAATGGGGGCTGGTATCCCGAAAGGCCAGAACAGCTGTTCATTTTCAGTGGAATCAAAAGCAATAGCAATGCCCTGTATTGGCGACAGAGAGCCGCGGTTATTCTCGTGCTGAAGCAGACTTCTGGCTTGACGGACGACTGCAGAGCCCGCATTTAATGTCAGTTTGCCCTCTGCACTGATCAGCCTGGCCTGGCCAGCAGTAATGACGTATAGCACATGATGTGTGCTCCACAATTCATCTGTATAGGAGAACGCATCGCGGTCATGAAGTTGAACCAGATGGCGCAGCTTGAACAGGGCATCAGGGATGGACTGAATTTTCTGCAAGGGAACTGGGCGCGACAGCGATTTTTTAGGGTAAGTTGGTTTGGATGCATGCATTAGATAACCGTCTCCTTATATAGGTAGCAAGGGCATCATTCGTCTTATGCCCTTCGTATACTGGCGGAATTCTCGAATCTGAACTATTATGCAGTATATACTATAAACGAAGTGACGGGGATGGACAGATTGAGCAATTTATATTTTTCTGTGGAAAATGGATAAAGTGGTTGAAATCGCTATCAACACCGACTATAATGAAAATGTCGAAACGTTTCAATCTGACGTTTGCTACCCGTTTCATTGTGTTAGGCAATAACGGTTCATAGGGCGCCAGATTGAAAGACGCGTCATAACCATCATTATTGGTATAGATTGGAATGAGGTACATTAACAGTGGTACCCTAAGGATGGAGACAAGGATTTTTTTTGAAAATACCTCGAAACGTTTCGATTGATAGCTATACCATTGTTATGTAAAATAATTAATGGACGATTGTTTAGGATTTAGTGGTTGTTAAGACCATGTACCGTATAAAATGTAGATAACCTTAGAATTTTCTATATAAATTGAACTAAACATTTACACAAAACGGAGAGGGCAGAAAGAACCTGAAGAAGCAAAGCGTTCGCCTAAAAGCTTTCTGCAAGAAAGCTACATCGGAAGCATACGCTATCCGCGGATTTTCACCTTTGAAAAAGGGAATCAAAAAATCTGGGGGTAACAGCGATCGGAAGGTTGTTCTGTCATCGGAGTGGTCAGTGTAAATATCCTGTAGTTCAATTTATATATAGTTTAGAAGGAGCGAACGTGGAATGGCAACGATTAAGGATGTGGCAAAGCTCGCAGGTGTAGCACTCTCGACTGCTTCCTATGCGCTGAGCGGGGATAGCAAGGTTAGTGCCAAGACCAAGGCTAAAGTGCTTGAGGCAGCACGAGAACTGAATTACCGCAAGAACGGCTTTGCCATGGACCTGAAACGGAGCCGTACGAACACCATCGCTTTGATTCTGACGGATCTGTCAGGTCCGTACTACTCGGAGTTGATCCGTAGTGTACAGGATGTAGCACTTGCAAACGGGTATGATCTGATTGCTTGCAGTTCCATGGGTGGACGGGATTCAACGGCAGTACGATTTTTGCGTGAAAAAAGAGTAGATGGAGCCATCATCCTGGCGCATAACATTCATGATGATATTCTGGTGGAGTCTGCTGGTCATCGTTTTCCGATCATTGTGATGGATCGTCAGCTGTCGAGTGACCATCTGGTCAACGTGCTGGTGGATGGAGAGCAGGGCGGTTACCTTGCTACCCGCCACCTGATTCAGGCAGGACATCAAAAGATTGCTTATATCAGCGGTCCATCCAACTCGTATGACAATGCGATGCGTTACCAAGGGTATCTGCGGGCGATGCGGGAGGCGGGACTGGAGGAAAAGTCCAAATGGCGTCTGAACGGCAACTTTGTGCGTGAGGGCGGATACAGTGCGACCAAGATGATGATCATGCAGGGCGAACTTCCCTCAGCGGTATTTTACGGTAACGATGAGATGGCGATTGGCGGCCTGAAGGCATTGGAAGAGCGTGGTGTATCAGTGCCGAATGACATTTCCGTGATCGGTTTTGACGATATCCAGTTGTCCGAATATGTGAGTCCACCGCTGACGACGATACGCCAACCGAAGCATGAAGCAGGGGCGCTTGCAGGACATCTGTTATTCCAGATGCTCAACGGAGAAGCGGTGGATCCATCGTATACGTTAACGATTAATATGATCGAGCGCAGCTCTGTACGTTCGGTTTAGAACGGGTCTGGAAGCGAAGAATTGCCTGCATGCTGAAGTGAAAGTTTAATGATGGGGTTATCGTCCGGACGGGCTGTAAAAGGCCGGTTTGAAGAGGCCCCTATTCTTTTTCAAATGTATCGAAACGTTTCGATTTTAACTAATTCAAGGAGTGAACCTTATGACAACGATGATTAATGAACCGATCCGGTTGAGTGCCAGAGAGTTATCCTTTACCTTTTTGAACAGTGGAGACCTGTACCAGGCCACATCCGGCACAACCATGCTGAATCAGTTGCTTAGCAACCAGATTGATGGATCTCTGAACAACCTGTACTTGCGTGTGCATGAGGGAGAGAAAATCAGCTCGTTCCCGCTGCTCGGTGTACGTTCGAATAGCAAGGTAATTACAAGTAAGGCACAATCCAGCAACCAGTTGATCTGGGAGGGTACAGTCCAGCTGGAAGACAATGAACAAGGCATTGGCTACCAGGTCGTATTTACGGCTACACCGCAAGGTGTCTGGTTCTGGGATGTGAAGCTCACAGGACAACAACATAATGTAGACGTGGTGTACGGACAGGATGTAGGGCTTGCTGATCCGGGTGCGGTACGCAGCAATGAAGCTTATCTGTCACAATACATCGACCACACGGTATTTGAAGATGAAGCCAAAGGTTATGTCGTTTGTTCCCGTCAAAACCAGCCTCAGGGCGGTGCATTTCCATATATGCAACAAGGTTCCCTGACCAAAGCAGTCGGTTACTCCACAGACGGATTCCAATTCTTCGGTCTGTCGTACAAGGAAACGAATCAACCAGAGAGCTTGAATCGCCCAATGTTGGCGAATGAGACGTATCAGTATGAATTTGCCTATACCGCATTGCAATCTGAACTGTTGAATCTGAACGGAGAAGCTCAGGTAGTCTTCTATGGACTGGCGAAGCCTAATCATGCCGAAGGTATCTCTGCACTGGAATTCGGAGATGAAGTTACAGCAGCATGGAATGAAGTACAGGCTCTGACTGTGGAGAAAGGCGACATGTTGGAACAGGTGAAACTGTCCTCCTTCCTGGGTGAACCGCTGGTTACACTCGATCTGACGCAAGATGAGATTCATGATCTGTTCCCTGATCGTCATCAGGAAGAGCACAGCGGTGAGGAACTGTTATCCTTCTTCACAGGCAGCTATGAACATATCGTTCTGAAAGCGAAAGAATTGCTTGTGGAGCGTCCGCACGGTCACATTCTGATGAGTGGTGGCAACGTGCAACTTGGAGCACCGGTTATTACGACAACGTCGTATATGTACGGTATTTTCAACTCACAGCTCGTTATTGGTAATACCAATTTTAATAAAATGATCAGTAATGCCCGCAATGCATTGAACGTGCCGAAGACGGCGGGACAACGTATTTATGTGGAAATGGACGGACAATATCGTCTGCTGACGATGCCTTCCTTGTTCGAGATTGGCTTCAACTATGTACGTTGGATCTACAAAACCGAATCCGATACGATCATCGTGACGAACTATACAGGGGCACATACTACGGAAGTAAGCATGAATGTGCACTCCACAAGTGGCACGGCATACCGTTACCTGGTAACAAACCAGATTACAATGAATGTGAATGAATACGAATATCCGCTGCATATGACGCAGGATGGCGATACTTTGATCTTCAAGGCTGATCCACAAGCGATTAGTTCAGGAACGTATCCGGATCTGCAATACCGCATGTCGGTGAATGGTGCAACTGTAAATGTAGGTGACGAAACGCTGCTGGCAAGTGGTATCCGCAGTGGAGCTGCATCTCTGGTCACGCTTAGTCTGGAAGCGAGTTCTGAATGGACGCTGAAGGTACAAGGGGTATTGGAAGGCCAAGTGGATAGCGGAGTGGTAGCAGGCTCGAGCCTGACGTTTGAAGAGGAAGTACAGGCATACCGCGAGTTCTTCGCAGGTGTGATGAACGGTTTCCGTTTGTCTCGTGGAGAAGGTCAGCGTGCTGAGGATCTGTTCAAAGTAAATGCGCTTGCTTGGTGGTACACCCACAATATGCTGGTTCACTACTCCGTGCCTCACGGTTTGGAGCAGTACGGCGGTGCAGCTTGGGGTACCCGGGATGTGTGCCAAGGTCCGGTAGAGTACTTTATGGCTACGCAAAAATATGAGCAAGTTCGTGATATCATCAAAATGGTCTATACTCACCAATACGAAGATGATGGCAACTGGCCGCAATGGTTCATGTTTGATAAATACTTTGCGATTCAACAGGAAGAAAGCCATGGCGACATCATCGTATGGCCGCTGAAAGTATTGGCGGACTACCTGACGGCGACTCGCGACTATGCGATCCTGGATGAGAAAGTACCTTATACCGTCAAGCATAGCTTCGGGTTCACGGAAGAGACGGCAACCGTACTGGATCATGCGAAAAAAGAGATCGAGTATATCCGTTCGCACTTCCTGCACGATACGTTCCTGTCTTCCTACGGAGACGGTGACTGGGATGATACGCTCCAGCCAGCCAATGCACAGCTCAAGCAATACATGGTGAGCAGTTGGACTGTAGCATTGACGTATCAGTCCGTGAACGTGCTCTCACAAGCGCTGAAATACAAGGATGCAGACTTTGCGAAGGAGCTGGACGTGCTGGCTCAAGGCATCCGTGAGGACTTTAACCGTTACATGCTGGGAACAGATGTGATTCCAGGCTTTGTATACATGGAAGAAGCGGACCAGGCGAAGCTGATGCTTCATCCAACAGACACAGAGACAGGCATTCAATATCGTCTGCTGCCAATGACGCGCAGCATGATCGGTGAATTGCTGAATGCGGAGCAAGCTGAATCGCATTATGCCTTGATCCGTGAACAGTTCCTATGCCCGGATGGGGTGCGTTTGATGAATCGTCCAGCTCAATATGCTGGTGGTGTAAGCACACACTTCAAGCGTGCAGAGCAAGCGTCCAACTTCGGACGTGAGATTGGTTTGCAATATGTTCATGCTCATATTCGTTACGTGGAAGCGATGGCAAAGCTGGGTAAGACAGATCAGGTGTGGAATGGTCTTGCGATGATCAACCCGGTTGGTATCGGAGAGGTTGTGCCTAACGCGGAGATTCGTCAAGCGAACTCGTACTTCAGCAGTTCAGACGGCAAGTTCAATACGCGTTACGAGGCACAGGAACATTTTGACCAGCTTCGTAAAGGGACTGTACAAGTGAAGGGCGGATGGAGAATCTACTCCAGCGGCCCTGGAATCTACATGAACCAGCTGATCTCCAATGCGCTTGGCATTCGTCAAGAGGGCGGCGATCTGGTCATTGACCCGGTATTGCCAGCTGAACTGGATGGTATGCAATTCGAATTCGAGTATGCGGGAGAGCCGGTGACGTTCATCTATCACTTGAATGAAGGTGCTGTGAGCCGTGTAGCGGTGAACGGTAAGGACATTCGTACCGAGCGTACAGCGAACCGTTACCGTCAGGGCGGGGTTAGCATTTCACTGGATGAATTCAGACAGGCACGCAGTGCAACTGAGCATACGGTTGTTGATATTTATATGTAATCTCGTAGCATAATGAATACCAAGGTCATCCTCCTTTAATCAAGGCGGGATGGCCTTTTTGGCATATGCTCATGATCGATCACCGCAATGGAACTGCCAGCAATGTATGTAACAGCTCATTATGCCGCACATGCTTCGTTACGTATCCCTGTTGCTCCAACCAGCCGCATAGCTCACCCAGCAGAGGGAAGTGACGCTCGCGCAAGGCGCGCAGTTGTTCTTCATGTCCTGTGGTTTCGGCCTGCTGAATGTAGAAATTACGGTGAGCAGCATCGATAAACATCAGATCGGTTAGGCCGATTCGTCCGCGTAAGGTTAATACCCGTTGCATCTCTTGTAATGCCAGTAGTTGCTGGTCTGGACTCAGATGATGAAAGGCGAAACTGGACACAACAAAGTCAAAGGACTGATCCGCAAACGGCAAGGCCAGGAAATTTCCAAGCTTCACATTCATCTCAGGATGTTTGGTACGACATCTGCGAAGCATCTCCCGAGACTGATCGATTGCGGTCATGTCTGCGCCGTACTGTATCAATTTCCCAGCCAGATTCCCCGTGCCTGTGCCTATATCAAGTCCCTTCTCACCAAGGGTGGGAGAGATCCAGTGAGCTGTCTGTTCGAGCCCCTCATCATAGTTGTGATACAGATAAAAATAAGGCTGTATCATATCATTGGAATCGCTCGGCGCGGAAGTATCTGTATCTTGGTATGAATGTGTAACTCCATGCTCATGGCTTGCAGGCGAGGCGTTGTCCGAACGATGCCTGTCCTTTGAATGGGGTTGTCCAGTACTGACTCTGCCTGCCGCCTGCACTCGCTGATCATGGATGGCTGCCTGCGTATCATAATTCCACCGATCATGCCAGTTCTGCCGTGCTTCTCGCAGGCGACGTGCACTGTCCGCGAGATCGTGCAGATGGCTGACATCCAGTGGACCGTCCTGACGATTCAGGTCTATCATACGTTGGGTTGTATCCATCATACGTTTCAACTCGATCCACTGGGAATACATGACGGCCTGTTGAAGCTCCAAATATTCTTCCAGCCGCTGCTGGTTTCCTTGATCGATCTCTCCAAGAGCGTGTGTAATATCCTGTAGTGACATGCCAATCTCACGGAGAGCCGCAATGGTCTGAAGCCGCCAGATATCATTCTCGGTATAGGTACGATACCCGTTACTGGACTGTTTGGCGGGTAGAATTAACCCTTTTTCCTCATAAAAGCGAATGGCTCTCGCCGATATACCGAGCCTGCTTGCTGCCTCTTTGATATTCATCATGCATCCCCTCCTTATCGAACCAGTATAAACCATGACGTTACGGCAAGGTTAAGCGTTTATTTCATTTTGCGAAAGGTTCAATAACGGGTGGAATTTTAGTCAAAGCTGAGGCTATGCTACAATATATAGAACAAAAAATTAAATAGCGAAGTAAACGAACAATGTCTTCCTGTTCCTAAGTTTGTTAACTCTCTTAACTTTCCCGACGTTGTACCGTACAGCGTTGTCGACTATAGCACGAAAGGTTGAATCATTATGCTTACCAGCCATACATTTACGATTCGTCCATCCGAAATCAAGGATGCAGCTCAGCTAATGGAGTTGGACACCCTGGTATGGGACAAATACACCTCACCTGCACCGATGCAGTGGCGCTCCAGACAGCAATATCTGCAGCATTGTCCGCCAGGCAGCCAGTTGATTGCGGTGCAGGGAGAGCGGGTATGTGGTTATGTGGGCTTTAATCCAGCCACAGGTATGCCTGTCAATCGTCATGTCTACGAGATTCATATTGCAGTTCACCCTCATGATCGGCGTTGTGGTATTGCTACAGCTTTGATGGATGCCATCAAGCAGCATGCGGTCGAACAAGGCGTTCGCAAGCTCAGGTTGCGCGTACTCTCCAGCAATCCGGGAGCAATTACGTTTTATACCCAGTGTGGATTTGTGACAGAAGGCAGGCTGGTATCCGAGTTTTATATTGGCGGCAAGTATGTAGATGATATTCTTATGGGTTATTTTATCCAGACCAAATAAAAACATAGCAGAGGAGGAGGAACAACGATGGATATGGGACTTCGGGGTAAAAAAGCACTGGTGCTGGCTTCCAGTCGCGGGCTGGGCAAAGCGGTTGCCGCTCAATTGGCAGCAGAAGGTGCTGACATCATGCTCGCCAGCCGGAACGAAGAAAAGCTCGCAGCAGTGAAGCAGGAGCTTCTGGCGCTTGGCGGTGGCGGACGTGTGGAATATTGTGCAACCGATGTGACACGCAAGGAAGATATTGAGGCGCTGATTCACAAGACAGCAGAGCTGTTCGGGCAGATAGATATTCTGGTGAACAATTCGGGTGGTCCCCCATCGGGTTCATTTGAGTCACTGACCGATGAAGATTGGGAACGTGCATTTGAATTAAATGTGCTCAGTTATGTAAGGCTGATTCGCGGCGCTCTTCCTTATATGAAAGAAAGCGGAGGACACATTGTCAATATCGCTTCAACTTCGGTGAAGCAGCCGATACCGGGTCTGGTGCTGTCCAACACGTTCCGTACTGGCGTTTTCGGATTGGCGAAGACCTTGTCTCAGGAGCTAGCTCCATACGGTATTTTGATCAACACGGTGGCACCAGGGCGTATTGCAACAGATCGTATTCGTGAATTGGATGCAGCACGGGCTGAGCAGAACGGAATCAGTGAGGAAGAGGTATCTGACCAGTTCCGCAAAGAGATCCCACTAGGACGTTACGGTCAACCGGAGGAGTTTGCCAAAGCGGTGGTATTCCTGTTATCCGGGGCCAATACGTACATTACCGGAACTTCACTGATCGTGGATGGTGGTATGGTCCGGGCACTATAAAAGTCATTGAAACAATAAAATACCCTCTGTCGCCACATTCCGTGGAGATAGAGGGTATTCATGTTGATCCGATATGTTGGGGAGATCACTCCTGATTCATTATGTAAGCGAATTAGCGCAAAAGTTCCCATTCATGCTGCAGCATGCCGTACACTGCATGGTTCACGTATCCCTTAGGCAATTTCTCTGCCTGACGAATGACACCTTCGAGAACGAATCCGAGTCTTTCAGGGATGGCGCGACTCCGTTTATTGTTGGTTGCTGAGCGAATCTCGACGCGATTCAAATCCAGGGTCACCAGTGCATAGTCAACCAGAACACGACAAGCGCTTGTCATCAGGCCCTGACCTTCAAAGCCTTTTCCAAGCCAGTATCCGATGCTTACCGAGCGGTTGGTCCAGTTAATCTCGTGGAATCCGATGACGCCTGCAAGATCCCCTTTTAACCATACTCCGGCGGTGAAGCCGCCATTTTCAGCACCTTGTTTTAACGCGTTGGTAATAAAGTTCGAGGTGTGTTCCACTTCTGTCACATGATCCACCCACGGCAACCAATGTCTTAGTTGATCCCGTGAGCGATCCGTGAGTTCGAACAGTGGTTTGGTATGTTCCATGGCCAGTGGCCGGAGTTCGGTATATTCATCCAATGAATAGGTAAACATGAATGCAACCTTCTTTCTTTATAAATTAGTGGATTAACGGGAAGTCTTGGGCAACTTTTGCTCCAGTGCAAACAGGTCTTCTTCCATTGAGGCCATACGTTGATTGACCGTTGTACGTGCGTCACGGAGTGCCTGATTATATATGTAGGGAGCGAGCTGTGTCATGAACAGGTCGAGGACTCCCCAGGCCGCCAGATCACCCAGTTCTTCGCCACGTTCCTCTTCGAAATACGACTGGATGGTGCGAATGGCTTCATCCTGCTGTTCTTTGGTCAGTTTAAGCGTGTTCAATGGGAAACCCTCCCTTTAATTTGATTTTAGAGGTTGTTCAAAAAGTCCGCTTTTGATTACGACTCATGCCTAGCGGCATGATCAGCATCGAATATGAAATTCAGCCGAAATGTCCGTTGCTCACGTAGTTTTCCCTACGCTCCGCTACTCCATTTCTAGCTTCATTCCATCTTCTCGGTACTGAGAATCCAACTTTTTGAACACGCACTTTTACTATCATGCTACATGATTCGAGCGAACCCGTCAAAATGGTTTTGGGCCTATTTATGCAAGGCTGATCCTGACTTTGGGCCGTTCTTTATTGAACTCCTCCCCCGTTAAAGGTATATTTAAATGAAACGCGTACGAAACTTTCCAAGAAAACAGTTTTTTTTCAGGAAATGACTTCGTTATAAAGGAATTATAGCCGGAATTGCTGCAATTCCCGAAAGCTCCAATCAATTCATGAAAGGTTTGATACCTGTGGACAATCGTACAACCCCACCTAACTTTATCAAAAATATTATTACCGAAGATCTCCGGTCAGGGAAAGTCCAGGAAGTTATTACACGTTTTCCTCCGGAACCGAACGGTTATCTGCATATCGGCCATGCCAAGGCGATCTGGATTAACTTTACACTGGGCGGCGAATTTGGCGGCAAAACAAATCTGCGCTTTGATGACACGAACCCGGTCAAGGAAGATGTAGAATACGTTCAATCGATTCAGGAAGACGTAAAATGGCTCGGATACGAGTGGAACGAGAAACGTTTTGCCTCGGATTATTTTGATGAGATGTACAAACGTGCTGTCTTGTTGATTGAAAAAGGAAAAGCCTACATCGACGACCAAAGCGCCGACGAAATCCGTGAAATGCGCGGAACGCTGACGGAGCCGGGCAAGAACAGCCCGTACCGTGATCGTTCGGTGGAAGAGAATCTTGACCTGTTCACACGTATGCGTGCAGGCGAATTCAAGAACGGGGAGAAAGTGCTGCGTGCCAAGATCGATATGTCTGCACCGAATATCAACCTGCGCGATCCGGTTATTTACCGGATTTCACATGCACATCACCATAACACGGGCGACAAATGGTGCATCTATCCGATGTACGCCTTCGCTCACCCGCTCGAAGATGCAATTGAAGGTGTAACGCATTCCCTCTGTTCCCTGGAGTTTGAGGATCAACGCCCGTTCTACGATTGGGTTATCGCTGAATGTGAGATGGAGAGTAAGCCGCGTCAATACGAATTTGGCCGCCTGAATCTGTCCCAGATGGTGACAAGCAAGCGGAAGTTGAAACTTCTCGTGGATGAAGGTCATGTCGATGGATGGGATGATCCACGTATGCCGACAATTTCGGGTCTGCGCCGCCGGGGATATACACCTGAAGCCATTCGTGATTTCGTATTTGAGACAGGCATTTCGAAGAGCCAAGGGGTTATCGACCTGCAAACGCTGGAGCACTTTGTACGTGAAGATTTGAAACTGAAGGCTCCGCGCACGATGGCTGTCCTGCACCCGCTCAAAGTGGTCATTACCAACTATCCTGAAGGACAAGTGGAATGGCTTGAAGCAGAGAACAATGTGGAGAACCCGGAGATGGGCAATCGCCAAATTCCGTTCTCCCGTGAGATTTACATTGAACAAGACGATTTCATGGAGAATCCGCCGAACAAATATTTCCGTTTGTTCCCTGGCAACGAAGTTCGTCTGAAACATGCATACTTCATCAAATGTAACGATGTGATCAAGGATGCAGAAGGCAATGTAACTGAGATTCATTGTACCTATGATGTAGAGACGAAGAGCGGCAGTGGCTTCACAGGCCGTAAAGTGAAAGGTACGATCCACTGGGTAGAAGCGACTCAAGCGGTACCTGCTGAATTCCGTCTGTATGAGCCATTGATCTTGGATGAAGCACCAGAGGCAGAGGTGGAAGTGGCAGTAGCTGGGGCTGAAACTGAGGTTGGGGAAGAGCAACCGGAGAAAACGTTCCTGGATCAATTGAACCCGAACTCCCTTGAGATTGTGAATGGGTATGTGGAACAAGAGATGAAGGAAGCGAATGCTCAGGATAAATTCCAATTCTTCCGTCACGGTTACTTCAGTGTAGATCCAAAACATTCCGAGCCAGGACGCCCCGTATTTAACCGGGTCGTATCCCTGAAAAGCTCGTTCCAACTGCCAAAGGCATAAGGCCGATGGATAAACTTAAAGTCTGTTCATCAGAGTGCTGGTAAGCAGCCAAGTTATAAGTTAAAGGAAGGGCATCCTTCGTCATGATCATGGCGAAGGATGCCCTTTTGTTTTTCTGGATATAGTCAGGTTCAATCTATTATGCAGAATAACGTGGCTGAGGTTCTTTAGCTTTGGAATTTCGTGAAATTTTTGCAAATAAGGCGTCTAAGGTTCGTTAGGAGCAACAAACCTTAGACGCCTTTCTCTTTACTGCACCTATTCCTAATCTTTTGTTTGAATGTTTGAATATTTTATTTACACCATAACGGAGAGGACAGAACAAAGCTAGAGAAGCGAAGCGTTCGCCTTTATCACCGGATTTTACCCTTTGAAAAGGGAATCAAAAAAATCCGGGGATAACAGCGATCGAAAGATTGTTCTGTCATCGGAGTGCTCCAGTGGAAATCTTTCAACTTTTTCAAACAAATGATTATCTGTCCTCATCCATATTGCCCATCTCCGTCAACACAACTGGCTGATAGCCGTTACGTCGATTCGACAACCACATGATGCCGAATCCGACCGCGCCGATGAGCGAGAAGAATACGCCGATGCTATACATGATTTCCGCACCGAAGCTCTGGAACAACCAGCCACCGAACAGACCGGCAATGACGCCGGAGAGACCGCCCCAGGCCATCGTGTAGACAGCTTGACCGGAGGAACGGTAAGGTCTTGGGATAAACAGCATGGTCAGTTGAGTACCCACATAGAAGTATCCACCGAACGTAATGGAGTGCATCAGCTGAATGAATACAATCTCCAGCGGATTGTTAGCCAGTGCCATGAGCTGCCAGCGAAGTGCAAACAGCACACTGATGAGGATAAGGGATGCCAGGAGTATGCTCATTTTGCGTTTGAGTAAGCGGTCCAGCAGCAGAAATACACCGACTTCGAGAATGGAAGAGGTGAAGATGGCCCAACCCACCATCTGTTTGTCACCACCCATCTCTACGATATATAGCGACATAAATGTGCTGTTCATCGCATTGGGCACCGACACGAGTACACCCAGGCCGATAAATGTCATAAAATACGGATTGAACATGACTTTGCCAAACCGCCGAAAAGTAACCACAGGTGTATCCGAAGCGATAGGCTGTCTGGGCAGAAATACGGATAATACAAAGGCGATAACAATCATGCACGCAAATATAATGGATACACTGCCGATGCCAAAACGGTCAATAACCGGTCCGGCAGCGACGGCAGTCAGTGCCCAACCGAGTGAACCCCAGAGCCGGAATGCCCCGAATTTTTGGGTCGTACCATCGATATATCCGAGAATTAGACTGTTCGTTTGAGCGAATAATGGACTTTGAAAAAAATAAAAGAAGATCATGGCTACATAGATCCATGTATAACTGGGCGCATAGAACACACCCTGGGCGAGCACAAATGTGCCTCCCATCATAATCATCAGAATGATGCGAATATTGCGAGATTTATCGCTCCAGAAGCCCCAGAACGGGTTGGCGAACAAAGATACAAAGGGGCCAATCGCCATCAGACTACCAATCTCCAGTTTGGTCATGCCAATCTCTTGCAGGTAGAGCTGCAGGAATCCGGCAAAGATCGAGATGGCTCCATATATGAAAAAGTTATATAGTTTCAGAGAAACCAATGAGGGATTGCCTCTCGAAGGTACAGGTCTGTCCAATTAAGCCATTCCTTTCAAATGCATATTGTTCAATGTATCATTTGTTGAAAGGGGATTCAATGCATAGCGAACGTTTTCAAATTGATGCAACCAAACACACATCGTGATCGGAGGGAGGATAACAACATGAACACGAGGGAATTCACAGGCATCATATTGGCAGGAGGGTTATCCAGCCGCATGGGGGCCAACAAGGCTATGCTGGAACTGAACGGTTCTGTTGTACTGCAACATGTGACGAAGGCCATGAGACCCGCCGTATCGCGTATCATCGTGGCTGCCGGACCCAACATGACAACTTACGGTGAAATGGGCTACGAATGCGTTCAGGATCACTATCCTGGAAAGGGGCCACTCGCTGGCCTTCATGCGGCACTGGAAGCTTCCAATACAGAATGGAATCTGGTCTGCGCTTGCGATATGCCGCTTCTGCAAACGTCCTTTTTGGATGGGATAAAAAAGCTGGCCGAATCGGCTGACTCTTATTCTGCTATCGTTCCGCGTGTGGATGGACGTGTCCATCCGCTTGCAGGTGCTTATCACAAGCGAGTGCTCCCTGATCTGGAGCAGCGCCTGATGCAGGGGCATCTTCGAGTCATGCAATGGCTTGAAGAGATTGGTTGCCGCTATGTCGAAGCGGAAGAACTTGAGAGAGCAGGCGTTCATCAACTAGCAATGCAAATGAGTAATATGAACACGCCGGAAGCATACGAGCATATTCGCAATCAGGATTCTGGACTCGATTCAGATCTGTAGGATACAGGATCGCCTGATGCGTCTGCATGATGATTGCGGTATTGCAGCGGACTTTGGCCTGTCCAGCGCTTGAATTGTCTGCTGAAGTGAGACAGATGGGTATATCCGAGTTTCCACGCAATTTCCCCGAGCGACAGCTCTGGCTGTTCGATCAGCACTTTGGCTTCCTGCAACTTCAGGCTGGACAGGTAGGCCCTGGGTGATCGCCCGTACACCTTGCGAAAGACCTGCAGACCATATCCCGGGCTGATGCCAAACGAGGATATAATCTGCTCGACTTTGACCGTGGACACACTGTCTTCCTTGATTCGAAGCTGGGCATGGAATGCCTGCTTAATCGCTTCCGCAATAGCTCCCGCATAATGCATGGCTGTTGGGGCTGGTGTGTGTGAAGCAGCAACGGAATTGGCGGACTCCGGTTCATTGTCAGCGGCTTGGGACAACAGGGCGAACAGTTCAAACATGCGTGCCTGCATGATCATTTTATCGGTGGACGTGTAGGCTTCAGATACGTTAATCATGCCCATCCAGCTCTCCAGCACAGCACGTATCTTCCTATTATCGGCTGTACCTGCAGCGTAGATTCGGCTATGCTGTGATATCAACTTCAGGGTGAAGACAGGATCATCCACATTAAAATGAGCACTGAAATAAGTCATGCCGTCCGTGGATACACATTGATTCGTATGTTTGAACCCGGGCGGAATGAGGAGAATGGAACCTTCCTCCACGGTATAGGTATAACCATGAATCACACTTTTCTGGGTGCCTTCAATAATCAACATGATCTCAAATCCCGGATGTGATTCCTCTGGCATTGCC
The DNA here is from genome assembly GCF_054161325.1 of Paenibacillus sp. Z3-2. Classification (NCBI taxonomy): domain Bacteria; kingdom Bacillati; phylum Bacillota; class Bacilli; order Caryophanales; family Paenibacillaceae; genus Paenibacillus; species Paenibacillus sp. Z3-2. The sequence continues at coordinate 6,042,801 of NZ_CP096397.1, read as the reverse complement.
CATCCATATGGAACTTCTTGGCTGTGCGCACCATAGAATTTGATGTTACAGTCGATAATAGGCAGCCAGTGGGCCAACGTATGGTGAGGCATTTCTCGGAGCTGTGATCGGATATCCATAACATTCACCTCGGAAAAGGGTAAAAACAACTCGCCTTGTACAATCGGCACCCGTAGTATACTTCATTATAATCAGTTTAACGCGAGCATGGATAATCCATGGGACTCATCAGCGTAGTGGTTACTGAACAATCCAAGTTTTTCAACCGCTAATAATGTAAACGCTACCATTATGGATTGGATTATGTCAACTCATATGCAACGCAAGAGAACTACATTTCCCGACAAAAAGGAGATTAAATGATGGATAAATTATTGTATGGCGTAGCCTACTATGATGAATATATGCCTTACGAAAGATTGGACAAGGATATTCAGATGATGAAGGATGCAGGCATCAATGTGGTCCGTATTGCAGAATCCACCTGGAGTACCCATGAACCGCAGAATGGTGTATTTGACTTTTCTTCTGTAGATCGTGTGCTGGATGCCATGCATGAGGCGGGGATTCAGGTCATCGTTGGCACACCAACGTATGCTGTTCCAACGTGGATGGTGAAGGAACATCCGGACGTGCTGGCTACCACCTCACAGGGACCTGGCAAATACGGCGCAAGACAGATCATGGACATTACACATCCAACTTATCTATTCTATGCCGAGCGAATCATCCGCAAGCTGATCTCTCGGGTAAGTACACATCCAGCGGTAATCGGTTATCAGACAGATAACGAGACGAAGCATTACAATACAGCCGGAGATAATGTGCAACTGCAATTCGTCAAATATATGCGTAACAAGTTTAGTTCTCTGGATGAGCTTAACAGGGAATTTGGCCTCGATTACTGGAGCAATCGGATCAATAGCTGGGAGGACTTCCCGTCTGTTGTAGGAACGATCAACGGCAGTCTGGGGGCTGAATTTGCCAAGTTCCAGCGACAGCTGGTAACCAACTTTTTGGCTTGGCAAGTGGGGATTGTGAATGAATACAAACAGGCAGGACAGTTTGTTACCCAGAACTTTGACTTCGATTGGCGTGGATATTCCTACGGCATTCAAGGGGATGTGGATCATTTTGCCGCATCGAAACCTTTTGACATCACCAGTGTGGACATCTACCATCCTTCCCAGGATGATCTGACCGGCATTGAGATTTCATTCGGCGGGGATGTGGCGCGTTCCACCAAACAATCGAACTATCTTGTACTGGAGACCGAAGCGCAGGCGTTCTGGCATTGGGTTCCTTACCCGGGCCAGTTGCGTCTACAGGCATTCAGTCATCTGGCATCAGGAGCGAACATGGTCGCCTACTGGCACTGGCATTCGTTGCACAATTCGTTTGAGACCTATTGGAAAGGACTGCTCAGTCATGACTTTGAACCGAATCGGGTGTACAACGAAGCGAAGACGATTGGCAGGGATTTTGCAAGACTGAGTCCGAAGCTCGTCAATCTGAAGAAAAAGAATCGAGTGGCTGTGCTGTTCAGCAATGAGGCACTGACATCGATCAAGTGGTTTGGTTTTAACTTCACCAGTGACAAGAACTACAATGACGTGGTGCGCTGGATGTACGATGAGTTGTACAAGATGAACATGGGCTGTGACCTCATCGATCCATCTGTTGAGAGTTATGCGGAGTATGATGTGCTCGTTGTACCTGCTCTGTATGCTGCTTCGGATGCATTGCTGGAAAAATTGAATCAATTCGTAGAGGATGGCGGACATATCGTCTACTCGTTCAAAAGCGGATTTGCGAATGAGCATATCAAGGTACGCTCTACTCGCCAGCCCGGCCTGATCAGTGAGGCATGCGGGATCAGCTATAACCTTTTTGTAGAGCCCAAACATGTGTCACTGCGCGATGATCCATTCGGGGTTGGTGAGGAGCAGAACCAGATTCATACCTGGATGGAGCTGATTACGCCGACAACGGCTGAAGTACTCGCTTGGTATGATCATCCACATTGGGGTGAATATGCGGCAATCACTCAGAATGCCTATGGAAAAGGCAAAGCAACCTATGTTGGCTGTTACACCAGTTCTGCCGTGATCCGTAAAGTGTTGGAGCGTGTCATGAAGGAAGCGGGTGTATGGGGAGCTCATCAGGAGCTGGCTTTTCCCATCATTGTGAAGACAGGTGTGAACGATCAAGGGAACACGATTCGCTACTATTTCAATTATGCGGATGAGGCAACTTCCTTCGTGAATGCTTATGGGGAAGGGACTGAGCTACTGGCAGGAACCCCGATTGCTGCGGTAGAGAAGATCGAACTGGAGCCATGGGGCATACGGATCATTGAACAATAATAGAAAATAATAAATATAGGTATATAAGTTGAATTTAACATGTACACGTTAACGGAGAGGGCAGAAATAACCTGAGGAAGCGGAGCGTTCGCCTTTATCACTGGATTTTTCCCTTAGAAAAGGGAATCAAAAAAATCCGGTGATAACAGCGATCAGAAGGTTGTTCTGACCGCGTAGTGATCTCGTGTAACCATTCATTCTATTGTATAACGTGATATTTTAACATTTCCAAACGAATATAAAGACCAAAGCGCCCTCGGCTTCCATGCTGGGGCGTTTGTCTTATTTTAGCTCAGGAGTGGATGCGCTATGTTTACCGAATGTTATCGGAAGCTGACAGATCCTTTTAAACGCAGCATTCGCAATAAATTGATCCTTACCATGACACTGCTGGCCGTTCTGCCCGTCATTGCCATGACCGCCATGGCAGCCGAGAATACCCGCTCTTCCATGGAAGAGGAGATTATGGAGACCAACCGGGCCAATATGAACTGGGCCTCTATCTATCTAGGTGAACAGTTCGCCCGCATGAACAATATTATTTATTCGATTCAGATCAGTGACGAATTGCATCAATATCTGGCGTTGAACCAGGAAGCACCGGCAGCCAGTCGATTCGATGAACAGAAGGCCGTGTTCAATATGCTGAACAGTGTATACTATTCCGCTGGCAATTATGTATTTGGCGTTGAACTGTACCTGAAAGAATTGGACACCCTGTTCACCTTCAACTCCATGGATTCTCGCATCAAGGCAGTATCGGAAATTCCGGAAGGGTATCATGAGCTTTTCGCACAACATAAAGATTTTACGATTATCAATGATCCGGACGATCCGCAAAAGTTTCACATGACCCGCAGCATGAACCGCTTCGAGGATCAGGCACAGATCGGTGCCATCAGTCTGGAGGTCAAGTGGGCTGAGTTCAATCAGACGCTGGAGCTGCTGGATAGCCGTGGAGACTATGCGGTATACATTGCTGACAGCGCGGGCAGTCCAGTCTATCAGCCGAACCAAGAGATTCAGCCGTCTGCGGAAGCACTGGAGAAATTGGCAAGCACGAAAGAAAGTTCTGGCTTCATCCGCACGCCCAAGGAATACGTGTTCTTTCATTCGATTGAGCCGTCAGGACTTCGTGTGATCAAGATTGTACCTGCCCATGTCGTTAACGAAAGTGCTTTGGACACGATGAAATACGGACTGGTCGTGGGTGGCCTGGCCACCGTCATATCTGTGGGATTAGCTGTGCTGGTGGCCTGGCGTACATCGAAGCCCATTGTCAGACTGGCGAATTCCATGAAGGGTATCCAGCTGATCAAGGGCAGGGAAGTGGTACGAAGCGGCCGGGTAGATGAGATTGGCCTGCTGGAGAAAAATCTGCACGGCATGGCAAGTCGTATTCGGGAACATATTCGTGACAACTACCTGATGAATCTGGAGAAGCAGACGGCCGAACTCAAAGCATTGCAATCCCAGATCCATCCGCATTTTCTGCAAAATACGCTGCAGATGATTGGCGGCATGGTCTACTCGCAAAAACCGGCAGACAGTTACAAGGTCATTCGAGCCTTGAGCGAGATGTTTCGTTATATTGTGCGAGCGCCGGATGGGCTTGTGCCCCTGCAGTCTGAACTGGACCAGCTGGAGCATTATATGCTGATTCAGAAGCAGCGTTTTGCCGGGAGGCTTGAATATACACTGGAGATCACCGGGGAACTTCGGGAATGTTATATTCCCAAGTTGTCTCTGCAGCCGATTGTGGAGAACGCATTTTTACATGGATTGGAGAAGAAGCAGGGTGAGTGGAAACTGGGCATTGAGGTCGTCTGCGAATCCAAAGATGTAACCATTCGAATTCATGATAATGGCGTGGGTATGGATGTTGAGAAACTAGCGGAGATGCAGTCCAGACTGGAGCGGCTTACCTGGGAGGCGGATCGGGTGTGGAGTTCAGGCACGAGTATTGGACTGGTCAATGCAGCTTCACGAATGGTGATGCATTTTGGACCTGAATACGGGATGAGCATGGAAAGTGAATACGGACAGGGGACAAGCGTTACAGTACGAATCCCCTGCAACACAGGAGGCGAAGCCTTGTGAACAAAGAAATGTACAGAGTGCTGCTGGTAGATGATGAACCGTGGAACCGGGATATTCTGCGCAACCTTGGAGATTGGAGTGAGCTCGGCATGACCGTTTCAGGTGAAGCAGAGGATGGCGAGCAGGCCATAGAACTGGTCAAGCAGCATCAGCCTCACATTATCATTACGGACATGCGTATGCCCGGCACAGATGGTGTGGAGCTGCTACAGACGCTGAGCGGACAATACCCACAGATCAAGGTCATCGTGGTGAGCGGGTATGATGACTTCAATTATGCCAAACATGCGATCCGACATCGGGCTGCTGATTATCTGCTTAAACCGGTGAATCCGGATGAACTGAATGGTGTGCTTGCCAAATGTGCAAAAGAATTGGAAAAGGTTGAATCTGCGCCTGAATCATGGGAGTCGTATCCCTCTGCGTTTGCTGGTGATTTTTCTTTGTTTCAGCAGCAGGCTCGCCTGCGGTTTAATGACCTGAACGTTCAGAGTCTGAGGGAATGGTTCCAGCAATTACAGCAGAAGCTGGAACGATGCGAGATTAACAGACCCCGGCAGCTCGGGCGGGTGGCTTATGAATTACAGGCTTTGCTGGATGAGTTGTGCGTCTCCAACGGCTTGTACGAGCGGCCAGTGGGAACAGCGCTGCCGCCTGTGGCTGCACTGACATCCATATCTGCTGCAGTGGAGCGGATATCCGCGCCTTACTATCAGGCTTTGGAGCAGCTGATTGCGCAGCGCAAGTTCAAAAACAAGCTAAACCTGAATGAGGTGAAGCAGTACATTGAGCAGCATTGTATGGAGATGATTACGCTGGAGCAGCTCGCCCAGATCTTTTTTGTCAGCAAGGAATATCTCAGCAAGGTCTTCAAGAAAGAGTATGAGGTGAATGTGACCGACTATGTTGTCCAGTTACGCATGACGCGAGCGAAGGAATGGGTGATGGATGAACAGATTCCGTTCAAGCATATTGCCGAGATGGCGGGTTATGAAGACGTGTCCTACTTCTATCGGGTGTTCAAGAAGCATTTCGGAGTTTCACCGGGGGAGATGCGGAAGGGACAACCTCGTATGTCAGGCAATTCAGGCAGTAGCACGGAATGAGTCGTTCGAAGGAGCATTTTCGGCTGGATTAAGGTTTAAAATAATCCAATACATGAGTCTAATTTTGTCCAATGAAGCGCTTTCATCCTCTGGTATATAATGAGCCTATGAAAGACAAACCAGTTACACACCGGGAGGTCATAAGAGATGAAAGTATGGAAAAGCGTAGCAAGTGCGGTACTGGTCAGTGTTCTGCTCGCAGGTTGCGGCTCCAATGCAGGAACGGACAATGGGCAGGAAGAATCGGCATCAGGCAGCACGGTGTCACTCAAAGTATTCGTTGCACAACCTCGGCTGAAAGAACATTACGATAAATATATAGAACAGTTCAAAGCCAAGGAGAAAGCGGAGAAAAACATTGAAGTGAACGTGCAACTGGAGATGCCACCAGCGGACAATGCACCTCAGATTCTGAAGACCCGACTCGCCTCCAATGATGCACCGGATGTGTTCGCCCTGCATGCGGTCAATGAGATTCCACCGTTCAGCAAAGCGGGTTATCTGGAAGACCTGTCGGGTCAACCTTTTGTCGATAAATTGCTGGATTCGGTTAAACCTTCCGTAACGGATGCGGAGGGCAAAGTCGTGGCTGTTCCACTGGAAACGTTATCATGGGGTTATCTGTACAATAAAGATATTTTCGAAGAACAAGGGCTGGAAGTACCAACGACGTTAACGGAAATGATAGCGGTCGTGGAGAAACTGAAAGCAGCTAACATCACACCGTTTGAACTGTCCTACAAAGAATCCTGGATTCCGCAATTATTCCTGCCACTCACTGTGGGGGCATTGACCCAATCAGAGCACAAAGACTTCGTCGACAAGATGAATCAGAATCAGGGCTCCTTCTCGGATATGAAAGCATTGTTCGATATCTTCGATCTGGTCAATGCGAATGGAACGGACAAAGCGCTGGAAGTGGGCGGAGATGATGGTTCAGCAGCCTTCGCTTCAGGAAGCGCCGCGATGTGGATTCAGGGACCATGGTTTGCCGAAACCATCCTGAAGTCCAACCCGGACTTGAACTTCGGTGTAGCACCCATGCCGATCAATGACAATCCGGATGATACCAAAATCAATCTGAGTACCTCTACTTCACTGGCAGTATCGTCATCTAGCAAAAACAAAGAAGTGGCACTCGATTTCGTGAACTACATTCTTGATGACAAGGATTCAAGCGCATTCTTCGAAGCACTCAAGTTCAATCCGGTTGCCAAGATCCATGATTTCAAGAGCTTCCCGTGGGTAGACGATGCCCAGAAATATGTGAGTGAAGGTAAAGCCTATCAGGACCCATCCATCCCTCAAGCGGTGAAAGACGAGTCAGGCAAAGCGTTGCAAGGCTACTACTCTGGGCAATTAAATCAACAGCAGGTAATCGATGCGCTCGACAAGGCGTGGAAATCCTACAACAAAGTCAACAAGTAAGGAGCTGCGAGGAATGTAGTACCTGCTTTTGTTGGCAAATTCTCAACGGTTTTGAGAGTTTAGTCAACAAATTAGCGGTACTTTATTTCGTCGCAGTCTCCAAGCAGATGATACGGCAGGCAGAACGTTCTTCGTTCCCTCGTTTACAATCATCCGCTTCGAGTGAAAAGGGGGAGAACCTATGGCTACGAATGTGTTCAAGAAGTATCTGTCATTGCTCGCGTTCACTGCGCCTGCCTTTGTCATCTATGCGATTTTCCTGCTGTACCCTACGTTTAGCGGCATGTTCTATAGCCTGACGGATTGGAACGGGCTCAATCGGGATTACAGCTTTATCGGTCTGGGCAACTTTGTGGAGTTGTTCAAAGAAGACCCCGACTTCCTGAACTCCCTGTGGTTCACGATGAAATATGTAATATTTATGCTGATTCTGCAAAATGGAATTGCCTTGCTGCTCGCCGTGTTGATTGAGTCACGGACGCGCAGCAAGGGGCTCTTTCGGACCCTGTTCTTCATGCCTAACATGATTAGTACGATCATCAGTGCCTTCATGTGGACATTCATCTTCTCTCAGGTGCTGCCACAGCTCGCACAGAAACTGGCCTTTTCGTTCCTGGACCAGCAATGGCTGGGTGATCCGAAGTTTTCATTTTACTCCATTCTGATCGTATCGCTCTGGAACGGTGTAGGTTATATGATGATCATCTATCTGGCTGCTCTCCAGGGTGTGCCGAAAAGTCTCAAGGAAGCGGCTGTTATTGATGGGGCCAACGCATTCCAGGTGCTGCGCAATGTAGTGTTGCCGATGATTACTCATGCCGTGACCATCTGTTTCTTCCTGACGCTGAACGGAGCATTCAAAGTGTTCGAGGTGGTGTATGGACTGACTGGTGGTGGACCGGGCCGGGCCACGCAGGTTATCACGATGAACATCTATGAAGAAGCGTTCTCCAACAACTTCAGATACGGCTATGCGAGTGCCAAATCAGTTGTGCTGTTCATCATCGTACTCATCTTTACACTCATCCAGATCACCGTCATGAAGAAGAAAGAGGTGGAAGCATGAGGATGCAACGACTGAACAGTTATCTGATTCGACTGCTGCTGATTCTGGGCTCTCTCGTCGCCATGCTGCCGATCTACATGGCGGTGGTGAACTCTTTCAAAACACAGGGTGAGATGTTCCAGTCCTTTATCGCGCTGCCGACAACGCTTCACTGGGAGAATTACTCGGACGCGTTTAACAAAATCAATCTGCTGGGCAGTTCGATGAACTCGGCAATTGTATCCTTTCTGGGGATCGGGGGAATCGTCTTTTGTGCCTCACTGGCGGGATACAAGCTGTCACGTACTTCCGGCCGTTTGAGCAACCTGATCTTCTTCCTGTTTGTTGCGTCCATGCTGGTGCCGTTCCACTCAATCATGATTCCACTGACACGGGTGGCCAAAGGCATGGGTGTACAGGGAAGCACGTACGGATTGGCCCTGATCTATATCGGACTTGGTGTGAACATGGCAATCTTCCTCTATCACGGGTTTGTGAAGTCCATTCCGCGTGAATTGGAGGAATCGGCTCAGATGGACGGATGTAATGAGTTCCAGACGTTCTTCCAGATTATCTTCCCGCTCTTGCTTCCGATCACAGTCACCATCGCGATCCTGGACTTCCTGTGGATCTGGAATGACTTCTTGTTGCCACTGCTCATGTTGACCGATGTGAATCGCTATACGCTGATTCTGTCCACGAACATGCTGTTTGGTGAATATAACAAGGAATGGCCGTTGATTCTGTCCTCCCTGGTACTGACTGCGATTCCGGTTATTCTAATCTACGCGTTCTTCCAGAAGTTCATCATGGAGGGCATTGCGGAGGGTGCTGTAAAGGGGTAAAACATTCGAAAGAATCCCTCAGCTTCATCGGTAGCTACTCGCTTTTGGTATTCGAACACACTTAGGAAACTTACGCTAATAGCCTTGATCTGAAGGACATGGTCCTTCCAGGTCAAGGCTGTTTGTTGGTTGTGAAATCAGGAACCAGCATTCGAAGTCAGGAGCCAGAATCCATGAGCCTGTGGACAGCCTCTGCGAGGCATTGTAGTCCACGCTCCATCTCATCGGGGGAAATGGATTCTTTTAGAAATTTATAAAATATGACAAAAAAGCAGGCAAGAACATCATGTTTTCGTCTGCTTTGGTTACTATCTTATCCTTGTGCAACGCTCTATTTCACGTTTCCCGCAATGAATGCTGATTCACGTAAAGGTATACAATGCCAGCGTACATCATCCATGAAACACGTGTTATCCGCCAATCTGGGACATGCGCCGTACCGTCGGCGTGTGCGATTGCATTTTTTGTTCCAGAGCCAGAGCCATCTCGTGATTCTTGGGTTTCGTACCCAGCGCTTTGAGGAAGAGCGCCGCCATGGCATCCGGGTCATCCACGAAGCGGCGAACATTATACTCATCCGACCAGTAGAGGCAGGCTTTGATATGTCCGTCAGCTGTCAGCCGAAGTCGGTTGCAATTGTCACAGAAGTGATCGCTCACGGGATGAATCAATCCGAATGTGCCTTCGGAGCCCACAATTTTCATATTGCGTGATGGGCCGTTTCCCGCTGGGCCTGCTGTATTTTCAACCGCCCAACCCGCCTCAGTACATACATCCGTGACGGCCTCCAGCGGCAAATAGGATTTGCGCCATGAATCCGAAGCCTGTCCAATCGGCATATATTCAATAAAACGCACATGAAGAGGCTGATCAATGGTCATTGCAATAAAGTCCTTGATTTCATCATCGTTAATGCCCTTCATCAGCACGACATTCAGCTTGATGGGAGCGAGACCAGCGGCTGTTGCAGCCTCAATGCCTTTCAGTACCTTGTTTACATCGCCCCCACGGGTAATCATGGAGAAACGGCTAGCTTGCAGGGAGTCCAGGCTGATGTTAATGCGGTTCAGTCCAGCGTCTTTCAATGCTTGAGCTTGTTTGTCCAGTAGAAGAGCGTTGGTAGTCAGTGCAATATCGTCGATCCCGTCAATCGCCGAGATCATGCTGACGAGCTTGTGCAGATCCTTGCGCACTAGCGGTTCGCCCCCGGTGAGCCGGACTTTGCGCATGCCCATCGGAGCAAGCACCTTCAGCACCTGCGCTATTTCTTCGTAGCTCATAATCTCATCATGTGGAGCAAACTCCATACCCTCTGCAGGCATGCAGTACACACAGCGTAAATTACAGCGGTCCGTAACAGAAATACGGATGTAGTCATGTATCCGGCCAAATGAATCCTGAAGCAATTCCATGCAGACCACCCTTTCATCGGTTCAGATTGGAAATCTTCTATTATAAATGATACGACAATTTCAAAAGGAACAGTTGCATCAAATTTTAGCTATTTCTCCAATCCGCGTCAACGATGACGTTAGATGATAGGAATTTTGTTGGGATGATTCAGATGGAATTGCCCCACAAGTTGTTGCAGAAAGACCGTAATAGCTTCCACGTTTTGCGACGAATGCTGAACCAGCAGCATATCACGGATCAGCTCCATCATCTCAGCCTCCACCTCAGCGGAAGTAGCCCGATTTTGATGGCTGATTGCAGCAATATTCTCCATCAGCATGACCACTTGATCGACCACTTGCGTGCGTTCAGGTTCTTCAGTGGTAGCATTCTGCAGAAGTTGCGAAGCGGCCTGAACCAATGTCGTTCCTTCAGCCAGCACCTGATCTCCCTCTGTGATTAATTGGGATGCAGCTCCTGCTGCAGTTGAGATTCGGTCCAGAATCTGATGGATATCTTCAGTAGAAGAGCGGGATACATCGGCCAGCTTACGGATTTCCCCCGCCACGACTGAGAACCCTTGGCCATGTTCGCCCACGCGTGCCGCTTCAATGGTAGCATTCAGAGCCAGCAGGTTGGTCTGAGCTGAAATTTCATCAATGACAGCCAGTGCACGGTAAATCTCTTTCATGGTATCCATGAAGGACAGGATGGTACGGTTGGTATCGGATACCGCTCCGGAGATTTGGGTCATTTTGTCACCGATTCGTTCTACTTCCTGCTGGGCCACACCGATCTGTTCAGTTGCAGAGGTCTCTAGTTGTTGCAGAGTTATGCGCATGTGATCGGCAGCGATCTTGGCCTGATCGAGATCTTCCAGTTGGGTGCGAATGGCCTGAATCATTGAACCAAGCTTGTGGTTCACACGCTCAGTCGTACCCTGGGTTGTCTCTGTTGAAGTTCGCATCTGATACTGATTATCCATAACGTCTACCGTGGCAAGTTGTACCTTCAGCATAATGCCTTCCAGAGAGTCAATCATGTTGTTGATCCACTTCGCGAGTTCACCTGATTCGTCTTGGGCAAAATCAGACGTATTCAGGCGCTGAGTCAGATCACCTTTGCCTTCGGCGTTGATTCTAATAAATCGGCTGATGCGGCGCAAGTCTTCATGAACTCGTCGATATTGGCTGCGATGCAGCTGTAATGAAGTGAAGAATCCGAACAGCATATTAAAAGCGGCAAGTAGTGCCGCACTCCATCCACTGCCAGTGAAGGTATACACAAGGGCGGCTCCTGCAATGCCTGACAATAACGTGAAGAGACTGTGCTGCTTGAATTGACGCCAGCCGATACTTCGTATCCGATATACTTCCTCCAGATCCCCCTCACACATCATGCCCCAACGATCAGGACAGTGTGGCAGCTGGAAGGTGATGCCTTTGCCGATGACAGAAATATGGCGGTAATCCGAGTATCCGGGAAAGGCTACAAACAGATTCGAACCATTCTGAATGGTGTTCGCTACTCCGGGGTGTAGCTCTCCGGTCGATGGATCAGTGAACATGAGTTCCAGCTCGGTATGCTCCTTCACGGAAACGATACCCCAATCGGTGGTGACACCATCTTTCAGATTTTCCCCATGTGTAAAGGTACGATCCTCGAAGCGGCTTCGGGACAAGGCGGTGCCGGGCTGCAGATAGGGCCGTAATATCGACTCAGCCATAAAGAGATAGTTGTCACCGGAATCGGGATAGATATGGCCTGATTCTCGTTGAATCAGGTCACCCAGGACATCTCCAGGAACACGGCTGCATAATGAACCGACGTATCGACCTTCCTGCACAATTGGGGTGATAAACAGCAAGGTGACATCATCGTGAAAATCGGACGAGCGTGGTCCAATATCCAACGTCAGTGGATCGGAATAAGGGCCATACAAACACTTTTTCCCATGATGATCTGCTCGGGAGTACTTCAATCCTGGTCCAATCAAAGCTTCGTGATCTTCATAGATCTGTCCAATATGTTTCTTATATGTAGAGAATACCACCTGATTCTGTTCGTTTAGCATAAATAGCTCTGTACTATCGACGGCTCGATTATAACTGGATTGAAACCATGCATCCAGCTTGCTTATATGAGATGAATTAGACACTACATCTTGGGGTCGAACTGACTGTATTTGATGAAGCAATCGATCCAGGTGATTCCATTGTTCCTCTGCCCAGTCCAACATAAGCTGCCGCCTCGTTTCGGCAATCCCCTCGAAAATCTGCTCTACATCTTCCTTCATATGTGCGTTCAATCGATACGATCGCCACAGCGGCAATCCTTTTCTCCATCCCAGCCAATCAAACATCATGACCACCCCGATTTCTGGATTCTCTATATCAATCTTTATACAAGAAAACGTACAAGAATACGAGGGGATATGTCATATTTTCCGAATATTCATTCAATAAATACAAATGAACGTACGCTATTGTTAGGTGAAATACATGTTAGCTATATTTTAAGTAAACTCACATGAATTCCTCTGAGAAACTATCTCATTTTACATTGTGTAACATGAACAGGCCCATACTCAAAACACACTGTATAATGTAATCCCCGCCCAAAGCGATATAGTATTATCTAACAAGCAAAACCTGTTACGTTCGCGTATATAAACCTCCCATTCAGCCTTGGTGTGCAATGCAAACAACTTCCCACAAAGGAGAATGCCCATGTCCTCCATATCCTCAGCTACAGTCCCCGAAGCCTGCCATATTGATGTCGATCATGTGTCCGTTGTCTTCGGCACAGGGACACAACAAGTCACTGCCTTGTCGGATGTTACATTCCAGATCCAGTCCAATGAGTTTGTCTCCCTGCTGGGCCCTTCCGGCTGTGGCAAGTCGACCTTGCTCCGGCTGGTGGGTGATCTACTTCAGCCCACCTCAGGCACCGTTCGCATTGCAGGTCAGGAGCCGGAGCGGGCCCGGCTACAGCGGCAGTTTGGCATCGTTTTCCAGACACCAGCCTTGTTCGATTGGCGCACGGTGCGTCACAATGTGGAATTGCCCTTGGAGCTGCTCGGTACTCGCCGGAAGGAGTGCCGCCGCGTTAGCGGTGAACTGCTTGAAATGGTAGGGCTAACCCGCTTCGCCGACCATTATCCATGGCAGCTCAGTGGCGGGATGCAGCAACGTGTATCCATTGCACGTGCCCTTGCGCTTGATCCGCCATTGCTGCTCATGGATGAACCCTTTTCCGCCCTGGACGAATTCACCAAAGAAAAGCTTCAATTAGAGCTGCTTGAGATCAAACGCTCGACAGGCAAGACCTTCCTCTTTGTCACACACAGCATCCCTGAAGCCGTATTTCTGTCCGATCGAATCATCGTACTCTCGGCGCATCCGGGTCAAGTACATTCCATTCATTCCGTCAACCTGCCTTCCGAACGTCATAGTGAACTAAGAGAAACAGAAGCTTTCTATCGCATGATCACGACCATTCGCAATTGCTTTTACGAGGAGCGTGATGAGTCTCATGTCCCTGCGATTCTTTAAACCGGGCTATCGCTCCTGGGTCGTCATCTGGATTATGGGCATATTGGTGTTGTGGGAAGGAGTCGCCTGGTTGCTCCAACTGTTCCTGTCACCTCAGCAGGCCGCGTCTCGCCTTCCTTATCTGCACGATGTCCTTGCAGCACTGTTTCGTTACTCGGGTACGCTGGCAGAGCAGGGGGCTGTCACCTTTGGCAATGCAGCCATTGGTTTTGCAGGGGGAACGCTGCTGGGTCTGGGGCTGGCGCTGCTCATGAGCGCAGCTGTCTGGCTGGAGCGCACGTTATCGCCATATGTAGTCTCCTCACAGATGGTTCCGGTCATTGGTCTCGCACCGATTGTGTACGGCATCATCCACAACGCAGAGTGGGCACGGATTGTTATGGCGGCGTATGTCAGCTTCTTCCCGATCATCATCCATACCTTGAAAGGATTGAAAAGTGCAGCACCAGAGCACCTGGAACTTATGCGCTCCTGTGGAGCTTCACTGACCGCGCGTTATATCAAATGTCTGCTGCCCTCAGCACTGCCCGGACTATTTTCCGGGTTGAAAATAGCTGCTCCGCTGGCGGTAACCTCCTCCATCGTTGTGGAGTTGATGGGGGCTCCCGACGGACTCGGCGTCCTGATGGTCAGTTCGTTATATTACGGCCATGCCCAAGTTGGCATGTTCTGGGCCACCATCATGCTTAGCATCGGTATTGGCCTGATCTCGTATCTGGCCATCAGTCTGGCTGAACGTTGGCTGACCCCCTGGCAGCCTGAGTTCAGGGCCAAGGGAGGTCGTGTCACATGAGTGAAGGTAGCGTGTTGAGCCGGAAAAGTGATGAAGGTGTGGCGATTGCTGCTGTAACTGGCGCGGCTACGACCCTCAATGCTTCACAGACGGCAGCTGTCCCAGGATCGGAAATTCATGGACAACGGGGACAAGCCGGAAAGGCCAGATCGGGCTCTGGCGTTCGCGGACGATCGGTTGCACTGAGTATGCTTCCTTGGGTTGCGGGTGTGTTGTTTCTCGCCCTCTGGCAGCTCAGGTTGTTTCATTGGATATTCTCGCTGGAAAGCTACCAGCTGCCTGTGCCTTCCGCGATTGCGGCATCCATACAGGAAAATGCCAATATGCTCTTTCGTTACGCGATGTACAGCGGAACCGAAATGCTGGGTGGCTTCCTGCTCGGTTCCCTGCTAGGCGCTATGGCGGCAGCGGGTGCATCGTTCTTTCCCACAAGCGGCAGGGCGGCGGTTACGGTTTTGTCTGCGCTGAACGCGGTCCCCATCGTGGCCCTTGCCCCGATTATGAACAATTGGTTCGGTGACGGGATCTGGTCCCGTATTGCTGTTGTCACGGTGATTACGATGGCAGCCATGGCTGTCAGCCTGTTCAAAGGGCTGACTTCAATTCAGCCGCAGTACAGTGATCTGCTGAGTGGCCTTGCTGCGAGCAGGATGCAGTTTTTTTGGAAGCTGAGACTGCCTCATGCCCTGCCTTCCCTCTTCGCCGGTCTAAAGATCAACATGTCGACGAGTATTATCGGGGCCATTGTGGGTGAATTTTTCATCGCCTCCCAGGGGCTCGGGTACTTGCTCTCGGATCAGATTCGACTGGCGAACATGCCTTTGGCCTGGTCCTGCATTGTCATCGCCGCCGCGCTCGGCATTGTGTTGTATGAAGCGGTTGTCCTGGCAGAAAAGCGACTCATTCCGTGGAATCGTGCACGCACAGATCAATAACGTTCATCAGGGTACCAACCATAGATCGTAATACCTGATTGAAAAATCGTATATAAACAGGGGGTTGTTCTGTACATGTACAAAACGTTGAAGCCGGGTTTGCTGTTATTGGTCCTGTTGGTTGTTACGATGCTGGGCGCATGTTCTACGAAGTCCGAGCCGGCGGCTGAGCCTGCCGCTGCGAGTTCAGGAGGGGCGGGAGAAGCAGATCAACCCTTAACCAAAGTGAAAATTCAGCTGAAATGGGTGCCGCAGGCTCAGTTTGCCGGGATCTATGCAGCGAAGGAAAAAGGCTTTTTTGCAGATGAAGGCATTGATGCCGAGATTATTCCGGGTGGTCCGGATATCGTGATTGAGCAGCAGGTGGTCAATGGCGCGGCCGATGTGGGCATTACGGGTGTAGACAGTCTGCTGGTCAGCCGGGATAACGGCCTGCCACTCGTCTCGCTCGCCCAGATCTCACAGAAGAGCAGCTATCGTTTGATTGCCAAGAAGTCCTTGGGCATTACCGATCCCGCTCAGATGAAAGGAAAGAAGGTCAGTACCTGGTTCGGCAGTCAGCAATTTCAGGTCCTCGCGTTCATGGAGAAGAATGGCCTGGACCCGAAGAAAGATATTGAACTGGTGAAGCAGGGATTCACGATGGATCAGTTTTTCAACGATCAGGTGGATGTGGCTACGGCGACGATCTATAACGAATATCACGTGGTGCTGGAAAGTGGAACGAAAGAATCCGATCTGGATGTGTTCAACATTGAAGATGCCGGTGTTGGCATGCTGGAGGATACGCTGATTGCCAAGAAGGATTGGGTAGACAGCAACCGTGAGCTTGCGGTCAAAGTGACCCGTGCCATTTTGAAAGGCTGGAACTATGCCATTGATGAACAGGATGAGACGGTGAATATCGTGATGAGTAATGTGACGGATGGCAGCACCACTCGTGAACATCAGGTAACAATGCTGGAAGAGATTGCGAAGCTGATTCGACCGGAAGGGTTTACGGAGCAGCAAGTCGGCAGTTTTGTGGATGAGTCGTTTACTCGAACAGCGGACATTGCACTGAACTATGGCCTGATCAAAAAAGCCGCCAACCTGGATGAAGCGCTGGAGAAAAGCATTTATGAAGAAGCGGTGAAATAAGTGTGCGGAGGAGGATGACGAATGAGTTCTGTGGATCAGCAGCCTCAGCCGCTTGGCGGTACGAAGGAAGAATGGCTGGAGAAAGATCGCAAATACGTATGGCATCACATCTCGCCTCATAACGATCATCCGATGATTGCAGTAAGCGGGGAGGGCAGCTGGATCGCCGATCAGGATGGTACGCGATATCTGGATGCGATGTCTGGACTGTGGTGTGTGAATGTGGGGCATGGCCGTGAGGAGATAGCGAGAAGTGCATACGAACAGATGAAAGCACTCGCTTATGTACCGATGACGCAGAGTCACGAACCGGCGATTTTGCTGGCGGAGAAGCTGAATGACTGGCTGGAGGGGGAGTATCGAATATTCTTCTCCAACTCAGGTTCAGATGCGAATGAGGTGGCTTTCAAAATAGCCCGCCAGTACCACCATCAGAATGGTGAGCCTACTCGTCACAAATTCATCTCCCGTCACCGTGCGTATCACGGCAACTCCATGGGAGCGCTGGGCGCCACCGGGCAAGCCGCCCGCAAGATCAAATACGAGCCGCTCGGCGTAGGTTTCTCTCATGTTCCACCACCATATTGTTACCGCTGTCCGTTTGGACGAAACAAGGATGGATGCGGACTCGAATGTGCAACCATCTATGAAGAGGTGATTCGTTGGGAAGGTCCTGAGACAGTTGCCGCAGTAATTATGGAACCAGTCATCACTGGGGGCGGCATGATTGTTCCACCACCGGATTATATGCGTACCGTGCAAGAGATCTGTCAGCGCTATGGCGTGCTGCTCATTGTAGATGAGGTAATCTGCGGTTTTGGCCGCTCGGGGCAGAAATTTGGTCATCAGAACTATGGCGTACAGCCAGATATTGTGACGATGGCGAAAGGCATGACCAGTGCGTATTCACCGCTATCGGCAACGGCCGTGCGAGCTAATCTGTATGACACGTTCCGGGAGCCCGGACCGGATGCACACTTTCGGCATGTGAATACCTTTGGCGGGAATCCCGTGTCCTGCCGGGTGGCACTGGCGAATCTGGAGATTCTTGAACGAGAGAATCTGGTCAGCCGGGCGGAAGAACTGGGATACCTGCTTCGTGAGAAGCTGGAGCCATTGTTGGAGCTGCCTGTCGTGGGGGATATCCGTTCATTCGGATTCGCCTGTGGCATTGAGTTGATTGAAGCAGACGGTTCTCCTGCGGAGGCGGATAAGGTAATGAAGGTACTCGCCAGTTGTAAAAGGGACGGCATCCTGATTGGCAAGAACGGCGATACCGTACCCGGGTTCGCGAACATATTGACGATCTCTCCGCCGTTTGTCACCACCGAGGAAGAGTTGGATCTGATCGCTGGAAGTTTGCTCGTTGCGCTACGCAGCCTGGACGCAGGTTAGTTGCCATAGATGGATAACACACAAGGAGGCGAGGGAGGATGCAGACCACGACAGGCAAACTCATTAATCAGCTTCGCTTAAATGAGCGAATTGAGCAGTTGTCACAGATTGGACGAATCGCAGAGACAGGTGTCTGCCGACTTGCCCTGACGCCAGAAGATATGGACGGCATCATTCAGGTTCGTCTCTGGATGGAAAAGGCCGGTCTGACGACACGACTTGATCCCTTCGGCAATCTGATTGGTCGTCTGGAAGGTGCGGATCAGGCGCTGCCAATCCTCATGATTGGTTCCCACATCGACTCCCAGCCCTACGGCGGTCGATATGATGGAGCGATCGGTGTGCTCGGTGCACTCGAAGCCGTGCAATGCCTGATCGAAAATGGCATTCAGCCCCGTATGCCGATTGAGGTGATTGCCTTTTGCGATGAAGAAGGTTCCCGTTTTAACAAAGGCCTGTTCGGCTCACGTGGCATTACCGGTCAGTTGGAAGAGGGCGAACTGGAACGGCAGGATAAAAACGGAGTGACCCGCCGGGAGGCGCTGGAAGCCTTTGGCTGTTCTCCTTCGGATTTTGAAGAAGCGGTCTACCCGCCAGGTTCCATTGGCAGTTATCTGGAGCTGCACATTGAGCAGGGACCGGTGCTGGAAGCGCTGAATGCTCCTGTAGGTCTGGTGACAGGCATCTCGGGCCCGCTGTGGCTTACAGTGACGATGAAAGGCATGGCGGGTCATGCTGGCTCCGTTCCGATGGGGATGCGGCATGATGCTTTGGTAGGCAGCGCCAAAGTCATTGCGGCTTTTGACGATATTGTGAGAGAAGACCCGGAAGCTCCAACCGTAGGTACAGTGGGAAGTCTGAGGGTATTTCCAGACTCACGGAATATCATTCCGGAGGAAGTCAGCTTCACGGTGGATTTGCGAGATATGGAGATGGAACGCAGGAACCGGCTTGAAGCCCGATTGATGAACATTTTGGAAGACATGAGTTTCCGATATGGTCTAACTTACTCGCTGACAGAGGATACGAACAGTGAGCCGCGGTATTGTGCAGAGCCGATCATGTCGGTGATTCGTTCATCCGCGGAAGAGATCGGGTTTCCTTTGCCCGAACTGATGAGTGGTCCGTTCCATGATGCGTTGGCCCTTTCGCTTGTGTGTGATTATGGCATGATTTTTGTCCGTAGCAAGGACGGCATCAGTCATCATCCCAGCGAATATTCTTCCCCGGAGGATATTGGACTCGGCACGGAAGTGTTGTATCGCACCATTCGGAGGATGTGCAGTGGAATGAACCAACCAATCATTTTACCTGAGGAGGCGTTGTGACGTTATGAGCAAAATCAACATCGGATTAATCCAGGCTTCTCATGAAATCGAAGGTTCGGCTCCCGTTGAGGTGCACAAAGAGGCTGCGGTTCAGAAGCACATTGCGCTGGTCCGTGAAGCTGCTGCAAGAGGGGCCAAGATCATCGGGTTGCAGGAAGTATTCTATGGCCCGTATTTTTGCACAGAGCAGAATCCCAAATGGTATGCATCCGCTGAACCAGTCCCGGAAGGGCCAACGACCAGACGTTTTCAGGAGCTGGCGAAGGAGCTTGCGGTGGTGATTGTTTTACCCGTGTACGAGGTGGAGGGCATTGCTTCGTATTACAATACGGCAGCCGTCATTGATGCGGATGGTTCATATCTGGGCAAATATCGCAAACATCATATCCCGCATGTGGAAGCGGGTGAGGGCACGAATGGGTTCTGGGAAAAGTATTATTTCAAACCAGGCAACCTCGGCTATCCGGTATTTGATACGGCCTACGCCAGAGTCGGCGTGTACATCTGTTATGATCGTCATTTTCCGGAAGGTGCACGATTGCTCGGGCTCGCGGGGGCAGAAATTGTGTTCAATCCGTCCGCAACAGTTGCGGGTACATCGGAATATCTGTGGAAACTGGAACAGCCTGCTCACGCGGTAGCTAACGGCTATTATGTTGCAGCCATCAACCGGGTCGGTGTGGAAGCGCCATGGAATATGGGTGAATTTTACGGACAGTCGTACTTGGTAGACCCGCGAGGCAGAATGGTAGCGATAGGCAGCCGGGATCAGGATGAGGTCGTTATTGGCGAGATGGATACGGAGATGATTCGTGAGGTGCGTAATGTGTGGCAATTCTACCGGGATCGCAGGCCGGAAACGTACGAACATCTGGTTCGTCTGTGAAGTAGCTGGAAGCTAGCCCGGATCAAACTTCAGGAGGTGCATGACATTGATGAACAGCTCAGGAACAACGTTATCCGATTATGGGTGGGAGAGTCGTTTTGCCGAGATGAAACCCGCCATAACAGGAAAGGAAGCCATGGAGGAGTCGAACCGCTGTCTGTACTGTTACGATGCACCTTGTATCAAGGCTTGTCCAACCGACATTAATATCCCTTCGTTTATTAGCAAAATATCGACAGGGCACCTGAAAGGATCGGCCCGCACCATCATGGATGCGAATCCGGTTGGAGCCAGCTGCGCACGTGTATGCCCCACAGAAGAGTTATGTGAAGGCGCATGTGTACTAAACGAATCGTCGAAGCCGATTCGAATAGGTGACTTACAGCGTTACGCCACTGATTGGGCTCGAGCGAAGAACGAGCCGTTATTCCAGGCAGCACCTGCCAATGGGAGAAACGTTGCTGTTGTGGGAGCGGGTCCTGCGGGACTGTCGGCTGCACGTGAACTGGGGCGCGCAGGTTATGAGGTGACGATCTACGAAGCAAAGCCCAAGGGCGGCGGGCTGAACACGTACGGCATCGTATCTTTCCGTCTGCCCGAATCGATTGCGCTGTGGGAAGTGGAGCAGGTAGAGGCACTAGGTGTGCAGATCCGATATGGGGTGCGCATCGGTGTGGATATTCCTGCTTCGGAGTTGCTGGAACAGCATGAAGCAGTCATTCTGGCATGTGGCATGGGTGCGGTACCTATGCTGGGCATTGAAGGTGAGACACTGGAAGGTGTCTATGATGCAATTGAACTGGTCGAGTCCACGAAGCAGGGGGTTCCGCCCGCGCTGAATGGTCTGAAGGTTGCCGTTATTGGCGCGGGCAATACGGCGGTAGATGCAGCAACCAGTTCGGTACGTCTTGGTGCCGAGCGGGTGCAGATGTTATATCGGCGCGGGGAAAGCCAGATGACGGCGTATGCGTTTGAATATATGTTTGCCAAGCAGGAAGGTGTGGAGTTCCGCTGGTTTACGATGCCGCAGCGTATCATTGGAGACGAGAACGGTCGGGTTCAAGCTGTGGAATGTGTGAAAATGGAGCTAGTTACCCAGCCTGGGGGTGGGCGTGCGTTGCCCGTGCCTGTGGAGGGATCGGAGTTCATGATCGAATGTGATACGGTCATCCGGGCGATTGGGCAGCATCGTCTATTACCATTAATTGAAGCGTTTGGGCTGCGTCACCACGGGGGTGTTGTCGAGATCGAGCCGCATTCGTACCGTACCTCACACCCTCAGATCTATGCAGCAGGCGATGTTATTTTTGGTCAGGGCCAGGGTGAAGCGATGGTTGTCTCGGCTGCACAGCAGGGTAAGCTGGCTGCCGCCGCAGTTATGAAGGCGTTGCCTGGGCAGGTGGAAGAGACGGCATGAGCAGGCCCTATACAATGCACGGGCAACAAACTGTACGTTTAAGTATCTTCCGCGCCGTAAGCGGCAGACTGCAAGTTCAAACAACACCAAGGAGGGATCGTTATGGCTGACTTATCCATTAATCTGGCAGGTATTCGATCACCCAATCCATTCTGGCTGGCTTCTGCACCACCGACCAATACAGGGTATCAGGTTCAGCGTGCATTCGAAGCGGGTTGGGGCGGTGCGGTGTGGAAGACGCTGGGTGAGCCGATTATCAATACATCCTCCCGTTTTGCGGCAGTGCATTTTGGCGGGCAGCGGGTAGCAGGGTTTAACAATATTGAATTGATATCCGATCGTCCGCTGGAAGTGAATCTGCGAGAGATTGCCGAGACCAAGAAGCGCTTCCCGGATCGTGCGGTTTTGGCATCACTGATGGTGGAACCTACGCGGGAGAAGTGGCATGAGATTGTGAAAAAGGTGGAGGCCGTCGGTGTGGACGGCTTGGAACTGAACTTTGGCTGTCCGCATGGCATGGCCGAACGGGGCATGGGAGCTGCCTCCGGTCAACAGCCTGACCTGGTGGAGCTGCAGACGATGTGGGTGAAGGAAGTGGCGACCACTCCAGTTATTGTGAAGCTCACGCCGAATATCACGGATATTACAGCGACCGCCCGGGCAGCTGTCCGCGGCGGCGCGGATGCGATCTCCCTCATTAATACGATTAACTCTCTTGCAGGTGTGGATCTGGATTCGTGGAATACCGTGCCGCATGTGGGCGGCAAAGGAGCACATGGTGGGTATTGTGGTCCAGCGGTGAAACCAATTGCCCTGAACATGGTTGCTGAGTGTGCGCGTAATCCTGAAGTAGGTGTACCGATCTCAGGGATTGGTGGCGTATCCGACTGGCGGGACACGGCAGAGTTTTTGCTCATGGGTGCTACAGGGGTTCAAGTATGTACCGCAGCGATGCATCACGGATTTCGCATTGTGGAGGACATGATTGATGGCCTGAATGATTATTTGGAGGAAAAGGGTTTGAGCAGTGTAGCAGAATTGGTAGGTCAGACGGTTCCGCGTTATTCGGATTGGGGCAATCTCGATCTGAACTACAAAGTGGTCGCCCGCATCAACCGCGATGTCTGCATCAATTGCAACAAATGCCATATTGCGTGTGAGGACACCTCGCATCAGTGTATTGATATGTTGACCGACCCATCCGGTTCCTATCTGGAAGTGGTGGAAGAGGATTGTGTTGGCTGTAATCTGTGTTCGATCGTCTGCCCAGTGGATGGGGCGATTGAGATGGTTGAGCTTGTGCCTGAGCAGGAACCTGTAACCTGGAATGAACGTCAGTCTGCGATTGCGATGTTGCAATCGGTTAGAGATCAATCAACCAAGGAGGCGATATCATGAGTACCCGCAAATTGATTCGTAATGGTGTGTTGGTCACAGCATCGGATACCTTTGAAGCAGATATGTTGATCGAAAAGGGTAAAATCACACAGATTGGCATCGGGCTTGTCCCGGACGAACAAACGGAAGTCGTGGACGCTTCCGGCTGTTACGTCATTCCTGGCGGGATCGATCCGCATACGCATCTGGATATGCCATTCGGTGGAACGGTAACCGCAGATGATTTTGCGACAGGAACGGCAGCAGCAGCCTTTGGCGGTACAACGACGATCATTGATTTCTGCCTGACACAAAAAGGCCGTCCATTAATCGAATCTCTCCGAGAGTGGCATGCCAAAGCCGAGGGGAAAGCCGCCATCGATTACGGGTTCCATCTCATGATTGGCGAGATGAATGATCAGGTGCTGGAAGAGCTGCCGCAGATTATTGAAGAAGAGGGTGTGTCATCCTTCAAGGTGTTCATGGCTTACAAAAACCAGTTCCAGGCGGATGACGGGATTCTCTTCCAGACGTTGCAGAAGGCAAAAGAGTATGGCGCACTCGTCATGGTGCATGCCGAGAATGGGGATGTCATTGATCTGCTGGTGCGACAGGCGCTCGCCGAAGGGCGCACAGAGCCAATTCACCATGCGCTGACTCGTCCATCCATGCTGGAGGGAGAAGCGACAGGACGTGCGGCTCGTCTGGCTGCACTTGCGGATTCGCAGTTGTATGTGGTGCACGTGACCTGTGCGGAAGCGGTGGAGCAGATCGCACGCATGCGTGAGATGGGCTATCGGATCTGGGGGGAAACCTGTCCGCAGTATTTGACACTGGATCAGTCGATTATGGATCAGCCGGACTTCGAGGGTGCGAAGTATGTCTGGTCACCACCGCTCCGGGAAGCTGCTCATCAGGAAGTACTCTGGAACGCACTGAAAAGCGGTCAGTTGCAGACGATTGGCTCTGATCATTGTTCGTTTAATTTCAAAGGGCAGAAGGACCTGGGCAAGGATGATTTCAGCAAAATTCCGAACGGGGGGCCTGTCATTGAAGATCGCCTCAGCATTCTGTATTCGGAAGGTGTAGTCAAAGGAAGGATTACGCTGAATCAGTGGGTCGATCTATGTTCGACAAGAGCGAGCAAGTTATTTGGGTTATTTCCGCAGAAAGGCACTCTGGCCGTAGGGACAGATGCGGATATCGTTATTTTTGACCCATCCATCTCCAGAGTGATCTCGGCAGATACGCATCATATGAACGTGGATTATAGTGCATTTGAAGGCATGCAGGTACAGGGTTGTCCGGTGACGGTGTTGTGCCGCGGGGAATATGTCATTCGAGATCGGCAATTTGCCGGATTGGCAGGGGCGGGGCGGTATGTGAAGCGTGATAAATATGATGCAGGTACACCTATCCCGATGAAACAGCCCGTGACGGCATTGAATGGAGGGAGAAGCTAATGTCGGATCATGATGTGTTTGAAGCGGAGAGGATCGCCATAGAGCGAATGGTTGCACAGGGTTATCGGATCTATGCGGTACGGGAACATCTGGAGGGTGCTCACGTTATATGGGGGCACCCGGATCTTCCCGAAGAGAAACAAGAGCAATACGTGGGCACGGCGTCTGGACGGAAGTGGTTCAGTCACATCCTGATTCGCCAGCTTCAGGAGCAGCGGGGAGCTTAGACCATGCTGGAGTTCTTCATGCGATTGGCCCATGAACGTACTCATAGGCGTAGATGGCAAGTTCGATCGCAACCCTTTTCTCGGGGAGGATATAGTCTTCTCCCAAAAGGGCTTCGATTTTGTCCAAACGGTGATACAGCGTCTGTCTAACGATATATAGCGCGGTGGCCGTCTCTTGCTTGGAGCAGCACAGGACCAAATATTGCTTGAGCGTACGTAGCAGCTGACCTCCTTTCTCTGCATCGTAACGGATGAGCGGCCCCAGATATTCTTCGATGAAGTCATCCAGATTACCGCTCTGCTTCAAGCTGGCAATGATACGGTAACAATGAAGGTTACTGTAAAAGGGCTGCTGCATCACGCCGATGTCCTTCTGAATCCGCAGTGTCTCCTTCGCGGACTCCAGGCTATCCTTGAGACGGGAGAGATCCGCGCAGCTATGACCGATACCGAACAGGCCTGAGAAGAGGCGGTGGGTCTGTTCCTGCTCGTGCTGCTGCAGCTGTTCGATGCAGCGCCATAGACTGCTTTTGCGCTGAGATCCGGGTAGTGGGTCGAGAATGATAAGAATGATCTGATGGTTCAGAACCGTGCTGTAGAGGGTGAAGTTCTCCCGTGCAAATACCGACCGGGCGACGATGTTGCGTTGTATCAATAACTTCTGAAGTCTGAGGCTGTCTGTGTAGGCGGGGTTGCTATCGAATAAGATAATGGTGGCTTTGCCTGTTGCGAGAAGGGGATTAACGGTGGATACATATTCATGGATTTCCTTCGTGGAGTGATGTCCGTTAAGCCAGTCAATGACCCACATATCTTCTTTGTAGCGACGTTTTTCTTCCATGTACTTGGTTCGCATCCAGTCCTGGGCAATCGCAGCTGCGCAACGTTCCAGTGCCTGAATGACGAATTCATCCGAGGGTTTGATCGGTATGCTTGAATCGTGATCCGGCAGTTTGTGACGCATGAGCACAAGATCGGCAAAGGTGTAATCCAACGCCTGAACAGGCATGCTGAACGCATGCAATGTGTTATCTGTGTATGCTTTTAACGCTGTAGTATCCTCTCGCTCCGAATGACCTCGCTGCAAAAACCAATCCTGCCGACGAGTCTCCAGCTGCTCTGGAGGGCAATAGGGAACTGCACTTGCTTCCCCTTCAAGTGGATATAATGCCACGGCATATCCGGTTGTACGTGACAATAATCGAAGTAGGGGTTGTACCCCGTCTCCATTCAGAAGAAGTTGGTTAAACGAGGTGGTGAGACTGTCGAGTTCGGCAATCATCCGCTGATGACTGCGAATCAGGGTAAAATGCAGATCTTGCGTAATATCAATATAACGGACTTGTTCGTGAAACCAGATCAGCGGGAAATCTGCTGCGACTGCAATTTCTTTCATAGCCCCGAGCTGCGACTTGGTGTGATCCCCCAGTTCCATACAGAGTCCGGCAGCCCCACGTGCAATTAACTGACGTAGAAAAGACAGGCCATGCTGCTCACCATCCTGCCAGCCAATGCCTGTCGTCAGTACCAATTCCCCGCCATTGAGCAAGTCCCCGACCTCGGGAACTTCCATGATATGAACCCAGCGAACATATCGCTCCAGTGCGCGTTCACTGGCCAGGACTTCTGCCTTGCGAAATACGGGACGTTTTAGCATGTCTCTGATCTGAATATGAAGCATTGTCTCCCCCACACAACCACCGTCCTTCCCCAATAACATGTGATCTATCTGGAGTAATGGAATCCGTCAGCTTACATAATTAATTCATATTATAAGTCTATTTACAGCAGATGGGCTGAAACCTCACGTTCATTTGTTCCAAATGACAAACGAGTCTGCACTTTTTGTGATTTTGATTAAAATGAAGCATTGCTATGTCAGTCTATGTCTCGTGTGAATTTACATAAAAAAAGCCCCTTAGCATCATATCGGAATTTAATCATTCCAATTATGTGCTAAGGGGCGAGAGGTTGGAGAGTATCGTCTGTATTTAAGTTGTACTCGAACCGTTACATGAGAAAGACTCTCTACTTCTTAATCTTCGATTCTTTTCTTTTTAAATTTCATCAGGAACTCATACACAATCGGTACGATAACCAGTGTGAGCAGCGTGGAGCTGATCAGACCGCCGATTACGGTAATTCCGAGACCTTTCGAGATGATACCCGCACTTTCTTCGAGACCCGTTACCAGTGGCAACAGGGCACCGATCGTTGCGAGAGCTGTCATCAGAATTGGACGCAGACGAGTTGCACCGGCTTCCAGCAAGGCTTCACGGGTAGGCATACCCTCTTTTTCCTTGTGAATAACACGGTCGATCAACACGATGGCGTTGGTGACGACGATTCCGATAAGCATCAGTCCACCCATCATGGCGGAGACATCCAGCGTACCACCAGCGATGAACAAGCCGACCATAATACCAATAACCGTAAATGGCAGGGAGAACAGGATTGCGAATGGTGCCAATCCGCCGCCGAATGTAACAACGAGCACGAAGTATACAATGGCGATGGCTGCCAGCATGGCGAGACCCAGTTGAGTAAAGGTATCATTAATCTGTTCGGTTGTACCGCCGAACTTCACTTCAACGCCATCAGGCATATCCAGCTTGTCGATCTCAGCCTGTAAGTTGCTCGAAGCTTTCTGTACATCGGAAGCCAGGATGTTGGCTGTCACTTGTACAACAACCTTACCATCAATTTGCATGATGGAGTTCGGGGACGTACCTTCTTCCACTTTGGCAACATCTTTGATTGGCACTTCGATGCCAAGCGGTGAAGTGACGGTCTCATCCTCAATCTCATCAATACTGCTGAATGTTTTGTTGTCCGTCTCTACATATACTTTATACGTTTTGTTATCGATATCGACTTCTGTGAGCACAGGACGTTCCCGTGCCGGGCTCAGTGTCATAGCCAATTGGCCTGCAGTCAGACCCAGGGAACTTAGTTTCTCTTGATCTGCCACGAGCGTATACTGCCCGTAGGTGTCAGCGAGTGTAGTATCTGCTTTTTCAAAATTATCCGTATCCGCTTCAACCAGTTTCAGAATTTCATCCGATACAGGTTTGAGTTGCTCTACATTATCGCCATAGATGGAGAGGCTCAGGCCGCTGCCACCCAGACCGCCGGACATGTCGAGCTCATTCCAGGTTCCTACGGTAACTTCCTTCTTCAGACCTTCGACAAGCTGTTCTTTCACTTGAGCAAAGTCTTTTGTATCTTCGTTATATTCGATATAGAAGAGTGCTGAGTTTCCGCCACCGCCACCCATGCTGCTCAGTGGGTTCGTGCCGCCGATGGAATATTGCATTTTCTCCAGACCTGGTTGTTCCAGCAACCACTTCTCGGCAACGAGTGCTTCTTTCTCCACATCTTCACGCAAAGCTCCGGTTTGTGGGCTGTACGTAATAGTCACGTATTTATCCTGTTGTTCCGGCAAGAAGCTTGCACCGATAAACGGGTACAGGAACAAACTGCCGACCAGTAGAATCACTGCGATACTAACCGTGATGAGTTTGTGTGATAATGTCCAGTTCAGCAGGCGTTTGTAACCTTCTGCCATCTTGCCTGGTTTTTCTTCGTGATTCTGCTTGTTCTTCAACCCTTTACGGAACAGGGTATGTGCGAGCATCGGTACGATCGTAATGGCAACGATCAGGGATGCCAGCAAGGCGAATACCATGGTCAGTGCAAATGGCAGGAACAGTTCGCCCACCATACCGCTTACCAATGCCAGTGGCAGGAATACCGCAATCGTTACGATCGTGGAAGAAAGGATAGGAACAAACATCTCGCGCGTTGCTTCGCGAACCAGTTCACGGCCTTTCAGTTTCTCGCCTTTGAGTGTTAATCTGCGGTAGATGTTCTCGATAACAACGATGGAGTCATCGACAACCCGTCCAATGGCAACCGTCATGGCACCCAGCGTCATCATGTTCAAAGTAATATCCATCATATTGAGCGCAGTCAATGCCATGAGCAAGGAGAGCGGGATCGAGATAATGGAGATAATGGTTGAACGAATATTACGCAGGAACAGCAGGATGATCAGGATGGCAAACAAGGCGCCAAATACGGCTTTGCCCAGCATCGTGTTCACCGAGTCCTGAATCGGTTTACCTTGGTCAAGCAGTACAGTCAAATCAGCATTTTTGAACTGCGTCTGCAATTCTTCCGCTTTGTCTTTGACTGCGTTAACGACATCAACCGTGTTGGCATCGTTGGATTTTACAACGGAAATACCGATCGATTCCTTGCCGTCTGTCCGGGAAATGGATTCCGCTTGACCGATGACTTCGATCTTGGCAATTTCACTTAGTTTTACAGTTGGAATGCCAGGTGCGTTGGCAGCGCCCGATGGGCTGCCTGCACTGGCATTGCCGCCAGCAGCCTGCCCTGCAGCCTGGTCCGTTCCTTGTGCAGAGCCAGGAGCGGTACCTTGACCAGCTTCACCAGTTGGTGCTCCAGAGCCTTGAGGGGCTGCATTTGCACCATTGCCTGTGGAAGCTCCGGCACCGCCGGGTACGACTGGAATGGCAAGGTTTTTCAGATCATCGATGTCGATGATGTTTCCATCTACGACAACGGCCTTCTGGGATTTATCCAGTTCGAACAGTCCAAGGGGTACACGAATGGATGAACCTTGAACGATGCCGTTTACCGTATCTTCAGTTAGGCCCAGCTCGGCCATTTTGGCTTGATCAAACTTCAATTGAACTTCTTTCACATATTGACCGGACACCTGAACCTGAGCTACACCGTCAATATCTTCGAGTGCAGGCTGAATATCCGATTCAACCAGTCGTGTCAATTGTTCAAGGTCACCACCGTCCTTGTCGGACAGGCTTAGGGATACAACCGGGAAAGAGTTAATGCTGAACTTGGAAATGGTCGGCTTCTGCACACTGTCAGGCAGTTGTACTTCATTCAGTGCCTCACGAACGGTTGCCGTCGCGTTGGTCAGATCTGTACCATAATCAAATTCGAGTGTAATAGATGCTGCATTCTCCATGGAAGTGGAGGTAACCGTCTTCACGCCATCCACATTGCGTAGTTTTACTTCCAGTGGCTTCGTAACATCCTCAACAATTCCCTCCGGTGCAGCCCCCGGATCAATGGCAGTGACATTCAGAAACGGTACGTTGATGTTCGGGATCGTCTCTTGTTTCATCGTCAATCCGCTGTACAAACCTGCGAAAGAGATGATAATCGTCAGAATCCAAATCGCAAACTTGTTGTTCAGTGAAAAATTAATAATACCTTTCATACGATGGTTTCTTCTCCTCTCTGTTTCTCCTGTTTATGTGTGTGACGAGTCAGCTTGGATAAACCGGCTATACATGGCATCCAGAATATGCTGAAGCTCGGAGTGCAAGGGTTGAATGGCAGTTACGTTCTCCAGATTGTGCATCATGCCCAGAATAATGGCACGCCGCGGCGTGAATTCCATCATCTCCTGCCTGAGAATGGCAATGGTTTCAAGTGCATCATTCTTCGGTTGTCCAGCAGGCAATTCGGAGGCAGCGATATCCTGCATTTGCTTGATAATATGAATAGGATGCCGCATCACCGTGGAATCCGGATGGGGTTCGGTAATCCAGGCAGGCCAGTCCTCCAAAGGAATCAAAGGCAAAGGTCGCTGCTTAAGGAATCCGTGAGCTGCATAGTCCATCATTTGCAGTAAATTTGTTGCCATTTTGGAAACAGTAAGGGACGGCATCTCCGTAAACCAGATCTTGACGTAGGAGAGGAACAGCCCCTGTGTTAGCAAAATAAGGTCAATCGTATAAGGTTCAATCTCCGATCCGTACTGCTCCTCCAGCTTATCCTTAAACCAATGTAAGGTACGGACCTCCAGATCTCTTTGCAGCGGATGGCATTGTTCCTTGCGTTGCTGTTCATCATCCATCATCATGCTGCGCATCTGTACTCGCAAAAACTCCTTGAGTTCGGCAACATGGATCAACAGTGTCTCGATCTGCTTTTGCAGACGTTCACGCGAGGTAAGGCTAGTTTCATGCTCAATCTGTGTCATCTCGTCCATTAGCGTGTACATGCAGTACTCCAGAGTACTGGCTTCTAATTCCTCTTTGGATTTGAACATGATGTAGAGGCTGCCCTTGGACATCCCGCATAATTCTGCAATCTCTTGCATGGATGTTGCAGCACTGCCCTTGGATGAGAATAGCTTGAGTGCTGTAGTAATGATGAGTTTTTTCTTCTCATTCATCTCATGTATAGGGTTCATTAACGATACATTCACCTCATTCGGAACTTGTGAGTTCTCTGATTGACTTTAAGGTCAAACTAAGTATAAACGATCTGGTTGAAAGAATTCAAATGGGAGTAAACTGGAAAATGAGAGTGGGTTAAGAAGTGATATCGGTATAGTGATATGAGGGTGAATCTAGGAAGTAGGCATAACAAGTAAGAAGTTGCAGTCTGTATGTACAATCGTAGTCCCAAGAACGATGAGATAGAAGATGGTCAAGAAGATCAGAAGGGTATCCCTGTAT
Organism: Paenibacillus sp. Z3-2; assembly: GCF_054161325.1. Taxonomy (NCBI): domain Bacteria; kingdom Bacillati; phylum Bacillota; class Bacilli; order Caryophanales; family Paenibacillaceae; genus Paenibacillus; species Paenibacillus sp. Z3-2. The sequence continues at coordinate 6,011,483 of NZ_CP096397.1, read as the reverse complement.
AAGAACCCATGCGTACCAATAGCCTTCTCTTTTTCATGATGACGACATCCTTTCTTACGTAGCAATGTATAAAGAGGTTCCCTATTTATATCATTTCCCAAAAAAAGACGACTTCCTGATCGAAGTCGTCTTTTTTATATTACAGAATTTAATAGATATCATAATGGAAGCTAAGAATTACACGATAACAACGATCGGAAAGTGGTACTGCAATCGGAGATATAGAGTGTAATTTAGTTGTTCCGTTATGTGATCAGTTTGAGACCAACGGCTGCCACCAAAATCATCGCGATAAACAAGATACGCTTCGCTTCTTTTCGCTCACCGAACAGGAACATACCTGTTAACGTACTGCCGACCGTCCCGATCCCGGTCCACACGGCATATGCTGTGCCCATGGGAATCGATGTCATGGCATAGGATAACAGCGAGAAGCTGAACACGAACGATACCAGCATCAGAACGATATAAGGCCATCCTTTGCGAGTAGAAGCACCATTAATACCGATCACGCCGAAAATTTCACATATACCTGCACCTACAATTGCCATCCAAGCCATTATACAGCACCTCCCTTGGCTTCTTGCTGATCCGTAACCAGCTTCAGTCCGATGACGCCGCAGAGCAGCAGTCCAATGAGCAATACTTTGGCCAAGCGGAACGGCTCGCCGAATAGTACCATTTCCGCAAGGACAGTACCCGCTGTACCAATTCCCGTAAAGACGGCATACACCGTACCCACAGGCAGTCTTTTGGAAGCAGCAATGATCAGTCCAAAGCTGATCACGATGGCAATCCCCGTCAAAGTCCATTCCCAGGCATTCGAAGCATGTTTCAGCCCGCTTACCCAGACAATCTCAATAATTCCCCCAATAAATACATATAACCAGTTGCGGTTCATGATGCTGAATCTCCTTCCGGCACAATGCTTTGTGCCTCTTCGTTCAGATAATGAATGCCATGCCAGAAGACAGGCCAGGATGCTTCCAACCGTCTCTTGTAGCGACGGGAACTTCCATAGATAATCTCAACGGTAATACCGTCGAGAAACGTCATGAATGCAATGGCGGCCTGTTCCGCGGGAAGCGGCGGCAGATCTCCATTACGCATCGCCCTTTGCAGCAGGCGGGTCAGCGCGCGTTCCATTCCGTCCAGAAACGGATATACCAGATCCATCACTTCGCTATACAGGGAAAGTGGTGGGTAAAAACAATTGCGCAGCATCAAGCGGGCAGAGGCATGGGCATTGTATTCTTGTTCGAACCAGGCCAGCAAGCCCTTAAGTCTATCCTCCAGTGGCAGATCCGCATGATCACGGAAATACTCCAGGGTGTGCCGCTGCACCTCTTGAAATGCAAAGGCCAGCGTGTGTAAAAATAAGTCATCCTTGCAGCTAAAATGTGCATATATGGACGGTTTTTTAATCCCGACTTCATCTGCAATAGCTCTTAGAGAAGCCCCCTCATAGCCGTCTCTGGCAAAATGGAACAGGGCTGCATCCCGAATGGATTGTGCAGTCATTCAATCACCTTCCTAACGGTCGTTAGGTAATTATATTTTCACACTTCACATCGCCTGTCAAGATGAAAATATCCGCCTGCACTTTGAGCACAGGCGGATAGGACATATATGAATCTACGGTAATTAGAAGGTCGTAAAACCCAGAATCAGTTGCAGCTTATATACAATCCCTTTCAAAAACGTTGTCTTTTCCTGAAACTCATCCAGGTTTAGTGTAAACTCGGCATCATCATTATTCCAAATACGCTCAAAATAATTCGCGATATCAAGCGTAAACTTATTGTCTGGTGGAGCGGCAACCCATAGATCGTTCTCCAGATTGTAGTCATTCATGTTTCTTGGAGTGAAGTTGGTTGAGCCCCCAAGGACAATATGGTCTCCAGTTGCTTTGGCAAGATAGATCATTTTGGTATGATATTGCTCCTTGGTGGTGTTGTACCAGCGGATCTGTATTTTGCCGTCGGATTTATCATGTAATTCGGCGGCGACAGGACGGTTCGGGATGCCGATCTTTTCCTGACCAAAGGCGTTTTCATTTGGATCAAGCACAAGACGGATCTCGGTTCCGCGCTTTGCCGCTTCGAGCAGGGCTTCCAATACTTTTGGAGAAGCGATATAGAACATGCCCATCCATAAAATATCCCCTTCATTCGCTTGATTGATCTCGTGGAGCACAGTGTCATTCACCTTGCCTTCGGTCAAATAACGAATCCGCAAGTCACCTGTATTTGAATCCGTGGAAGGAGCTGTATAGACGGGCACCTGGCCTCCGCCCGAGATATCCAGTACAGCTTGCTCGGACTGAAGAATATCTCCAATAATCGGACCCGTTACTTCAAATGCGATGTTCGAGTGATAGGCACTCGCATCATGGATATTGCCTGAAGAGACAATCGCCGTCTTTTCACTAACAACAACTTTGCGATGGTTTGCCTTAACGTTAAGCAGTTTCAGATAGGAACGCAAGGTTACATCCGGGCCATCCGTGGCCATCAGGTTCTTGATCCAGCCATCCCCGGATTGGCCAAACCATTGGAAGAAGGTCCGCCAGACCGCAGAGTATACCGGAGTTGAATCACGCAAAGGGTCCACATCGGTGATGACCACGTGAATGCCTGCTTGTATCATTTGTTCCAGCAACGGATTGGGTGCTGAGTTATAGTTGGTATTTACTTCATCTGTAATGAACCAGATATCCATGTCCGGGTGCTGATTTTTTTTGGCGACCAGAGCGTCGGTGAATTCTGTACTTACGGGTGGGAAGTTCTGTCCTTTGTGTTGATAGTTGTTGAACAAGAACATATCCACCAGGACATACTGCTCTGCTTCTTCTACAATCTGAAGCATGCGCTGGAAGATCTGTTGTTCATGCTGCATTTGTCCGTCAGATGAAGGGTATGTGAGGTCATGCAGGAACTCGACTTGATCCACACGGTACTCTGGACTTTCATAGGAAATGCCCGGTGGTAATGGTTTGTAGGTCTGATAGAGCATGATTGCGATGAGCCATAGTGCCAATAGGGCGAGCCCTGTTCGTATATATGGAAATTTGCCGCGTGAAGACTTGCGGTCTGATGTATTGCGGCGTAATGAGGCCAACGCTAGACTCCCCCCTTCTGTGCTTGCTGACTTCTATTACCACACGGGTGACAACGTTGACGCAGGAGATGCTTTAGAGCAAGCCAGGGCTTCGATAGCTCAGGAACACTTCATGACATAGCTGATTTCACAGCGATTTATCAGTTTTTCCATCTGTTCCCGATCTATCCGCATCTGCCCGAAGTTCTAGCGATGTGTCTGGAAGGGAAACATCATCACGTTGGTTGCTGTTGTTCAATTCAATGTGCCTGATACCTGTACGATGATGGGTCATGTGAAGCGGATTACTGCACCATAATGGTGGCGCATCAAGGCTCGATCTACGGCATCTCTTCCAATCGATGATGGAACCCCGATTGTGACGTTGTCCGGACAGCTTGTTGGTGAGAAGTTGGCATCGGATATCTTAGGATAAGTTTGTTGTGGGCATCCTTTCAATAGCTGGATTGGAACGTTATACTGGATAAAGTTAAGCTGTAATGCTATAGGATTAATGTTTTTGTCTTTTGCAAAAGACTTATATACATAGAAGTAAGGAACGGGCAGGTTATCCTGTCGATCCGCACGATTCTCACATAGGAGGTCTCATCATGAATGAACAAGAGCGAGCCGGCGAACGGCTGCTTCCCGAAGTGGCTACGGGAGAACGGAAGCTGGAACACGTGCGCCTCTGTCTTGAGGAGAATGTGGCAGGAGAAGGGGTAACCAGCGGCATGGAACGGTATGCGTTTCGTCATCACCCACTGCCGGAGCTGGATTTTGAAGAGGTGCATCTGGAGACTTCGTTTATTGGAAAAAAGGTGCGCACACCCTTGCTCATCAGTTCGATGACGGGTGGAAGCAAAACAACAGGCGCCATCAATGAGCGCCTCGCCCGAGTAGCGAACGCCAGAGGCTGGGCGCTCGGCGTAGGTTCGATCCGGGCTGCCGTGGAACAGCCGGAACTGGCGAGTACCTTCGATGTGCGTCGCTGGGCACCGGACATCCCGGTCATTGCCAACCTGGGCGCGGTGCAGCTGAACTATGGCTTCACCACGGCTGACTTCCAGCGTGCCGTAGATATTGCGGGTGCGGACATGCTCGTGCTTCATCTGAACACGTTGCAGGAAGTCTTTCAGCCCGAAGGTAATACCAACTTCAGCGGATTATTTCAACGGATTGAGCACTTGTGTCGCGAGCTAGACGTGCCTGTTGGCGTAAAAGAAGTAGGTTTTGGCATCGATGGTGTGACGGCGAAAGCCTTGTATGAAGTGGGTGTGGCGTTTATCGATGTCGCCGGTGCAGGTGGTACAAGCTGGGTGCAGGTAGAGAAGTACCGTAACAATAACCCGGTTCGCCGGGCGGCAGCTGAAGCTTTTGCCGACTGGGGCACTCCCACAGCGGAGTGTATTCAGGAAGTAAGAGCGCTGAACCAAGCGGGCGCCTTGATTGGTAGTGGTGGATTGTACACAGGCGTGGATGCGGCCAAAGCCCTCGCGCTCGGTGCGGATCTGGCTGGTTTTGGCCGATCTCTGCTCGAATCCGCAGTCGCTTCGGATGATGCGCTGAATGAGCGGTTGGAACAGGTTGAATTTGAGCTGCGTACCGTGATGTTTGGCATTGGTGCAGGGCGGATCGAGGATTTGAAACAGACGACACGTTTGGTGGCGCGGCGTTAAGGTTGGTGGAGTAATAATGCCAGCACTTATGTCAAGTATGATGAGGTAAGCTCTATGCGATGTGATGGTGTTGTCGAGCATATCTATAAATGCTATAGCTACAGAGTGTTTGGTAATGACACGCAATGGGACGTTACCAAGAATGATATTTGGATCAGCACAGTGGAACCCTTATCACTCCAAAAAAACAAGTTAATTACCTTACAGCAATATAATGAGTAAATATAAACAAGTGTTACTTATGCTATTGAGTGTGATTCCCTTTACTATCATTAATTTTAGTTCATATTTAAAAGGCCATCCCCCCAATTTATATCGAGCCATAGCTTCTTTGTTATTTCTTCTTGTATGGTTTGTTCTGGGTATGAGGAGTAAGGGAAAAGAGTTTGTGCTGCGATCTACTTTATTTTGGTTAACGGGGGTATTTTTGCTCCTTGCGGGTTATTACCTGGACGTAGCAATACTATTTATTCCTGCGTCCATCGTTTGGGCGGGGCCTGCTTATGGAATAAGATACGTTCTGGACCTTCCGTCTAATGTGGTATTTGCTTTAATAAGCATAGTTTGTGTTTATGCTAGCGGATTAGTGGGTTTTGCATTGGGAAGGTTCTTTAAGAAAAGTTTTTAATTTCGTAGGCTGAGGAATACAACATAAATGATAAAATTTTGAATCAAACTGATGGTGATTTTCCACAAAGACCTGCTCAACAAAATTGGGCAGGTTTTTTTGCATTATAAATATCAAGGTAGATCAAACTTCAGTTCCTAAAAGATAAAAGATATCTAACCCATTAAACATATAGTTAAATATTTACAAGTAAAATATTGCTAATTAACTGAGGTATATAGTATGATTTTATTGACCATTGCTTAATTTTGCTTGGAAAGGTGGTGTATCTTTGAACTCAGTAGCCACAATACGTGATCATTTAGCAGACTACTTAAAAACGAGCCATATGACACTCAATCAATTCTCTGAGATATCGGGAATTAACTCAGGGACGTTGAGTGGTACGCTGAACGGGCTGCGTCCCATAGGCATGCAGCAATTGGATCGACTTACTGCCGGGATGGGTCTAACAGAGGGTTACTTCTATGAATTATACATACATGAGTGTTTTGTACATACAAGCCCGGATTGGCGAAGACTTGGGCCTTTTTTATACCGTTGTGCCGAACTCGGTAAGGTCGATTATATGGAAGAAGCCGTTAATCTGATTATGGATAATCTTTCCTATGCACCGCTTTTGTTCGAGTTGGCTGAACAGTTATATCGTGAAGGGAAGTTGGAAGCGGCCAAGCCTTTGTACATTTGTGTAGCCGAGGGTGAGAAAATGCAACATTCTGAACGGTTGGCTCTAAGTCAGTATCGTTTGTTCACAATCGGGCTTTCCAAGGATCAGTTGAGCAATCTTACACTTGCTACGCAGTTTGAGTTTTTTGTAGATCGGCTTGATGAGCACTACCAGCTGGATGGATTGAACGATTTGATTAATGTGTATGCTTCGTTACGCCGATGGGATAAGGTGAAGAATCTTGCTGACAAGTTAAAGGTAAAAGCAATGATCCATTATGAGTCGTATAAAACAGTGAGAGCAGCGGAGGGTAAACCTAAAAAGCAGTATGTTTTTTACGTTTTGTACGCATATTTGGCGCTTGGAGAGGCTTGTTTCTATTATGAAGAATATGAAAAAGCGCTTCAATATGTCTCTTTGTACACCGATTATAGTTGGGTAAATGATCCGAGCGAAGAGGAAACCGTTGTTATTCGTCAGTTCGAGGAATGGGCAGAAGGCAACCGGTATCTATATGAACTAATGTCAGGTCAAACAGAGGTTATCCAAAGTTATATGAACTACATCTCAGAGAGAGAAAATGAGATCTTTCCTGCTTTATGTGCAATTGTGAATGCGGCAAATCGGTCTGATATCAACATTGATTCAGTTCTTGAAACATATGACGCGTATTTCATGTACCAAGAACAGAGCAGCCGTATTGGAAAAATCAGCGAGCAATATACGAATGATCAATATGGTACTTTGCTTGTGGGCCTAGGTACATACTATTTAAAACATCAAGATTATAACAGAGGATTTGAGTTGATTCTTAACGGTTTGGATTTTGTAATTAAAATCAAGAATAAAGATAGTATTCTAGAGTGTATAAAAATATTTGAAGAATTTCGGTATTTTGCAGTTGAAGAAGCTAAACTACGATACAAAAAATTGCTTCGGGAGGTTTGATGACGAATGAAGATGAAATTGGCAGTATTGATAGTTACATGCAGTATCGCAGTAGGCGTAGTTGTTCCTACTACTCAACCCATACCCGTTGAAAAAGACCGTCCAGTAATCATGACAACTAATGGTCATGGCATGGGAAGTTAACCAGCATTTCTGAATTTAATATAAGCTGCTCCCTCAAGTAGAATGGTGAATTGTCTACTTTGAAGGGAGCTTTTTCGTGTTGGAGTTCGCCTGATTTCCTACTAATTAGCAGAATGGACTAGAATGTTACAACAGGGAGGGGTGAATATGGATTGTGGCGAGCTCAAGTTGCAGATCGAAGCAGCGAGACAAAAGCTCTATCAACTCAAGATGAACTATAGAGATCTGCTTCATCCTCATGTTATACAGCAATCTATGGTCCTGGATGATCTAATTAATCAATACAATCAGCTTAAAATAAAAAAGCCGATGGAATAATTCAATCGACTTTGGGCGAGAAACTTTGGCGGGTCGCTCGCCCCTATATTTTAACATAGTTCACGTAGCGAAATATCGTTATTACATACATTGCTCTTTCACGGTGACATTCTCAAATTTAAATCGTCAGAATAACTTCAAGCACTAAGCTGGATAACGAGATACAATACGATATAGTAATGCATAAAAGAGTGCACAGAGATCATACATAGAACACTCAAATGAGGAGGGAAATAAGTTGGAACTTTCTCCAATGAATCAGGAAGATTATGCGAGTTTTCGCATTCGATCGATTAAGGATTTTGCACAGGAAAAAGTAGAAGCGGGTACCTGGGCTGAGGAAGAGGCGCAGCAACTAGCGGAGGAATCTTATGAACGTTATCTGCCTGAAGGCTTGAATACACCCGGAGCGTATCTCTACAATCTGGTGCATCCTGTGGACGGCAATGTGGGGTATATCTGGTTTAATACCACAGATCATCGTCGCGGGAAAGATGCCTTTTTGCTCGATATTGTAGTTGAAGAAGCGCATCGTGGTAAGGGATACGGAACAGAGACAATGCAGGCGCTTGAACAGACAGCCTTGAGTCTTGGCGTGGATCGCATTGGTTTGCATGTGTTTGGACATAATGTGCGGGCGAGCAGCCTGTATCGAAAGATGGGATATGAGGTAACGGATCTGACCATGTACAAGGAAATCAAAGGGTAAACCTGAAAACGGATAATCTAAGCCAGACGTAAGATTTACGCAAAACGAATCATTCGCAATAACCGAGGATTTCGGGAAGCGGATGGTGCTCTGGTCGAATTGGCGAAGTTCCTTGATGCCTTGGGGTTTGTCATATATAATGTATAGGATTATCCATACCGAACAAGTAATCAATGAGGAGTTGTCATATACATGGCTTTGAAAGCAGGAATTGTAGGGCTTCCGAACGTCGGAAAATCTACGTTGTTTAACGCAATTACACAAGCAGGTGCCGAATCGGCAAACTATCCGTTCTGTACGATTGACCCTAACGTGGGGATCGTTGAAGTACCCGATGAGCGTTTGGACAAACTGACTGAACTCGTTGTGCCTAAGAAAACAGTACCAACGGCGTTTGAGTTTGTAGATATCGCAGGTCTTGTTCGCGGTGCGAGCAAAGGTGAAGGTCTTGGTAACAAGTTCCTTGCCCACATTCGTGAAGTAGATGCAATTGTACACGTGGTACGTTGCTTTGTAGATGAGAACATTACACACGTCGATGGCAAAATTGACCCGGTAAGCGACATCCAGACTATCAATCTGGAGCTGATCCTGGCCGATATCGAAAGTGTTGAGAAAAAAATCGATCGCTCTAAGAAAAACATGAAGGGCGGCAACAAGGCAGCCTCTCAAGAAGTAGAAGTGCTGGAGAAAGTGAAGGCGGTTCTGTACGAAGACAAGCCAGCACGCAGCATGGAACTTACCGATGATGAGCGTCTGATCGTACGCGATCTGCACTTGCTTACTCTGAAACCTGTTCTGTACGCAGCCAATGTAGCTGAGGACGAAATTGGTGATGTGGCGAACAATGCTTACGTGCAAAAAGTAAGAGAATTCGCAGCTGCTGAGAACGCAGAAGTGGTGCCAATCAGTGCGAAGGTTGAAGAAGAGATCTCCGAGCTGGAAGGCGAAGATAAACAAATGTTCCTGGAAGAACTCGGTATCGAGGATTCCGGTCTGAACCTGTTGATCAAAGCGGCTTACAAATTGCTCGGTCTGTACACTTACTTCACAGCAGGCGTACAGGAAGTTCGTGCTTGGACAATCCGTAAAGGAACAAAAGCGCCTGGCGCAGCGGGTGTTATTCACACCGACTTCGAGCGCGGATTCATCCGGGCAGAGGTTGTTTCCTACGATGATCTGGTATCAGCGGGTTCCATGAACGGTGCTAAAGAGCGCGGACAACTTCGTCTTGAAGGTAAAGAGTACGTTGTAAATGACGGCGACGTTATGCACTTCCGTTTCAATGTATAAGTTGTTATAAACTTATATACTGTCATCATGTATCCAATGGAAGAGTCCTTCCCTCGCTAGAGTGGCCGATTCATTTCCAATGGTTTAAGTTGCAGAATCAATAGCGATGACCCTGCAACTTTCTCGTGAAGTTCGTGGGGTCTTTGACTTAGCGTTTTGCACAAGGGGATGCAACGGAAAAGCAGGCTTCCATAAGAAACGGATTCTTTGTTTTTATAATCAAAATCAACTCCTGAAATAGAGTTGTGAATAGGCATATTATGGTATAATAGAGAAGACAAAGTAACCGGTGGATTATCGACACGGCGATGCTTACCCGAGAGGGGGTGACGCCGTGTCATTTCTTGCAGTAGTGCAGCATTTCCTGGAAATTAGCGACAAGCTAGTTAGTATTGCAGTGGGGTTAATAGCCTTGTGCAGTGCGTGGAAAGCAGCGCGGAACAAGAAAAACCACCGGGATTAGGTTGGTCGCCTTGCAATCCGGTGGTTTTTCATTCGTTTGATTGAAATTCGCCGTGGTCGCCCACCGGCCTTTGTTAGAGAAGTCACGATGTTAGCGCATCGTGGCTTTTGTTTATTTTACACTTGCTATACTTGTATTATACCACAGTAGGAACATTTCGGAACAACATCGAACAACAATTTCATTCGTATGTTGCAGCATGAAAATTAGTTCATCCGCTTGCGGAACAGTTACTATTCAGAACCATAAGAATATGCTATAATTAAGAGTCGTATACCACGTTAGATTTCGCGCTTGAACAGATGAGCTGAAGCGGACTTCACACAGGGTACACGATTTCTTGATCTCACTTTAAAAGTAAAGGATTTGATGACGTTGTAGCGATGTTATACGTCGATCATACGTGAATGTGAATACATGCTGCGGTCAGGGGATTCGATGAGAATCCTGTGCGTTGTGGAATATAGATTATAGATATCATTAATGATGGATTTGAAATAAATACAGAAAACGATATGTGCATAGATAAAATAAAGCGTGAGGTGACTATATATGTTGGATAAATTACAGGCGTTAGCCGACCGTTATGACAAGTTGAGCGAGTTGTTGTGTGACCCGGATGTGGCAAGTGACAACAAAAAGCTGCGGGAATATTCCAAAGAACAATCGGATCTGCAACCGACTTATGAAGCGTACAATGAGTACAAACAGGTAAGTGAGGATCTTGAAGCAGCGAAGGAAATGCAGGGCGAAAAACTGGATGATGAGATGCGCGAGATGGTCAAAATGGAAATTGACGAACTGAGCACTCGCCAGAAGGAATTGGACGAATTGATTCGTGTACTCATGCTGCCAAAAGATCCGAATGACGACAAGAACGTTATTGTTGAGATTCGCGGAGCAGCTGGTGGTGATGAAGCCGCGTTGTTTGCAGCAGATCTGTACCGGATGTACACACGTTATGCGGATGCACAAGGCTGGCGTGTAGAGCTGATGGACGTTAACACAAATGATCTCGGTGGATTCAAAGAGGTTGTTTTCCTGATCAACGGCCGTGGCGCTTACAGCAAAATGAAATACGAAAGCGGCGCACACCGTGTGCAGCGTATTCCAACAACCGAATCCGGCGGACGTATTCATACGTCAACTTCAACGGTTGCGGTGATGCCTGAAGCTGAAGATTTTGATATCGAAATTCATGATAAAGACATTCGTGTCGATACGTTCTGTTCCAGTGGTGCCGGCGGACAATCGGTTAATACCACGAAATCCGCAGTACGGGTAACGCACGTTCCAACGGGAATCGTGGCTACGTGCCAGGATGGAAAATCCCAGAACTCTAATAAGGAAAAGGCGTTGCAAGTTCTTCGTACACGGATCTTCGATATGAAACGTATGGAAGAGGAAGCGAAGATCTCTGTTGAGCGGAAGAGCAAAGTGGGAACGGGCGACCGCAGTGAGCGTATTCGTACGTACAACTTCCCGCAAAGCCGTGTGACGGATCACCGTATCGGTCTGACGATGCACAAGCTGGATCAGATCATGAACGGAGAGATTGAAGATATCTTGTCTGCACTGACGATTGCTCAGCAGACCGAGTTGATGGATAGAGGAGAATAATCTGTGAGCCGCGCGCAGTTCGTCATGACGCCGGAACAGAGCTGTCGGGAAGCCTTCGTGGAGGCTTCCTCTTTTTTGGAGAAGTGCGGCGTGTACGAGCCGCAAAACAATGCTCGGCTGCTGCTGGAACATATACTCGGCGTCTATGGCGCCCAGTACTACATGATGCAGCCGGAGCCCTTTCCCAGCGAGCATCGCAGCCGCTGGGAGGACGCCGTCACGCGCAAGGCTGCGGGTGAGCCGGCGCAATATATTATCGGCAGCCAGGAATTCTACGGGCTGCCGTTCGAGGTCACGCCGGCCGTGCTAATTCCGCGGCCGGAGACCGAGCTGTTGGTCGAGGCTGTGCTGCGCGAAGCCGACCGCGTGTTTCCTGACGGCGCTCCGCTCGCCGTCGATATCGGCACGGGCAGTGGTGCCATCGCGGTGACGATGGCTTCACTGCGCCCGCGCTGGCAGATTGGCGCCGGGGATCTCTCGGCGGCTGCCCTGCAAGTGGCCGCGCGGAACGCGGCCGCGAACGGCGTACAGATCGACTTCCGTGAAGGCGATCTGCTGGCCCCGTTCGCCGGGGCACGGGTGGACATCCTGGTGTCCAACCCGCCATACATCCCGGCGGCGGATATCGCCGGGTTGCAGCAAGAGGTGCGCGATCATGAGCCGCGCATGGCACTGGACGGCGGTCCGGACGGGCTTGCACCGTACCGTATCATGCTTGAGCAACTGGCGCTGTTGCCTGCGCCGCCGCAGATCATTGGCTTTGAGCTGGGCCAGGGACAGGCTCGCGACATCGCGGCTCTGCTTGAAACGGCGGGACATTGGCCGGAAATTATCATTGTACCGGACCTTGCCGGAATCGAGCGGCATGTCCTGGGTGTTCGTACTTCGGAACAGGTGACGAAAATGTAAGGTTCCGCGGGTTTTCTTTTTGCCGTGAAATCCTCTACAATGAGATATACCGGAGATTTCTGAATGCTTGGGGGAACATAATTACATGCTGCATAAATTAAAAAAGATAGACTACTCTATTGTTTTCATATTACTGGCTCTCATGGTTATTAGTATCATGTCTATTTACAGTACGACCTTTGGAAGACCGAGATGGGAAGCCTTTCCCAAAAACATGATTATTTTTTATTGTTTAGGCTTTGTTGTCTTTTTTGGCATGTCCATGATCAACTATAAGTTTATCGTGAAGAATTACCTGTACATCTATGCAGTAGGCATGTTACTGCTGGTTCTGGTTCTGTTTGTCGGGAAAGAGTATTATGGAGCACAAGGTTGGCTGTCGATCGGTGGATTAAGTCTCCAGCCATCGGAGTTGTTCAAATTATGTCTTATTGTTTTTTTATCAGCCTTGCTGGCCAGGAAAAAGAATAGAACGCTTTATTTTGGCCGGGATGTCATTCCGATCAGCTTATGTGTGTTGCCCCCATTGATGCTTGTCATGTTACAGAATGACTTGGGTGCGGTTCTGAGTTATATTGTCATTCTGGTTGGTCTCTTATGGATCGGTAATGTGAAATTTACACATGCGGTGATCGGTTTTGTGCTCGCTGTTAGTGCTATTGTTGCGGGCGTTCAGGCATATATTCATTATCATGACGAAATCACAGGATTTTTGAAAGGCATGAATCGTGCTCACTGGGCAGAGAGATTTGACCCTTGGCTTGTACCTGAACTGACATCAAGAGACGTATTATGGCAGACCTATAATGCCAAACTGGCCATTGGTTCAGGAGGCATTAGTGGCAAGGGATACATGGAAGGTACCACGATTCAGTCGAACCGGGTCCCGCTGGCTTATGCCGACTCCATCTTTGTGCAGATTGGAGAAGAATTTGGCTTTGTTGGAGCTTCCGTATTGCTCTTGCTTTACTTTATACTGATCCATAGGCTTGTGCTGATTGCACTGGAATGCAAGGATAGGGTGGGGCCTTACCTGATTGTAGGTATTGTTGCCATGTTGCTATACCAGGTGTTTGTCAATATTGGTCCATTTATCGGACTCATGCCGTTGACGGGGATCACCTTGCCATTTATCAGTTATGGAGGAACCTCTCTAATTATCAATATGATTAGTATGGGGATTGCAATGAGTATCAAGGTCCATACCGAAGAGAACGAAGATATTCTCGGATCGGCTGAACAACCAAGCATCACGGAGCTAATTATGAAGTTGTTTAGAAGAAAACCGTCCCAGCAGGAACAATAACCTTCATAATCGATGACGGGACATAGAAGCTATAGAACAAGGAAGAATGACTTCAATCCTGAAAACAGCCCCATCCAAGCAAGTGTGGATGGGGCTGTTTTGTTTTATTTTAGCAATGTAGACTGTTGAATCGTAATCAGGGTTTCCATTTGATCATCCAATTTTATACAATGGTAATATTGAGTGTAATTGGAAATGATAGAATGTTAAATCCAGGGGGATGGACGGAGACATGTTGAGAATGCTGAAGAAGATGGACGGTGTGATACTTTTTGTAATGCTGTTGCTCATGATTATTAGTGTATTTGCGATTTATAGCGGGACGCAGACCGATGCCACCCTGGCGAATCATCATATCAAAACGCTGTATTTCTATGCCGCCGGATTCATTGCGGTGCTCGTCATCGGGCTTGTGAATTACAAGTTATATGTGAAATATGCGTTTTATTTGTATGGCTTGGGAATCATACTGCTGATCCTGGCCAATGTCCTGGGCAGTTCGATCAATAATGCCAACGGCTGGCTTAAGCTGGGTGAGAACTTTTCGTTTCAACCGGCAGAACTGTTCAAGATGATTCTGATTCTGTTCCTTGCCCATTTGATCGTGAAGAGACAACGAAGCACGCTGGAGTTCTGGAGAGATATTGTGCCCATTGGCTGCTGGGCATTTATTCCGTTTGCCCTGGTCATGGCTCAGAATGATTTGGGTAATGCGCTGGGATATGTGGTGATTCTGGCTGCGGTGTTCTGGATCGGGAATATGAGGCTGAAGCACGCATTGATCGGACTGGCGATTATAGGAGTGGCGTTTTTTGGCTTCGTCAAAGCCTATACCTTCTACCATGATGAGGTGTTCACCTTTCTTGAAAAGGTAAAACGGGAGCATTGGGCGGAGCGAATTGATCCTTGGTTGGTACCGGAAAAGGCTACCTCCAAGGCTTCGTGGCATACGAAGAATGCAGGATTAGCCATTGGGTCAGGGGGAATCATTGGCAAAGGTTATTTGCAAGGAACATCCGTTCAGAGTGGACGAGTCCCCTATACGTATTCTGATTCCATTTTTGTCGTGATCGCAGAGGAGTTTGGCTTTGTCGGTGCATCCATTCTGATTCTGCTGTACTTTATCCTGATCCACCGCATGGTGCTGATTGCTCTGGCATGCAAAGACCGCGCAGGACCTGTCATCATTGTAGGCATTATTGGTATGCTGTTGTATCAGGTGTTCGAGAACGTGGGGGCGTTCCTCGGGCTGATGCCGCTCACAGGCATTACGTTACCGTTCATCAGTTACGGTGGCACCTCTTTACTCATTAATATGGCTTGTATTGGGGTAGTCATGAGCATTAAGTTATACGGGCAAGAAGAGGAGGATGAACTTCTGATGGGGGAGCAGCAACCCCGGTTGTCGGAACGGTTATGGAATGTGCTCAAGAAAGAGAAAAGTGCTGTGTAATTGTTGAGTCGGTTTAGGTACAAGGTGATAAGTAAAGCGGCGGAGCGTATAACGCGTGATATTAAATGGAAATAAAGAGGTTGGTTTGCCCTGTAACCAGGTGCAGATCAGCCTTTTTAACATGACTGTTGAGCGAATGTAAATCATAGAATCGATTTAGTAGATTTATTGCAAATGCTAGGTTTACTTCCGGTTCTCCGGGGCATACTGATAGACATGAGAGAGTTGCAGGTAACGTGAACAGAGAGCCGAGGGGGAGAACGGAATGAACAGACGAATTGTAAAGCAAATTGGACTTATTATTGTATGTCTTATGATGATTATCATGATGTGGGAAGGTCAGAAGACGGATGCAGCTGTGGCGGCCACAGCGATTCCGGAACAATCGATTCGCTTGCGGATTCTCGCAAACTCGGATGCACCGGGAGATCAATTGGTGAAACGCGAGATTCGAGATGCAGTCGTTGCACAGATGGGTGATTGGGTAGCCGAGCTGGAGAACCCGCAAAGTCTGGATGAAGCGCGCAAGGTTATTCGTGAACATCTGTCCCAGATTGAGGATCGGGTAGGAGAAGAGCTGGCCAGTCGCGGTTTGAATTATGAGTATCAGGTGGAACTGGGTTCTGTTCCGTTCCCAACCAAACTATATGGTGGCACCGTGTATCCTGCGGGAGATTATGAAGCTGTTCGGATCACGCTGGGCGAAGGCAAAGGTCAGAACTGGTGGTGCGTGTTGTTCCCGCCGCTGTGCTTCATAGATGCAGGGACCGGGGATGCACTGGCGAAACCTTCAACCGTATCCGCTGCAGCGGCTGAACCTGGAGATGCTGAGGCGTCCGTGCAGGGAGATACACCGGAGGCGAGATTCTTTCTGTGGGACATGGCTGTGAAACTATGGAGTTGGGTCACTGTATTATTCGTATAACAATGTATTAACAATACACATAAGGGTGACTTCGAATTATGAAGCTGCCCTATATACATGAGTGTGAAGAAGTTACAGCTAGACTCATGCGTGGAGCGAAGTGTGAAGGGCATCTGGGGCGGGACAGGTATGTTATAATTGCTTATATTGAAAATGTTTGTGAACTAACCTACTTGAAGTTTAGGAATGATGATATATGAGCAGAGAAAACCGTGAGACGAAAACTCCGGGAGAACTGGTCACCGAGATGTGGGATGTACGCGTCTTGGTGGCCGAGGAAAAAGATCACGGATTGGGTAGTATTTATGGTTTGGATGTGAAAAAGGGGAGCGCCGATCAACAGGCGCTCGCCGACTTGCAGGCTGCCGCAGCCTGCATCCGTCAAGGACAGACGGTGGCCTTTCCGACCGAGACGGTCTACGGCCTGGGTGCCGATGCGCGTAGCACAGCAGCCGTGGAGGCTGTATTTGTTGCCAAAGGCCGACCTTCCGATAATCCACTGATTGTGCATATCGCGAACCGTGACCAGTTGGATGCGCTGGTCACGGAAGTGAATGAAACGGCAGAAGCGCTGATGGTGGCCTTTTGGCCGGGACCGCTGACGCTCGTGTTGCCGGTTAGGCCGGGGGCGGTGTCCCCGCGTGTCACCGCCGGTCTGGACACGGTGGCCGTGCGCATGCCGGACCATCCGGTGGCTTTGCAGTTGATCGCGGCGGCGGCATGCCCTGTGGCTGCGCCAAGCGCCAACCGCTCCGGGCGGCCAAGCCCGACACTCGCGTCTCATGTACGCGAGGATCTGGATGGCCGCATCGGCGGCATCGTGGACGGCGGCCCCACTGGGGTGGGCGTCGAGTCCACGGTCGTGCAGGTCGGTGACGACGGTACCGTCACCATCCTGCGCCCTGGCGGCATTACGGCGGAACAGCTGTCCGCCGTTGCCGCCCGTGTCGCCACGGACCCCGCGCTACTCGCGGAGGGGTCCACTGGCGTGGGCAGCCCGGCGCCGCGCTCGCCGGGCATGAAGTACACGCACTACGCACCCGCAGGGGCGCTGTGCGTGGTGGAGGGGCCGCCCGCAGCGGTGGCGGCCTGGATCAGCGCCGCCCTCGCAGAGGCGGCGCAGCGCGGAGAGCGCACCGCGGTGCTGGCGTTCGCCGAGCACGCGGAGCAGTACCGCGCCGATGCCGTGTTCTCGCTGGGCGACGCCAGCGAGCTGGAAGAAGCAGCGCGCCGGCTATACGCCGCGCTGCGCAGCTGCGATGAGCAAGGCGCCACATATATTGTGGCTGAAGCCTGCTCACGCGAAGGCCTAGGAGCAGCCGTCATGAATCGGCTGCTCAAGGCTGCAGGTAACCAACTCATACAAGTTGGCAACCAGCAACCCTCATAACCTCTCCTGATCATACAGTCAGGGAGAGCTAATCAACTTTTTTTCAAAACAATATCAAGATATCTATAAAGCCCGCATCGAATTCCATAGCTCCGTCACCGTTTACCTTTCATCGGTCATGTTTTGGTCCTTGTCCGCATATCGTGTACAAGAACCTTTACGTGACTTGGGGGTATGGGGATGTGGGATGTGTCTGCCCATGTAGGGCAGTTGGTAACCATTTTGATCATGGCTGTTGCGCTGGGCCTTGATGCGTTCTCGCTCGGAATCGGAATTGGCATGAAGGGCATTCGACTGAGGGATGTATTGCGGATCAGTACAGTAACAGCGCTGTTTCATATCATCATGCCGCTCATCGGTATGTATATGGGCAAATACGTCAGCTCGCTGCTCGGTGACATTACCACTTATGCGGCGGGGGGATTGCTTGTTCTACTGGGTGGTCATATGATTCTGAATGCATTCCGCGAAGGTGATACCAAGCTGGTGAACCACCGTTCCCTGCTCGGCGTTGTTTTGTTTTCACTCAGTGTAAGTGTGGATTCATTTTCCGTTGGCGTTTCACTAGGAATGTTTAGTAGTAATCTGATTTTGACGGTCCTTGCCTTTGGTGTGTGTGGCGGGGTGATGTCGGTTATGGGGCTGCTATTAGGCCGCCGGGTGAGTCAGAATCTCGGTGATTACGGCGAGGCTATTGGTGGGGCAATCTTGCTTGCGTTCGGACTTTTGTTTATATTCTAGAATAAAACGTGAGCAATCATATCGTTCGCATCATATGTAAAATGGGGAGGCTAACACAATGAAACATATTTTATTCGTATGTACAGGGAATACGTGCCGCAGCCCCATGGCAGAGGGGCTTTTGCGTAAATTGGCATCGGAGCGCGGCATTCAGGTAGAGGTTCGTTCCGCAGGTGTGGCAGCAACATCGGGTATGCCGATCTCCCGTCATGCGGAAGCGGTGTTGAGAGATCATAACGTGGAAGGACCACCTCATTCCACACAACTTAGCTCCAATCTGGTAGGTTGGGCTGACTTGGTTCTTACGTTAACACGGAGTCACAAGCAGCATGTCATGCAGGTTTTTCCCGACTCCGTCCACAAAACCTATACATTGAAAGAGTATGTGGAGGATGATGAACAGGTATTAAATGATCTTCAGGAGTTGGACAGCCTGTTTGCGACGCTTGAGATGAAACGTGCCCTTGGGCAAGAGATCCTGGCATCGGAGCGTGAGCGAGCCATTGAGATCAGACAACGAATTCCAAGTTTCGACATCTCCGATCCGTTTGGGGGAAGTCGTGATGATTACAATATAGCTGCGGCCGAGATACGGACTGCATTGGACCGGCTTTTGGATAAGCTGGGATAATTCTGATCCTGCGGGGCAGGTTATAGAAACAGGACATGTGATGTAAATTAACCGTTGATTTTAGCCGCGGGTTGTTTTATGATGAAGGGGAAAACAGGGATCCGGTGTAACTGGCGACGAAGTGGGCATAACCACGATGGAGCACCGGAACAAACGGCCGGTCGCCTGGGCAAAAGAGCAATTCTGCGTTACCCGCAGACTGCTCTTTTTTTCGTCTTTCATCTGATTATTCGCTATAATAGTACCTGAGATGCCGTGCAAGAATACGAAGGACAGCCAAGAGAAAGCGGGCATGATTTTATCGGGAGGCGATGATAGGATGACTATAGAGTTAGATTCGGAACAACCCGGATTGCAAGAACAGACCGCATCCATTCTGCATGAACTGGCGCTAGCCGGACAGCTTGGACCTGGACAGATCGTTGTGATCGGTACAAGCACAAGTGAAGTCGCAGGCGAGCGAATTGGTACGAGTGGTGCCATTGAAGTGGCGCAGCAGCTTCTTGCGGGTATACGCGAGGTGCAGGAGGAGTTCGGTTTTGACACGGTATTCCAATGTTGCGAGCATCTGAACCGTGCGCTGGTAATGGAACGTTCTGTGCTAACTCGTCTTGGATTGACTGAGGTTGGTGCAGTACCCGTGCCCAAGGCCGGAGGTTCCATGGCATCCGCAGCATATCGTTCACTGACCGATCCATGTCTGGCTGAACATGTGGAGGCCCATGCGGGTCTGGACATTGGGGAGACGATGATTGGCATGCATCTCCGGCATGTAGCCGTACCTTATCGTACAGCGCTCCGCTATGTTGGAGATGCCCGTGTGACCACAGCGTTGACACGTCCGAAGTTGATTGGCGGCGAACGTGCGGTGTATCGTATGGAAGAACAACCAGATTCGACATTTTGTGACTAACATATAAAGCGAGACTAATTAGGTTACACTCCTGACTTTGATTGCATCACCATCTTCCGATCGCTGTTATCCCCAGATTTTTTAATTCCCTATTTAAAGGGGAAATCCGGTGATAGCCTATGCTTCCGGAGTAGCTTTCTAAAGAAAGCTTTTAGGCGACCACTTCGTTTCTTCAGATTGGTGTTGCACTCGCCGTTTTTCGTGTAACCACTGTAGTTTCGCTTTATAACTTTACTTATAAACTGGGAGGAATTTAATCATGGAACAATTGCGCAAGAATGACCCGGCAGTACTGGAAGCGATGAATCTTGAACTGAAACGTCAACAGAACAACATTGAACTGATTGCATCCGAGAACATCGTAAGTGAAGCAGTAATTGAAGCTTTGGGATCTGTTCTGACCAACAAATACGCTGAAGGATATCCAGGCAAACGTTACTATGGCGGTTGTGAGCATGTGGACATCGTTGAAGACATCGCGCGTGATCGTGCAAAAGAATTGTTCGGAGCAGAACACGTGAATGTTCAGCCTCACTCCGGCGCACAAGCGAACATGGCAGTATATCTTGCAGCGTTGAAACCTGGTGATACTGTACTTGGTATGAACCTTGCCCATGGTGGACACCTCACACACGGTAGCCCGGTTAATGCATCCGGTTTGCTGTACAACTTCGTAGCGTACGGCGTACAGGAAGATACATTCCTGATTGATTATGATGAAGTGCGCAAAGCGGCTTTCAAACACCGCCCTCGTCTAATCGTTGCAGGTGCAAGTGCATATCCGCGTACCATTGATTTTGAAAAGCTGGCTTCCATCGCCAATGATGTAGGTGCTTTATTCATGGTGGATATGGCTCACATCGCAGGACTGGTTGCTGCGGGTTTGCATCCAAACCCGGTTCCACATGCGCATTTCGTTACAACAACAACACACAAAACGCTGCGTGGACCTCGTGGAGGTATGATTCTGTGCCGCAAAGCATGGGCAGCAGCGATTGATAAAGCCGTATTCCCGGGTTCCCAAGGTGGACCGTTGATGCATGTGATTGCTTCCAAAGCCGTAGCATTTGGTGAAGCACTGCAACCTTCGTTCAAAACGTATGCACAGAATGTTGTGAAAAACGCACAGGTTCTGGCTGAAACACTGATCGCTGAAGGATTGAACATCGTATCCGGTGGTACAGATAACCACTTGATGCTGATCGACACACGCAGTGTGAACATCACAGGTAAGGAAGCTGAGCATGTGCTGGATTCCATCGGTATTACCGTGAACAAAAATGCAATCCCATTCGACCCTACTAGCCCGTTTGTAACGAGCGGTATTCGAATTGGTACACCTGCTGCAACTTCCCGTGGCATGAACGAAGAAGCGATGGTAGCGATCGGTAAGATCATTGCCAAAACACTGAAAAATCCAAAAGATACAGCGAAGCTGGATGAAGCTCGTGCAGAAGTGACTGCACTGACAGACCAATTCCCGCTTTACACCGACCTTAAATACTAAAAAACGTTGCTCATGCTGCTTTCTTTTGAGTTTTTATAAATTGGAATACAAAAGACGAAGCTGACAGAATGCAACCGCAGAAGCGAAGCGCTCGCCTTTATCCCCTGATTTTCTCCTTTTATAGGAGAATTAAAAAAATCAGGGGATAACAGCGATCGAAGGTGCAATCTGTTTGCGGAGCATCACTTGTATTCATATTTTCCCACTCAATGACATAACAGCATGAGCAAAACAGGACCGGATGGATCATTTTCCGGTCCTGTTTTTTTATAGGATTCGGTATTCTGTAATGATTGGGTGCCCTTTGATGGTGTAATTCGTTGTTGGTGATGATATAATATACAGGATTTATCGAGCCCATGAATGGTGGCTAGGTATATTTGGAAATGCTGAACATGAAGAACTTACCGGAGGGACAAAATTAGATGGGAAAATTAGTAATATGTGATCACCCTTTGATTCAACACAAACTGACGTTTATACGCGACATGCGTACGAATACGAAAGATTTTCGTGAATTGGTGGATGAAGTAGCAACGTTGATGGCTTATGAGATTACAAGAGATGTTGAACTGGAAACGATTGATGTACAGACACCTGTAGCAGCAACACAAGGTAAAGTCATCTCTGGACGTATGCTCGGACTGGTGCCGATTCTGCGTGCAGGACTCGGAATGCTGGATGGCGTTGTGAAATTGTTGCCAGCGGCAAAAGTTGGACATGTTGGTCTGTTCCGTGACCCGGAAACACTGCAACCGGTAGAATACTACACCAAACTGCCTACAGACGTGACAGAGCGTCAATTGATTGTGATTGATCCGATGCTCGCAACTGGCGGTTCGGCAATTGCAGCCATTGACGTGCTCAAAAAACGCGGCTGTACCCAAATCAAGATGATGAACCTGGTAGCAGCACCGGAAGGCGTAAAAGCTGTACAGGATGCACATCCCGATGTGGATATCTATGTAGCAGCACTGGACGACCGTCTGGATGATCATGGTTATATCGTTCCAGGACTTGGAGATGCAGGAGACCGTCTATACGGCACTAAATAAGCATATTTTCATGCTTGTAAGAGGTTCGGAACTTATAGAAAAGGGGCTTTGCTCGAATGTCCAACAAAATTAAAGTCATGACGATCTTCGGGGTGCGTCCGGAAGCCATCAAGATGGCTCCACTTATTTTGGAATTGCAAAAACATCCCGAGTCTATTGAATCCATTGTTTGCGTAACTGCGCAGCATCGCCAAATGTTGGATCAGGTACTTGAAGTTTTCGACATTCATCCCGATTATGATCTGGATGTAATGAAAGACCGCCAGACATTGAACGAAATTACGATTCGTGTACTTGGTGGTCTGGAACCGGTATTAGCTGAAGCTAAGCCGGATATTGTACTGGTTCACGGGGATACATTGACTACCTTTGTAGCGAGCTACGCAGCATTCCTGCAACAGATTCAGGTAGGGCATGTGGAAGCGGGACTGCGCACGTGGAACAAGCTGTCTCCATATCCGGAAGAGATGAACCGTCAGCTGACGGGAGTACTGGCTGATCTACACTTTGCGCCTACGGATTGGTCTTCTTCCAATCTTGCCAAAGAAAATAAATCAGAGTCTAGTACGTACGTCACAGGCAACACGGTAACAGATGTGTTTCAATATACAGTACGGGAGGACTACACACACCCGGTACTTGATTGGGCCCAAGGCAAACGCCTTGTGCTGATGACAGCTCATCGCCGTGAATCTCAAGGTGAGCCTCACCGCAACATTTTCCAGGCCGTCAAACGGATTGCCGACGAATTCGAAGATATTGCCATCGTGTACCCGGTGCATCCAAGTCCTGCTGTGAAGGAGCCGGCTCACGCGATTTTGGGGAATCATCCCCGTATTCAATTAATTGATCCACTAGACGTGGTGGATTTGCATAACTTTTACCCGCATACTCACTTGATTTTGACCGATTCAGGCGGTTTGCAGGAAGAAGCGCCTTCGTTTGGTGTGCCTGTGCTCGTATTGCGTGATACAACAGAACGCCCGGAAGGTATTGAAGCTGGAACGCTGGAATTGGTAGGTACCGAAGAGGAACGTGTATATGAACGGACCAAAGCTCTGCTTACAGACGAAACACTGTATGCAAGCATGAGTCAGGCTGCCAATCCTTACGGTGATGGACATGCTTCGGAAAGAATTGTCAATGCGATTTTGCACCATTTTGGTGTAAATAGTGAGCGTCCGGAATCATTTCACAGAAAATTCAAAAAATAATACTTTTTTTCTGACGGATTTATAAAGGGCATAGCATACAGTTAAACTGTACGGTTTACGCGGGTTTATGGGCTTTGAGGGTCTATATTCCCGTCGTTTTACCCTTTAAAACGCTAAAATCATTCAATTGACAAAGGCTCTCATCATTCAGTAAAATTAACTGGGATTGCAAGGGTGGCGTGGAAAATGGCCGATTCGAACAAACCAAATTCATCCCGTAACCATGACGATAACGTGTGGAAAGCAATGGGACTCGTGACAGCATTTGGGATCGAGATTGCCATTCTCGCTGTTGCCGGATATTACGCTGGCTCCTGGTTGGACAAGACCATCGGAGGTAACGGAATATGGATCGCCGTAAGCGTTCTCTTTTTTCTTGCGGCAGGCGGTGTAAGCATCTACTTTATCGCGAAAAAAGTCATGGGGGAAAGTGATGAGTGAACTAACCAGATACCGCAGATCGATGACTGTTTTCATCATGTATCTTCTTATGGTCTGTTTTCTCACAGCGGCCTTTATGCCGCGTTTGGAAACAATTGCTTTGGGATTAGCCCTTGGGGCGGCGATCAGTTTGATCAATGCGATCTACCTGGGCTACAAAGTGAAGAAGGTGGCTGATGGTGCGGCAGAAGGTAACCTGAAACGCGTGAACCTGGGATTTTTGACAAGAGCGGCGCTCGCAGTGCTAGGTATATTCATATCGATGCGCTATCCGCAGTACTTCAATATTTATGCGGTTGCAGGTGGTCTGGTCATTGCGCAATTTTCCTTACTGATTATAGGGATTATCAAGTCCCGCAAAGAAGTTTGATTTTTCAGGTGCTGTAGCTTTCAAGTCGAGAAAGGGGTGAAAAAAAGTATGCATGAAGCTCCAGTGATTATGCTCGGAGGTTTTCATCTTGATTTGTCCGTTTTGCTGATGTTGATTGTAACCAGTGCTATCGTTTTCATTTTTGCCATCGTGGCTACACGGAATTTGTCAGTTGAGAATCCGGGCAAGCTGCAAAACTTTATGGAGTGGGCTGTTGAATTTGTACGTAACATCATATCTAGCACGATGGATCTGAAAAAGGGAAAGCACTTTATTTCTCTTGCGCTTACGATGATTCTGTTCATCTTTATAGGTAACATGCTAGGGCTTCCATTCCAAGCCGTGACGGATGTCAAGGATGTAAATGCAGCAACGGTATTCGGTAAGCCAATTGTCACAGCAGTAGAAGCCTATGAAGAGGCTCACGCTAGAGACCCGGAAGCTCATCCTCACATTGAGATTGCGTGGTTCAAATCGCCAACAGCTGATTTGTCCGTTACAATGGGACTTGCTCTCGTAGCGTTCCTCGTAGCTCACGGACTAGGATTGTTCCGTAACACACGCGGTTATCTGAAGCACTATTTTCAACCTTACCCGTTTTTCGTGCCAATCAATATTATTGAGACAATCTCAAAACTAGTGACACACGGAATGCGTCTATTTGCAAATATCTTTGCAGGTGAAGTGTTGATTGCAACGATTCTTAAGTTGACCACGTTTAAAGTATTCGGTGCCATAGCAGCTATTCCATTGCTTATGGTGTGGCAAGGCTTTAGTATCTTTATCGGCGCCATCCAGTCATTTGTTTTTGTTATTTTGATGATGGTTTATATTTCACAGACGATCGAGACACACGAAGAACATTGAGTTTGAGTCCTGCGGGATTTCCTGTCAGGCTGAACAATAAAATTTGATTTATACTTTTAAGGAGGATATACAAATGGGAGCAATGGCATTAATCGCAGCAGCAATTGTTGCAGGATTGGGCGCTTTGGGCGCGAGTATCGCTAACGGTATGGTAATCAGCAGAACGGTGGATGGTATTGCCCGTCAACCGGAAGCTAAATCAACGCTTCAAACAACAATGTTTATCGGTGTAGGTTTGATCGAGGTATTGCCGATCATTGGTGTGGTACTTGCATTCATGTTCTACGGAGCTGCCTAAATTATAGACTATGGAATGGCGGGGAAGGCTTGAGCCCTCCGCGCCTTCTTTATTAGCTAACAGCTAACATCCTGAAAAGGATAAAGTTTTAAGGATACCTCCAGGAAGGAGTGAACAGATTGAGTTTCTTATGGGAAAACACGATTCTCGCGATAGTTGCTTTTGGAATTCTATATTGGTTGATTAGTCGTTACGCATTCGGACCCTTGTTCTCTATTATGGAAAAACGTCGTGAACTCGTGATGTCAGAGATGAACGAGGCTGCTGAGACTCGTAAACAGGCTGTTACTTATGTTGAAGAACAGAAGAAAGCTCTGGAGCAAGCGCGCCAAGAGGCTCAGGATATTATTGAGCAGTCTCGTCAAACAGGCGGTAAACAGGCTGAAGCTCTTCTCGCAGATGCTAACGCGGAAGCAAATCGTCTGAAAACCGATGCAATACGCGAAATTGAGAGCGAGAAGAACAAAGCAGTTGCAGCGCTTCGCAGCGAACTGGGTACAGCTTCCGTTCAGATTGCATCCAAATTGATTAAAAAAGAAGTTGAGAACGGTCCTGCACAAGAGGAACTTGTGAACCAATACCTCAATGAGGTAGGAGGCCGACAATGAGCCGCGATACGATGGTTGCCAAGCGTTATGCGAAAGCATTGTTCGAAGTTGCTCTTCAACAACAACAGGTGCTTGAGGTTGAACAGGAACTGCGCGTAGTTGTCAGTGCATTGACTGGAGATTCCGATATTCAGAAGTTTATCATATCTCCTAATATCTCTGATGAAGCCAAGCAGAATGTGCTTCATTCAAGCCTTGATGGCAAGGTGTCCGAGCCTGTCATCCGTACGGTCTTGCTGTTGATTGAACGTGGACGCGTTGAATTGCTGGAAGATTTGCTGAACGATTATCGGAAGATTCAAGGCGAGTCGCTCGGCTTCGCTGATGCGCGCGTCTACTCGACATATGCATTGAATGATGAAGAAAAAGAAGCGGTAGCCCGTGAATTCGGTGGCCGTGTGAATAAAAAGATTCGTATCGAGAACATTGTTGATCCGACTCTGCTGGGCGGATTGAAAGTCGCCATTGGCGATACGATCTATGACGGCAGCTTGGCTGGCAAGCTCGAACGTCTTGAGCAGTCTTTTAACAGACGAGTACAGTAGATTGGGGTGAGGACACTTGAGTATCAAACCAGAAGAAATCAGTACATTAATTAAGAGCCAAATCGAACAATACAAGACCGATATCGATGTAGTCGAAGTCGGAACGGTAATCGAGGTTGGTGATGGTATCGCTCGTGTTTACGGACTTGAGAACGTCATGTCCAACGAGTTGGTTGAATTCCCAAGCGGTGTTATGGGACTCGCCATGAACGTGGAAGAAAGCAATGTCGGTGTCGTTATCCTGGGACCTTACTACGATATTCGTGAAGGCGACCAAGTGAAACGTACTGGTCAAATCATGCAAGTGCCTGTAGGCGAAGCATTGATTGGACGCGTTGTGAACCCACTCGGTATTCCAGTAGATGGCAAAGGGCCAATCGCTACAACGGAATTCCGTCCAGTTGAAGGTAAAGCACCAGGTGTAATGGATCGTAAATCGGTTCATGAGCCAATGCAAACAGGGATCAAAGCCATCGATGCAATGGTTCCAATCGGCCGTGGACAACGTGAGTTGATCATCGGTGACCGTCAAACAGGTAAAACATCCATCGCAATTGACGCGATTCTGAACCAAAAAGGTAGTGGCATGAAGTGTATCTACGTGGCTATTGGTCAGAAACAGTCTACGGTTGCTCAAGTTGTGGAAACTCTTCGTCGTAAAGGCGCAATGGAGTACACAATCGTTGTAACTGCAGCAGCTTCCGATCCATCACCACTTTTGTACATCGCACCGTATTCCGGTTGTTCGATGGGTGAGTACTTCATGTACAAAGGCGAGCACGTTCTGGTTATCTATGATGACTTGACCAAACAAGCGTCTGCATATCGTGAGCTTTCCTTGTTGCTTCGTCGTCCACCAGGCCGTGAGGCTTATCCGGGTGACGTCTTCTACCTGCACTCCCGTTTGCTGGAGCGTGCTGCGAAGCTGAATGATGAACTTGGTGGTGGTTCTTTAACCGCACTTCCGTTTATTGAAACACAAGCTTCCGACGTATCTGCATACATTCCAACGAACGTAATCTCCATCACGGACGGACAGATCTTCCTGGAAGCTGACTTGTTCAATGCTGGACAACGCCCGGCGATCAACGTAGGTATTTCCGTATCCCGTGTCGGTGGTTCTGCTCAGATTAAAGCGATGAAAAAGGTTGCAGGTTCCCTGCGTCTCGACCTCGCTCAATATCGTGAGCTTCAAGCGTTCTCCCAGTTCGGTTCCGATCTGGATAAGGCGACTCAGGCCCGCCTGAATCGTGGTGCACGCATGATGGAAATCCTGAAGCAAGGTGTTAACCAGCCTCTGCCTGTAGAACAACAGGTAGTCAGCTTGTACACTGCAGTTAAAGGATTCCTGGATGAAATTCCAACAGGGGATGTTACTCGTTTCGAGCGTGAGTTCCTCGCGTTCATGGAGAGCAGCCATCCGGAGATTCTTGCATCCATCCGTGATACTAAAGAATTGACTGCAGACAACGAAAACGCGCTGAAAGGCGCAATTGAGAAGTTCAGAAAGAGCTTTGCTGTCTCTGTCTAAATAAATGATTGCAGCTGCGGAGTTGTCTAATCGATTCCGCATGTCTGCATGTAATACTTTGACTCAGTCAAAGTAGGGTTGTGCTTACGATGTAGTTTTGACTTTTTCAAAACTAGTGGTGATGCTTAAGAAGTAACTTTGACTTCGTCAAAGTTAAGTTTGGGCTTACGAAGTAGTTTTGACTACGTCAAAACTTGAAGGTGGTGAAATCATGGCAAAAGGCATGCGCGAAATTAAGCGGCAAATTAAAAGCGTACAAAGCACCAAGCAGATCACCAAAGCAATGGAGATGGTAGCTGCGGCAAAACTGCGTAAAGCGCAGGAAAAAGCGGAAGCAGCCCGTCCTTATTCGGAGAAACTGAAAGAAGTTGTAGCGAGTATTGCATCAAGCGCTCAAGATATTAAACACCCGATGCTGGAGAGCCGTCCTGTTAAAAAGACAGCTTACCTGATCATTACATCGGACCGTGGTCTTGCGGGTGGATACAATGCGAACGTTTTGCGTCAGGTTAATCAGACGCTCAAAGAGCGCCACAACTCCTCGAATGACTACGAATTGTTCGTCATTGGACGTAAAGGACGCGATTACTTCAGACGTCGTGAAATGGCGATGGCATCCACAACAACAGATCTGTCGGATTCGCCTTCATTTGCAGATATCAAATCCATTGCACACGAAGCGGTTCATGGGTTTGAACTGGCTGAATTTGATGAATTGTACATTTGTTATAATCGCTTTGTGAATGCGTTGACCCAGATTCCTACGGTAGAAAAACTTCTTCCGATGGAAACACCTGAGGTAACTGCTGCGGAAGGACAAGCTGCATACGAGTACGAGCCGTCTGCTGAAGCTGTACTGGAGGTTTTGCTTCCGCGTTATGCGGAAACGCTGATCTATGGTGCGCTTCTGAATGGTAAGGCAAGTGAGCTGGGCGCGAAAATGACAGCAATGGGTAATGCAACCAAAAATGCATCCAAACTCATTAACGACTTGTCATTGACCTATAACCGTGCCCGTCAAGCAGCGATTACGCAGGAGATTACGGAAATTGTCGCAGGTGCTAACGCAGCACAAGGCTAACCGTTTTTTATTAATGAAGGCTTGCAGAGCAAAGATAAACGAACGGTACATTATTTTTGCAAAAGTAGCAGGCTTGTAGGAGGGGAACGTTAAGATGAACAAAGGACGCGTTGTGAGCATCATGGGTCCGGTTGTTGACGTCGAGTTTGATCGCGGCGGTCTGCCGGAAATCCTCAATGCCATTACGATCACTACAGTAAGTGAGAGCGGCGTTAGTGTAAATCTTACACTCGAAGCTTCGAAACATCTGGGTGACAACCGGGTACGTTGTATTGCGATGTCCACCACGGATGGACTTGTTCGTGGTATGGAAGCATTAGATACAGGAGCACCAATCTCTGTACCTGTTGGCGAAGCGACACTGGGTCGTGTATTTAACGTACTCGGCGAAGCAATTGATACTGGCGGTGCCGTAGCTGCTGAGCACAAGAACCCGATTCACCGTTCAGCACCTGCATTTGATGAACTGACTACCCAAGCAGAGATGCTGGAGACAGGAATCAAAGTTATCGACTTGCTCGCTCCTTACGCCAAAGGTGGTAAAATCGGCCTCTTCGGTGGTGCCGGTGTAGGTAAGACGGTAACCATTCAGGAATTGATCAACAACATCGCACAAGAGCACGGCGGTATCTCCGTATTCGCGGGTGTTGGTGAGCGTACACGTGAAGGTAATGACTTGTATCACGAGATGAGTGATTCCGGCGTTATCAACAAAACAGCAATGGTCTTCGGACAAATGAACGAGCCTCCAGGCGCACGTCTTCGTGTAGCCCTCACAGGTCTGACAATGGCGGAATATTTCCGTGATGAAGAAGGCCGTGACGTGTTGCTCTTTATCGATAACATCTTCCGTTTCACCCAAGCGGGTTCAGAAGTATCTGCCTTGCTTGGACGTATGCCTTCCGCGGTAGGTTACCAACCTACGCTGGCAACAGAAATGGGTCAATTGCAAGAGCGTATCACATCAACGAAAAAAGGTTCTGTAACATCCATCCAGGCCATCTACGTGCCTGCGGATGACTACACTGACCCGGCTCCTGCAACGACGTTTGCCCACTTGGATGCAACAACGAACCTGGAGCGTAAAATTTCCGAGATGGGTATCTACCCTGCGGTAGATCCGCTGGCTTCCAGCTCTCGGATCTTGTCCCCTGAAGTTGTAGGTGAGGAACACTACAGTGTAGCTCAAGGCGTTAAACGTATCTTGGCACGTTACAATGAATTGCAAGATATCATTGCAATCCTGGGTATGGACGAGTTGAGTGAAGAAGACAGAGCGCTTGTATACCGTGCTCGTAAAATCCAACGTTTCTTGTCCCAGCCATTCCACGTTGCTGAAGCATTTAACGGTATTCCGGGTAAATACGTTCCGGTTAAAGAAACGGTGCGCAGCTTTAAAGAGATTCTCGAAGGTAAGTATGATGATCTTCCGGAAGCAGCTTTCCTCTTTGTTGGTACTATTGAAGAGGCAGTGGAGAAAGCCAAAACACTGGTTTAGTCTGAATCCAGGATTGTCCTTATGTGGGCTATCCTTCGGATAGTTTCAGGAGGGATGGAATTGAGCACCTTTTTGTTGGAAATTGTAACACCCGAGCGTCTGGTCTATTCGGAACAGGTAGATCGCATCACGGCTCGTGGTATTGAAGGGGAACTGGGCATTCTGCCAGGCCATATTCCTATGGTTACACCTTTGCAGATTGCACCGATCTATATTCATAACGGAAAAGAAAATAAACAAGTTGCTATCGGTGGCGGGTTTATCGAAGTTCGTAAAGATAAGGTTGTTGTACTCGCAGAGAGTGCTGAATTCCCGGAAAACATTGATGTGGATCGTGCGCGTGCGGCGAAAGAGCGGGCAGAACGTCGGCTTGCAAGCCAAAGCAATCAGGATCACTTTGATCACCGTCGTGCAGAGATCGCGCTGCAAAAAGCGGTTAACCGGATTAATGTATTCGGCAAATAAACGATTCTTAAAAAGCCCGGCGGCTTAGTATGCCGGGCTTTTTTGAGTTTGCTTGATAGAATTGTTTTATCGAATATAGCAATATTATTTGTTCGAACACCCAGGAGATTCTTCATTATAGAGAAGTTTATAGAGAATTTCTAAGCAAATTAATCACCGTTTATGAGGATTTGAATAGAATGTAGGACTAAAGTAGTGGGCGCATTTACCACTTAGAGAACCATTTTTTTACTTGAAGGATTATAAATTATTTCCGAGGAAATGACAGAATCGATATCGAAATAGCGCTCTTTTATGTCGTTTTAGTCACAAAATCCCGGCATTTTAAAATTAAAATATTTTAGAAGTGGAAATCAATGTAATTGACAATGTATGATGAAAGAGCCTATATTCCATAGAGTCAGCAGAAGCAGGAAGCTGCGTATTAGATTCCATAGTCATGCACAGCCGGATTGTTGCTGCTCGCCCTTTGGGCATCAGGAGATTCCTGCAAGGCAGGAGTAAATCTGACATTACGTTCAGCATATTATCTTCAAGACATGTCAGTATGCTAACAAGTTATGGGTGCCCGGCATATGATATGCTGATCGCTGCAACAAATGTGGAGGTAATGGATATATGGATACTGATCTGACGAATCAGGTTAACCAGGTGCTAAGCACCAATGGCTTGGTCTCAATTATCGTCTCCCTTTTATGCATAGCATTGTCTTGGTGGGCATTGCAAAATCTCAAACTGGATTTAATCATTAGACAGCCAAGAGGTGCTCAGGGAAGACTGTTACATTTGTTACTCGCCATCATTTTGGGGCACGCCGTTGCTGGCTTTGTCATTGACTATTTGTCTTGGACCCAAATGTTGCGTAATTTGTTTTAATGTTGAGATGGTTGGTTAATCATCTGTTAGGATCTTGAAGGAGCTCAATGTCGAATAACATCGATTAATTGTGTTAACAATTAGAGTATGAGTTGTCGGCAAAGGAATTAAGAAAAAAATGTGACGTAAAATTGGATGAATTTGAGATGTTTTATGTAAAAATGCTTGTATCGTACAATTCAAAAATGGTATGATGGAAGTTAGGGAATTCACAATTGTTCACTTATTTTGTAGTTATAAACGGGATATCCGGTTGATACCGGCTAATAACCATCCCACTCTGTCTATTCTGATGCTCTGCTGGCTTGTAAGACACTGATTTTACATGCTGAATAGCAAGATGCACGGCACATGGTATCATTGATATGGATTATAAAAAACCAATTCTTTTCTGAACAGACATCTGTGCAATATGCCAGAATATGTCGAAATTCCACACACAGCGACAGTCCTTTCTATACATAGTGGGGCTTACGTATTCCGGAATGAAGAAAAGGGAATAAAAGCGCGGAGGGAACCATGATGAGCAAATTTATCGTCCGCGGTGGCAAAAGGTTGACCGGAAGTGTCAAAGTTAGCGGCGCTAAAAATTCTGTTCTTCCGATCATCGCTGCCTCTCTCTTAGGGGAAGAAGGACAAAGCGTCATTATTGACGCACCTCCTCTAGACGATGTGATGACGATTAACAAGGTGTTGGAATCGCTGGGAGCGGGAGTTACATACCGGGACGAAGTGATTACCGTAAATGCGGAGAAACTTACTTCCTGCGAAGCCCCGTATGAATGGGTAAGTAAAATGCGGGCGTCTTTCCTGGTCATGGGGCCTTTGTTGACGC
This sequence comes from Paenibacillus sp. Z3-2, assembly GCF_054161325.1. Taxonomy (NCBI): domain Bacteria; kingdom Bacillati; phylum Bacillota; class Bacilli; order Caryophanales; family Paenibacillaceae; genus Paenibacillus; species Paenibacillus sp. Z3-2. The sequence continues at coordinate 5,978,456 of NZ_CP096397.1, read as the reverse complement.
GAATGGGTCATACAAGAATCTCACTTCCTGGTGGATGTGCCATCGGTACACGGCCTATTGATCAGCATTTGAAAGGTTTTGAAGCCATGGGCGCAGAGATCAGCATGGGCCAGGGTTATATCGAAGCTCGTAGCCAAGGTCGGTTGCGTGGCGCGAAAATTTATCTGGATGTGGCTTCCGTAGGTGCCACTCAAAATATTATGATGGCTGCAACATTGGCTGAAGGTGTAACTGTTCTGGAGAACGCGGCAAAAGAACCTGAAATTGTGGATCTTGCCAACTTCCTGAATGGAATGGGCGCCATAGTACGTGGTGCTGGTACTGGCGTAATCCGCATTGAAGGTGTGGAGAAACTGACAGGCGTTACACACACGGTCATTCCGGATAGGGTAGAAGCTGGTACGTATATGGCTGCTGCTGCAATTTCTGGTGGTGACGTGTATATCGAAGGTGCAATTTCTGATCATCTGGGCTCCGTTATTGCGAAGCTTGAAGAGATGGGTGTAACGATCCAACCGGATGAGAATGGCGTGCGTGTAATCGCAGATCGTCCTCTTAAGGCTGTGGATGTAAAAACATTACCATACCCAGGATTCCCGACAGATATGCAATCTCAGATGATGGCGCTCTTGCTCGCATCCCAAGGAACAAGTGTCGTGACAGAGACTGTTTTTGAAAACCGATTCATGCATGTGGATGAGTTCCAATTGATGAATGCGGAGATCAAAGTTGAAGGACGTTCGTCCATCATCACAGGGAATGCCAAACTGAAGGGTGCCAAAGTAACGGCTACCGATCTGCGTGCGGGTGCCGCACTCATTATTGCAGGTCTTGTTGCTGAAGGTACAACGGAAGTGGGCGGTGTTCATCACATCGACCGTGGCTATGTTCATCTCGCTGAGAAGCTTAACGGACTTGGCGCTGACATCTACCGGATCTCGGTTGATGAGCCTAAGCTGGAAGCAACCAAAGCACCTAGTGAAAAAGTGGAGAAAGAAGTACCGATGTTTAAGGTACAACCGACTTTGGCTTAAAACTGGATTGAATTAGAAGAATACTGTTCTGTAGTATTGAGTCACACGGTTGTGTGGATTACAAATGCGATGGAACATATGTTGTAAAAGATGATAAAGCTAAGCCATCCGGCTTGGCTTTTTTTGTGTTTATTTTCAAGAAGACGGACGTGATGTTTGATACCTGATTCTATTAATAGCTGGTCCTAACTTGTATAGCATAACATCGTATTCTGTATCGATTTTGAAGCAATTGAAAGAGCATACTTTATATAGGGTGTCGTATCCGGATAAACACCGGTATTCAGCGACAGATCAACCTTTTTGGGATGTGCATGGTAAAAGAAAGCTGGAAAGTTAACGGAACGAAATGAGCCCCGTTTCTCTTAAATCAGGTTCTATCAGATCGAGCCAGCTCATACCCTAAACTATGGATTTGAACAACACGACCGGCACTTAACCGGTCATAGACAACGGAGGGTTATATTCGAATGAAAGAAGCTCGTGTACAGGTAAAGGTACCTCTTGTCCCTCGTCCGGGTATGCAAGAGCCGGAGGAGAATATCGTTTCTGGAGTGGAAAAAGACAAGCTTGCCCCAGTGAACCTGAGGGCTGTCCCATCAAAGCCTGCAAAATCTTCAAGCCCAGAACGGATGTCGACAGATAAACTAGACGGACAGGCAGCCGAGTACATCCATATACCTGTTATTGAGTTGGACCAGTTCCGCCGGGTGAAGCGTCGTCGAATGCGGGCATTCGGACGAAAACACCGATGGGGACGCAACCCCACAAGGTGGCAACCGGCTGCCGCTGTATCTGCATTATTGGCGATGGCATTACTGATTCCGGTGATTCTGGTATGGCCGCGGGAGAACGAATCGGTTAAGCCAACCCCTGCTCGAGCAGATGCCAACATTACACGGACCCCAGCTCCTACGCCAGCAGTCCCTGTTACCTACCCCGAACCCAAAGTACGTGTATACCTGTCAGCAACGGGGACAACGATGAATCTGCCATTGGAAGACTATGTTACCGGGGTAGTGGCAGCAGAGATGCCGGCTGAATTCAGACTGGAAGCATTAAAGGCGCAGGCGATTGCAGCGCGCACATTTATCGTACGAAGACTTGCTGCGAGTGATACAAGCGGTGTTCCATCGGGTGCGGCGGATGTGACGGATACGGTCAGCCACCAGGTGTTTATTCCGCCAGATCAGGTGAAATCGGAATGGACTCGTCTGGGGAAGGCGAAGGAATGGGAGAAGCTGCAACAGGCTGTACACGAAAGTCGAGATGCGGTCATGACATATCAAGGCAAAGCGATCACGGCTTCCTTTTTCTCTACAAGTAATGGATATACGGAGAATGCAGAAGATGTGTGGGGGAACGCTGTGCCATATCTGCAAAGTGTAGACAGTCCATGGGATAAAAGTCTGGCTCCGGGCTTCAAACAGACCGTTACGATGAAACGTAGCGAGATTCTGCAGAAATTGAATCTGGATGCCATTCCGGTTACTGCTCAGAAGGATGGATCGTGGATGGAAGTATTATCTACAACCAAAGGGCATCGAATTAAGGAAATGCAGATCGCAGGTGAAACATTCAACGGTCCTGAGGTTCGCAAGTTGCTTGGGTTAAGGTCCAGCCAGTTCAGTTGGAAGGCCGTGGGAGATGAGGTCCAGATTACAACGTACGGATATGGGCATGGTGTGGGTATGAGCCAATGGGGAGCAAACGGCATGGCGCAGGAGGGACACACCGCCACCCAGATTCTCAAACATTACTATACGGGCATCTCATTCGGACAGGCATCCAAGATGCTGGCATCGAAGTAGGAGAGATGAACAGGGATGGATACGAACGTACGGAGATGAGCAGTTTAGTTTTGGAACTGATGGCTAACGAATCCAGATGCGTGGTATCTCAGTCACATCCTATATCATTTCGCTCTCAGCCGATAAATGCACTTCATAGAAGGATTTACCGTTAAAGCCATTCCAGCAATCCAGGCTTCTCTACCAACCACCCATTCCGGAGCTTTCGAGATTCGGCTATATATGCGGAGAGTGCGAGCGTACGAGTAGCCCAGGGGGCAGAAAAGACCTGTAGAAACGAAGTGGTCGCCTTTACTACCGGATTTCACCTTTGAAGAAGGTGATAGAAGAAATCTGGTAGTAACCAGCGGTCGAAAGGTTTTCTGGCCCCGAAGCGGTGCACGCACTAACCACTCACCCCTCACATATATAGCACTCTCTGAAACCTCCGTGAAAATAATTAGAGTCGCGCGTGTATAAAAGAGTTGCACCCGGTAACACTTGTTACTGAGGTGATTAAGATGAATGAACAAAACAAAAAAACAATCCAAGAAGAAACTCCTAAAACAACTCAAGGAGTACCGGCTAGCCAGCCCTCTTCATGGAAAAGAGCAATGTCCAAACGCTGGGTCTTCCCGGCAGCCTACATCGCAGCAGCAGGCATTATACTAACCTTAGTGTGGGTCTATCAGGGCACAGGCGACAAAACGCTGAACTCGGACCCTGCTAGCGGGGTAGTAGAAACAGGTGCACCGGCGGGTACAGAAGGAACAGCAGTAGGCGGAGAACAGGAAAGTGTGGAAGTTGTTGCAAAGTCGGAGAATTTTGTATGGCCGGTAGCGGTGCCGTCCGAAATTTCAGTAGTGAAACCTTTCTATGACAGCGAAGCTTCAACGGAGGAACATGAGGCGGCGATGGTGCAGTACAATGATACATTTATCCCGAACACAGGTGTGGATCTGGCACGTGGGGATAACAAAACGTTTGAAGTAAAAGCAGCGCTTGCCGGTAAAGTTACACGGGTGGAACAAAATCCGCTCACAGGTCAAGTTGTGGAAATCACACACAGCGATAACCTGAAGACGGTATACCAAAGCTTGGCAGACGTCAAAGTGAAACAGGACGACGAAGTGAAACAGGGAGATGCGATTGCATCTGCTGGCGTCAATGAATTGGGTAAAACGCTTGGCAATCACCTTCACTTTGAAGTGTACGAAGACGGACAGCCGGTTAACCCGCAAGGATATCTTCCGGAAAAATAAATGATTTTTACCGCAGCAACATGACGGGCAGAGGGTTAAACCTCTGCTCTTTTTGTGTTTTTCAGAAAATAATGGGACCTTCGAAGCTTGTCACACCTCTAAACCGCGAATATATAGGCATGCTCCTCATATAATGTACCAAACTATCCACACAGTAGGGAGGCGGGAGCGTGCACGATTACATCAAGGAACGGACCATCAAAATTGGTCGCTGCATTGTTGAGACGAGGAATACGGTCCGTACCATTGCCAAGGAATTCGGCGTGTCAAAGAGTACTGTGCATAAGGATCTGACGGAGCGTCTGCCGGAAATCAACCCTGATCTTGCTGACCAGGTGAAACACATTTTGGAGTATCATAAGTCAATCCGCCATTTGCGGGGCGGTGAAGCGACCAAAATCAAATACAAAAAAACGAGTGGCAAGAAACGTGAGGTGTTGGCTTCCGCCAAATCGTAAGCATCTTCTCAAAGACGTAGGCCAAAAAGCTCACACATGCATTGAATCCATCCCCTGAAGTATGATATGTTAAAAGCTGGTACAGGATCGAATTATGACATCTTATCAGCCCGATTTTTACATATATATGTTGCACTTTGTCGAACGAGCGGTGACGTGATAAGGGACTCTTTTTCACAGGATACGCTGACCAAATAATATCACTTTGGGGGCTCTTTTATGTTTAGCAAGGATATCGGTATTGATCTTGGCACGGCGAACGTGCTTATTCACGTGAAAGGAAGCGGGGTTGTCCTCGATGAACCTTCCGTCGTGACCATTGAAAGAGATACGAAGCGTGTCCTTGCTGTTGGGGAAGAAGCGCGTCGTATGGTGGGGCGTACTCCAGGTAACATTGTTGCCATTAGACCGTTGCGCGACGGCGTTATTGCGGACTTCGAGATTACAGAAGCGATGCTCAGACATTTCATTAATCGTGTAGGTGCAAGAAGCTGGTACAGCCACCCTCGAATTCTGATCTGTGCACCAACGAACATTACTTCCGTGGAGCAGAAGGCCATCCGCGAGGCGGCGGAGCGCAGCGGTGCCAAAGAAGTGTTTCTGGAAGAAGAGCCGAAAGCGGCAGCGATCGGTGCGGGAATGGATATTTTTCAGCCGAGCGGCAATATGGTCGTGGATATCGGCGGCGGCACGACTGACGTTGCAGTCCTTTCTATGGGCGACGTGGTCACCGCCTCTTCTATTAAAGTTGCAGGGGACAAGTTCGACGAAGCTATTATCAAGTTTATCAAAGCCAAGTACAAGCTCATGATCGGCGAACGGACCGCGGAAGATATCAAGATTGCAATTGGTTCCGTGACACCAGGTGGACATCAGTCCGAGATGGATATCCGCGGGCGCGATATGGTATCCGGTCTGCCGGTTACCGTAACGATTTCGGGAAAAGAAGTACAGGAAGCACTCTGGGATTCCGTGCAATCCATCATCGTTGCAGCGAAGTCAGTATTGGAACGTACACCGCCAGAATTGTCAGCGGACATTATCGACCGTGGTGTAGTGTTGACTGGTGGAGGCGCACTGCTTAAAGGACTGGACGAGCTTTTGTCCAATGAATTGCATGTACCGGTATGGGTTGCGGAAGATCCAATGCATTGTGTCGTGAAGGGGACAGGCATTATGCTTAATAATTTGGATCAGGTGGTTAAGAAAAAGTTCTAATCTGCCGATATAAATAGCAAAGGTTCGCCATGCTCGGGAAGCAGAACGGACAAGCAGCCACCTGCGATGCAGGACAAGCGCTTGAGGAGAGGGGTTAATTCATGTTAAGAGGTCTGTACACCGCTACTGCGGGAATGATTACGCAACAACGCCGCCATGACACAGCAACACAGAATATCGTAAATATGAACACCACGGGATACAAACAGGTGAGCAGCGTAAGCCGTTCCTTCCCGGAAATGCTCATTACTTTGGTAGGCGGAGATGCAAATCTTCCAACAAAGCGGCTGGGCAAGCTGAACACGGGTGTGTTCGCGGAAGAGAGTTTGTCCATGAATTTGCAGGGGACTATTATGGAGACGGGGCAGAAAAATGATTTTTCCATCTCATCCAATATGACGGTCAATGATCCGCAGACTGGACAACCTGTCCCGTTTGACGCTTCAGGCAAATTTGTACGGGCCGATGGCACGGTAACTTACCAGCCTCAGGCGTATTTTACAGTTCAGGATGCGGAAGGTAACACGAGATATACACGCGATGGTCACTTTGATATTACAGGAACGGGGCAATTGCTGAGTTCGACAGGCTCACAAGTGTTGGATAATAATGGCCAACCTGTCGTGTTGACAGGTTCTGTGGAGCAATTTAAAGTGGATGAGCAAGGTCGTCTTGTGGATGCAGCAACAGGTGCACCGACAGGCGTAACACTCGGGATCAGTGTCATTGACCAACCGAATCAGCTGGTTCGTCAAGGTGATGGCAATTTCAGTCTTAGTGATGCAAACGGGGCAACGGCCCGGATGATGGCCGCAGGAGATAATGTGCAGATCCGTCAGGGTTACCTGGAAGGCTCGAATGTGGATGCTTCACAGGCCACAGTTGATATGAACGCCGCATTCCGCGCGTATGAAGCAAACCAGAAGATCGTGCAATTCTACGACCGTAGTTTGGATAAAGCCGTCAATGAAGTCGGGCGTGTATAACGCCGACGTTTAAATATAACCGCGCAGCGGAGAGCCAAACGTCCTTTGCGTAGCAAAGCAGAGAGGTTCACGCGAAGCGCAAACCAAACGCAACCGAGCCATGCGAGGATTGCGCAGCAGTACCTGAGCGCAGCGACGGTCTCGACGCCCTTTGCGAAGCAAAGCAAGGAAGAGACCACGCGGAGCGCAAGAGCCAAGACGCATCCGAGCCTATGCGAGGGTTGCGCAGCAGTGCCTGAGCGCAGCGACGGTCTCGACAGCCCTTTGCGAAGCAAAGCAAGGAAGAGACCACGCGGAGCGCAAGAGCCAAGACGCATCCGAGCCTATGCGAGGGTTGCGCAGCAGTGCCTGAGCGCAGCGACGGTCTCGACAGTCCTTTGCGAAGCAAAGCAAGGAAGAGACCACGCGGAGCACAAGAGCCAAGACGCATCCGAGCCTATGCGAGGGTTGCGCAGCAGTGCCTGAGCGCAGCGACGGTCTCGACAGTCCTTTGCGAAGCAAAGCAAGGAAGAGACCACGCGGAGCTACCACGCCGCATAAAGAGCGTGCCCGACTATGATTCAGCCATGTGAACTATGGCGTGAATCATAGTCGGGCAGTCGCGGCGCACACACACCACCGTCACTTAGCAAGATCGTACCCCACTTACCTAATCCGCCTGTTTCGGGAGTCCAGAGGGCAGCGCCATCTGGGGCCCTCCCTACTAGGGAGGGTTTGGGAGGGTGGACAGGAAACAAGGGAGGGTAAACCACCGATGAATAATTCCATGATTAGTGCCAAGGTTTCCATGACCGCTATACAGCAGCGTCTGGATGTCATTTCCGATAATATTGCCAACGTGAATACGGCAGGCTATAAGAGCAAGCAAGCGGCTTTCGAGGATGTGCTCACACGGGTGCAACAACAACACGACAAGTACAAACTCGACGGACGTTCCACACCAATGGGATACAATCTTGGGTTTGGTGCTCGTTTGGCGGATGTGACGAAGGATATGTCTCAAGGTACTTTAAACGAGACTGGTCTCCCGACCGATCTGGCCATTGAAGGAAATGCCATGTTTGCGGTCGAAGCCAATGGGGAGAAAATGTGGACACGTCAGGGTGCATTTCATTTTGTACCGGATACAAGACCGAAGCCTACTCCGAATGCACCAGATATGATGGTCATGGTCAACGGCGAAGGTCACTTTGCCCTGGATCGTCTAGGCAACCGTATTACGGCACCGACGAATAGCAAAGTTGCTTTTGATGAAAATGGCAACCTGTTAATCCGACGCGGTAATGAGGCGAATGCAACCATTGGAGCACAGCTGCAAGTGGTAGATATTGAACGCCCTGAGGGGCTTGTGCAGTATGCGGATAACCTATTCGGTTTGGATGCGGGATTGACTGAGGATGATGTATTTGGCGCCAACGCAGCTACACGTCAAGCGGTTGCCATGATCCGTCCAGGTTATCTGGAGCAGTCCAATGTAGATCTGACACAGGAGATGTCTTTGCTTATGCAAGGACAGCGGACATACCAGCTGGCAGCACGAGCGCTGACTTCGAGTGATTCCATGTTGGGTCTTGCCAACAATATGAGAGCGTAAAAGGTGAATGTGATGACAGAAACACAGCAGCAGAACAGTAAGCCGGAGAAGAAGGAAGTCAAGAAGAAGAAGAGTGGATGGCGCATCGCAAGATGGTTCCTGGTTCCGGTCCTGCTTGTTCTTGCCCTCGCTGGCGGAATGGTAGCTGGATATGTGGTACTGGGCAAACAGGATATCGGTTCCGTATGGCAATGGAGTACATGGGAACATGTATATAATCTGGTGTTCGCTCCATAATGTAACGAGTTCAGCGAAAACTCCTGCGCAGGCAGGAGTTTTCTTTTTGATGTTGAAAACAGTATAATGATGGATGACGTTTCATGGCAAAAGAGGCCTCCCCTGCGAAAGACATTCGTCATCGCGAAGAGAGACCCCTTATCTTAACCTTCACTACTGCAGTCATGAAGGATATAACTAGTGTTAACCGAAAAAATGCTTTTCATACAACATTAAAATTAAAAACCTTTTATATGAGCTTTTGACTTTGTCATGTCGGGGTTGACCTTACAGCACCGAAGTCAGTGGAGGGGACGGAATCGTCCAGAAGAAGCGAAGCGCTCGCCTTTGTCACCGAATTTTGACCTCTCTGAGATTGATCAAAAAAATTCGGAGACAACAGCGATCAGAAGGACGATCCGTAACCGTAACGACCAGCGTAGCGCTAAGAGTCAATCCATGATGAAGAATTCTCATATAAACATCCCGAGAGGAGATTACACTATGCTCGATATCAAACAGATTCAAGAGATCATCCCGCATCGCCCCCCTTTTTTGTTGGTGGACAAGATTCTAGAGATTGAGGATGGCAAACGTGCCGTTGGATTGAAGAACGTAACGATCAACGAACCTTTCTTTATTGGTCATTTTCCAGAGTATCCGGTAATGCCGGGTGTACTGATTACAGAAGCGCTGGCTCAGGTTGGTGCAGTAGCCATTCTGAATTTGGAAGGCAACAAAGGCAAGATCGGTTTTTTGGCGGGACTGGACAACTTCCGATTCCGTGGACAAGTTGTGCCCGGAGATACGTTGATTTTGGAAATGGAGATTACGCGTCTGAAGGGTTCTATTGGTAAAGGTAAAGCAACCGCCCGAGTGGGCGACAAAGTGGTCGCTGAAGGCGAGATCATGTTTGCACTGTCTGACCCAAGCTGATTACATATGTGGCATTTACATCATGCAGGAACTTAGTCGGGCCGAATGATGCAAGATGCTGAAGTATCTCAGCACACCTGAATTTATATAGACGGAAGGGGTTTATCGGAATGGAACAGTTAAGCACAGCAGCAGCAGAGACGTTGCAGCAATGGTTGGAGGATGCTTCGATTGATGAAGCAACGAAACAGGAGCTTCGTGACTTGCAGGATCAGCCGAAAGAGCTGGAGGAACGTTTTTACAGAAACCTGGAGTTCGGTACAGGGGGATTGCGTGGAGTTATTGGTGCCGGAAGCAACCGGATGAACCGTTACACTGTGGGGCGGGCAACTCAGGGATTTGCACGTTATCTGCTTGAACAGCATGGTGACCAAGAAGGCAAGCCTTCTGTCGTTATTGCCCATGATTCCCGTCATTTCTCACCTGAATTCACACTGGATGCTGCGCTTGTACTGGCTGGAAACGGCATTGTAGCCAAGCTGTTCCCATCCCTGCGTTCGACTCCGGAATTGTCATTCGCAGTGCGTCATCAGAAGGCCACTGGCGGAATCGTCGTAACAGCGAGTCATAACCCACCGGAATATAACGGATATAAAGTATACAACCATGAGGGCGGTCAATTGGTACCGGATGAAGCGGAAAAAGTCATTCAGTACATTCAAGAAGTACCTTCCCTTGCTGATGTGAAGAAGCTGACGCAAGAAGAAGCAGAAGCTCAAGGCCTCCTGATCTGGTTGGGTGAAGAGCAAGACCAAGCGTTCGTGGATACCGTAGCAAGCCGTAGCCTTAGTCGCGAACTGATCCAATCCGGTATAGGTAGTCAGTTCAAAATCGTCTACACACCGCTGCACGGAACAGGCAATGTCCCTGTACGTCGCGTGCTGGAGCAGATCGGATTCGAGCAAGTGCACATTGTGGCTGAACAAGAACAGCCGGATGCTGAGTTCTCTACAGTGAAATCGCCTAACCCGGAAGAACGCGAAGCGTTTACGCTCGCAATGAAGTTAGGAGAATCCGTGGGCGCTGATATTCTGATCGGAACCGATCCGGATGCAGACCGTATGGGTGCTGTCGTGAAAGACAACGATGGCAAATATTTCGTCTTGTCTGGTAACCAGTCTGGTGCCATTATGGTACATTACCTGTTGAGCCGCCTGCAAGAGACGGGTACACTGCCAAGCAACGGTGCAGTTGTCAAAACGATCGTAACAAGTGAGATGGGTGCTGTCATTGCTGAACATTACGGTGCAGAAGTGATGAACACACTGACAGGCTTCAAATATATTGGTGAAAAAATGAACCAGTTCGAAGCAACAGGCAGTCATACATTCTTATTCGGATATGAAGAGAGTTATGGCTATCTTTCAGGCAATTATGCCCGTGACAAGGATGCTGTCCTTGCCTCGATGCTGATTGCTGAAGCAGCTGCGTATTATAAGAGTCAAGGCAAGACGCTCTATGATGTCTTGCAAGAGCTGTACAACCAATTCGGATACTTCCTGGAGAAGCTGGAGTCCCGTACGCTGAAAGGCAAAGACGGCGTAGCTCAGATTCAGACGAAAATGACGGATTGGCGTTCCAATCCACCACAAGAAGTAGCGGGAATTGCTGTACAAGATGTACTGGACTACTCCCTTGGTCTAGACGGTCTTCCGAAGGAGAACGTGCTGAAGTTTATTTTGGCAGACGGTTCATGGTTCTGCTTGCGCCCTTCAGGAACAGAACCGAAGATCAAAGTATACTTCGCCGTGCGTGGAGAGAACCTGGAAGATGCGGAAAGCCGGATCGAGCGTCTGGTAACTACAGTGATGTCGCGTGTAGACGCACAATAATACGAATGCATCAACAAGCAGGGACATGAGAAGGCCTCTCCGCACCGTAAGGTTGGTTGGCGGAGGGGTTTTTCTTTGAAATAATATTATAGATGGATCTATATGGCATATAAGAGGACTTGTTGACACAAGCTGTTTGTATCCTATTTATTGTATGAATGTTAAATGAACGAATTACTTGAGCTGAACGTGTATTTGGTTCCAACACTTGAGGAGGTACATGTAGTGCGTCAAAAATGGCTTTATTGGAATAACGCTTCTCGGAAGTGGTTGTGGCTCGTCGTTATTATCGGTCTGGTTGCGTCCATCCCTGTAATCAGTGATCGGGTGCAGACAGAATCTTCTGCCAAAAAGGTGGAGCTTGTCTTCAACTATCGGGGTCTGCTGGATATTTCCGCCTATCAGGCACATCCGCAAGATTTCATGAATGAACAATTGACTCGTCTGAAAGACGCAGGCGTAACGACTATGGCTGTGTTCGAAAGTACATTGGACGAGCTGAGAAAGACACGCCGACTAATGGTGTATAACGGCCAGGATCTCGCGAACCTGACCAAAGATGTGATTCCTTCTAATGCAAATTACACGTATGTGTTATTTACATCGGAGGAAAACGCACAGACGTACACCCCTATTATTGAACAAACGTTCGCTGATCGGCAGATCCCAATAGTTCCATGGGAATATGAAGGTCGTAGCGGCTTAATATTGCAGACTCCTCCGGAGAATGCCAACATGCAACCATTGCAGCCTGATCCGGTTGCCGTGAAGATGCTGCGTGATAAAGGTTTCTACATTTTGCCGCGGATTTCAGACAGTGTGCCTTACAGCCAGGAATCGATGGAGCGCTTGCTTACTTTCTTCGAAGAGAATGGCGTGAAGCGCATCTTGTTTGATGGTGATGCTGTGAAAGGGTACAATGATAATGCAGAGATGAAAAGTCTCGACCAGTTCGCACAGTTGCTGAACAAGCACGATATTGGTCTTGCAGCCATCGAGAACTTGAAGAAACCACAGTCTGGATTCCAGACCCTTGCGTATAAAACGGATTACAACGTTACGCGTCTGTACTCGCTTAGTGACGGTGATGCCAACTTGGACGTCGATGTCATTGCTGACCGTTTTGTTCTGGCAACCAAGGATCGCAACATTCGTATGCTCTATATGAATGCTTCCCCTAGCCGGAATACAGCCAAAGCCATGATCACAGACCCGATTGAGAATCTGATCAACAGCCTGGGTGAACCGGGTCATGCGGTTGAACGCATGGGTAAGCATGGATTTGAACTTGGACAAGCTGAAGCATTCACAGTTAAGGATTCTGCGATTCAGCGTTATGCCAAGCTGGTGGCTCTCGTTGGTGCAATTGCCATGATTGCACTTATGGTTTCTTATTTTATACCACTACTGACATTGATCACATTTGTAATTGCTCTGGTAGGCAGTGCCGGATTATTCCTCTTGAAACCAACGCTGCTGGAGCAAGGAATTGCCTTGCTTGTGGCCATAGCCGCGCCGACCATAGCGATGGTGCTGGCTGTTCGTACAGTGAACTATCAGCAACAGCGTCAACCAGACGCATCAGCGGGTCGCCGTTTGAAGCAGACTTTAGTTTTATATGTAAGAACGTCAATTCTGTCGTTCCTGGCGGTACCTTTTGTCATCGCGTTGCTTAACAGTATTACGTACAGTCTGGTCATTAACCAGTTCCGCGGCGTAAGTCTGTTGCACTTTGCACCTATGGCGTTGGTAGCGATCTATATTGTGTTTTACCGTGGTTCGGGTTCCTTCTCTATCAAGCAAGTCAAGGATCTGCTGCGTACACCGATTAATGTATTAATGGTTGTGTTAGGTGTTTTTGCTGCCGCGGTTGGTTATTATTATTTAACCCGTACAGGTAATGCAGGATCGGTTACCCCGTTCGAGATGTTCCTGCGTACCACGCTGGAAGATACATTCGGTGTACGGCCGAGATTCAAAGAATTTATGCTGGGACACCCGCTGTTTATCGTTGGCGTGTTCGCCGCTTTAAAATATCGTAAAGTCGTCTTTGTGCTCATTATTGCAGCGATTGGACAGTTGTCCATGGTGGATACGTTCGCGCATATTCATACGCCGGCTGTATTATCACTCATTCGTGGAGTGATGGGATTGGGACTTGGCTTAATCTTCGGTATCATTGCTGTGGGTGTGTGGCAAGTAGCGGAAGGATGTTGGAAAAAATGGTCACCACTTCTCAAAAATTAGTCATCTCGGGGTATTACGGATTCCGCAACAGCGGAGACGAAGCGGTGCTAAAGTCGATTTTGACTGCACTGGAAGAGGAAAGTCAAAGGTCAAACGTCACCATTGAACCGATTGTACTCTCGGGTGATCCCGAATGGACCACCTCCATGTACGGTGTGCGTTCCGTGCATCGGATGAAACTGAAGGAAGTCCGTGAAGCGCTCAAGGAGAGTGACGGATTAATCAGTGGTGGAGGAAGCCTATTGCAGGATGCAACTGGACTGAAATCCATTCCTTATTATCTGGGTGTAATCAAGCTTGCCCAGTGGTTGAAAAAACCAACGTTTATCTATGCACAGGGAATTGGCCCTGTGAAGCGTAACATTTTCAATCCTATGATCAAATCGGTCTTCAAGGCCTGCACCTATGTATCCGTTCGTGATGAACAATCTGCGGACTATCTGCGTGGGCTCGGGTTACAGTGGAATCAGATCCATGTCGTACCCGACCCAGTAATGGGCTTGCCATTACCTGAAGCAAAAGTGGAGAGAGGGGCAAATGCTGTTTCTGCAAATGCTGCTACTCAAACTAATCGAGTGGAACCTTCATCTGAAGGTCATACCAGGCTTCCTGTGATCGGCATATCGGTACGGTTCTGGGAGTCAGACCGCAAGGAGCTTACGGCTATTGCTGCAGGATTGAAAAAGTTGTGCTCCAAAAGAGCCGTGCACTTGCGTTTTCTACCATTTCATTTGCCGAATGATGAACAGGCATCACGATTCCTTATGGAAATGCTCGGTGATGTGACCAGCAAAGGCAGCGAGATTAGCATCACACCGGATCTGACAGACCCTCAGCTTATGCTGGAGGAAGTCAGCAAGTGTGATCTCGTCATCGGTATGCGTCTGCACAGTCTGATCTATGCGGCATCGCAGTATGTTCCGCCGGTAGGCATCTCGTATGATCCGAAAATAGATCAATTCCTGCTTCGTCTGGATAGTGAGCCAGCAGGCAGTACGGATACACTCGATGGAGACAAACTCGCCAAGACTGTCGTTGGACTGTTGGATCAACGTTCACAGTGGTTGAAGGAACATGAAGAAGGCATCACCCAACTGAAGCAGGAAGCCAGAGTGCCTGCACAGCAGATTATTAACTATTTAGGCCGCAAAGGATGAGATAAAGATGAGTCAGACCGGATCAATACCTACCGTTTCGATCTACGGCATTCCTTTTTCCAAACTGACGATGAAAGAAACGGTGAAGGTTCTCCAGGAAGCTGTGCTGTCCAAGCAGACACCACATCAGGTCATTACAGCCAACCCCATTATGGTTATGGCCGCATTGGAAAATCCCGCAATCATGAAAGTCATGCAAGCTGCGGAATTGATTGTTCCTGATGGAACAGGTGTTGTATGGGCTGCGAATTATTGTGGAGATCCTGTAGCTGAGCGAGTGCCAGGATTTGAGCTTTTACATGAATTGCTGCGTGTTGGAGAAAACTATCGATGGGGCATATTTCTGCTTGGTTCCACCCCTGAGGTGATTCAAGAAACGGCAGTTCGGTTACAACAGCAATATCCGGCGATTCGAATTGTGGGTTATCGCGACGGTTATTTTGGTCCGGCTGAGGATGAACAGGTCATCGCTTCCATTCGGGAAGCGGCACCTGACTTGTTGTTTGTAGCACGTGGGGCCGACACCCAAGAACCGTGGATTCACAAGCACAAAGATGCATTGCAGGTTCCCGTAACGATGGGCGTCGGTGGCAGCTTTGATGTGATTTCGGGCAAAACCAAACGTGCGCCTGTTCTGTTCCAAAAGTTAAGACTGGAGTGGTTCTATCGCTTATTGCGTGAACCAAGCCGGGCTGGCCGGATGCTTGCGCTTCCGAAATTCGCTGTTAAGGTGATGCGGGACAAAGAAAACGTGACGAAAGTCCGTTAAAAACAGGTAATTGCGAGATAAATGCGTGTTTTTGCTAGAAATTGAGGATGGCTTTTCGGGTGTGATGAGCGTATAATTCATTCCGGATTACATGTGTGCCACTCCATGAAAACAGAAGCGTTACACTTGGCACTACGATTGCAAGGCAACCTGTCGATCGCCGTTATCCCCAGATTTCCTTTTATCCTTTTTCAAAGGATGAAATCCGGTGATAAATGCGAACGTTACACTTCTCTAGGTTTTCCTTGCACTCTCCGTTATCGTGTAACGGAATTTTTCATCAAAAGTGACTAACAATAATTTTTATATATAAAAAGAGATCAGGGGATTTATAATTTCGTACAGGTATTATAATTGGGGGTCGAATGTTCAAATGGTAGCGATCTTTATCATTGGATTTATCGTGTCAATGGGACTGGCTCTTGCCCTGACACCACTTGTCAAAAAGTTCGCAGTCCGCATTGGCGCAATGGATACGCCGAATGCACGTAAAGTACACACACGGATCATGCCGCGTCTTGGCGGTCTGGGGATATTCCTGGCCTTTATTATTACAGTTGCTGCATTGCTTCCGTTTGTATCGGCATGGTTCACGACTCGGGATATGAGTTTTGTCAGCGCGTTTCTAATCGGTGGATCGATTATCGTACTGATCGGAGCACTTGATGATCGGTTTGAACTGTCGGCCAAAGTAAAGCTGCTTGGTCAGATCGTAGCTGCTTCTGTCGTTGTATTCGGATTCAATATCCGGGTAGATTTCGTTAACATTCCTTTTCAGGATTCCTATTCTTCACTCGAAGCTTGGGTATCCATTCCGCTGACGATCTTATGGATCGTTGGTGTAACCAATGCAATTAACCTGATTGATGGTCTGGATGGTCTGGCTGCCGGTGTATCTGGTATTGCAATTGGTACCATTGCCGTAATGTCCTTCCTGATGGGGAACATGATGATCGCTTTGATGTGCCTTGTGTTGTTGGGTAGCATCATTGGATTCCTGTTTTTCAACTTTCACCCAGCCAAGATCTTCATGGGGGATACCGGATCGCTATTCCTTGGTTTCTCTCTGGCGATGCTGTCCATGCTGGGATTCAAACAAATTGCTATCGTGTCCTTTATTACACCGCTGATCATTATCGGTGTGCCGCTCTCGGATACCTTCTTCGCGATTATCCGTCGTGCGGTACAGCGGAAACCGATTTTCGCACCGGACAAAGGTCACCTGCATCACTGCCTGCGTGAACTTGGATTCAGTCACCGTCAGACGGTATTGATCATCTACGGTATTGCTGCATTCTTCGGAGTTCTGGCCATTATCCAATCTTCTGCAGCCATGTTCGAAGCGAACTGGGTAACGTTCGTAGTCATCTGTATCATGATGTTCTTCCTCCAAGTGGGAGCAGAAGTCATCGGACTTGTCAGCAAAACGAGAAGACCGGTTATTAACTTCCTGATGCGTATGCGCGTCAAGTTGAATCCGGAGACTCGTTCGAAATCATAAATAGATAAATGTAATGGTTACAGCTATTCTTGAATATTATTCCAGACCCAACCTTTTCCCTTGTGGATAAGGTTTTTTGTTTATTTTGAGATTTTTACTAAATAATTGGAACCTTTTGCCGATATATAAAGGTAACTGACTTAAAAAGAGGAGAGATGATTGAATGCAGCGTACGAAGAAGCCGTTAATCTGGCTGATGATGGTGGCACTGGTTGTATCTCTAATACCAGCTGGCCTTGCACCAGTCGCATCAGCGGCGGGACAGACAAGTTACTTTACTCCTGATAATACAGCCAACGTTCCATTGAAAAGTACAGTAGGACTCAAACTGACTGGAACAGGCTCTGATGTTCTTTCTCGTTCGACTGCCTATGTCGTAACCAGCGCGGAGCAAGCTGTAACAGGAACGTTTACGAATGTTACCGGCTCTACGTTGGGTGCCAACGTACAGCTATTGAATTTAAAAGATGGAACATGGGTTCCAGACAGTTCAAGAATAGCACCAGCTGTTGTCACAGTTGATCCTAATCGCCCGGATAATCGCTTTAACGCAACACTTACTTTGTTTCCCGGAATGAACAAAGTGACGTTTACCGGTTCCCAGGGTCCGAGTGAGCGTTCCGAAATCTTTTATATTTTGTATGACTCTGTACCCTACATCGAGAAACTGCAGGTTTTAGGTGGAGCGGATAATCTCGATCTGAATGAAGGCTCGCAGGTCGTTGTGGATACGGGTGATGTGACTATTCAAGGTGTGGCTCACAACTCCTCCAAAGTAACAGTAACATTGAATAATGGTGAGGCTTTACCAACATCTTTATCTCAACAAGATGGCACATTCTTCTCACCAATGCTTCGATTGAAATCAGGTAAGAATGATCTGGTTGTAACGATTGAAAGCGGCGTAGACAAAAATAAATTCACGTATTCTCTGCTCTACTATGATGAAGAAAATCCGTTCTCTCAACTCGATCTGACAGAGGGCTCGGATGGGCTGTCGCAGAGTATGTTAACTGATCGGCCTACGTATGGGGGTGATCCTGCACAAGCCCGTGTGATGGTTCAATTACTTTTGCCGGATGATAAAACCAATGCTGTTCCTGAAATCTCAGTGGATGGTACATTGACTAGCATTGTTCCCAAGATTGAACCCATTCCTAGTGTGGGAATCAACACACCTTCATATTCTCTGTTTTCATTCGAAATTCCATCTTTGAATTTTACAGAATCAACAACGGGTACACCTCCTGTCACTTCGATTGATAGCTTGCAAAATCATTCGTTAACTGTGAAGTACGGAAAAAACACAGCAAGTGCAAATATGAATTTTCAATATCTAGAGAATGAAACAGTTATTACGGATTTAAGATATCTTAAGGATTATAGTGGCTCTGGTGATGCACCAGAAGGGGTGCCTCTTTCGGGATCAAGCGTCAATTCTGCGGATTTTTATATCCTCGTAGAGACTAGCAGAAATCCTAATGGGAGTTTGTTGACAGCGGAATATCTTCCAAGGAGCACAAGCCCAATTGAACTTTCAACAACGCCTATACAGGTATCTCCAACGAAATATATTTATCAAATTAAAGGTTTCAAAAACGGAAACCAAACTGTTCAGTTTAAATTTACTGGATCCAAATCAAGCAAAAACGCAACGATCTCGTTTGCGTCCAAGAACTATATTTTTGTGAGCAACCTGACGGATGGCCAAACGTATGATATGAATTCCAAAAAAACAGATAAATTGTTGGTTGAAGGTAAGTACGTTGATTTTGCCACATTAGATAGTAACTACTTTGTAGCAGAGATTTTTGCGAACGGAGTTAAAGTTTATTCAACACATCCTGCAGCGAACACAACTCAAAAACAATTGACTTTGGGTGCTGATGGAAGTTTCAAGGATGTTGAGATTGATATCGATGGGGACACTGGACCATTATTCTTCGGTGAAAACCGTATTGTATTAACGGGAACAGGGACCGGAGATAAAGGTCAACTGAATGAAGTAACTAAAGAGTTGCGTATTTACATCAACGATAACAATGTATCTACAATCAACAGTTTTCAGCCTGCACCAAGTAAAAATCGCTCGACATTCCTTGATCCTTATAATCCGGATGATCAATGGGTGAAAAATCTGTTTAACCTGTCGACGGATTTCACATTTGCGGACAAGAAATACACGACCAGCCTAAAAAACTTTGACTTGGCTATCCGTGGTGCAGGGGCGACTCGAATGAGCCTGAGTATGGGTACTCAAACGATTTTTGACTTGAACATACCAGAAGGATCGGCAACGAATACAACTTGGGAAGATCCAACAATCTCTCCTGAGTATGCACTGAACAATGGTAATGTTATTGTGGATCGTGCCGGAAGTCAGAAGGACTTTGTGGTGCGGTTAAGAGACTTAAAAGCGGAGACACCAGGAACGTACATCTACACACTGGATTTGTATAACAAAACAGGTGCTAAAACGAGCCAAAAGGTAGAAGTGGTCAGAGAAGCAGCGGGTTATCGCATCTTGGCTCCACGTCCTACTTCAGGCAGTCAAATTGTTGTAAGCAAAAACTTTGTTCATTTTGATATTGAAGCTGAAGGAGCTACTTCCGTTGTTATTGACAAAGAAACGGCTAAGAAGCTTCAAGGCACAGAAACAGATCGTTTTGCTTTGGATTATGTTGGGCTCAAGGCTGACAAAGTGAATAAAATCAAGTTGACGATTGATCGCAATGGTGTCAAAACAAATGATACGGTGGAAGTGTACTATACAAGCAACACTGGTGTTGACTCTCAGTATATGGCTCCTAAGGTAGCCAACAAATATTCAGCATTCAATAAACAGCTGGAACTGAGTTTCCCGAAAGGCACGGTAATGCAAAGCACAGACCTCAGCGGGATTGCTAAATTCTATCCGAACAACAAGCTGTTGTTTGGTATTGCAGACCCGAACACAGGAATTGTGGAGCGGAAGAACGACTATGGCAGCATCGTTGGTTTCAGAACAGAAGCAGAGGACCCGAATCCATTAAGCGTTCCCGATGACTATTATAGAAGGTTCTCCGCAATTGTAGGGGACTCTGTAAACTTTAGTCCAGTTTCCGAAATTTACTGGGTAAGCGGTGGCCTTGGGGAGTCGGGTACAAGAGGAGATAATAATTACAAAGAGCCAACGAATGGAATTGGCCCTTATACTGTAGATTCCTTATACGGTAATCCTTTGACGCCTGCAGAAAGAAAAATCAAGCCGTCACAACGTGGTACGTTAACTCTTGCTTATGATTCGAATGTAGTAGATGATGCTGGTTCAACCATCTCCGTATTTTACTATTCTCCAAGCAGAGAATGGAGACGGATTGGCGGCGAAGTGGATTCGAAGAAGCATACAGTGACCGTTCCTTTTGATGAGTTTGGTTATTATAAAGTAATGAAGCTTAGAAGAAGCTATAACGATATTACGAACCATGGGTGGGCAAGAAATATTCTAAATGCACTCTATGCTAAAGGATTCATGGCTCCATTGCGCTTTGAACAATTCGGTACAGATGACCGTACTTCGCGTGGAGAGTTTGCAACTCTTCTTGTGAAAGGTCTGAATTTACCAATTACGTCCGATAGCAGAAGAACATTCACGGATGTTGCACCAGGTACAAGTTCATTCACATGGGATTATGACAGTATCGAGACCGCAGCAAGAGCGGGTATCATTACTGGCCTGACAGATGGTGTGTTCGGACCGGATCGTCCGCTGACACGTGAACAGGCTGCAGTGATGATTGCGCGGGCACTAGAACTGAAAATGGCTGCTAATGATAGCAAGCTTCAAAGTGCACTTGCTAAGGCATTCATCGATTCCGGCAGCATGGAGAGTTATGCTGGACCAGCGGTACAAGCTGTGACGAAAGCCAAGATCATGGAGGGTTCTCCGGTTACAGTGGCTGGACAGAAGAAGCCACAATATGCATTTAACCCGAAAGGTAATCTGACACGTGCAGAAGCGGGTAAAATTGCAGTAGAGTTGCTCAAAAAGAGCACCAAAGTATTCCCTAAAACCTTAAGTTAATTCATTTGATACAACGGCGCAATTTAGGAAGGACCTGTCCCTTACTCTAAAGGGGCAGGTCCTTTTTATGATCGTCAATGAATTGACATAGAATACTTTTATAATAGAAGGAAACTGTTTTTTACCAATAACTATTTTTGTAATTTGCTAGAGTTTAAGATACAATAACGGTAAATACACAATGATCTAGAGGGTGAAGTTAGCTAATGAAACCGATTTATTCGAAAGCCCAACTGGGCTACATGAAGGCAAAGACACAGTTTGAGAAGCAGGCAGTCATTCTGGAGAAAAAGTTGGAAGATACACGTAAGACTCAGGAGATCTCTCAGGAAGTTATGGAAGGGCTTGTACAGTCCACTGGCTTCCATGATGCGTATAACAATCTGGTTCTGGCTGAGAATGAGTTGATTGAATGGTCTCACACGACGATGAAGCATGAGAAAACGTACCGTGAGAACAGACAACCCATTGACGATATGTATCTGAGATTGAATAGTGATCCAAATATGCGTGCTCAAATTATTGAACTCGCGATGAAGATTAAATAACTTATATTTCCAGAACTGCACCAGAGGCATCCCAGTAGGGGTGCTTTTTTATTTTATTTTTTGTGAATTTTGTCGCTTCCTGGGTTGAAACTGCGGGTATAAATAAACGTTGACAGCATAGACAAATCAGATATCACAATTCCAGAAACACAGCTGTATCAACGGTTTGAAAAGGTTTTGAATGGCTTCAATACCCGCACTGTACCTATACATAAAAAAAATCAAAACTTTTTTTGTGCAATCCGCAACTTTTTGAAATCTACTGCGTTTAAAGTGTAGAGTCGAAAACATTGGGCCTGTTACCAAGAATGACCTCGTGAAGAATCTTGTCTATTTTTTAGAAAAAATTGCTTTACGCCACGAGAGACCCATTGTATAATACGTAAGGTAGGATTAGGAAACTACTCTATTTACGTGTGATTCTGCTTTACAAACCTAGTTTACAAGTTTCTGTGATATGCTCACAGACATCATTTATATTAACTTGCTCACAACTCTGGAAAGGGGGTGCAACAATATATGAGGAATACGAGCGACCCTATTAAAGAAAATTCAAATGTTATGAACGCCCAAGGAGGAGAAAAAAAGGTTATGAAGAAAATTTTATCCGTAGCATTGTCTACAGCAATGGCATTCTCAATGTTTGCATCTGTAGCATTCGGTGACACAGCAGTTTCCCCGCAACAACAGTTTGATGCATTGAAAGCAAAAGGTATCTTCAACGGTTATCCGGATGGTACAGCAGGTCTTGACAAAGACATGACTCGCGCTGAGTTTGCAAAAGTTATCACTAAATTGCTGGGTCTGAAAGAGATCACTGGAACTCTTTCTTACACTGACAAAAACTACACAGCTAAAAACTGGGCTGTACCTTACATCGAAGCAGTAACTGCTGCTGGTATCATGGAAGGTAAAAACGTTGAGAAGAAAATCTTCGACTTCAACGGTAAAGTGACTGTGTCCGAGATGGCTACAATCCTGACTCGTGCATTGGATCTTGAAATCCCAGCTGAAACTAACAACACTGCTCCAGCTTGGGCTAAAGGTTATGTTCAAGCAGCAATCAACGCTGGTCTGGTTGATGCGAACACTAACTTCACAGCTAACGCTTCCCGTGAATTGCTTGTAGGCGCTGCTTACGCAATTGACGAAGCACAAAGCTTGAAAGTATCTTCTTACACAGTAACTGAAGGTGGAAAAGTTGTTGAATTCAAAATCAGCGACGGCGAAACTGTAAAAGTTACTTTGGATAAAGCTCTTGAAGCTAACAAAGAAACTGAAGTGAAATTTACTTACAAAGAAAAATCTTTCACTGAAAAAGTTACTTATGTTGTAGAAGCTGCAACTAAAGTACAATCCGCTTCTTCTGTTAACTTGAAAGAAGTTGACGTTGCTTTTGACGGTAAAGTAGACAAAGCTACTGCAACTGACAAAAACAACTACACTGTTGATAACAACTCCCGTAAAGTTAAATCTGTAACTTTGTTGGAAGATGGTAAAACAGCTCGCATCTTGTTGGATACAACTTCTGCTGGTGCATTCACACAAGGAACAACTTATAAAGTATCTGTGAAAAGCGTGAAATCTTCTACTGGTACTGTAGTACCACAAGGTGAAGTTTCCTTCACATCTGCTGACAATGTTCTGCCAACAGTAACAGAAGTTAAAGCTCTGGGAACCAAAGCAATCAAGGTTACTTTCTCTGAGCCAATCAAAGCTCCAACAAGCAGCAACTTCCAATTGGATGATAAAGCATTTGTTGGATCTGTAACTTTGGGTGCTAATGAGCGTGAAGTAATCCTGCGTGACTACACAGGAACTATCTCCGCTGGAGATCACAAGTTGACGACTTCTTTGGTTGAAGATTATGCTGGCCTGAAATCTTTGGCAGCAACATCTGACTTCACAGCAGCAGTTGACACTGAAGGTCCTAAAGTGACTGAAATCTCTGCTACTTTGGAAAAAGTAACTGTTACTTTCGATGAAGAAGTAGATCCAAACTCTGTAACTAATGAAAGCTTCTACTGGTTGTCTGGTACAACTAAGAAAACTGGTAAAGCTACACAAATCTCTGGTAATGTATACGAAGTAGACTTCACTGCTAACCGTCTTCCAGGTTACGAAACAAACTTGTTTGTTGATGTGAAAGACTACTCCGGTAATGCAAATGCTACTAAAGAACATAAAGTTACTGCTACAGTTGACCTTGTTCAACCTAAAGTAGTAGACGCAACTTATGGTAGTGACGTGACTGATGAATTGACAGTTCGTTTCGACAAAGCTGTTGACGCTGCAAATATCAAATTCTTCACTGTTAAAAAAGGTAACGATGTAATCCCGGTTAAGAGTGTTTATGCAAAACCAGGTTACGATAACAAAGTATTCAACGTTACATTCTATTCCAAACTTTCCGGTTCTTACAGCTTGAAAGTAGCTGACGTTAAAGACTTCACAGCTTTGAACAATACTTTGGTAACATATGAAGGTACTTTCTTGGCAAGTGATAGTGCTGCTCCTAAACTGGCAGACTTTGGCGGCGTAGATGTTAATCGTTCGGAGCGTAAAGTTGCACTTACATTCGACAGAGAAATTGATCTCGCTACGTTGAACAACCGTGCTAACTATTATGTGAAATTTGTGAAATCCGGATCTTCTGTAGCACAAAACATTTCTCTTCCAACTGATGTACAAGTGAATGTAGCTAACAATGGTAAATCTGTTGTTCTGGTATTCCCACAATACATCGAAGGAACACTTGTTTCGTTCCCAGGATCTGTTCAAGAAGTTAGCATCGCTGGTTTGAAATCTAAAACAGGTCAAGCAACATCTTGGATTGAGTCCGGCACTTTGGATGAGTCAATTATTTCTACACCTACAGCAGAACAAAAAGATGCAAGAACAATCGAATTGACTTTCAATAAAGCGATTGCTCAAGCTTCTGTGAATGATTTCACTGTATCTGGAAATAACACTGTGAACTCTGTATCAATTGACAATAACAAAGTGACGCTGAAAACATCAGCAGATCTTGCTAACAGCACTAATGTTAACATTTTGAACAATAACAGCATTCAAACTTATGCTGGTCATAAAGTTGCTGGAGTTCAGTTGACTACTAGTGGAACAGTAGCTCCACGAGTTAACCTGGTTTCTGGCGCTATTCTGCCACAAAATGATCGTGTAATTGTACTTCCGTTCACAGTAACTCTTGATGGTTCAGTAAACACAAGTGATACTGCTGGTCTGGCA
Source organism: Paenibacillus sp. Z3-2 (assembly GCF_054161325.1). NCBI lineage: Bacteria > Bacillati > Bacillota > Bacilli > Caryophanales > Paenibacillaceae > Paenibacillus > Paenibacillus sp. Z3-2. The sequence goes on along the minus strand of NZ_CP096397.1, from coordinate 5,953,596 downwards.
GCAAACCTTTTGGTTAAGCGCGCTGACAAAGCGTCTGATAGCGATGCTTTGGTGCCTGTAACTGATTACACAGCTAAAGTTGTAAACAATACAGTGGAAATCACTATCAAGGACACTTACTCCAACCCTAGCAATATCGAATATATTGTTAGCGTGAAGGACAACGCAACGTTCATCCGTACTATTGATGGTAAGTTTGCTTCTAAATCGGATGCATTCAGAACATCGGCTAATGTAACTTCACCAACAGGTGTTACTACTGGTGCAGTTTCAACTGTTAGAGAAGGCGCTGTTCAAGACAATGGTGCAAAACAAGTAGCAGAATTGACTCTGACAGGAACACCAACTGTTGGTGAAGATGTGATTGTAGTGTTCAATGACGGTGCTGCTAAAAGTGTAACTCATACAGTAGTTGCTGGTGATACACTGACTACAATTGCTACAGCTGTTGCTGGTGACTTTGATACTGCATTGACGGCTAATTACGATGTAATTGGCAACGGTGCAAAAGTTGTATTCACAGCTAAAACTGAAGCTGCAAGCAAACCAATTGGTGCTACTGTTTCTGGTGCTGCATTGTCTGGTTCTGCACGGACAACAACTGAAGGTAAAGCTCCAGTGGTTGCTGCTGCACAACAAGTGAAAATCACTGTAACGCACAAAGCGAACAGAGATGGAAGCAACACAGTGAAGTTCACAGATGGAACAATCACTAAAGAAGTAAAAGTTGATGTTTTGGCTTCTGAATCTACAAGTGATATTGCTCTAAATATCAAAAATGCATTTGCTGGAGAACTGACTGGTTACACAGTAACAAATTCAGCTGAAGATGTAATCTTCACAGCAGATAATGCTGCGGCTAACAAAACAATCACTATTACAACTTCTGCTAACTAATAGAAGTTAGTTAAGAAAAAGCTTACCCTTAGGGTAAGCTTTTTTCTTTTTATACGACAACATCGTAACTTTCTCTCCCTATCAAACGTTTATACTATAAAGCAACAAGCAACTTATGGGAGGTTTGGAAGTGGATCATAAAAAGGTCATAACGATTTTGATAATGTTATTCATCAGTTCAAGTGGAGGCTTAGCAGCTGCCGCAAGTACACCAGCTAACTCAGGTAAACCTGCTACAAATAACAGCGCAACAACAAAGAAGCAACAGACAACAACCACGAACAAAGTAGTACATACACTGGCCAAGGTACCAGCTGTCAAAGTGACTGCACGGAGTACCGTGAAATTAACCGACGTTAATATCTTGTCGCAAGACGACGGGAATACGGTGACGTATACACTGACGTATAAAAATAATGACAGCACACCGATGATGATGCTCGATTATTGGAGCAAAGTGAAAACAAAAGGTGGAACAAGCTTCTCTCCGAAACTGATCGCTAAGGATCAGGAGAAAAAGACGGTATCACCGGGTTCTACGGTGGATCTCACTTATGTCATGAAGGTTGGACGTGAAGTGAAATTAAGTGATCTGAATTTCCTGATTGTAAAATGGGATTTCAGTAAACCGAATTATGAAAGCACGTTGGGGAAATTCAATGTTCCCGCATCATATAGCATCACTACACCTGTAGGCAAAACGAAGACGGTTCGTCTGAGTGATTCAGCCGTCAAGGTTAAAGTCTCTGGTATTAAAGTGTATCCAGGTGAGAATAAGAAGCAATACGTCAAAGTTGGCGTGAACCTGAATAATATCAGTTATAAGTTGTTGGATAATCCCAATATTAAGTGGATTCTACGTACACCGGGAGGTACGAATTATCCCTTGACCCCAGATAAAGATAGTGCAGGTGTCAGTATTCAGGCACAGGCCAACAAAACGTTAAATTTAATGGCTTCATTGCCTACAGCATTGAAACTGGAAAAGTCCGAATTACTTCTTGTGGAAGAACAAGGTGAAGAGAAGACTGCTCTGCCAGTGGCTGCATTACAGCTTCCTGAAGCTAGCCAAACCAATGTAAACGTAGCAGCGAATCAACCGAATATCATCTCGATTGATGGACAGCCTGTATCGACTCTTCTGGAATCTGCTCGTGTTCGTGCTGAGGATGAAGAGTTCGATCTGACGATGCAATGGGTATTGAAGAACCAAGGCAAGAAAGAAGTGAAGGTTCCCAAATATGCATTGGAGATCCGTACAGAGGATGGTACTTCCTATCCGATCGAGACAAAGGCATTGGATGATCTGAAGCTGAAGCCAGGTGCGACTAAAACGATCAAGCTGAACTCAACGATCCAAGGGAATGGGGATACCAGCAAAATCAAATTATATGCGATGACACCTACAACCAAAGATGAGAGCAAAGAAGGGGAAACGTCTGGTGGAGGTACGAGTGGCTTTGAGTTCTCCTATCCGGTTGGCATCTATGCTATTCCTGAATCCGTAACAAGTGGAGATGGACTTACAACGGAAACGGTAATTAAAAATAGTAAAGGTACATTCGGTGTATCTGTAGGCTCTTTGCAACGGCTTCCATGGACAGACAGTGATATTATTGCTGCCAAGGTCACCATCCGTAATGCATCGACCAAAACGGTTCAATTGCCTGAGCTGGAAGCGATGTTCACGATTGATTCCGCACGTATTGATGGAGATACGAAGCTGATTAGCGCGCAAGGTGGCAAGTTACTTGGTTCTGGCATGGTCACCGAAGCTTATCTCTTGACGAAAATTCCATCTGAACTCAATATGAGCCGTCTGGAATTAACTTTGCAGGAGAAAGTAAGTGAGGAAGAAAAGAACGATTGGATTACCCTTAGTACGTCCGGTTTAATTCAGCCCCTCTCATATGTAGGCGAAGGGAAAACCTATACTCAAGGAACTGCAGATAAAGAAACAGAGCTGGGCATACGCAGAACATATGTGTATCCGGGATCTTCGTCCGATATTGTATATACCGAATTCGAGATGACGAATAAGTCTCTGCGTCAGAGTGGCCTTGCGAAGTTGGTAGGATACTACAAAACAGCAGATGGTCAATATTACAAAGCAACAGCCAAGCAGGCAAACCGTGTACCGGGACCAGGTCAGAAGAGTATCGTTACGTTCTGGGCCAAAGTGCCGAAGAGTGTGAAAACATTATCTGATATGCGCCTGATTGTAGGTGAAGGGGTTGCTGACAACAAATTTGTAACCGGTGAAGGCGAGGCAACGGCCTATGTTAATGCCATGTCATTCGAGGTGCAACCGAAATCATTATCTGTTCTATCATCTTTGAATGATATAGACTTGTATCCGTTCAAATTCTCGGGCAGCAATATTAAAGCTTATCTTACAGGTGGAACGGCAGTACAGATTGAGATGATCTACTCCTTAACACAGGAGGAAGCTGTGGATAGTGGAGAGTACGGACACAAGCTGATTCTATCTCTAACTGATGGGTCAGGAAAAGTGTTTGATAAAGAGATCACACCAGGAACCGATCTGAAGACAGGCATTAACCAAACGCTGAACTGGAGTATTGATGATACGGTGTTTGATAAAATACGTGGTGGCTCATATCGCGTAGCCTTGTATGATGTGTTTGAAGGTCAACGCATACGCCTTGCAGAACAAGGTTATAGCTACGATGTGTCCAAGTTGCCTAAAGAAGAACCGTTATTCCCTGATTTCCCGGAAGAGGGCACTTCTGATAGGAATACAAACCGGTAACTATACCAATAAAACTGTATAGACTAAGATACTTAACCTCGTCTTCGACAACACGGAGACGAGGTTTTGCTTGTCGCATGGCGTTTTTTTCTCTATAGTTAAAGTTAATAGATTACCAGAGGAGGAAAATGATTCACATGAAACCTTATATGAAAGTATCCCTCGCTGCGCTGGCCATTGGTGTTGGCGTGTGGGTTGGGTCGGTATACAGCAATACAGCCATTGGAGCAGGTACCAGCCAACCAGGAACAGCGGATGATCCAGTCGTAACGAAGAGTTATGTAGATCAGCAGATCCAACAAGCTTTGGGCGGTAAGATCCCGACAGGAAACGGTAGTACCAATACGGGAACAGACAGCAATGCAGGAAATGGTAACAACAACGGCTCTACAGGAACCGGGAACTCCGGTAGCACAGGTGGAGACACATCCCTTCCTCCACTGGTCTCAGGCGCTTCTGATGCCGTTGAGATCGTAACCGTGAAGCCGGGTCAACAGCTGATCGGGAAGTCTGGCGCGGAGTTCATTGTACGTAGCGGTAAGGCTGTGATCGTCAGTGAAGGTACGAATGGTGTAGCGGATCTGACGGACGGGATTGACCTGACGAATGGACAGGCGGCGCCGACCAATCACCTGCTCTCTTTTCCAAGGGATGGACGGGGGATCACGGTATTGGAAGGAAACAAATACAGCTTAACCGTAATGGTTCGTGGTGGATATACTCTGAAATAGGATTTGTAGCTGTTAAAGGAATTATTCATTAGTCATTCATTTCATTTGCTCAGATTAACCATATATAACAAACATTAATACGGCTAGCAAGCCTTGTTCCTGCTCACTCTATAACTGTTGACAATCAATTAATGGAGGTGCAGGTACCATGGCTAGAAACAATCGCAGAGTCGTACCGGAAAGTCGTCAGATGCTGGATCAGATGAAGTATGAGATTGCTGCAGAGTTTGGTCTCAATGTGGGTTATGGTGGCAGAGGTTTGGCTGGTGCGGATACAGAATTTGGATCTGAACTGGGTGAAGTGAGTGATCACTCCTATGGGCAGTACAAAGGGTGGGGACACCTGACTTCCCGCGAGAATGGATCGGTCGGTGGAGAGATCACCAAGAGGCTAATTCGTCAGGCAGAGCAGCACTTATAGGGCATTTTCCTTATCCCAATTCGTTTGACACGTCTTGACAAATACGTTAAGATGGCATTTGAGGTATGCAACCTTTTCCACTAGGGAAAGGTTGATTTTCGTTAGAGGCAATTACCTGAAAAATCCTTATCTTCGCAACTGCGGACCCTGCGTCCTTATTCCATTTTGGAAAGCTTCGAGGGTACAGTGAACGAATCGCTGTCATGTTTTGTTCGGGCAATCGCCATACTACTAGTTATGGGAGGTTGAAACTTCATGTCTGTTAAAGGCCGGCATCTATTTACATCGGAGTCTGTAACCGAAGGACATCCGGATAAAATCTGCGATCAGATCTCAGACGCCGTATTGGACGCGTTTCTTGCAAACGACCCCAATGCTCGCGTAGCTTGCGAAGTTTCCGTAGCCACAGGCTTAGTGCTTGTCATCGGTGAAATCAGTTCAGCTTCTGAATATGTGGACATCCCGTCCATCGTTCGTAATACAATTAAGGACATTGGCTACACACGTGCCAAGTTCGGTTTTGATTATAACACTTGTGCAGTTCTGACTTCTCTGAATGAGCAGTCCGCTGATATTGCCCAAGGCGTTAATGCAGCGCTTGAGAACCGTGACCCGGAACAAGTCGCTCGTGAAACAGAAGATATTGGTGCGGGTGACCAAGGTCTAATGTTCGGTTTTGCAACGAACGAAACGCCTGAACTTATGCCTTTGCCAATCGCATTGTCTCACCGTATCGCACGCCGTCTCGCTGAAGTGCGTAAGAACGGTACATTGGAATACCTTCGTCCAGATGGTAAAACTCAAGTAACGATTGAATATGACGGAGACAAGCCGGTACGTGTGGATACGATCGTTGTGTCTACTCAACATGCTGAAGAGACTACACTGGAGCAGATCCAAAAAGACATCAAAGAACATGTAATCTTGCCTGTCGTTCCAGCTGAATTGCTGGATGAGCAGACTAAATATTTCATTAACCCAACAGGACGTTTCGTTATTGGCGGACCTCAGGGAGATGCAGGCCTCACTGGACGTAAAATCATCGTAGATACCTACGGCGGTTATGCACGTCACGGCGGTGGTGCGTTCTCTGGTAAAGATCCAACAAAAGTAGACCGCTCGGCAGCATATGCGGCTCGTTACGTAGCGAAAAACCTTGTAGCTGCAGGACTTGCAGACAAAGTGGAAATCCAGCTCGCTTACGCGATTGGTGTAGCCAACCCGGTATCGATCAACGTGGATACATACGGAACTGGCAAAGTCAGCGAAGAGAAATTGGTTGAGCTTGTGCGCAACAACTTCGATCTTCGTCCGGCTGGCATCATCCGTATGCTGGATCTACGTCGCCCGATCTACAAACAAACAGCAGCTTACGGTCACTTCGGCCGTACAGACCTGGATGTACCTTGGGAGCAAGTGGACAAAGTAGATCTTTTGAAAACTCAAGCAGGTCTGTAAGTTAGATTCGAATAGAAATGAAGCCCATGATTCCGATATAGAATCATGGGCTTTTTTTGTCGTTACGATTCTTTTTGTAACTTTAAGACTTGTGCCTCCGATAGACCAGAAGCTTCAATGATAACGGAAAGATCAACACCCATTTTTATCATTTTTGAAGCGATCTTGATTGCTTTTGTATGTTCTCCTTCTGCGAATGCCCCTTCTCTAATTGAGGCTTCATCATGCAGATATCTCTGCCGGGCTTCATATAACTGGCGTACCTCTTCATCCTGACTTAGAAACTCAAGTGTGTCCATAGCCTTCTTGAGTACAGGTTCATTCATACTGAGTACCTCCCATTGGTTTCTTTGAGTTCCTTTCAGGAAAAGTAGCCAATTCACTAAAGCACCTTCCTGAATGGAGTGTTTGCTTACATCCAGCTTGGGTAATTCCGGAAAATGAAGCTCGATGTCATCAGATAACGAAATTCCGCTGCGCTCTTCACGCAAATGGAAGATGTTATGGTATTGTTCGTTTGGTAAAAAAGAAAAATTGAGTATGTTAATGGTTACACATTTCTTGAGAGCTTTATACGGTTGTCCCTCTTGTAGTTGCCCGCTATATAGCTTGCTCCAATAGAAGATAGTTCTTTTCTCAGTATCATATTTATTAAATAACTGCATTTCGATATTGATTATTTCGCCTTCAGATGTCTTGGCTCGTATATCAAGGATTGACTGTTTGTCGCTCGGAGCATCCTTATCTGTGTAAGGATTAAGCAAATGGATCTCTGTAAGAGGCGGTCGGTTAGCCTCAGCAAAAGTTCTGTTCAAGAAAGTAATGAGTACGTCCCGGTTTTCTTCACTGCCGAAGATTCGTTTGAATAGAAAATCGTTGCGGGGGTCCAGCAACTCTGCCATTTTCATTTCAACTCCGTTTCTTCTTATTATACCATAAGACCGAAGATTTACTTCACAACGAGAAGAGATATAACGAAGAATTAATACCAAAATTACCCTTTTTCCTAATTGAAACACATCGTTTTGCCGAAATACATAATGAGGTCTGTTCATCAGACAGGAGAAGAAATTCAGATAAGGGGGAAGATCAGTGAAATTGAAGAGAATTGCCAGAAAGGGCATACTTGGACTCTTGATCGTTATGCTGACGGCTCAAGGTTGGCTTACGGGTTGGAGTGGAGTTGAGCAGGGGGCATATGCGGCACACGCATTAAGTGCAAATGGAATAACGAACACTGTTCCTGCCGTGAAAGGAACGAATGTCGACAGTACAGTACCGTTCGTTATTGATTTTGATAAACCTGTTCAGAAAGCAACCGGGACGCAAAGTTCAATTGTGATTAAGCGTTTGGATGACAATACAACGATGGGTTCGGTGCTGGTATCCAGTGACCAAGTAACGATTGATCCCACACCACCGATTACAGACCCTACGACACCAGATGCGGGAGACAGCACGCCTGTGCCAGCTACTGGCCTACGAGTGACGATTACACTGGGCAAGGACAAGGTTCTACCTGGAGCAACATACTACGTAGAGATAGATAATAAATCATTTGTTTACTCAGACAGTACCCCATTTCCGGGACTGACTAACAAAGAGTGGACCTTCAGTACTCAGGGGCTAGGCTCAACATCCATTGTGAACAGGGTTCCTGATAACGCAGCAATGGTATCCCCTTCAACTAAGGTAGTGATGACATTCGATAAGCCAGTAACTGCAGGTAGAGGGAATCTCACTATCTATCAGGGAAGAGTCGGAGGTACTATATTTGAGCAGATTCCAGTAACCGCAGGACCCTCTCGAATTACAGGGTTTGGAACGAATATAATTACGATTGATCCCACGAATAACTGGAATAACAACACTACATATTACATCGTAATGCCAGAAGGTTTTTTGCGGGATAGAAATGAGAATGATATCGGTGCAATTAGTGGAAATGTTTGGGGATTCAATGTCATATCCGATCCGACGTCCCTCACAGTGTCTACTGTTTCTCCGGCAAATGGAACTACCAATGCACCTTTAACGGGAAATTTAACAGTTACGTTCAACAAAGAGCTTGATCCGAATTACATTCAAAATGTAACGCTCAAAAAATCAAATGGAGCAACAGTTGCATCTAAGACAGTCATCAATAGTTCGAACAATAGACAATTGCTAATCACACCGACGAACGCATTGGATAGCAACACGAATTATGTGGTTGATATTCCAGCCAATACGTTTCGTGATAAAGCAGGCAATGCATTCACAGGTCTGAATGGGTCCACATCATGGGCCTTTAAAACATTAAGCGTTGATACAACTCCGCCTGTACTGAAGACGGCTAAGATGCATAGCAATAACACCATTCGATTGACGTATGACAAGTGGCTGAACAGCACCAATTCGCTGAGTAGTACTTACGCCGTAACGGTGAATGGGGAGAAGAGAAACGTCAGCTCCTCCTATATTTCAGGTGAAAGTGTATATGTTGTATTGGATACAGGGGTAGCGGTAGGACAAGTTGTGCGGATTGCTTATGCACCGGGTACTACAGGCAATCGTCTTACAGATCAGTCTTCCAATGCTGCGGCTGCTTTTGGCGCTCGGGATGTAGAGAATGGTCTAGATTCTGTCATGTCCAAGCCGCGAGAAGGTAACGTGTATTATAGTACAATTACGTTGTACTACCCTGAGACGGTATATATCACTTCAAGTGATGCAGCGAGACAATTCAGTGTAACTGCGGATCAGTCTGCTGTAGGCGTTAATAGCATATCGATCAATGGCAGCTCTGTAGTGACGTTGAATCTCAGTCGATCCATTACAGATGGTGAAGTCGTTCGTGTTGCGTACACACCAGGTTCATGGCCTGTGAAGGACACGCGTGGACAGGCTCTTGCTGGTTTCAGCGGCTTCTATGTCCGCAATTCCATTGATACCAAACCACCTGAGTTCAAGAGTGCTGAGGTGAGCGGTAACAAATTGTGGGTTCGCTACAATGAACCACTGAAAACGACCAATAAACCAACGAACAGCCAGTACTCTGTTCTGGTTGATGGTAAGCCAATCTTCGTCACGGATTCCGAGATTGACGATGATCTGGTAACCTTGACACTAGCTTCAGCTGTGAAGGATACACAAAATATATCGTTATCATATGTGCCTGGAGCATTGCGGCTAACGGATCTGAACAATAACCCAGCGGGTTATCTCAATATGACGCCAGTAACATATACGTATGGTAATGGCAAGATCCTGTCGGCTACGCTCCAAGGAGACACGGTTCAGATTAACTTCCGAGATGCCATCCAGTCACAGGCGGCATTAACAGTAGCTCAGTTTAGTGTGTTGCTAGGCAATTCGTCCGCACCTGTATTATCAGCTTCGGCTTCTGGCTCTGTGGTGACGCTGAAGTTAGATACTTCTACTTCATCGGGAGCAACCACAACAACTCAGACGGGAACGGTCAGTTATGTACCTGGTGCTGTACCGCTACGTGATGCATCGAATGTCACAATAGCTGCGTTTGGCCCGCTTACGTTGCAACCAGCAACCAATAGTTCGAGTGGTAGCCAGAATGGGGGGCGCCCTGCCTGGTTGACGGAAATGGATACTTCGAGCTATGGTCAATCATTGCTTGTCATGAACAACAATACGGCATCGGCTGTGTCTGCGATGTCACACTTCAATCGTCCAACTCGTCAATTCAATGTGGATGCCAACAAGTTAGTCCAGACTTTTGAATATGCTTCGACAGTGGGGAAAATGAATCAGCCAGTTGTGTTCGAGATACCAGATAGTGAATCCGCTGCGTATGTCGGTTTCCCATTGAATGCACTAACTCAGATTGCTTCAAGTTATCGCACCGGTACCATTGGTGTGAAGTATGGAGATCGTCTTTGGACGGTGCCACTGTCTAATTTAGATTTGGCAGCTATGAGTCAAAGTGTAGGAGCGCCAAACACAAGTACAACGACAGGAGCAGCGGTCGCATCCTTATACGTTCAGTTAGAGACGGTACCTGTGTCTTCATCAGGAACGATGGAAGGCTTGATTGCAGGTGCAGGAGCGCAGAAACTTGCGAATTATACGGATGTATACCTGTTTGCCAGTAATGGTACGACCGATCAACGTGTCGAGCAGAAAGTGAAAAGTCAGTTATCCATGCAATTACCAGTAGGTACTTCTACAGTAACATCTGGATTCACTTATATTGATCCGGTTACCTTCATGTTATCGAACGTACCTAGCTCGTTTAAAAATACACCAGGAAGTGTAGTTGTCCAAGGACAACTGAATGGTAATCAATCGGTAGTCCCGGTCAACCATATTGTTAATTATCCGGATACCACATCACACTGGGCTAGTGCAGTCATTAAGGAACTCTCTGCCAAATGGATTATTAATGCACCAAATGGCTCTTACTATCGACCGAATGAGAACATTTCACGTGCAGAATTCGCTGAATTGGTCGCCAGAGGTCTGGGTTTAAATGGAGTACCAACCGCAGCGAGTCGTTTCAGGGATGTTCGCAGTGGAAGTATGACAAGTGCCTATATCGGTGCTGCTGCTGAAGCGGGAATCATTACAGGGAATACCGATGGTACGTTTAAGCCGGATCGTCCCATTACGCGTGAGCAGATGGCACTTATGATGGTACGTGCGATGAACTACGGTGGGAAAACAGTCTCTCTTCAATCTTCGGCTGCTTCCACTCTGTCCAAGTTCAAGGATAGCAACAAAATCCAGTCCAAGGATTCTGTTGCCAAAGCGGTGCAGGAGGGAATTATTCAAGGTATGACAGCGAGAACGTTCGAACCCCAAGGGAACGCAACTCGCGCTCAGGCAGCAGTGATGTTGAAACGTGTTCTGGATAAATTGGAATATCTGTAATAGTAATTAGCTCTTTTATCTTAGTGAAGCGAAATCGATCAGGGGAATACGTTCAACTGATTGGTTTCGCTTTTTTATATTATAAAGTCATAAATTTCATGGATAGAGGGTGTAAATTTGCTTAAAAAAATGCTAGTATTTTTCCTCGTTGTGGGGTTAATATCCATACCATCACAGGCTTATGCTCAAAATAATAAAGAATCCATACAACTGTACGTGAATGAAAAGCCTACAGACATTAAACTGATGACAAAATCAGGAACGGTGTATGTCCCTTTTCGGGAGTTTATTCAACTAATGGGGTACCAAGCGGATTACTCAGTGAAAGATCGAGAGATTTCAGCCAAGATCGGGGATGCAACGTATATTTTCTTTCCGGATGATGGTTACATTAGTGGATCGGGAGATTACTACGAATTACAAAGGCCAGGTATTCAGATTGATGGAAAATTCTATTTACCTATCCGTTATGCCGCCTGGTTAACCAAGCATTCGGTTAAGTATGATCAAAAGTCGAATAGAGAGTTTTCCGAAATGTTTTTTCCAGAATTAGAATAGGATTCAACATAAATCATTGTTCAGGTAGAACCCAGGTGCGCAGTTAATGCCGTGCCTGGGTTTATTTTTTGCCAAGAATATCCTCAAAGTTAGCTGTGGGCGTAACTTTTTCCACGAAAAGCAGTCTATTAATAGAAGAGTATACTAGAGATCTCGCTATCTGCTGCTACTAGGTAGTGTTCGTGATGTCTAAGATTGATATACAAGATGGGAGAGACGTTTCAGACATGCTGGGGAAACATGGGAAACAGCTGGAAGACGTTAAGGGTAGTAAGGTGAAGAAATGGGCGATTGTGACGCTGGCGGGTGTGATCTGGATTGCACCAGTGATGAGTACAGGCGGACAGATGTGGTCAGGCACTTCATGGCAGTCGGTGGCCGCAGCAGCATCTACGAATACAAGCAAGTTGAGTGAAGAGATTCTGACTTCGGGTGCGAAGCTCATGAAATACAGATATACAACAACACGTTCCGGTTCCAAGGTCAACGTACTGGCGGATGTGATCCAGGTGGATCTGCAGAACCCGTATGTGAAGCTGGATGTGATGACAGGCAAGGGCGGTAATCTGAACAGTAAACAGAGCACAGGTGCCATGGCTAAGGAAAATGGTGCAGTAGCTGCTGTGAATGGCGATTACTTCAATGTCTCCGGGGAGCTCGCGCCCATTGGTGGACAGGTCTCCGATGGCGTACTGGTCTCCACACCTTCCGAACTGTCGGGTATGTATGCCCTCACGGTGACCAAGGATGGCAAGCCGATGATCGACGAGTATTCTTTTGATGGGACCGTGAAGGCACAGGATGGTTCAACATTTGCTTTGCGTGGGATAAATAAAGAGGATTATACAGTAGAGTCGGGGGCGGTAAAATATAGCCATGCCAATTCGATGTATATTTATACACCGGTATGGACTTCCACCAAACGCCCAAATGACCCTTCCACAACCCCAACAGAGGTTCTAGTACAGAATGGAGTAATTACCCAAATTTCGGATAAAAAAGCGTTAAACATGACGGTGCCGAAGGATGGGTACATTTTGCGTGCGCATGGTACAGCAGCGACATGGACCATGAGCCATCTATCCGTTGGGCAAACCTTGGATGCGGATTACAAGTTAAAAGCCAAAACAACCGGGCAATCGGTTGATCCAAGTAACCTGGAGATGATGATTGGCGGTCACACCATTTTGGTGAACGGTGGAAAGGCAGCTTCCTTTTCTCGTGATATCGCATCTTCAGGCATCGGTGGCATTCGTGCAAGAACGGCAGTAGGATACTCCCAGGATGGTCGGTATGTCTACATCATTGCCGCAGAGAAAAATAGTAATAGCAGCGGTATGTCGCTGACGGAACTGCAATCCTTTATGACCAGTGTGGGTGTCTGGAAAGGCATGAACCTGGACGGAGGCGGCTCCACAACAATGGTGACCCGCCCGTTAGGGGAGCAAACAGCCAGCCTGACCTTCAACACAGAGTATGGCACCGAGCAACGTCAGGTTGTAAACACGCTGGGGGTGTTCTCTACGGCTCCTGCAGGTAAACTGAAGGGCTTTGCCGTGAGTGGCAGCCAAACGTTGCTGGTGGGACAAGAGGGCAAGTACACAGCCAAAGGATATGACACCTACTACAACCCGATCGCAACAGGCGATATCAGCATGTCCTGGAAGTCCAGCAACAACAGCATCGTGAGTGTTAGCAACGGAACGATCAAAGGCTTGAAGCCGGGTACAGCAACCCTGACGGCAACGAGCAATGGAGCTTCATCCTCCATTAAAGTATCGGTACTGGGTGGAAGTGAATTGTCTTCTCTGACAGCAGGATCGGGTCTCGGTTCGCTCAAAGCGGGCACAACGATGTCGATTCCGGTAACGGCAACGACGAAGAGCGGACAAAGTGTTACTGTTCCGGCGGACTCGCTGACATGGCAATTTATCGGGTTCAAAGGTAAAGTGACTGCTGACCAATTAACCGTATCTTCCGTCAATTCCGGTGCACAAGTGGGATATGCGATTGGACGTTATGATGGTTACAGCACAGTCGTGGTACTCTCGGCTTCTGCCAGCGAAACGATCTGGGAGAACTTCGAAAATGTGAATTATCCGATCAACTTCACGACGAACGCAGCGGGTGTAACTGGCTCGGCAACCGTTACAGCAGGAACGGGTGAGAAAGCTGGCTCTAATGTACTGCAGCTCGGTTATGACATGACAGCTGGAACAGGCAAAATGTACGCTTATGCACAACTGAACGGTTCTACCGGCAGAGAGGTATCTGCTGCGGCTACATCGATGTCGATGGATGTTATGGGAGATAAAAGTCTGAACTGGCTGCGTGCCGAATTCACGGATGCCAATGGCAAAACGGTATATGCCGATCTCGCCAAAGCGATTGACTGGAACGGGTGGAAGAAGCTGAGTGTGGACCTGAACGGACTGAACATAGCCTATCCGGCGAAGCTGAAACGTGTCTATGTAGTAAACGTGGAAGAAGGACAGGATGAGCGTGCGAAATCAGGTTCGGTTGCCTTTGACAACATCGCATTCACGATGCCTTCCAAGTCCAGTGAAGTCGGATTGCCTACGGGTACAGCTTCGCTAGTGCTTGGACAGAAGTCGATGACAGTGAATGGCACGAAAAAAGCAATTGATGCAGCACCGGTCCTGAAAAATGGTACCACGTATGTGCCAATCAAACATGTTTTGGACGCTTTTGGTGGTCAGGCAAGCTGGGATAGCAAAAATCAGCGAATCACGGTATTACGTGGTGGCAAGCTGATTGATCTGGTTGTAGGGCAGAAAGAATTCATTCTGAATGGTAAAAGGCAGAGCGCAACTGTTGCACCATACGTAACGGGTGGCAGGACTTTAGTCCCGCTTAGACTCGTTTCCGAGCAACTTGGTCTGACTGTAAAATGGGAACAGAAAACGAAGACCGTTACCATCTCATCGTGATATGGTATGATATATACCGGAAACGATAGAAATGGAGTCGAACAAACGTGGATTTACAAGCCGATGCCATAGACCGCGTCATTAAAAACGCCATACAAGTCATGGAAAACAGCAAATATCAAATGTTCGAGATCATGGACGCAACTCGCGATGAGCTGAAAACACTCAACGAGGAGTTAAAGTCGGTGCTGAAGGAGACGGCGGAAACGATCGAGAAAGTAGATCAATTGGAGCTGAATTACCGCCGTTCCCGGATCCGGCTGACGGAGGTTAGCCGGGACTTTGTCCGGTATTCCGAGCATGATATCAAACAGGCCTATGAGAAAGCAACACAGCTACAGCTGGATCTGATGATTTATCGTGAGAAGGAAATGTATCTGAAGGCCCGTCGGGATGATCTGCAGAAGCGTGCCAAAAATGTGGAAGCTTCCGTAGAGCGTGCCGAGACCATCGGTTCGCAGATGGGTGTTGTACTCGAGTACCTGTCAGGTGAACTGGGTCAAGTGACCCGGATCATCGAATCCGCCAAAAATCGACAAATGATTGGTTTGAAAATAATTTTGGCCCAGGAAGAAGAGCGGAAACGCATTGCTCGTGAGATTCATGACGGGCCTGCGCAGATGCTAGCCAATCTAGTGCTTAGGACGGAAATTGTAGAAAGAATGCTCATTAAGCAGGATTTTAAGATGGTCCAGGCCGAAATAGTAGATTTGAAAGGCCAGGTTCGTTCCAGTCTTGAAGAAATGAGAAAAGTAATTTTCAATCTGCGTCCTATGGCACTGGATGATCTGGGGCTGATTCCAACGCTTCGGAAGTATGTGCAGGATTTCGAGGTAAAAACGAAAATCCGGTCGCTTTTTGAAACAAGAGGTAAGGAACATCGTTTATCTTCAGCCATGGAGGCTGCGATCTACCGCCTCGTGCAGGAAGGTCTGTCGAATGCTGCAAAGCATGCTTATCCCACATATGTTGTAGTGGAAATTACATATCAGGCTCAGCTCGTCAAAATTGTCGTTCAGGACAATGGGCTTGGGTTCAAACCGGAGCTTCTTGCGAAGAAAAGCAAGGATCATACCCACTTCGGTCTGATTGGGATGAGAGAACGGGTTGAACTGTTAGAAGGAAGAATAGAGATTGAATCCGGAGAAAATCAAGGAACCAAAATAGTAATTCATATCCCGACAAACGTGGATAAGGGGAAGGAGTAGCAGGATGATGGAAAACCGTGATACTGGTAAAGCATCAATTAAAGTTCTTCTGGCTGATGATCATCAGCTGTTCCGTGAGGGACTGAAACGCATTTTAAATATGGAGGATGACATTGAGGTCATCGGCGAATGCGGCGATGGTATCCAAGTGCTCGAATTCTGCAATCAGGATAAACCTGATATCGTATTGATGGATATTAACATGCCGATCGAAAACGGGGTTGAGGCAACGGAGAAATTGCGTGAGCTGTTCCCTGATGTCAAAGTGATAATCTTGTCCATTCATGATGATGAAAGTTATGTATTTGAGACGCTTCGTAAAGGGGCTAACGGATACTTGCTGAAGGATATGGAGGCCGAGTCTCTGATCAATGCGATTCGTTCCGTGCATGAAGGACATGCGTTCATTCATCCGAAAGTAACCGGCAAACTGATCATGCAGCTGCGTCGTATGACGTATCTTAATGAAACAGGGGCAATGAGTGAAGGAGCTTCGAAGGAAGCAGGCGTTAAATTTGTCGCTGGCGACAATAACCCGCTCACACGTCGTGAGGCTGAAGTACTGCGCTTGATGGCAGAAGGTAAGAGCAACAAAATGATTGGTGAATTCCTGTTCATCAGTGAAAAAACGGTAAAAAACCATGTCAGCAGTATTCTGCAGAAGATGGAAGTGGACGACCGTACACAAGCTGTAATCAATTCGATTAAATATGGTTGGGTTACGCTCTAATAGCCTATATGTTCTTAAAGCAGTGTTTTTATCGGAAGTCAGTCCATTGGTTGGTTCAACCTGATGAAGTATAGATTGGTGTACACTCGCGCCCTTTCCAGAATGTTGGATTGGTCTGCGGGTTAATGGACTTTATCGCTGTGAATGAGCAAAGTGTGAAGTTATGCGGAACATATGTTCAAGCTTAGGCGTGAATGAATGACCTGGCCTGTCTTTCTTCGTCCGGTGTCGATCAGAATGGAATATGAGTGATAGGAGTTGCAAGTGTAACCCTTCAGAAAGTACAGCATATACTGCTGTATACAGGGATGTTCGCCATGGGTGAGCATGACCTTCCGAGGAGGTGCAGTTGCCATGGTTGCTCATCTGACTATGATTCTGCTCATATACTTCCTGGCGGCAATGGCCGTTCATGCCATGCACCAGCGCCATCTTTCCCGTCCGGAATCTGAAGGCTTCGAGCAGATCCTGCTCATCCCTTCCAATCAGGCAGGACGGATCGAAGGCACTGTAAGAGCACTTTGCCGGGAATTGTTGTACCGTGGAAAGAGCTTCAGATTAACAGTTGTCGCTGATCGTACAGAAGCGGAAACGATTACGATTATTGAAAAGCTTATGCAAAGGCAAGGAATGGAGACATCTTATCTGCCTGCTGTCCCTGCTGATATTGAACGGGTAGCACAGACCGATCACACGTTTCGCTTGATTGATTTGCGTGAACCAAAGCAATAAATCAGGGTGTGAACGGAAATGGGATGGGCATTTCGCAGATCTACAGTGAAAAGATTACAGCAGAAGCTGTAGTCTTTTTTTGTAATTGTAGCCAAGTCTGCTTTTAAATTAAAAATGGGTTTTTATGCAATCTATGGTTATTGTCTGGATGTGGTGAATTCTTGGTCAAAGAAATAAGCTTTTCGAAGTCAGAACTCTTAATTTAAAAGTATAGACGATGCAGGCTGGAAAAAGTTTCGCATGATAAAGAAAGATTCTGGTTATTAGAAGAATTAGTATGTGTGAACCAGAGATGATAGATCAATTCATAAAATGCACAGCAGACTCTTCCATTATATTGACCTCTGGAATACTAAACCATATAATGACTTAAAATGGATGTTTAGCGCGGGAGAAGTGTGTTTCTGGAAGGGGGTATCTTCTTGAGCATATTGGATATGACGATTCGAACAGAATTTTTACATTACATAGAGGAGAATAAAATCCTTCTGTATCATTTTGCAGAGAAATCTGGCATTAACTCTGGAACGCTAAGCAGAGTGATTAACGGTTCACAGCCTGTATCGGTGAAAATTCTGGATATCATGACAGAATACATGGGATTGGAAGAGGGATATTTTTATGAACAGTATGTAAGTGAGTTGTTTGATGATTATACGATGAACTGGAGAAGACTCCGTCCGTTTATCATGCGGTGCGCTGAGCTTGGGAAAAACGATTGTATTGAACGAACTGTGGATCTAATGATGGAGAATCCTTCGTATATCCAACAACTGTTTGATTGTGCCGAATCATTAAACGCTGAAGGGAGCGCAGCGGCTGCATTAATTATTTATCGTAAAGTGTGTGAAGGGGAACGGTATCAGCATGCCGAACGATTGGCGATTTGTCAGTATCGAATATTCAAACTCTCGATTACTGATGATCAGCAAAAAAATCTGGAATATGCAGTGCAATTCGATCCTTATGTCGTGCGTCTTAATGAGTTGGAGCAACTGGATGCGCTGAAGGATCTGATGAATCTGTACCTTTCATTGCGCCGATGGGATAAGGCGGAGCAACTGGCAACACGAATGGGTAAACTGGCGAGGGTACAATATGAAATCAAACATCAACGGATTAGAAGGGGGAAGAGTTATCAGGAGCCTTCCAAACCTTTGTTTGGTTATATTTTATACTCGGATTTGATTAAAGGGTCCATTGCAGAAGAGCAGAATGATTATAATCAGGCACTACACTATGTCTCAATTTACGAAAATCAGGACTGGATTATGGAGAGTGATCTTGAGGCGGAGCTAACGAAAAAACAGTTTCGGGAGTGGGCAGTAGCCAATAGATATCTCTATCAGATTCTTGCAGGTAAAATAGATGTTTTGGATGAGTATGTGGAGTATTTATCAGTAAGAGAAAACGAGATTCTGCGTGGAATGTTCAAGCTCATTAAAGCAGCCAATACGCATAATATGAATATTGACCATGTGTTGGAGCGTTTTAAAATAAATATATCATCTCATATGTTCACTCAGGAGAACGTGGGCTCTTATACTGACCAGATTATTGATGATCGGTTTGCGATATTTTTAATGGATGTAGGTGATTATTATCTAAAATCCAATCGTGTTCAGATTGGAGTTCAATTTGTCTTGGATAGCTTGTCAATTATTGATCGAATTAACAATGATGCTAACGTGATGAGTCAGTTGTTACGATTCCAGTTGAAACGTCTTCTGTTATAAAAGGAAATCATTTTTTCATCAAATTAATGGCGACTAATATACTTGGTGGAGAGATGGTGGTTAATCTCGTATATTTTTTGTATATCTAATGGAAATCTATGTTTTTACATAAGAGGTTACAATGTTTTATAGAGGTGAAGATGCTATGAAACATGTTGCGAGTGAGCAAGAAATCGAACTGGAACGTGAAAGGGAAAGCTTGTACACATTAACAGCGATTTATGGTTTACAACATCCAATCGTAATTAAGCAATCCGAGATTTTGGATGAGTTGATTAATCGGTATAATCGAATGATTCTCAGGCATCTCCAAACTAAGTAATACATAACCAGTTGCTGGACAATTCAGACCAACATGATTGAAGTAAACGTACATCGTAGAATAAGGTCCATCTCTCTTTATATATAAGTTTCCGGTCATAGGTTGTTAATGAAGTGGTTCATGAGGAGAATGATCTAATGAGACAGCAATACAAAAAGAAAATGATTTTTTTGATAACATTGATCCTGGTATTGAGCCTTAGCTCAAGCAAAGTAATTGCAGAAGGATATAAACAAGATGGAGAAGTCCCCGATATATATGGTACGACACCTGAAACGACATTTACTTTTGAGGTGAATGGTCAGATTCTACAACCTGGCGAGTCGATCTATATTGAGACAGCTCCTGATCAGCAACCTGTAATTCGAGTTGGGAAATAAGCTGTTTTTTGAATGGCTGAATTTGTAGAGTAGCGTTTCAGTTGATATAGTAATAAGTAGATTGATCATACGAAGATTGAATATGGACATGAAGCACATGCTCCGGCGAACAGCCGGGTTGGCATGTGCTTTTTTTGCTTTCGGAAAATGTGCGATGGGGGAGGAGCGTAAATGAAAGTTTTCTTATATGTATGCCGTGTACGGGAAGGGTGGAGCATGATGTTGTCTCTCGATATTCGAGTGGATGTAGCTTGGTGGCTAGAGGGGGGAAGTGGGCGACATGTGCTGCGCTGGTTGTTGTTGGATCCAGCGTTGCCGTTAAGTCAGGCATCTTGGTTGGTTGAACATTTTGAGCTGGAGCGGGGCATGGATCAGTGGGGCGAGCGCGAATGGCAGAGTTATCTTGCGCGGAAGCTGGATGTGTATGAACTGGCCTCGGGGGAAACAGAGGCCAGGAAAGCTACAGCGGGCAAACCGGGGAGTGCCGCTGTGCGTGGTGCTTTGGTAGGCGGGATGCCGGAATCGTATCCCGCCGGGCAGTGGGCTCAGCTGGAGCGGGACGCGGCCCTGCTGGCTGAGCGGATTAGCGGCCGCCAATTACTGGCGGCCGAGGCGGAGGCGTTGCTGGTGGATACCGCCCAGCCGCCAGGGGAATGGCGCGCGGCTGCGCAGCTCGCGCGCTTGCACGGGCGGCTGAGCATCACAGCCGCCCTTGAAGGGCCTGCCACGCGCCGTCGGCACGCGTGGCTTGGACGCGCGCGGAGCGCGCCCCGCTGCCACCGTTGTGGCAGCGAAGCCAGGCAGCGGGTGCCCTGCGCTGCCTGCGGCCTGGCGGCGTGCGCCTACTGCGAGGCTTGCCTCGCGCTGGGGCGCAGCCGTGCCTGTGCGCTGCTGCTACGCAGTGCAGCGCAAGGGGCCGTGCCAGGGCGCGGCGAAGCACCGCGTGGCACGGCCTTGGCCCCCACCGGCGGCGGGCTCGCCCGGTGGGGGCTTAGCGCAGCGCAGAGCGCCGCAGCAGCCGCGGCGCTTGCGTTTTTGGCCCGGCCACCCGCAGGGGATGGGCCGGGGCGGTTTTTGCTGTGGGCCGTGACCGGGGCCGGCAAGACCGAGATGATTTTTCCACTGCTCCAACATACATTGGATCGTGGTGGACGAGCTCTGGTCGCTACGCCACGCAGAGACGTGGTGCTGGAACTGGCTCCGCGTCTGGCGAAGGCTTTCCCGGACACCTCAATCGCTACCCTTTACGGAGGTAGTGACGAACGCTGGAAAGACGCTCAGCTCACGCTCGCGACCACACATCAACTGATGCGTTTTTATCAGGGATTTGATCTCGTCATTATCGATGAACTGGATGCTTTTCCCTATCACAACGATCCCATGCTCGCTCACGCGGCGGCATCCTCTTGTAAACCGGACGGGAATTTTGTTTATCTATCTGCCACACCGCCTGCTCGGCTCCAGAGGGAAGCAGCACAGGGGAAACTCACTCATGCCAAAGTTCCAGTACGTTTCCATCGTCATCCTTTGCCCGTGCCAAGATGGATCAAGATGGCTACCGTTGCTGAATGTATTAAGAAACGAAATCTTCCTTCTGCCTTGAAGACTAACATCCAAATTTCATTGAAGCGCGACGCCCAAATATTTGTTTTTGTAACACGGATTGCCCAGATTGAGGCGTTTGTGAACCTGATGCGTCGTGCCTTTCCCGCAATCCATATCGAAGGAACTTCATCTCAGGACCCCGATCGCGCTAGCAAAGTTACAGCTTTTCGTGAACGCACGATTCGTCTGCTCGTAACGACCACAATTCTGGAGCGTGGCGTGACCATTCCACGCAGTGATGTTTTTATATTGGATGCAGACAATGGTCTCTTTGATGAGGCATCGCTGGTTCAGATGGCGGGTAGAGCAGGGCGTTCCATGGATGATCCGGCGGGTAGAGTGGTCTTTGCATCATCTCGTCGGACACGCTCACAGGTGAAGGCCGTTGCACAGATTCGGAAAATGAACGCTATCGCTCGTCGCAAAGGCTATCTGCATTCGCCATCCCAAACATAATCGTCTTCTACCAAGTTTATATCCTAATTTCACATTACATTCACCAGACTGGAGGTTTGCATCCTAATGTTCAACTGGCTCAGCAACATCACGGATCACGCGCAGTACTTGACTCAGCGCCTTCACCAACTGCTCGCCCCACCGGGAGCGACTTGTCTGACATGTGGCATTCGGGCGATCCTTTCTCCACTCTATCCAGATATATGTCTACGTTGTGTGAAACAGATTCCATGGATTCGTTCCATCCGTTGCCTGCGTTGTGGTCGGGGTGTCGGTTGCCCGGACTGTGCTCGTCCACACATGCAAAACCGTTCTTTTATCTCCAACCGCAGCGCCGTACAATACAACCCTCTTATGAAAGAATGGATAGGCATGTACAAATTCAGAGGCCATGAACGATACGCGCCGCTCTTAACCGCGCTGTTGATTCAAGCTTTTCAAGCGATGAGCGATGAACGAAATTCTGTTTTGGCAAAAGAACCCCCAGCCCCCGTGGCTCGTCCCGCCACGCCTGCTCAACAAAAGAAGCCGCAATGGCGGCCTGACGCGGTCACCTATGTTCCGGTGAGCAGCGAGCGCCTGGCCGAGCGCGGCTTCAATCAGGCGGAGCGGCTTGCAGCAGGACTTGCCGCCGCCTACCGCCTACCCATCGTTGATTTGTTGCAGCGCCAGATCAACACCACCAAACAAAGTTTCAAATCACGCGGTGAGCGTATTGAAACGATGAAGAACGCTTTTTCCATCAACCCGGATGGCATGGAGTTAATTGAAGAACTGTACAGGGAATTTTATCTGCCAACACAGATGAGCATGTCACATGCCAAACCCATACAGTTACTGCTAATCGATGATATATACACAACAGGTAGCACTTTGGACGCTTGTGGGCGGGTTATCCTAAATGCCGGCTTCTCCATGGAGAAGCCGGTCGAGATTTACACACTGACACTGGCAAGATCCTAATTAATAAATGGACTTGTTTACTATTTGTGGAATACTTTACTTCTTAATATAAGAATAATATGCTCAACGGGAGGAGATTGAAGTGTTATTTTAACCAAAGTAGCCATGAGTGGGCTTTCGTATATATGCATCCTGTTCCCTCTTTTGTTTTGCAAATAGACTATGGCTTCATCAGAGAAAATAAGGTAATGTATAGTTATTATCTATTCGGAAATGGAAGTTTGAGAGGGGCGTTTTAGCGATGAATCTAGGTAATTGTCCTCGCTGTGGTAAATTATATGCGTTGAATTTTCGAGATGTATGTTCGAACTGTATTAAGGAAATGGAACAGGAGTATCAGATCTGTGTAGATTATTTGCGTGAAAACAAGGGCACCAACATACAGGAACTATCTGATGCAACAGAAGTTTCGATCAAAACCATTACCAAGTTCATCCGAGAGGGACGGATTTCCATCGAAAACGCCCCGAATATGATGTATCCTTGTGAAGTATGCGGCACATTGATTCGTGAAGGTCATATGTGTGACTCTTGCCGTAATCGTTTGACGAAAGACTTAGCAGGAGCAGCTCGTGAAGTAGGTCAGAAGGATAACGGCAATATAGGCGGACGAACCTACAATGCTCTCGACAAACTGCGCGATTAATAGGAGCGAGGGCTCAAATACATGTTTTGCTATAACAAATGTTTTGAAACGTACCGATAAACTTATTAAAGATTATCGGTTTTTTATATTATCCTAATCATTTTGATAACATAAAGTTAAAGTGAGAAAAACGTATATCGTCGTAAAAACCTAATGTGGAAGGAAGTGCAAGTTAAATGAAAATCAATGAACCGAGTAGGATTGGCGCCATCAATTCATATCAGAGGAACGTTGAAAATCAGCAGGCTGATGCCAAGAAGAGCCGCCGTAAGGACGAAGTATCCATTTCTCCGGAGGCGATGAAGATGCTTGAGGAACAAAGTCGTACACAGGATGCAGGACGCATACAACGGCTACAGGAGCTGAAAGAACAGGTCAGTTCAGGAACGTATCAGGTAGATAGCAGCAAGCTTGCTGACAAGCTGCTGCCGTATTTTAAGTCTTTTGATAAGGAATAGGTGATCACGTAATGGCAGCACTGGACAGATTGATTGCAGTTTTGCAGCAAATGGAACAAAGTCACCGCGATATGCTGGCACTCAGCGAGGTCAAGAGACAGGTCATTGTCAAAAACGATGTGGATGAACTCATTGCCCTCCTCAACAAAGAATCTCGATTCATGAAACAACAGGAGCCATTGGAGATCGAGCGGCAGAGCGCAGTTCACGAACTGCTACAGGAGCGAGGCATCAAGTCCATGCTGAACCTGAATATCACCGAGATCTCGAAGCTGATTTTTGATCCGGCTGACAAACTGCGATTGCTTGAAGTCCAGAAGAAGCTGGCGGGAACACTGCATGAATTAAAAGAAATTAATCAACTGAATCAAAAGCTGATTGAACAATCGTTGATGTTTATTGATTTTTCAATGGATATCTTCGCTTCAAGACCAGAGCAGGATGCCACTTATCAGCATCCTGCCGATAAGAACGGAAATACAGGGCGAATTGGTATGTTTGACACACGTGCCTGATTAATTAGGGGGAAACCAGGTGACATCTACATTTCATTCAATCGAAACGGCTAAACGCAGTTTGTTCACACAGACGACAGCTCTTAGCACAACAGGTCATAACGTAGCGAACGCTAATACGGAAGGCTACTCGCGTCAAAGAGTAAATATGCAAGCAGCTATTCCGATGGAGCCGTTTGCCTTCTTGCATAGCACAACACCGGGACAACTTGGAACAGGGGTAGAATTTGATTCGATCACTCGCGTTCGTGAGAAGTTTCTAGATGATCAATACCGTAATGAGAATACAAACTTCGGAAGTTGGACCATTCAACGTGATACGTTGGAGAAACTGGAAGCTATTGTGAATGAACCATCTAATACTGGTTTTCGGACAGTCATGGATAACTTCTATAAATCCTGGTCAGATCTAAGCAAAAATCCCGAAGATGTCACTGCTCGCCGAATTGTGAAAGAAACCACTCTGGCTCTGACAGATGCAATGAACCAAATAAGCCGTCAACTGGATGCACTCAGCGAGGACTTGGATAGTAACATTGCTGTGAAAAGTAGTGAAATTCAAGGATATCTAAGTAATATTGCGAATTTGAATGGTGCAATTGTTAAGATTGAATCGCTTGGCGACAATGCCAACGATTTGCGAGACCAACGTGACCTCATGGCTGATAAGCTATCCAAAATCATTAATATTACGGTTACAGACTCTCCACAAGGATACGCTGTTCAGATGAATGGACAAGCACTTGTGACAGGTGAAGCTGTTCAGACAGTAGTAGATTCTGCTTTTTTGAATGCCGCATATACGGCAGGTACTTTAACGAACGGTGAGGTTCACGGGATGATTAAATCTCGAGATACCTTGGTAAACGATTATCGGGAACAGATGGACGATCTGGCTAATACGCTTGCCAACGGAGAAATTCAGATTACGCTGCCAGCAGGCTCTGTCCTTCCTAACAATACTGTTCTGAATGGTGTGACTTACACGGGTGCTTCACGCACACTAACTACTGAACTAACCGTTACTGTTAAAGGTTTAAATGGTTTGCACCAACTGGGGTACAGCAAGGATGGAACAACATCTGCTGGATTGCCATTCTTCACATCATCTAATGGAGCTGGAATAATTACAGCGGGGAATATTTCATTAAATGCCGCTATTGTAGAAGATCCGAACAAAATTGCAACTTCTTTGCGAACAACTACTGATACTGCAGGAGCGGAGACCGTAATTACGGGGAATAACACACTTGCTCTTTTGCTTGCTAATCTGAAAGATACACCGATGAAATCAACGGATGGTCTTCGTAATGCGACTATTGGTGCGCAGTTTAGTGCGATTGTAGGTCAGTTAGGTGTTCAATCTCAGGAAACTGCACGTCAAACATCCAATTCGGAGTTTCTTGTTGAACAAGTTGATATGCGTCGTCAGTCGGTTAGTGGCGTATCCCTGGATGAAGAGATGACCAACATGATCAAATTTCAGCATGCCTATAGTGCATCTGCACGATTTATGACGACATATGATCAATTGCTCGATAAATTAATTAATTCCACAGGCGTGGTAGGTCGATAAGTAGAACGGAGGTAGTTTGAACGATGAGAGTCACCAATAACATGCTAAGCTCGCAATTACTGCTTAACCTGAACCGGAACGCACAACAGATGAATAACACACAAGTGCAAATGGCAACAGGCCGTAAAATAAATAAACCATCTGATGACCCGGTGGGTATTACGTATTCCCTTCGTTATCGCGCAGAACTTTCTTCGAATGAACAATATCAAAAAAACGTAGATAGTGCTGTATCGTGGCTGGATTTTAATGAAACAGTCTTGACTCAGGCAGGAGATGTATTACAGCGGGTACGGGAATTGGTTGTACAAGGTTCGACGGGTACCAATCCGCAATCAGCTTTAGACAGTATTAATGAAGAGATGAAGCAGTTAAAAGAGCAAATGGTTGATATCGCCAATAGCAAACTCAACGGGAAATATATTTTCAATGGCGAGACGTACGATACGATGCCTTATAATTTCCCAAAGGATACTGAGGGTCGCTTGGATACAACCGATGCCGGAGACATAGTAACTGACCCAGGCAAAATTAAATTTATTGTTGGTGAATCCGTGCAATTACCCATCAATATTACTGGAAATGAAGTATTTGGTTCTGCTACAGAGGATGATAATATTTTTGTGATGTTTAATACCATTATCGATTCATTAACGGAAGGTGATCAAAAAGAATTGTCTGATCAACTGGACGTTATTGATAGTCGTGTAAGTAAAATCTTAGCTTATCGCGCTGAGATTGGAGCCAAAACGAATCGCGTAGAACTGATGATGAGCCGTCTGGATGACTTGGGCATTAACTTGACTGATTTGCAGTCTAAGGTGGAAGATGCGGACTTTGCCGAGCTTGCCATGCAGTCTAAAATTCAGGAAAACATCTATAATGCTTCTTTATCCACAGGGGCGAAAATAATTAGCCCTACACTGGTTGATTTTCTAAGATAACGAAAGGCAGGGGTAATCATTGAAGACTCTTCCTATCGTTCAGATTCGCACGACGCCGACTGTATTAAATTTTGAAGCGAAGCTAGGGGAGTATTCTATACGTCAGCCGAAGGCAGAGCTTCAGATGCAGACTAAACCTGCTCAGCTAACTGTGGAGAGTTATCCAATTGAGCTGAGTATAGATCAGAGTAGAGCCTTTTCCGCCTATACAGGTGGTACAATGGCTGAAATGAATGATCGGATATATTCCGGGATTCAGCAGCTATTTCTTCAAAATTTGGGTGAACGTGTTGAGCAAGGAAACCAGTTGGCGGCCATTCATAAGCCGGGTAACACAGTTGTCAATATCGTGGGTTCAGATTGGCAGGCGAGACCATTTCCGGAGTCACGTGGACCCGCTTCGTCGGACAATGTTGATGTTCGCTTCACGACCCGTCAGCCTGATCTTCATTATGAGCCAGCCGTTTCCGAACTGAATGTCATCGTGAACAAACCGGAGATTGAATACCATCGAGGAATATTCGATGCTTATGTGAAACAATATGGATCCATACAGTATACCCCACCTGCGATTGACATGGGATTATAGGGTATAATGTTGAGCTATACGGTCTACAAACCGCTATGGCTCTTTTTTCTATCTATCTTATATTAAAAGGAGGCGTTTAATATTCATATTCAGACTGCGTTATGGGGAGAAATCGAGTTACCCGAAGAGGAGATATACCATTTCCCGAAAGGTCTGCCTGGCTTTGAGGAAGAAGATACTTTTGTCATTGTTGCTTGGGAGGACACCCCATTTAACTACTTACAATCGGTGAGGGAGCCTGCATTGGCATTTCTACTCGCTAGCCCGTTTATGTTTGTACCGGATTACAGTTTTGAATTATCGGAAGCAGATAAAGAAGAACTAGAGATACAAGATCAGGTCTCGGTGTACTCCATCGTGACAATCCAAGCGGAAGCTAATAAGTCGACAATGAATTTACTTGCACCAGTTGTTCTCAATCCTGAGAAACGAGTGGGCAAACAAGTAGTTCTCCATCAATCAAGTTACGAAACACGTCATCTCATATGGGCAGCCGATGAAGTCGCATCAGTGAAGGGTGGAATCTAGCATGTTGGTGCTCTCGCGAAAAAAGGGTGAGTCCATCGTTATTCAAGATCATATTGAAGTCACTGTGTTGGCAGTAGAAGGAGATATTGTCAAGTTGGGGATCTCGGCACCAACCCACATTGATATCTTCCGTCAAGAGGTGTACACAGCCATTCAGGAAGCCAATAAGGAATCGGCAACACCACTTGCAGCGAACATTGAAGCCTTTATGGAACGGCTTCGGAATGAGGATAAGAAAAAAAATTAAAAAAATTACATTTTGCTATAAACAGTTGCTCACTTCCAGTCGATATATTATTTAGACGCTGCTTCAGCAGGGCGGCCGACCTTAATGTCGCAGCGTTTACCACAAGGATGTGGAACTAACTTATTTCAGGGAGGAAACACCAAATGATTATCAATCACAATATCACAGCGCTTAACACGCACCGTCAATTATCTGCAAACACTTCTGCTACAAGCAAAAATATCGAGAAACTGTCTTCCGGTCTTCGTATCAACCGTGCCGGTGATGACGCTGCTGGTCTCGCAATCTCCGAAAAAATGCGTGGTCAAATCCGCGGTTTGGACATGGCTTCCAAAAACGCTCAAGATGGTATCTCTCTTATCCAAACAGCTGAAGGCGCACTGAACGAAACACACAGCATTCTGCAACGTGTTCGTGAATTGGCTGTTCAATCTGCGAATGATACGAACACTGCTTCCGACCGTGAAGAACTTCAAAAAGAAGTTCAACAATTGAAAGATGAAGTGGATCGTATTTCGAACAACACTGAGTTCAACACTAAGAAATTGTTGAATGGTGACTTGTCTTCCCAATCCTTCAAAAAAGAGACAGCAGCAGTTGCAAGTAAAACAGGTGACTTTGCTGTAGAAATCACTTCTACTTTGGCGGCTAATGCGTCCGACGCGGCTGTTGTTACTGCAGACGATACTTTTGTTCTTAAAGTAACAGGATATGATGCATCAACTGACACTTATTCTTACAGTGTTACTCCAGAATCAACAGGTGTTGCAACTGACGCTACCTTCACTGCAGCCGGTGCTGCTGCTGATGCAGTAACCATTGGTGGTGTTGACCTTACAGTGGACAGCACAAAGATTAAAGTTGGAGATTCCTTCACAGTGGTAACTCGCCAAATGCAAAATCAAACTGCAGGTGAAACCAATGAAATCAATTTCCAAATCGGTGCTAACTCTAACCAAACCATCAGTGTAGGCGTGGAATCAATGAAAACTGGTGATTTGTTCCTGAAAAATGTAAACATCTCTACACAAACAGGTGCAACTGCAGCAATCTCCACACTGGATGATGCAATCAAAAACGTATCTGCTGAACGTTCTAAACTGGGTGCTGTTCAAAACCGTTTGGAGCACACAATCAACAACTTGGGTACCTCTTCCGAGAATCTGTCAGCTGCCGAGTCCCGTGTGCGTGACGTAGACATGGCAAAAGAAATGATGGAGCAAACCAAGAACAACATCCTTGCTCAAGCTGCTCAAGCGATGCTTGCTCAAGCGAATCAACAACCACAAAGTGTTCTGCAATTGCTTCGTTAATTTTCGTCGGATATATTATTTCGGCAATAGACTCCAGAATTTCCTGGGGTCTATTTTTTTAAGCCTAATTTTAGACATATTTTAAAATATATAGTTGAAATGGAGGGAAATACCTGAATGGTAAAGCAACTATTTAGAAAGTGGACTATTGTCTGCATGGTTATGGTGCTGGTAATGACAACGTCTGTAGCTTATGCAACGGATGTTGTCATTGAGGATCCGACACCTGACTTGACGGCTCCTGCAATTAACAGCATTAGTGTGTCCAGTAATGAATTGACCCCTACAGCACCTGTAAAGGTCATTGCAGATATAACGGATGATCTCTCTGGGTTTAGTGATGGTTATATCACTTATACCAAACCGAACAATCAGCGGTTCAATGTGGCATTTGTATATAATGCAAGTAGCAAGCTGTTTGAAGCTGATATTAGAGCAGCTAGCAATGATGTAGCAGGCTCCTGGAAAGCAACAACAATCTTTCTGAGAGACAAGAAGGACAATACCATTAATCTAAGTCATAATTCTACTCAAACGAATGGACAGAAGATTGATTTTACACCACTGCATTTGAATGTAAGTGGAGTAACACCTACGCCTCAGCCTACGGACAAAGAAGCACCGGTCTTACATTCGATTGAAGTGAATACCAATCAACTAACCGTAGGTGACAAATTACAACTGACTGCTGAAGTGACGGATAACGAATCCGGGGTAGCTTCAGTAGTAGCGTATTACAGAACACCTAGTGGCAAGACGAAATCTATTTCCTTGGCGGCGACTGGGAACAACAAGTTTGTCGGTTCTTATACGATAGGGAAATATGATGACAGCGGGGAATGGGTTCTTGCTTCGGTAA
Organism: Paenibacillus sp. Z3-2; assembly: GCF_054161325.1. Lineage (NCBI taxonomy): Bacteria > Bacillati > Bacillota > Bacilli > Caryophanales > Paenibacillaceae > Paenibacillus > Paenibacillus sp. Z3-2. The sequence goes on along the minus strand of NZ_CP096397.1, from coordinate 5,923,113 downwards.
CAGCGCGGGATCGAGTGGGTAACTCTAAAACGTATACAAGTTACCAGGACCGAAATAACAAGACAGTTAACTTCAATAACTGTTTGGTTGTGGTCAGTGGCACGACGGTCGACAACGAAGCACCAGTACTTCATGGCATTTCGGTAACTTCCCGCGTGGTGCATCCGAATGAGAAGATTGAAGTACGAGCGGAAGTGACCGATAACGAATCCGGTGTGGGCACAGTAAGAGTAACATACAAGAAACCGGATGGAAGCACAAGCACGATTGATTTGCGCAAGGATGCCACAGGTCAATTCGTCGGATCAGTGACGGTCGGTCAGTATGAAGAACGGGGGCTGCGGACTTTAACCTCGGTATACTTGAGCGACATATTAGGAAATAGTCGTACAATCACTAGTTATACTGACAATAACAACCAGCTGAAGACATTTGAGCATTGCACTGTAGAAGTAACGGGAACAACACCAGACTGGGAAGGTCCTGAATTTACGTCTGGCTCCATTACGGTCAAGCAGATTTCCAATATACAAGCAGAAGTCATCCTGACGGTTGGCGTCGAAGACCTCTTGTCAGGTGTCGCAAATGGGACACTGACAGGACAATATAAGAAGCCAAGTGGCAGAACGATTAACTTGAATTTCACGAAACTTGGTGGAGATAAGTATACAGCTACTGTCCCAATTGACAAGTATGATGAGTTGGGTGAATACGTGCTGGCTAGTCTGACTGTGAGTGATAATGTCGGTAACACCAGTATAGCTAAAGCGCTGGGGGTTTCCCCGTTATCCGAGTTTAATTTTAACGTACTGGGCAAAATTACGATCACACCAGGTACACCGAATAGTATAGCCGTAACGGCTCCAACAGAAATGAATCGCGGGCAAAGTCATCAGTTGAAACCAATCTTGGAATATAGTAATGCCGCGATTGCACCTCTGGATATTACGAACGATCCATTAACCAAGTATACGTCATCTGATACGACATTGCTGACGGTCAGCTCACAAGGGTTCATTCAGGTGCCTGCGAATGCGGGTTCAGGAACTGCAATGATTGAAGTGACTTACGGGAACGTCCGTAAAACCGTAGAAATTAGAGTCAATGGTGGAGCAACAGAATCATATCTGTCAGTGACTCCACTAATGGTAACAATGCACTCCGGCCAAACGGAACAAATTAAAGTTGTCGAAATGAATGATGGTGAACGCAAAGATGTAACTAAATCTTCGAGCGGCATCACCTATACAAGCAGTAATCCCGCTGTAGTTACGGTTACTGCTGACGGATTGATCCAGGCAACTTCGGGCGATCAGCAAGGAACATACTACATTAATATGACTTACAAAGGTTTAAAGGCAACGACAACAGTGAAGTTGTCCAAACCTGTAGTCAAATCTCTTTCAATATCACCAACGGAAGAGACCCTTTCTCTGACCAATAACAAACTTCAATTGGTGCTGAAAGCACTCATGAACGATGGAACAAGCAAAGATGTCACCAAGGAATCAGAAGGGACTAAATACACCTCGTCAGATCCAAAACGCGCTCAAGTAGATGCGAATGGGTTGGTGGTTATTCCGCCAGACGCCATCACCGGTACTGTTACGATCAAAGCTACGAACAGTAACATGGTCGTACAGAGTGTGCTTACCATTGACGGAAATCCGGAACTTACGGGCATCAAGATTACGACGGATAAGCTAAGCGTATTCCCGGGAGAAGGGAAGCAGCTAGCTGTCGTAGCCACATACTCCAACGATACGACAAAAGATATTACTGCAAGCAGCTTAGGGACTACTTATACAAGCAGTAATCCGGCACGTGCCCTGGTGGACACAGAAGGGAAAGTTACGATTCCCAAAGATGCTTCTCTAGGCACAGTGGTTATTACGGTGAATTATGAGACATTCCGTACGACAGCAGTGCTGAATGTAGTTAAGGATATCTCAAACGACATTCTATCCATCGAGGTCGATCCTGCTACGCTATCCTTGATGCCTGAAGATACGCAGCAAGTGAAGGTAACTGCGAAGATGGGGAATGACACGCTGAAGGATATTACGGCAAGTAATGCAGGAACGACATATACAAGTAGTAATTTAGAGCGCGCGCTGGTGAATACGGAAGGGCTAATTGCGATTCCAAAAACAGCAACGGCAGGAACGGTCGTAGTGACGGTCAAAAATGGCTCTTTCCAAAAGTCAGTTGTTTTGACGATTACTAACGATCCCGCGAAAGAACTTAAATCGATATCAATCAAGCCCAATCCCATTACACTGTACGCAGGTAAAGAGCAGCAGGTAACGGTAACAGCATTAATGGGAGATGGCAGTGAGAAGGATGTAACTCACGATGAAAGGATTAACTACACTAGCAGCATCCCGGCTCGAGCAGCAGTTGACGCAGCGGGATTGGTCACTATTCCGACCGATGCTTCTCTAGGGACGGTTGTCATCACGGCTAAGGTTGGAAATGCCCAAGCTTCAGTTACAGTGACTATTGAACCGGATCCATCAACGGTTGTGAAAGGTTTATCGATCACCCCGAATCCATTGACACTTCAAACAGGAGCAACTCAGCAGTTGACCGTAATGAGGGTCATGGGAGATGCAAGTGAAACTGATGTAACAGGGAGTCAAGCAAAAACCGTGTATAGTAGCAGTAGTACAGAACGTGCCGCGGTGAGTGCCGAAGGATTGGTTACAATTCCAGCGTATGCTCCAGCAGGTACAGTGGTCATTACCGCACAAAATGGAACCCAAAAGGCGACCGTGACTATTACGGTAACCCTAAATCCAGCCACTGAGATCAAAAGCTTGGTTATTAATCCGAACCCAATTACAACGTACCCAGGCAAAACGCAGCAACTAGCAGTCGTTGCGAATATGGGAGACGGCAGTGAGAAAGAAATGACTAATTCTAAAGGGGTTGAATACACGAGCAGCAATCCAGCACGTGCATCGGTAGATACAGCGGGGCTAATTACCATACCGACAGATGCATCTCTGGGCACAGTAGTGATCACCGCTAAGATTGGAACCAAGCAAGCTTCGGTTACAGTGACGGTTGAACAAGATCCATCAACTGTCGTAAAAGGTTTATCAATCAATCCGAATCCATTGACACTTCAAACAGGGGAAACCCAGCAGTTGACCATAAAGAGGGTCATGGGAGATGAAAGTGAAACCGATGTAACTGCAAGTCAAGCAGGGACCGTATATAGTAGCAGTAATACGGAGCGTGCTGTAGTGAGTGCAGAAGGACTTGTTACGATTCCGACATATGCATCGGCAGGTACAGTCGTCATCACGGTACAAAATGGAAGCCAAAAGGCCACATTGGTTATTACGGTAACCCTAAACCCAGCCACTGAGATCAAAAGTTTGGTCATTAATCCGAACCCACTTACAATGCATGCAGGTAAAACGCAGCAACTGGCAGTCATTGCGAATATGGGTGACGGCAGTGAGAAAGACATGACAGATTCTGAAGGGATTCAATATACAAGCAGCAACCCAGCACGTGCATCAGTCGATGCAGCGGGGCTGGTTACCATTCCGACAGATGTATCTCTGGGAACGGTAGTGATTACTGCTAAAGTTGGAACCAAGCAAGCTTCGGTTACAGTGACGGTTGAACAAGATCCATCAACTGTCGTAAAAGGTTTATCAATCAATCCGAATCCATTGACACTTCAAACAGGGGAAACCCAGCAGTTGACCATAAAGAGGGTCATGGGAGATGAAAGTGAAACCGATGTAACTGCAAGTCAAGCAGGGACCGTATATAGTAGCAGTAATACGGAGCGTGCTGTAGTGAGTGCAGAAGGACTTGTTACGATTCCGACATATGCATCGGCAGGTACAGTCGTCATCACGGTACAAAATGGAAGCCAAAAGGCCACATTGGTTATTACAGTAACTAAAAATCCAGCCACTGAAATTAAGAGTTTAGCCCTCACTCCGAACCCGATTACCATGCACGCAGGGAAGACGCAGCAATTAACGGTGCTCGCGAACATGGGAGATGGTAGTCAGCAGGACATGACTAGTTCCAAAGATATTCAATATACAAGCAGTATCCCGGCACGTGCAGTAGTTAACGCATCAGGGCAGGTAATGATCCCGAGAGATGCAACACTTGGAACGGTAGTCATCACCGCTAGTATTGGAACTTCCCGAACTTCGGTCACGGTAACCGTTGGGAATGACCCGGCAACGGAAGTCAAGGAATTGTCGATCACGCCAAATCCATTGACCATCCAGACTGGGGAGACGATCCAACTGACCGTGAAAATGATCATGGGAGATGGCAGTGAGAGAGATGCAACCACCAGTGCAGCTGGAACGATATACATGAGCAGTAATACAGATCGTGCTCTGGTGAGTGCGGAAGGATTGGTTACGATTCCAACGTATGCATCAGCAGGCACGGTAGTGATCACTGCTAAGAATGCCAAGCAACAAACGACACTTATAATTACAGTGAAGAAGAACCCGGCGACTGAGATCAAAAGTATGGTCATCAGTCCCGACCCGATCACTATGCACGCAGGCAAAACGCAGCAATTAACGGTGCTCGCGAACATGGGAGACGGTAGCCAACAGGACATGACCAATAATAAAGATATTCAATATACAAGCAGTATCCCGGCACGTGCAGTAGTTGATGCAACAGGGAGAGTAACGATTCCGGGAGATGCCACGCTCGGTACAGTAGTGATTACCGCTAGTATTGGCACTTCCCGAGCTTCTGTTACGGTAACTGTTGGGAATGATCCTGCGACAGAGGTAACTAAACTCGTATTTAACCCTGAATCACTAGCATTGCAGACGGGTAATTCCTATCAGTTAACCGTTAGTGCTGTTATGGGAGATGGAAGTCTAAGAGACATTACTTCCAGTAGTCAAGGAACCGAATATTTCAGTACTAACCTTGCACGAGCAATAGTGAATACGGAAGGGTTCGTTACCATTCCTGCCAGTGCAAGTGCAGGAACAGTAGTGATTACTGCCAAAAACGGCAAGTTGCAAACCACTATTCTTATTACGGTGAGCAAAGACCTATCCTCTGAAGTCAAGGGGATTCATGTTACTCCAAGCAGGGCTACATTAGCCATTGGAGGGAATCTGCAATTAACCGTAATGGGAACGATGGGAGATGGAAGCTTCAAAGACATCACTTCGGGCAATGGCACGCTTTACACAAGCAGCAACGTTGCCCGCGCAATGATTGACGCAGATGGTCGGATTACCATCCCATCTAACGCTACTTTAGGTTCAGCTACAATAACAGTTAGGAACGGAAGTATAACGTCATCAGTAGTGTTAACCATAAGTAAAGACCCAGCTTCGGAGATCATAAGCGTTACGATTACACCAGAGGAAGTTACATTGACCGCTGGCAGTACACAACAGTTGTCATTCAACGCTTTAATGGGGGATGACAGTCTGAAAGATTTAACGAGCAGCTCTACAGGAACCACATATACGAGCAGTAACTCGAGTCGGGCAGCGGTTGATTCCGAAGGAAACATCACGATTCCGGCAAATGCCACGCTTGGAACGGCAACGATTACAGCTAAAAACGGTAAATTTAGCAAATCCGTTGTCATTCGAGTTGTTAAATAGTAGTCATTAAAGCTGGTTTACTGGAAAACAGGGTCTTTCGTATAAGAAAGACCCTGTTTTTATTAGAAAGATTTATTTTCGATCAATAATTTGTCAAAGAAAATCTGTTCTGAACTAAATATAGAAATGGAATTGACCGATATAAAGGATACAATACAAATTTGTCGGGGGTTATCTGAGTGAATATACAATTTTCGTTAACCACAAGCGCGGCAACTAGAGGTACTTCAGAACCAGCACTTTCAGCTGAGTCAGCTTCTTCAGTATACAGTACGGATAAGATTCGCAATCTTAAGGAACTCACAGAAAAAGGACTACAGGGAGTGTCGGTCCCATTTGGTGAAGAGCAGCTGATTCGTAATATTGACAAGGCTCTGAGAACCTTGGAAGGACCAGAGACTACGCTGGACGTCAGCATTCATGATAGGACACATCAAATTATGGTCAAGGTTCTAAATAAGGATACTGGAGAAGTTATTCGAGAGATTCCACCTGAGAAAACGTTGGATATCGTAGCAAACATGATGGAATTGGTAGGAATTATCGTTGATGAAAAAATATAAGGAGGACTAAATATGGTATTAAGAGTAAATGGCTTCTCAGGATTTGACGTTGATGGTACCGTCACTAAACTGATGCAAGCCAAACGAGTCCCGCTGGATAAACTAAACCAACAGAAAACAATCCTCAACTGGCAGCGGGATAGTTACCGTGAAGTAAACAGTAAGCTGTTTAATTTTAAGCAAAACAAGCTGACAGATACATTCAATAAATCAATGGCAATGACTACGCTGCAGTCTACAGTGACTGGCAACACATCTGCTATTAAAGCGGTGGCTACCCCAAACGCATCAACGACTCCTATGACGGTTACGGTTACGAAGCTTGCTACGAAAGCAACTATACAACCCCAAGGTCCCATGGAGGTAACACCTGGAAAGAAAGCTTCGCTCTCGACTAAATTAAACGAACTAAGCGGGAGCGGTAATATTGATGAAACAATGAGCTTGACGATCAACAAAACGGAAATTAAATTTGCCAGTACAGATACCATTTCTACTGTAATTAGCAAAATCAATAGTTCGGCAGCTGGTGTGAATGCCTCTTATGATGAAGTGAGTGGAGAATTCTCACTAAGTGCCAAGGATTTTGGTAGCGCAAATATTGAAATAACACAAAGCAATGCTGACTCTCCAATGCTGCAATTGTTAAAAGTCGATCCTGCTGCTGCAGGGGCAGTCATACCAGCTCAAGAGGCCGAAGTTAGTATAACAACAGTGTCATTAAATGGTACAAAAGTAACAGAAGAATTTACCTCAAAGACGAATTCGTTAACCGTAAATGGAATTACCATGACTTTATTAAGTACTACAGCAGCTACGGATCCATCAATAATAAAGACAACAGCAGATCCTACACAGGCAATTGACACCATTAAAGCTTTTGTTCAAGATTACAATGATTTATTAAGTTTCTTGAACACCAAGGTCGGTGAAGCCAAATATCGTGACTTCCAGCCTCTTACAGATGCACAAAAGGAGTCGATGAAGGAGAGCGATATTACATCCTGGGAGGCCAAAGCGAAGAGCGGTTTGCTAAAAAATGATGGCATCCTTAACTCTGCAATTACTTCCATGCGATCTCTTATTAGTGGTAATATGGGACAGTTAAGTGCGATGGGTATTACCACTGGTGAGTATTCTGAGGGTGGTAAGTTATATGTAGATGAGGATAAGCTGAAGAATATGCTTGAGAATAATCCCCAGCAGGTAATAAACCTGTTTCAGGGAAATTCCGAATCCAAGAGCGATGGATTGTTCAGTAAAATGAGCAGCGCCTTGACAAATACAATGCAGAATCTGGCAAATCGTGCCGGTACGAACAGGTTCAGCGGTGATCTGACCGGTACATTCACACCGAGTAGTGTAATGGGAAGAAGATTAAGAGAATTTGATGCTCAGATCCTCACGCTTACGACTCGATTAAATGATGCAGAGACACGTTATTATAAACAATTTTCAGCTATGGAAACAGCGATTAACAGACTCCAGTCCCAGTCGTCCAGTTTGTTTGGTGCATCGTACTAAAGTAGGTAAAGGGTGAAAGCAATTGATTACATCTCCTTATGAAAAATATCGTCAGTCATCCGTTCAAACTTCTACGCCTGAACAGCTTCTTATTATGCTTTATGATGGGGCTATTCGCTTCATACGTGCAGGGATTGATGGCATGAAGCATCAGGACTTGGAGAAAATAAATCTAAATTTGGGAAAGGCTCAAACCATAGTTAGTGAACTCATGTCTACTCTGGACTCTTCTATTGAAGTTTCCAAAGGACTTTCAGCACTATATGAGTATGTGAACCACCTCCTATCCCAATCGAACGTAAAAAAAGTTCCTGAGCCTGCTGAGGAGGCCTTAGGGTATCTTACAGAGTTGAGAGAGACTTGGGCACAGGCAATCAAGATTGCGGGAAGTCAGGAGAAGGGTCATGGATGAACGTATTGGTGAGCTTGAAACTTTAACCCATCAGATGCTTCTCCAGATTAATCAAGTAAGTTCGGAAGAATTTACAGATTTTATCGAAAAACGTCAAGGGCTAGTTGATGATATCCTTCATATGGTTGAGGAGACGCCGCTAACATCTGAGCAGCAACAGCGTGTAAGAGCGATCCTTGAGCAGGATACACTTCTTCTTGGGAGAATGAATAGTTTGAAGGATGAGGCTGGCAGCTGGCTTATGAATCATGGACAAGCCAAGATGCAGCGGAATGCATACGAAGCAGGATATACCCCTGAGAGTCTATTGGTAGATAAAAGAAAATGAATATACTAGATCCCTATGTGCAGTTGAATACTGAACTGGGGATCTTAATATTTTTATGAAGTGTGAATTCAACTAGTTGGCAGACATCATGTAAGAATTCAAAAAATCATAATCTTCTTATAATTTCCTCGTTGTAAACCACTCTATCTTAATTGGCATTAATTCCTCCCTCTATATTCAACAACCATGACGATCCATTTTCCATCTCCAAAGATATAATACTTTTGTAAAAAGCTAGGTTGTGAGTACTCATAATTATATGGTAATTTCATTGTGATATGATACTAGGGTTCCAAAGAAATTATTAGGATTAACAGTATTTAATAACATCGATATACATAATACCCCACCTTTCAACACAATCACCAATTAACCCACAAAAAATTCCAAGAAAACATTTACGTTTCCAATTGACAATGGATAACTTTGGATGGTATTATCTGAATTGTGGGCAGAGGCTAAGGCCAAAAGCTTCACTTCATTTGATGACGAAGGGAATGTTAGTGCATGCAAGGTAAAGTAAAATGGTTCAACGCAGAAAAAGGTTACGGTTTCATTGAAACTGAAGACGGCGGCGACGTATTCGTACATTTCTCCGCAATTCAATCCGAAGGATTCAAAACTTTGGAAGAAGGTCAATCCGTAGAATTCGACATCGTCGAAGGCGCGCGTGGACCGCAAGCAGCTAACGTAATCAAATTATAATCATCCGGACAATCCGACCTACATATATGGTTAGATGGTTACCAAATTGAATTATCGCTAGCATCAGACTCCGGTACGTTCCGGGGTCTTTTTTTGTTTTGATAGATTCGAGATTTAAGGATCATCCGAGGAACATTATTCTAAAGAATTTGATAGATTTAAGAGATAGATTGAAGTTCATTTTACATAATAGATTGAGTATGCTCGAAATGGGTTAATTACATCATCAAGCGCCTAATAAGACATAGCATGTAAATTTGCGATTATGGCTGAATATGATGAAATATCGCGAAATATGGCGTTATGCCTACGTTGGCAGATGTGGCTTGAACAGATGTCATTATTCGGTCACCGGGAGTTTTTACATGGCGCTTACATTCGTGTTATAATGAAGTGGCAAAGGAAAAAGGAGGAGTGCCCTATGAATTTAAGTATTCGAGGTCAACAAATCGAGGTTACTGATGCTTTGAAGGATTATGTCGACAAAAAGTTGAGTAGACTCGAGAAGTATTTCGATGCACCCCTTAACTCTGACGGTGCTGTTACATTGAGCACGACGAGAGGCTTGCATACGGTAGAGGTGACGATCCCTTTGAAAGGCATTGTGCTCCGCGCTGAGGATGAGAGCGACGATATGTACGCATCCATTGACTCCGTGGTAGACAAGCTGGAACGTCAGATCCGCAAACATAAAACAAAAATTAACCGTAAGTTCCGCCAGGAAGGCAGCCTGAAAACACTCTTCGTTGAAGATCCAACAGGCACTGTAGCTACAGCTGAACTGGATGCGGACACGGATGAAGATGATCTGGAAGTTGTACGGACGAAACGCTTTATGTTGAAACCAATGGACGTGGAAGAGGCAATCCTCCAAATGAACATGGTTGGTCACAATTTCTTCGTATTCTCCAACATTGACAGTGAAGAAGTTAGCGTTGTTTATAAACGGAACGATGGTAAGTACGGGTTGATCGAACAAGGTTAATCTTAACGTACAGGATCATCGGATCGGACTTGCATATGAATATCTAAATTTCAATAATGAACACAGGAAAGGTAGTTTCCTGATTAGACTTAACAAGAGCTTCCATCCCTTAGGGGATGGGGCTCTTTTGTGCGTAAAGGGGCTGGGAAATGACCTTTGGAAATAAAATGGTGAAACTATTCCCTATGCTGCTGCGTCTAATAGATAGTAAGAAGAAGCACAAACTGTGCAATGATACGACCAGATTCAGATGGTTACGAAAATATTCGTACACATGCATTCGAGAACTGGATATTGAGATTTCCATCCAAATTTACCATAAAAATTCGTTGGCAGGGCAGTCTACCGTGCAAAATCAAACATGGCAATCGATGGCTTCGGCTAACGACTATGATTTTTTGCACTTAAACTCGATTTGAGATCCTTCAGAAGTTCAAAGAAGTGTGCCGTGGCGTGTTGCGGCGACCCTTACAAACTGTTACAATTTATGCAAAGAGAATCATTGTCCTGATGGAGAATTGTCAACGAATGATCGCTAATCATAATCAATGACAGGCACAGCACCATGAACATGATTCGCAAGGCTCGGGCTTCGGCTAGTTTTTAATAACCGAATCCGTTTGAATACCGAATCAGCTTCATGAGGAACCCTTGGCAAGCCTGAAGTTGATTCATCATATTACTTATTAGCATATGATTTGAATTTGATTTTTACACGGATGACGAAGAGGGCAGAAATGACCTGTAGAAGCGAAGCGTTCGCCTTTATCCCCGGATTTAACCCTCTGAGAAGAGAGTTTAAAAGAAATCAGGGGATAACAGCGATCGAAAGGACATTCTGGCAACTGAGTTGACGAAGTGTAACCTTCATTAAGCTCAAATCATATTGTTTGTCACCCCCGGGCAAGTGGATGCAACATCCATCCGATGGTGTCGCGTGGCGGCAACAGGGGGTCTATTCTGTTTTGCACGAAAGGGGTATACCATGCTAGGACTTGTCAAAAAGATCTTCGGCGACATGAACGAACGTGATGTTAAACGTCTGATGAAGACGGTCGATGTGATCAATAAACTGGAACCACAATTTCAGGCGTTGTCTGATGAACAACTGAAAGGTAAAACGGACGAATACCGTGCTCGTATTGAAAAGGGAGAAACGACAGATGAACTTCTTCCAGAGGCATTTGCAACTGTACGTGAGGCATCACGCCGTGTACTGGGCAAACGTCACTACGATGTACAGATGCTGGGCGGTATCGCTCTGCATGAAGGCCGTATTTCCGAGATGAAAACGGGTGAAGGTAAAACGCTGGTAGGAACACTGCCGGTATATCTGAACGCATTGATGTCCAAAGGTGTACACGTGGTCACGGTCAATGACTATTTGGCACAGCGGGATAGCCAGGAAATGGGACAAATCTATGAATTCATGGGCATGACGGTAGGGGTTAACCTGAGCGGTATGGACCATGCTTTGAAACAACATGCCTATGCATGTGATATTACGTACGGAACGAACAACGAATTTGGCTTTGACTATCTGCGTGACAACATGGTGCTGTACAAAGAGCAAATGGTACAACGTCCATTGTTCTTCTGTATCATTGATGAAGTGGACTCCATCTTGGTCGATGAGGCGCGTACGCCACTCATTATCTCTGGACAAGCTCAGAAATCGACGGACATGTACTATTCAGCAGACCGTTTTGTGAAGCGACTTGTTCCTGAAGAAGACTTTACGGTAGACATCAAGGTGAAATCCGTAGCGTTGACTGAGGCGGGCGTAGCAAAAGCAGAGAAAGCATTTGGTATCGAGAACTTGTATGATCATGCCAACGTTACACTTAACCATCACATCGTACAGGGGTTGAAAGCCAACGTTATCATGCGTCGCGACGTGGATTATGTGGTGAGTGATGAGGAAGTCATGATCGTCGATGAATTCACAGGTCGTCTGATGTCCGGACGTCGTTACAGTGATGGATTGCACCAGGCGATTGAAGCTAAAGAAGGCATTGAAGTACAGAACGAGAGCATGACACTTGCTACGATTACGTTCCAGAACTATTTCCGGATGTACCGTAAACTGGCGGGTATGACGGGTACAGCGAAAACCGAGGAAGAAGAGTTCAAAAAAATCTACGGTCTCGAAGTACTGCAAATTCCAACCAACCGTCCGAACAAACGGGATGACATGGCAGATGTCGTGTACAAGAGCATCGATGGCAAGTTCAATGCCGTTGTGGAAGAGATCGTGGCACGCCACAGTAAGAACCAGCCGATTCTGGTAGGTACAGTGTCCATCGAGAACTCGGAGCGCCTGTCTGACATGCTCAAACGTCGTGGTGTAAAGCACCAGGTGCTGAACGCCAAGTACCACGCTGAAGAAGCAGAGATCATCACAGGAGCTGGACAAGCAGGTGCAGTAACGATTGCAACCAACATGGCTGGACGGGGTACGGATATTATCTTGGGTGAAGGTGTAGCTGAAGTAGGCGGCCTTCATATCATCGGTACAGAGCGTCACGAATCACGCCGGATTGATAATCAGCTGCGTGGTCGTGCGGGACGTCAGGGTGACCCGGGTTCAACACAATTCTACTTGTCACTCGGTGATGAATTGATGAGACGTTTCGGTGCAGACAATGTATTGAACATGATGGAGCGCCTTGGTTTTGAAGAAGACCAACCGATCGAGAGCCGGATGATTACCCGTGCAGTAGAATCGGCGCAGAAACGTGTTGAGGGTAACAACTTTGACGTACGTAAAGTCGTTCTCCAATATGATGATGTAATGAACCAACAACGTGAAATTATATATAAACAGCGCCGCGAGGTACTGGAATCCGAGAATATCAAACAGATCGTTATGGATATGATCAAGCCATCCATTGAACGTATCGTTGGGGCACATTGCAGTGACGATATTCCGGAGAACTGGGAGCTACAGGAAGTTGCCGATTACATGAACAGCAAATTGCTGGATGACAATTCGGTAACGAAAGATGATCTGTGGGGCAAGGAAGCAGAAGAGATTATCGAGTACCTGTTTGAGAAAGTTCAGAACAAGTACAATGCACGTGAAGAGCGAATTGGCGAAGAGATGGTTCGTGAGTTCGAGAAAGTGGTTGTGCTCCGTGCAGTAGACAGCAAGTGGATGGATCATATTGATGCGATGGATCAGTTGCGTCAAGGTATCCACCTTCGTGCCTACGGTGGTACAGATCCACTGCGTGAGTACCAGTTCGAAGGCTTCGAGATGTTCCATCAGATGATTGCTTCGATTCAGGAAGAAGTAGCAACATATGTGATGAGAGCACAGATCGAGAGCAATCAGGAGCGTCAAGCGGTTGTTGAGGAAAGTCAGATCTCGACAAGCGGTGAGCCTGCTGAGAAACGTCCAGTGAAGGTTTCTGACCAAATCGGACGTAACGATCCATGCCCATGCGGTAGTGGCAAGAAATTCAAACACTGCCACGGTCAAGAGTAGTTAAAGGTTTTTATATACACTATAGTGTAAAAAGTTGAACCTTGATTTTACACCATAACGGAGAGTGCAGAAGCAATCTGAAGAAGCGGAGCGTTCGCCTTTATCCTCGGATTTTACCCTTTTGTAAGGGAATTAAGAAAATCTGGGGATAAGAGCGATCGGAAGATGCTACTGCAATCGGAGTGATATGGTGTAAAGAATGCTGGCTCAACTTAAATAGCATGACATGAACGGCTCCTCGCAGCCGGGTATTCCATAGGATGAAGTGAAGGATGCAAAACCGGTTAATGGTGCATAGTTATAATAATATGACCATGATCATGGAGAAGAGATATACTGATACACCAGTAATCTCAACACCAGGTGGCGCATCGGATACTTGATCTGGAGGAATGCCCTGGATGCGGGGAGCTTATCTTAATGAAAAGAGGAATTGCACATGATCGATCCAAACGTGAAGCATGACCTGCGTGAAATAGGCAAGAAACTAACAAACCTTAGGGGGTCTCTTTGACTTAGATCTGAAGCAAGAGATGATCGGAAACTTCGAAGTGAAGATGTCTGCCCCGGATTTCTGGGACGACAGTGACAAGGCACAATCCGTAATCGCTGAGCTAAACGCGGTGAAAGGGTCTGTGGATCAATACACCAAACTTCAACAGGATTATGATGATGCAGTGATGATGATAGAGCTGGCGGACGAAGAAGGTGACGAAGACCTCGCAGTCGAGATTGGTAACAGTATTACAGCGATCGTGAACAAGGTTGCAGAGTTCGAACTTCAACTGCTCCTGAATCAGCCGTACGACAAGATGAATGCGATTCTGGAGCTTCACCCGGGTGCGGGTGGCACTGAGTCCCAAGACTGGGGACAGATGCTTCTCCGGATGTATACACGTTGGTCCGAAAAGCGTGGATTCAAGGTTGAGGTACTGGATTATCTGCCAGGTGATGAGGCTGGGATCAAGAGTGTTACGTTGTCGATCAAAGGACATAACGCTTATGGGTATCTGAAAGCCGAGAAGGGTGTACACCGATTGGTGCGGATCTCTCCTTTTGACTCATCGGGCCGTAGACATACGTCCTTCGTATCCTGTGATGTGGTACCGGAGATTGATGATACGATTGAATTGGACATCCGCACAGAGGATCTCAAGATCGATACGTATCGGGCAAGTGGCGCGGGTGGACAGCATATCAATACCACCGACTCTGCCGTGCGGATTACTCACCTTCCGTCAGGTGTGGTTGTAACGTGTCAGAATGAGCGTTCACAGATCAAGAACCGTGAGCGTGCGATGACGATGCTCCGTTCGAAATTGTATGAGCGTAAAATTGAAGAGCAAAAACAACAGCTGGATGAAATCCGAGGAGATCAATCGGATATTTCATGGGGTAGCCAGATTCGCTCCTATGTGTTCCATCCCTATAGTATGGTAAAGGATCACCGTACAAGTGTAGAGACTGGAAACACAGGAGCAGTAATGGACGGCGACCTCGATGCATTCATCGATGGTTATTTGCGCAGCCAGATTAAAGTGGAAACCGACTAATATAAGTTCCTGTATGGACCCATACGTGTAGGCGTATGCTGGTGTGTACAGGAGCTTTTTTTGAGTTTACAGACAAAAGGAGAGCAAGATGACATGCAACAACGATCACAACTTCACAATAACCGCAAAAAGAGGATAACTAGCCTTATTCCACTCAATGGCCCATGGAGGAACGTAGTGGATACGGTATCCATCATTGTAGGTTCGTTTTTAATCGCAGTGGCCTTTAATTTATTTTTATTACCGAATCAGATCGCTTCGGGTGGGGTGTCCGGGTTATCCATCCTGGGCAAAGAGTGGCTCAATCTGGAGCCGGCATACACCCAATGGGCGATTAACATTCCACTTCTGATCGCGGGTTTCCTGCTCATTGGGAAGCAGTACGGTGTTCGTTCAGTACTGGGAAGTATTGTCCTGCCACTGTTAGTCTATCTTACGAAAGATTGGGCGATTCCAACAACGAATCCGTTACTTGGTTCACTATATGGGGGAATTGGAGTCGGTCTTGGGATCGGAATTGTATATCGAGGTAGAGGATCAACAGGTGGCATGAGCATTCTTGCCAGAATCGTGCAGAAATACAGTGGACTTAGTTACTCTCTCTGCGTTGTGATTATGGATGCCACTGTTATTATTATGGCTGCTTTTGTATTATCGTTGGAACAGTCTCTCTATGCGCTGATTGGGTTGTATGTTACCGGTAAAGTGATCGATGCCGTTGAGATGGGGCTAGGCTTTTCCAAGGTGGCTTATATTATCTCCAACCAGACGGAAGCGATTAGCAAAGTGATTCTGGATGACTTGGATCGCGGATTGACGAAACTGGAAGCCAAAGGCGGTTACACCGACGATCAACGAACAGTACTGATGGTAGTGGTTGGGCAAAATGAGGTTCCTAGACTCAAAGCGTTAATCCGGTCTGTGGACCCGGGAGCTTTTGTCATTATCAGTAACGCGCACGAAGTGCTCGGCGAAGGCTTTAAGCGGGGAGAACATGTGTGACAACGTAAGAAAATAGCGAGTGAGCCGTGTAGGCTCATAAGTTTGGAAGTTCAAGACAAGTAAAAAAACAGGCACATCCTCTCCGAAATGACGGGAGAGGATGTGCCTGTTTTTTTTACTATTACAGAATCGGAGACAGCAGACGGGAAATCGCTTCTTTGAAGCGGATGATCAGACTGCGTTTCTTGTATTCCTCAAGCGTCATCTCCCGCGATACATGCAGGTCGTGCTCAAAGGTATGTACAAGTGCTGTCGCAATCGTCTCATCGTACATAAAAGCATTAACCTCAAAGTTCAACCGGAAACTGCGGTAGTCAATATTGGCAGTTCCCACGGATGCAACCAAGCTGTCAATGATAAGCGTTTTGGCATGAATGAAACCATTGTCGTATATAAATACTTTTGCGCCAACCTTTAACAACTCACCAATATAAGATAGCGTAGCCCAATATACGAAAGCGTGGTCGGGTTTATTTGGAATCATGATCCGAACATCAATGCCGGACAGACACGCGAGACGAATAGCTTCGAATACACTGGCATCCGGGATAAAATAAGGCGTTTGAATCAGAATCGAGTGTTTGGCCCCGTTAATCATCTTAAGATAACTGTTCTTGATATGCTCGATCTCTGCATCCGGTCCACTGGAGACAATCTGCATGGCAATCTTTCCTGTGCCCTCGATATGAGGGAAATGCGCGGGAACATAAGGTGTGTCGTGTTGCTTGGACGCTTCATTCCAATCCAGGAGAAAACGGGTCTGCAGCGCATGAACGGCGTTCCCTTGAATACGCAGATGTGTGTCACGCCAGTAACCGAATTTCGAGTTCAAGCCGAGATACTCATCTCCAACATTAAACCCGCCCGTGTATCCAAGGTTACCATCGATAATGACAATCTTCCGGTGGTTCCGGTAGTTCATACGCAAGTTGATCAGACTGAATTTGGATGGGAAAAAGACTTCAACCAAACCGCCTGCTTCGCGTAATTCTTTGAAAAAGCGTTTCGATACCCGCCGTGATCCTAGCGCGTCATACAGTAATCGGACTTTGATGCCTTCCCGCGCTTTGCGGATAAGTGCATCCCGGATTCTTTTGCCCAGACGATCGCCTCTATAAATGTAGTATTGTACGTGCACGTGATCCTGAGCCGCTTCGATGTCGTCCAAGAGCCGCTGGAATTTGTCCGTTCCGTCTGTAATAATCTCGACCGCATTATCCTCGGTTAACAGAGCGCCGTTCTGCTTCAGATTCATATAGATCATATCCTGACTGCTCTCGGTGGCCTGGTTGCGGAAAGGCGTACGGTTATCTTGCAACTGCGCAAGCTGGTTCTCGATACGTTCCTCAAGCCCGAGTTTCTTGCGTTCTTTCCACTGGAAAAGCCGATATCGGGTCAGATTCTGACCGGTTAATAGATAAAGTACAAACCCAAACACCGGAATAAAGTTCAAGACGAGCAGCCAAGCCCAGGAAGCGCTAGCATCCTTCCGTTCGAAGAAAACGACTGCTGCGGCAAAAATAATATTCAGGCCCAGGAGTACAATAAGTAAAATGGATTCGATATGCACTATAGTCCCCCACGTCTCATAATGACCATCATGAATCTATTCATATGTCCTTGATTAGCAGGTTAGTTATGAATGAGACCCTGATTGTAATGTTTCCTACTAATACGTATTTTAACAGATGTATACCTATTCGTCCCGGATGTTAGAAAGATATGTCGGAATGGATGGAAATCCATGTGAAATTGATGATAGAGTGTTGTATTTATATAACCAGAGTCGTATAATAATACACAAATATGCATATAAGCGACGGAATTGCTGTGTTCGGACCTTATTAAGGGATGGCATAGCACAAGTAGCGCATACATCGAGATTGGGGGAGCGAGAGTGAATAACAAATTAAAAGTGGCAATCGTCGGTTCCACCGGCTACGGCGGGGTGGAGCTGATTCGTTTTTTCCAGAACCATCCGCTGGTTGAAATCACATCGGTGATCTCATCATCGAGCAGTGGTGAGTCCATCGCAGATGGGTTTCCGCATTTGACGGACGTGATTTGCAGGCCACTCGACGGCGTCGATTCGGCTGAAATTGCGAGTCGTGCGGATCTGGTATTCACAGCGACCCCGTCTGGCGTAAGTGCAAAGCTCGTACCAAGCCTGCTGGCAGCAGGGCTTAAGGTCATTGATCTGTCTGGTGATTTCAGACTGAAAGATGGGGCAGTGTACGAAGAGTGGTATAAACATCCGGCACCCCCAGCGGATTTGCTGGAACAGGCGGTATATGGCATGGCTGAGGTGTATGGCGAAGAGGTGAAGGGACAGAATTTTATATCCAACCCGGGCTGTTATCCAACGGCTACACTTCTCGGACTGATTCCTGCAGTAGAGGCAGGCTGGATTGATCCTTCTACCATCATTATTGATGCCAAATCAGGTGTGTCCGGAGCGGGACGCGGAACAAGTCTGACGAACCATTATGCAGAGATGAATGAGAATTTCAAAGCCTATAAACTGAACAAACACCAACATATTCCCGAGATCGAACAAGTGCTTGGCAATATAACGGGAACGCCTGTAACGGTTACCTTTACAACACATCTGGTGCCAATGACACGTGGAATCATGAGCACGATGTATGCAAGTCTCGTTGGGGAACACAGTGACCGCGAGATCGTGGATTTGTACCGCAAATATTATGAAAATAAACCTTTCGTACGTGTACGTGAACCAGGCATCTGGCCTTCGACCAAGGAAGTGTACGGATCGAACTATTGTGATATCGGATTTGCGGTGGATCCTCGCACAGGACGATTAACGATTATTTCGGTCATTGACAACCTGGTGAAGGGTGCTTCCGGGCAAGCGATTCAAAATATGAACCTGATGATGGGATGGGAGGAGAACCTCGGGCTGAACATGACACCGGTATATCCATAAGGAATGGAATTCATGAGGGTACTGGAACATTCGATGTAAAAGTGCATTCTCGGAGTCACTTAGGGAGATCGGACCAGGTTAAGCAGGCGATCATCAGCATATAGCTGAACGCATACGGGGGATATGATATGGGAACGAATGTGGAGCAACAGACTTTTACCGTGGTTGAGAATGGAACAATTATAACTCCTGCGGGATTCACTACGGGTGGACTTCACTGCGGGTTGAAAAAAACATCACGCAATGACATTGGAGCGATCCGCTGTGATGTACCAGCTACAGCTGCAGCTGTGTATACAACGAACGTGTTTCAGGCGGCGCCACTCAAAGTAACGCGCGAAAGCTTGAGCAATGGACGCCTTCAGGCTGTTATCGTTAATAGCGGCAATGCCAATGCATGTACAGGGCAACAAGGTGAAGAAGATGCTTATGCAATGCGTTCGGCCGCTGCGCGTGAGTTGGGTGTGGCAGAAGAGGACGTTGCTGTGGCTTCTACGGGTGTCATTGGGGAATTGCTCAAAATGGATGCTGTGCATTCAGGCATCAAGGCGCTTCCGGAGCAACTGGGCAAGGAGTCGAATGAAGCGGAGCAATTTTCACAAGCGATTCTGACAACGGATTTGGTGAAAAAGGAAGCCTGCGTCTCCGTTATGGTTAACGGCAAGACGGTTACGATTGCGGGTGCCGCCAAAGGCTCGGGTATGATTCATCCGAATATGGCGACAATGCTCGCTTTCATGACCTCTGACGCGGTCATTGGTGCAGAAGCGTTGCAGCGCCTGCTGCGCCAGGCAACGAATCATACATTCAACATGATTACCGTCGATGGGGATACGAGTACGAACGACATGTTGGTAGCCATGTCCAGTGGATATGCAGGCAATGAAGAGCTGACGGTGGATCACCCGGATTGGGACGCATTTGCAGCTGGATTCACCTATGTATGCCAAGTGCTGGCCAAAGCCATTGCTCGCGATGGCGAAGGAGCAACCAAACTGGTTGAGGTAGAAGTTACCGGTGCGGTAAGTGATGAGTCCGCACAAGCGATTGCCAAAACCGTCATCGGGTCCAGCTTGGTGAAATCCGCCATGTTCGGCGCGGACGCCAACTGGGGACGGATTATTGCAGCCGTAGGGCGTGCAGGACAGCCGGTGAACCCGGATACGGTGGATATCCGTTTGGGAGAGATCTCGGTACTCGCGCAGTCCCGTCCAGTCGTATTCGACGAAGAAGAAGCACTGGCCTATTTGCAGACTGATACAGTTCGCATTGTGGTGGATCTGCACCACGGCGAAGGAACGGCTACAGCCTGGGGCTGTGACCTAACGTATGACTACGTACGAATTAACGCGGCATACCGCACGTAATAGTTTGTATTTAGTTTTAATAATCTAGCAGCTTCATGATTGAAAAGCTGCTTTGCAAAAATATGTATAACATCTATAAGGATTAAACTTTTTGAGTTAGATCCTTAACGGGGATAGTGAAAAAGTCGGAATCGATTCTGAAGAAGCGAAGCGTGCGCCTTTGTCTCCGGGTTTTCCCTTTAAAAAGGGAATCAAAAAAACCTGGAGACAACAGCGATCAAAAGAACGATCCGAATTTGTAACGGCTAGACCCGTCTAACATGGATTTATTAAGTGTTAAGCCTTTTAGAATATTTGAACGAAAGGAGTTGCTCTCTTGAATTCAACATTGCCAAATGATAGTACCGCAACGGAAGCGGGCACTGAGAAGCAGATGTTTGTCATGAAATGTGGAGGCAGTACGCTTGCAGCATTGCCAGAATCGTTCTTTGCGGATTTGCGTGATTTGCAGTCTCAAGGTACGCAGCCAGTTATCGTACATGGTGGAGGTCCTGCAATCTCGGATAACCTGGCGAAGCTTGGTATCGAAACCGAATTCGTTAACGGCCTACGCAAGACGACTGAACCTGTGTTGGACGTAGTAGAGATGGTCCTGGCAGGCAGCATCAACAAGCAGATCGTGCGTTTGATTCAACGTGTTGGTGGTCATGCACTAGGCGTATCCGGCGTGGACGGTGGTCTGATTCAGGCGAAGCCCGTATCGAACCACGCAGAGATCGGTTGGGTAGGCGATGTCACTGGTGTGAACGCAGAGATGATCCAAGGCATCGTGAACATGGGGTACATGCCGGTTATTGCACCAGTTGGTGTAGACGCAACTGGACAACGCTATAACATCAACGCAGATACAGCTGCGGGTGCAGTAGCGTCTCATCTCGGAGTCAGACGTATGATTGTTGTGACTGACGTTCCTGGCATCATGAAGAACGTAGGTGGCGAGAAAAAAGTACTGCCATCCGTATCTGTACAAGAGATTGAGGACATGATCCAGACCGGAGAAATCTATGGCGGCATGATTCCTAAAGTGCGTGCAGCAATCGCTTGTATCCATGGTCAAGTACGTGAGGTCGTCATCGTAGACGGCAGCGAACCCCAAATCCTGAGCCGCGTACTTGGCGGAGAAATCATCGGGACAAGAATCATCCGTATGCAATAATTTGCTCTCGATGCGCTAGGGTCTTAATAGCCTTATATTATATATAAAAATATGTGCCCGGCTTTTTTTATAAGAAATCTAATATTACACGATAACGTAGAGTGCAGAATCAATCTGATGAAACAAACAGGCGAGAACGGAGAGGACAGAAATAACCTGAAGAAGCGGAGCGTTCGCCTTTATCACTGGATTTCAACCTTTAAACAATTAATTAAAGAAATCTGGAGATAACAGCGATCAGAAGGTTGTTCTGTCATCGAAGTGGAAGTATGCATACGTTCGAAGATGGTTCTGCAATCGGAGTGTTCTGGTGTAAATAAGGGCTCTTATATGATTGTCAGGGCACCAACAAATAAGGAGTGATATGGTGATGGCAAAAGGCAACGAACAGCCAGGTTCTGGCACAGCGGTAGCGGGCGTAACAGCAACAGGTGCAGCGGTGCAGACGGAAAGCTCGCTTTTCCAAACGTATGCACGTTATCCAATCAGTCTGGTCAAAGGTAAAGGCAGTTGGCTATGGGATGACCAAGGTAATCGCTATCTCGATTTCATGTGCGGACTCGCTGTAACTAGCCTGGGCCATGCACCGGAGAAAGTCGGAGCCAAGCTGAAAGCTCAGATTGATGAGTTGTGGCATGTGTCCAACCTGTTCCAGATTCCGGGTCAGGAAAAGGCAGCAGCATTGCTGACAGCCAATACATGCGCTGACGCGGTGTTCTTCTGTAACAGTGGTGCCGAAGCGAACGAAGCAGCTATCAAAGTTGCACGTCGTTATCACCAGAAGGTGAAAGGCACGGATCGGTATGAAGTAATTACCTTTGCCCAGTCTTTCCATGGACGGACGCTTGCAACACTGACAGCAACTGGACAGGATAAGGTGAAAGAAGGATTTTTGCCATTGCCAGCCGGATTTGTAACTGTACCTTTGCATGATATTCCTGCACTTGAAGCAGCGATCGGACCGAATACAGCAGCTATTATGCTGGAGATGGTTCAGGCCGAGGGTGGTGTATATCCGGTCGAACCGGAATTCGTCAAACATGTACGGAAATTGTGTGACGAGCACGGATTGCTGCTGATTGTCGACGAAGTACAGACTGGAATGGGACGTACAGGCAAACTGTTTGCGCACGAGCACTACGGCATTGAGCCAGATGTGTTCACTGTTGCCAAAGGCATCGGCAGTGGTTTCCCTGTGGGAGCAATGCTGGGTAAAGGTTTCTTGCGGGATGCGTTCACGCCAGGCAGCCATGCGACAACATTTGGTGGAACACCACTTGCTTCATCCGTTGTGATTGCAACAATCGAGACGATGCTGGAAGATCGTTTGCCAGAGCGTGCAGCGGAGATGGGTGAATACCTGATGAACTCCCTGCGGAATCGTTTGGCGGGTAATTCCTTTGTGAAGGAAGTTCGTGGCCTGGGATTGCTGGTCGGCATCGAATGTGCTGAGCCGGTAGGCGATATTGTACTTGCTGGGCAAAAACGCGGTATCTTGTTTGTCTCCGCAGGACCGAATGTGATTCGCTTGCTTCCGAACCTGTACGTGAGCAAAGAAGAGATCGACGAGGCGGTATCCTTGGTAGCCACATTGATCGAAGAGCACGTAGCTGCGAAAGCCTAACATAAAATGAGAACCTTTCTGTCTCGGGGCCATTACCGGCCTCGAAGCAGAATGAGATGATGAATCCCTGTAGCCGCGCGGTGAACTTGCGGAAGATAAACTTGAGAAGCACTAAGACAAGATGAGAATACTGCTCTCTCTTCTGCCCATGCGGGTGCAGGGAACCGGAAATAAGGAGGACGTTATAGATGACAGCACAACAGACGGAAAAGATTCAAAAGATTGATCTGAGAGGCCGGGACTTTATCGAATTCACGGACTACACAGCCGAGGAGATTCGTTATCTGCTTGATCTCGCGATTGAGATTAAAGGCAAGCAAAAAAGCGGTGTGCCCTTTCAACCATTGAAAGGCAAAACGATCGGACTTATTTTTGAAAAATCATCCACACGTACACGTGTATCCTTTGAAGTGGGCATGTTCCAATTGGGTGGACACGCACTTTTCCTGAGCAAAAATGATATCCAGCTGGGTCGCGGGGAAACAACACATGATACTGCCAAAGTATTGTCCCGCTACCTGGACGGCATCATGATCCGTACCTTTGGACACCATAATGTAACTGAACTGGCAGAGCATGCTGATGTTCCAGTCATTAACGGCCTGAGCGATGCGGCGCATCCTTGCCAGGTACTGGCGGACTTCCAAACGGTGCTGGAGCACAAAGGCAAGCTGGCAGGTCTGAAAATGGCCTACATCGGAGATGGCAACAATATGGCGCACTCCCTGATGCTCGGTGCAGCGAAGATGGGTATGCATGTTGCTGTAGCAACGCCAGAAGGCTATGAGCCGGATAGCGCAGTTGTGGAGCAGGCGCGCATCATTGCACAGGAGAGCGGTTCTGAAGTGACTGTAACGTACAGTGCACAAGAAGCAGCGAAAGATGCAGATATCGTGTATACGGATGTATGGGCGAGCATGGGCTTTGAGGAAGAGCAGAAGATTCGTGAGCAGGCATTTGCGGCATATCAAGTGGACGAGGAATTGATGAAAGGCGCGAAGCCGGACTACATGTTCTTGCACTGTTTGCCAGCACACCGCGGCGAAGAAGTGAGTGCTGGTGTAATCGACGGACCGAACTCCCTGATCTTTGATCAGGCGGAGAATCGCTTGCATGCACAGAAAGCATTAATGGCTGCGTTAATGAGCGAATAGATGCTGTTTGCCTTTATGGGTTGATTTTAGGCACAGATTTCGCGATGATAGATAAAAGTTTATAGCAACTGATCTTGGGGAGGACCACCACACATGGCTAAGGAAAAAATTGTACTCGCGTATTCAGGCGGGTTGGACACATCTGTAATTTTGAAATGGTTGAAAGAAACGTATGATGCAGAGATTATCGCATTCACAGCGGATATTGGACAAAAGGATGAATTGGACGGTTTGGAGGAAAAAGCACTGGCAACAGGCGCTTCCAAAGTATACATCGACGATCTGCGCGATGAATTCGCAAAAGATTTCATCTATCCGATGTTCCAGGCGGGTGCCCTCTATGAAGGACAATACCTGCTCGGTACAAGTATCGCTCGCCCACTGATCGCTAAACGCATGGTGGATATCGCTCGTGCAGAAGGCGCTACAGCCATCGCTCACGGCGCTACAGGTAAAGGAAATGACCAAGTTCGCTTTGAATTGAACGCGGCTGCACTGACACCAGACATTAACGTAATTGCACCTTGGCGTCTGGAGGAATTCCGTAACCAATTCCCGGGACGTGCCGAGATGATTGCTTACGCTGAGAAACATGGCATTCCGGTAACCGCATCTGCAGCTAAACCATACTCGACAGACCGTAACCTGCTGCATATCAGCTATGAGAGTGGTGTGCTCGAAGATCCTTGGTTCGATCCAAGTGCGGACGAGAACAAAGACATGTTCCTGCTGAGCAGT
Source organism: Paenibacillus sp. Z3-2 (assembly GCF_054161325.1). Classification (NCBI taxonomy): domain Bacteria; kingdom Bacillati; phylum Bacillota; class Bacilli; order Caryophanales; family Paenibacillaceae; genus Paenibacillus; species Paenibacillus sp. Z3-2. Next base: position 5,897,932 of record NZ_CP096397.1, on the reverse strand, counting down.
GCACCTGAAGATGCACCAGATCAAGCAGAATATGTTGAACTGGAGTTCGAACAAGGCGACTGTGTTGCACTTAACGGTGAGCGCTTGAGCCCGCTGCAAGTGATGGAGCAACTGAACGAGTTGGGTGGCAAACATGGTATCGGCCGTGTAGATATGGTTGAGAACCGTTTTGTTGGTATGAAGAGCCGTGGCGTGTACGAAACACCAGGTGGAACAATCCTGTTCACTGCACATCGCAAAATGGAATCCATCACGATGGACCGTGAAGTGATGAACCTGCGTGATAGCCTGATCACACGTTACAGCACACTGGTATACAACGGATTCTGGTTCGCACCGGAACGTCTGGCGCTGCAAGCGCTGGTGAGCGAAAGTCAGAAGAACGTTACAGGTACGGTTCGTGTGAAACTGTATAAAGGCAACATCATCGGCGCAGGCGTGAAAAGTCCTGTCAGCCTCTACAATCCGGACATCGCAACGATGGAAGCTGATCCAACGCAAGCCTACGATCAAGGCGATGCAACAGGCTTTATCCGCCTGAATGCACTGCGTTTGAAAGTAAACTCTGGCGTGGAGCAAAACAAGAACTAATTTTAACCTGCATCATAGAGCTACACCAATATAAATGATAAGGCAGGCCGTTCTTGCACATCTGGCAGGAGCGGCTTTGTCCATGAGCGAAAGGGGAGTACTCACCGTGAGCAAGCTGTGGGGAGGACGTTTTACGAAACAAACCAATCATTTGGTTGAGGAATATACGGCATCGATCAATTTTGACAAAGCTTTGGCTGAAGAAGACATTCAGGGCAGTCTGGCCCATGTGACGATGCTGGGCAAATGCGGCATTCTTCCGGCTGAAGATGTAGAGACCATCAAAGAAGGTCTGATCACCGTTTTGCACAAAATCCGTGCGGGTGAAGTGGAATTCTCCGTATCGGACGAAGACATCCACATGAATATTGAGAAAAACCTGATCGAGACGATCGGCCCTGTAGGCGGTAAATTACATACAGGCCGTAGCCGGAACGATCAAGTTGCAACGGATATGCACTTGTACCTGCGCGAGCGCGTGGTTGGATTCGTGGGCATGTTGCATTCCTTGCAGGAAGCACTGATCGGACAAGCGAAAGATAACCTCGATACAATTGTACCGGGTTATACGCATCTTCAACGGGCACAGCCAATTCTGTTCGCCCATCACTTGATGGCGTATGTATCCATGTTCCAACGGGATGCGGAGCGTCTAATGGACAGCTATAAACGCATTAACATCTTGCCGCTGGGTGCAGGTGCACTTGCGGGGACAACTTTCCCGATTGATCGTCATTTTGTGGCGGAACAACTGGGCTTCGATGGCTTGTACGAGAACAGTCTGGACGCAGTAAGTGACCGTGACTTCATCGTCGAGTTCCTGGCAGCGGCTTCTCTTATCATGACTCACTTGTCCCGTTTGAGCGAAGAGTTGGTACTGTGGAGCAGCACGGAGTTTGGTTTTGTTGAACTGGATGACGCATTCTGCACAGGCAGCAGCATCATGCCTCAGAAGAAAAATCCGGACGTTCCCGAACTTGTTCGTGGTAAAACAGGACGTGTGTACGGTAACCTGATCGGCTTGCTGACGGTACTGAAATCTCTTCCACTGGCTTATAACAAGGATATGCAGGAAGACAAAGAAGGCATGTTCGACACGGTAGCGACGCTGGAGGGTGCATTGCAACTATTCGCTCCAATGATCGCTACAATGACTGTGAACAAGGATCGGATGCGTCAAGCGGTCAATCAGGATTTCTCCAACGCTACGGATATTGCCGATTTCCTCGTGGGCGAAGGCTTGCCTTTCCGTCAAGCGCATGAAGTAATTGGTAAAACGGTGCTGTACTGCATCCAGAACAGCAAGTATTTACTGGATCTGACGATTGATGAGTTCCGTCAATTCTCACCACTGTTTGATGACCGGATCTATGATGTGCTTCAACCGGAAGCGGTAGTGAACGCTCGTAATGTATACGGCGGAACAGCCTCCGGTCAAGTTGCTGAAGCCATCGGACGCAGTGAGAAGGTACTGGAAATTACTGAGCAATGGATTACAAACCGCGGTTAATACCACTGCTATTATAGGTATCCTTACAGATACGACAGTACAACAAAGAAGCAGGCCAGAGAACTTCGTTCTCAACGCCTGCTTTTTCTGTATTACAGCGATCTAGATACATTCAATTCAACAGCAAGCGGAAGGTTGTTCTGTCATCGGAGTATTATCCGCAGTAGCTCCCAATGCTCCACTAGTCCCGCTTGGGCAAAGGCAACCATCTCAATACATCCTGAATCTTCGCATCCCAATAACCCCAATCATGCCCACCTGGTTCTTCCTCGTATGTCAGTTCGAATTCCGTCTGTTCACAGGCTTGGCGGAAGGTTTGATTATCCTCATACAGGAAATCTTCCGTTCCGCAACATTGGTAGAGCAGAGGCTGCTGGCCATGGCTTTCTTTTAACAAATGAATCAGATCATTCTCAGTGGCAGCCACTTGCGGTCCGAAAATCCGTTGTAACTCAGTCTGTTGCAATGCTGAGGATGCGTTTCTATCCATATGTGCAGACATGTCGAGTGCTCCAGACAAACTGGCAGCTGCAGCATATTGATCTGGTTTACGAAGGGCCAGCTTAAACGCGCCATAGCCACCCATGGATAATCCTGCAACGAAATTGTCCTCCCGTTGATCTGACAGCGGGAAGAAAGAACGAGCAAGTGCGGGCAGTTCTTCACTGATAAAGCTCCAGTAACGTCCGCCTTCTACCATATCTGTATAGAAGCTGCGATGTACCTGTGGCATAACAACAGCGATCCCGAGGTTGGCCACATAACGTTCAATGGAAGTCCGGCGCAGCCAGATGGAATCATCATCAGACAGACCGTGCAACAGGTACAGGGTTGGGTGCAGTCCTTTGCCGGTCACATTCTTCATGCCGATCTGATTGTGGGTTTGTTGCGGTAGAATGACATGCATGCTGGTACTTAATCCAAGCGTATCAGAATAAAAATCACATTTAATTAGTGCCATGAGTATAAGAAACCCCTTTCATAAGTTCGTTAACTACGTGTTCTGACATGAGACGATGGGATGAAGTTCGGATGTCTAGAACTCCAAAGTGTTTATATGTAACAGGTTATACGCATTGCTCTTCCATTGCAATAACAAGATCAGTTTACAACGTAACAATGTTATGTTACACTCGTTTCAATAAAAAGGGGGACCATATATGACGGATGATTTGATCTCCAAGAAAGAATTGTTGGACCTGACAGGAATCTCATACGGCCAGTTATACCGCTGGAAGCGGAAAAATCTCATTCCAGAAGAATGGTTCATTCGGAAGTCTTCCTACACCGGACAAGAGACCTTTTTTCCCAAACAACAGATTTTACTGCGCATTGACAAGATTCTCAATATGAAAGACGGATTATCGCTGGATGAGCTGGCAGACGTGTTCTCACCTACGTTGGGTGAAGTGGAGATGTCTACAGAGCAATTATTAGAGCGAAACATTATTTCGCAAATCTCGCTGGATCTGTTAAAAGAAGCAGGTCGAGAACCACCGCTGTATGCATTGGAGCGGATTATGATGCTCTACGTCCTTGATAAGCTGTTAATGAGCGGAGATATTACTCGGCAAGAGGGTGCTTTGCTGATCGAAGTGATGTCCGAACATTATTACCGTTTTACAGGCAAACCCAGCGAACTCGTGCTTATTCGTAAGATGGGTGTTCCTTCATTCATGCTGGTAACAGCAGGAACGGAGTTTTATTTTGACAATGGTGTGAAGGTAGTTCTTAGGCAGCCCATGGGAACATTTATGGAAGAATTAAAACTCAAATTGGGATAAGGAGAGGTTCATCTATGGTAGAACGTAATAAGCGAAATGATCTGAACGTGGCGGGCATAAGTCAAACGGCAGGCGGGGAGTTTCACCGTGTATCTATTGATGGCATGGCTAAGATGAATGGTAACCTGGACTGCACCTCTATGGAAGTAAATGGAACATTGAAAATGCACGGCGCTTTGAGCTCCGAGAGTGCAACGATTAACGGGATGTGCACGTTGAATGGCCCTTTGACCAGCTCTCGTGTTCGTGTGGATGGCATGACTACGATTAACGGAGATCTCCATAGCCCTGAGCTTGAAGTGAACGGGAAGTGTACTGTACGCGGAAGAGTGGATGGGGAGCGAATTGATATTGGCGGTGTGATCGATATTGAGGGAGATGTTCAATGCGAGTCCCTGAATGTACAGGGCAATATGAAGATCAGCGGCTTTCTGAATGCAGGAACGGTGGAGATCAGGCTGCATACCTCTTCTTCGGCCAAAGAGATTGGCGGAGAGCGTATTGATATTCGTCGTAAGGAACAACAGAATGGTTTTTGGAAAAGTATTGGTCTGGGTGGTACCCCTTCATTCAAGACATCCTTAATTGAGGGAGATGAGATTGTACTGGAAGACACCGAGGCTGATATTGTTCGGGGAAGCAACATTCATATCGGTCGTGGCTGCAACATCAAGCTGGTCGAATATTCAGGTGAACTTGAGGTTGATCGGGATGCCAAGGTGGGCAGCAGTCAGCGGATTTAAAGTTTGATTTGGAGAGTAAGGGATGAGATGGACATGATAATAATCATGAGTGTTCATAGGATAAAAAAATGGATATCAGCATCGTTGGGGATGCGTCCTTCAACGACGATCTATATTGTGATCGTTTCAAATGTACGGGTACATCGGTCATATACGGATCACTTGAATCCACAGATATTAAAATCACGGGAACTCTTACCCTGACAGAGCGAGCGCAAAGCAATCGGTCCTTGGACTGATTAACGAAAACTTCTTTTCGGACATACTAATGCAGTCATATGAATAGAGCGTGAATGGAGAGATTGAGTACAATGGTTGCACGTAAAAACAGTATTGGATTGGTGCTGGCAGGGCTACTGCTCAGCATACTCATGGCTTCGATGGATAATACCATTGTGGCCACGGCGATGGGGGATATCGTCGGGAAACTGGGCGGACTCGACAAGTTCGTCTGGGTGACTTCCGCGTACATGGTGGCTGAGATGGCGGGAATGCCGATCTTCGGTAAGTTATCGGATATGTATGGCCGGAAGAAGTTTTTTGTATTTGGTATTATTGTGTTTATGCTTGGCTCGGCACTGTGCGGAACGGCAACGTCTATTGTGGAATTGACGATGTACAGAGCGATTCAAGGTATTGGTGCAGGTGCCCTGGTGCCGATTGCATTTACGATTATGTTTGATGTTGTTGCACCAGAATCACGCGGCAAATTGGGTGGATTGTTTGGAGCCGTCTTTGGGCTGTCCAGCGTATTTGGACCCCTGCTCGGTGCTTACATTACCCAGTATGCAACATGGGAATGGGTATTTTATATCAACCTGCCACTCGGCTTGATTGCATTTGTGTTTATCGCATTCTTCTACAAGGAGTCTCATCAGCATCAATCCCAACAGATCGACTGGCTGGGTGCTGTAACGCTGATCGGTGCTGTTGTGTGCCTGATCTTTGGTCTGGAACTGGGCGGCAAGACGTTTGCCTGGGGTTCCTGGCAGATTCTTGGCTTGTTTGCCGGATTTGTAGCACTAGCGCTGCTGTTCCTGTTTGCAGAAACAAGAGCCAAGGAACCGATCATCTCCTTCGGCATGTTCCGCAACCGGGTCTACTGGTCCAGTAACGTTATTGGTATGTTCAGTGGTGCGGCGTTCATTACAGCATCCGTGTACATTCCGATCTTCATACAGGGAGTACTTGGTGGTAAAGCGACCAACTCCGGTCTCGTACTTTTGCCGATGATGCTAGGGTCTGTTGTGACGGCGTCCTTGGGCGGGGTGTTGATGACCAAAATCAAGTATCGCAATATCATGATCCCTACGTTGGCCTTGCTTGTCATTGGACTTGGATTGCTGACTACGCTGGATGAGAATTCTTCCCTTTGGACGATACGCATATACATGGTGATGGTTGGTCTTGGTGTCGGTGCTTCGTTCTCCGTACTTAGCAATGCAGCCATGAATGCGTTTGAACCGCAAAGACGCGGAGCAGCAAGCTCCACACTTAACTTTTTGCGTTCCCTCGGTATGACGATGGGCATTACGGTCTTTGGTATCGTACAGAGTCAGGTATTTACACGCAAAATGAATGATGCCCTCGCCGGTTCAGCTGCGGAAGCAGGCGGTGCTTCAGCGGGCGGTATGCCTCAGGGAGTGAATCTGACCGATCCACATGCGTTGCTCTCACCAGAACTCAGACAGGCGATTCCGCCTCAGGTGCTGGATACCATCACACATGCACTGTCTTCTTCCATCGTGCAGTTATTTGCCTGGGCAACGATCCCGGCTGCCCTCGCATTGATTGCGTCCTTCTTCATGGGGAAAGAGAAGATGGTCGTAGGGGAAGAGCAGGGCGAATACACAGGAGGTCACTGAGCCTTTATTTAGCAAACTGTAAGTTACGGTACAGCGGCTAATCGTAGTTTATGACAACTCGAATAACCTATCTTAAACCATAAAAAGACACACTTCTGGCGTATCCTCAAAAGGGATGGGAAGTGTGTCTTTTTGTTTTCGGTAGGATCAGCTTATCCTTGAGTGACTGAATTATGGATTGAGCCTAAGGCTGTTTCGTATCGCTAATGCCGTCCTCGACGACAGAAGGTCCTTGTGGATCAGGTAAGCTGCTATGACCAGAGCGGGCAATCAGACGATCCTGGGCTTTGTACGTATCCCGTGTAATCGTTTTGGATTCGACCACTTTGCCGTCTACACTCTTGGTTCGTACCGTCTCAACAATATATCCAGGCTGTCCGTCTTGCAGTACCTGCTGTGCACCATCAGGCAGTACATTACTGGATACATACTTTACTGGAATACTTAATGTTTCAATGGTGCGAGATTCAAGGGCATAGCTGACGTTTTCCGGGAATGTGCCGAAAAATTTCACCATCAAACTTCGGTTTTTCACTTCGGCATGGATCAGCAAAGACTTGCCTGTATTGTTTTTGAAGCGAAAATTAATGGCTCCTGAGGCAAAGGTGGCATCCAATCCTTTCGGCAAGTATTTGACGGGCAGGGAGTGGTTGCGACGCTCAACAATATCGAGACCCGTCAACAGTGCTGCGTTATACACCGTACTGGATACCTGGCAGATTCCACCCCCAATCCCGGGGGTCAGTCTTCCGTTCATAATGACCGGGGCCTCACGAAACCCATAATCCTTTTCAGCTTGACGGACGACCTTCTCATAATCGAACACGGCATCCGGGGGCAAAATCATACCGTTAATCGCTTCCGCGGCTGCGCTGACATTATGTATGCGGCCTTCACTACTATTGCCAAGACCCGTGGAGAACTGGATGATCTTCCGGTCAATGCCTTCCTGGCGCAGGGATTTAAGGGTTACTTCGGGTTTCAGCGTATACAGCGGTATCTGGATCAGCAGTGGGGCGGGTTTCTCATCCGGGTTCAGTACGCTGAAATCCCGATGCAGCTCCGTCTGAATGAGACTTGTAAGTGTATCCCAATCAATCCGGCGGACGCCCTTTTCCGGGATATACTGGACTTGATCACTTGCGGTAATGCGGCGAACAGCGTTCGCAGGTGTACCGAAGGTTTCTTTTTCCCAGGCAGGGCTGAGATGTTCTTGCAGTGGTCGTAAGTTGTAGGTCATATCCAGAGAGAACTCTTTCGCAAAATGATATCGTGCATATGCACGTTCCCATATATCACCTTCCTCAAGCTGCTGTATTGCGGACTCAAAGCGGTTAACGTTGTAGCTCACTCCCACCTGGGCTGTGGTATACGTCATAGTCTTGTGGTCTGGGTCAGTTAATTCAAGGGTGACAGGCCAGTCCTCCAGCTTTTGGATCCGTTCATCGAGTGCATGCAAAACCTCCTTACGGTCCTTCCCTTCTACCGCCCAGCCACCAACATGGACGTCTTTGGGCATGGCAGGCTGATTCACATACATATACAACAATCCATAGGACGCGGAGCCGATCAAGAGCATGGAGAATAGAATAATGACCGTCAGATGTATTTTTTTCATAACCGTACGCTCCTTTATACTTCAGTTGTTCCCGACTTTGTAACACTTTCTATATATATGATCCAATGCAGGAAAACTTTCGGGTACTCAATAGGTAACAAATTTGTTACAATAAACTTCATATGAATCCATGCTTCACCATCAAAACAGGGACGACGTGGATTTTTTCCTGATGAAATTCAGGTCTTTTTAAAGGAAATGCCGGGATTGTGTCGAAATGATAATGGCTAACTATGCGAGCAGGAAGTGATGATGTGATAGAAATGCAGGACGTGTGGAAGACCTACGCCAATGGGACCCACGCATTACAAGGGGTGTCGGTGAAGATCGACCGCAATGAATTTGTCTATATCGTTGGTCCGTCCGGCGCAGGCAAATCGACATTTATGAAATTGATGTACAGAGAAGAAGTTCCGACCAAAGGACAAATATCCATTAACGGATTTAATATTGGTAAGTTGAAGCCAAGAAAGATTCCTTATGTTCGCCGTAATATCGGTGTTGTGTTCCAGGATTTTCGCCTGCTGCCACGGATGACAGCATTTGAGAATGTGGCATTTGCGATGGAAGTTATTGAAGCGCCGAAGCGTCATATCAAAAAACGGGTGATGGAAGTGCTCGATTTGGTGGGACTGCGGAGTAAGGCAAATCGCGAACCTTCACAGCTCTCGGGTGGAGAACAGCAACGTATTGCCATTGCACGGGCTATCGTCAACAACCCATCGGTTATTATCGCGGATGAGCCTACAGGTAACCTTGATCCAGAGACGTCATGGGGCATTATGCAACTGCTGGATGAGATTAATTTCAGGGGGACAACCATTGTTATGGCGACCCACAACAAAGATATCGTAAACACGATGCGTAAACGGGTAATCGCCATTGAACGTGGACAGATTGTACGGGATCAGATGAGAGGGGAATACGGTTATGAATTTTAGCACTCTCTTGCGCCATCTGCGGGAGGGATTCAAAAACGTATTCCGCAACGGCTGGATGTCTGTAGCCTCCATCATGTCCATTATTGTGTCGCTGTTGATTCTTGGCGTGTTCATGTTGCTGGTGCTCAATGTAAATTCCATGGCGAACCAGGTTGATAGCCAGGTGGAGATCAGCACATTCCTCGAACTGAATGTGGACGATAACCTGCGTAACACACTGGAGGAAGAAATCAGCGCGATGCCAGAAGTAAGTGAGATCCGTTTTGTTTCCAAGGAAGAAGGACTCAAGGAGTTCCGTGAACGTCTTGGAGAGAGTGCAGATAACGTGCTTAGCGGTTTCGATGTGGATAACAATCCACTGCCGGAGACCATTGAAGTTGAGGTCATTGAACCGGAAACCGTGACTTTTGTGGCGCAAAAAATCGAAGCCTTGAACGAAAAGCACCCGGAGAAGCCGATCATGAAAGTGAACTACGGCAAGGAAACGGTGGAAGTATTGTTCAAATTTACGAAACTAGTCCGTAATATCGGATTTATTTTTGTCGGGGGACTCGGTCTGATGTCCATGTTCCTGATCTCGAATACGATTCGCGTAACGATTCTGGCCCGTCGCCGGGAGATCGGCATTATGAAGCTGGTTGGCGCAACCAATACCTTTATTCGTTGGCCTTTCTTTATTGAAGGTGCACTCATTGGATTTATTGGCTCGGTCATTACGGTTGGGGTGCTGTTCGTTGGATACAGCCAGTTGATGGCCACGTTTGGTCAGGATGTATTCATGCAGATGCTTAACTTGATTCCGCTCGGCGAAATCTGGCTACTGTTTGGAACATTGTTGATCGGACTCGGTGTGCTGGTAGGTATTTTGGGAAGTACACTGTCCATTCGGAAATCACTCAACGTTTAAACTTGTTTTCAACGATCGAATTGCAGAATATGTCGAAAAGAATGGTAAAGCAGGTTCATTCATGGACGCTGTTTGACGATATGTAGGAAAGACGGAGTCGTTTAAGATTGAAGAAAGCAAAGAACATGCTGTTCACCACCTGTGCAGGTTGCTTTCTTGTGAAATCATAGGATGGGGGATCATCATTTTGAAAAAAACCGCTTCGCTGCTGGCCTTTACGTTATTGGCCGGTATGACGCTTCAACCTTCTGACGGATATGCCAAGAGTAGCATCAGTGATATTGACCAGCAGATTCAGCAACTGGAGAACAAGGCAGCTACTGCCAAGCAAGAGCAGAAAAAAGCCGCTTCCAACAAAAAGGAAGCTCAGCATTACAAGAACAAAACCAATGCTTATCTGAAGGTTGTCATGGAACAGATCAATGTCGTTAGTGATGAACTGGCCAGCGTATCCTTGCAGATCGAGAACACGGAGGAAGATCTCCGTACAACCAAGAAAGACCTTCAAGCGGCAGAAGAACGTATTGTTGCAAGGGAGAAACTTTTGGAGTCACGTGTGCGTCTAATGTATACGGACGGTGCTGTATCGTATCTGGATGTATTGTTGTCCTCCACCAGCTTCACTGACTTTCTGACCCGTGCGGATTCACTCAAAACGATCGTGGATCAGGATCAGCATCTGCTGGATGAACATAAAGCGGACAAGCAACTGGTTGTGGACAAAAAGGCAGAACTGGATGTGCAATATGCAGAAGCCAAGAGTCTGTATGCACAGAAGAAACAGCGCAAGTCCCAATTGAATGAAAAAGAAGCGGAAAAGCAAGTGCTTCTCGCTTCATATGATGCTAAGATTGAAGAATCAGAAGAGCTGACACAAGAGCAGGAAGATGTATTGATGCAGATTGCCAGCAAACGTTCGGCACTTCTTCAAGAGAAAAATAAATTGCGTGAACAACAGGCAGCCGCCGCAGCCAAAGCAAAAGCAGCAGCCGCCGCTCGGGCGAAAGCTGCAGCGAAGACGCCAACCAGAGTCAGCTCGGATAGCAGCAGTGAGGTCACCTATTCATCCGGGAACGGTATCTTCTCAAGACCGGTATCTGGAGGACGCATTTCTTCTCCATTCGGTCCCCGTACCCATCCAATTACGGGGGTAGTGGGTAAGATGCATAACGGTGTTGATTTCGCTGTTCCAACGGGAAGCTCAGTTTATGCTGCTTCTGGCGGCATCGTAATTATGGCTGAATGGTATAGCGGCTATGGCTATACGGTTATTGTGGACCATGGCGGCGGGTTATGGACGTTATATGGTCACTTGCGCGAAGGTGGATTTAAAGTCAGCAAGGGTGACACCGTGAGCAAGGGTGATACCATTGCTGAGTCAGGAAACACAGGGAACTCTACTGGACCTCACTTGCACTTTGAAGTACGAGACAATGGTACAGCAGTCAATCCAATGAATTATCTGTAAATTCCTTGTCCCCAGACCGAATGGAAAAAACATATTCCGTACAAGCTAGACATATACTAAGCTGGCATGTTTAGGGAATGGATTCCGGCAACAATGGAATCTGACACGCTTCAAAACTAAAGGCGGTGACAAACGGATGATGAAGAAAAGATCGGCGCTACTGCTTGTCATTGTGGGTCTCCTTGGCGGTAGTATGCTAACCCTGGTATTGATGACTTATCCAGGAATAGCGAGCCAGACTACAGCGGGCGAAGGTTTGCTGGCCAGTGTAACCGGCAATACGCAGCAGAAGAACGATATGAAGAAGATTGAAACCGCGATGGATTTGATCTCAAGCAACTATTATAAAGACGTGGATCAGACCAAATTGGTTGACGGTGCGATCAACGGCATGATGGAATCCCTTGGTGATCCATACTCCAACTATATGGGGCAGGAAACGGCTGCCCAGTTTGAAGAGTCGATCGAAGGTTCATTTACCGGTATTGGCGCAGAGGTATCCTCACAGGACGGAAACGTCGTTGTTGTTTCCCCGATCAAAGGATCACCTGCCGAGAAAGCGGGTATTCGTGCGAAAGACATGATTATGTCTATAAACGGAGAATCCCTGCAAGGTTTGGAACTGAACAAGGCTGTTAACAAAATCAGAGGTCCAAAGGGCAGTGAAGCGAAGGTACAAGTCAAACGTGCTGGATCTTCAGAACTGATTGAATTTGTTATTGTACGGGATGACATTGATCTGGAGACCGTATATGCGCACATGGAGGATGGCGGAATTGGCGTTATTGCGATTACCCAATTCTCTCTCAATACAGGTGATCGCTTCAAGGAAGAATTGGCGAAGCTTGAGAAGCAGAACATGAAAGGTCTGCTCATCGATGTACGTAATGACCCAGGCGGTGTACTGCAAGTCGTCATTGATATTGCTGAACAGTTCGTTCCTAAAGGCAAGGTTATTGTGCAAGTTGAAGACAAGAACGGCAAAAAGGAACAAAGTAAATCGAATGGATCAGCCAAAGCATATCCAATCACAGTCCTGATGAACAAAGGTAGCGCGAGTGCGTCGGAAATTTTGGCTGGTGCATTGCAACAGTCAGCAGGCGCTAAGTTGATCGGTGAAAATTCCTTTGGTAAAGGAACCGTACAGACGAGTTATGACAAGCAAATGGGTGACGGCAGCTTGCTGAAAATTACCATTGCCAAGTGGCTCACTCCGAACGGGGACTGGATTCATGAAAAAGGAATCAAACCGGATATTGCGGTAGACCAACCGGATTACTTCTCGGTGGCACCGATTAACAAAGAGAAGTTACCACTTAAATATGATAGCAATAGCACGGATGTGAAAAGTGCGCAGACGATGCTGAGAGGACTCGATTTCAAACCGGATCGTGTGGACGGATACTATGACCAGAAGACAGAAGAAGCGGTCAAGGCATTCCAGAAGCAAAAAGGCATTCAGGCTACAGGCCAGATTGATGAGAAAACCGCTGAATCACTCGAAGCGGCTCTGATTGAACGTATTGCCAATCCTCAATATGATGCACAGCTGAAACGCGCGATCGAAAATGTCTCAAAGGATATTTCGTCCGCAGTGTCGAAGCCATAAAGAAGGCTGATTTTCAGCCTTCTTTTTTTCTGAACCGGCTGAAGGAGAGGGGTGACCGACCACAATGGAATGGGTATGGCCGTGGTTAACTACATTAGGGGAAGCTTTGTTGCAGTTGTTTATTCAGCCGTTTTATTATATTGCGGTGATCCTGATTGCGCTGATCTATCATCGTCAGTTACTGCAGGAGCGTAAATTGTTTCATGTCCGTTTGCAAAGCTCAATAACACAGACGATTCGTGCGGTACTCGGAGGCATACTCATCGGTACCATTGTCTCGATCGTGTCCCTATTTCTCGGTGCACATCTTACACTGGGAAGTCTCATATGCATATGGGCTGCAACGCTAGTTCTGTCCTTGTTCCGTATCCGATATCTGTGCTTTGCCTATGCGGCCGGGTTGCTGGGTGTGTTGCAATTTGGTTTGAATCTGGCTTCAGGCTGGCAACCATCGGGTTGGTTGGGCAGTATCACGGAGACGCTACGTTCTCTGGATATGCCTGCACTGCTTGTCTTGGCGGCTCTTCTACATATGGGTGAAGCCATGCTGGTACGCATGCAGGGGGTATCGATGGCATCACCGCTTCTCTTCGAGGGAAAACGCGGGAAACTGGTTGGCGGATATCAACTGCAACAGTTCTGGGCCATTCCCCTACTGATTCTTGTTCCGGTCACAGGAGGTGGCGCAGAGCTGGCATGGAATCCGCTTATGAATGCAGGACATAGTTACATGCTGGTTGCGCTGCCGATCATGCTCGGATTTGGTGAGGTAACGCAGAGTATGCTTCCAGGCCAGAAGGTGCAGATCTCGTCAAAACGATTGATGCTCTATGGGACAACCTTGCTCGTGTTCAGTTTGCTTGCTGCATGGTGGTCTCCACTCATGGTGGTTGCAGCGCTGATTGCATTTGTTGGACATGAATTTCTGGTATGGTACAGCGCGTTTGAAGAGCAAAATCGCAGTCCGATATTTGTTCATCCGCAGCACGGGTTGAAAGTATTGGCTGTTATTCCGGAGAGTCCTGCTGCAGATTTGGGGATTGAAGCCGGAGAGACGTTGTACAAGGTGAATGGTAAGTTGGTTCATTCGCCGGAAGAGTTGCATCGTGCACTGCGGATGAACCCGGCTTTTTGCAAACTTGAGGTGCGCAATCACCAAGGAGAAAGCAAGTTCATGCAACGAGCGATCTATGAAGGGGAGCATCACCAGCTTGGGGTCATTATGGCACCGGACAATCACGAGGTCTGGGCGATTCGGTTACGTCCACTGACACTGTTCCATATCATTAATCTCAAGTTGTTTGCCCGCCTGAAAAAACCACAAAGGGACGAAGCTCCATTGGCGTTACCGCCAGCCCCTGTGGCCAGTGATAAAGGGTCCATAGAGATGTAACTAAGCATACGTGATGAAGTATGTTGCATAAATCAAGCAATGAAAAAAGGTATTTCCGAGCGCCGTCGCAGGCAAGGGAAATACCTTTTTGTTAGTTTTTTAACATAAAAATGGCGATTTGGGTCCGATCACGCAAGCTCAGCTTACCGAGAATATCCGTGACATAGTTTTTGACCGTGCCTTCACTGAGGAACAGTTTGGCTGCAATTTCTTTATTGGATAGTCCTTCCGATATGGCCTCGGCAACCGCCAGCTCCATACGTGTCAGTCCATAGGCTTCGATTGGATGATGTGTCGGGGAAGTTGGAGAAGGACGAAGAAGGCCTGTGAGCTTGCGGGCAATATCCGGATGAATTAACATATCGCCATTATGTACGGTCTTGATGCCTTGAATGATCCGCTCAGGGGGGACATTTTTGAGTAAATAACCACTTGCTCCATTCTGCAATGCCTGAATAATATACTCATCGTCGTCAAACGTAGTCAGCATTAGCACCTGGATTTCAGGAAATCGTACCTTTATGCGATATGTACCTTCGACTCCGTCACATTCCGGCATCCGGATATCCATTAAGACCACGTCCGCAGGCGTACCTGCCTCAAGCAATGCCAACGCTTCCTGTCCATTTGAGGCTGTGCCTGTAACGCTAATGCCTGAGTCGAGTCCTAGCAGCACTTTAAGGCTCTCGCGAATGAAGTAGTCATCGTCGGCAAGAATCAGCCGAATAAGTGGGGGCTGGGCTGAATCATTCTTTACGTTCACATCATTCTGTTCGGGCATGAGAACATTCACATCCTTTTTTCAAAGTATATGCATTTGGTTGGTTATTGGAATGCGTGTAATCACCGTATATGGATAAGCCGATTGAATCTCGAGGGCCCCTCCCACCATTTGTGTGCGCAGAAGCATGCCTTCCTGTCCTATGCCATTTCGCTTGGAAGAATGGGGATTAATTTTGCCATCATTACTTACACTCATACACACTTCTTGGTCCCCGAATACCAACTCCACAGTGATCGAAGAAGCATTTCCATGTCGCAGTGCATTGGTCAGGGCTTCTTTGGCATTTTTGTACAAAACAATCTGTATGCTGGGATACAGCACATGAGAAGGGCCATGAACTTCATAATTTGTCTTCACGCCGGTATCTCTGCCCACTTCTTCAAGGAGACGATCCAGTGCGTAGGTAGTGGAGACATAGGAATCCGGTTGCAGTTTGTGCAGGGTGCTGCGCATATCATCCATACTTTCGGCCAATTGATCGCGAATCTGTCTCACCATTTCCGTTCCTTGTTCCCTATTTCGAGGGAGGGTCAGGAGGGCGGCTTCTGACATCATTTTGGTGCGAATCAGTCGATGCCCGATATCGTCATGAAGTTGTCTTGAGATACGGGTTCGTTCCTCTGCCTGAGCCGCTCCTTCAAGTTGCTTTGTAAATAGTAGCAGTTGCGCACGCGCTTCCTGTAGCTCGTAATGTTTGCTGCGAAGCTCGTCGTAGACTTGTTCCAGTTGTCCGCGGCTGCTCGCCGTTCTTGATCCCTGCCAGGACAGAGCCGCTATGATGAGCAAAAGCAGGTTGCCAAGAACCATCGCTGTTGTCTCTGCGGAGAATAGAGTATCGGCGTTTGTATACAGTGTGGCTAACCCTGGCTGCAATGTTTGTGGATCAGAATAATGCCAATGCAATGCCACATTGCTTGCCACAAGCTGACTTCCAAACATCAACCACCGCTGACTCCCCTCCAGTCTGTACATATACACGTATAGCACGGATAGAGAGAGGAATACCATAAATTGTCCATACGAAGCAATCAGCCAGCAGTTCCAGAGTATTTGGGCCAGAAACAGCAGCCACTGCTGTGTACTTGAACGGGTAAAATCTTTCCACACGGAGAGTCCAAGCGCGATGATGACATACAGGGTGTAGACGGCTTCATTTTCCAAGGGGAGCATCAACAGGTACAGCACTGCTGGAACGATAATTAATCCGTATTGCAGGAACCGCATCGGCATATGTAAGTGACATCCTTTATATAAAAATTGGAATAGAAATCTCTCGGTAATGCGCCCTTGATTATACCATAAGCAGCATTCGAATCAGCAGATGACTTAAGTCACCTTCGATTCATGACTTTTCGTACCTTCGCCATAGACGGCGATCCGTTACAATAAAATTATGAAATCCAGCGGCGGAAGTCGAACCGGAAAAGGGGCGTAAAAGAGATGGGCATACTTGAAGTGGATCGTGTTGTGAAACGATACGGCAGCAGGCTGTCAGTGGATCATTTGAATCTTAGTGTGGGCAAAGGCGAGATTTTTGGATTGCTCGGTCCCAATGGAGCAGGGAAAAGTACCACCATCAGCATGATCGCAGGTCTCCTGAATATGGATCAGGGTGAAATCAGATTAGATGGTATATCGGTCAAGGAGAGACCGCTTGAAGTGAAGCGCAAGATCGGACTGGTTCCACAGGATCTGGCTTTATACGAAACCATGTCTGCTGCGGAGAATGTGACCTTTTTTGCCAGACTGTATGGACTGCGTGGAAAATTGCTTAAGGAAAGAGTGCAAGAGTCTCTTGAATTTGTAGGGTTACAAGATAAAGCAAAGGATACCCCCTCGACCTTCTCTGGCGGTATGAAACGCAGGTTAAACATCGCATGTGCGATTACACATCGCCCGGATCTAATGATTATGGATGAACCGACAGTCGGCATTGATCCGCAATCTCGGAATCATATCCTTGA
Organism: Paenibacillus sp. Z3-2; assembly: GCF_054161325.1. Lineage (NCBI taxonomy): Bacteria > Bacillati > Bacillota > Bacilli > Caryophanales > Paenibacillaceae > Paenibacillus > Paenibacillus sp. Z3-2. The sequence continues at coordinate 5,880,755 of NZ_CP096397.1, read as the reverse complement.
ATCGGTACGCACACTCAACAAGATGGGTTCAACGATCATATATACAAGTCATTACATGGAGGAAGTGGCTGCGATTAGTCACCGGGTCGCGATTATGGATCAGGGGCGAATCATTGCCTGTGGCACTGAATCAGAGCTGAGAGAACGGGTAGCATCGGAGGAAAAGGTAGTGCTCTCCACTTCCGGTATCGGTCCCGACGTCGTGGAAGAACTGAAACTTCACCCTCGCGTGCGAATGGTAGACGTTTCAGAGAATACACTGATCATTACGCTACCTTCGGCACAGCAGGATCTACAGGATCTGCTCTTCATTTGCAGCAAACATGAAATATCCATTCAGTCCCTCAAGGTTGAAGAGCCTGATCTGGAAACATTGTTCCTCAATCTGACCGGGCGTACGCTTCGGGACTAGGGGGAGCAAAAGATGAATATATGGCATATTTGCATCTTTGAGTTAAGACGTATTCTTAAGATTCGATCTGTAGTGTTGAACTTGTTCATCCTGCCGTTGTTACTGATTTTTATATTGGGTACGGCCCTTTCCAGTACGATGAGTACGGCGGAAGATGTCATTCCGGATTCAGTACGTGTAGGGATAATCCATATGAATTCGGAATCAGGCGGAGGATCAGATACAGTTAGTCAAGCGTTGGATTCATTTGTGAATGCTCCATCGGTAGCCGAGAGGGTCAAGGTACAGAACATTACGACAGAAGAAGTGGCTGTCCATTTGCTGCGCACTGGCAAGCTCGACTTTGCGGTAATGATTCCTTCAGATTTTGAACAGAACGTGATGATGGGAAAAGAGGCTCGGTTGCAATGGATACGTGGAAAGGACAGCATGCTCAATACCTTGGGCGAAACCTTGTTCACACGTTTTACGGATGAATGGAATCGACAGATGGCGATTAGCAAAGTGCTGGGTCCGGAAGTGACTACTGCCATGACCTCTGGCTTGGATTCTAATGGAGCGAACTCGACTTCCATTACTGTCATTAATCCTGGAAAAACAGGGACGTCCTACAGCGCCTCCCAATACTATGCAGCATCCATGCTGGCGATGTTCATGTTGTACTCGGGAATGACAACAAGTACCAGCCTTTTTGGAGAGCGTGATAACCGAACGCTGATCCGCCTTCAGGCTGCGCCGATAGGTAACGGAGTGATCTTTGCCGGGAAAGTTGCCGGCAATAGTCTGCTCGCTTTTTTACAGGCAACGACGATCATCCTTATGACATATTGGTTCTACGGTGTAGATTGGGGAACGTATCCTGGGTATATTGTGCTAACTTGTGTTCTCATCACTTTGGCATCCATGACCCTCGGCATTATTGTATCCCTGGTATGCAAAAGCACGGCATCGGCCGGTGCAACCTTGCAAGGCATCATTATTGTCATGACATTCATCAGTGGTGGGTTCAGACCCATTCCGGTTGATTTGGTGCAACGTCTTAGCGAATTTACGGTTAACCACTGGGCGCTCCAAAGTTTTCTGAGAATGATGCTGGATGCACCTGTAGGAGAGATAGTATATAACATACTGATGCTAGGCGTGGTATGCGCTGTTTTACTGGCCATCTCAGGATTGATCTATAGAAAGGCAGGATATCGATATGAATAGTCTGCACATAGCCTGGTTGATGATCAGACGTACACTTGGCCGTAAAATGGGCTTCATTACGTTTCTAATTCTGCCTTGCCTGGTGGTTACAGGTGCGGTAGCTCTTTTTGGAAGTGAGCAGAGTATACGCACGGTCATTCCCTACGTCAATGAGGATACAGGGGTGGCAGGGACATGGATGATTCATGAACTTGCTGGCAAAGAGGAATATCTGCTCAAGCCAATGAACGACGAAGCCGAAGTGAAGGAAGCGATCGCTCAGCAAAAAGGAAGTTCTGGCATCATCATTCCGGCACATTATACGGAGGATCTGTTACAAGGTAAGGCAACCGAAATTCAACTGGTGGAACTGCGTATAAGCGAAGGTTCTTATACACTGCGAGCAGCTGTCGAAGGTTTGACGAGAGGCCTGCAACAATCTGCTTCAGCTGTTACGGTGGCGGCAGGTAGAGTCTCAAGTGAGATGGACGTACGGGAGAGCATACAGAAGCCGTTTAAACTGTTATTACAGGAGATAGGAAAGCAACAGGTTGCTGGTGAAGTCACCGATCTGCGGATCTATCCCAAGCCAGGCCTGAACAATGTGACTGGATTTACAATTATGTTTATGATGGGTCTGCTGACCAGTGCAGTAGCTGTGATTATGGAAGATCGCAGGAAACGGACGATGGCTAGAGTGTACACGGCACCCGTACACGCATATGAGATTGCGCTTGGCAATTTCCTGGGGAGCTTTGTCATTGGTATGATTCAGATAGTGATGGTTTTGGGAGTCAGCAGATGGCTGCTGCATTATGATGCCGGTATTCCTTTTGGAATTCATTTCATGATATTGGCGGCATTCATGCTGGTCTCCATGGGAATCGCAAGTACGGTTGCAGGATTGATCCGGAATTCCAAAAATGCGAATATGTTAAATTCACTTATCATTATGCCAACATGTATGATAGGTGGTTGTTTTTGGCCGATCAGTTTCATGCCGGACTATATGCAGAAGCTCGCTAACGTTGTTCCGCAGAAATGGGCCATTCAGGCGGTGGAAAGGATCTCCGCTGGCGGTACGTTATCGGATATTACAATGCCGCTATTGATTTTGTTTGGTATGGCTGTCATTTTGCTGACCATAGGCTCTGCGATTCTGCGTCCAAGTCAGCCAGGGGTAGATGGATAACTGGAATAACGAATATATGAGTTCCAATTTGCTAAATAGCTGACATAAAAAAGCACGTTCTGTCTGAATCGAATTCAGTAGGAACGTGCTTTTTCTTATAAATTATGATGTATTATGCGAAATGGCGAAGATCAAGGTTGGAGTTGGCGCAGTACGGTAATTTCCACCCGACGGTTCTTTTGTCTGCCAGCCGCTGTAGTGTTGTCACCCGTTGGGCGAGTATCCGCATATCCGGCATACTGGAACCCGTCAGGGTTGAGATTTTCTGTATCCAGGAAAAATCGCAATACCGACAGTGCACGTTCGCCAGAAAGTTCCCAGTTGTCTTTATACGTGGAGTTGGCCCCGACCGGAATATTATCCGTATGTCCTTCGATACTGACAACGGTATTCAGGTCCCGAAACAGACTCGCCAGCTTGGTTAGTGTGGGTGCAGCATCCCCTTTGAGGGCAGCTTGCCCCTGGTCAAACAGGAATCGGTCACTGAGTGTAATGGAGAGGCCCTGCGGCTTGTCCGCAACAAAAATCTGGTTTTCCAGTTTATTATCCTCGATATATTGGGTAATCACATTGAACAGATTTTGCAATTCCTGCTCCTGTGATCTGAACTGTTCTTCCCGTTCTGTGAGTGGCTTGTTGTCATCTTCTGGTGCTGCTGTCCCGGAATCGGAAGGGGTTCCTTCACCATTTGCAGGGTCTTCACCCTGCACCTCGGATGGTGGAGTCTCTGTAAGCGTCTGTCCGGGCTTCTCACCAAGCCCCTCACCAAGCTCAAGTATAGAGTCAGACTCGTTGAATGTATTTTGTAACGATTGAGTAACGACGTCATATTTACCGGAATCCAGATTGCTCATGGCATACATGATGACAAAAAATATCAAGAGCAGGGTAATGAGATCGGCATAGGTAATCATCCAGCGATCCCGATAGTCGACCGTTTCACGTTTTCCGCGCCGTTTACTGCGCCGACTCATCCAATCCCTCCTTTGCTAGGGGGCGTATAGACTGACGATGCGTGAGCGTGAAGGACTCCAGTCTTTTGCGTACAAGCTGGGGATTCTCACCGTTCTGAATGGCAAGTACACCTTCGAGAAGCATTTCCATGGTCTGAACTTCATCAGCACCTCTGGATTTGATCTTGGAGGCAATGGGCAAAAAGATAAGGTTGGCACTGGCGACCCCATACAGGGTTGCGGTAAAAGCAACAGCAATGGCAGGTCCGAGTCCGGTTGGGTCGGTCAAACTGCCAAGGACCTGAATGAGTCCCATCACTGTTCCGATGATGCCCATGGTTGGGGCGTAACCACCAGCAGATTCGAATATTTTGGCGTAGCCCTCATGTTTTTGTTCAATCGAGTTAATCTCCATCTCCAGAATCTGGCGAACCACATCCTGATCCGTACCATCGACAACCATCTGAATACCATCTTGCAAAAATGGATGCGGATGATCCATGACTTTGCGTTCCAATGCAAGCACACCTGAGCGGCGCGCGATCGAAGACATCTCGACCAATTCTTCAACCCATAAACCGGATTCATTATTGTTACGTCCAAAAGCCATACGCAGAGCAGCCGGAATCGTACGCAGGCGATGTGCAGGGAAACTGGCAACCACAGCAGCAATCGTTCCACCGAATACAATTAAAGCAGCCGTTTTTTGCATGAGACCGGACAGTTGACCACCTTCCCACAAAAAACCGCTAATGACTGCGGCAATTCCGGCAATAATACCGATAAGTGTCGCAAGATCCATAAATTAACCCACTCCTATCTTCATTTCACGTTTGCATCACTAAAACGAACAAGGTATAATTGAACGGGAACAAATATTCCTATTACTATAAGTTTTCCCATATGAAAATTCGGGGAACTTCGACAATATATTGTGACTATTATTTTAGACGATAGGGTGAGATACGGCAATGAGCGATATTATAATGAGCGACAAAACGTTCGAAATCGAGTCAGAGTTTACTCCCCAAGGTGATCAGCCTGCAGCCATTAAAGAACTGGTGAAGGGTGTTCAAGAGGGGAAAAGGTATCAGACACTGCTGGGTGCAACGGGTACGGGTAAGACATTCACCATTGCACAGACCATAGCCCAGCTGCAACGGCCAACGCTGGTTATTGCGCACAACAAAACGCTGGCAGCACAGCTTGCAAGTGAGTTCAAAGATTTCTTTCCTAACAACATGGTTGAGTATTTCGTCAGTTATTATGATTATTTTCAGCCAGAAGCATATATCCCGTCTTCCGATACGTATATCGAGAAGGATTCAAGTATTAATGAAGAGATAGACAAACTGCGTCACGCAGCGACCAGTTCGTTGTTTGAGCGCAGGGATGTCATCATTGTAGCGAGTGTATCCTGTATTTATGGTTTGGGTTCACCGCATTCGTATTCCAGCATGTTGCTGTCACTCCGGGTAGGCATGGAGAAACCGCGTAATCAGATTTTGTCCCGACTGGTGGAGATTCAGTATCAGCGGAATGACATTAACTTTGTACGGGGGACATTCCGTGTCCGTGGGGATGTCGTAGAGATCTTCCCTGCCTCCAAGGGAGAACACGCAATTCGGGTTGAATTGTTCGGTGATGAGATCGAGAAAATTACGGAGATTGACGTGTTAACCGGTGAATTGATTGGCGAACGTGAACATATTGCCATCTTCCCGGCATCTCACTTCGTAACGCAAGAAGAGACGATGAAGGTTGCGCTGGTGAACATCGAGCGTGAACTGGAAGAACGTCTTGAAGTGTTGCGTGAACAAGGGAAGTTGCTGGAGGCTCAGCGACTGGAACAGCGCACACGATACGATATTGAGATGATGAAGGAAGTCGGCTTCTGTTCGGGGATTGAGAACTATTCCGGCCCGCTGACTTTCCGCGAACGCGGCGATACGCCATACACACTGATGGATTATTTCCCGGATGACATGTTGATTGTGGTCGATGAGTCTCATGTGACCCTGCCACAGATCCGTGCGATGTACAATGGTGACCAAGCGCGGAAGACGGTATTGGTTGAGCATGGTTTCCGTCTGCCGTCAGCATTGGATAATCGTCCGCTCAAATTCGATGAGTTCGAAGGCAAGATGGATCAGATTATCTATGTATCGGCCACACCAGGTCCATATGAGATAGAGCATACGGATACGATGGTGCAACAGATTATCCGTCCAACCGGTCTGCTTGATCCTATCATTGAACTGCGTCCAACGAAGGGACAGATCGATGACTTGATCGGTGAGATTAACGACCGGATTGCCAAAGACGAGCGTGTGTTAATTACAACATTAACGAAGAAGATGTCTGAGGATCTGACGGATTATCTGAAGGAGATTGGAATCAAGGTACGTTATCTGCATTCCGAGATCAAGACGTTGGAACGGATGGCGATTTTACGTGATCTAAGACTGGGCGTTTTCCATGTCCTAATCGGAATCAACTTGCTCCGGGAAGGTCTCGATCTGCCCGAAGTATCCTTGGTAGCCATATTGGATGCCGATAAGGAAGGATTCCTGCGTTCCGAACGTTCACTAATCCAAACGATTGGTCGTGCCGCGCGGAACAGCGAGGGTCGCGTTATTCTATACGGTGACAAAGTGACTGATTCGATGGATAAGGCGATAAAAGAAACCGAACGTCGTCGTGCGATTCAGATCGAGTACAACGAGAAACATGGCATTACACCACAGACGATTCGCAAAAAAGTACGTGATGTTATTGAGGCAACCAAGGTTGCCGAATCCAAGAAAGACTATCTCACAGGCGCTGCCGAGAAGATGTCGAAGAAAGATCGCCAGGCGCTTATCCAGCGCCTGGAGGTAGAGATGAAAGATGCAGCCAAAAACCTGCAGTTTGAGCGTGCTGCCGAGCTTCGCGATGCGTTGCTGGAACTTCGCGCTGAATAAGACACTGCTCATTCATATGATCCAGTAAAGAGAGATCGGTAACAAGAGAACGGCCAATTGGCCGTTCTCTTGTTGAGTAAGGAAATCGCCCATATCTACCGATAATAAGAGATGTTGAAATCTTGAAATCAGGTCTATACTGATAGAAAAGTTGAAATTGGTTAAAAGGTTTATAGAAAGCATTTGGGAGTCGTGTCCCTCTGGGAGTCCAGAACGCCTCAGTACTGAACTTGGAGCCGAGCCAAAGGCAATGGCGACCTAGTCGCGAGCAGGCGAAGCCGAGAGCGTCCCGGTGTTGAACTTGGAGCCGAGCCGAAGGCAATGGCGACCTGCCGCGACCAAGGCGAAGCCGAGAGCGTCCCCGGTGTTGACTTGGAGCCGAGCCAAAGGCAATGGCGACCTAGTCGCGAACAGGGCGAAGCCGAGAGCGTTCACGGTGTTGACCTTGGAGCCGAGCCGAAGGCAATGGCGACCTAGCCGCGAACGTGGTGAAGCCGAGAGAGTCCCGGTGTTGACCTTGGAGCCGAGCCGAAGACAATGGCGACCTAGCCGCGAACAGGGCGAAGCCGAGAGCGTCACCTCGCAGTAGAGCGGTCCTCTAAGGTTCCGGCAATAGGCCGGAACCTTAGAGGAAACCGCGGGCACACGACAACCCTTCACATAGCAAGACCCGACCCCTCACCATGGCACCGCTTGTTTCGGGTGTCCAGAGGGCTGAGCCCCTCTGGGGCCCTCCCTTGGAAGGGAGGGTTTGGGAGGGATCGAAATGCCTTTTAAAAGGTTTGGATTAGTAAATTTGAGAGGATGAGTACTATTGGCGAGCGATAATATTGTCATTAAAGGTGCACGAGCGCATAACCTGAAGAACATCGACATCACCATCCCGCGCGACCGCTTTGTTGTATTGACCGGCCTGAGTGGCTCAGGTAAGTCCTCACTGGCTTTTGACACCATCTATGCCGAAGGACAACGGCGTTATGTAGAATCATTGTCAGCTTATGCACGGCAGTTTTTGGGACAGATGGAGAAGCCAGATGTCGATTCCATTGAAGGGTTGTCTCCTGCCATTTCAATAGATCAGAAAACAACAAGCCGTAACCCGCGTTCCACGGTTGGAACCGTGACGGAAATCTATGATTACTTGCGTCTGTTATTTGCACGTGTGGGTCATCCGCATTGTCCGGATCATGGCGTGGAGATCAGCTCTCAGACCGTAGAACAAATGGTTGACCGCATTATGCAATACCCAGAGCGTACCCGGTTGCAGATTTTGGCACCCATTATCTCGGGCCGTAAGGGCGAGCATAAAAGTGTATTTGCCGATGTGTCCAAGCAGGGCTTTGTCCGTGTACGAGTGAACGGGGAGCTGCGTGACCTGTCAGAAGATATTCAATTGGAGAAAAACAAGAAGCATACGATTGAAGTGGTCGTTGACCGGATCGTTGTTAAGGATGATGTACAGGCACGTCTGGCCGACTCCATTGAAACAGCCCTTAATTTATCCGGAGGACAACTCTTGGTGGATATTATGGGTGAAGAAGAGCTTCGCTTCAGTTCCAACTTTGCCTGCCCGGTGTGCGGATTCAGTATTGAAGAGCTTGCACCACGGATGTTCTCTTTTAACAGTCCCTTCGGCGCTTGCCCGGATTGTGATGGTTTGGGTGTCAAAATGATCGTTGACCCGGATCTGCTCGTACCGGATCGGACTAAGACCATTGAAGATGGCGCTTTTGATGCATGGACAGGTGGAACATCGACCTATTATCCGCAGTTTCTGAAGTCGGTATGTGAACACTTCAACATTCCGCAGAATGTGCCTGTCGAAGATCTGCCAGCTGAACAGATGAATAAGTTGTTGCAGGGTACAGGCACGGAGAAAATCCGTTTCCGGTATGAGAATGATTTTGGACAACGCAAGGAAGCATTGGTTACCTTTGAAGGTATCGTGAATAATCTGGAGCGTCGTTACCGGGATACAGCATCTGAAGGTATCCGTGAGTTCATCGAAGGTTACATGAGTGCGAAGCCTTGTGGTACGTGTAAAGGTCAGCGTCTGAAACGTGAAAGTCTCGCGGTTACGATCAATGATCACAACATGGCGTATGTGACTAGTCTGTCCATTGGTGAAGCTGGCCGATTCTTCGACTCGCTGGAATTGACGGAGAAAGAGCAGACAATTGCCAAACTGATTTTGAAAGAAATCAACAGCCGTCTCGGCTTCCTGGTGAATGTTGGTCTGGATTACCTTACACTGAGTCGTGCTGCCGGAACATTGTCCGGTGGGGAGGCACAGCGGATCAGACTGGCTACACAGATTGGTTCCAGCCTGATGGGTGTACTCTACATTCTGGATGAGCCGAGTATCGGTCTGCATCAACGGGATAATGACCGTCTAATCTCAACCCTTGCGCACATGCGAGACATTGGTAATACTCTGATCGTGGTCGAACATGATGAGGATACGATGATGGCTGCCGACTACATTATTGATATTGGCCCTGGTGCAGGTATCCACGGAGGTACCATCATGTCACAGGGTACACCGGAAGAGATCATGAACGATGAGAACTCATTAACCGGTCAATATCTGAGTGGTCGCAAATTCATTCCGATTCGTACAGAACGTAGAAGTGTAGGAGACCGCTGGTTGGAAGTACGCGGAGCCAAAGAAAATAACCTGAAGAATCTGAATGTGAAGATTCCTGTAGGTGTATTTACCGCGGTAACGGGCGTATCTGGATCTGGTAAATCCACATTGATCAATGAGATCCTGTACAAAACACTGGCACGTGATCTGAACCGTGCACGGGTACGTCCGGGTCAGCATAAAGAAATCCGTGGTCTGGAGCATATCGATAAAGTCATCGATATTGACCAATCACCGATCGGGCGGACACCACGTTCCAACCCGGCTACGTACACCGGTGTCTTTGATGATATTCGGGATCTGTTCGCTCAGACGAATGAAGCCAAAGTACGTGGATACAAGAAAGGCCGGTTCAGCTTCAACATTAAAGGCGGACGTTGTGAAGCCTGCCGTGGAGACGGCATTATCAAAATCGAGATGCACTTCTTGCCTGACGTTTATGTCCCTTGTGAAGTCTGCAAAGGCAAACGATACAACCGGGAAACGCTTGAAGTGAAATATAAAAACAGAAATATTTCCGATGTGTTGGAAATGACGGTTGAAGATGCAACCCAATTCTTCGAGAACATTCCGAAGATCCATCGCAAAATGCAGACACTGATGGATGTGGGTCTGGGTTATATCAATCTGGGACAACCTGCAACCACATTATCTGGTGGTGAAGCCCAGCGTGTGAAGCTTGCTTCCGAGCTGTATCGCCGCAGTACGGGGAAAACCATCTACATCCTCGATGAGCCGACTACCGGTTTGCATGTCGATGATATCGACCGCTTGCTGAACGTACTACACCGTTTGGTTGATTCCGGGGAATCAGTGCTAGTGATCGAGCATAACCTGGATGTGATCAAAACGGCAGACTATGTTGTTGATCTGGGTCCAGAAGGCGGTAGCGGTGGAGGAACCATTGTTGCAACTGGAACACCTGAGGATATCATTAAAGTGGAAGCTTCCTATACAGGCAAGTACTTGAAGCCGGTTCTGGAGCGTGATACCGAGCGGAGCAAGGCACTGCAATTGGTGGACTAAGGCCCTGTAGTCAGAGATTATTGAACGAAGAACGATAGTTAACAAGCCCTTCTTTTCGAGAAGTGTGAGACATTGGATTATGATCTGATGTGCTCTGCTTGCGAAAGGAAGGGTTTTATTCTTGGAATATGTAGAGTCTTTCCTTGTACTATATTGTTTTCGTGAAAGTGTTTACATATATGTAGGGGCAAGCATTGCAGGGATATCCAGCCAAATTGGATTTTTTTCATTTTTATGGATGATAGGGCTTGCATTACTAGCAGGGTACAGATAACATAGAGGAAGATATTAGGGTATGCGTTAGCTGTTCAACTATGGTGAGGAGGTCTGTCTATCCATGCTGTTTGCAGAAGCTGCCACGGCGAGTACATCGAATTTTAATGCATTTGATATTTTTGTCATCTTATTTACGATCCTGATTTTCATCGGAGTCGTTCGCCTCCTTCGGGCACCGAAGAAGAATCTGTTTGCGATCGGATTTGCAGTAGTCAGTCTGCTGGTATTTCTGATGACGGATTATGCGATGATAACCGGTTGGTTTGGTGAGTAGGAATGCCATTGAAGTGAATGGAATAACCTCTACAAGAAGTACAGACGAACACTTTCCATGAGACATGGAGGGTGTTTTTTTCATTTATACTGAACGATTGAATAGGATTCTATCTTCTCTACTAAAATAGGGACTTAAAACAATTGTATATCCAGATTTTGTATGATACATTGAAGGATACCGGTATTGCAGATGAGAGAAAAAGAGAATAGATTCAGCAATGAATCCGATGTCGAGTCGCGCAAGAAGGATGTATAGAGAGGGTCAGGTGAGAATATGAGTGTGTTGGGTAAAAAGGGGATAGCCATACTGATGGCTGCTGTACTCTCGATTAGTGTGGCGGCAACGGCTGGTGCGGCTGAATCCAAAGCGGGAATGCAAGCTAAAGTGGTAGAGGGTCAAGTCTATGTGAACACCAAGGATCTGGTTAAGACATTTGGTGGAAGTGGACAATATGATGCCAAATCCGGAACGTATACGTACAAAGGAAATGAAGCCATTCCCAAAGTGATCGAAAAGGTGTCTCCTTCGGTCGTAGGCATTATTGGGAAATCTACCGAAGTGCAGGAAGGTACGTCATCAGACCGTTACAATCTTGCACATGGTACAGGTGTCATTATCCGGTCCAATGGATGGATCGTGACGAATGCTCACGTAATCGAAGGATTAACAGATCCGGTTGTTGTAACGACGGATGGCAATACATACAAAATTACAAAAACATATAGTGATGTACTAAGTGATCTCGCGCTGATCAAAATCAATGCCAAGTCACTTAAACCGGCGAGCTTCGCCAAAGCCACACAAACTTCTGTTGGCGAGACGGTGATCGCCATAGGTACGCCGATTTCTTTTTCCTTGCGCAACTCGGCAACGGTAGGGGTAATCAGCGGCTTGAATCGTGGTGTAGAGGAGACCTACCGGTTGATTCAGACCGACACGGCCATTAACCCAGGAAATAGCGGAGGACCACTGGTCAACCTGAAGGGTGAGGTCGTTGGTATTAACTCCATGAAATTTTCTGCGGTCGGTATAGAAAGCTTGGGATTTTCGATTCCGGTGGATACCGTTCAATATGTCATCAATCAGTTTTTTGAATACGGCAAAATAAAACGTGCGAGTCTGGGACTACAGCTGGAAGAAAGCTGGTCTGCCATCGTGGGTCTGCCTACAGATGATCCATTAACGATCACGGGTGTACTGTCTCCTGAAGCAAAAAAAGCCAAAATCAAAGAGGGCGATGTCATCTATAGTGTGGCGGGCACACGTGTGTCCTCTGTCGTGGATATCAATGAGTTGCTCAAAAAGTATCTGCCCGGGCAAAAGGTAAAGCTGTTGATGCAGACGGATGGTGATATTGTCACTCGTACGTTGGTGCTTGCTGATCGCGCAGACATTCAGGACGAGGCAGAAGAGGGCTTCCTTGCAGATGAAGAACAATAAAGCCCGGCAATCAACCCGGATGGAGAGAGGACGAAAGAGCGGAATGAAAAAGTCATGGATACGTGTGCTGAGCACAGGTGTATTAACCGGGATGCTGACCATTGGTGCGGCATTCCCTGCATGGGCATCTGATCTGACGACAAGTGAAATGCGAATCAAAGCAGGTAGCACGAGCGCCTACATCAACGGCGATAAACAGGCCATAGCCAAACCGTACAAGGTCAAGGGTGTTACGATGGTGCCTGTCGGCGTATTCAAGAAAGCATTTGGCAGTGAAATCCGGCTGGAGAAAAATGATGTCGTCAAAATCAAGGAAGGTCCTCACACGGTTACTCTAACGATTGGCAGTTCGATTGCTTGGGTGGATGGTGTGAAACATGAGATGGTTGTCGCTCCCAAGATGGTGAATGGCGTACTCATGGTTCCACTTCGTCCGGTTGCTGCCGGTATCGGAGCGACGCTTGCTCCAAGCAGTTCCGGTGAAATGGTGATTCGTCTATTGCAAACTGATGATTCGGCGGACGATGAGGGTGGCCTTCATCCGGATGAAGGCAAAACAAGAATCGGGAACAGTTTTTACGGCTGGTCTATTAACTATCCTGCGGATCTCATGGTTTTCCAGAGCGGTGAGCAGGAGCGCATGATGACTTTCGGTGCAGCGGACAACAGTTATTATCTTGAAGTGTACGTCAGCGACCAGGATGTGGCTCTGGATTCGGATGATTTGTTGCAACAACTCGTACAGGAAGCCAAACAATCGGGAGATACCGTGCTGGATCGTGAAGCGGTGTCAAAAGGCAAAACGCCATATGCACGGATTATTGTAAAAGATGCTGACGGCATGTTGTGGGAGATGCGCCAGTATCTCAATGAAGGTCGTCAATATGATGTATACCTCGCTGATTATCAAGCCTTGAATTACAAAGATCTGGGCAAACGTGCTGCGCTGCTCAATTCATTCCAGCCAACCTATGCGGAGTCGGATCGAACCATCAAGGATCTGTCCACCGTAGATAATGGCATGCGCTCCGCGTGGAATGATGACTATGGCATTGAATTGAAGATTCCTGCCGGCTGGTCGATGGACAACAATCAGATGATCTATGAAGCCAAGGATGGTGCGTATCTGCAATGGCGTATCACTTCGGCGAAGGCCGGTACAACGGTAAAAGACTGGAGCGGTCAACTGGATAAGTGGATGCGTGAGACATTTACGCTAGAGAGTTACGAGCCGGTTGGCTCATATACGATGGATATCTCGGGAGAGACTGCCGAGGTGAATGAATTCCGTTATAACTTTGGCGGGGGCTGGCAGACCGAGTTTGATGTTCTTTTGCAGAAGAATGGGTATCGTTATTATGCAGAATACACATTCCCGGAGGAGCAGGCTGCAGATCGGGCATGGTTTGAACGGATCATGAAGAGTGTAGAGATTGATTTTGATACGGTTGCCGATAACTTCGGTCAGCTGGGCGAAGATCCCTATTTAACAGACAAAACGAAGACAATCACACGCACGTCCAAACGTTATCATTACAGTGTGGATATTCCGCGGTACTGGACGCCGTATAGTGATCAATTCGAATACTCACCTGTGGTGTACACCTTCACGGGCGGGGAGTTCTCCATTGCGGCGAGCGAGGACAAGTCCATCGAGATGACAGTCAGTCAACTGAGAGAGGCATATGCCGAAGCTACCAAAACGCGTAAGAACTTCAAGCTGCTTCGCAGTGAGGAGCTAACGTTTGCGGGTGTGCCTGCATTTTCCTTTACGTATCATGAACTGGATAACGGTGTGCCGTATGCGGGTCGTCAGATTGTGTTTGAAAAGGACGGTACCACCTATACGATTACAAGTGGTCTGAATGATGCCAACAAGACAGAAGTCCAGGCAGCGGCATTGGAGAAAGCAGTGAACTCATTTACTTTTATTAAATAATAGTGATGCATGCCGGAGGGTCAAAGACCTTCCGGTTTTTTTTTTATAAGATTATGTGAACATTTACACTGGGACGAAGAGTGCAGAACCGATCTGAAGAAGCGAAGCGTGCGCGTTTATCACCAGATTTTTCCCTTTAGAATAGGAAATTAAAAAAATCTGGGGATAACAGCGATCAAAAGATGGTACTGCAATCGGAGTGTCTAGTGTAAATCTTGATGGAAATGAAAATGGTAAACGGTTTTTTCAGGAAAGCGTAGAAGAGTCGGTGCAGAAGTGGTACACTATACTAGTTCAGGAGTTATGACTGCTGATCTGATGAATATGGATGACTGTAAGCTTGGAGTTCAGGCAATACAGACATAATGTATAGATATAGCAATTCAATGACAATGCAGGTGTACCGGATAAGGTACAGGCTTAAGCTTGACGTGTTCAGGATTTAAAGGATATAGGGATGAAATCCGGCGGATAGTCGGTTATGGGGAGGATCTACATGAAAACAGCAACAATACGAAGAGAAGACGTTGAACTTCTGGCACCCGCTGGTGACTGGGATTGTATGCGTTCGGCGGTAGCCAATGGCGCAGATGCAATTTTCTTCGGAGTCGAAAAGTTTAATGCACGGGCACGGGCGAACAATTTCCGCATGGACGAGCTGCCAGAGATTATGGCGTTTTTGCACAGTTATGGCGTAAAAGGGTTTTTGACCTTTAATATATTGATTTTTGAAAATGAACTGACGGATGCCAAAGAACTGATTGATGCATGTGTCGATGCTGGTGTGGACGCTGTAATTGTTCAGGATTTGGGTTTGGTGAAGATGATCCGTGAGATTTCGCCGGATTTCCCGATTCACGGTTCAACACAGATGACAATTACGTCACCGGAAGCGGTCGAGTTTACGAAGCCGTTTGATATGGAACGTGTCGTTCTGGGACGGGAGAACAACCTGAAGCAGATTCAAAAGATCGGTGAGCAGGCGAAACTTCCAATGGAAGTATTCGTTCATGGTGCGCTGTGTGTATCTTACTCGGGGCAGTGTCTTACTTCCGAAATGTGGGGAGGACGTTCGGCGAACCGTGGGGAGTGCGCACAAGCTTGTCGTCTTCCATATGACCTGATGGTGGATGGGGTGCACAAACCGATGGGTGATGTAGCTTATCTGTTGTCTCCGAAGGATCTGGCAGCGATTGACCTAATGCCGGAACTGATTGAAGCAGGAGTGACTTCGTTCAAAATTGAAGGACGTCTCAAAACGCCGGAATACGTAGCGAACGTAGTAAGCAAATACCGCAAAGCGATTGACCGTTATTTTGATGGAGATAACACGCCGCCAAGCAAGGAAGAAGTTCGCGAATTGCAGCAAAGCTTCTCCCGTGGATTCACGCATGGTTTCTTGAGCGGTACAAACAACAAAGAACTGGTGGATGGAACGTTCCCGAAAAGCCGTGGTGTCTACCTCGGTCGTGTAGATCAAGTGTTGCGCGATGGTGTGGTCCTGAAGCTGGACGCACCCGTGAAACGTGGAGACGGGATTGTATTTGACGCCGGAGACCCGACTCAGAAAGAAGAGGGCGGACGTGTATACGATGTACGTCGCAAAGGCGTAAAACTCGAAGGCGAAGCCGAGGAAGGTTGGATCGTTGATGTCGTGCCAGGCCGCAGTGACGTGGATCTGCGACGCGTGAAGGTTGGCGACAAAGTGTGGAAAACGAATGACCCGGCGCTGGACAAACGTCTTCGTCAAAGCTTCGAGACCGAGAAGCCATACCGCGTATTCCCGGTGAAGGTGAAAGTCATCGGCAGCCCGGGGCAGCCGCTTAGCACGTGGTGGACAGACGTGCAGAAGGGCACGACCGTCCGGATTGATTCCGAGATGGAACTGGACATCGCGCAGAAGCGTCCAATGACGCATGAATTGCTCGAAGAGCAGTTCGGACGTCTGGGAGGCACCGTGTTCCAGTTGGAAGGAATGGACGTCAACCTGCACGGTGACGTTATCATCCCGATGCGCGAGTTGAATAACATTCGCCGTCAGGCGGTAGAACAACTCGCAGGCGAGCGTCCTAAACCGCCCGTCTACGTGAAACGGGCGGTAGATGTGTACGGCGATTCAGTTAAACCAGCATCGCCAGTCGCTCGCGGTCAAGCAGAATTGACCGCGCTCTGCCGAAGCCTGCCACAAGTGGAGGCAGCGATTGAAGCGGGAATCGGCATGATCTATGCCGACTTCGAGTTTATCAAGCAGTTCCCCGCAGCCGTGGAAGCTGTGCATGCTGCTGGTCGCAAGATCGCGCTGGCAACGCCGCGTATTCACATGCCTGGGGAGAACGGATATCATAACAACATCCTGCGTCTGAAGCCAGATGCGGTATTGGTACGTAATACAGGTGCATTGTACTTCTACCTTCGCCACCGGATGGAAAACCCGGATGCGAAGCACCCTGAACTGATCGGCGACTTCTCATTGAACATCGCCAATCACAAAGCAGTTGAATTGTTCCTGGAAGCAGGCTGTGACTGGATTACGCCATCCTATGACCTGAACATTCAACAAATGGTTGATTTGCTGGGCCACTCCCGTACAAGTCAGACCGAAGTGGTTATCCATCAGCATCTGCCGATGTTCCACACCGAGCACTGTGTGTACTGTACGTTCATGAGTGAAGGAACAGACTTTACGAACTGTGGACGTCCTTGTGAGGAACAGCGTGCATCATTGCAAGACCGGATCGGTATGTCTCACCCGGTACGTGTGGATGAAGGCTGTCGTAATACGGTATACAATGCAGTGGAGCAGTCAGGTGCCGAGTATCTGACCAACTTTATGGATCTGGGTGTATCCCGTTACCGTGTGGAATTCCTGGAAGAGACGCCGGAGCAGGTACGCGAAGTTATCGATCTGTACAACCGAGCACTGCGCGGCGAGATCAGTGGTACACAAGTTTGGAAAACACTCAAAGCAACGAACCAACTGGGCGTTACACGTGGTCAATTGGTGAAATAAACAGCAACCCCAAACTCTGCTTTAAGGAGCTCTTGGGGTTTTTTTACATCATGGCACAGGAGGCGAAGAAGCGTGGCGCCATTCACAATCATGGATATTAAATTGCTGTGCGGAGTCACGGCATTTAAGCGTGGAGAAGATTATAACCAATCTGGCCGGGTGACTAATCTGGTGGTCAGTGAGGATCAGCTTCATTATGAAGCACAGGTACGTGGAACGGAGCGTTACCAGGTGACGGTGGATGTGGATGGAGCAGGAGAGATTGTGGCAGGCTGCAGTTGTCCGGGTGACGGCAGACATTATGACTATTGCAAACATGTGGCTGCCGTCCTGCTGGCTATTCACGAATGGGGAGAGCAGCAGGAGCGCAATGCAGCTAATGCTTCTGGGAAGCCCTCTCCGTCTTCTACAGGCCAAGGAGCCAATACCTCCAGCACAGGTTCCAAGTCCAGAGTCGGAACGCTAGTCGAAGAGAACATGTGGGAGCGACCACAGTCTCCTTCACAACCAGAGCACTTCAATGATGCTCCAGAGCGTCCACCCGTTCACTTTGCCCAGGCAGGTCGCCCAAGCTCAGCTTCAGGTTGGGGCCGTTCGGCAGATAAACCTTCATATCGTACGGCGGATCAGATTCTGTCCATGTTTGCCAAGGATCGCCGACCGCTGCATGGAAATGACCGAAAATACACGGCCCCTGTCAGCCGATCCACCCTGCGGGAAGAATTGCAGGTCCAGTTTATATGCAAGCTGGTACAGGTTCACAAGGGTGGTGGGAAACTCGCTCTTGAATTGAAAGTGGGTAACAAACGTCTGTATGTGGTGCAGAAAGTGAAGCAATTCCTGAACTGCATCGAGAAGGGCGAGCCAATGTCATTTACCAAACTGTTCCACTATGATCCATTAATGCATGTTTTCACTCCGCAGGATCAGGCTATTCTCTCGATGCTTATTCGAATGAGACAGAGTGAGGAGGCCTACCGCCAATCCATCTCCGGTTATCTGGGAGCTTCGGACGGACGGGATATACTGATTGCTCCGCTCGTATGGAAGCCATTGCTGGAATTGCTGCTACAGGCTGACAGCCGGATGGAGGGCACGGGATTTGCCAATGGACCACTCACACTGGGTGAGGGGGTACTTCCTTTATTTTACCGGATCGCCCAGGGAGCGAATGAAGGATATCAGCTTGAAATTTCCGGACTGCGTGAGCTGATTCTTCTCCCTGCTTATGATGCTGCTGTGGTGGAAGGACAGTTGCATATGTTGGAGCCGATGCAGATGCGAAGTCTGGAGGACTTGAGTGGGGCGCTCACCTCGTATGGGATCAAGGAAAGTATTGATATTTCGACCCAGCAGGTGGATGAGTTCGTACAGCATGTCGTGCCAGAACTGCGTACGCTCGGCCATCTGTCCATTGATTCACAGGTGCGTGAACAGATCGCGGAACCGGAACTCTCACCAAAGCTGTACATCGACTTCTATCGTGAGCGTATTACAGCGCGTCTGGAATTCGACTATGAGGTCATGGTTATTAATCCGCTTGCAGAGTATTTAATAGATGAAGAAGAGAAAAAGGTTATTTTGGTGCGTGATCGATACAAAGAACGGAATCTGATTGAACGGCTCGATCGTTCTTTTCTGGAACGTGATGGTAGCGTCTGGGCGAGTGAACGGGAAGATGCGATCTATGATGTTATGTACCATCTGTTGCCTGAGCTTGAGAAGCAGGTTGATATTTACATGCCGAACGCTGTGAAGGCCATGGTGCAATCCTATCCGACACCGCCGAAAGTCCGGGCAGACTTGGGTAGAGGGTTGGACTGGCTGGAGATTTCATTCGAGATGGAAGGTGTGGACGAGCAGGAGCTTCAGGAACTCATGCGTCGTATTGTGGAAAAGAAACCGTACTTCCGTCTCAAGAGCGGAGTCTTTCTCTCGCTTGAAAATGAAGGTGCAGATAGTTTCGCTCACATGGCCGATTCACTCGGACTGGGAGCAGATGACATCAAAGGCAGCCATATCCGGCTACCAGCTGTTCGGGCGTTACAATTGCCAGGCAGGGATGAGGTTTCCGGACATGTGAAATGGGGAGGCTCCCTGAAACGTTTCCTTGATGATCTGCGTGATCCTGAACGGATGGATTTTGCATTGCCAGAGGCACTGACTCCCATTCTGCGGGATTATCAGAACAGTGGATACCAGTGGCTTCGTACCCTCGCTTATTATCGTTTTGGCGGCATTCTGGCGGATGATATGGGACTTGGGAAAACATTGCAAAGCATCGCCTATATTACAGCGGTGCTTCAGGAAAAGCCCGAGTACAATATGGACAATACGGACGTTAATAAATACCGGGAGAGCGGATCGCTATGGGGCGGTACAACGGAGGCTACTGCCGGCATCGACCCCGAAACGGGTCTCCCATTGGATAAGATGGCTTCAGAGAATACGGATGGCCTTTGGTCCACGATGCAGCAGGATGGACTGACGATCCGAACGAGGGTCATTCATCCTCCGGTACTTGTCGTGGCGCCTGCTTCGCTAACCTATAACTGGGCTAATGAGTTTGCGCGGTTCGCCCCGCATCTGAAAGTTCTGATCGCTGCCGGTCAGAAAGAAGAACGAGCCAGCATGCTTTCAGGTATGGATGAGGCAGATGTGATTGTGACGTCCTATCCTTTGTTACGCCGGGATCTAGACACTTACCTTGGCCGAACATTCCATACGCTCATTCTGGATGAAGCTCAGGCGATTAAAAATGCTTCTTCCCAGACCGCGCAGGCAGTGAAACAAATTCAGGCACCGCGCCGTTTTGCACTCACAGGTACACCTGTGGAGAATTCGCTGGATGAATTGTGGTCCATTTTTGAAGCGGTATTCCCTGGGTTGTTTCCAAGTTACAGAAGATTCCGTGATCTTCCTCCGGAACGAATCTCGCGGATGGTACGTCCGTTTATTCTGCGCCGCCTGAAGAAGGATGTGCTGGAAGAATTGCCTGATCGAATTGAAACGGTACAGCGATCAGAGCTTACGGTTGAACAGAAAAGATTGTACACTGCATACCTCTCCCAGCTTCAGGATGAAGCATCAAAGGACATGGAGGATAACGGATTCCAGAAGAATCGTATCAAAATTCTGGCGGGCATCACGCGCTTGCGTCAGTTGTGTTGTCATCCGGCCCTCTTTGTCGAAGACTATCAAGGCGATTCCGGGAAAATGGAACAGTTGCTTGAAACGGTCGAGGATTGTTTGGCCGCAGGCAAACGTATTCTTATTTTCTCTCAATTTGCGAGCATGTTGAACCTGATTCGCCAGACGCTCACGGCACAGGGAAGAAACCTGTTTTACCTCGATGGTCAGACCCCTGCACAGAGCCGTGTCGAGATGTGCCGCAGATTTAATGAGGGCGAAGCTGAACTGTTCCTGATCTCCCTGAAGGCCGGAGGTACCGGACTAAACTTAACGGGTGCAGATACCGTTATATTATATGATCTGTGGTGGAATCCTGCGGTGGAAGAACAGGCCATTGGGCGAGCCCATCGTATGGGACAGAAACAAGTGGTGCAAGTCATCCGTCTGGTTACCGAAGGTACGATCGAAGAGAAGATTCTGGAACTCCAGCAGCGGAAGAAAGACTTGATTGCCGAAGTGATCGAACCAGGAGACGGAGGATCGACGACCTTATCGGAACAAGATATCCGCGAATTGTTGATGGTATAATGGAGTCCAAGCATCGTAGCGCTTAGAATCATTAAATATATGAAAATATGTATCTAGCAAAAGGAGTGGGTTCGTGTGCGTATTCGCAAAGCGATAATTCCAGCAGCGGGGCTGGGTACCCGGTTTTTGCCTGCAACCAAGGCGATGCCTAAGGAAATGCTGCCGATCGTGGACAAGCCAACGATTCAGTACATTATTGAAGAAGCCGTAGCTTCAGGCATTGAAGATATCATTATTGTGACAGGTAAAGGGAAGCGCGCCATTGAAGATCACTTCGACTACTCTTTTGAGCTGGAGCAGAATCTAGCGGATAAACAGAAATGGGACTTGCTGAACGAAGTCCGCAAACCCTCCGAGATGGCAGACATCCATTATATTCGTCAAAAGGAACCGAAGGGACTTGGTCACGCCATCTGGTGCGCACGCAAATTTATCGGTAATGAGCCTTTTGCCGTCCTGTTAGGGGATGACATTGTGGAAGCGGACCATCCCTGCCTGAAGCAGATGATCGAAGTCTACGATGAGCTGCAGTCTCCAATCGTTGGTGTACAGCCTGTTGATTGGAGCGAGGTGTCGCGCTACGGGATTGTGGACGGAGAGTTACTGACCCGTACCGATGAACGTGTCTTTCGCGCTCGCCGCCTAATCGAGAAACCGAAGATGGAAGATTCGCCATCAAACTTGGCCATTATGGGACGTTATATTCTTACGCCGGATATTTTTGAGATCCTGGGTCAACAGTCTGCTGGCGTTGGGGGAGAAATCCAACTCACGGATGCCTTGTCCCGATTGAATGAACAACGGCAGATTCTCGCATATCACTTTGATGGATTGCGTCATGATGTCGGTGAGAAGTTAGGTTTTATTGAGACATCGATTCATTATGCGTTGCAACGCCCGGATCTGAGGGAGGATTTGTTGAAGTATTTGGAACAGGTCGTAAAAAATCAATAAATACATTATACGTTTGCCCCAAAGCCCAGCCGAAGAATGATATCGGCTGGGCTTTGATTTATTTTATGGAAGATCAAATATAAGGGTTATACAGGCCAATGAACAAACACTTGCCTGACACTTTACATATACATAGTCAATATGAAGAAATGATGTCAACAGCAAAACGGAGGGATATCATTGAAGGTAATTCCGCTGTTTATGGATGGCGCAGCCATATTGGAACCCAAGGTATATGGTGATCACCGTGGATATTTTATGGAGAGTTATAATGAGCAGGTTCTGCATGAAAAGGGAATACAACACGTTTTTATTCAGGACAATCAATCCTTGTCAGCTGAAGCAGGAGTTCTGCGTGGGCTTCATTATCAGCTTCATCCCAAAGCACAGACTAAACTGGTGAGGGTTATATCTGGGGCTATATATGATGTGATTGTGGATGTGCGGAAATCTTCCCCAACCTTTGGACAATGGAAAAGTTTCATTCTAAGTGAGTACAACCAGCGGCAACTGCTTGTTCCTCAGGGATTTGCTCATGGATTCTGCACCTTGGTGCCTCATTCCCAGGTAACTTATAAGGTAGACGCCTATTATTCGCCTGAACATGACCGTGGAATTCTATGGAATGATCCGGCGCTCGCCATTGATTGGCCTGTGACGAAACCTATATTATCGGAGAAGGACCAGAAGCATCCTTTACTGAAAGATGCCGAACTGAACTTCGACTAATTAAACAGACTTTTCAGATACTTTGTATCTGGAGGCAGAGGGAGAGAGACAGCATGAAACTACTGGTTACGGGTGGGGCCGGATTTATCGGCAGCAACTTTGTACTATATATGCTCCGTGAACATCCGAGTTATGAAATTATCAATGTGGATGCATTAACGTATGCAGGGAATTTGGAGAATTTGCATACGGTAGAGTCGAATCCTCAATATACATTCATCAAAGCAGATATTGCAGATGTACAGCAGATGGAAGCTATTTTTTCCCAAGGCATCGATGTGGTTGTGAATTTCGCTGCTGAATCTCATGTGGATCGCAGTATTCTTTCCCCGGATATCTTTGTGCTTACCAATGTGATGGGTACTCAGGTACTGCTGGATGCGGCAAAGAAGTATCAAGTAACCAAATTTGTTCAGGTATCGACGGATGAGGTGTATGGGTCACTAGGTGCAACAGGTTTATTTACTGAAGATACATCTTTGATGCCAAACAGTCCTTACTCTGCTAGTAAAGCTGGCGGGGATTTGCTCGTAAGAGCCTATCATGAAACCTTTGGACTTCCTGTAAATATTACACGCTGCTCTAATAACTATGGACCTTTTCAATTCCCGGAGAAACTGATTCCGCTGATTATATCCCGTGCATTGAATGATGAGGCCATTCCAGTATATGGTGACGGGCTCAATATTCGTGACTGGCTTTATGTCGAGGATCACTGTAGCGCGATTGATCTTGTGATTCACAATGGACAATCGGGGGAGGTATATAACATTGGCGGTAATAACGAACGTACTAATATGTATATTGTGCAGACTGTTTTGGAGCAACTGGGCAAACCAGCGAGTTTGATCAAACATGTACAGGACCGCTTGGGACATGATCGACGATACGGTATAGATCCAACCAAAATACGTACAGAGCTCGGTTGGCAACCTGCACATAACTTTGAGACAGGGATCAGAGAGACAATCCAATGGTATCTGAAGCATCAAGACTGGTGGACGAGAATTCAATCAGGCGCGTATCAGGATTATGTCCAGCTTCAGTACGGTAAGCGGATGGGTGATTCGTCCCAATGAACTATAGAGTTATGGTGACTGGCTCGGCGGGACAGCTGGGTTTTGATGTGGTGAAAACCTTCCAAGCAGAGGGGCATCAAGTACTGGCCTGTGATAGAAATCAGATGGATATTACCGATCAACAGCAGTGCACAGATATGATTACGACGTTCCAGCCTCACATCATTATTCACTGTGCTGCTTACACGGCGGTCGATCAGGCTGAGGTGGATGAGGATGCAGCATACGCTGTGAATGTGTCAGGTACTAGAAATATTGCGGTTGCTGCTGAGAGTGTGAATGCGAAACTCGTGTATATCAGTACCGATTATGTATTTGATGGGAGCGGGAGTTCACCTTACCGAGAGTACGATGTAACGAATCCACAAAGTGTGTATGGCAAGTCCAAGCTCGCCGGGGAACAGGTTGTTCAGAGTTTAAGTACGCAATGGTTTATCATTCGAACATCATGGGTGTTTGGCGTATTTGGCAGTAATTTTGTCAAAACGATGCTGGAACTTATGGAGAAGCGTCCACAACTGCAAGTCGTTCATGATCAACAAGGTTCGCCCACCTATACCGTAGATCTTGCCCGATTCATTCATACCCTCTCTACGAGCGCAAAATATGGTATCTATCATGCTTCCAATTCGGGAACTTGCACATGGTATGAGTTTGCACAGGCCATTAGTGAAGAAGCGAATAAGCAGGGTGGATTCAAACCAACAGCTGAACTTAATCCATGCACAACTGATCAGTTTCCACGTCCAGCCCCGCGTCCTGCATACTCGGTTATGGATCATCTGGCGATTCGAACGAACGGTCTGAAACCTCTGAGACCTTGGCGTGAGGCGTTGATTGCATTTTTGTATGAGTTGAGTGTGCAAAAAACAGACTGAGCATTAACGTACGTTATTAATTTCCATAGTCTATCCCACCATTTAACAGCCGCCTCCGGGCGGCTATTTTGTTTTGCACCTCCTCAATTCGGGTAGTTAGCTATAAGAAAAACGTCTATCGACGTACTCTCACAGAAGACAGACCGCGTTTAGCTGAAGTTTTTCTTGCGATAATCGAATTGTTCAGCTCCGCTGAAAACGTATAAATTCTATTTCTTCAAAAAGGTACTGAGGATGTGAATGCTATATGAAACGCATTGCCGCCGTTTTAACATTATTAATCGTTACCGTAGGTACACTCCTTTTTGCCTATGAAAGCCAGAGTGAAGAACAACGGGACGGATTTACCGCTTATAGATTAATAGCCCATGCCATGGGTAGCATTCGTGATCAGCCTTACACTAACGCCTATGAGGCGATGATTGCCAATTACGAGAAAGGCACTCGTGTATTTGAGATTGACTTTATGCTGACCTCGGATCGTAAAGCCGTAGCCAGACATGAATGGACCGCTAATATGAGCAAAATGCTAGGACAAGACGAAGAGCTTCCGGAGGATAAACAGGCTGGGGCGCTGACACATGATGAATTCATGGATACGCCAATCTTGGGCATGTATCAACCTATGGATGCCCACGGCATCATAGATGTACTGGCTCAGTACCCGGATATGTATATCGTAACCGACACCAAGGAACAGAAGGACGAGGACATTCAGCAGGTGTTACAATCCCTGGTGGATGCAGCCAAAGAACATGATCCCTCCGTGTTGGATCGGGTGGTGGTACAGATCTATAACGAACCGATGCTTGAAACGGTAAAAGAAGTCTATGCATTCCCTTCCATTATCTATACGTTATATGCAACACAGGATACAGAAGCTCAGGTTGTTGATTTTGTGCAAAAGAATGATATTGATGCTGTAACCATGCCGGAATATAAAGTAAACCAGAATTTCGTAGCCAAGCTAAATAGTGCAGGTTCCGTCACCTACGTGCACACCATCAACGACACTGAACAAGTGGCTAACTATGAGAAATGGGGCGTGTACGGGGTATACTCAGACGTGCTGACAGAGCAGGAGCTGGATGAGATGAATACACGTTTTGCTTGGAAACCGTAAAAAATCCTACTTTTCTGTTCCCCTTTTTATACGAACATTGACACTCACTGTCTGCTGACTTAGACTTAGTTTACAAGCTTTCTATGATGCAGAAGAACCTCTGGAGGAATGTTCGTTGATAGACATGATTAAGCAGTGGAGACATGTATTTAAGCTTGACCCGGACCGGGAAATTACGGATGAAGAACTCGATCTGGTCTGCATGTCGGGGACCGATGCAATTATCATCGGCGGATCTTCCGGAATTACCTATGATAATACGGTAGACCTGATGTCCCGCGTGCGTCGCTATGAATTGCCCTGTGTGCTTGAAGTATCTGACCTGGAGGCCGTTGTTCCCGGGTTTGACGGATATCTGATCCCGATGGTCCTGAATGCAACGGATAGCAAATGGATGATTGGGCACCACCAGCAGGCCATAGAGCGTTATGGTTATTTCATTCCATGGGATCTGCTTATTGCCGAGGGCTATATTGTGCTTAATGGGAACTCCACGGTAGCTCGGTTGACTGGTGCGGATACGGAACTGACGACAGGAGCTGCCGTGGCATATGCCCAAGCTGCGGAGCGTCTGCTCAATCTTCCCATTGTATATATGGAGTACAGCGGAACGTTCGGAGATATGGAGCTCGTTGGTGAGATACACAGACAACTGGATCGGGCACATCTTATCTATGGCGGCGGAATTGATGATCCGGAGAAAGCCTCGCAAGCTGCCCAGGTGTCAGACACCGTCGTGGTAGGTAACATTGTGTATAGTGATTTGAATAAGGCACTTGAGACGGTGTTGGCCGTGAAAGGAACCGTTTAATCGGTTTAGTTTACCAATCCCCCATTTTCCCCTTATGATCTGTTAAAATAGAACTTTGCCCTTACTAATTAAAGAAGTTATATGAGCGTAATGTCGTTTACACGAAAATGAAGAGGATAGAAGTAAGCTGGAGAAACGAAGCGTTCGTTAAAAGCTTTCTGTTAGAAAGCTAAATCCTAAGCATACTCTTACTACCTGATATTGTTCTTTTACTAAGAGATTCGTATACAGGAACTATTTTTACACAGAAACGGAGAGTGCAGAAGCAATCTGAAGAAACGAAGTGTTCGTATTTATCACCGGATTTTCCCTTTGATAAAGGGAATCAAAAAATCTGGGGATAACGACGATCGGAAGATGTTGCTGCAATCGAAGTCCAAGTGTAATGGTAGATCAGTTATACCGACCAACCAACGAAAGGAGCATGCATGCATGCAACCTGTAAATATACATGATGCCGTTGCACGACTTAACACCCCTCAACGGCAAGCCGTCGAGGCGACGGATGGCCCGCTGCTGATTATGGCCGGAGCGGGCTCCGGCAAGACCCGGGTGCTGACACACCGGATTGCCTACCTCATTGCAACACGGAAGGCACCCCCGTGGGGCATTTTAGCGATTACATTTACGAACAAAGCCGCCCGTGAGATGCAGGACCGGGTATCCCAACTCGTAGGTGGATCTCAGGGCCGCGACATATGGGTATCCACGTTCCACTCCATGTGCGTGCGAATTCTGCGCCGTGACATTGAACGTATTGGCTTTACCTCCAACTTCAGCATTTTGGACTCATCGGACCAACTATCTGTTATTCGCAGCTGTATGAAAGACCAGAATATCGATACCAAGAAGTTTGAACCTAAGGCAGTTCAATCGATGATGAGCACGGCCAAGAATGAACTGATCAGTCCGGAGCAATATGAGAAGCAGTCGGGAGACTATTTCGAAGGTATTGTGGCGAAGGTATATAAGATGTACCAGAAACGGTTAAGAGCCAACAACTCGCTTGATTTCGACGATCTCATTATGCAGACCATTCAACTGTTCAAGGAAGTGCCTGAGGTCCTCGACTTTTACCAAAAGAAATTCCAGTACATTCACGTCGATGAGTACCAGGATACGAACCGTGCACAGTACATGCTGTGCCGCATGCTTGCTGACAGTCACCACCGCATCTGCGTTGTAGGGGATAGTGACCAGTCGATTTATCGCTGGCGCGGGGCGGATATCAGCAATATCCTGAACTTCGAGAAAGATTACCCTGAAGCAAATACGATTTTGCTGGAGCAGAACTACCGTTCTACTTCCAATATCCTGAATGCAGCGAATGAAGTGATCGGCCTGAATACAGGACGTAAACCGAAAAAACTGTGGACGGACAAAGAGGGTGGTTCGAAGATCAAGGTGTACCGTGCGGATTCCGAACATGATGAGGGGTATTTTGTCACCTCCGAGATTAGTAAAAATGTGCAGAACGGCAAATCCTATCAGAACCATGCTATTTTGTACCGTACCAACGCACAGTCCCGGGTAATAGAGGAAATTCTGATCAAGTCTGATATTCCGTATCAGATTGTCGGCGGCATCAAGTTCTATGATCGTAAAGAGATCAAGGATATTCTGGCGTATTTGCGCCTGTTATCCAATCCCGACGATGATATCAGTCTCACCCGGATCATTAATGTACCGAAACGTAGTATCGGGGATACAACGGTAGCGAAGCTCGCGGCTGCGGCAGGAGAGCGTGGAATTTCTATTTTCCGAGTGCTTCAGGTCGTGGACGATCTTGGTTTTGCTGGCCGTACGCGTAATGCGCTTGTGGAGTTCTATGACATGATCGCTGCGTTGCATCAGATGGTAGAGTATCTGTCTGTAACTGAACTGACCGAGAAGATTCTTGAGATGAGTCAATACCGTCTTGAGATGCAAAATGAAAACACACTCGAATCTCGTGCACGGCTGGAGAACATTGATGAGTTCCTGTCGGTAACCATGGAATTTGAGAAAAATAATGAAGACAAAACGCTCGTAGCCTTCCTCACCGATCTTGCATTGATTGCTGACATCGACAGTATGAACGATGATGAAGAGGATCAGAGCGACGCTGTTACCTTGATGACCATGCACAGCGCCAAAGGTCTGGAGTTCCCGGTTGTCTTTATCGTGGGTATGGAAGAAGGGGTCTTCCCGCATAGCCGTGCCTTTATGGACAATGAAGAGCTGGAGGAAGAGCGCCGACTTGCTTATGTGGGGATTACTCGTGCAGAAGAGCAACTCTTCCTGTCCTGTGCGCAGATGCGTACCTTGTTTGGACGTACCACAGCGAATCCACCTTCCCGCTTCCTGGATGAAATTCCGGACGAGCTGAAGGAAGACACCTCGATGGCTCGTGATCGTTACCGCCGCGGCAGTAGCGGAGGCGGCTCGTATGGTGGACGTGGACTGGGTTCCAGTGGGGGAAGTAACTTTGGTGGTGGCACCAAGCTGTTCGATCACCAAAGCAAGAGCGGTTCATCTGCTACTTCATCCACGCCAACTTCGCGTGTGACTACAAGTGTCTCCCGCCCAACATATGCTACGCCATCATCTGCTTCCAAGCCTGTAGCTTCTAATGGCGAAGCAGGGTTTAAGGCAGGAGACAAAGTGCAGCATGGCAAATGGGGGACAGGCACGATTGTTGCAGTCAAAGGTACAGGGAATGATACCGAACTGCAGATTGCATTCCCGGCTCCGGTTGGCGTGAAACGTTTGCTTGCCGGTTTCGCCCCTATTACCAAAGTAGAATAATTTCTGAACGAAACTTCCTTTTGCATGATAACGGAGAGAACAGAAATAACTTGAAGAAGCAAAGCGTTCGCCCTAGGGGTAACACCACTTGAAAGATTATTCTGTTCTACGAGTTCAAGTGCAATAGGAGTGTTCGTTCTACATATATGATCAAATTAACGGAGGGATGGCCCTGTATGGACCCGATGCACCGGATGGAGCAACTCGTTACCGAGCTGAATCAGCATAATTATCAGTACTACACGATGGATCAGCCACAGATCAGCGATAAGGAGTATGACCTTCTGTACGATGAACTGGTTACGCTGGAACAGGAAAGCGGCATGGTTCTGCCTGATTCTCCAACCCAGCGTGTGGGTGGCGAATTGCTCAAGGGGTTTACCCCACATCGCCATTTATCCTCATTGTGGAGTCTGGACAAAGCGCAGAATATTGAGCAGCTACGGAGCTGGAATACCCGTGTACTGAAACTGATTAATGACTATAACAGTAAAAATCCGGATACGCCGTTACCGGAACCGGGTTATGTCATCGAGTTGAAGTTTGACGGATTGACGTTGAACCTGACTTACACCAACGGTGAGTTGGTACAAGCCTCTACGCGTGGTAACGGTACGGTGGGCGAAGGGATTTTGGCACAGGTTAGAACGATCCGATCCGTTCCGCTCAAAATTCCTTACACGAGCGGTACGATTGAAGTACAGGGTGAGGGCATCATGAATCTTTCTGTCCTGGACCGATACAATGAGACGGCGGCAGAGCCACTCAAGAATGCGCGGAATGCAGCAGCGGGAGCGCTCCGCAACCTCAATCCGAAGGCGACGGCTGAGCGTAGGCTGAATGCTTATTTTTATAATGTAGGTTATTCGGATGACATTCAGTTTGCCAATCATCAGCAGATGATGGATTTCCTGCGTGAGAACCGCTTCAAAGTGAATCCATCCATCACGTATTTCCATGAGTTTGATGATGTAATGGAACAACTGGCAGCCATTCAGGAGAACCGGGGTCAACTGGACTATCTGATCGATGGAGCTGTTATCAAAATTACGGACATGCGCACACGCGAGGTGCTGGGTTATACCGATAAGTTCCCTCGCTGGGCGGTGGCATATAAATTCGAGGCAGAAGAGACCACGACGGTTCTTAACGCTGTGGTATGGAATGTAGGGCGTACCGGCAAAGTAACTCCGCTGGCACGGGTAGAACCGGTTGAACTTGCCGGGGTAACGGTACAGAACTGTACTCTTAACAATGTCGGCGATATTGAGCGCAAAAATCTGAAGTTCGCTCTGGGCACACGGGTCTTTATCCGTCGCTCCAATGACGTCATTCCTGAGATTCTGGGTAAAGTGACTGAGGAGAGTGATGGCGAGGAGATCGTCTTCCCTGAGCAGTGTCCTGCATGTGGATTCCCGCTGGAGCAACGCGGAGCGCATCTATTCTGTAACAATAGACTTGCGTGTAAGCCGCAAACGGTGGCACGTATTTCCCATTTTGCTTCCCGTGATGCGATGGACATCGAGACATTCAGTGAGAAAACGGCGATTCAGCTGTATGATGAATTGAACGTACGTGAGCCTGCCGACCTGTATACGTTACAGTTTGATGATCTGGTGAAGCTGGAACGGTTTGGCGAAAAGAAAGCAAATAACCTTATCGCTGCGCTGGAACTCAGTAAGGATCGTGATCTGGCTTCGTTCTTATACTCACTGGGTATTCCGAACACAGGTAAATCTACCACGCGCATGCTCGCTGATCATTACCGGGATCTGCACGCCATTATGAATGCAACCGTGGAAGAACTGGTTGAACTACCAGACGTGGGTGGTATCGTGGCTGAGAGCATCGTAAACTTTTTTGCAGATCCGTTTACACAGGCTGCGATTGAGAAAATGCTCAACTTGGGCGTGAAAGCTCAGGCACCTGAGGCACCAGCCGTTGTTGTTGTGGAAGATTCCTTCTTCAGTGGGAAAACGGTCGTCTTGACCGGAACACTGCACCAATTGACGCGGGAAGAGGCGACGCAAAGACTGGAAGCACTCGGAGCGAAGGTAACTGGCAGTGTGTCGAAAAAGACAGATTTGGTTATTGCCGGAGAGAAGGCAGGTAGTAAACTTACCAAAGCCCATGATCTTGGCATTCCTACGATTGAGGAGGAGGACGAACTTGTACGTCTTTTGAATCCCTAGGGTTAAAGGTTTTATCAGAGAGTTCATAATGGCGACACCAGAAGCCCCCGAAGACACGAATACGTGATCGGGGGCTTCTGCTATTTATCTAGATTATTATTACAACGAGTGCACAGTCACCAATCTTAACTGATCAGGATCCACTAATGTTATTAGGGATGCGCTGAGATGCGCCTGTAAGCCATGCATCCTTGTCATATCCTCGTTCTTCCCAGTAACCGATATGTTCACTGTCGATGAGTTCAATGCGATTTAACCATTTTACCGATTTATAGGCATACATCTGAGGAATGACGAGCCGTACCGGACCACCAAGATCAGCAGGGATAGGTTTGCCATCATGCATGACAGCGACCATAATATCCTCCATCTGCGCTTGATCCATCGTAATGGCATCCGTATACACACCATCACCAGAATAAAATTTCACACTATGAGCTTCCGGCTTTACTCCGGCTTGTTTCAAAAGCTGTGCAAGAGAAATGCCTTCCCACGTATTCTTATACACAGACCATCCCGTTACACAGTGGAAATCACTAACCTGTACGGTACGCGCCAGCTTCACAAATTGTTCCCAGTTCCATACCTGTGCCCGTTCAACCAGCCCATCGATTCGGAAAGACCAGTTAGCATTGGAGAAGGACGGTATAGGCGTAACTGTATATACGCGGAAATGACCTTCAGCCCCGCCTCCGATGGGAGGTGAAGAGGCAGACAGCGGTTGTGGCAGAGGAACCATACGGTTAGGATCGTTCTCCAGCATGCTATCAATACTATTATCTATCTTGAGATTTCGTCCTACCCAGGATATAAAAGTAGGACCAAGAGTCACGGTGAGACCAACCACCACAGCAGAACGAATGAAAGCTCGTCGTGTATAAACTGGTTGTGGTCGCTCTTCTGGCTTGAGGGAATCTCTCTCGGAATTGCGATCAAACTGGGAAGATGATATAGCAGCGGTAGTTTCGCTTTCTTCCGATGTTGAGACAGATGGATCAGCTTGATTTTGAGCTCGTGTTGAAGTTGCAGTGGTTTTCACTGCACGACGTGCAGGATCCTTTAACCATTTGGTTCGAGTGATGGAGTGGTAAATAATATAAGGCAAGCCTACCCAAGTTAGCAGGTCATGGATCAGAAGTGCAGCATTTGACCAACGTGGTCCAGCCAGCTTGAACTGCCATAATACAATACCCGAGAGGAGCCATCCCACCAACAGGGCGAGAACGATAATAGTATTTACCCTCTGCCATGGCCTGTTACGGAGTTGTTTCCAGTGCTTTCCGGCCAAAATCAAGTAATATACCACCGGAGCAAGCATAGCTAGCCCGACGACGATATGTAGCCATTTTAACCATACACGTCCAATTCCGAGTATCTCACGCCAAAAGCCACCAACCAGCATAAGTCCCGAGATTGCAAGGATTACAACGATCCAGGCATTCCAAGCGTGGATGGAAACCAGTTTTTTGCCGTAACCTTTGCGTACATTTTTTAACCATTCATTCAAGCGCGATCACCCCAAGTAGGTTAGTAATGAGTTTATTCTAATCTTTGATATGTAATAGCCAACTTTGATTGGAGTGCGTGTTATCCAAGTAAGGTTCATACGAGATGATTAACGGTTGTTCATAGAGCTAACCATATGAAAAAGTGCGTTCGATTGCTTATCCCTATATCTATATACCTTATTATAGAGTTTTTGGATCACATTCTCCAAACTAAGAGGAGTGCACGGACCGTTATCCTGATCGGGACTCAGCTCAACCTCATCTAGATCCTTAATTCCTTATAGTTAGAAGTCGTATTTATAGTAATGCTCTGTTTCTTTTATATATAATACACTTTAAGGGTAGCCGATCATGGGTTCAGAGAATGTGCTAATCTGTCGAATACAGGTTGGAGACAAGGTGCCGTTAATAAAGATTTTTGAGATATCAGAAGGTTCATTAAAAATGCTTGCTAAATAAATCGCAACGTGATATATTATTTCTTGTCGCCTCAAACGAATGGTTGTCATAATCACTTGAACGGTGACGAAAACAAAGTGTTGACAGCAAGTTAGTTAACATGATATGATAAGATTCCTGTCCGGTTGACAAACATCAACATAAACGGACATACAAGTTCTTTGAAAACTGAACAAATGGATAGTAACTTTTGATTCACAATGAATCGTCAGATTCAAAATGAGCTTATCGCTCTTTTCAAATATTTGAGATGATTTTCATAGCGTTTAATCGCGCTACTGGGATTCATCTTTATTGGAGAGTTTGATCCTGGCTCAGGACGAACGCTGGCGGCATGCCTAATACATGCAAGTCGAGCGGAGTTGATAGGAAGCTTGCTTCCTTGATACTTAGCGGCGGACGGGTGAGTAACACGTAGGCAACCTGCCCTCAAGTTTGGGACAACTACCGGAAACGGTAGCTAATACCGAATAGTTGTTTTCTTCGCCTGAAGAGAACTGGAAAGACGGAGCAATCTGTCACTTGGGGATGGGCCTGCGGCGCATTAGCTAGTTGGTGAGGTAACGGCTCACCAAGGCGACGATGCGTAGCCGACCTGAGAGGGTGATCGGCCACACTGGGACTGAGACACGGCCCAGACTCCTACGGGAGGCAGCAGTAGGGAATCTTCCGCAATGGGCGAAAGCCTGACGGAGCAATGCCGCGTGAGTGATGAAGGTTTTCGGATCGTAAAGCTCTGTTGCCAGGGAAGAACGCTTGGGAGAGTAACTGCTCTCAAGGTGACGGTACCTGAGAAGAAAGCCCCGGCTAACTACGTGCCAGCAGCCGCGGTAATACGTAGGGGGCAAGCGTTGTCCGGAATTATTGGGCGTAAAGCGCGCGCAGGCGGTCATTTAAGTCTGGTGTTTAATCCCGGGGCTCAACCCCGGATCGCACTGGAAACTGGGTGACTTGAGTGCAGAAGAGGAGAGTGGAATTCCACGTGTAGCGGTGAAATGCGTAGATATGTGGAGGAACACCAGTGGCGAAGGCGACTCTCTGGGCTGTAACTGACGCTGAGGCGCGAAAGCGTGGGGAGCAAACAGGATTAGATACCCTGGTAGTCCACGCCGTAAACGATGAGTGCTAGGTGTTAGGGGTTTCGATACCCTTGGTGCCGAAGTTAACACATTAAGCACTCCGCCTGGGGAGTACGGTCGCAAGACTGAAACTCAAAGGAATTGACGGGGACCCGCACAAGCAGTGGAGTATGTGGTTTAATTCGAAGCAACGCGAAGAACCTTACCAGGTCTTGACATCCCTCTGACCGGTACAGAGATGTACCTTTCCTTCGGGACAGAGGAGACAGGTGGTGCATGGTTGTCGTCAGCTCGTGTCGTGAGATGTTGGGTTAAGTCCCGCAACGAGCGCAACCCTTATATTTAGTTGCCAGCACTTCGGGTGGGCACTCTAGATAGACTGCCGGTGACAAACCGGAGGAAGGTGGGGATGACGTCAAATCATCATGCCCCTTATGACCTGGGCTACACACGTACTACAATGGCCGGTACAACGGGCTGCGAAATCGCGAGATGGAGCCAATCCCAACAAAGCCGGTCTCAGTTCGGATTGCAGGCTGCAACTCGCCTGCATGAAGTCGGAATTGCTAGTAATCGCGGATCAGCATGCCGCGGTGAATACGTTCCCGGGTCTTGTACACACCGCCCGTCACACCACGAGAGTTTATAACACCCGAAGTCGGTGGGGTAACCGCAAGGAGCCAGCCGCCGAAGGTGGGATAGATGATTGGGGTGAAGTCGTAACAAGGTAGCCGTATCGGAAGGTGCGGCTGGATCACCTCCTTTCTATGGAGAATCGTTTCCTGTAACGGAAACATTCAAATAAGCAGGTTCACTGAACCTGCGACAGCGATTCATCTCGGTTCATCACTTAATGTGTGGATGAAATGAATTGCAGCAACACCGTTACTTATCCATTTGTTCAGTTTTGATGGAATTTGAGGGGCCATAGCTCAGCTGGGAGAGCGCCTGCCTTGCAAGCAGGAGGTCAGCGGTTCGATCCCGCTTGGCTCCACCAAACAATTCTGTCTATTTTGCTTGTTCTTTGAAAACTAGATATCGAAACGAAAGTAATGCGAATTAGAACATTCCTTTTTAGCTGAACTTGTGTAAACAAGTTTCAATAAAAACGGTAGTTAATTGCTTTTGCGATGGTATCGGGTGGGAGCGACTTTTGGATTTGGACGCAGTCCAAACCAAGGGAAGCGAGCGACCGAAACCGGAGCAAAATGGTTAAGCTACTAAGAGCACACGGAGGATGCCTAGGCGCTAGGAGCCGATGAAGGACGTGGCGAACAACGAAACTGCCTCGGGGAGCTGTAAGCAAGCTTTGATCCGGGGGTGTCCGAATGGGGAAACCCAGCTGGGGTAATTTCCAGTTACTCACAACTGAATACATAGGTTGTGTAGAGGCATACCAGGGGAACTGAAACATCTAAGTACCCTGAGGAAGAGAAAACAATAGTGATTCCGTCAGTAGCGGCGAGCGAACGCGGAGAAGCCCAAACCAGAGAGCTTGCTCTTTGGGGTTGTGGGACGTCTCACATGGAGTTACAAAGGAACCGGTTAAGCGAAGAGGTCTGGAAAGGCCCGCCAAAGAAGGTAAAAGCCCTGTAATTGAAAGTTGGTTCCCTCCGAGACGGATCCCGAGTAGTGCGGGGCACGTGAAACCCCGTATGAATCCGGCAGGACCATCTGCCAAGGCTAAATACTTCCTAGCGACCGATAGTGAAGCAGTACCGTGAGGGAAAGGTGAAAAGCACCCCGGAAGGGGAGTGAAATAGAACCTGAAACCGTGTGCTTACAAAAAGTCAGAGCCCGTTTTAGGGGTGATGGCGTGCCTTTTGTAGAATGAACCGGCGAGTTACGTTCCCGTGCAAGGTTAAGGTGAAGAGCCGGAGCCGTAGCGAAAGCGAGTCTGAATAGGGCGAATTAGTACGTGGACGTAGACCCGAAACCGGGTGATCTACCCCTGTCCAGGGTGAAGGTGCGGTAACACGCACTGGAGGCCCGAACCCACGCATGTTGAAAAATGCGGGGATGAGGTGGGGGTAGCGGAGAAATTCCAATCGAACTCGGAGATAGCTGGTTCTCCCCGAAATAGCTTTAGGGCTAGCCTCGGAAAACAGAGTCGTGGAGGTAGAGCACTGATTGGGTGCGGGGCCCGCAAGGGTTACCAAGCTCAGTCAAACTCCGAATGCCATAGACTTACTTCCGGGAGTCAGACAGTGAGTGCTAAGATCCATTGTCAAAAGGGAAACAGCCCAGACCATCAGCTAAGGTCCCCAAGTGTGTGTTAAGTGGGAAAGGATGTGGAGTTGCACAGACAACCAGGATGTTGGCTTAGAAGCAGCCATCATTTAAAGAGTGCGTAATAGCTCACTGGTCGAGTGACTCTGCGCCGAAAATGTAACGGGGCTAAACACACCACCGAAGCTATGGCTTGATGCTTTGCATCAGGGGTAGGGGAGCGTTGTATAAGGGTTGAAGGTGTACCGTAAGGAGCGCTGGACATTATACAAGTGAGAATGCCGGTATGAGTAACGAAAAGATCAGTGAGAATCTGATCCGCCGAAAGCCTAAGGGTTCCTGAGGAAGGCTCGTCCGCTCAGGGTAAGTCGGGACCTAAGGCGAGGCCGAAAGGCGTAGTCGAAGGACAACAGGTCGAAATTCCTGTACCACCGTAAGCCGTTATGAGCAATGGGGGGACGCAGTAGGGTAGTGACGCGGACTGATGGATGTCCGTCTAAGCAGTAAGGCTGATGTGTAGGCAAATCCGCACATCGTAAGGCTGAGCTGTGATGGGGAGTGAAAATTACAGTAGCGAAGGTCATGATCTCACACTGCCAAGA
The DNA here is from genome assembly GCF_054161325.1 of Paenibacillus sp. Z3-2. Classification (NCBI taxonomy): domain Bacteria; kingdom Bacillati; phylum Bacillota; class Bacilli; order Caryophanales; family Paenibacillaceae; genus Paenibacillus; species Paenibacillus sp. Z3-2. Next base: position 5,843,282 of record NZ_CP096397.1, on the reverse strand, counting down.
AAAGCCTCTAGCCAGGTGATGGTGCCCGTACCGCAAACCGACACAGGTAGGCGAGAAGAGTATTCTAAGGCGCGCGGAAGAACTCTCGTTAAGGAACTCGGCAAAATGACCCCGTAACTTCGGGAGAAGGGGTGCCCCGGTAGTGTGAATAGCACGAGGGGGCCGCAGTGAAAAGGCCCAAGCGACTGTTTAGCAAAAACACAGGTCTGTGCGAAGCCGTAAGGCGAAGTATACGGGCTGACGCCTGCCCGGTGCTGGAAGGTTAAGGGGAGTGGTTAGGGAGCAATCCCGAAGCTGTGAACCGAAGCCCCAGTAAACGGCGGCCGTAACTATAACGGTCCTAAGGTAGCGAAATTCCTTGTCAGGTAAATTCTGACCCGCACGAATGGCGTAACGACTTGGGCGCTGTCTCAACGAGAGATCCGGTGAAATTTTAATACCTGTGAAGATGCAGGTTACCCGCGACAAGACGGAAAGACCCCATGGAGCTTTACTGCAGCTTGATATTGAATTTGGGTACGATCTGTACAGGATAGGTGGGAGCCTTTGAAACGTGAGCGCCAGCTTGCGTGGAGGCAACGTTGGGATACCACCCTGATCGTATCTAGGTTCTAACCTGGTACCGTAATCCGGTGCGGGGACAGTGTCAGGTGGGCAGTTTGACTGGGGCGGTCGCCTCCTAAAGAGTAACGGAGGCGCCCAAAGGTTCCCTCAGAATGGTTGGAAATCATTCGAAGAGTGCAAAGGCATAAGGGAGCTTGACTGCGAGACCTACAAGTCGAGCAGGGACGAAAGTCGGGCTTAGTGATCCGGTGGTACCGCATGGAAGGGCCATCGCTCAACGGATAAAAGCTACCCTGGGGATAACAGGCTTATCTCCCCCAAGAGTCCACATCGACGGGGAGGTTTGGCACCTCGATGTCGGCTCATCGCATCCTGGGGCTGAAGTAGGTCCCAAGGGTTGGGCTGTTCGCCCATTAAAGCGGTACGCGAGCTGGGTTCAGAACGTCGTGAGACAGTTCGGTCCCTATCTGTCGTGGGCGTAGGAAATTTGAGAGGAGCTGTCCTTAGTACGAGAGGACCGGGATGGACGTACCGCTGGTGTACCAGTTGTTCCGCCAGGAGCACCGCTGGGTAGCTATGTACGGAAGGGATAAACGCTGAAAGCATCTAAGCGTGAAGCCCCCCTCAAGATGAGATTTCCCAGTATGTAAGACCCCTTGAAGACGACGAGGTAGATAGGCTGGGGGTGGAAGTGCAGCAATGCATGGAGCTGACCAGTACTAATCGGTCGAGGGCTTATCCAATAGCAAGTTCTAATCGCAACTTTCGTTTCGAATCTAGTTTTCAGAGAACAATCTCTGAAATGAAAATCGGTACATCACAGAACGTGTGTATGATTTTCAGTTCCATATCTGATTTCAAGAAGCTATGCTTCGACAAATCGCGTTTGGTGGCGATGGCGGAGGGGTTCCACACGTACCCATCCCGAACACGACCGTTAAGCCCTCTAGCGCCGATGGTACTTGGACCGCAGGGTCCTGGGAGAGTAGGACGCCGCCAAGCAAAGAACCACTGCCGATGTTATTCGGTGGTGGTTTTTATTTGTTTATTTTAGGGGATGCAAAAGCATCTCTTATTTGACTTTGCAGGAATCCTCTGACACACTCATAGTGGATACATAGATTGCGTATCAGACTTTCATATGAAAATGATCTGAACATTCTAGTGAACGGGGTGCAGGATGAGATGGAAATTCAGAAATTGACGGTAAATGATTTTGAACCAGCGATGGCACTCTCCGAATATGCTTTTCAAATGGTAATGAGTGAAGAACAAAAAGAAAAGCGGCGGAGTCAGTTTTCGTCACAGGATATATGGGGGGTATACGAGGAAGGGCAACTAGGAGCCAAACTTCACATTATCCCTTTTCAAACCTATATTCATGGTAGATCCTTCGAGATGGGTGGTATTGCTGGTGTAGCCACCTGGCCAGAGTATAGACGCAAAGGTTGGGTAGCGGGTCTGCTGAAGCATGCATTGGAAGAAATGAACCGTAACAAACAAAGTATATCGTTCTTGCATCCTTTCTCTTTTGCTTTCTATCGGAAGTATGGATGGGAGACCTATGTTGAGTTTAAACGATATAAAGTGCCTACAGCGCATTTGCCTTCGAAAAAAGCGACAACTGGAACGATTCGGCGTGGCGATCCGGGTCTTAGCATATTAAATCAAGTATATAGCGCTTATGCTGAGCGTTATAACGGAACCTTGGTCCGGGATGATGCACGGTGGGAGAATTCAGTTCTTGTTAATGGGGCCAGCCAGAAGGCTGTATATTACGATGAAAATGATGAAGCACAAGGTTATCTTCTATATGAGGTGAAAGAAAGTAAATTTACCATCAAAGAGATCATCTATCTGAATGAAGAGGCTAGGCAAGGGCTATGGACCTTTATTGCCAATCATGATTCCATGATCCAGGAAGTGAGGTTACAGGCGCCAGCAAGTGATACGCTTGCTTTCCAATTGGATAACCCACGGATTCAACAGGAGATTGTACCTTATTTTATGGCACGCATCGTTAGTGTTGAGCAGTTTATATCCCAGTATCCATTTGCAAACCAGGACTCACCGCTGCAGATTATTCTTCAGGTAGAAGATGCCCACGCTCCGTGGAATGAGGGGGTATGGCAATTAAACGTCGCAATGAACGGAACGGCTTCCATATGGAAAACATCCGAGCCGATCTCTGATGATCAGACCATTAAGGTGGATATTCAATCCCTTACCGCAGTGTTGATGGGATATCGCAGACCGACGGAAATGGCACGGATCGGAAGAATTCAAGGACCAGAAGCAGCAATCAAGGCATTGGAACAAGCGATTCCTGAAAGGGAAACCTACTTGCTTGATTTCTTTTAATTATCATTTCCTCTTCGCCATTTGGCTTGATTATCTTATATAGAAATACAGCGTTATTGAAAGACAAATGGACTTCTCCGGCAATTTTGGGGAGGTTTTTTTGTGTCTGGCGAATATTTCGTGTAAAATCGTAAAAAATGAATAGTGACCCCACTTGGCAAACCCACAAAATATGCTATAATGTATACAAAGTCAAAGAAAGTCAAAGTCAACTAAAGGTTTAAATACTTAAGTAGCTTTCTTTCTGCAATCTGATGGATGAGCGCCAATACACGGGATTCATTTCATCGGAGGATCAAGGGAATATTAAAGGACCTTCGTGCTTCCTTCGCTCTCCTGTTGACGTCTGTGGAAGCAAGATTCGCTGTTTCCCTGATTGGTTAAATGGGTAGAGAAGGTGTACTCTGTGGGGGCGTGTGGGTCCTTATTGACTTAACGTTTCAGACAGTGGAGGATGATTGGATGCGTAATATCTCTGATATTATCGAACGATATCTGAAGAGTATTTTGCATGAAAGTCCCGAAGGAATGGTTGAAATTCAGCGTAATGATCTGGCAGATCAATTTTCATGTGTACCTTCCCAGATCAATTATGTCATCAGCACACGTTTTACCCTCGAGAAGGGATACCTGGTAGAGAGTAAACGCGGCGGTGGTGGTTATGTTCGCATACAGCGCATTGAATTACCGGCCCAATCAGCTCTGCATAATCATTTGCACCATAGTATTGGTGATGAGATCGGGCAGACTGCTGCCGAAGGTCTGATCTATCAACTGGAAGAAGCACGCTTCTTGAGTAAGCGGGAAGCCGGGTTGATGCGAGCTGCTGTATCTAGAGAGGTTATATTGGTCAAACTTCCTTACCGGGATCAAATTCGTGCCAGAATGTTGAAGGCGATGTTAATATCTTTGCTCGGTAAATGAAAACTATCGGGGTCAAAGGAGGTACATCATTATGCTGTGCCAAGAATGCAATAAACGTCCGGCGACACTTCATTTTACGAAGATCGTGAATGGAGAGAAGACGGAATTCCATATTTGTGAGTCATGTGCCCGTGAAAAAGGGGAGATGATCCCTGGAACATCTAATGGATTTTCCATTCACAACCTCTTGTCCGGGTTGCTCGATTTTGATCCAGCCGGCAAAAGTGGATCTGCTGGAACACCACCGGCAAAAGCACTTCAGTGTGAAGAATGCGGTATGACATACTCACAATTCAGTAAAATTGGTCGATTCGGCTGCAGTTCATGTTATAAATATTTCGACAGCCGCCTAGACCCATTATTCAAGCGAGTTCATGGCAGTACGTCCCATGTAGGCAAAGTGCCCGCACGAGCTGGTGGTCGCATCAAGGTGAAGCGACAAATTGCCGATCTGAAGCGTGAACTCCAGGAGAGCATCGCCCAAGAGGAATTTGAAGAGGCAGCTCAGATCCGTGACCAGATCAGGGAACTTGAAAAAGGAATAGCTCAGGAGTAAAGTTTTTCATGAGTAGGAGGGATGCGTAATGCCTAATCTGCGCTTTACAGAGAAGGCGCTCAGCGACTGGATGCGCAGTGATGCGGCTGATTCCGAAATCGTCATTAGCAGCCGTGTCCGGATCGCACGCAACCTTCAGCATGTTCCCTTTCCGATGCTGGCTTCCAATAAGCAATCGGAAGAGGTGCTGAATAAGCTGAGCGAAGTACTTCAATACGATGAAGTTCATGCCTTTGGAGATTTTCATACGCTGAATCTGACCGATATTGGCGAACTCGACAAACGGGTGCTGGTGGAGAAACATCTCATCAGTCCAAGTCTTGCGAATGAATCCAGAAATGGTGCGGTTATTCTCAGTGAGGATGAATCAGTCAGTATTATGATTAATGAGGAAGATCATCTTCGTATCCAGTGCCTCTATCCGGGGTTCCAGGTGAAAGAAGCCTGGGAAAAAGCTTCCGCAATAGACGATGCGTTTGAAGCGCACGTGGATTACGCTTTTGATGATCGTAGAGGATACTTAACCAGCTGCCCTACCAATGTAGGCACAGGTGTTAGGGCGTCTGTTATGATGCACCTGCCTGCTCTGGTGATGACGCAGCAGATAGGTCGTATATTAACAGCAGTATCCCAAGTGGGATTGACTGTAAGAGGAATTTACGGCGAAGGCAGCGAAGCAATGGGTAACCTGTTCCAGATCTCTAACCAGATTACATTGGGGCAGACCGAACAGGAAGTTATCGAAAACCTGCACGGTGTTGTGTTACAGATGATTGGTCATGAGCGTACAGCCAGAGAACGGTTGATGACCGACTCCAAACTTCGAATTACGGATCGTGTCATGCGTTCTTACGGCATATTGTCCCACGCATCCATAGTTGATTCAAAGGAAGCTGCGCAGCGCTTATCGGATGTACGCCTTGGCGTAGATCTCGGTTTACTGGATGGACTGTCCATCACGGTAATGAATGAGCTGAATGTAATGACTCAACCGGGATTTTTGCAGAAAACATTCGGGGAAGATATGCGCACAGATGAGCGTGACATCTATCGTGCTCAATTGATTCGTGATACGATCAATGCAGCGAAGCAGTCCTAGCTTAGCCTGATATTGTATTGATTATGGTTTCATGCCGCATCGCGGCTTTTATATAATAAGGCATATATTCATGCCAGATGATTTTATTCGCAGCACGGCTGCAAACAAAAATGATATGAAGAATACGACGGGTATTGTTTGAATCCCCTCGTTTTATCCAAAACCATGGAGGTGCAGGAGATATGATGTTTGGAAGATTTACGGAACGGGCCCAAAAGGTGCTCGCACTCGCGCAGGAAGAAGCTGTCCGTCTCGGTCATAATAACATCGGTACTGAGCATATTTTGCTCGGCCTCATTCGTGAAGGCGAAGGCATCGCAGCCAAAGCACTGATCGGCCTGGGACTCGGATTGGAAAAAATTCAGGATGAAGTAGAAACGCTGATTGGCCGTGGCCAGGAGCAACCTACTAACATTGCATATACGCCACGTGCGAAAAAAGTAATTGAACTGTCTATGGACGAAGCTCGTAAATTGGGTCACACTTATGTAGGCACAGAGCATATCTTGCTCGGATTGATTCGTGAAGGCGAGGGTGTTGCAGCACGTGTGCTCAACAACCTGGGTATTAGCCTGAACAAAGCACGTCAACAAGTGCTGCAATTGCTTGGCAGCAGTGAAGCTGTATCCAGTCATAATGGAACACCTGCCAATGTAAGCACACCAACGCTGGATAGTCTGGCACGTGACCTCACGGCTTATGCCAGAGAGAACAACCTGGACCCGGTTATTGGACGTAGCAAAGAAATTGAGCGTGTCATTCAGGTACTCAGCCGTCGTACCAAGAACAACCCGGTATTGATCGGTGAACCAGGTGTAGGTAAAACAGCGATTGCTGAAGGCCTTGCACAAAAAATCATTGCGAATGAGATTCCGGAAACATTGCGCGACAAACGTGTAATGACCCTGGATATGGGTTCAGTAGTAGCTGGAACCAAATATCGTGGTGAGTTCGAAGATCGTCTGAAAAAAATCATGGATGAGATTCGCCAAGCAGGTAACATTGTCCTGTTTATCGACGAATTGCATACCTTGATTGGTGCAGGCGGAGCTGAAGGTGCCATCGATGCTTCTAACATTTTGAAACCGGCTCTGGCTCGTGGAGAATTGCAGTGCATTGGTGCAACAACGCTGGATGAGTATCGTAAATACATCGAGAAGGATGCAGCGCTTGAGCGTCGTTTCCAACCGATTACTGTAGATCAACCTTCGCCGGAAGAAGCCATTCAAATCTTGCACGGTTTGCGTGACCGCTATGAGGCGCATCACCGCGTGAAAATTACGGATGAAGCGATTGTACAGGCGGTTAAACTGTCTGACCGTTATATTACAGACCGGTTCTTGCCAGACAAAGCGATTGACCTGATCGATGAAGCGGGTTCCAAAGTAAGATTGAACTCTTACACGATCCCACCAAACCTGAAACAATTGGAAAGCCGTCTGGAAGATATCCGTAAGGAAAAAGACGCTGCGGTTCAAAGCCAGGAGTTCGAAAAAGCAGCTGCTCTGCGTGATACGGAACAAAAAATCCGTGAAGAGCTGGATGTAACGAAGAACCAATGGAAAGAAAAACAAGGTCGCACGGATTCCGAAGTAACACCTGAGGATATCGCACAAGTGGTAGCCAACTGGACAGGAATTCCGGTGAACAAGCTGAAAGAAGAAGAGACACAACGTCTGATGAATCTGGAATCGATTCTGCATGAACGTGTCATTGGCCAGGATGAGGCTGTGAAGTCTGTCAGCCGTGCAGTTCGTCGTGCGCGTGCTGGATTGAAAGATCCAAAACGTCCGATGGGTTCATTCATTTTCCTCGGTCCTACAGGGGTAGGTAAAACAGAACTTGCTCGTGCTCTGGCTGAGGCGATGTTCGGCGATGAAAATGCAGTGATCCGTATCGATATGTCCGAGTATGGCGAGAAGCATTCGACTTCCCGACTCGTCGGAGCGCCTCCAGGATATGTTGGATACGAAGAAGGTGGCCAGCTGACAGAGAAAGTTCGTCGCAAACCCTATTCCGTAGTCTTGCTCGATGAGATCGAGAAAGCACATCCGGAAGTATTCAATATCTTGCTGCAAGTGCTTGAGGATGGTCGTCTGACGGATTCCAAAGGTCGCGTGGTTGACTTCCGGAATACGCTGATTATTCTGACATCCAACGTGGGTGCCGAAGCAATCAAACGTAACTCAACACTCGGCTTCACAGCGGTTGTGGATGCAGGTGCGGATTACGATAACATGAAGGGTAAAGTCATGGATGAGCTGAAGAAAAGCTTCCGTCCAGAGTTCCTCAACCGGATTGATGAAATTATCGTATTCCACTCTCTGGAACAGAAACACATTGCAGAGATTGTTACCCTCATGAGCGAGGAGCTTCGGAAACGTCTAAATGAATACGAGGTTGATTTCGAGCTCACCGACAATGCCAAGGATTTCCTTGCCAAAGCCGGCTTCGATCCAGCTTACGGTGCGCGTCCGCTTCGTCGGGCGATCCAGAAGCATATCGAAGACAAATTGTCTGAGGAGTTGCTCACAGGTAATGTAACCAAAGGAGATTCGTTGCTCATTGACGAAGAGAACGGTGCACTGTCTGTAACGAAAAAAGACGTGGTTGTTCCTTCTAATGAGGAAATCGAAACCAAATAATATATAGCAAGCTTTGGAGTTAAGCTCCAGCTTGTAGTGATCCTTAATCCTTCTCGGCTTCCGCCGGGGAGGATTTTTTGCATTTTGGACAGAAGACGGACATGATTATGTCAGGAACATGTGTAAAGTTTGCGATAATCCTTTACGAAAAATCTCAAACAATGGTAAACTTTTAGTAACCCTGCACGTCAGGGAGTTTAGGCAAAATTCGTCGAATAATGCAAAATGCTGTTATAAAACTAATTATAGGAGTGCTGAAGTGGCCAAAGTTAAAACCAAGTTTCAATGTACGGAATGCGGCTATGAAGCCCCCAAATGGTACGGTAAGTGTCCGGGTTGTCAGTCATGGAATTCAATGGTGGAAGAAACAGAGACGGTAGTCAAAACACAAGGAAGAAATTCTCCCCTGTTTGACAGTAAAGATAAACCGCTTCCTATCATAGATATAGATAGCGGTCAGGAACCGCGTGTACAGACTGGAATCGGAGAGTTGAACCGGGTATTGGGTGGGGGAATCGTTCCAGGTTCACTCGTTCTGGTGGGTGGAGATCCGGGTATCGGTAAATCGACGTTGATGTTGCAGACGTCCCATGCTTTAACGCATTCGGGTTTGCGTGTGTTATATGTTTCCGGTGAGGAATCAGTCAAGCAAACCAAATTGCGGGCGGATCGTCTCGGGGCACTATCTGCCGAGTTGTACGTACTGTGTGAAACCAATATGGAACGTGTAGAGGAAGCGGTGGATCAGATCCAGCCGCATTTTCTTGTCATCGACTCCATTCAGACGGTATATCTTCCCGAAGTTACCAGTGCGCCTGGTAGTGTAGCACAGGTAAGGGAATGTACGTCAAGGTTCATGCGGATTGCGAAAGGCAGGGGCATTGCAACGGTTCTTGTGGGGCATGTTACCAAAGAAGGTGCCATTGCCGGTCCACGTATGTTAGAACATATGGTGGATTGTGTGCTTTATTTTGAAGGAGAGCGGCACCATACGTATCGCCTACTACGTGCGGTGAAGAACCGTTTTGGTTCAACCAATGAAATTGGCATTTTTGAAATGGGCGAAGATGGGCTTCGTGAAGTGGGCAATCCGTCTGAACTCTTCTTGTCGGAACGCCCACTGGGCGTAGCGGGTTCTACGGTAGTTGCAAGTATGGAGGGGACACGTCCCTTGCTTGTGGAATTGCAGGCATTGATCTCAACCACCCATTTCCCTTCTCCCCGGCGTATGGCAACAGGGGTAGATCTGCATCGGTTAAATCTGATCATTGCAGTGCTGGAGAAACGAATGGGCATGTTTTTACAGACCCAGGATGCATATCTGAATGTAGCTGGAGGAGTAAGGCTGGATGAGCCCGCTGTAGACTTGGCAGTCGCCGTCTGCATTGCATCCAGTTTGAGAGATGTACCGACCAAGCCGGACGACGTCATCTTTGGCGAGATCGGTCTGACAGGTGAAGTTCGAGCCGTATCACGGGCCGAACAACGAGTGAAGGAAGCTGCAAAGCTGGGCTTCAAGCGAGTCATTTTACCGGAAAAAAGCTTAAAGGGCTGGAAACATCCTCGCGGGATACAACTGATCGGTGTGAATACCGTGGCAGATGCACTAGCGGTTGCTTTAGATTAGGGGGCATAACAAGATGAAAGATTCGAGCCAACTGGATAATATGAATGAATTGTTAAGGCTGATCGCACCAGGTACACCTTTCCGCGAAGGTCTGGAAAATGTGCTGCGCGCCAAGACGGGCGCACTGCTTGTTGTAGGATACAGCCCTGAAGTAATGGAAGTGGTGGATGGGGGATTCTCGATTAACTGTGATTTCTCCCCGAACTATCTGTACGAACTCGCCAAGATGGATGGTGCGATTATTCTTAGCGAGGATTTGAAGCGTATTCTTTACGCCAATACCCAGTTAATCCCGGACTCATCTATCTCTTCTTCAGAGACAGGGATTCGTCACCGGACGGCAGAGCGTGTAGCGAAGCAGACGGGTAAATTGGTCGTATCCATATCACAGCGCCGGAATATCATTACCTTGTATCAGGGAACACTCCGGTATTCCCTCAAGGAAATCGGGGTTATTTTGACCAAAGCGAATCAAGCGATTCAAACACTGGAGAAATACAAAGCGGTATTAACACAGTCCCTTACGAATCTGAGTGCTTCGGAATTTGAGGAATTGGTAACGATTCCTGAAGTGGTCAATGTGATTCAGCGTACCGAAATGGTGATGCGGATCAAAACCGAAATCAAACGATACATTCATGAGTTGGGGAATGAGGGACGACTCATCTCCATGCAAATGGAAGAACTTGTGGGTACAACGGAAGAAGAAGCTTGGTTGCTGTATAAAGACTATGCCCGTGACGACAGTGATGACAAAATCCGTGAAATTATCGTGGGACTGAAAAGATTGTCAGACGATGAATTGCTGGATGCACATCATATTGTCCGTCTGCTCGGCTATCCTTCCTCAGCAGCTACTTCTGAGGATTCGGTTGCACCGCGCGGATTCCGGGTATTAAATAAGATCCCCCGCCTGCCCAATGTCATTATCCATAACCTGGTGGATCAATTCGAGCAATTGCCTCATGTGATTATGGCTACAATAGAAGAACTGGACGAAGTGGACGGTATCGGTGAAGTTCGTGCCCGGACCATTAAGGAAGGCCTCAAACGTTTGCAGGAGCAGATGTTTATCGATAGACAGATGTAAGGTTTGCCTATATAAAGGCTTGAAATGGATGAGGTGAAACAACGATGCTAACCAGATTCATTCCGAATCTCTTTACCCTGGGTAATCTGTTTCTTGGAATGATGGCAATTTTGCTTGCGATTGATGGAAACTACAGTTTGGCTGCCATTATGGTCATTGTAGCGATGCTGCTGGATGGTTTGGATGGCCGAGTGGCACGTGCGCTCAATGCCCAAAGCGAATTCGGCAAGGAACTGGATTCCTTGTCTGACATGGTTTCCTTTGGTGCAGCACCGGCACTGATCATATTTATGGTGTCGTTTCAAGATTCAATGCCGATCCTCGCTTGGGTCGCAACAGCTGCTTTTCCGATCTGTGGAGCCATTCGTCTTGCGCGGTTTAACGTTCGTCCGGGAATTCCCGGATACTTCACAGGTCTGCCGATTCCGGCAGCCGGCGGGGTGTTGGCCACACTGTCCTTGTTCAACAAGGATATCGGTCCGGTCAGCATGATGATTGCTACGTTACTGTTGTCGTACCTGATGGTGAGTTCGCTTAAATATCCCAATTTCAAAAAGGTGGGTTTGCCACGCAAGGCAATCTGGATCGCACCATGGGTTGTGTTATTTGCGATAGCTGTAGCTGTTATTTTCCCGGAGCAGTTATCCAAATTGATCTTTATTCCGCTGGTGTTATACGCTTTGTATGGCATGAAGCACAATGTGCGAACAGCGGCCTCGCGTAGTCGAGCCAAGAAGCGCAAGGATGAGAAATCTTCCCGTCCTTCCGATCGTTAAGTATGGAGCACAGACAGTATACAAAGAAAGCACGTACTCTCCCGAACAGGAGAATGCGTGCTTTTTGCTTATTCAGATCTATTTACGTAAAAGAAACCCTTACGAACGACATACATATCTTCTTACGACAGATTAAACATCCCTAACGTCGAACACTTCTGTGATTCGTGATTCACGACCTCTTCCATGTTGATGTCCAGCAGATTGCAGAGAGCCGACATGTAGAACAGGTTTCGCCCCAGTTCAGAGCTGATTACCTCTCTGCAGTTCTCACACAATTCACCTTCCACATGCGTTTCTAGCAGGCCTTTCGTTTGAGCGATATCGCTCTCGGGGGCATATTTCTGCTTGGTGGCGTGCAGCTCGATGCAGCCGCATTCGGTAATGGCCTTGGACACCGCACGGTTAACAGACGCTCCGGCTTGTCCTGTTTTGGACAGTACATCAATCAGACTGCGATGACGCAGCAACAGTTCAGAAACTTGATCCTGGAAAGCCTGTAAACTTAGCGTACTCATTTTGCCACTCACCTCGGGATATGAATTGAATTCATTATATGCCAATAATTTACCTACTTTCAACTGACGATTGCAACATTTCCAAAAAGTTCTTTCGGATGGGATTAGCAATTCAGGAATTGGATCATACTGGATATAAAGATCAAGATACATTGAAGGAGGTGCAGGGACTAATGTGGAAAAAAGGCATTTTAACTTTTACAGGATTGTGCGGTGCATGGTTCGGCTACACGGCATATCATCTGGCAGGAAAATCGGTCCCATGGATGGCTGAGTGGATTCAGTCAGCAGGATTACTGGGAGCTGGTATATCGACGCTGCTGGGTGCTGTAATGTTTATGGCTGTATGTAACATTGGTGGTACGTTGATGGCAGACAGGCTGCATAGTGGAATTGATTCATTGGCAAAAGTACCTATGAACGAACTGGCTGCAGGTGCCACAGGTACTGTGGCAGGATTGCTGGTGGCCTTGTTGCTCTACCCTATTGTGGGATGGATGGGGACGGCAGGAGATGTACTGCAAGTGGTGCTGACGGTGATTAGTGCCTATTCCGGCTACACCCTTGCCATGGCGAAGAAAGACGATCTGGGGGCCTTCTGGATGTCTGGGCGATGGGGTCATCCGGAGGTAGACGAGGATAGACGGATCGAAGAGCATAAAATTCTGGATACCAGCGTCATTATCGATGGTCGTATTGCCGATATATGCAAAACCGGATTCATTGAAGGTACGATCGTAATTCCGGAATTCGTTCTGGAGGAACTGCAGCATATTGCGGATTCATCGGATCTGCTCAAGCGGAACAGAGGACGGCGTGGACTGGACATTTTGAACAAAATCCAGAAGGAACTCGATGTAAAAGTCCTGATCTATGAAGGGGATTTCGAGGAAATCTCCGAGGTGGACAGCAAACTGGTTAAGCTGGCTAAAGTGCTTCAGGGCAAAGTGGTCACCAATGACTTTAACCTGAATAAAGTGTGTGAACTCCAGGGTGTATCTGTGCTGAACATTAATGATCTTGCCAATGCGGTCAAGCCGGTTGTTCTGCCAGGCGAGGAGATCATGGTACAGATCATCAAGGACGGCAAGGAGCACGGTCAAGGTGTGGCCTATCTGGATGATGGAACAATGATCGTTGTGGAAGGCGGACGCGAGTATATCGGCATGATGATGGAAGTGCTGGTGACCAGTGTGCTGCAGACTTCAGCGGGAAGAATGATTTTTGCCAAGCCGAAACTGTTGGAAAAAGCCCAATAAAGCGGTATGATGGGTAGTGTATCGTTGAATGATATTGTATATCTTTGGACGATAAACTGACAGACAAGGCAGGGATTGCGGCATGAATAAAGGGTGGGGCGTTGTCATTGTGGCAGCAGGTCGCGGAACCCGGATGGGGACGACCGAGAGCAAGCAGTTTCTGTTGCTGCAGGACAAGCCCGTTTTCATACATACGCTTGAGGTATTTGCTGCGCTGGACGAGATCCGTGAGATGGTGCTGGTCGCAGGAGCTGCAGATGTTGAACGCTGCCAGGATTGGGTAAAAGAATACCAATTGGATTCACGTGTCCGTGTTATCCCCGGAGGGAAAGAGAGACAACATTCTGTCCATAAAGGCCTTGAGGCACTTGGGACGGATTGGGTTCTCGTTCACGACGGGGTACGTCCTTTTGTGAACCATGAGCAGATCAAGGGATGCATGGAGGCCGCCATATCCGGTGGAGCAGCTGTACTGGCCGTCCCAGTGAAGGATACGATTAAACAAGTGAATGCGGAAGGAGTCGTTACGGCGACGCCAGACCGCAGCAGTCTGTGGAGCATTCAAACCCCGCAGGCTTTTCGTCTTTCTTCCCTGCTCTCCGCCTACGCATCAGCCGAGCAGGACGGATTTCTGGGGACAGATGACGCCATGCTGGCTGAACGTCAGGGAATGTCGGTCAAGGTTGTGGAAGGCAATTATACCAATATCAAATTAACGACGCCGGAAGATTTGGAATACGCCGCGTTTTTGCTGGGGGGAGAGAAGAAGCGATGATACGAGTAGGACAGGGATTTGATGTACATCAGCTGGTGGAAGGACGTCCGTGCATTATTGGTGGAGTAACGATTCCTTATGAAAAAGGACTGTTGGGTCACTCGGACGCAGATGTGCTGTTGCACGCGATTAGTGATGCCATTTTGGGTGCGCTGGCACTTGGGGATATCGGCAAGCACTTCCCGGATACCGATCAAGAATTCAAGGATGCCGACAGTCTGAAATTGCTGGAGCATGTATGGCAGCTTGTGAAGGATCGCGGATACCGGTTAGGGAATATAGATTCAACGATTATTGCTCAAAAGCCAAAGATGGCTCCTTACATCCCACAGATGGCTGAGGTTATTGCCAAGGCACTGGAAGCGGATGTAACGCAGGTGAACGTGAAAGCAACAACTACAGAGCAACTGGGATTCCCGGGACGGGGAGAGGGCATTGCTGCTCAATCCGTTGTTTGCCTTGTTCGAGTGTGATATCATCAACCAATTAGTGACGGAGGGGATCATATGAGCACGGAAATTCGTGTGCGTTACGCGCCGAGCCCAACGGGACACCTGCATATCGGGAATGCCCGTACGGCGCTGTTTAACTATCTATATGCCAAACATAATAACGGTAAATTCATTATTCGTATTGAAGATACAGACGTGAAACGGAATATTGCCGGTGGTGAAGAAAGCCAGCTGAAATACCTGAAATGGCTCGGAATCGAGTGGGATGAAAGTATTGATGTGGGCGGAGAATACGGACCATACCGTCAAACGGAACGTCTGGATCTCTATCGTAAATATACGCAGGAATTGCTGGATAAAGGTCTGGCATACCGTTGCTTCTGCACGGAAGAAGAATTGGAGCAAGAGCGCGAGGAACAGTCAGCTCGTGGAGAAACGCCGCGTTATTCTGGCAAACACCGTGAGCTTACTTCAGAGCAAATCAGTGCATTTGAAGCGGAAGGCCGCGTAGCAAGTATTCGTTTCCGTGTGCCGGAAGAGCGCACATATACGTTTGATGACATGGTTAAAGGCACAATCTCGTTCAACAGCAAGGAATCCGGTGACTTCGTCATTGTGAAAAAGGACGGCATTCCCACATACAACTATGCCGTTGCTGTGGATGATCATTTGATGAAGATCTCCCACGTTCTGCGTGGGGAAGATCACATCTCGAACACGCCGCGTCAACTGATGATCTATGAAGCGCTCGGCTGGGAGCCGCCGCAATTTGGTCATATGACGCTGATCGTGAATGAAAACCACAAGAAGCTGAGTAAACGGGATGAGTCTGTTATTCAGTTTATTGAGCAGTATGACCAACTCGGCTATTTGCCTGAAGCGATGTTTAACTTCATTTCCCTGCTCGGCTGGTCGCCAGAAGGGGAAGAAGAGATCTTCTCGCAAGAGCAACTGATCTCCATTTTTGATACGAAACGTCTGTCCAAGAGCCCGGCGGTATTTGACACGCACAAGCTGGCTCACTTGAACAACCACTATATCAAACATGCTGACCCGGAACGTATTGCCGAAATGGCCATTCCGCATCTGCAAAAGGCTGGACGGATTCCTTCCGAGCTGTCTGCTGAACAAAAAGAATGGGTATATACTTTGGTACATCTCTACCAGGAGCAGATGAATTCTGCCTCTGATATCGTGGAATTGTCAGAAGTGTTCTTCCGTTCCAATCTGGAGCTGGAAAGTGAAGGAGAAGCTGTACTTGCTGAGGAGCAAGTGCCAACGGTGCTGAAGGCATTTGCGGATAAAGTGCAGGCTAGCGAAGAATTCACGCCAAGCAAAATGGCTGCATTGATCAAGGAAGTGCAGAAAGAGACCAGCTTAAAGGGCAAACAGCTCTTTATGCCAATCCGTGTTGCTTTGACTGGACAGACGCATGGACGGGATCTGAATCAAACGATCGTCCTGCTAGGCCGTGATACGGTGATCGAACGTTTGCTTGCACAAGTAAAGGGTGCTTAATCAAGAACTCCCGGTTATTTGGATCTGAACAGAGTTTATTTTCCATGGATACGAAGGAAGGTTATTGTCAGTCTCAGGCCTTTTCGCTATAATAACAACACAACGATTAAATGATATGATTTATCTAATAGAACAGCAAAGATCGGGAGGAGTAGACTGACCCGGACAGATTCAGAGAGGATGGTCCCGCAGCAAAGAGAGATTTCTTTGTTTGCGGTGGCTGTGAGCCATCCACTGTCCAGCAGTCGAAATGCGCCCGTGAGCTGCATAGCCGAATCCAGCCCCGCCTTTGTCGATCATGATAAGGAAAACGTTAGGATAGGTTGTGACGATTGGTTTCCGTTACCAAACCGCTTGAGGGCTCATTCTATTAAGAATGGACCGAGCAGAGTGGGACCGCGATAAACGCCTCTGCAGCTGAAATAGCTGCAGAGGCGTTTTTTTGTTTAGGCGAGTGTGCAGTACACTACCAAGGAACGCGCCGTCCGGTAAGCCGGAGGACGGGAACCTGAACAAGAGGGGAACGAGCATGTTCAAGAAGATCAGATCAGATATCCAGGCGGTGTTCGAAAACGATCCGGCAGCTCGGGGATGGTTTGAAGTGGTATTTACCTACTCAGGGCTGCATGCGATATGGGCCCACAGGATCGCTCACTTTTTATACAAGCGAAGATGGTTCTCGTTTGCCCGGTTCATTTCGCAGGTGAGTCGTTTTATGACAGGAATTGAGATACACCCTGGAGCTACGATCGGAAATCGGTTGTTTATTGACCATGGAATGGGCGTCGTTATTGGAGAAACATGTGAGATTGGCGATGATGTCGTTATCTATCAGGGGGTTACCCTTGGCGGAACAGGGAAAGAAAAAGGAAAGAGACATCCGACCATTGGTAATAATGTGGTTATCTCATCCGGAGCTAAAGTGCTGGGTTCATTTAGCGTGGGGGATCAATGTAACATTGGTGCCAACTCCGTTGTGCTCAAGGAAGTCCCTTCCAACAGTACAGTAGTGGGTATACCGGGCAGAATTGTTAAACAGGACGGTCGACGTGTAGATCGCCTCAGTCAACAGTTGCCCGATCCGGTCGTTGACTCCTTGCGCAGCATGCAACAAGAACTCGAACGATTGCAGAAAGAAGTACGTACACTGCAGAATACCCGCGAAAATGAGACTGTACGTGATAGGTGATACAATTAATAAAGGCAGTATAGGATGAAAGGATAAGTGACCATGACGCTTCAGATTTATAATACGATGAGTCGTACAAAAGAGGATTTTGTTCCCCAAGAGCCAGGGAAAGTAAAAATGTATGTGTGCGGACCCACGGTATATGACTACATTCATATCGGGAATGCACGACCCGTTATCTTTTTCGACACGGTTCGTGGATACCTGGAACAGACAGGACATGAAGTGAACTATGTGGTGAACTTCACCGATGTAGATGACAAACTGATCCGCAAAGCAGAACAACTTGGGACAGATGTTCCTCACGTGGCGGAGAAGTTTATCGCTGCCTATTATGAAGACCTTGAGGGGTTGGGTATTCCCAAGGCAAGCAGCAACCCGAGAGTAACGGAAAACATGCCGCTGATTATTGATTTCATCCGTGAACTGGTAGAAAAAGGATTTGCGTATGAAAATGGCGGTGACGTCTATTATCGTACAGGCAAATTCAGCGAATACGGCAAACTTTCGAAACAAAACCTGCAGGAACTGCAATTCGGAATCCGTGTGGGAGTGGATGAACGCAAGGAACATCCGGAAGATTTCGTACTTTGGAAGGCAGCCAAACCAGGTGAGATCTATTGGTCCAGCCCTTGGGGCGATGGTCGACCAGGCTGGCATATCGAATGCTCCGCCATGGCTAGGGAGTACCTCGGGGATACGCTGGATATCCATGGGGGTGGACAGGATTTACAGTTCCCACACCATGAGTGCGAATGCGCACAGTCTGAAGTATTGACGGGTAAGCCACTAGCTAACTATTGGATGCATAATGGCTTTATCCGTATCGATAACGAGAAAATGTCGAAATCACTCGGCAATGGTGTTCTCGTTAAAGACTTGCGGAATCAATATAAACGCGAAGCTATTCGTTATTTCATGTTGTCCACCCACTATCGCAACCCATTGAACTTCACGGATGATACGATGGAGCAGGCACAAAACAGTGTGGATCGGATTGCCAATGCCGTGGGTAACCTGAACCATCGTCTGAATGCGGTATCCGTAGATCAGGATATCTCAGCAGATTTTGCGGCAAGACTCGACCAAATCCGTCAGCAGTATCACGAGAAGATGCAGGACGATTTCAATACACCTGATGCAATCACAGCTATGTTTGAGTGGACTGGGGAAGCCAACCAACTGTTGCAGAAAGAAGTAGTTAATGCGGCTGACATTCGTGCACTCCTCGAATTGTTCAACGAACTGAATGCTGTACTGCGCATCTATACTGACGCAGAGCCAGAACTGTTGGATGAAGAAGTGGAGCGTCTGATTGAAGAACGTGTGGAAGCACGCAAGTCCAAAAACTGGGCAAGAGCGGATGAAATTCGCGATGAATTGTCTGCGCGTGGCATCCTGCTTGAGGATACTGCCCAGGGGATGAGATGGCGGCGCAAATGAGCGAGGGCCATTCGAATACACCAAAACAACAGGAGCAGGGTACAGAAGGAGGATGGTTCCCATATCCCCCTTCCAGACCTGCGAGGTTGATTCCTCCTATTGCGCTGGCCTATATTGGTGATGCGGTATATGAGGTGG
This sequence comes from Paenibacillus sp. Z3-2, assembly GCF_054161325.1. Lineage (NCBI taxonomy): Bacteria > Bacillati > Bacillota > Bacilli > Caryophanales > Paenibacillaceae > Paenibacillus > Paenibacillus sp. Z3-2. The sequence continues at coordinate 5,824,348 of NZ_CP096397.1, read as the reverse complement.
CAGTTCGTCAGTATCTGTTGTCAAAGGCTAACATGCGTCCCAATCATCTGCACCGTAGTGCAACCGGATTGGTATCAGCGAAGGCACAGAGCCGCATACTTTCAAGTATTGAGGCTGAACTGACGGAAGAAGAACGGGATATCGTCCGGCAAGGAAGGAATGCCAAGTCCGGTAGTATCCCCAAAAATGCAGATGTTTTAGAATACAGACATGCCACGGCATTTGAGTGCCTCATTGGTTATCTCTACAGTAGTGGTTGTCATGAACGCATGATTGAACTGATCGGGCTTGGCATTGAGCAAGCGGAACAACAATCGCCATCACCGACAAAAAAATAGAAATTTCAACAAAACAACGCATTATAGAGAGGATCGAACAACGATGGAAGAAGAATGGATCGCCGGTAAACACTCCGTGACGGAGGCGCTGCGTTCAGGCCGGACCATTAATAAAATATGGATTGCGGATACAGCACAGAAACATCTGACTCAACCTATTATCTCGGAAGCTAAAAAACTCGGTATTGTCATTCAACACGTGGACAAGCGTAAATTGGATCAAACCGTACCAGGCATTCAGCATCAGGGGGTAGTCGCACAAGCGGCACCTTACGCTTATGTGGAGGTAGAAGACATTCTTGCCGCAGCGAAAGCGAAAAATGAGCATCCTTTCCTGATCCTGTTGGATGAGATTGAAGATCCTCATAATCTGGGGTCCATTTTGCGGACAGCAGACTGCACAGGAGCGCATGGTGTTATTGTACCCAAACGTCGCTCTGCAGCGGTAACAGTGACGGTATCCAAAACGTCAGCAGGCGCCGTGGAGTATGTACCTGTGGCTCGTGTAAGTAATCTCGGCCAGACCATTGATCGCCTCAAAGAGGAAGGTGTATGGGTTGTGGGGACAGATGTCACTGCTCATGAAGGCGTCTTTGGTAACAGCGTCTTTACCGGTCCTGTCGCACTGGTAATCGGCAATGAAAACAAGGGAATGGGACGACTCATTCGCGAGAAATGCGATGTGCTGATCAAATTACCGATGCAAGGTCAGATTAATTCCCTGAATGCTTCCGTGGCAGCGGGGGTTGTCATGTATGAAGTGCTCCGGTCACGTCAAGCGCAGGCATAGAAGATATGGCTGACTCCCGTGATGTGCTTCTTGTAGACGGGTACAACATGATTGGCGACTGGCCGGAATTAACCAGACTGGCGGAAAGTGGGTTGGAAGAGGCGCGCAACAGGCTTCTCTTTCGTCTCGCTGACTACCAGGCCTTCTCTGGCCGTCGAGTCATTGTTGTGTTTGACGCCTACCTCGTGCCTGGACTCGGTAAATCCTTTACACAGAGCAAAGTGCAGATTTATTTTACAAAGGAAAAAGAGACGGCAGACGAATGCATTGAGAGACTCGTTCGGGAACTAAGCATGCGAAGACGCCAAATCTATGTGGCTACGAGCGATATGGTAGAGCAACATGTCATATTCGGACAGGGGGCGCTGCGCGTATCTGCAAGGGAGTTGCTGATTGAAGTAGAGCAGAACGAAAAAGAATTAAAGAAACGACTGGAAGAAGATCAGGCGAAGACAACACGGAATACACTTGGAGGCAAGTTAAGTCCGGATGTTTTGAAAGAGTTTGAACGCTGGAGACGGGAATGACTGTTCCTATTTACAAATTTTAGAATATTGAAACTCTTGACAATTATGTTATTGATGTTCTTTTTTAGGCAGAGCGTGGTTGACGGTGTGAGGTACCATCATATATACTGATCGTATATTTCATAGAGTAGAGTAACGGGGTACCTTGCGTTGCAGCCGGAGGGATTGTCTGTGAGTGTCGACCTCAAAGATATCATGTTATCAAAGTATGATTACCAAAGTGACGAAGACATTGTCGAAGCGGTCCGTGAAGGTGAAAGCGAAGCGCTGGAGTTTTTGATTAACAAATATCGTAACTTTGTACGCGCCAAGGCAAGATCTTATTTTCTGATTGGGGCAGACCGGGAAGATATTATTCAAGAAGGAATGATTGGCCTCTACAAATCCATTCGAGATTTCAAAGGGGACAAGCTGGCTTCGTTCAAGGCTTTTGCCGAACTGTGTATTACAAGACAGATCATCACGGCGATTAAGACAGCAACACGTCAGAAACATATTCCGCTTAATTCTTATGTATCTCTGGACAAGCCTATTTATGACGAAGAGTCTGATCGTACGTTACTCGATGTGATTTGTGGAACCCAGGTCAGTGATCCGGAAGAACTTATCATCAATCAGGAAGAGTTTGTGGGCCTGGAAGATAAGATGTCCGAGATTCTAAGTGATCTGGAACGTAAAGTATTGATGTTGTATCTGGACGGGAGATCTTATCAAGAGATTGCAGTAGATTTGGACAGACATGTGAAGTCCATTGATAATGCTCTTCAGCGCGTTAAGCGCAAACTTGAAAAGTACCTGGAAGTTCGAGATAATTAAACACATGTTGTCGTTGACGGAAAAGGCTCGGTGTTCGAGTCTTTTTTTAGTGTCTCAAGTTTATAAAATCAAAGAATGTTTATACTAGTAATCGCTCGGTCCATGCAGGAGAAGAGGAAAACAGAGATTTGAAACAAGAGTAAGTTGTACGGAAGTAATACCCAATGAATGAAAGGCTATTCTTTCATTGACATGGTTATACCCTTGTGATAAAGTGTTTTAGGTAGGCCTAAATTTATGGCTTTTTTTCAGGATCAATTTAGAGACTCTGCTTGAATGTGGAAGTCTTCGGGAGGTGTACATCATGCGGGTAATTATTACTTTGGCTTGTACTAACTGCAAACAAAGAAATTACACTACGACAAAAAACAAGCGTAATCACCCCGACCGCATGGAGATGAAGAAATTTTGCAAGTTTTGTAACGAGCAGACTTCTCATCGCGAAACCAGATAGTTTTTGGAGGTGTCGGCGTGAAACGAAGTTTCAAATCTCTGATTTCCTTTTTCACAGAAAGCTGGGCTGAACTTAAAAAAGTTCGCTGGCCTAATCGTAAAGAGCTGACCAACTACACATTGATCGTACTTGGTACTGTTGTGGTTATGACGCTGTTTTTTTGGGTCATTGACATTGGCATCTCCTTTGTGATCGAAGCGATTATTTAAGAAGGGTTCCGGTGGCTTGATATGGAAAAAAGATGGTACGTCGTTCATACCTATTCAGGGTATGAGAATAAGGTCAAAGCCAATTTAGAAAAACGCGTAGAGTCTATGGGCATGGAAGACAAGATATTCCGCGTTCTTGTTCCTATGGAAGAAGAAGTGGTAAACAAGGACGGTAAGAAAAAAACCGTTATGCGTAAAGTTTACCCCGGTTATGTCTTGGTGGAAATGGTACAGACGGATGATTCTTGGTATGTTGTTCGCAACACACCTGGGGTTACAGGATTTGTCGGTTCGACAGGTTCTGGGTCCAAACCAACTGCCTTGTTGCCTGAAGAAGTGGAACAAATTCTGAAGCACATGGGTATGGTTGAACCTAAGCCGAAAATTGAGTTCGAGATTAAGGAATCCGTACGTATTAAAGTCGGTCCTTTTGCGAATTTTGTAGGCTCCGTGGAAGAAATTTTGGTAGACAAAAGCAAGTTAAAAGTGCACGTGAACATGTTTGGACGGGAAACACCGCTTGAGTTGGAATATACGCAAGTGGAGAAGATATAGTCTCTTCAAGTTTCTTGTGGGAGGGTTGAAAAGCCCGTTAACCACTATTTTGCAAGGAGGTGTCAATCATGGCGAAAAAAGTTATTAAAATGGTAAAACTGCAGATTCCAGCAGGTAAAGCAAACCCAGCACCACCAGTAGGTCCAGCTTTGGGTCAAGCAGGTGTCAACATCATGGCATTCTGTAAAGAATTCAACGCTCGTACTGCTGATCAAGCGGGATTGATTATTCCAGTTGAAATTTCTGTATTCGAGGACCGTTCCTTTACTTTCATCACTAAAACTCCACCAGCAGCAGTTCTGTTGAAAGTGGCAGCTAAAGTTGAAAAAGGATCCGGCGAACCGAACAAGAAAAAAGTTGCTACTGTTAAACGTGATGCGGTTCGTCAAATCGCAGAACAAAAAATGCCTGACCTGAATGCAGCTGACGTTGAGTCTGCTATGCGTATGGTCGAAGGTACTGCCCGCAGCATGGGTATCACCATCGAAGACTAATTTTCATAAGAAACATGGCTTCGTAAAACCGGTCGATTCGCGACCGGTTGATGTGGGAGGTATATCCGCTAACACCACAAAGGAGGAATAAAACATGGCTAAACACGGTAAAAAATACCTGGAAGCTGCTAAGCTGATTGACAGCGAAGCAACTTACGAGCCTTCAGAAGCTGTAGAGCTTGTGAAAAAGGCAGCTACTGCAAAATTCGATGAAACAATCGAAGCGGCAGTTCGTTTGGGTGTAGACCCTCGTAAGCAAGACCAGGCTGTACGTGGTGTTGTTGTCTTGCCACACGGCACAGGTAAAACACAACGCGTATTGGTATTTGCAAAAGGTGACAAAGCGAAAGAAGCGGAAGCGGCTGGCGCGGACTATGTTGGTGATGCAGACATGATCAACAAAATCCAACAAGGCTGGTTCGAATTCGACGTCTGCGTAGCGACACCAGATATGATGAGTGAAGTAGGTAAATTGGGCCGACTGCTCGGCGGTAAAGGTCTGATGCCTAACCCTAAAGCCGGAACGGTAACTTTCGATGTAACTAAGGCTGTTCAAGAAATTAAAGCCGGTAAAATCGAATATCGTCTGGATCGTGCAGGTCAAATTCATGCACCGATCGGTAAAGCTTCTTTCTCTTCTGAGCAACTGAATGAGAACTTTAAAGCTCTCATGGAAGCTCTGAATCGTGCTAAACCGGCGGCAGCAAAAGGTGTTTATCTGAAGAATGTTAGTCTTTCTTCCACGATGGGCCCTGGCGCACGTGTGAACGCAGCAGCTTTTAGATAATAGTTCTTGACAGGGTTGACCTGTTTTGATAAGATATAAAAGTTGTGAGTCCGAGTGACTGACCGTTGACATTTGAATATGCTTACCGTAGACAGTAGGTGCCATTTGGCTTAATTTCCTGCCGAGGTGTGATTATAGAACTTAGAACGATGCAAATCGATGATGAGTATATATCAAGCCTTCGTGAATCTACGGAGGCTTTTCTTAATGGGATAAATTTGATCAGGAGGTGTACAGATTGGCAAACGCAAAAGTGATTCAAGCAAAACAAGAGTCCGTTGATGCAGTAACAGCAAAATTGCGCGAGAGCGTTACAACTGTTGTTGTTGACTATCGCGGATTGAACGTTGCCCAAGTAACTGAGTTGCGTAAGCAACTTCGTGAAGCAGGGATCGAATTCCAAGTGCTGAAAAACTCGTTGCTTCGCCGTGCAGCTGCAGCAGCAGAACTGACAGAACTCGATAGTGTTCTTACAGGTCCTACTGCAATTGCATTCAGCGTAGATGACGTTGTGGCTCCAGCTAAAATTCTGAACGACTTCGCGAAAAAGAACGATGCACTGGAATTGAAAGGTGCAGTCGTAGAAGGTCGCGTAATCGGAGTAGAAGAAGTTAAGGCGTTGGCAGAATTGCCATCCCGCGATGGACTCCTCTCCATGCTCCTCAGCGTGCTTCAAGCGCCAGTGCGCAACTTCGCGCTTGCGGTTAAAGCAGTTGCAGAGAAAGAAGAACAAGGCGCGTAAGCAACTTGGTCTGAACGCTGCTTAGGTGGCAAATGAATTTAAAAAAAATAATATTATATATGGAGGTTCACTCATGAGTAAAGAGCAAATCTTGGAAGCAATCAAAGGCATGACTGTACTGGAATTGAACGATCTTGTTAAAGCAATCGAAGAAGAATTCGGCGTAACTGCTGCAGCTCCAGTAGCTGCTGCAGGTGCAGTAGCTTCTGCTGAAGCTGAGCAATCCGAGTTCGACGTAATCTTGACTAGCGCTGGTGCTTCCAAAATCAACGTTATCAAAGCAGTTCGCGAAATCACAGGTCTTGGCCTGAAAGAAGCAAAAGAACTGGTTGACAACGCTCCAAAAGCATTGAAAGAAAAAGTTGCTAAAGAAGAAGCAGAAGCGGTTAAAGCTAAGCTCGAAGAAGCTGGCGCTACAATCGAAGTTAAATAATTTAGCTTTTATAAGCTAGATGAACAAAACAACAAACCCCTTGACTTATATCAAGGGGTTTGTTGCTGTAATTGTAAATGGAAAGTGAGTGAGGGCATGTCCAATCATTATTATTCGGACAAACCGCAAGTAGCGCATGATCGCAGAGCAACTGAAGCGGTTCTTCGCGGATTCAGTCTGCGACTCGTGACGGACGCCGGTGTGTTTTCTAAAAACGGAATCGATTATGGCAGCAGAGTATTGATTGATGCGATAGAGTTGCCACCAGGAGCTCATGTTCTCGATGTGGGTTGCGGGTATGGCCCGATGGGTCTTACAGCAGCCAAGCTTGTACCGGATGGGCATGTCACCATGATCGATATCAACGAGAGAGCCGTTGAACTTTCCAGGGAAAATGCAAAAGCAAACGGAATCAGCAATGTTACGGTATTGCAAAGTAATCTACTGGCTGAAGTAAAAAAGCAAGATTTTGACGTTGTACTGACCAATCCACCTATAAGGGCTGGGAAAGAAACGGTTCATGCTATTTTCGAACAGGCACATCGTCATTTGAAGGTAGGCGGTTCGTTATGGATTGTCATTCAGAAAAAGCAGGGGGCCCCATCAGCGAAAGCGAAATTGGAATCTTTGTTTGGACGAGTGGAAGAAGTGACGAAGGATAAAGGCTATCGGATTTTTAAAGCGGTGAAAGCGGAAGAAGCATCTACTAAAAGCTAAATCCGAGTTTGTAAAGTAAGCAGGGGATCATTTTTTTTGCAATAGGACTATTGACTTGAAATTCAGGTCGTGGTATTATTGTAAAATGTCAGTATTAAGATGCCCTACTTGGCTTTAGCTAACTAAAAATGTCAACCTTTTTTTACGCCGAACGGGCTTATTATGCCTACGTTTGGCGTATAATATGTACATTTTGGGCAAACTGGGGATAAGAATGATTTGGAAAGACATCCGCCGATCAAAGTTGCTCTTTTTTCGAACGACATTTCGAGTAAGGGCTTTTCTTTATTTGTGGATGCATTGCTTTGCTCTGTATGTGTACCATTATAAGGTTACAAACAGAGGTTCGCAACGAAATTTTTAAAGTGAGTAGACATTGAGGGGTGAGTTTAAGTTGGCAGGACATCTTGTTCAATATGGTCGACGCACTCGGCGCAGTTATGCACGAATTAACGAGATACTCGAAGTTCCGAACCTGATCGAAATCCAACAAAAATCCTATGATTGGTTTTTGGAGGAAGGGTTGCGCGAAATGTTCCAGGATATCTCGCCGATCCAGGATTTCACAGGTAACTTGATTTTGGAATTTATCGATTACAGTCTCGGTGAACCGAAGTATACAGTAGACGACGCGAAGGAACGTGACGTTACTTATGCAGCACCGCTTCGGGTCAAAGTCCGGCTCATTAATAAGGAAACCGGCGAAGTCAAAGAGCAGGAAGTATTCATGGGAGATTTCCCGCTGATGACCAACACGGGCACATTTATTATTAATGGTGCGGAACGGGTTATTGTCAGCCAGTTGGTTCGCTCTCCTAGCGTTTACTTCAGTACCAAAGTAGATAAAAATGCCAAAAAAACGTATACCGCTACAGTTATTCCTAACCGCGGCGCTTGGCTGGAACTGGAGATGGACGCGAAGGATGTTGTTTACGTCCGGATCGACCGTACACGTAAAATACCAGTTACGGTTCTCCTGCGTTCACTTGGTTTTGGCACAGATGCTGAGATTTTGGATCTGCTCGGTAATGACGAATATATTCGCAACACACTGGACAAAGACAACACGGATTCCACGGAGAAAGCACTCATTGAGATCTATGAGCGTCTTCGTCCGGGCGAGCCGCCAACGCTTGATAATGCGAAAAGCTTGCTCGTAGCGCGTTTCTTTGATCCAAAACGTTATGACCTGGCTAATGTAGGTCGTTACAAAATGAATAAAAAGCTTCACATCAAAAACCGTTTGTTTAACCAGCGTTTGGCTGAGTCACTTGTGGACGCTGAAACAGGTGAAATCATCGCTGAAGCAGGTCAAATGGTTGATCGTCGCTTGTTGGATGAAATCATGCCGTATCTTGAGAAAAGCGTTGGGTTCCGCACGTATCACGTGGGTAACGGCGTTTTGGATGCCAATGATATCCCTATGCAAACGATTGATGTGTTCTCACCAACTGAAGATGGTAAAGTGGTTAAACTGATTGCCAATGGAATCATTGACAAGTCCGTTAAAAACGTGACGCCGGCGGATATCATTTCCTCCATCAGTTATTTCCTTAACCTTCTGCAGGGGATTGGTAGCACGGATGATATCGATCATCTGGGTAACCGTCGTTTGCGTTCGGTGGGTGAACTCCTGCAGAATCAGTTCCGTATCGGTTTGTCCCGTATGGAGCGTGTGGTTCGTGAGAGAATGTCCATTCAGGATGCTAACGTAATTACACCACAGGCATTGATCAACATACGTCCTGTTATTGCATCGATTAAAGAGTTCTTTGGTAGTTCCCAGTTGTCACAGTTTATGGATCAAACGAACCCACTGGGTGAGTTGACACATAAACGTCGTTTGTCCGCACTCGGACCCGGTGGTTTGACACGTGAGCGCGCAGGTATGGAAGTGCGTGACGTCCATCCATCCCACTATGGCCGGATGTGTCCAATCGAGACTCCAGAGGGACCGAACATCGGTTTGATCAACTCCTTGTCTACGTTCGCCCGTGTGAATGAATATGGCTTCATTGAAGCTCCATATCGTTGGGTTGATCCGAAGACAGGTATTGTAACCGAGCAAATTGATTACCTGACAGCGGACGAAGAGGACAACTATGTCATCGCGCAAGCGAATGCGAAGTTGAACGAAGACGGTACATTTGAAGAAGAAGCGATCATTGTACGTTACAACAAACAGTCGGATAACATCCTTACGATGCCGAGTGAGCGAGTTGACTACATGGACGTATCTCCTAAACAGGTTGTATCCGTCGCTACAGCGCTTATCCCGTTCCTTGAGAACGATGACTCCAACCGTGCACTCATGGGATCCAACATGCAGCGGCAGGCGGTTCCACTCTTGATTCCTAAAGCACCACTTGTAGGAACAGGTATGGAGCACAAAGCTGCAAAAGATTCTGGTGTATGTATTGTCTCCGATTATGACGGAATTATTGAACGTTCTTCTGCGAACGAAATTTGGCTCCGTCGTGTTGAAGAAGTGGACGGTCAGGAAGTCAAAGGCGATATCGTTAAATATAAATTACACAAATTTATGCGTTCGAACCAAGGAACATGCATTAACCAGCGTCCGATTGTCAAAAGAGGTGCCGCTGTAAAAGCTGGCGATATCCTCGCTGATGGTCCTTCAACGGAAATGGGTGAATTGGCTCTGGGACGTAACGTCGTTGTTGCCTTCATGACTTGGGAAGGTTACAACTACGAGGATGCGATCTTGCTCAGTGAAAAACTCGTTAAGGAAGATGTATACACATCGATCCATATCGAGGAGTATGAGTCAGAAGCACGTGATACCAAGCTCGGACCTGAAGAGATCACACGTGATATCCCTAACGTTGGGGAAGAAGCGTTGCGTAACTTGGATGAGCGCGGTATTATCCGCATCGGTGCTGAGATTAGCGCTGGCGACATTCTGGTTGGTAAAGTAACGCCTAAGGGTGTAACGGAGCTGACTGCAGAAGAACGTCTCTTGCACGCGATCTTCGGTGAGAAAGCACGTGAAGTACGTGATACTTCCTTGCGTGTACCACATGGTACTGACGGTATCGTAGTAGACGTGAAAGTATTTACCCGTGAAAACGGTGATGAGCTGCCTCCAGGTGTTAACCAACTCGTTCGTGTCTATATCGCTCAAAAACGGAAAATCTCCGAGGGTGACAAAATGGCCGGACGTCACGGTAACAAAGGGGTCGTGGCCCGCATCTTGCCGGAAGAAGATATGCCTTTCCTGCCAGATGGTACACCTGTTCAGATCGTTCTTAACCCACTGGGCGTACCTTCCCGGATGAACATCGGTCAAGTACTCGAGGTTCACTTGGGTATGGCTGCGATGCAACTGGGTATTCACGTAGCAACTCCTGTATTCGACGGAGCGAAGGAGTATGACGTCTTCGATACGATGGAAGAAGCAGGTATGCAACGTAATGGTAAAACCGTCCTGTATGATGGTCGTACAGGTGAAGAGTTTGAACGTGAAGTTACTGTGGGTGTCATGCACATGATCAAATTGGCACACATGGTTGATGATAAAATCCATGCCCGTTCCACGGGTCCTTACTCACTTGTTACGCAACAGCCATTGGGTGGTAAAGCCCAATTCGGTGGACAGCGTTTCGGGGAGATGGAAGTATGGGCGCTTGAGGCATACGGTGCGGCTTATACACTGCAAGAAATCTTGACTGTTAAGTCCGATGATGTTGTTGGTCGGGTTAAAACGTATGAATCCATCGTCAAAGGCGAGAATGTTCCGGAACCAGGCGTTCCTGAGTCATTCAAAGTATTGATCAAAGAGCTGCAAAGCTTGGGTATGGACGTTAAGATTTTGAGTGAAGATGAGCAAGAGATTGAAATGAGAGAAATGGACGATGAAGATGACGCTGCGAGCGATAAGCTCAGCCTCAACCTTGAGGGTACAGAGGTCGGAGCGGAATAACCGCTTCGAGCGCATGATGACCGGCGTTTTTCATCAGGCTCGCGTCTCGCTCCGGCTTCGGCCGGAGAGGGCGTAACCTAGAATACAGGAATTGGTTAAGGAGGGTTGCTCCTTGTTGGACGTCAACAATTTCGAATACATGAAGATCGGGCTTGCTTCCCCAGAGAAAATTCGTTCTTGGTCCCGCGGAGAAGTGAAAAAACCGGAAACGATCAACTATCGTACGTTGAAACCGGAAAAAGAAGGGCTGTTCTGCGAAAAGATTTTTGGCCCTACAAAAGACTGGGAATGTCATTGCGGTAAATACAAACGCGTCCGTTATAAAGGCGTTGTCTGTGATCGTTGTGGTGTTGAAGTAACACGTGCGAAAGTACGCCGCGAACGGATGGGCCATATTGAGCTCGCTGCTCCGGTATCGCATATCTGGTACTTCAAAGGTATTCCGAGCCGTATGGGTCTTGCGCTGGATATGTCTCCAAGATCACTCGAAGAGATTATTTATTTTGCATCATATGTTGTAACTGATCCAGGAGAAACTCCACTGGAGAAAAAACAGCTGTTGTCCGAGAAAGAATACCGCAGCTACCGTGAAAAATACGGATATGGTTTCCAGGCTGGCATGGGCGCAGAAGCGGTTAAAAAACTGCTTCAAGACCTTGATATAGATAAAGAGCTTGAATTCCTGAAGGAAGAGCTCCGCACTGCACAAGGACAACGTCGTAATCGTGCGATCAAACGTCTGGAAGTTATCGAAGCATTCCGCAACTCCGGCAACAAGCCAGAGTGGATGATCATGGATGTACTTCCTGTTATCCCGCCGGAACTTCGTCCAATGGTACAGCTGGATGGTGGACGTTTTGCAACGTCTGACCTGAATGACCTGTATCGCCGTGTAATTAACCGGAACAACCGTCTGAAACGTCTGCTTGATCTGGGCGCGCCAGATATTATCGTGCAAAATGAAAAACGGATGTTGCAGGAAGCTGTTGACGCATTGATCGATAATGGTCGTCGCGGACGCCCGGTAACGGGTCCTGGTAACCGTCCTTTGAAATCCCTCAGCCACATGCTGAAAGGTAAACAAGGACGTTTCCGTCAGAACTTGCTGGGTAAACGGGTTGATTATTCTGGTCGTTCCGTTATCGTTGTCGGACCTTACCTGAAAATGTATCAGTGTGGTCTGCCAAAAGATATGGCACTGGAACTGTTCAAGCCTTTCGTTATGAAAGAGCTCGTTAATAAAGGCCTTGCCCACAACATCAAGAGCGCAAAACGTAAAGTTGAGCGTGTAAGTCCTGAAGTATGGGATGTTCTTGAAGAAGTAATCAAGGAGCATCCGGTTCTGTTGAACCGTGCCCCTACGCTTCACAGACTCGGTATTCAAGCATTTGAACCGATTCTCGTTGAAGGTAAAGCAATTCGTCTTCACCCACTCGTATGTACGGCATACAATGCCGACTTTGACGGTGACCAAATGGCCGTGCACGTTCCGTTGTCTGCTGAAGCTCAAGCGGAAGCGCGTATCCTGATGCTCGCATCAGGTAACATTTTGAACCCGAAAGACGGTAAACCGGTTGTTACTCCTTCCCAGGATATGGTGCTTGGTTCTTACTACCTCACTATGGACAACAAGGAAGAAAAGGGCACAGGTATGATCTTGCGTACAGTTAACGAAGCTGTATCGGCATACCAACGTGGTACTGCTGGTCTGCATGCGCGTGTAGCTATTCCGGTTAAGGCGCTTGGTAAAACAAGCTTCACGGAAGAGCAGCAAGAAGGAATGTTGCTGACAACTATCGGTAAAATTATCTTCAATGAAATTTTCCCGGCAAGCTTCCCGTATATCAATGATGCGACTCGTGCTAACCTGTACCAAGGTACTGCAGATCACTCATTTGTATATGAAAAAGGTGCTGATCTCAGAGAAGCTATTATGAATGCTCCTCTGGCTGGCGGTGTCGGTAAAGAATACCTCGGCTCCATCATTGCACGTTGTTTTGAAATTTATCACACAACGGAAACAGCCGTTATTTTGGATAAAATCAAACAACTTGGATTCACATACTCTACACGTGCCGGTATTACGGTTGCGGTATCTGATGTTATCGTTCCACCTGAGAAGTTTGAAATTCTTAGACAGTCTGAGGAAAAGGCACAAATCGTTACGAACCAGTACCGTCGTGGTCTGATTACGAATGAAGAGCGCTATGACCGTATCATTGATATCTGGTCAAAATCCAAAGATGACATCACTGAGATTCTGATGAAGTCCATGGATCGATACAACTCGATCATGATGATGGTAGACTCCAAAGCACGGGGTAACAAATCGCAAATCACCCAATTGGGCGGTATGCGTGGTCTGATGGCCAACCCATCCGGTCGTATTATCGAACTCCCAATCAAATCGAACTTCCGTGAAGGTCTGACGGTACTCGAGTACTTTATCTCCACTCACGGAGCGCGTAAAGGTTTGGCGGATACAGCCCTGCGTACAGCCGATTCAGGTTACCTGACTCGTCGTCTCGTAGACGTAGCCCAAGACGTAATTGTGCGTGATGATGATTGTGGTACAGATAAAGGCTTTACGGTAAGTCGTATCCAGGATGGTAAAGAAGTTATCGAAGATCTCTACGACCGTATTGAAGGCAGATACTGCTTCGAGACTCTTCGTCATCCGGAAACGAAAGAAATCATTGTAGGTCGCAATGAATTGATTGACTCCGATAAAGCAGAAGCGATCATCAAAGCAGGTATTACTAAATTGCAAATCCGCTCCGTCCTCAGCTGCCGTGCAAGTCATGGTGTCTGCAAGAAGTGTTATGGTCGCAACCTCGCGACTGGTAAACACGTGGAGATTGGTGAAGCAGTTGGTATTATTGCAGCACAATCCATTGGTGAGCCGGGAACACAGCTTACAATGCGTACATTCCACACCGGTGGTGTAGCCGGAGACGATATTACGCAAGGTTTGCCGCGTATCCAGGAGTTGTTTGAAGCTCGTAATCCTAAGGGTCAAGCAACAATCAGTGAGATTGATGGTGTAGTTAAAGAGATTCGCGAAGCGAAAGATCGTCGTGAAATCGAAATTCAAGGTGAGGCGGAATCCAAAGTTTACTCCGTTACCTACGGTTCCCGTGTACGTGTAAGTGAAGGCATGGAAGTTGAAGCAGGCGATGAGTTAACAGATGGTTCCATCGATCCAAAAGAAATGCTGCGCATTAAAGGCGTACGTGGCGTACAAAACTACATTTTGCAGGAAGTACAGCGCGTATACCGTAACCAAGGCGTAGAAATCAATGACAAGCACGTTGAAGTTATGATCCGTCAAATGCTGCGTAAAATCCGCATCGTAGATGCAGGGGATACAACGCTGTTGCCAGGATCGTTCGTAGATACGCATGAGTACGAAAGAGCTAACAAAATTGCGATTCTTAGTGATAAAGAGCCAGCGGTTGCTAAACCAATCCTGCTCGGTATTACGAAAGCATCCCTGGAAACAGACTCCTTCCTCTCGGCGGCTTCGTTCCAAGAAACTACACGTGTACTGACAGATGCAGCGATCAAAGGTAAAGTCGATCAGTTGCTCGGTCTGAAGGAAAATGTAATCATCGGTAAATTGATCCCTGCTGGTACAGGTATGCACCGTTACCGCAGCATCAAATTTGCTGAGCCAGAAGATGGCCAATCTTCAGTAGAAGAACTTGAGCCAGTTTCGGTTGATTAAATAGATTCCTCCTCATTTAGAGGGGAATGAAAGTTTTGTGCGTCAGGAGGCGGACGCTTGTATAATGCAGGCGGACGAATCCTGATGTACGTAAACTTTTAAAAAATGTTTTAGGATTAGCATTGACAATGCTTGCGCTAGATGCTAATATATCAAAGGTGCGTGGGCAGCTGATTGTACATGGTTCTATTCGGAGGAATACACAATGTCTAATGAAAAAGCCTTGCAAGATGCTCATGTCAAAATAGGTACCAAACAGACCATGCGGATGGTGCAGACAGGTTTGGCTTCCGAAGTCTATGTCGCAGAAGATAGTGATCCGCAGCTCACTTCCAAAATCATTGCACTGTGTGAACAACACAATGTGAAATGCACGAAAGTGGATACAATGAAAAATCTCGGCAAAGCTTGCGGGATTGGAGTGGGAGCAGCTATGGCTGCTGTCGTAAAATGATAGTGTAAGGAACGTTTTTGTCCGAGAACTTTTAAGGATTCTCCAAGGCAAAAACTTTTCATTTGTCTTTTTATGAACCGCCTGGGTCTGTGGACTTAGCGAAAAGAGGTTTATAAAGAAACATGAATATTTGAGGAAGGGGGTGGCAATCACATGCCAACTATTAATCAACTGGTTCGTAAAGGACGTCAAGCAAAAGTTGAGAAGTCAAAATCTCCAGCTTTGCAAAAAGGATTCAACGCTTTGAAACGTGAATCTACTAACATCAGTGCCCCACAAAAACGTGGTGTCTGCACTCGTGTAGGTACAATGACTCCACGTAAACCAAACTCTGCACTTCGTAAGTATGCCCGTGTTCGTTTGACGAACCGTCTCGAGGTTACTGCTTATATCCCGGGAATCGGACATAACCTTCAAGAGCACAGTGTGGTATTGATCCGCGGAGGTAAAGTTAAAGACCTTGCAGGAGTTCGTTATCACATCGTTCGTGGAGCTCTCGATACTGCAGGCGTAAACAACCGTATGCAAGCTCGTTCGAAATACGGTGCAAAACGTCCAAAAGCTAAAAAAGCCTAAACCATTATAAGCAGAGAACCTGAAAGCCTTCTGGCTTAGGTCTGGAAGGTACAGGGTCTGCTGAACAAGAAAGAAAGGGGGATATCCATGCCACGCAAAGGTCCAGTTACGAAAAGAGACGTGTTGCCTGATCCGTTATACAACAGCAAGTTGGTTACTCGTTTAATCAACCGCATCATGATCGGCGGAAAACGCGGTGTTGCTCAAAGCATTCTGTATAATGCGTTCAAGTTGATTCAAGAACGTACGGGTAATGACCCGATGGAAGTGTTTGAAGCAGCAATCAAGAATATCATGCCAGTCCTGGAAGTTAAAGCTCGCCGTGTCGGCGGTGCCAACTACCAAGTACCAATCGAGGTGAAACCAGAGAGACGTACTGCTTTGGGATTACGTTGGCTCGTGAACTACTCCCGCAACCGCGGTGAGAAAACAATGGAAGAGCGTTTGGCGGCTGAGATCATCGACGCTTCCAACAACACAGGCGCTTCCGTTAAAAAACGTGAAGATACGCACAAAATGGCTGAAGCGAACAAAGCGTTTGCTCACTACCGTTGGTAGGATTCAGTTCACAATAAAAAAACTTCAATTTTGAAGGGAGACCCATTTCATGGCTAGAGAGTTCTCCTTGAAAAATACACGTAATATCGGGATCATGGCTCATATTGATGCGGGTAAAACCACGACAACTGAGCGGATCCTGTTTTACACAGGACGTACGCACAAAATCGGTGAAGTACACGAAGGCGCTGCGACAATGGACTGGATGGAACAGGAACAGGAGCGCGGAATTACGATTACTTCCGCTGCAACTACCGCTGCTTGGAAAGGCCACCGCGTTAATATTATTGATACCCCGGGACACGTTGACTTCACTGTTGAAGTTGAACGTTCCCTTCGTGTATTGGACGGAGCAGTTGGTGTATTCAGTGCGAAAGAAGGCGTTGAGCCTCAGTCCGAAACCGTATGGAGACAGGCTGACAAGTACGGCGTACCTCGTATCGCATATGTTAACAAAATGGATATCATCGGTGCTGACTTCCTGAACGTTGTATCTGACATGCGTGATCGCCTTCAAGCGAACGCTGTTGCGATTCAACTTCCAATCGGCGCTGAAAATGATTTCAAAGGTATCATCGATATCGTTGCACAAAGAGCTCATATGTACAAAGATGATCTTGGACAAGATATCGAAGAAACCGACATTCCTGCAGAATTTGCAGATCAAGTTGAAGAACTTCGCAACGAGTTGATTGAGCGCGTTGCTGAACTGGACGAAGATTTGACAATGAAATACCTGGAAGGCGAAGAGATCACAATTGATGAGATCAAATCCGTACTTCGTAAAGGTGTTGTAGATGTTAAGATCTTCCCAGTTATCTGTGGATCCTCATACCGTAACAAAGGTGTTCAACTGATGTTGGACGCTGTTATCGACTACTTGCCAGCTCCAACAGATGTACCATCAATCACTGGTCATCTTGAAGATGGAACTGAAGCAGTTCGTAAGTCCTCTGATGAAGAGCCATTCTCCGCATTGGCATTCAAAATCATGACTGACCCTTACGTTGGTAAATTGACATTCTTCCGCGTATACTCCGGTGTTCTTCAATCCGGTTCATATGTATTGAATGCTACTAAAAACAAACGTGAGCGTATCGGTCGTATCCTTCAAATGCATGCGAACAGCCGTCAAGAGATCACTGAAGTTTACTCCGGTGATATTGCAGCTGCCGTAGGTTTGAAAGATACGGGTACAGGTGATACACTATGTGATGAGAAAAATCCGGTTATCCTGGAGTCAATGAACTTCCCTGATCCGGTTATCGAAATCGCCGTTGAACCTAAAACCAAAGCTGACCAAGATAAAATGGGTGTTGCTCTCGGTAAGTTGACTGAAGAGGATCCAACTCTTCGCGCTCATACTGACGAAGAAACAGGTCAAACAATCTTGGCAGGTATGGGTGAGCTTCACCTTGATATCATTATCGACCGTATGCGTCGTGAGTTCAAGGTTGAAACTACTGTGGGTAAACCACAAGTAGCTTACCGTGAAACATTCCGTGCTCCAGCGCGCGTTGAAGGTAAATTCGTACGTCAATCCGGTGGTCGTGGTCAATACGGTCACGTATGGGTTGAATTCGAACCTCTCGAGCCGGGTACAGGCAGCCAGTTCGAAAGTAAGGTTGTCGGTGGTTCCGTACCAAGAGAATACATTCAACCTGCACTGTCAGGGATTGAAGAGCAAATGAAAAACGGCGTTATTGCAGGCTTCCCGCTTGTTGACGTTAAGGCTACAATTGTAGACGGATCTTACCATGATGTCGATTCCAATGAGATGGCATTTAAAATTGCCGGATCTATGGCGCTTAAAGCGGCTAAAGACAAGTGTAAACCAGTTCTGCTTGAGCCTATCATGAAAGTAGAAGTAACTGTTCCAGAAGAGTACATGGGTGACGTAATGGGTATGTTGAACTCCCGTCGTGGCCGCATCGAAGGTATGGATTCCCGTAGTGGAGCTCAAATCATCCGTGCTAAGGTACCTTTGTCTGAAATGTTTGGTTACTCTACAACTCTTCGTTCCGGTACTCAAGGACGCGGCGTATTCTCCATGGAACTCTCTCACTATGAAGAAGTTCCTAAGAGCATCGCTGAAGAAATCGTTGCCAAAACAAAAGGCACCGAGTAGTTTTCTCACACTGGATGCAAGTGCATAAGAATTCAATTCGGAGCACTTCATTCAGTGAAAACATAAAATTATAATTTTAAGGAGGCCACGTTCAAATGGCAAAGGCTAAATACGAACGTAATAAACCCCACGTTAACATCGGTACTATCGGTCACGTCGATCACGGTAAAACAACTCTGACTGCTGCAATCACAACTGTATTGTCCAAAACTTACGGTGGTGCTGCTGTAGCATTCGACCAAATCGACAAAGCTCCAGAAGAGCGCGAGCGCGGTATCACTATCTCCACAGCACACGTTGAGTACGAAACTGACACTCGTCACTACGCTCACGTAGACTGCCCAGGTCACGCCGACTATGTTAAAAACATGATTACTGGCGCGGCACAAATGGACGGAGCTATCTTGGTAGTATCCGCAGCTGACGGCCCAATGCCACAAACTCGTGAGCACATCTTGCTCTCCCGTCAAGTAGGCGTACCTTACATTGTTGTATTCTTGAACAAATGTGACATGGTTGAAGACGAAGAGTTGTTGGAATTGGTTGAGATGGAAGTTCGCGACCTTCTTAACGAATATGAGTTCCCAGGTGACGATACTCCAATCACTCGTGGATCCGCTCGTGAAGCATTGGCTAACCCTGATGGTGAGTGGGCTCAAAAAATCGTTGAGATGTTCAAAGAGATCGACACTTACATCCCACTGCCTGAGCGTCAAACTGACAAGCCTTTCTTGATGCCTGTCGAGGACGTATTCTCCATCACTGGTCGTGGTACTGTTGCTACTGGCCGTGTAGAGCGTGGTACTGTTAAAGTCGGCGAAGAGATCGAAATCGTTGGTATCACTGAAGAAACTAAAAAATCTGTTGTAACAGGCGTTGAGATGTTCCGCAAATTGCTGGATTCCGCTCAAGCTGGTGACAACATCGGAGCACTTCTTCGTGGTGTTGACCGTAACAACATCGAGCGTGGCCAAGTTTTGGCTAAACCGGGTTCTGTTAAACCTCACACAGAATTCACAGCTCAAATCTACGTTCTGACTAAAGAAGAGGGCGGACGTCACAAACCATTCTTCACAGGTTACCGTCCACAGTTCTACTTCCGTACAACTGACGTAACAGGCATCATCAACTTGCCTGAAGGTACTGAAATGGTAATGCCTGGTGATAACATCACTGTTACTGTTTCCCTGATCTCCCCAATCGCGATTGAAGAAGGAACTAAGTTCTCCATTCGTGAAGGCGGACGTACAGTAGGTGCCGGTTCCGTAGCATCTATCCAAAAATAATTTAGCTTAACGCTGAATAAAGCATATGCAACAGTGTACTGGAACGAGTAACAGTGTATTGTAACGAAGCTTCGGAAGAGTTCTTTATCCGACATCGGATAAAGAACTCTTTTATTATGTGTAAAGTTTCGGAACCTGCGTCATGCGAAATGAACATCATTTACGAGTTTAGAAGGATTGGCAAGGCAGCCTGGATATTGAAGATAAACACTGCAGTAAACGAAGTCATTTCATCAGAAAAGATAAGTTTAAATGTTTTTCTTAAATATGCTTGCAATACGCCCATCTTTTCTATATAATAATGAATGTTGTTCTGTGACGTTGCGATGATGTGAGAGGTTACTGGCACACCCGGCCCCTTTGCCATGGGACAGTGGCTAGAAAATTTTCACGGAGTATGTCCGATAAAAAATTGGGCGATAGAAGGAGGGACTAAAATGGCAAAGCAAAAAATTCGTATTCGTTTGAAAGCTTACGACCACAGAATTCTTGATCAATCCGCGGAGAAAATTGTTGAAACAGCAAAACGTTCGGGTGCAGGTGTATCCGGTCCGATTCCGCTTCCTACTGAAAAACAAATCATTACTATTCTTCGTGCGGTGCACAAGTACAAGGATTCTCGGGAGCAATTCGAACAACGCACACATAAGCGTTTGATCGACATCGTTAACCCGACTCCACAAACTGTGGATGCCTTGATGCGCTTGGATCTGCCGTCCGGTGTAGATATCGAAATTAAATTGTAATATAGGCTACGACAAAGACCATGTATAAAGGAAAAGAGGTGTCAACATGAAAGCAATCTTAGGAAAAAAACTCGGAATGACTCAAGTATTTACACCTGAGGGTAACGTTGTACCAGTAACGGTTATCGAAGCAGGCCCTTGTGTTGTTTTGCAAAAGAAAGACATTGAGAATGATGGCTACGAAGCAATTCAAATCGGTTACTCCGATAAGAAAGAGAAAAATGCTAACAAGCCAGAAGCAGGTCACGCTAAAAAAGCGAACACTGCCCCTAAGCGCTACGTTCGTGAAGTTCGCGGTATCAACATCGCTGAATATGAAGTTGGCCAAGAACTGAAAGCTGACATTTTCGCTGAAGGCGAATTCGTTGACGTAACGGGTATTTCTAAAGGTAAAGGTTTTGCCGGCGTTATCAAACGTTGGGGACAAAGCACTGGACCTATGTCACACGGTTCGCGTTACCACCGTGGCCCAGGTTCAATGGGTTCGATCCAAGCTAACCGCGTTCCTAAAGGCAAACGCCTGCCAGGACACATGGGACATGATACTGTTACAATCCAACGTCTTGAAGTAGTTAAAGTAGACGCTGAACGTAACGTGTTGCTCGTGAAAGGTTCCATTCCTGGACCGAAAAACAGTCTCATCAGAGTTAAAGAAACGGTGAAAAAATAACCACTGAAGAAAGGAGGAACACAAAATGCCAAAAGTATCAGTTTACAATGTAGATGGTAGCCAAGTAGGTGAAGTTGAATTGAACGATGCGGTTTTCGGAATTGAGCCGAACCAACACGTTCTGTACGATGCAGTTCTTATGCAACGCGCTTCCCTGCGTCAAGGTACCCACAAAGTAAAAGGACGTTCTGAAGTACGTGGCGGTGGACGTAAGCCTTGGAAACAAAAAGGTACAGGTCGCGCTCGTCAAGGTTCAATTCGTTCACCACAATGGAAAGGCGGCGGTATCGTATTTGGTCCAACACCACGGAGCTATGCGTATAAACTGCCTAAGAAAGTTCGCCGCTTGGCGATCAAATCAGCCCTTTCATCCAAAGTGCTTGACAATGACATTATCGTTTTGGACGCTCTCACGTTGAGCACGCCTAAAACTAAAGAATTTGCAGCCATCTTGAGTAACCTCAAAGTGGGACGTAAAGCTTTGATCGTAGCTCCTAGCTATGATGATAATGTAGCTCTTTCCGCACGGAATATTCCAGGCGTGAAATTCGTAGCTGCTGACGGCATTAATGTTCTTGACGTGCTTTCGCACGACAAATTGATCATTACGAAAGAAGCAGTTCAGAAGGTAGAGGAGGTGCTCGCGTAATGAAGGATCCTCGTGATATTGTAAAACGTCCGATTATTACGGAACGTACTGCTGACATGATGAACGACTTGAAATATGTATTTGAAGTCGATATCCGTGCAAACAAAACCGAGATCAAAAAGGCAGTAGAAGCTATTTTCAATGTAAAAGTGAAAAACGTGAACACGCTTCGTGTTCCAGCTAAGCCAAAACGGTACGGACGTTATTCCGGATATACTAGCGAATGGAAAAAAGCGTTTGTAACGCTTACAAAAGACAGCAAAACGCTTGAGTTCTTTGAAACTGTATAATTGAATTTTTGAAGTAAGGAGGGAAACCCAGTGCCAATCAAAAAGTATAAACCAACATCCCCGGCAAGACGGAATATGTCCGTTTCAACATTTGAGGAAATCACCACAGATCAGCCGGAGAAATCGTTGTTGGCCCCGTTGAGCAAACAAGCAGGCCGCAACAACCAAGGTAAAATTACAGTTCGTCACCATGGTGGTGGACACAAACGTAAATACCGTATCATTGACTTCAAACGTACTAAAGATGGAATACCGGGCCGCGTTGCTACGATTGAGTATGACCCGAACCGTACATCTAACATCGCTCTGATTCACTATGCTGATGGTGAGAAACGTTATATCATCGCTCCTAAAGGTTTGAAAGTTGGAGATCAAGTATTCTCCGGACCGGAATCAGACATCAAAATCGGTAACGCACTGCCACTCGAAAACATTCCGGTAGGTACCGTTATCCACAACATCGAGTTGAAACCAGGTAAAGGCGGACAATTGGTTCGTGCTGCTGGTACAGAAGCTCAATTGCTTGGTAAAGAAGAAAAATACGTTTCCGTTCGTCTCTCTTCCGGAGAAGTTCGTCGTATTTTGAAAGTTTGCCGCGCGACAATCGGATCTGTTGGTAACCAAGACCACGAGCTCATCAAAATCGGTAAAGCCGGTCGTAGCCGTTGGTTGGGTAAACGTCCTGAGGTTCGTGGTGTAGTAATGAACCCTAACGATCACCCACACGGTGGTGGTGAAGGTCGTGCTCCAATCGGACGTAAATCGCCAATGTCACCATGGGGTAAACCTACTCTTGGTTACAAAACGCGTAAGAAAAATAAAGCTTCTGATAAATACATCATTCGCCGCCGCACGAAGTAATACACACTGTGCATAACTTCGTGAGGCATCTGCGGATGCATAATAGCTACGTTTGAAGGGAGGATCTCCACATGGGTCGCAGTTTGAAAAAAGGGCCATTCATTGATGGCTACATGCTCAAAAAGGTAGAAGAGATGGAAACTTCAGGTAAGAAGAACGTAATCAAAACCTGGTCCCGTCGTTCTACAATTTTCCCGCAATTCATCGGACACACATTTGGCGTTTACGATGGTCGTAAACACGTGCCAGTGTATGTAACTGAGGACATGGTCGGACACAAACTGGGTGAGTTCGCTCCAACCCGTACGTACAAAGGCCATACTGATGATGATAAGAAAACAAGAAGATAAATGAACATCTTTAATGTTTGAGAGGAGGTTACACAATGGAAGCAAAAGCACATGCTAAGTTTATCCGGATTGCTCCTCGTAAAGTTCAACTCGTTGTTGACTTGATTCGCGGCAAGCAAGTAGGTGAGGCGGTTGCCATTCTCCGTCACACTCCGAAATCCGCTTCTCCAATCGTTGAGAAGTTGCTTAACTCCGCTATTGCGAATGCGGAACATAACTATTCTTTGGATGTTAACAACTTGGTTATCTCGCAAGCTTACGTGAACCAAGGACCGACAATGAAACGTTTCCGCCCTCGTGCAATGGGACGTGCAAGTCGTATTAACAAACGTACTAGCCACATTACTTTGGTGGTATCTGAGAAGTAGAAGGAGGGGAAATGTGTGGGCCAAAAGGTAAATCCAGTCGGACTCCGTGTCGGAATTATCCGTGACTGGGAATCTAAGTGGTATGCAGGCAAAGACTTCGGTGATCTTTTGATGGAAGACGTGAGAATTCGTGAATTCCTGAAAAATAAATTGAAAGACTCCGCTTTATCTCGTGTAGAAATTGAGAGAGCGGCTAACCGCGTAAACGTAACGATTCACACTGCTAAACCAGGTATGGTTATTGGTAAGGGTGGTTCGGAAGTTGAGAATCTTCGTAACCAAATTACGAAAATTGCTGGCGGTAAAAAAGTACACATCAACATTTCTGAAATTAAGAACCAAGACTTGGACGCTGTTCTTGTAGCTGAAAGCATTGCACAACAATTGGAACGTCGTGTTTCTTTCCGTCGTGCTCTGAAACAAGCAATTCAAAGAACTATGCGCTCCGGTGCTAAAGGTATCAAAACTCAAGTAGGCGGACGTCTTGGCGGTGCTGAGATCGCACGTTCTGAAGGCTACAGCGAAGGAACTGTTCCACTGCACACACTGCGTGCTGACATTGACTATGGTACAGCAGAGGCTCATACTACTTACGGACGTATCGGCGTAAAAGTATGGATCTATCGTGGAGAGGTTCTTCCTACGGCTAAGAAACAAGCTGCTAAGGAAGGAGGCAACTAATCATGTTGGTACCAAAACGCGTAAAACACCGTAAGCAACAACGTGGACATATGAAAGGCCAAGCTAAAGGCGGAACAACTCTGAACTTTGGCGAATACGGTCTGCAAGCTACGGAACCGGCTTGGATTACGAACCGTCAGATCGAAGCGGCTCGTATTGCGATGACTCGTTACATCAAACGTGGTGGTAAAGTTTGGATCAAAATTTTCCCAGACAAACCAATCACTCAAAAGCCTCTCGAGGTTCGGATGGGTAGCGGTAAAGGTAACGTAGAAAAATGGGTTGCAGTAGTGAAACCAGGTAAGATCATGTTTGAACTTGCTGGTGTACCGGAGGAAATTGCACGCGAAGCAATGCGTCTTGCCGCTCACAAACTGCCAATCAAAACGAAGTTCGTGAAACGTGAAGAATTGGGTGGTGAAGCAAATGAAAGCTAGTGAATTTCGCAACCTAACCTCTGCTGAAATCGAGCAAAAGATTGCCGGATTTAAAGAAGAACTCTTTAACCTCCGCTTTCAATTAGCTACCGGTCAGCTGGATAACCCGACTCGCATTCGTGATGTGCGGAAAGAAATAGCTCGTGCTAAAACCATTATCCGTGAGAGAGAATTGGGAATCGGTTAATTAGGGATAGGATGGACAATCCGTCCGTAATCAGGAAGGAGGCCAACAATGAGCGAAGAACGTAACGCACGTAAAGTGCAAACTGGTAAAGTGGTCAGCGATAAAATGGACAAAACGATTGTTGTTGCTGTAGAAACTTACAAAAAACACAACTTGTACCAAAAACGCCTTAAGGTTACTAAAAAATTCAAAGCGCATGACGAAGAAAACACTGCGAAAATCGGTGACACGGTGAAAATCATGGAGACTCGTCCGCTTTCGAAAGATAAACGCTGGAGACTTACTGAAATCGTAGAAAAAGCGGTTATCATCTAATGCATCAGCAGCATTGCTGAAAGGAGGAATACTAAATGATTCAACCATTTACACGTTTGACTGTGGCCGACAACTCCGGTGCGAAGGAACTGATGTGTATCCGCGTACTCGGCGGTACGGGACGTCGTACAGCTCAAATCGGTGATCTGATCGTTTGTTCTGTTAAACAAGCAACACCAGGCGGCGTTGTCAAAAAAGGTGATGTAGTTAGAGCGGTTGTCGTTCGTACGAAACGTTCTGTACGTCGTAAAGACGGTTCCTACATCGGTTTTGATGAAAATGCAGCGGTTGTTGTAAAAGACGACAGAAGCCCACGTGGAACACGTATTTTCGGACCAGTTGCTCGCGAACTTCGCGATAAAGACTTCATGAAAATCGTTTCCTTGGCTCCAGAAGTTATCTAAAGCTTAATCTCGTGATGTTAGAAACAGGAGGTGTACGAAATGCCAAGAGTGAAAAAAGTTCTGGAATCCCATAACAACAAACTTCACGTTAAAAAGGAAGATACGGTTATGGTGATCAGCGGTAAAGACAAAGGTAAAAAAGGCCGTGTCATCGCTGCTTATCCTCGTGAGAACCGCGTCCTTGTGGAAGGTGTTAACATGGTGAAAAAACACCAGAAGCCTAACCAGCAAAATCCGCAAGGCGGCATTATCGAGAAGGAAGCTCCGATTCACGTTTCCAACGTAATGCACATCGATCCGAAGAGCGGAAAAGTAACCCGTGTAGGTTACAAAGTTTTGGATAACGGTAAGAAAGTGCGCGTTGCTAAACGTTCCGGAGAAATTATCGACTAATTGAACCGAATGAGAAAGGAGGGCTATGATTCATGGCATCAAGAATGAAAGAACGTTACCTGCAAGAAATCGCTCCTGCTTTGATGCAGAAGTTTAACTATACAACGGTAATGCAAGTGCCGAAAATCGAGAAAATCGTTATCAACATGGGTGTGGGCGACGCTGTCCAAAACTCTAAAGTGTTGGATTCCGCAGTAAGCGATTTGCAACTGATCGCAGGTCAAAAACCTGTAATCACTCGTGCTAAAAAATCTATCGCAGGATTCAAACTGCGTGAGAATATGCCTATCGGTGTGAAAGTAACATTACGCGGTGAGCGTATGTACTTCTTCCTAGATAAATTGCTCAACGTAACGCTTCCTCGTGTCCGCGACTTCCGCGGTGTATCGAGTAAAGCTTTCGATGGACGTGGTAACTACACACTGGGTCTGAAAGAGCAACTGATCTTCCCAGAGATCGAGTATGATAAAGTTGATAAAGTCCGCGGTATGGATATTGTCATCGTAACAACGGCGAAAACAGACGAAGAGTCCCGCGAATTGCTCACGCAAATGGGAATGCCTTTCGTTAAGTAATGTTGGCATAACGTTTCCGGGTGTCTGGAAAGACTCCCTTTTCTCCGAAATTATTTAGGAGGTGTCAGGCTAAGTGGCAAAAACTTCGATGAAAGTTAAACAACAACGTACACCTAAGTTTAAAGTACGTGCATATACACGCTGTGAGCGTTGCGGACGTCCACATTCGGTCCTGCAAAAGTTCAAAATTTGCAGAATTTGTTTCCGTGAATTAGCTTATAAAGGCCAGATCCCTGGCGTGAAAAAAGCAAGCTGGTAAAAAGTCCTGAACGGGAAGGAGGTTAACTCACAATGACTATGTCTGATCCAATTGCAGATATGCTTACTCGTATTCGTAACGCGAACACTGTTCGTCACGAAACGGTAGAAATGCCTGCTTCGACAATGAAAAAACAAATCGCCGATATCCTGAAGCGTGAAGGTTTCATCCGTGACGCTGAAGTTATCGATGATAACAAACAAGGGATTATCCGTGTTTTCCTGAAATACGGTCAAAATAACGAGCGCGTTATCACTGGTCTGAAAAGAATCAGTAAACCTGGTCTTCGTGTTTACACGAAAAGCAACGAAGTACCTCGTGTACTTGGTGGCCTGGGAATCGCGATCATTTCGACATCTAAAGGTATCATGACGGACAAAGAAGCTCGTCAATCGAAATCCGGCGGAGAAGTCGTTTGCTACGTTTGGTAATATAACGTCACAAGATAGGAGGTGCAACATATGTCTCGTATTGGTCGCAAACCAATCACAGTACCAAGTGGTGTAGACATCACCCTGGACAACACCGTTATTACGGTAAAAGGACCTAAAGGAACTTTGACTCGTGAGCTTCATAAAGACATGAAGGTTACAGTTGAAAATAACGAAATCACAGTTGTGCGTCCTTCCGATAACAAAACTCACCGTTCTTTGCACGGCACAACGCGTAGCGTTGTAAACAATATGGTGAGCGGCGTTACTGAAGGATTCGCGAAATCTCTGGAATTGGTTGGGGTCGGATATCGTGCAAGCAAATCCGGAGATAAAATCGTTCTGAACGTTGGTTACTCTCACCCGGTTGAAATTACACCGGAAGCGGGAATCGAATTCGAAGTACCTTCGAATACAAAAATCATCGTTCGCGGAATCGACAAAGAGCGTGTAGGTGCTTACGCTGCTAAAATCCGTTCCGTTCGTGAACCTGAGCCGTACAAAGGTAAAGGTATTAAATATGAAGGCGAGCGTATCATCCGTAAGGAAGGTAAAGCCGGTAAGAAGAAATAAGATTTCTCTTACCGCCTTTGCGCGGCTTTCGGCTTGCTTGCTTCGTGTGTTTCTAATATACCCCGTGGCTTCTGCTTTGAAGCCAGCGAGGTAACCTGAAAGGAGTGAATCTTTGAGATGATTACGAAACCAGATAAAAACAAGGCTCGTCTGAAAAGACACCTTCGTGTTCGTAAGAAAATCCAAGGAACGGCAGCACGTCCTCGTTTGAACGTATTCCGTTCTGGTAAACATATGTACGCTCAAATTATCGATGATGTTGCTGGTGTAACAATCGCTTCCGCGTCTACTGTAGACAAAGAGTTGAGCACTGACATCAAAAATGGCGCATCTGTTGAATCAGCTCGTAAAGTCGGCGAACTCGTTGCTAAACGTGCGAAAGACAAAGGTGTTTCCAACATCGTATTTGACCGTAGCGGATATCTGTACCATGGTCGTATCGCAGCTTTGGCTGAAGCGGCTCGTGAAGCAGGACTTGAGTTTTAAGATATTTTTCAAAAGGAGGTTAACGACTTGCGTGTAGATCCGAATACTTTGGAACTGACTGAAAGAGTTGTAAATATTAATCGCGTAGCTAAAGTAGTAAAAGGCGGACGCCGTTTCAGCTTTAGCGCACTGGTTGTAGTCGGCGACGGCAACGGCTGGGTTGGAGCTGGTATCGGTAAAGCGGGCGAAGTACCTGATGCAATTCGCAAAGGTATTGAAGACGCTAAGAAAAACCTTGTACACGTTCCACTCGTAGGAACATCGATTCCTCACTTGGTAACAGGTAAGTTCGGCGCAGGACGCGTGCTGTTGAAACCAGCATCTGAAGGTACTGGTGTTATCGCTGGTGGTCCTGTACGTGCGGTTCTCGAACTTGCTGGTGTAGGTGACATTTTGACAAAATCTCTGGGTTCTTCGAATTCCATGAACATGGTCAATGCGACTTTGGAAGGTTTGTCCCGTTTGAAGCGTGCTGAAGACGTGGCTAAACTGCGCGGAAAATCCGTCGAAGAGCTTCTGGGTTAAGGAGGGAATTCTCATGGCTAAATTAGAAATTACCCTCGTCCGCAGTTTGATCGGACGTCCGGAGACGCAAAGAACAACTGTGAAAACATTGGGTTTGCGCAAAATCAATAGCAAAGTGGTTCAAAACGATAATCCTGCCATTCGTGGTATGATTAACAAAGTAAGCCACTTGGTTGCTGTTAAAGAAGTAGAAGCTTAATAACGGGTTAATCCCACAAATCTTTAAGGAGGTGCAACGAACGATGAAGTTACATGAGCTTTCACCATCTCCTGGATCCCGCAAAGAACGTAAACGTCTTGGTCGCGGTCCAAGTAGTGGTACAGGTAAAACATCAGGTCGCGGTCACAAAGGACAAAACGCTCGTTCTGGCGGTGGAGTACGTCCAGGCTTCGAAGGTGGACAAAATCCATTGTATCGTCGCTTGCCAAAACGTGGTTTTGTAAACCCAACTCGCAAAGAATATGCAGTTGTGAATACTGAAGACCTGAACAGTTTTGCTGCGGGTACTGAAGTAACTCCAGAATTCTTGATGACGAACGGCGTAGTTAAAAACGCTAAATCCGGAATCAAAATCCTGGGTAACGGTGATGTCACTGTGAAGCTGACTGTTAAAGCTAACAAGTTTTCTCAATCTGCTATTGAGAAAATTGAAGCTGCCGGCGGTACAACTGAGGTGATTTAATGTTCAAGACCCTAAAGAATATCTGGCGGGTTGAAGATCTGCGCAAAAGGGTATTATTTACCCTTTTTGTACTGATCATTTACCGCATCGGCTCCTTTGTTCCCGTACCGGGAGTTAACAAAGATGTGTTCGAAGCGACAAATTCTGCGGGTAAAGAAGTTTTTGGACTTCTCAATACGTTCTCGGGTGGAGCGCTCTTCCAGTTCTCGATATTTGCGCTCGGGATCGTGCCTTACATCACTGCGTCTATCATAGTACAGTTGCTTTCCATGGACGTTATTCCTAAATTAGCGGAGTGGGCAAAGCAAGGTGAACAAGGTAAGAAGAAATCTGCACAGTTGACCCGTTATCTAACCATCGGGCTGGCATTGATTCAAGCGTTTGGTACGTCGATCGGATTCAACCGCTTGTACAATACAGAAATGGTTCCTAACGCTACATTTGCAGATTATATCTTGATTGCGATTGTACTTACGGCCGGTACTTCATTCCTGATGTGGCTTGGTGAGCAGATCACCGAGAAGGGCATAGGAAACGGGATTTCGATCTTGATCTTTGCTGGTATCCTATCAACGGTGCCTAATATTATCAAACAAACGATCGAATCTGACTTCATTCAACCTGACCAACTGTTTATGAATATTCTTAAAGGTGTAATCATCGCAATTGTTATTGTGTTGATCATCATAGGGGTCATTTACATTCAGCAGGCGATTCGGAAAATTCCGGTACAGTACGCTAAACGTGTCGTAGGTAACAAAATGTACGGTGGACAGAATACACATATCCCGCTGAAAATTAATGCAGCAGGTGTTATCCCTGTCATCTTCGCATCATCGCTGTTGATGTTCCCAACGATCATCGCCAACTTCTGGGCAGATCGCCTATGGGCACAGTGGATCGGACAGAACCTGACTACACACAAACCTCTGGGTATGTTGCTGTATGTCGTGATGATCTTCGGTTTCACATTCTTCTATACTTTCGTACAGATGAATCCACAGCAGATGGCTGATAATATGAAAAAGAACGGCGGTTACATCCCAGGCATTCGCCCGGGTAAAGCAACCGAGAAATATCTGACCCGTGTCATGACTCGTTTGACAATGGCCGGAGCCATCTTCTTGGCAGTCATTTCCGTTCTGCCTGTATTCTTAGGGGCACTTTCTGGTTTGCCTCAATCTGCGCAAATTGGAGGAACATCCCTCCTGATCGTTATCGGTGTTGCGCTGGATACGATGAAGCAAATCGAAAGCCAATTGATCAAACGCCACTACAAAGGTTTTATCAATAAATAGGCAATAGGTACCGGTCAAGCTAAGATTTACTTGCCGGCACCTATTGTGCTGTTTGTTGATGTAGGGTAGTCTTGGAGGGAGTGACATAACGTGAACATCCTATTCATGGGCCCTCCTGGGGCAGGAAAAGGAACACAAGCAGACGTCATCGTGAAAGAGTTCGGTATTCCCCATATTTCAACGGGCGATGCATTTCGTCTCGCGATCAAACAGGGAACTCCCATTGGCCTGAAAGCCAAGGAATATATGGATCAAGGATTGCTTGTACCAGATGATGTGACCATTGGCATCGTTGAAGAACGTTTGCAGCAGCCTGACTGCAGAGAAGGTTTCCTCTTGGACGGATTTCCAAGAACCCTGTCGCAAGCAGAAGCGCTCGATGGCATTCTGGATCGATTGAACTCAGGTCTCGATCATGTAATCAACCTGAAAGTGGACCGCAACAAATTGCTCGCTCGTCTGACGGGTCGTCGAATTTGTAAGAACTGTGGTTCCACTTATCATGTGGTGTTTAATCCGCCTAAGCAGGAAGGTATTTGTGATAAATGCGCCGGTGAGTTGTATCAACGCTCTGATGATAATGAAGAGAGTGTAGGTACCCGACTGGACGAGTATATCAACAAAACAGCACCACTCCTCACGTTCTATGAGACTAAAGGTCTTCTTCGTCAAATGAACGGAGAACAGGATATCGATCAAGTTTCTAAAGAAATCGTGTCCTTACTGAGAGGTTAATTGATGATCATTGGTAAGTCCGAAACGGAACTGGGCTTGATGAGGGAAGCAGGGAGAATTGTTGCGGAAACGCATCGTCTCTTGGCAGAGCATATCGCTCCCGGTATTACGACTGGAGAACTTGACCATATGGCCGATCAATACATCCGCAGTCAAGGAGCTGTGCCGTCTTTCAAAGGTTATAACGGTTTCCCTGCCAGTGTGTGCGCTTCAGTAAATGAAGAGTTGGTACATGGATTTCCCGGCAAACGCAAGTTGAACGAGGGCGATATCGTTACGTTTGACATTGGCGCGCAGTACCAGGGGTATCATGGAGATTCCGCCTGGACTTATCCGGTCGGCCGTATTTCCGAAGAAGCCCGTCGTCTTCTGGACGTTACCGAGGCTTCGTTATACGCAGGTCTGGCGCTGGTAAAACCGGACGTTCGCTTGTTTACAATATCTCATGCGATTCAGAAATATATTGAAGATGAAGGGTTCTCCGTAGTTCGTGAATATGTCGGTCACGGCATAGGCGCGGATCTGCACGAAGAACCACAGATTCCGAACTATGGTCTTCCCGATCGGGGACCACGGCTTAAAGCGGGCATGGTGCTGGCCATAGAGCCGATGGTTAACGTAGGTAGACGGTATGTGAAAACGTTGGAAGATAACTGGACTGTCGTCACGGTTGATGGAACGTTATGTGCCCACTTTGAACACACCGTAGCAGTTACACCAGATGGTATGGAAATTTTCACAAAACTGAATGCGTAGGTGATGAGGCATGAACAATCAGTCTAATCCGCAGCTCGGTCAACTTGTGAAGATCCGTAAAGGCCGCAATGCGGACCAAGCCGCAGTAATTGTTGCTATAGCGGACAGTAAGTTCGTGTATATTGCGGATGGAGACAAACGTAAGTTTGATCAACCCAAGAAGAAGAATCTTCTTCATCTTGAACTCCAGCCCATGATTAGTAGCGAGGTTGTAAACAGTTTAAACGAGTGTGGTCGGGTGACAAATGGAAAGCTCCGCTATGCGGTTCATTCATTTCTGGAATCCACCAACATTCAAGCTGATGAGAAAGGAGACTGACTAATGGCCAAGGAAGATGTCATTGAAGTGGAAGGTACGGTTCTCGAACCGCTACCGAACGCAACATTCAAGGTTGAGCTTGAGAACGGTCATCAAATTCTCGCTCACGTTTCCGGAAAACTACGGATGCACTTTATTCGTATCCTGACTGGAGACAAAGTAGTTGTTCAGTTGTCACCTTATGATTTAACAAAAGGTCGCATAACTTACCGTAAATAGTAGTAGACAGTTGCAATGAACTGTGAAGCTTATGTAGCGGGTTTTGCCCGGCAAAACTTGCGAAAGCTTCGAAGCCGGTTTTACAATAGTAGAACAAGGTCAATGCTTACGAAGAGGGTTTTGCTTAGCAAAACTTTGAGGAGGTAATTCACATGAAGGTAAGACCTTCGGTCAAGCCGATTTGCGAAAAGTGCAAAGTCATTCGCCGCAAAGGGAATGTTATGGTTATCTGTGAAAATCCGAAACACAAACAAAAACAAGGTTAAAGAAGGGGGTGTAGCGTAAAATGGCACGTATAGCTGGTGTGGATTTGCCACGTGATAAGCGCGTTGAGATCGCCTTGACTTATATTTTCGGAATCGGTAAAACGACTTCCCAGAAAATTCTGAGCACAACAGGCATCAATCCGGACACTCGTGTTCGTGATTTGACGGAAGATGAAGTCAGCAAATTGCGTGAAAGTATCGATAAAGAGGTCAAAGTAGAAGGTGACCTGCGTCGAGAAATCTCTTTGAATATTAAACGTTTGACGGAGATCGGTTGTTACCGTGGAGTTCGTCATCGTCGTGGTCTGCCTGTTCGTGGACAACGTACGAAAACGAATGCTCGTACTCGTAAAGGTCCTCGTCGTACAGTAGCGAACAAGAAAAAATAATAAGGGGGGATAAGAGAAAATGGCTAAACCGAAAAAAGTCGTACGTACTAAACGTCGTGACCGTAAGAATATTGAATCTGGCGTGGCGCATATCCGTTCCACTTTCAATAACACTATTGTTACTATTACGGATCCTCACGGAAATGCAATTTCGTGGGCAAGCTCCGGCGGCCTCGGATTCAGAGGTTCCCGTAAATCGACTCCGTTTGCTGCACAAATGGCTGCTGAGACTGCTGCCAAAGCTGCAATGGAACATGGGATGAAAGCCGTTGAGGTTATGGTTAAAGGACCAGGCGCAGGCCGTGAAGCAGCGATCCGCTCTTTGCAAGCTGCTGGTCTTGAAGTTAACCTGATCAAAGACGTAACTCCAGTCCCGCATAACGGATGCCGTCCTCCAAAACGTCGTCGTGTCTAATGAGATTTGCCCCTGCGTGTGGTATATTTCCGGCACAATCTGCTAATAATGGTTGTTTAGGCATACTACTACATGTTTTCGCAAGAGAAGGTAAATGTTTCATAGAGGACCGACGTTTTGAAGGAGGGGTATTGCAGTGATTGAAATCGAAAAGCCGAAAATTGAGACGGTAGACGTCAACGATGATGGCACCTATGGGAAATTCGTAGTAGAACCGCTTGAGCGCGGATACGGTACGACGCTTGGAAACTCGCTTCGCCGAATCTTACTCTCGTCACTGCCGGGTGCGGCAGTGTCTTCGGTTCAAATCGATGGCGTTCTGCATGAATTTGCTACAGTTCCTGGCGTAATGGAAGATGTTACGGAGGTTATTCTTAACCTGAAAGCTTTGTCGCTTAAAATTCATTCGGATGAGGAGAAAGTGCTCGAGATTGATGCTGAAGGCGAAGGAGCAATTACGGCTGGAGATATCCGTGCTGACTCCGATGTAGAAATCCTTAACCCGGATTTGCACATTGCTACGCTTGGACCAGGTTCGAGACTTCACATGCGTATTTTTGCCAATCGCGGTCGCGGCTACGTCCAGGCAGATCGGAATAAACGCGATGACCAGCCGATCGGCGTCATCCCAGTCGATTCCATCTTCACCCCGATCAGTCGCGTTAACTACGCTGTGGAAAATACGCGTGTCGGTCAAGTGACCAACTATGACAAGCTCACGTTGGAAGTTTGGACTGACGGAAGTATTCGTCCTGAAGAGGCTGTAAGCCTTGGCGCTAAAATTTTGACTGAGCATTTGATGCTCTTCGTGGGTCTTACAGACGAAGCGAAAGATGCAGAGATCATGGTCGAAAAAGAAGAAGACAAAAAAGAAAAAGTACTCGAAATGACGATCGAAGAGCTGGATCTCTCTGTTCGTTCCTACAACTGCCTCAAACGTGCCGGTATTAATACTGTGCAAGAGCTGACTACGAAAACAGAAGAAGACATGATGAAAGTCCGTAACCTCGGACGCAAGTCTTTGGAAGAAGTTCAAGAGAAGCTTGAGGAACTTGGTTTGGGACTCCGTACAGAAGAATAGACAGCCGAGTGCTTGAAGTGAAGGAGGGAAAACAATGGCATACCAAAAGTTGGGCCGTAATTCCAGCGCACGTAAAGCTTTGTTCCGTGACCTGGTAACCGACCTGTTCTTATACGAACGCATTCAGACAACTGAAGCGAAAGCAAAAGAGGTTCGCTCTATTGCTGAAAAACTGATCACTAAAGCGAAAAAGGGAGATCTTCATGCCCGTCGCCAAGTGGCAGCATATGTTCGCCGCGAAACTATCGATGGTGAGCAAGATGCAATCCAAAAACTGTTTAGCGAATTGTCCGGTCGTTACGCTGAGCGTCCAGGTGGATACACTCGTATCCTGAAACTGGGACCTCGTCGTGGTGACGCAGCGCCAATGGTTTACTTGGAACTGGTAGACCGCGCGTAAAACAGATGAGATGAGGAAAGGGGACAGAATCAACGATTCTGGATTAACCCTTTTTTTCTCTTCATTTCGGAATTCGTGCTGTAATAGAAGCTCCGTAAGGGGCTTCTTTTGCTGTTCGGGATAGGGATATGTATAGTATGGAACAAAGGTGTGGTAATAATGCGGAACTTATGTATGACGTTAACTTATGATGGCACTGCCTATTACGGCTTTCAAGTTCAGCCGGGAGGGAATACCATTCAGGACCATCTTGAAGATGCCATTCGTGCGTTGACCGGTGAGACTGTTAAAATTACAGGATCAGGCCGAACGGATGCAGGCGTTCACGCTCGCAGACAAATCTTCAATTTTCCTACGGCGTCCCAAATCCCGATTGAACGTTGGTGTATTGCACTCAACTCCAGATTACCATCTGATATTGTCGTTATTGACGCGATTGAAGTTTCGGCTGATTTTCATTCTCGCTATGCAGCGAAAAAGAAAACGTATCGTTATACAGTCAATGCGAACCAATTTCCGGATGTTTTCAACAGAAGACTGCAGTATCATCATCATGCGAAGCTGGACATTATGGCAATGCAGGAGGGCTTGCGTCATTTCATAGGGACGTATGATTTTACCTCTTTTGCTTCACGCAAGTCTCAGAAAGAGAATCATGTACGTTCGGTATACGAAGCATGGATGGAAGTGGACCGATCAATGTGCAGAGACCATCCGCGTGATCAGGGTGTCATTCACATTTATGTGAGTGGTAACGGCTTTTTGCAGCATATGGTTCGCATCATTGTAGGGACACTGCTGGAGATCGGAGAGGGCAAACGGAAAGCCTCTGATGTACCGAATATGATTGCTGCATGTAATCGATCTGCTGCAGGACCTACTGCAGTTAGCTGTGGTTTAATGCTCTGGGATCTTGAATACAAAAAAGATTAAATTTGGTGAGTGAAAAGCTTAATTAACACTTGCGGTTTAAGCGCCTATCATGTAATATAAAAGTTGTGTTTTCTTAATGGCTTTCCCACAGCCCCAATTAAGAGGTTCACATCAAATTTACAATCCATCAACACCTAAAGTTATAACTTAACGATCGAAGATAAATGAAAATGATGATTTTGAACATTTAAGGAGGAACTTTTCATGCGTACTACGTACATGGCGAAGCCTAACGAAGTTGAGCGCCAATGGCACATCATTGATGCTGAAGGCAAAACCCTCGGACGTTTGGCGAGCGAAGCAGCTGCTTTGATTCGCGGCAAACACAAGCCACAATTCACTCCACATGTGGACACTGGCGATTTCGTTGTTATCATCAATGCTGAGAAAATCGTATTGACTGGTAAGAAAATGCAAGGTAAAAAATACTACCGTCACTCAATGCACCCAGGTGGTTTGAAAGTAACTACAGCTGAAGAGATGGTTAAAAACAAACCTGAGCGTATGTTGGAATTGGCTGTTCGCGGTATGCTTCCTAAAACTCGCATGGGCGAGAAAATGAAGTTGAGACTTAAAGCGTACAGAGGTACTGAGCATCCACATGCAGCACAAAAACCAGAAGTTTACGAACTTCGCGGTTAATTAAAAGGAGGACAGTTTCATGGCACAAGTACAATACTATGGGACAGGTCGTCGTAAACATTCGGTAGCACGTGTTCGCCTTGTACCGGGTGAAGGACGCATTGTCATCAATAAACGTGATATTAATGAATACTTCGGTTTGGAAACACTCAAACTGATCGTAAAACAACCGCTGAACTTGACAGAAACGCTCAACAACTATGACGTTCTTGTTATCGCTCATGGTGGCGGAATCTCCGGTCAAGCCGGCGCAATCCGTCATGGTATCTCCCGCGCTTTGCTGAAAGCAGATCCGGAATACCGTGCATCCCTGAAAAAAGCAGGATTCCTGACTCGTGACCCACGTATGAAAGAGCGTAAAAAATACGGTCTTAAAGCGGCTCGTCGCGCACCTCAGTTCTCCAAACGTTAATATGTATAAAAGCCTTTGGCCTCGGCCGAGGGCTTTTTTTATTTATGTATGGCTATGTGGCCATCCAATTGTTCAGCTTGATCAATGGATCTCATATCTCTCCGATGTTTTTATTTTCATGCATAGCCTTTTTAAACACCCCTAATGTTCCTCTATATGCTTCCTTTAATATGTGCGCCAATGTGCCTTAATTATCCCCTATGCCCGTTATACGTTCTCTCGATGTACTCGTTCTGCATCTTTACTACCCTATCTATTTCAGTTCCTTATAAGTCCATCTAGCCGGGCTTATGCCTATTTCCTGAATGTGTTCATATGTTGTTATCCCATTATTTTTTAGTGTTAGTTTCATCAGTTTTTCTTATGGATACGATAAAAGTCTCTTACATATCAATTGCGACATATTGCAATCTTGCTCAGCTTAAAACTTGTTCTTCTCGTCCCTCATTTCCAATTGACCAGTGAAATTTTGGTTTTGCTCTTAGTACATGAACTTTCCAAACCCAGTAGCAGCAAAGGTTTCCAATGTCAAAGGGCAGGTTGTCACCTTCAGGGGGATTTGGTCCAAAATGATTGATTTTATCTGAATAACGGATAGATGCATAAATTGAACTAAAATATTCTCTGAAAGACACAGTTTAAATAGACAGGAACTGATCTTTTTTTACCAGATGGTAGGCATTGACATCCTCAATGAAAGATTTATAATAAACATAATTCATATTAGATTAGTCGGTTTTATGATTGAGGAGTATTGAAATGTAGAATGGGGGAAATTCAGGATGAACTTGTTGGAGAAAGAAGAACTGGCACGGACTAAGGCAGAGGAACTGGAACATGCAAGTCCAGAGGATATTATTCGTTATGCCATTGAAACATTTCCAAATATCACTTTTGCATGTAGCTTTGGTGCAGAAGATGTTGTACTTGTAGATATGCTTCAGAAGATCAGCCCATCCACAGATATTTTTTATCTGGATACGGATTTTCATTTTAAGGAAACGTACGAGACACGCGATAAGATGCAGCAGAACTACAATCTTGATTTTGTACGTGTTTCTCCTAAGATTACTCCTGAAGAACAGGCAGCTCAACATGGAGAAGAGATGTGGAAGTCTGACCCCAACGGATGTTGCAATATCCGCAAAGTGGAGCCGCTGACACGTATTCTTTCACAGTATGATGCGTGGATTACAGGTATCCGCAGAGATCAGGCACCAACTCGTGCTAATTCGAAGAAGGTTGAGTATGATTCAAAGTTCGGCCTGATGAAGTTTAATCCAATTGCGCATTGGACGACGGAGGATGTTTGGCAGTATATTCGTGACAATAACGTAGTATATAACCCGCTTCACGATCAAAACTACCCGAGTATTGGTTGTGAGCATTGTACACGTCAAGTTATGCCTGGCGAGGACCCGCGTGCTGGACGCTGGTCTGGTAATGATAAAACGGAATGTGGCCTTCATAAATAATAGATAAACAAGGAGCTGACAAGATGACATCGATTCTGCCTCATGGAGGTACGCTGGTTCAGCGTATCGTACAAGGAGAAGAACGGGAGCAACTACTGCGAGACAGTAAGGATTTATCCTCTTTGCGTATTAATACCTGGACGATATCAGATTTGGATCTGATTGGGGTGGGCGCATTCTCACCACTTCAAGGTTTCATGAATGAGGAAGATTATCTTTCAGTTGTATCACGCATGCGTCTCGCGGATGGGACAGTCTGGAGTATACCCATTACACTTGCTGTTGACGATAAACAAGCGGCATCCCTTCAACTTGGTGAACTTGTGAAACTTGTTGGTGATCAAGATGGGGTAACCTATGGATTGCTCGAAGTCCAAAGTATATACCAGGTGGATCAGGGTGAAGAAGCGCGACGTGTATTTAAAACAGATGATCCAGAGCACCCGGGTGTTAAAAAACTGTTGGAGCGCCCTGCAACATATGTAGGAGGTCCAATCCAAGTTCTGAATCGTCCGAAACCCGTGAAGTTCGAAGAGTTCTATTATGATCCTGCAGATACCCGGAAGATTTTCCAGGAGAAGGGTTGGAAGACGGTAGTCGGTTTCCAGACACGTAACCCGGTCCATCGGGCTCATGAGTACATTCAGAAGAGCGCTATGGAGATTGTAGATGCACTTTTCCTGAATCCGCTCGTTGGAGAGACGAAGTCGGATGATGTTCCCGCAGATGTTCGCATGAAGAGTTATCTGGTATTACTGGAGAATTATTATCCAGCTGATCGTGCGTTTCTTGGTGTGTTCCCCGCAGCTATGCGATATGCCGGACCACGAGAAGCTATTTTTCATGCAATGGTCCGCAAAAATTACGGTTGTACCCACTTTATCGTCGGTCGTGATCATGCGGGTGTAGGTGATTATTACGGAACATATGAAGCACAGGAGATCTTTACTAACTTTACAGCGGAGGAACTGGGGATTACCCCGTTGTTCTTCGAACATAGTTTCTTCTGTAAGAAATGTGGAAACATGGCTTCCAGCAAAACTTGCCCACATGATAAGGAGCACCACATGACGCTTTCCGGGACCAAAGTGCGCGGGTTGCTGCGTGACGGCCAGTGTCCCCCACCTGAATTTACACGCCCTGAGGTAGCCGAGGTGTTGATTGAAGGAATGGCGGAGCAAGTCCGATCCTAACGGTATATTTGTCCATCTTGTCCCATATAGATGATTAGAGTCATTTATAGGGACGAGGTGGTTTTTTTATGCGTAAAAATATGGGGAAGCACTTTGTAGTCTGGATCAGGTTAAAAACAATTAAAAGGGTTATGCTGAGCCTCTGTCTGTTGGCCATGTTAGTGGCAGTAATGTCCTACGAGTTACCTTCTGCAAAGACATCAGGCTACTGGAGTTTGCCAATGGCAGGTAAAGTCATTGCCATTGATGCAGGACACGGAGGTCCGGATGGAGGAGCTGTGAGTAAACAGGGGGTTATTGAAAAAGATATCAACTTGTCTATCGCTCTGTATGTGAGAGATTATTTGCAACAGGCAGGTGCCTTAGTGGTTATGACACGAGAAATTGACACTGATCTGGCTGATTCGGACACTAAGGGATACTCCAAACGCAAGACGGAAGATCTGAAGCAAAGAGTGCGACGAATAGAGGATAAGCAAGCAGACCTTTTCATCAGCATTCACATGAACAGTGTTCCTTCTAACCGATGGAGTGGAGCGCAGGTTTTCTATACACCTAACCATCCGGATAACGAAGGACTGGCCAATCTGCTTCAACAAGAGATGGTTCGTAATCTGGAGAATACAGATCGAATCGCCAAAACGGTTAACACGGTTTATCTGTTACAGGCTTTGAAGATCCCGTCAGCACTTGTAGAAGTAGGTTTTCTTTCTCATCCGGAAGAGGCACGTCTGCTTGCCGATGAAGCCTACCAACGTAAAGTAGCTGCTTCGATCTACAATGGGGTTCTAAGATATTCCTCAGGAGAACGGCCTAAAAGTTAGTCAGAACAAGAAAGGTAATGATATAATTGGAACAGCATACCTAAATTACATGCCAATAGATAAAGCTGAGGTGCTGTCTGATGTTATCAAAAGAACAGATACTTGAACTATTACAGCCATTACAAGAACCGCAATTGGGAGTAAGTCTGACCGAATTGGAATGGATTCGTGATGTTATGGTGAAAGAAAATCATGTGGCTCTGACCATGGTGACACTGGAGAACCGACCTGAGGATACAACGGCCTTGAGTGATGCTGCCCGTAATCTGTTATTCCAGCATGGATTGAAGGATGTACATATTCGCGTGCGTGCAGCTTCTGAGCATGATCGTGAGAGCCTGAATATGGGACAACCCGATGAAGAGCAAGATCGGGACGAAGTGCTCGTAA
The DNA here is from genome assembly GCF_054161325.1 of Paenibacillus sp. Z3-2. NCBI lineage: Bacteria > Bacillati > Bacillota > Bacilli > Caryophanales > Paenibacillaceae > Paenibacillus > Paenibacillus sp. Z3-2. Next base: position 5,783,187 of record NZ_CP096397.1, on the reverse strand, counting down.
AAGGTCACGCAGCGGGTCTGGATGGACATGAACTGTTAAGTCCTGAATCAGGCGTTCGTTTTATTGCTGTGGCCAGTGGTAAAGGCGGCGTTGGTAAATCAACAGTGACGGTTAATCTCGCTGCGGCCTTGGCACGTCAAGGCAAGAAGGTGGGATTAATTGACGCTGACATCTATGGTTTCAGTGTACCTGACATGATGGGGATCGAAGAATATCCGGTTGTGGAAGATGGCGTTATTCAACCAGTTGAACGTTTCGGTGTCAAAGTTATGTCGATGGGTTTCTTTATTCGTGAGAACAACCCGGTAATCTGGCGCGGACCTATGCTTGGTCGGATGTTGCGTCAATTCTTTACTGATGTCCAGTGGGGCGAGTTGGATTATATGTTACTGGACTTGCCACCAGGTACGGGTGATGTCGCTCTGGATGTGCATCAGATGTTGCCTCAGAGCAAGGAAATTATCGTTACTACACCGCATGCAACTGCAGCTTTTGTTGCAGCACGTGCAGGTGCCATGGCCATCCAGACAGATCATGAGTTACTTGGTGTGGTTGAAAACATGGCTTACTACGAGTGTGGCAGTTGCGGAGAAAAGGATTATGTCTTTGGTCGTGGAGGCGGGGGGAGGCTTGCAGAAAGTCTGCATACGAACTTGCTTGCCCAGATTCCTTTGGGTACTCCGGATAATCATCCTTCCGAGCCTGACTTCTCACCGTCTGTATACAAAGCAGACTCCCGTATCGGAGCCATCTACGATGAAGTCGCTCAGTCCATTGAATCCAAATTCTAACGGGATGTTCGTTATAAATACAAATAAAGCCTGCGTCCATTCGGATGCAGGCTTTTAGTTTCTGGGGTATACCAACATCTACTGTTTATGAGCCTCCACCGCTGCCAGAATCTCCACTGCCTCCACCTTCTTCGCCACCGCCACCTTCTTGGCCCTGACCTTCTTGTCCTCCTTGCTCTTGCCCCTGCTGTCCGCCACTTTCTACTTTTGGTTGCAATTCCTCCTGTACAACCTTCTTGAGCAAAGTGAGTACTTCCATACGGAATAACGGGTTTTGCATTACTTCCTGCATAACAGTCATCGTCTGTTTGCGATAATCCGGTGTCTTGGTCATATCCATGAACATCTTGGAGACCTCAGGTGACTTCATGATGTCCCCAACAGATTTTTGGTACGTGGGATCTTTAATCAATTGCATGTGAAGCTGTTTGCTTTGAGCGTTGATTGCTTTGGCAAATTCTCCAGCAAACTTTGGATCGGTCATGATTTTCTCGAATTCCTTTTGGTATTCAGGAGCGGTGATGGTATCTTTTACTGCAATACGTATTTGTTCCGAAGATTGCACAGGCATTAACATTTTCATACCAATGGTTCCCGAACCACCACCCGATCCGCCACCACCTTCTTCTGAACCTCCACCTTCGCCCTCACCGCTGGATGAGCTTTGACCTGTAAGAGCTTCCTCTACTGCTTTCTTGCCTTCATCACTTTTTAAAATATCTACAACCATCGTTTTCATCTCTTTATAACTGCCCTGAGGAGGCGAAGAACTCTGATCTGAACCGCAGCCGGCAAGCATGACGGATAGCCCCAGTACGACACAGCATAGCTGCCACAAAGGCCGTTTCATGTGTACAATCCCTCCTTGATTAGATACTGGATGTAGTATGTGATGGGAAAGGGGGAAATATGTTGAGCAATGATGGTTTTTTGCTGAGAAGGTTGGTAAAATAAACACTCGGGGGTGGAAAACATTTGAATTTACGTAAATGGTTTTTCCTGTTTTGGACAGCCTTGCTTATTGGGGCCGCGGGATCATTGGGTACGGGATTAATTATGATGCTGGTGAACGGGGAGAAGACAAATGGATTAAATGATTTTCTTCTGTATCTTCTGATCCTGTTTGGATCCGGGGTTATGATCAGCGTGTATTCACAAATGGGTTTCTTTGCATATCTGATACTGAATTATATGGGGAAAGGTGTATTTCCCAAGCGCGGTTGGCAGATCGTGCAAATTATCTTAACGGTGTTAGCTCTGCTTGACGTGATGTTTTTGCGTCTGTTTGTAGGGGGGAATCGGGAACGCATATCGGATATTGTGCTCGGTATCATTATTTTAGCAGCTGCAATTGTTACCGCTTACGTCAAGGTGAGATTGACTCATATTTCCGCGCTCGTACCGACACTCTTTTTCATGATTGCCGTCACCGTAGTGGAGACGATCGGCGTATTGCGCATTGATGTAAATGCTGCAACCATATTTATTGTGGTTCCCTTGCTCTTATGTAATGCATACCAAATGCTGATATTGCACAGGCTGGTGGATGTGTCTTCGAACCAAAGTGTAAATGAAAGTGGAAAGGCAGAGCCGTTGAAGGAAAGTCGAGCATAGATTTTATTTTGAAAATAAAAACATACCAAAAAGAGCTAACCTGGTTAGCTCTTTTCAACTTTTGCACCCCTATTTGAGCTGTCGCTCCAATAATCTAGCAATTACTGACCGCTGGCTTGGTCACGGACTTCCTTACCTTCTACACTGGAATGGTTCAGTAACTCTGACACAGTGACGAATTCATATCCCTGATTTTTTAATTTGTCGATAATGACAGGGAGTGCTTCATGAGTTTGTTTGGAGGAATCGCTGGCATGCAGCAGCACAATGTCACCTGGATGCGCTTTGCTTACTACTCGATCAACAATCGTCTGTACACCAGGGTTTTTCCAATCCAAGGAGTCAGTATCCCATTGCACCACCTGATAGTTCAGACTATTGGCTACCTGGAGCACACGCTTGTCAAAGTCCCCATTGGGCAGACGCAGTAACTTCGGTTCTTTTCCCGTTAAATCGGTTAAAATGCTATGAGCTGTCGAAATTTCTTTGCGAATTTCTTCCTCGGTCAGGCTGCTGTAGTTTTCATGTCTATGTCCATGGCTGCCAATCTCATACCCTGCATCTTTGATAGCTGTGACAATCTCGGGGTGTGTCTTGCTCCAGGGGGAGGAAAGGAAAAAGGTGGCCTTCTGCACTTTATTCTCCTGAAGAACTTTCAGAATCGGTTCTGTCCGTTTATCACCCCAGCTAATGTCAAAGGTTAGTGCAATCACCTTCTTCTCGGTTGGAACGCTGTAGACGGCTGATGGTGCTTCTTCCGAGAATACGGAGACATTGCCGCTCTCCAGATAGATAATACCGATCGCAAAGACGGCAGCAACCAGGACAATCAGGTAACGTTTAATCTTTTTGCCGCTAAATACATAGAACGAGTTCATTTCAATAAGCGCCCCTCTCCCATAAGAAATGCTTGTTTACTCTCCAATGTATGCTCGTACTGCCCAGTTATTCGTCACTAATCCTTGTTTGTCCATCATTTTAGATTCTACAGGAGGTTATTATGTTAAAATTCAGTACATTTCTTAAAGATCTTGGGTCCATCCGTAGTGCATTGATCTGGTCCGTAGTTTTATTTGCTGCAGGAATAGGGGCAGGATGGGTGAGTACGGGTCCACTAGAGGAATTGTTGTTAAACCAAATTGGGGGCTTACGAGAGGTCAGTGAACGGCTGGAGCAGGGGGGCAATGTGCAATGGAACTTCTTCCTGTTCATCTTTTTCAATAATGCGATCAAAAGCGTACTTGTCATCTATGCCGGTATATTCTTCGGAATCCTGCCGGTTATCTTTCTGTTAATCAATGGTATGGTCCTTGGATTTGTAGTGCACACCACGATGAATTATGGGGCAAGCTTTTATGATATTGTGGTTAAGGGCTTACTTCCACATGGCATTATTGAGATTCCGGTCATCATCATTGCTTGTGCATTCGGACTGAAGTTTGGTGGGCTGGTTATCAAAAGTCTTGTCCAACTTGGAAGTGACAAACGAAATATGATTGGTACACGGTGGAGAGTATTCATGAACAGAACGTTAACCGCATCCTTCTGGGTTGTCATCTTGCTTCTTGTTGCAGCAATCATTGAAAGTACACTTACATATGCTCTGGTGAGAGGATAAAATTTTGTGATGGCCGGCATTCATAAATTTTCAGAAAGTTGACCATAACAATAAAACGGGTTCAAGCAGCACCCACAAAAAGCGAATACAAAGGGTGTTGCATGAAACTGAGTAAGTGTAATTAAAGAGGCTATGCACAAAAAGGAGAACTCTAATGCTGGGTATGTTGTTTAACGAGAAGGAATGCAAGGAACTAGACTATGTGCTGCGTAAAGAGTTAGATGAAATGCTGTTCGATCTAAGTGATAATCGTCTTGACCAAGAGATCAAATATGCTATCGCGAGCCGATATAAGACTGTGTTCCGTATGTATGCACGCTTTGCCCCGCCAAAAGAGTTGTCCAAGTATGCAAGAGGTGGGAAGCTGAAAAAGTCGAAGCTGTAATGATTAAGCTGGTCATATATTAGCTGTATAGTAGTGGAAGTGAGGTGCGGCTCTTAAAAAGTGGGTGCTGTACCTCTGAACCATGATCATAGCGAATTTGTCATAAGGGTTAAACTATTTGTCGAAAAAGGGTTGACCTTTCTAAATTCATATGGTAAATTAATTTTCGTTCCTTTTTTAGGAGCGGTTCACTGAAACAAGCATGAAAATAAAGCGATTTAAAATAATCGAAAAATAATGCTTGCAAAGAGAACTTCAATATGATATATTATAAAAGTCGCCGCTGAAACGACGACAACTTGAAAGACAGCAACAAATTGAATGTTTGATCTTTGAAAACTGAACAACGAGTGAGTAAACATTCTGCTTGCAGAATGAACGCGAAAGTTTGAGACAAGCCTTGGCTTGGATCGACTGGAGCACAAATGAGATTTTTAATCTCGTCAGATTCAAAATGAGCTTATCGCTCTTTTCAAATACTTGAGATGAATTTCATAGCGTTTAACCGCGCTACTGAAATTCGTCTTTATTGGAGAGTTTGATCCTGGCTCAGGACGAACGCTGGCGGCATGCCTAATACATGCAAGTCGAGCGGACTTGATGAGAAGCTTGCTTCTCTGATGGTTAGCGGCGGACGGGTGAGTAACACGTAGGCAACCTGCCCTCAAGTTTGGGACAACTACCGGAAACGGTAGCTAATACCGAATAGTTGTTTTCTTCGCCTGAAGAGAACTGGAAAGACGGAGCAATCTGTCACTTGGGGATGGGCCTGCGGCGCATTAGCTAGTTGGTGAGGTAACGGCTCACCAAGGCGACGATGCGTAGCCGACCTGAGAGGGTGATCGGCCACACTGGGACTGAGACACGGCCCAGACTCCTACGGGAGGCAGCAGTAGGGAATCTTCCGCAATGGGCGAAAGCCTGACGGAGCAATGCCGCGTGAGTGATGAAGGTTTTCGGATCGTAAAGCTCTGTTGCCAGGGAAGAACGCTTGGGAGAGTAACTGCTCTCAAGGTGACGGTACCTGAGAAGAAAGCCCCGGCTAACTACGTGCCAGCAGCCGCGGTAATACGTAGGGGGCAAGCGTTGTCCGGAATTATTGGGCGTAAAGCGCGCGCAGGCGGTCATTTAAGTCTGGTGTTTAATCCCGGGGCTCAACCCCGGATCGCACTGGAAACTGGGTGACTTGAGTGCAGAAGAGGAGAGTGGAATTCCACGTGTAGCGGTGAAATGCGTAGATATGTGGAGGAACACCAGTGGCGAAGGCGACTCTCTGGGCTGTAACTGACGCTGAGGCGCGAAAGCGTGGGGAGCAAACAGGATTAGATACCCTGGTAGTCCACGCCGTAAACGATGAGTGCTAGGTGTTAGGGGTTTCGATACCCTTGGTGCCGAAGTTAACACATTAAGCACTCCGCCTGGGGAGTACGGTCGCAAGACTGAAACTCAAAGGAATTGACGGGGACCCGCACAAGCAGTGGAGTATGTGGTTTAATTCGAAGCAACGCGAAGAACCTTACCAGGTCTTGACATCCCTCTGACCGGTACAGAGATGTATCTTTCCTTCGGGACAGAGGAGACAGGTGGTGCATGGTTGTCGTCAGCTCGTGTCGTGAGATGTTGGGTTAAGTCCCGCAACGAGCGCAACCCTTATATTTAGTTGCCAGCACTTCGGGTGGGCACTCTAGATAGACTGCCGGTGACAAACCGGAGGAAGGTGGGGATGACGTCAAATCATCATGCCCCTTATGACCTGGGCTACACACGTACTACAATGGCCGGTACAACGGGCTGCGAAATCGCGAGATGGAGCCAATCCCAACAAAGCCGGTCTCAGTTCGGATTGCAGGCTGCAACTCGCCTGCATGAAGTCGGAATTGCTAGTAATCGCGGATCAGCATGCCGCGGTGAATACGTTCCCGGGTCTTGTACACACCGCCCGTCACACCACGAGAGTTTATAACACCCGAAGTCGGTGGGGTAACCGCAAGGAGCCAGCCGCCGAAGGTGGGATAGATGATTGGGGTGAAGTCGTAACAAGGTAGCCGTATCGGAAGGTGCGGCTGGATCACCTCCTTTCTATGGAGAATCGTTTCCTGTAACGGAAACATTCAAATAAGCAGGTTCACTGAACCTGCGACCGCAATTCATTTCGGTCCTTCACCTTGGTGTGGATGAAATGAAGAGCAAAACTACTCACTCGTTGCTCAGTTTTGAGAGCTCAAACTCTCAAACGTTTGGTGGCGATAGCGAAGGGGTTCCACACGTTCCCATCCCGAACACGACCGTTAAGCCCCTCAGCGTCAATGGTACTTGGACCGCAGGGTCCTGGGAGAGTAGAACGCCGCCAAGCGTAACCCATTTTGGGTTCAAATAGTATATATAATGTGGGCCCTTAGCTCAGTTGGTTAGAGCGCACCTCTGATAAGGGTGAGGCCGGTGGTTCGAGTCCACCAGGGCCCACCATCTACACCTTTTAACTTCATATGGGGCCATAGCTCAGCTGGGAGAGCGCCTGCCTTGCAAGCAGGAGGTCAGCGGTTCGATCCCGCTTGGCTCCACCAAAATTGTTTTACAAGTTTGTTCTTTGAAAACTAGATATCGAAACGAAAGCAAATGCGAATTAGAACATTCCTTTTTAGCTGAACTTGTGCAAACAAGTCAAGTGTATAAAGGTAGTTAAATTGCTTTTGCGATGGTATCGGGTGGGAGCGACTTTTGGATTTGGACGCAGTCCAAACCAAGGGAAGCGACCGAAACCGGAGCAAAAAGGTTAAGCTACTAAGAGCACACGGAGGATGCCTAGGCGCTAGGAGCCGATGAAGGACGTGGCGAACAACGAAACTGCCTCGGGGAGCTGTAAGCAAGCTTTGATCCGGGGGTGTCCGAATGGGGAAACCCAGCTGGGGTAATTTCCAGTTACTCACAACTGAATACATAGGTTGTGTAGAGGCATACCAGGGGAACTGAAACATCTAAGTACCCTGAGGAAGAGAAAACAATAGTGATTCCGTCAGTAGCGGCGAGCGAACGCGGAGAAGCCCAAACCAGAGAGCTTGCTCTTTGGGGTTGTGGGACGTCTCACATGGAGTTACAAAGGAACCGGTTAAGCGAAGAGGTCTGGAAAGGCCCGCCAAAGAAGGTAAAAGCCCTGTAATTGAAAGTTGGTTCCCTCCGAGACGGATCCCGAGTAGTGCGGGGCACGTGAAACCCCGTATGAATCCGGCAGGACCATCTGCCAAGGCTAAATACTTCCTAGCGACCGATAGTGAAGCAGTACCGTGAGGGAAAGGTGAAAAGCACCCCGGAAGGGGAGTGAAATAGAACCTGAAACCGTGTGCTTACAAAAAGTCAGAGCCCGTTTTAGGGGTGATGGCGTGCCTTTTGTAGAATGAACCGGCGAGTTACGTTCCCGTGCAAGGTTAAGGTGAAGAGCCGGAGCCGCAGCGAAAGCGAGTCTGAATAGGGCGATATAGTACGTGGACGTAGACCCGAAACCGGGTGATCTACCCCTGTCCAGGGTGAAGGTGCGGTAACACGCACTGGAGGCCCGAACCCACGCATGTTGAAAAATGCGGGGATGAGGTGGGGGTAGCGGAGAAATTCCAATCGAACTCGGAGATAGCTGGTTCTCCCCGAAATAGCTTTAGGGCTAGCCTCGGAAAACAGAGTCGTGGAGGTAGAGCACTGATTGGGTGCGGGGCCCGCAAGGGTTACCAAGCTCAGTCAAACTCCGAATGCCATAGACTTACTTCCGGGAGTCAGACAGTGAGTGCTAAGATCCATTGTCAAAAGGGAAACAGCCCAGACCATCAGCTAAGGTCCCCAAGTGTGTGTTAAGTGGGAAAGGATGTGGAGTTGCACAGACAACCAGGATGTTGGCTTAGAAGCAGCCATCATTTAAAGAGTGCGTAATAGCTCACTGGTCGAGTGACTCTGCGCCGAAAATGTAACGGGGCTAAACACACCACCGAAGCTATGGCTTGATGCTTTGCATCAGGGGTAGGGGAGCGTTGTATAAGGGTTGAAGGTGTACCGTAAGGAGCGCTGGACATTATACAAGTGAGAATGCCGGTATGAGTAACGAAAAGATCAGTGAGAATCTGATCCGCCGAAAGCCTAAGGGTTCCTGAGGAAGGCTCGTCCGCTCAGGGTAAGTCGGGACCTAAGGCGAGGCCGAAAGGCGTAGTCGAAGGACAACAGGTCGAAATTCCTGTACCACCGTAAGCCGTTATGAGCAATGGGGGGACGCAGTAGGGTAGTGACGCGGACTGATGGATGTCCGTCTAAGCAGTAAGGCTGATGTGTAGGCAAATCCGCACATCGTAAGGCTGAGCTGTGATGGGGAGTGAAAATTACAGTAGCGAAGGTCATGATCTCACACTGCCAAGAAAAGCCTCTAGCCAGGTGATGGTGCCCGTACCGCAAACCGACACAGGTAGGCGAGAAGAGTATTCTAAGGCGCGCGGAAGAACTCTCGTTAAGGAACTCGGCAAAATGACCCCGTAACTTCGGGAGAAGGGGTGCCCCGGTAGTGTGAATAGCACGAGGGGGCCGCAGTGAAAAGGCCCAAGCGACTGTTTAGCAAAAACACAGGTCTGTGCGAAGCCGTAAGGCGAAGTATACGGGCTGACGCCTGCCCGGTGCTGGAAGGTTAAGGGGAGTGGTTAGGGACTAGTCCCGAAGCTGTGAACCGAAGCCCCAGTAAACGGCGGCCGTAACTATAACGGTCCTAAGGTAGCGAAATTCCTTGTCAGGTAAATTCTGACCCGCACGAATGGCGTAACGACTTGGGCGCTGTCTCAACGAGAGATCCGGTGAAATTTTAATACCTGTGAAGATGCAGGTTACCCGCGACAAGACGGAAAGACCCCATGGAGCTTTACTGCAGCTTGATATTGAATTTGGGTACGATCTGTACAGGATAGGTGGGAGCCTTTGAAACGTGAGCGCCAGCTTGCGTGGAGGCAACGTTGGGATACCACCCTGATCGTATCTAGGTTCTAACCTGGTACCGTAATCCGGTGCGGGGACAGTGTCAGGTGGGCAGTTTGACTGGGGCGGTCGCCTCCTAAAGAGTAACGGAGGCGCCCAAAGGTTCCCTCAGAATGGTTGGAAATCATTCGAAGAGTGCAAAGGCATAAGGGAGCTTGACTGCGAGACCTACAAGTCGAGCAGGGACGAAAGTCGGGCTTAGTGATCCGGTGGTACCGCATGGAAGGGCCATCGCTCAACGGATAAAAGCTACCCTGGGGATAACAGGCTTATCTCCCCCAAGAGTCCACATCGACGGGGAGGTTTGGCACCTCGATGTCGGCTCATCGCATCCTGGGGCTGAAGTAGGTCCCAAGGGTTGGGCTGTTCGCCCATTAAAGCGGTACGCGAGCTGGGTTCAGAACGTCGTGAGACAGTTCGGTCCCTATCTGTCGTGGGCGTAGGAAATTTGAGAGGAGCTGTCCTTAGTACGAGAGGACCGGGATGGACGTACCGCTGGTGTACCAGTTGTTCCGCCAGGAGCACCGCTGGGTAGCTATGTACGGAAGGGATAAACGCTGAAAGCATCTAAGCGTGAAGCCCCCCTCAAGATGAGATTTCCCAGTATGTAAGACCCCTTGAAGACGACGAGGTAGATAGGCTGGGGGTGGAAGTGCAGCAATGCATGGAGCTGACCAGTACTAATCGGTCGAGGGCTTATCCAATAGCAAGTTCTAATCGCAACTTTCGTTTCGAATCTAGTTTTCAGAGAATGATCTCTGAAATGAAAATTGGTACATCACAGAACGTGTGTATGATTTTCAGTTCCATATCTGATTTCAAGAAGCTGTGCTTCGACAAATCGCGTTTGGTGGCGATGGCGGAGGGGTTCCACACGTACCCATCCCGAACACGACCGTTAAGCCCTCTAGCGCCGATGGTACTTGGACCGCAGGGTCCTGGGAGAGTAGGACGCCGCCAAGCGAACTCTTTCATCATACATAGAAAACAGGCTCTGCATGTGGACGTTGTACGATGAGTTGCATTTGCACCGCAAATGCATATTATTCCCTGATAGCTCAGTTGGTAGAGCACTCGACTGTTAATCGAGTTGTCACAGGTTCGAGCCCTGTTCGGGGAGCCATTTGCTCTCATAGCTCAGTAGGTAGAGTGCATCCATGGTAAGGATGAGGTCACCGGTTCGATCCCGGTTGAGAGCTTTGAAAATGGGGCCCGTTGGTCAAGGGGTTAAGACACCTCCCTTTCACGGAGGTAACAGGGGTTCGAATCCCCTACGGGTCATATAGATGGAGGCTTAGCTCAGCTGGGAGAGCATCTGCCTTACAAGCAGAGGGTCGGGGGTTCGATCCCCTCAGCCTCCACCATCTAATTTAATGGGGATTAGCCAAGCGGTAAGGCAACGGACTTTGACTCCGTCATGCATAGGTTCAAATCCTATATCCCCAGCCATTTTATTATGAGTCATTAGCTCAGTTGGTAGAGCACCTGACTTTTAATCAGGGTGTCGAAGGTTCGAGCCCTTCATGACTCACCATCATATGCGCGTGTGGCGGAATTGGCAGACGCACTAGACTTAGGATCTAGCGTCTTTGACGTGGGGGTTCAAGTCCCTCCACGCGCATCCCTTATTTGCGGAAGTGGCTCAGCGGTAGAGCATCGCCTTGCCAAGGCGAGGGTCGCGGGTTCGATTCCCGTCTTCCGCTCCATTACTTTGCGCCCTTAGCTCAGCTGGATAGAGCGTTTGACTACGAATCAAAAGGCCGGGAGTTCGAATCTCTCAGGGCGCGCCATTATTTTTTAGTATCGGGATGTAGCTCAGCTTGGTAGAGCACCTGGTTTGGGACCAGGGGGTCGCATGTTCAAATCGTGTCATCCCGATTGTTGTTATGCGGGTGTAGTTCAATGGTAGAACTTTAGCCTTCCAAGCTAATAGCGTGGGTTCGATTCCCATCACCCGCTTACATGATATAAAGAAAAAGTCTTTGCAGATGCAGAGGCTTTTTTGATTTGTATTTTACGGTATGAAACATCAATTATTATATGTATTACATTTCTGCTTAAAAGAGCCAAGACCCCTTTGCTATTAAATAGGGAGGTCTTGGCTCTTGTGTTTACTCCTGCTTCTAAGGTACCGCCAAAATGCAGCGGTAGTGTTGTAACGTGCCTTAATTTCTGTTAACGATCGTTACGATCCGTAACTCTTTTACGCATGCCAGCTAGACCCAACAGTCCCAGCAAACCGAGCCAGCCCCAATCCATACCGTTGTCACGGTCGGTGGTATTGGCATTAGCACGAACGTTATTGGCACGATAGTCACCATTGTTGCGGTAGTTCCCATTCATGTTCATGTTGGTGTTGGTGTTTGTACGGTCCATGTTGTTGGTGTCCTGATAAGACTGGACACGTGAACCATTAGTAGCCATTGCGTTGGTCATATGACCATCAGCAGCAGCAGGGCCAGCTATTGACGCGACAAGAAGCACAGAAGCAATAATAGTTGTGACTTTTTTCATGATTTGGATTCCTCCTTTTTTGGTAAGAGCCTATAGACTAATCTGCCCAAGAAGGTAAGAATATTATGTAGAAATGGTCTGTTAAGATATTCCTTTGATTACACTTGTTTATCAAACATACATAAGAAACTTTCCTAATAAGCAGACTGTATAGGAAGAAAATTTATAATTACATCTTTAATTTATTGCGTCACTGTGGTAAAGTATACAAAAGCTTGCTTTGCCGGTCATGTTTCTTTGTATGGCATCTGTTTTTAGGCAATGAAATTATGCGGTTCAACCTTACAATCAGGTACATTGGATATATCTAAAGCCACTGCATATTTATGAAATTTTAAGAATAGGTATGAGACATTTGAGTTATCTAAAGTACGTGAAAAAGGTATCATGCGACAGCATATGACCATTAATTGAAGCAGAACAAGAAAATGAATAAAAAAGCGTGTTTTTGTGCTGTAAATCGGGGATAAACCCCATTTTTTCTAGTAGAAAAGTAAAGATTTTCGTGCCATTTTATTGTATGATGTTATGAAGGTGTCAAATTTACGTGTACGAATGGAACGATCAGATGGGAGGATAAGCATGACTGAAACTATGGTAACCGCCAGCAAAAGCCAATCCAACAACCTGCTTCGGCGAGACGTGCGGTTCCTGGGCAATATACTCGGGGAAGTTCTTGTCCATCAAGGCGGCACGGAGCTTCTAGATATCGTTGAGAAGATTCGGGAAACGAGCAAATCATTGCGTGCAGAATTTCTGCCAGAACTGTATGAAGAGTTCAAAACGATGATCCAGGAATTAGACTCGGACAATCGTCATCAGGTTATTCGGGCTTTCGCTATTTATTTTCAATTAGTTAATATTGCTGAACAAAACCATCGGATCCGGCGTAAACGGGATTATGAGCGTTCTGCAGGGGACGCGGTACAGCCAGGATCAATACAAAAAGCAGTACAGGATCTCAAGGAACGTGGACTGTCTCATACGGAAGTAGAAGAGATTCTGGACGAATTATCACTGGAACTCGTTATGACAGCTCATCCAACCGAAGCCATGCGCCGGGTTATTCTGGACATCCACAAACGAATATCCGAAGATGTCATGCTACTTGATAATCCTACGCTGACGTTACGTGAACGTGAACAGTTGCGGGAAAAACTGCTAAATGAGGTTATTACACTCTGGCAGACAGATGAACTTCGCGACCGCAAACCGACTGTACTCGATGAAGTGCGGAACGGGATGTATTATTTTCACGAAACGTTGTTCCACGTACTTCCGGATGTATATCAGGAGCTGGAACGCTGCCTGAATAAATTTTATCCTGACCATGACTGGCATGTGCCGACGTATTTGCGTTTCGGTTCCTGGATCGGTGGAGACCGGGATGGAAATCCTTCGGTAACTTCAGATGTAACATGGCAGACGCTGTTAATGCAACGCAAGCTCGCTTTGCGTGAATACCAACGGATTATGATTGAACTTATGGGCCACCTCAGCTTCAGCACGAACATCATCCATGTATCGGATGAGCTGGTGCAGTCGATTGAGCAGGACCGTAATTATGTTACATTGAAAAAAGTGGATATCTGGCGGAATGAGAAAGAGCCATACCGCATCAAATTGGCTTATATGATAGCCAAGCTGAACAATGTACTGGATGAGAACAAATCAGGTCAGCCTGACCGTTATGATAGCGCTCAGGATTTGATTGATGATCTGATGATTATTGATCGAAGTCTGCGCCATCATTTTGCCGATTACGTAGCGGATACGACTATTCGCAAAATGATTCGTCAAGTGGAGTTGTTTGGTTTCCACACCGCAGCATTGGATGTGCGTCAGCACAGTAAGGAACATGAAAATGCGATGTCTGAGATTTTGGCCAAAATGAACATTGTAGAAGATTATGCGCGTCTGACAGAGGACGGTAAAATCGATCTGCTTGCTCGTCTGCTGGATGATCCGCGTCCGCTTACTTCTCCTTATCATCAATACACGGAGGGAACCAAAGAGTGTCTGGATGTCTTCCGTACCATTAAGCGTGCCCAGAACGAGTTCGGGGCTGGCTGTATCACCAGCTACCTGATCAGTATGACGCAGGGCGCAAGTGATTTGCTGGAGGTTATGGTATTTGCGAAGGAAGTGGGCTTGTTCACCAAAGGACACAACGGTGAAATTACATCTACACTTCAGGCAGTTCCATTGTTTGAAACGATTGATGATCTACATGCGGCTTCGGATATTATGCAGAAGTTGTTCAACCTTCCTGTATACCGCGCAAGCGTAAGAGGACGCAATGAACTGCATGAAATCATGCTTGGTTATTCAGACAGTAACAAGGACGGCGGAGTGGTTACAGCCAACTGGGAACTGCGCGTAGCAATGAATGCCATCACGGCTGTAGGTAATGAACACGGTGTTAAACTGAAGTTCTTCCATGGACGTGGCGGAGCTCTTGGTCGTGGCGGCATGCCGCTTAACCGTAGTATTCTTGCTCAACCACCGCATACGATTGGTGGAGGCATCAAGATTACGGAGCAGGGAGAGGTCATTTCTTCCCGTTATTCCCTTCAAGGGATTGCATACCGCAGTCTGGAGCAAGCAACTTCGGCTCTGATCACGGCAGCACTTAATGGTCTTGAGCCGCAAGAGTCAGCATCCGAGCGCCATTGGGACAGCATCATCAAAGAAATTTCGGAAGTATCCCTGACAAAATATCAGGATCTGATTTTCCGTGATCCAGACTTCTTCACTTTCTTCAAGGAATCAACACCGCTTCCGGAGGTTGGTGAACTGAATATTGGTTCCCGTCCATCCAAGCGTAAGAATAGCGATAAGTTTGAAGATCTGAGAGCGATCCCGTGGGTATTCGCATGGACACAAAGTCGTTATCTGCTTCCGGCATGGTATGCGGCAGGAACAGGACTGCAAAGTTACTATCAGGATAAAGAGGAAAATCTGATTGTCCTGAAAGAAATGTATGCAAGCTTCCCATTCTTCCGCACGCTCATTGATACGGTGCAGATGGCAATTGCCAAAGCAGATCTTGTGATTGCCAAAGAATACTCAGCCATGACTTCCAACAAGGAAGCACGTGATCGCATTTACGGTCAGATCGAAGCTGAATTCAAGCTCACAAAAGAGCTGATTCTTAAAATTACCGGAGAAGCTGAAATTCTGGATGATGTACCGGTTATTCAGGAATCCATTCGCCTTCGTAATCCTTATGTAGATCCGTTGTCCTACATGCAAGTTCAACTTCTGAGCGAGCTCAGAGATATGCGCGAACGTGGTGAGGATGATACGGAACTGCTTAGAGAAGTATTGCTGACCATTAACGGCATCGCTGCGGGACTGCGTAATACAGGTTGATTATCAAACTGTTCAAATGAATGATTATATGAAACAAAGTACCCATTACTTGGTTAACTAAAAGCTCCATTCTCTGCTCTACGGAGTGAGAGATGAAACGGGACTCCTGCTGGAGTTCCCGTTTTTACTGTTTTTGGCGGATATTTGTCATACAGTCTTGATTTTTGACCAAAGTTGATTTACGATTTGATTGGTGAATTACAAGTGTGGACGGGTATCAGAAGACGGAAGACCCATCAGCATGTCTGGGGGAATAAGGGTGGACAATTTGGAGAATAGGCTTGTGAAACTGGTGCTTAAGGGCGACCAGAGAGCCTTCGCAGAAATCGTTGAACTATATAAGGACAAGCTGTTTCATTTGGCATACCGGATGCTGAACAATCGTCATGAAGCTGAAGACGTTGTGCAGGAGACGTTTTTACGTGTGTTTCGTAATATGGAGAAGTACGATCCGAACCAGAAGTTTTCAACCTGGATCTACCGGATTGCGACCAATCTGTGTATTGACCGACTGCGCAGAAAGAAACCTTCATACTCGTTAGATGCCGAACTGAATGATCAAGAAGGATCTGATGGTTATGCGATGCTCCCGAGTGATGATCGTACACCGGAGAGTGAAGCACTTCTGTCAGAGACGCAGACACTCATTCGTGAGGCCATTGACAGTTTGCCAACCAAGTATAAGTCCGTTATGATTCTGAGATATTTACAGGACTTGTCGCTACAGGAAATCAGTGATGTGACAGGTATGCCCGTAACAACGATTAAGACACGCGTTCATCGGGGCCGTGATTTTCTACGCAAAAAATTGGAGTATAAGTTATAAATGTTAAACGCCTTTAAATCTGGGCGAAATTAATTGAAACATATCCGAAACGGATGCGTATGTAATGTATGCAAGTCTTATGCGTCCTTTTTAATGGCTCATGGACTAAGTGATTTAAGAAAGGATTGGCTCTCATATGGATTGCAACTCGGCCGTCTCTTTAATGCATGAATGTTTGGATGAGTCGTTGTCCCCGGCCCAGAAGGTTGAACTGAAAAGTCACCTTGTGATCTGTCCGGATTGTCGCATGCGCTTTAAAGAGTTGGAACAGACGGAAATGTTACTCTTTGCCATGAAACACTATTCACCGTCTGCCTCGGATGAGCTGACCAATCGAATTATGAATGCTCTGCCCCAGCCCAAGAGACAGCAAGCATGGCTCAAATGGGTCAAAGGACATCCCGCGCTGACGGCGGCAGCCTTCTTTTTGGTCGTGATGCTCTTTAGCGCCTTGAATTTCTGGAATCAGAACAACGAAATGGTCGTTAAGGGAAATAATCTGGACCAGATCGTGATTCAGGGTAACACGGTTATTGTTCCTGAAGGTAAGTCTATTGCTGGCGATCTTACGATAGAAAATGGAACTGCACAAGTATATGGTGATGTGAACGGCAATCTGACGGTTATCGACGGACAACTGTTTCAGGCTTCAACGGCGCATATTTCAGGTCAGGTGAAAAGTATTGATCAGGCGCTGGACTGGTTCTGGTACAAAATAACCAATATGGTAAATGAAGTAGCTTATCGCTAGAACAGGGTAAATCTTCAATGGTATATACCAAGCAGGGTACCTCCAGATTGCATGGGGTACTCTTTTTTATACGTAAACTTTGTAATTCATGGTAAATGTGTGATGTTTATGTGCAGTTTGTGACTGCCGTAACTTGCAACCTGAACGTTAACGTTATAACCTAGATACTAAAGAGAACATACTACTACATATAGATAAGCATTTTGCAGGAATCCAATGATGTAAAATGCGGAGACAAGGATTATATAAAATCCTAATGGTTAATATGAGATCAGGGTTCACTCATCAATG
The DNA here is from genome assembly GCF_054161325.1 of Paenibacillus sp. Z3-2. Taxonomy (NCBI): domain Bacteria; kingdom Bacillati; phylum Bacillota; class Bacilli; order Caryophanales; family Paenibacillaceae; genus Paenibacillus; species Paenibacillus sp. Z3-2. Next base: position 5,766,027 of record NZ_CP096397.1, on the reverse strand, counting down.
GGGATAGCGGGGGCTGGCTTATGAATTATTTTGCTGACTTAACGTGGAAAGAGTCCATTAAGGACGTTATCGATATATTGATCGTTACCTATATTATGTACAAACTTATTTTGCTTGTGCGGGGTACGCGTGCGGTTCAGCTCCTAAAAGGAATTCTGTTCCTTGTGCTGATCTGGGCATTAAGTACGTGGCTAAACCTGTATACGCTCAAGTGGTTGATGAACCAGATGTTTACGTTTGGTGTCGTTGCGGTGTTCATTATCTTTCAGCCGGAACTACGTCGTGGTCTGGAGCAATTGGGACGTGGGAAGCTGTTTGGACGATCAGCGGCAGCAAGTGATGAAGAATTAACGGTGTTAATTGGTGAGATTATTAAGTCTGTTAATTATTTGTCACGACGTAAAATTGGCGCATTGGTCGTATTTGAACGTGAAACGGGTCTGAACGATTACACGGAATCGGGCATTAAGATGCAATCTCTCGTCAGCTCCGAGCTGATGATTAACATTTTTATTCCAAATACACCGCTCCATGATGGAGCCGTCATCATACAGGGAAAACAGATTTCGGCGGCAGCCTGTTATTTGCCATTATCAGAAAATCCGTTTATCAGCAAGGAATTGGGAACACGCCACCGTGCAGCAATCGGGATTACCGAAGTTGCAGATGCGATCTGTTTGGTTGTCTCTGAGGAGACAGGACAGGTGTCGCTGGCGATGAATGGACAGGTCGTTCGTGATATTAAGGAAGAATCGCTGATTGCCAAACTGTATGAGGAGTTGCGCCCTACATCCAATCTGAAAAAGAATGGCTGGACAACCTTCTGGAAACGGAAGGGAGGACGTAACAATGGATAAGTGGTTTAACAACAATAACTTTGCCAAAATACTTGCACTTGCGGTAAGCCTGCTGCTCTGGTTCATGATACATCTGGATGAAGTACCAACCACCCCTACGATTACGACAGGGACAACCAATAAGGTTGTGGAACGTACGGTGCCTGTTCAACCTTATGGATTAGATAGCAACAGTTATGTGCTTACTTCATTAAGTACCGATGAGGTCAGGCTGGAAATCAAAGGGCAGCGTTCGATGCTAACATCGATTTTTACCAATGACGATTATAAGGTACTGGTTGATCTGAGTCAGGTGAAAGATGGGTCTAATACACTTCCGCTGGTGCCTGATCTGCCTTCCGGGGTAGAAGTGGTCAGCATGGAGCCTTCCATGGTTACCGTGAATGTAGAAAAATTGGGCACCAAATCTTTCAATGTGAATATTGTACCCGAAGGAGAAGCATCCGCCGGATACAACGCTGGGACGCCCGTAGTTGAACCTTCAGCTCCGGTTAAGGTAACTCTGCCCGAAGGGCAACTCGAGGCTGTAGTGAAGGTTCAGGGCAGTGTGAGCGTGAAAGATGCCAAGGAAGATGTCATACAGAAAAAAGTGAAGCTTCAGGCATACGATGCTGAAGGCAAGGTCCTTGAAAATGCGATTATAATGCCACAAACGGTTGAAGTCCGGGTTCCGGTCAATCAGCCCTATACATCTGTACCCTTAAGAATCAAATATTCGGGACAGTTGCCTGAAGGCCTGGTTCTCTCCACGGTAGAGCCAAGCGTGAAAGAAGTCTCGGTTTATGGATCAGAGGATGTGCTTGCGGGTATACAGTCCTACGACCAAGTAACCCTTGATCTGACGCAGTTTGAGCAGTCGGGTACGTCGACAGTTAACGTGGACTTGACGCCGCCTTCCGGTTTTGAGAAAATCGAGCCTAGTTCGATTCAGATTAAGGTAACCATATCCCCATTTGACGAGGCAGAGGAGACGACGAAAGTCTTTCCGAATGTTCCCATCACACTTACGGGTACGGGGAATGGACTGGAAGGTACGCTGGTTACGCCTAGAAGTGGCGGTCTAAACCTTACACTCACAGGCTCAGCGAGTATGCTTGAGGGTCTGAGTAGTGATGATCTCACGTTGACGGGGGATCTTGCTGGACTTGCGGTCGGAACGCATGAGATCGAGCTTGAAGCCGACCTGCCCCGTTTTGCCAAACTGGATGAATCATCTAATGCTCTGAGTGCAACGGTCAAAATTAGCGAAAAGGCTGAAGATACAACGACCACTCCTAGCGAAGAACCGACGGATGAGGGAACGGTAGCACCTGACCCGACACCAGCCGAGGTTGAAAATGGGGAAACCGAGCCTGTTCCTGATGAAGAAGAGACGGAATCGAATACGGACAATCAGGATCAGGGTCAACAGGGGAGCACAACCAATCGAGGTAATTTAAATAATAATAACAGCGGTAGTGGCAGTAAAAGTGGCTCAAATCCGTAACGTTCTAATTCTAAAATGTTTAAAAAATAATAACAGTGCTCGTATATGATGCGAATAGAAGGAGTTAAATCATGGGGAAATATTTTGGTACAGACGGTGTAAGAGGGGTTGCCAATAAAGAGCTAACGGCAGAGCTGGCTTACAGCATTGGACGTTGTGGTGGTTACGTGCTTGCAGGGGGTGTGGAAAGACCGAAAGTGGTTATCGGCATGGATACTCGTATATCGGGATTGATGTTAGAATCCGCATTGGTTGCAGGTCTGTTGTCCATCGGCGCTGATGTAATTCGTCTGGGCGTTGTATCCACTCCGGGAGTGGCATACATTGCACGTTTGTTGAAGGCTGATGCGGGCGTGATGATCTCGGCTTCCCACAATCCGGTTGAAGATAACGGAATCAAGTTCTTTGGCGGAGATGGCTTCAAGCTGTCCGATGAGACAGAGAACCGGATTGAAGAGCTGATGGATGCGGAGACAGATCAATTGCCACGGCCAGTTGGTGGCGGTCTGGGTACCGTAACGACGGATGAGGAATCCCGCTATCGCTACCTCGATTTCCTGAAAACGACTGTAAATGAGTCATTCTCTGGTCTTAAAATTGTTCTGGACTGTGCAAACGGCGCAGCTTATGAGCTCGCACCGAAATTGTTCAGTGAACTTGGCGCAGAAGTCATTGCTATTGGCGCTGAGCCTAACGGCCTGAATATCAATGAGCAATGTGGATCAACTCATCCAGAGAACCTGAAACAGGAAGTGCTCAAACATAAAGCGGATCTGGGTCTTGCTTTTGACGGGGATGCCGATCGTCTGATTGCTATTGATGAGACAGGCGCTGAGGTGGATGGAGACTTCATTCTGTGTATCTGTGGTGATGCAATGAATCGTGCAGGCAAGTTGAAGGACAGTACCGTTGTATCGACCGTTATGAGTAACATCGGATTCTACAAAGCAACGGAGAAACTTGCACTGAAAACAGCTAAAACTGCAGTAGGTGACCGTTATGTGATGGAGGAAATGCGTCGCGGCGGTTACAACCTGGGCGGAGAGCAGTCCGGCCATGTTATTTTCCTGGATTACAATACAACTGGAGACGGTATGCTGACTGCGATTCAACTCGTGGATACACTCAAGGCTTCAGGTAAAAAACTGAGTGAACTAAAAGCGCTGATGACCCAGTACCCACAAGTATTGGTCAATGTGCGTGTTGAAGATAAGAGCAAATACGAGGGGAATTCTGCGATTGAGCAAGCTATTGCTACAGTAGAACAACAACTCGGCGATAATGGACGTGTACTCGTTCGTGCTTCAGGTACTGAATCCCTGATCCGTGTTATGGCGGAAGGACCAGATAAAGAAGAACTTAAACAATATGTGTCTCAAATCGCAGATGTAGTGCAAAAAGAACTGGTATAGGACTGGAAGAAATCCCTTCTGCATGGAATTGTTGTGTAAAAGGGGTCTAATAGAACAAGATTTAGGACTTATAATACGTGTTCAAAAAGTCGGGTTTTCAGTACCGAGAAGATGGAGTGAAGATAGAAATGGAGTAGCGGAGCGTAGGGAAACTACGTGAGCAACGGACATTTCGGCTGAATTTCATATTCGATGCTGATGATGCCTATAGGCATGATTCGTAATCAAAAGCGGACTTTTTGAATTACCTCTAATAGTGGAATATTCCTGCGTCCCGGCCTGATGAGACCAAGGGTCCGTTTATCCGGTCGGGATTGTGGGTAAATATGCTGAAATTGTCACAGGTACTTTGCTCCATTGCAAAATGGACCTGACGTGCATATAATGAGTGGAGTCGTCATTCAGACACAGAAAGTGAGGGACGTAAGGTTACAGTTACACAAGCGCCAGAGCTTGGAGTTGCGCGGGATGATGTTGATCAGGATTTCTTCTAGGTTGAAGAACGGCTGATTAAGATCAACGGCAATCAAGCTGACGAGGTGGAGGTGTTCGGATTGTTCGGCGGGGACCTCCCGGTGAAGCACCAGAGCCGTAAACCGGATTGCGGAAAATGGATGGGTGACTGTCCACACAACGCGCCGGTGTAGGTGCAAGAGTTAAACTAAAATTCAAATGAATGTGCGTGAAGAGCGTAAACAGTACGCGGACGGGAAAATGATGTACATTCATGATTGCATTCATAACAGCTTATGATGACAGCGGGGCGACACGAGGTCGCTCTGATCATTGATAATTGAATAGGTAACAAGTATTCATGAAACGCTAGGCAATCATTCATTTTTCCGATATGCCGCCTCTGCCTGTTTCTCTTCGTGACACAGTATTCATATACAAACGGAGGAAATAAACTATGTGCGGTATTGTTGGATATATTGGTAATAAGAACACTCAATCGGTATTGGTCGAAGGATTGAAGAAACTCGAGTATCGTGGTTATGATTCTGCAGGTATCGCGGTATTCACACCGGAAGGTCTGCAAATCACGAAAGCTCTCGGTCGTCTTGCGAATCTTGAAGCCAAGCTGAATGGTGCACCACTGGTAGGTAATGCCGGGATCGGACACACACGTTGGGCAACTCATGGTAAACCATCGGATGAGAACTCCCATCCACACACGGATGGAAGCCAAAAGTTCTCTGTTGTGCATAACGGTATTATTGAGAACTATCTGGATCTGAAGGACGAATTGATGGCTCAAGGTCACACGTTCACTTCCGAGACAGATACTGAAGTTATCTCTCACCTGATTTCACGTGAATACAATGGTGATATTGTTAAAACAGTGCAAAAAGTGATTACGTTGTTGCGTGGCGCATTCGCACTGGGTGTATTGACAGAGCATGAGCCTGAGAAACTCGTAGCTGTGCGTCAAGCAAGCCCATTGATTATTGGTATTGGTGAAGGCGAGAACTTCATTGGTTCCGACATCCCGGCAATTCTGGAACATACACGTAACGTGTACATTCTGAATGATGGTGAAATGGCTGTATTGACACATGATGCTGTCGAATTGATGACGATTGAAGGCAACTTTATTTCTCGGGAAATGATTCGTGTCGATTGGGATGCTGTAACCGCAGAAAAAGGCGGATTCGAGCACTTCATGCTGAAAGAAATTCATGAGCAACCAAAAGCATATCGTGATACAATGCTGGGTCGCATCGATAATGAAACCAAAAAGGTTCAACTTCCTGAGTTGAAAATGACAGAAGAACAAATTAAAAATATCCGTAACGTTCAAATCATTGCATGTGGTACAGCGTACCATGCAGGTCTGGTTGGACGTACAGTGATTGAGCAATTGGTACGTATTCCGGTTGAAACAGATGTGGCTTCCGAGTACCGTTACCGTTCCCCAATCGTGCACAAAGATACACTCGTAATTGTAGTGAGCCAATCTGGTGAAACTGCCGATACGCTTGCCGCATTGCGCGAAGCACAATCCAATGGCGCACATGTACTGGCAATCACGAACGTAGTGGGCAGCTCCATTGCGCGTGATGCAGATGATGTTATCGCAACATTGGCAGGTCCTGAAATTGCAGTAGCTTCTACCAAAGCGTATACTTCACAGTTGATCGCGTTCAACTTGCTCGGTCTGTACCTTGCACAAGTTCGTGGTACTCAATCTGCAGAAGAGATCGCACACACGCTGGCAGCGATGCAAGCATTACCTGAGCAAGTGGAATCCATGTTGGAGCAAGCAGAAGCAATCAAAGGATATGCAGAGCAAATCTCCAAACATGAACATCTCTTCTTCATCGGCCGTGGTCTTGACTATGCAGTAGCTCAAGAAGGATCGTTGAAACTAAAAGAGATCTCTTATATTCACTCCGAGGCTTATGCTGCGGGTGAGTTGAAACACGGTACGCTTGCATTGATCGAAGACGGTATCCCTGTTATTGCCCTGGCAACACAGGAAAACGTACTTGAGAAAACAGTGAGCAACATTAAAGAAGTGAAAGCACGTGGTGCGGATGTACTGGCAATTACGTACGAAGAGCACGTAGCACCATTGCTGAAATCCGTAGACCAAGCGTTTGCAATTCCTAAAACATTGCCATTGCTTAGCCCGGCTCTGTCCGTAGTTGCACTGCAATTGCTGGCATACTACGCTTCCCTGGCACTGGGTCACGATGTGGATAAACCACGTAACCTGGCGAAAAGCGTAACAGTTGAGTAAGGGCATTTATGTTTAATTATGTCCATTGATAAAGAAGAAGTGTGGAACCAGCGACAAAAGTATGGAACTACACGAACTGTTGTCCAATGACATGGATAACTGGCTGATCAATAGAATCAGTAAAATAATAATTTTTAAATAAAAATGGTCCTGATGACTCTAAGTCATCAGGACTTTCTTGATGTTTAAGGAGGGGCAAACAATGTAAACCTTTGGAGAAAGGATAAAACCCATTCGGAAACTACATAAAAAACCAAAATTTTTAGGAATGGACTTTGAGTGAATTAAGCAAAATAAATACAAGCTTTCCTTAGACTTGATCTTGGCAATTCATAATCATATCGTTCTCTTTCAATTCTCAAGAAATTGACTGATACTACCAAAGTGAAACTATAGATTTTATAAAAATGAAAATAAAGCGTTATTCATCAAGTAGGTAAAGAAGTTAAAGTAGGTGGTTCTGAATATTAGAACCACCTTATTTGTGTTCGTGCATCGTATCCAACTTGCATACCAAAAAAACTTCAAGTTTGAATAAGAGACCCAAAAATTAAATGGAAATTTCCTGTATCTTTGTAGGGTCTGACTTACTAGTATCATGCGTTTATTAAGACTATTGGATTCTACGGGAGAAAGTAATATTTTTGCTCAAGTCTTAAAGATAAGATTTAGAGTGGCAGTAAGTCCGTCATGGTATAAAGGGGTGTAAAACCTCGCCGTGAGCAAGCTTGTGAGCAGAGGCAACTGCTCGAAATTTTCCGTAAGCCAAGTATATTATGCGATTTAACAATGGCTCTGAAGTAAGGCAGAGGAGCGTATTAGGGAAGTCGTGAAGGAATGACTAGAACCTGCGAATATGCTCATAAATCATTCCAAGAAAATTTGGAATATTTAAACCCGAAAATACAGGGTTCGCGTAACCTACTATGCTACGACGTAAAGCGAAATGAAGATGACTAAACGTGACCGGTACTTCATCGACTCACAAAAGGGTACTCCAAGAAGCATTAACGAGCTCGATGGAGGAGCTCATTACGCGAAGTGAAATTAATGTCCGTTCAACTCAGACTCAGAACGCTGCTATGTAATCTGCATGCACATGAATGACGGACATCGGAAAGCGTCTGAGAGAAAACCTTACATACGGTTTGATGAGGAGGGGCAGAATATCCAGCCGACATCCGGTCACGTTTCCAGCCAGACTTCCAAAGATTCGTCAGGTAATCATGTTAAGTTATCGCAAAGCGCAAGGATTCGGAGCACGGCAGAGAATGTCTGCTGGGGATTTTTACCAAATTTCTGATATCTCGCCTGAATGTCGACACGCGTCGAATTCCTCGATTGATGGCAAACCAATCCCAGCGTTTCTTCTCCATTCCTCCTTTTTAGGTGAAAAATTAACACATTTATGTTTTATAGACCAAATTTAACAAAAGTTTTACTATATTTAACAAAAGATTTACTATACATTCTTCGAAATTTTGATATAATTCTACCTAGGTCATATTCCCTATTATACTAGAACATGGAATTATAGGTTTTATATACCTGTGTAAGCTGCGCGCGAGAGACCAGTCCACTGGATACCCAGCAAGCCGGCATGCGGGGACCAACAATTGTGGAAAATGACAACGAGAATATGTTGCTCCATGACGTCAGAAGGTTCAGAAAGGAAGGTTCAGAAAGAATGGGCCAACCTTATCCTAATTCCGATGGAGGATGAAGCGAGTGAGCATTTTTGAAAAGCTGGAATCGAACGTAAGATCGTACTGCAGAAGCTTTCCGGTAGTGTTCGACCGGGCCAAGGGGGACCTTTTATATTCTGAGGATGGAAGAGCATATATTGATTTTTTTGCAGGTGCCGGGGCACTGAATTACGGTCATAACAACGATTATATCAAGGACCAGATTCTCGAATACTTGACCTCCGACCGAATTATGCACGGTCTGGATATGTATACAATGGCCAAGCGTGAATTCATCCAGAGCTTCTCGGAGCGGATTCTGGAGCCGAAGAAGCTGAATTACAAGCTTCAATTCTGCGGTCCGACGGGGACGAACGCGGTGGAAGCGGCCCTGAAGCTCGCACGCAAAGCGAAGAAGAGATCCGGGATATTCGCATTCATGGGCGGGTTCCACGGCATGTCGCTCGGCAGCCTGTCGGCGACAAGCTCCAAGTCCATGAGGGAAGGAGCGGGGCTTCCTCTGGATGGAGTTACGTTCATGCCGCACCCGAGTGGGGCTTTCGGAGAAATGGATACGCTCGGCTATATCGAGAATATCCTGACTGATTCGCACTCCGGAATCGACAAGCCGGCCGCCATCCTGCTTGAAACGGTACAAGCAGAAGGAGGAATTCACGTCGTCGACGCGCAGTGGTTGCGCGGGCTGCATCAGCTTTGCCGAATGCACGATATCCTGCTCATTACGGATGAGATTCAAGTAGGCTGCGGCCGGACAGGCGAATTCTTTTCCTTCGAACGTGCGGGGATCGAGCCGGATCTCATTACCCTGTCGAAGTCGATCAGCGGGTACGGCCTGCCGATGTCCCTCCTGCTGTTGAAGCCCGAACTGGATCTATGGACGCCGGGCGAGCACAATGGCACCTTCCGCGGTAATCAGCTCGCTTTTGTGGCCGCCAAGGCCGCCCTCGAGTTCCGGGACAGAGCCGCCCTGGAAGCCCAAGTGAAGCAGAAAGAAGAGTTTGTGCGCTCGTTTCTTGATAAAGAAATCAAGCCTCTGCATCCGTCCATCGCCATCCGCGGACTCGGCCTGATCTGGGGCATTGACGTCTCGGGCTTTATGGATGAAGCCGGGGCGAAGCGGATGGCGGAGATCAGTTTCGAGAACGGGCTCATCATTGAAAGAGCCGGCAGAGGAGACCTCGTGCTGAAGATCATGCCTCCGCTGACCATTTCGATGGAGCATCTGGCCGCCGGTTGCGATATTATCAAGACCAGTATGCAGCAGGTGATCTCTCAGGAGACCCAAGATTTGCTGGTAACAACCTAATATCGACATACCCGATGGCCGCGCCCCGGCAAGAGGCGCGGAAGTGCTTCCTGGGGCTGTAAGGCCCTATGTTAAGATAACGTTCTCACCCCATTGGAAGATTTTCTCCCCATCCTGCCTGTTTTACTGTCAGGCAGGATGCAATTCACCGCCAATCCAAGGGCTGTCCCGTTCATGCAATACGGAGCATTCTTTGAGCCTCAATGCAGCACAATCGTCACATCTAATCGTCAGGATAAGCTCACTACCCCGCAGCCGGATCTTTACTTATCTATACTAGGGCTGCGGGGAATACACAAATCGTACATAGAGTGTATCAATACCCCCTTATACATAGGCTTCGACAAAGGCAGCTCAGTGCCGAATCCGGAGGTACGGTTTTCTCCTGCTGGCCGGCCGGAACCCTTCAGCAAGCCTTACATCGATGGGAGGAACATCCCTTGTCCACCCCCAAATCCAATTTTAACCCCACATTAAACCAAAGTCCGTCTTCGGGGGCTCGTCCGCATCAAGCATATTTGAAGCAGAAGACCCGGAAGCAGCGCTTGCGTAGAACGATGCTTTTTGTTGTCTTTCACGCATGGAAGCTGAGCGGGACGGTTGCTAGACAAAGATTGCTGCATGCGATAAACCGGACAAGCAAAGCGGTGACCTGGCGAAAGCCATTGATATTGTTGTCACATGTTTGAAAAGACGGGGGAGCGAAGCTGGAGCGTTGCTGCAGCATATGCTCCGCCGGATTGCTTTTACCGATGAAGAGAGGGGAACGATCCAGGTGGCTTTTGAAAAAGAAACGTTGTTTTGGAACGGAAAATTCGGTAGCGACGATTATACCTTGACGCGGCTGCCTTACAGTAAAGCTCCAAGCTCCCTGGCGCCCATTGTGAAGACCGTCGGCGGTTCGCTTTCGGAGGAAGCGGGGCAGCGCGTCCTTCAAATGAGCAAGGGCGCTCCGCTGGCTGCTTTTATGATTTTACTCGCCGGTGTTCAGTCGCTCTTGCATAAATATACAGGCGCTTCTGACATTCTGGTCGGCATGCCGGTTGTACAGAAACCGACGGAGACGCGCCGATCCGTTAATCATACGGTCATTTTGAAAAACTCGCTTTCGGCGGGTGCGACTTTTAAAACGCTTCTGAGCGAGCTGAGGACTTCCTTGCCGGAAGCAATTCAGCATCAACATATTCCGTTCTTGAGAATGACGGAGAAGCTGGACCTGCAATATGCAGACGGAATCCCCGTCGTCCATACGCTAGTATCCCTTAAGGAGCTGCATCTGGAAGATATCGGCCAAAACATGGTCACGGATTGTTCCTTTGAATTCAGCTTAACCGGCGGGACGATACAGCTGGCGCTGTCATATAACGAGCACTTATATGACTCCGAGTTCATGACTCGGGTCGTCGGCCATCTGAATCGCTTGCTGGCCGTGGGGCTTCACGAGTTGGAGCTGGGCATCGTGCGGGCGGACATGCTGTCGGAGAACGAGAAATTTCAATTGCTGCAAAGCTTTAACAATACCGAGAAGGACTATCCCCGTGATCGGACGATTCATCAGCTGGTGGAGGAGCAGGTGAAGCGGGTGCCCGAAGCGACGGCGGTTGTCTTTGAGGGACGGAGGCTTTCGTACGCGGAGCTGAACGAGCGGGCGAATGGGCTGGCGCGGACGCTGCGATCGGCCGGCTTGCAGCCCAATCAGCTGGTAGGCTTAATGGCTAGGAGATCGCCGGAGATGGTGGTTGGCATGCTGGCGGTTCTGAAAGCTGGCGGTGCCTATGTGCCGATCGACCCGGAATACCCTGAAGAACGCATCCGCTACATTCTGGGGAACTCGAACGCGCAGCTGCTGCTGACCCAAAGGGAGCTGCAGCAGCAGGTGCCGTTCGATGGAACCGTGTTGGCGCTGGATGACGAGCAATCCTATAGCAACGATGGCTCCAATCTGGAGCCGGCCAGCGGCCCGAATGACCTAGCTTATGTCATCTATACATCAGGTACGACGGGCAAACCTAAAGGGGTCATGCTTGAGCATCGTGGTTTGGTGAGCTTGAAGCTGATGTTCGCGGACAGGCTGGGCATCACGGAGCATGACCGGATCGTTCAATTCGCGAGCCTGTCATTCGACGCATCCTGCTGGGAAATGTTCAAAGCGCTCTATTTTGGCGCGGCTTTGTACATCCCGACGGCCGAGACGATTCTCGACACTCGTCTGTTCGAAAGTTATATGAACGAGCATGCAATTACGGCGGCGATTTTGCCTCCGACGTACAGCGCTTATTTGAGCCCGGATCGCCTTCCCAGCTTAACGAAGCTCGTAACGGGAGGCTCGGCTGTATCGGCCGAATTCGTACAGCAGTGGAAACCGAAGGTTCGCTATTTCAATGCTTACGGCCCTACGGAAGCTTCGATTGTTACGACGCTTTGGGATGCAGATGAGGAGCAGCCAGAGCACAGAGTCATTCCGATCGGGCGCCCGCTGGCCAATCACCAGATTTTTATTTTGGACGCCCACCTGCAGCTTGTGCCTCCGGGAGTGGACGGGGAGCTGTGCGTGGCAGGTGTGGGACTTGCGAGAGGTTACCTGAACCAACCGGAGCTGACGGCAGAAAAGTTCGTGGAACATCCGTTTGCGCCGGGAGAACGCCTCTACCGGACAGGAGATCTCGCCCGCTGGCTGCCAGACGGAAATATTGAGTATTTGGGTCGGATCGACCATCAGGTGAAAATCCGTGGATTCCGAATCGAGATCGGCGAGATTGAAGAGCAGCTTCTGAAGATCGGCTCCGTGCAGGAGACGATCGTAATCGCCCGGGAAGGCAAAAGCGGGCAAGAACTGTGCGCTTACCTGGTCGCGGACCGCCGGCTTACGCTCGGTGAGCTGAGAAGCGTGCTGGCGCAAAAATTGCCGAATTATATGATTCCGGCGTATTTTGTTCAGCTTCCTCAGATGCCGCTCACGCCGAACGACAAAATCGACCGCAAGGCTTTGCCTGCCCCGGAAGGCAACGCACTGACCGGCGGAGAGTACGTAGCTCCGCGCAATGAAGCCGAGCAGACGCTTACCGATGTGTGGCAGGCGGTATTGAACGCTGATCGCGTTGGGGTAACGGATCATTTCTTCGAGCTGGGTGGAGACTCGATCAAGTCCATTCAAGTATCTTCGCGGCTTCATCAAGCCGGGTATAAGCTGGAAATCCGGGATTTGTTCAAATATCCGACGATTTCACAGCTTAGTCTGCATGTGAAACCGATTGGACGTACCATTGATCAAGGCGAAATAACGGGTGAAACAGCGCTGACGCCGATTCAGCATTGGTTTTTCGAGAACTCCTTTGCGGACCCGCATCATTTCAACCAGTCAGTGATGCTGTACCGGAAGGAGCGCTTCGACGAAGAGACGGTGCGTCAGGTGCTACAAAAGCTGGCCGAGCATCATGACGCTTTGCGGATGGTGTTCCGCAAGACGGAACAAGGGGTTAGCGCGCGGAACCGCGCGATTCAGGAAGGCGGGCTGTTCACGCTGGACGTGTTCGACTTCAACGATGCGGAGAATATCGCGCAGGATGTGGAGGCGAAGGCAACGGACATTCAAGCGGGCATTGATCTGGAGAACGGGCCCCTCGTGAAGGCTGGACTGTTTCGGTGCGCTGACGGCGATCATTTGCTGCTCGCGGTTCATCATGCCGTGGTGGACGGCGTGTCTTGGCGCATTATGATGGAGGATTTCGTTCTGGGTTACCAGCAGGCCGGCAAAAGCGAGGAAATTTGTTTCCCGGCGAAAACCGATGGGTACCTCACTTGGTCCGAGCAGCTGGCCGCTTACGCGCAAAGCCCAGAGATGGCAAAGGAACGGGCCTATTGGCAGGCCGTGGAACAAATTGCGGTCCCGGCCTTGCCGAAGGATCTGGAGACGGACGTTACGACGCAACAGGACAGCGAATCGCTGTTCGTCCGTTTGACTCCTGAAGAAACGGAGCTGCTGCTGAAGCGGGTTCACCGGGCCTACAACACCGAAATGAACGATATTTTGGTAACGGCGCTTGGGATAGCCGTTCGCAAGTGGACGGGACACGAACGGGTGCGGATCAATCTCGAAGGACACGGACGCGAATCGATCGGAACGGATATCGATATCACGCGCACAGTCGGCTGGTTTACAACCAAGTTTCCGGTCATCCTGGAGCCGGAAACCGACCGGGATTTGGCCTATCAGATTAAACAGGTCAAGGAAAACTTGCGCCGCATTCCGAACAAAGGGCTTGGTTACGGCGTATGCCGCTATCTCTCCAAATCGGAGGATGGCTTTGTTTGGGGCGCAGAGCCGGAAATTAATTTTAACTACCTCGGCCAGTTCGACGATGATGTCAACCAGGACGAGATCGGCATATCTTCTTATTCAAGCGGCAGCCCGGCCAGCGACCGGCAGGCCCGCAGCTTTGTGCTGGATATCAACGGCATGGTGCTGGACGGCGCTTTATCGCTCGATCTCAGCTACAGCCGGAAGCAGTATCGCAAGGAAACGATGGAAGCCTTCGCTCAGCGACTTGAGCAAAGTCTCCGAGAACTCATCACCCACTGTGCAGGCAAAGAAAACACTGAATTGACGCCGAGCGACGTGCAATTTAAAGGCTTGACCATTGCGGAATTAGAGCAAATCGCCCAGCGCTCGGGCCATCTCGGGGAAATCGAAAATATTTACTCGCTTACGCCGATGCAGAAGGGTATGTGGTTCCACAGCGCGCTTGACCGGCAAACGGCAGCTTACTTCGAGCAGACGCGGTTTACGATGCGGGGAGCGCTCGACGTCAAGCTTTTTGAGAGGAGTTGGATGGAACTTGCAAAACGTCATCTGGTGCTGCGGGCGAATTTTGTGAAAGGGCCGGCGGGCGAGCCGCTGCAAATCATATACCGCGACAAGCCGGTCGGTTTTGAATATGAAGAGCTGCTTCATTTGCAGGTGGACGAGAAACAAGCTTACTTGGATAAAAAGGCCGAGGAGGACAAGCTTCGCGGCTTCGACATGGAACATGACCCACTCGTTCGGTTTACGATCCTGCGCACCGAAGAGCAGAGCTATCATGTACTGTGGAGTTTCCAACATATTTTGATGGATGGCTGGTGCCTGGCTCAGCTGACGCAGGAGCTGTTTGAGGCATACTCGGCCTTGGCATCCGGCGAGCAGTCAGCGGGAGATAAGGGATCGGATTATGGCGCTTATATCGAATGGTTGGAGAAACAGGACGATCAGGCGGCATCCGGCTATTGGACGGCATTTCTGGAGGGGTATGAAGGGCAAACTGTACTCCCAGGGCAAAAGGAACTGGCGCCCAACGGCAGATTTACGGCTGATCACGTCTCCGCCGAGCTGGGCAAGGACTTGAGCGAGCGGATGGACCGGGTGGCGAAACAGCGCCTGGTTACGGTCAATACACTGCTGCAAGCTATTTGGGGCGTGATGCTGCAAAAATATAACGGAACAACCGATGCCGTATTCGGCAGCGTCGTGGCCGGAAGACCGGCGGAAATCCCGGGCATTGAGTCCATGATCGGGCTGTTCATCAATACGGTGCCGGTCCGGGTCACGAGTGAAGCGGACACCGTGTTCGCCGACCTGATGGCGAAGCTTCAAGAGCGGGCACTGGAGTCCGGGCGTTATGATTATTATCCGCTGTATGAAATTCAGGCCCGTAGCGTGCAAAAGCAGAACCTTATCAACCATATCATCGCTTTTGAGAACTATCCGGTGGACGAGCAGATGGAGCAGGCGGGGGACCAGCAGCACGGCGACCTGACGATTGCTGATGTTCAGATGGATGAGCAGACAAACTATAACTTCAACGTCACCGTGGTGCCGGGTAACGAGATTGAAATTCGGTTCGATTTTAACGCCGAAGTGTTCGATAAAGATAGCATTGAGCGGCTCAAGGGGCATCTCGTTCATTTGCTGGAGCAGGTGGCGGATAACCCGGAAATTACCGTGGGTGAGCTGGAACTTGTGACGGAGGCGGAAAAGGCTGACCTTCTCGGACATTTTAACGACACCACCACGGAATTTCCGCGCGGGAAAACGCTCATTCAATTGTTCGAAGAGCAGGCGGAGCGCATCCCGAATGCAGCTGCCATCTCCTTGAATGGGCAAGAGCTGACCTACCGCGAGCTGAACGAACGCGTTAACCGCCTTGCTCGTACCTTGCGTAGCCACGGGATATCCAAAGACCGTCTGGTCGCCATTATGGCTGAGCGTTCCATCGAAATGGTGGTAGGAATGCTGGCGGCACACAAAGCCGGTTCGGCTTACGTACCGATTGACCCGGAATATCCGGAGGAGCGTATCCGTTTCTTGATCGAGGATTCGGGTGCGCAGATCATGCTGACGCAAAGTCGATTACGCGAGCGCCTGGCGGGTTCGGACTCCGTGATTTTACTGGATGACGAGTCCTTCTATCACGAGGACTGCACAAATCTAAATCCGGGCAACGAAGCGACAGATCTGGCTTGCATCATCTATACGTCAGGCACGACGGGCAAGCCAAAAGGAAACCTTGTTTCGCACCGCAATATCGTGCGGATCGTGCGGAATACGAATTATATCGACATCACTGAGCGGGATCATGTCCTCCAGCTTTCGAGCTATTCGTTCGACGGAGCGATTTTTGATATTTTCGGTGCTTTGACCAACGGGGCACGGCTGGTGCTGGTTCCCCACGAGACTTTGCTGGAAATCGGCAAGCTGGCGGATCTCATCCAGCGCGAGCGAATCTCGATCATGCTGATTACGACGGCTTTCTTCAACGTCCTTGTAGATGTGAACGTCGACTGCCTGAGGGATGTCCGGGCGATTTTGTTCGGAGGAGAGCGCGTGTCGGTCGGCCATGTGCGTAAAGCGCTCGCTCATATCGGACCGGGCAGGCTCAACCACCTGTACGGCCCATCGGAAAGCACGGTTTATACCACATACCTTCCAGTCGACTTTGTCGATGAGTCCGCGGTTACCGTACCCATCGGACGGCCGATCAGCAATACGACGGTGTATATCGTCGACAGCCAGAATAAACTTCTGCCGATCGGCGTGGCCGGGGAGCTTTGCGTCGGCGGAGAAGGCTTGGTACGGGGCTACAATAACCGGCCGGAGCTGACGGCGGAGAAATTTGTGGACCATCCGTTTGTGCCGGGAGAGCGCATATACCGGACAGGGGATTTGGCAAAATGGCTACCGGACGGCACGATTGAATACGTGGGGCGGACGGATGATCAAGTGAAAGTCCGCGGCTTCCGTATTGAGCTGGGCGAGATCGAAGCTCAGCTTCAGAAAGTGGAAGGAATTCGGAAAACGACGGTATTTGCGCGGGAAAACGCCTCCGGCGAGAAGCAGCTTTGCGCCTATTATGAAGCGGACCGTGAGCTTCCGGCGGCCGAGCTGAAGAACGTTCTTTCCCAGGAACTTCCTGCCTATATGATCCCGGCGTACCTGATCCAGTTGGAACGGCTTCCACTGACAACAAACGGCAAGGTTGACCGCCGCTCCCTCCCGGCACCTGAGGAGAGCTTGCAGGCGGGCGAAGGACATACTCCGCCTCGAACTCCGTTGGAAGCCAGCTTGGCTGAAATATGGAAAAGCGTGCTTGGATTGGAACACATCGGGGTTCATGACAACTTCTTTGACTTGGGCGGCCATTCCCTGCGGGCAACGACATTGGTGAGCAAGGTTCATCAGGAGTTGAACGTCGAGCTGCCTCTGCGCGACGTATTCCGCTACTCAACGATCGAAGAGATGGCTCTCGCCCTCTCACGGATTGAAGAGCAGTTGTTCTCGTCGATTCCGCTGGCAGATGAAAGAGCGTATTATCCACTTTCCTCAGCTCAGAAGCGGCTGTTTATCCTGAATCAGCTGGAAGGAGCCGATCAGAGCTACAACATGCCGGGTGTGCTGCTGCTCGAAGGATCGATTGATTATAGCTTGCTGGAGAAAGCTTTCCGCGGACTGATCAAACGACATGAAACGTTGCGAACCGGATTTGAGATCGTACAAGGCGAAGCGGTACAGCGTATTTACGAGAGCGTTGATTTTGCCGTCGTGTGTCGACATGCGAACGAGGAAGAAGCGTTTGCAGTCGTGCAGGCTTTTATCCGACCTTTCGATTTGGCGAAGCCACCGTTGCTGCGTGCCGAGCTCGTAGAGCTGGCAGCCGATCGTTATTTACTGATGTTTGACATGCACCATATCATTTCCGACGGGGTTTCGATGGACGTGTTCGTTGAGGAACTCGTTCGTCTGTATGGCGGTGAGTCATTAGAGCCTTTGCACATTCAGTACAAGGACTATGCGGTATGGCAGCAATCGGACGAGCAAAAAGTGCAATTGAAACGCGAGGAAGCTTACTGGCTGGACCGTTACCGGGGCGAGCTGCCGGTTCTGGAAATGCCAACTGACTATCCACGTCCTGCTGTACAGAGCTATGAGGGACATACGCTGACGTCCTTCGTGGATGAGGCAACGAACGAAGGCTTGAAGCAGCTGGCAACTCAAAGAGGAACGACGCTATATATGGTGTTGCTTGCCGCATATACCGTGCTTTTGCATAAATACACAGGTCAGGATGATTTGATCGTTGGCACGTCGATTGCGGGCAGAACGCACGGCGATATGCAGCCCTTGATCGGAATGTTTGTCAACACGCTGGCGATCCGCAATTATCCGGCTTCGGAGAAGACCTTCCTGTCGTATTTGGAAGAAGTGAAAGAAACGACCTTAGGCGCTTACGAGCATCAGAATTATCCGTTCGAAGAACTCGTCGATAAAGTGCAGGTTAGCCGGGATTTGAGCCGCAACCCGCTGTTTGACACGATGTTCTCCCTGCAAAACCTGGAGGAGTCAGAGTTTGAGCTGGAAGGGCTGAAATTGTCCCCGTACCCTAGCGAATATGGTATGGCCAAGTTCGACCTGAGTGTGGATGTTACGGAAGAAAATGGTGGACTGGAGTGCAGTTTTGAATTCGCAACGGCTCTCTATAAAGAAAGTACGATCCGGCGGCTGTCGATTCATTTTGGACACTTGCTTGCGGCGATCGTAAGCTGTCCGAATGCAAAGATCGCTGAGCTGAACTTGTTGACGGCAGAGGAAAACGAGCAAATTCTCGGCGCATTCCACCCGGCGCAATCGGAAGTGGCTCCTGCGGCTGCGTTCCACCAGCTGTTCGAGGAACAGGCGGTGAGCACTCCGGAAGCGGAGGCGGTCGTGTACGAAAACGATCGGCTGACGTATGCGGAGCTGAATGAGCGGGCGAACCGCCTGTCGGCAACGCTGCGCGCAAGTGGAATCGGCCGGGAGGAGATTGTTGGCATTCTCGCCGAGCGTTCGGTGGACCTGCTGGTGGCCGTGATGGCGGTCTGGAAAGCGGGCGGGGCGTATGTACCGCTTGACCCGGATTATCCGGCAGACCGCGTGCGGTTCATGCTGGAAGACAGCGGAGCGAAGGTGCTGCTGACACAAACGCCGTTGCGAGAGCGTGCTGAAGTTTGGCTCAGCGAAGAGGAACTGGCACTGGCGAAGGTGCTGTATCTCGACGACGAAACGTCATACAGCGAAGACGGTGAGAATGCACCGCTTGGCTCCAGCATGGTTTCCGGTAAAGTCTCCAGCAAGCTGACGGGTGCTGTGAACGACGGAGATGAGAGCCATTCGAATGTAGGTATGGATAGCTTCCATGAAGCTCATCCAGAGGATTTGGCCTATGTGATCTATACGTCGGGAACGACGGGCAAGCCGAAGGGTGTGATGATTGAGCACCGCAGCCTGGTGAATACGGCGGCGAGCTACCGGCGGGAATACCGGTTGGGTCAGTTCCCGGTGCGGCTGCTGCAGCTCGCAAGCTTCTCGTTCGACGTGTTCGTGGGCGATATCGCGCGGACGCTGTATAACGGAGGCACGATGGTGATTGTGCCGAAGAACGACCGGATTGACCCGTCTCGTCTGCACCACTGGATAGAGCAGGAGCGGGTTACCATTTTTGAATCGACGCCAGCGCTAATCGTGCCGTTTATGGAATACGTGTATGAGCAGCGGCTGGAGTTGAGCGGAATGGAGCTGCTCATCACAAGCTCGGACAGCTGCAGTGTGGCGGATTACCGTACTTTGCAGGAACGCTTCGGCTCGCTGCTGCGGATCATCAACGCCTACGGCGTGACGGAAGCGGCGATCGACTCCAGTTTCTACGACGAGGAGCTGGCGAGGCTTCCACAGACAGGCCATGTGCCGATTGGCAAAGCGTGGTTAAATGCGAAGTTCTACATCGTGGATGCACATCTCAATCCGGTTCCAGTCGGTGTGCTGGGCGAACTGGTCATCGGTGGCGTTGGTGTAGCACGTGGGTACTTGAACCGTCCAGAGCTGACGGAAGAGAAGTTTGTAGACAGCCCGTTTGTCGCGGGCGAGCGGCTGTACCGCACAGGAGACTTGGCGCGGTGGATGGAGGACGGAAACGTGGACTTCATCGGGCGAATCGACAATCAGGCAAAAATCCGGGGCTACCGGATCGAGACGGGTGAGATCGAGTCGCAGCTGTTGCGGGTGAAAAATGTGCGCGAAGCGGTGGTGCTGGTTCGTAATGATGCGAACGGGCAGAAGGCGCTGTGTGCGTATTACACACCAGATACCGGTGCGGAGCTGGTAGTGAACGATCTGCGCAGTGCGCTGGCGCAGGAGCTGCCGGGTTACATGATCCCGTCATACTTCGTAGAGCTGGAGCGTCTGCCTCTGACACCGAACGGGAAAATAGACCGGAAGGCGCTGCCAGCGCCGGAAGGAGAAGCGGGAAGCGGAACACAGTACGTCGCACCACGCAATGAGCTGGAAATGAAGCTGGTGGTTATTTGGCAGGAAGTGCTGGGGCTTACGAAGGAGATTGGTGTTAACGATAACTTCTTCGACATCGGTGGCCACTCCCTGCGCGCGACAACGTTGGTTGGCATGATTCATAAAGAGTTGAACGTGGATCTGCCGCTGCGCGACGTGTTCCGGCATTCCACGATTGAGAGCATGGCGGCGGCCATTTCCCGGCTGGATGAGCAGACATTCGTTTCCATTCCGGTGGCGGATGACCGAGAGGTGTATCCGCAATCTTTTGCTCAAAAACGTCTCTTTATCCTGAATCAGCTGGAAGGTACGGAGCTTAGCTACAACATGCCGGAAGCGATGCTGCTGGAAGGTGCTTTGGACCGGACAAGGTTCGAAGAAACGTTCCGTAAGCTCGTGGCGCGGCATGAAATGTTGCGCACCGGGTTCGAAATGGTGGATGGCGAAGCATCACAGCGGGTTTACCAAGACGTGAATTTTGCGGTGGAGTTCTATCAAGCGGATGAGCAAGAGGTCGAAGCGGTGGTTCACGGTTTCGTCCGTCCGTTTGACTTGGCGAAGCCTCCGCTGCTGAGGGTAGGCCTTGTCGAGCTGGCTCCGGAACGCCATATTCTAATGTACGACATGCATCATATTATTTCCGACGGCGTTTCGATGGAAATCTTTGTTGAAGAATTCGTCCGCTTGTATGGCGGCGGGCAATTGGAGCCTCTGCGCATTCAGTACAAAGACTACACTGTTTGGCAGCATTCGCAGGAGCAGAAGGAACGGCTTCAGCGTCAGGAGGCGTACTGGCTGGTCATATTCCAAGGCGAGCTTCCGGTGCTGGAAATGCCGACCGACTATCCGCGTCCGGCTGTGCAGAGCTACGAAGGTCAAACGCTGGAGTTTTTCTTCGACGCTTCAAAAACCGACGGCCTGAAGCAACTGGCCTCGGAAACAGGCACGACGCTGTTTATGGTGCTGCTTGCGGCGTATAACGTCCTTCTGCATAAATATTCAGGTCAGGAAGACGTGATCGTCGGTACGCCGATTGCCGGAAGGAATCATGGGGATGTGCAGCCGTTGATCGGGAATTTCTTAAACACGCTGGCTATCCGCAGTTATCCGGCTTCGGAGAAGACATTCCTGTCATACCTGAACGAAGTCAAAGAAACGACCCTCCACGCCTTCGAGCATCCAAACTATCCGTTCGAAGAATTGGTGGATAAGGTGCAAGTCGCCCGTGATTTAAGCCGCAATCCGCTCTTCGACACGCTGTTTACGATGCAGAATACGGAGAACGAGGAATTTGAGCTGGAAGGGCTTCGTCTAATTCCTTATCCGAGCGCACTGGATACCGCGAAGTTTGATATCAGCTTGGATGTGGGCGAGGAGAACGGCGGCTTGGATTATAGTTTCGAATACGCGACGGCTCTCTACAAAAGGGAGACGATCGAACGGCTGGCGAAACATTACGAGCAGTTGCTCGTAACGATCGTAAGTCGTCCGGAAGCGAAGATCGCCGATCTGAGCTTGCTGACACCGGCAGAAAAAGAGCAAATTCTCGGCGCGTTTAACCCGGCGCAGCCGGAAGCGGCCCCTGCGTCGGCGTTCCACCGGCTGTTTGAGGAACAGGCGGAGCGCACGCCGGAAGCGGCGGCCGTCGTGTACGAGAACGACCGGCTGACGTATGCGGAGCTGAACGAGCGGGCGAACCGTTTGGCGGCTACGCTGCGCGCAAGCGGCATCGGCCGGGAGTCGATCGTCGGCATTCTCGCCGAACGTTCGGTGGACTTGCTGGTGGCCGTGCTGGCCGTCTGGAAAGCGGGCGGGGCGTATGTGCCGCTCGACCCGGATTATCCAGTGGACCGCGTGCGGTTCATGCTCGAAGACAGCGGAGCGAAGGTACTGCTGACGCAAACGCCGCTGCGAGAGCGTGCCGAAGCCTGGCTCGGCGAAGAGGAACTGGCACTGGTGACGGTGCTGTACCTCGACGATGAAGCGTCGTACAGCGAGGAGCGGACGAATGCGCCGATGGGATCCAGCATGATTTCCCGCATAGTTTCCGGCAAACTGACGGGTGCTGTGGATGCCAGCGATGAGAGCCATCCGAATGTTGTGGGCATGGTTAGCTTCCATGAAGCTCGTCCAGAGGATCTGGCATATGTGATCTACACGTCGGGGACGACGGGTAAGCCAAAGGGCGTGATGATCGAGCACCGCAGCCTGGTGAACACAGCGGCGGGCTACCGACGGGAATATCGGTTGGATCAGTTCCCAGTGCGACTGCTGCAGCTCGCAAGCTTCTCGTTCGACGTGTTCGTGGGAGATATCGCGCGGACGCTGTACAACGGCGGCACGATGGTCATTGTACCGAAGGACGACCGGATCGATCCGTCTCGTCTGCACTACTGGATAGAGCGGGAGCAAGTGTCGATCTTTGAATCAACACCGGCACTGATTGTGCCGTTTATGGAGTACGTGCATGAGCAGGGGCTGGAGTTGAGCGGTATGGAGCTGTTGATCACAAGCTCTGACAGTTGCAGTGTGGCGGATTACCGAACCTTACAGGAACGGTTCGGCTCGTTGTTCCGCATCATCAATGCCTACGGCGTGACGGAAGCGGCGATCGACTCCAGTTTCTATGACGAGGAGTTGGCGAAACTGCCGCAGACAGGGCATGTGCCGATCGGTAAAGCGTGGCTGAATGCGAAATTCTACATCGTGGATGCGCATCTGAACCCGGTTCCTGTTGGGGTACTGGGCGAGTTGGTTATCGGCGGAGTTGGGGTAGCACGTGGGTACTTGAACCGTCCGGAGCTGACGGAAGAGAAGTTCGTAGACAGTCCGTTCGCCGCGGGTGAGCGATTGTATCGCACGGGAGACTTGGCGCGGTGGATGGAAGACGGCAACGTGGACTTCATTGGCCGGATCGACAACCAGGCGAAAATCCGGGGCTACCGGATCGAGACGGGGGAGATCGAGTCGCAGCTGCTGCGGGTGAAAGGCGTGCGCGAAACGGTGGTGTTGGTTCGAAGTGACGCGAACGGTCAAAAGGCGCTATGTGCGTATTACACGCCGGATACCGGAGTTAAGCTGGCAGTGAATGATCTGCGCAACGCACTGGCACAGGAGTTGCCGGGCTACATGATCCCGTCGTACTTTGTGGAGTTGGAGCGTCTACCTCTGACACCGAACGGGAAGATGGATCGGAAGGCGCTGCCAGCGCCGGAAGGGGAAGCAGGAAGCGAAACGGAGTACGTCGCACCGCGTAATGAGCTGGAAACGAAGCTGGCGGTGATTTGGCAGGAGGTTCTCGGGCTTACGAAGGACATTGGCGTTTACGACAACTTCTTCGACATCGGCGGCCACTCCCTACGAGCGACGACGCTGGCGGGCAAGGTGTTTAAGGAATTAAACGTCAATCTGCCACTGCGCGACGTATTCCGCCACTCAACGATTGCGGCGATGGCCGATGCGATTGCCCGGATGGAACGGCGGGAGCACGAGGCCATCCCTCGAGCGGAAGAGAGAGAGTACTACCCTCTGTCCTCCGCGCAGAAAAGGCTGTTCATTCAGCACACGCTGGATGGAGCCGATCAGCTTTACAACATGCCGGAGCTGGTGCAATTGGAAGGCGAGTTTGATTTAGAGCGCTTGGAAGCCGCCTTGCGGAAATTGATATCACGGCATGAATCACTGCGCACCGGTTTTGAAATCGTGAAGGGCGAAGCGGTTCAGCGGATTTACCCGCAGGTTGACTTTGCTATCGAGCATCACCAAGCGAATAAAGAGGATGCGGCTCAAATCGAGCAGATTGTACGCAGTTTTGTTCGTCCGTTTGATCTCGGCAAGCCACCGCTGCTCCGCGCCGGGGTCATCGAATTGGAGCCAAATCTGTATATACTTCTTTTCGACATGCACCATATCGTGTCCGACGGTGTATCGATGGCGATTGTGATGAATGAATTCTCGAGTTTCTACGACGGAGAAGAACTGCCACCACTGCGCATTCAATACAAGGATTATGCTGTTTGGCAGCAGTCGAAGGTCCACCGAGAGCGGATTGGGCTGCAGGAAGTGTACTGGCTACAAACCTTCGAAGGCGAGCTGCCCACGGCGGATCTGCCGATGGACTACGAACGGTCTACGGTTCGCGACTACGAAGGCATGCATCTGGATTTCGACGTCGAAGCTTCTCTCTCTGAGCGGCTGCGCCAATTGGCGGCCGAGCGTGAAAGCACGCTGTACATGGTGCTGCTTGCGGCTTATACCGTGCTGCTGTCCAAGTACAGCGGGCAGGACGACCTAATCGTGGGCACCCCGGTGGCGGGAAGAACCAATGCCGATTTGGAACCGGTCATCGGGATGTTTGTCAATACACTGGCCATCCGCAATCGTCCGTCGGGCGACAAAACGTTCTTGTCCTACCTGGAAGAAGTGAAGGAGACGGCATTGGGTGCTTTCGAGAACCAGGATTATCCATTCGAAGAGCTCGTGGAGCGTTTGAATGTGAAGCGGGAACCGGGCCGCTTTCCGCTGTTCGATGCTGTTTTCGACTTGCAAAATATCGAAGAACAAGACGTCGAACTGGAAGGGGTCAGCTTAAAGAATTATGAGCTGGATCAATTGGAAGAAGCGAAGTTTGATCTGACGCTGTTTATGTATGAAAACAAGGGGGCGCTGAGCGGGGGCTTCTTCTACGCCACCAAGCTGTTCAAAGAAGCGATGATCCGTACCTTGACCGAGGATTACCTGGGGATACTGTCGCAAATTGCGGAAAATCCACAACTTGAGCTGAGACGGATCGAATGTCATAAACCGTCGTCTGGCGCAAAGAGTGCGGTCGACACGATCGAATTCGCGTTTTAATTCTATAAGCGCGCCTCTGCCGTCAAGCGCAAGCGGTGCGCATCCCAAGGAAGACAGCGAACAACGTGCAAGCCCGTAGACACGCAGGTCGAAAGCAAGCTTTTGGATCTGCGCCAGGGCATGCGATCACTTCATTTTTAAGGGAGGTACGAATGAAATCTTTATTTGAAAAGGAAGAAAGGTACTGGAGCGGCAAGTTTGACGCCGATGACAGCCTGAGCTTCCTTCCCTACAGTCAATCCTCCAAATTATCCGAGGACGGGGAAGCTGCGGCCAAGCTGGGCTTGCTTCACCGTACTCTGCCGAGCGAACTCTCGGAGAGAATCATTCGCCTCGCGAGCGGTTCGGATTTGGCTATGTACATGATTGTTTTGGCAGGAGTAAAAAGCTTGCTGTTCAAATATACCGGGCAGGATCAAGTGCTGGTCGGCATGCCTTCTTATAGCGCAGACCCTGAGGAGACTCCACCGCCGCATGACATTTTGGTAATCAAGACGTCTGTGAGCAGCCAGACTACGCTGAAAACGCTACTCGGGGGCATTAAAACCTCCATCGGTGAGGCGCTGGAACATCAGCATCTGCCTTTTCGGAAAATGGTGGAGCCGCTCCATCTGGACTATACGGGAGACGGCCTCCCGGTCGTCAACACCGTCGCATCCTTCGGCCCGATTCATTCGGAATCGCTGGGTAACCGAGTGGCGGCCGATACGTTTTTTCGCTTCGACTGCCAAAACCACTCCATCGAGCTGGAAATAAGCTTTGACGAGCAACGGTATGAGTGGGCATTTGTGGAACAGGCTGCTGACCATCTTGTTCGGCTGCTGTCCATGCTTTTATTTCAGCCGGATCTGAAGCTCGGGCAAGCTGATTTGTTGTCCCCAGACGAGAGGGATACGCTGCTGAACCGATTTAATGACACTGAAACCGAGTTCGAGCGGGGGAAAACGATTCACGGCTTGTTCGAAGAGCAGGCGGAACTTTACCCGGACAACGTGGCCGCCGTCATGAACGAGCGGCAGCTGACCTACCGGGAGCTGAACGAGCGCTCCAACCGCCTTGCGCGGAAGCTGCGGGAGATGGGAGTCGAAGCGGACGAGCTGGTAGCAATTCTGGCCGAACGCTCGCTCGATACGGTCGTCGGCATTCTGGCGATTCTCAAAGCGGGCGGAGCCTACGTGCCTGTCGATCCCGACTATCCAGAGGAGCGTATCCGCTTCATGATTGAGGATTCGGGCGCGCCGTTATTGCTGATTCAAAAGCATCTACACGAGAAGACCAACTTTGCAGGAACGCGCCTCGAATTGGACGATTTCGTTTGGGGCGACAGAAGGGTGGATTCCGAAGGTACGCTGGACGCTTCGAATCTGGCGCCGATTTCCGGGCCGGGCAACCTGGCCTATGTCATCTACACGTCGGGAACGACCGGCAGACCAAAAGGAACGTTGATCGAGCATAAGAACGTTGTGCGCCTCCTGTTCAACGACAAGAACCTGTTCGACTTCGGGCCGTGCGACACGTGGACGCTGTTCCACTCGTTCTGCTTCGATTTCTCCGTCTGGGAAATGTATGGAGCACTGTTGTACGGAGGCAAGCTGGTCATCGTACCGCCGCTCACGGCGAAAAATCCGGCCGAGTTTCTGGTGCTGCTGGGCCGCGAACAGGTCACGATTTTGAACCAGACGCCAACGTACTTTTACCAGCTGTTGCGCAATGTCTTGGCGGATCATCCGTACGATCTGCGGATTCGCAACGTCATCTTCGGGGGCGAAGCGCTGAGTCCGCTACTGCTCAAAGGCTTCAAGACGAAGTACCCGGAGACGAAGCTGATCAATATGTACGGCATTACCGAGACGACAGTTCATGTTACGTATAAGGAAATTACGTGGGTCGAAATAGAGGCGGCGAAGAGCAATATCGGTAAGCCGATTCCGACGCTGAGGGTGTACGTCCTTGATGAAAACCGCTGCCCTGTACCGATCGGTGTAGCGGGCGAAATGTATGTGGCCGGGGAAGGCCTTGCAAGAGGATACCTGAACCGTCCGGATCTGACAGCGGAGAGGTTCGTCGATTCCCCGTTTACGGAGGGGGAGAAACTGTACCGCTCGGGCGATTTGGTGGCTTGGCTGCCGGACGGCAATATCGAATACCTGGGCCGGATTGACCACCAGGTCAAAATCCGCGGATATCGGATCGAGCTTGACGAAATCGAGACGCAGCTGCTGAAGATCGCCGCCGTGCAAGAAGCCAAGGTGCTTGACCGGGATGATGCGAACGGGCATAAGCAGCTTGTCGCTTACTACGTCGCGGAAACAAGGCTGGCGGCGAATGAACTCAAGGAGCAGCTCGCCAAGCAGCTTCCGGGGTATATGGTTCCTTCGCACCTGGTACAGCTTTCGCAGATGCCACTGACCTCGAACGGGAAAATTGATCGGAAAGCACTGCCCGCGCCGGAGGAAGCCGCAGCCGGGGGAGCGGAATATGTCGCGCCGAGAACGCTGCTCGAATTGAAGATTGCCCGCGTCTGGCAGGATACGCTTGGCGTTCCGCAAGTCGGCGTAAAGGATAACTTTTTTGAGCTCGGTGGCAATTCGTTAAGTCTGATGAGGCTCGTTCAAGCCGTTTACGATGAAACTGGCATTGAGGTACCGCTGAACCGCCAATTCCATCATGTAACCGTTGAAGCTATGGCTTTCGGAGAGAGTGATCTGGGCCTGGATAAAGGGGGAGACTCCTTCATTAAGCTGAATAAAGCAGGAGATCTGAACGTGTTCTGCTTCCCTCCAGGCAGCGGCTTCGGCATCGGTTACCGAGAGCTCGCAAGCAGGCTCGAAGGCCGGTTCGTGCTCTACGGCATTGATTTTATCGACGATGCCGCCAATTACGAGGCCATGCTGAACCGTTATGTAGACGAGATCGTCCGCATCCAGCCGGAAGGGCCTTACGTGTTGCTCGGCTATTGTTTTGGAGGCAACCTGACGTTCGAGGTAGCTAAAACAATGGAGAAAAGAGGGTATTCCGTAACGGACGTGCTCATGGTGGACTCGTGGATTAAGGACACGCTGACGCCTTCCGAAACGTCGGAAAAAGAGCTTGAAGAAACGCTTGCCGATTTCGACGAAGAAGAGAAGGAATTAATGAGCAACCCGCTCGTGCGGGAGCGTGTCCATCGGAAGGTCAAAGCGACCTTGGCGTACGAAGCGCAGCTTATTAATGCCGGCACGATCCCGACCCGGATTTACGAACTGATTGCGAAGGACAGCGAAGCGTTCCGCCTGGAGCACCAATTGCCGTCCTGGCGGGGGGCGACGACACAAGCTTACGCCGATTACCGGCTGGAGGGCGCGCACGAGGAACTGCTGGAACTCGCGCGCGTGGATGAAACGGCCGGTGTCATCCGGGACATCTTAGAGCAAATCAAGCGGCAGATCGAAGCGGAGTCCGGGGTCCTGCATGGAAGCTGACCGGCAGCCGTCTGTTCTAGAACAAGGTACAGCGGCGCCTTCCAAGCGCCAAACCGCTTACGCTACCTGGAAAGCGTTCCGCTGGCTGATGTCTTATGTAAGCCGTCACAAAGGCTGGATGATCGTCGGTATCTTGTCCGCGATTGCCGCCGCTGTTATTGAGATATGGATGGGAAGTTTGATCGAACAGCTGACAACCCAGGCCGAGAAAGGGGCGGGGCCAGTCGTTCAGCAAATCGTGTACACGGTCTTTGTGGTCATCTTGATCGGTGTGCCGGCGAAGTTTTTCATGAGCTTCGGCGTAGAGCGAAGCAGCGCCTCTGCGATGCAGGATATCCGCAACCATGTCATGCATCATATCGGCAAACTCCGGGTCTCCTATTTGGAAAAACAGCACTCCGGCGATGTGTTGTCGCGGATGAACAACGACCTGCAGCTCATCCAGCAGTTTATGATTCGGGATCTCGCCCAGTGGTTTTATCATCCGCTACTGTTCATCGGCTGTTTCGCTTATTTGATCTACCTCCAATGGGAGCTGATGCTGTACAGCCTGCTGTTATTTCCCTTAGCGCTGCTGGTTTCCCAATGGATCGGCAAGCAGTTGGAGCGGTTGACGGAGGAAGCCCAGGCGAACATGGGGCGAATGAACGTCAACCTCCAGGATACACTTGGGGGTATGCCTATTGTAAAAAGCTACTTGTTATCCGGCATGTTATCTCGCTCCTACCAAGTGCTGCTGCAATTGACAGCTCAAAAAAAGCTGGCCGTGAAAAAGCGGGAAGCCTGGGTCAACCCGCTGCTTTCCACGTTGATGATCAGCCCGATCATTTTCGCTGTCAGTTACGGAAGCTATTTGATCTATCAAGGGCAGCTAGGCGCGGGGGAGCTGGTAGCCTTTCTGTACTTGCTGAATCTGTGTCTAGAGCCGCTGGAGCATATTCCGGAGCTCATCACGCGCACGTTCGAAATGGCCGGTGCCTTGAGAAGAGTCTCCGAAATCGTCGAGCAGCCGACCGAAACGGAAAATGGCCGTTCGCTTCCGAAAGCGAGCGCAGCTCCTATCGAGTTTCAGAACGTAACCTTCGGGTATGAGGAGAATTCCCCGATCCTGCGCAACATTAGCTTCTTGGTACCGGAAGGGAAAACGATTGCGCTTGTCGGAGCGAGCGGCGGAGGGAAGAGCACGGTGTTTAAACTTGTATGCGGCTTTTATCCGCTTCCGGAGGACCAGGGGGAGATTCGCGTGTTTGGCAGCCTGATTGATGGAGCTAATCCGGAGCAGCTTCGGTCACATTTTTCCGTGGTAACCCAGGATTCATATTTGTTTAGCGGCACGATCGCTGAAAATATCGGCTACGGGCGTGAAGTAGCGTCGATGGACGAGATTATCGAAGCCGCCAAAGCCGCTCAGGCTCATTCTTTCATTATGCAGCTTGAGGGCGGCTACCAGACGTATGTCGGAGAGCGCGGAGGCTTTTTGTCCGGCGGGCAGCGCCAGCGAATTGCAATGGCCCGGGCTTTCCTGAAGGATGCTCCCGTTCTGCTGCTGGACGAGCCAACGTCGGCTCTTGATCCAGAGTCGGAAAGCGCGGTTCAGGAAGCGCTGGGCGTATTGATGAAGCAGAGAACGACGATGGTTATTGCCCATCGGCTTTCTACAGTACAAAACGCCGACGAAATTTGGGTTATGGAACAGGGGAATATTGTGGAAAAGGGCACTCATAAACAATTGCTGGAAATGAAGGGACTGTATGCCCAGTCGTACTATCAGGAATTTACCGAGTCTGCCGAACGCAGGGAGGTGGCGTACACATGAAAAAGGGCGGATGGCTCTCGCAAGTGAAAGAACTCGGCTACTTGCTGACGTTTATGAACCGTAAGCACAAAACCCAGTACGCCATTGGCCTGGCCGTGACGGCGCTCACCCAGACATTGTTCCTGATCGCCTTCAGTTTGGTCGTACATAATTTGGTTGATTTCGCCGTGTCCCGAGATACGTCCCTGATGGTGGAAGCCTTTATTATTTTGGGCGCGGCCCTGTTCTTAGAAAATCTGATTTCTCCCTGGTTCATTTACTTATACCAGCGTAGTGTCGAGCTGACTGTGCTGAATATCCGCAAACGTCTTTATGACAAGCTGTGCCGGGTGCGGCCGAGATTCCTGGAGCAGACGCACCATGGGGACTTGCTGTCGCGGGTGAACAACGACGTAACGACCGTTGAGTTTACATTCTCGCAGGTTTACTTCGTTTTGCTGCTTCAAGTTGTGTTTTGCATCGGCTCCATTGTCTCCATGGTGTTGATCGATTGGCGGTTTGCCGGCGTATCCTTCGTCATTCTGCTGCTGTCCTCCGTGGTTAGCCTGAAATTTGCGCGGGATATTCGCGTTTTGTCAGAACAAGGCTTGCAAACGCTCGGTAAAATGACCGAGAAATTCAAAGATTTTATGGGCGGTATTCAACTTGTGAAACTGTTCCGCATCCGCACGATTTACGGCCAGTACGAGGCACTGAACGAACAAATGACGCAGACGCTTCGGCAAACCGCGCAGAAGAATGGCATGCAGGCTGCGGTGAACCATTTTATCAGCTATGTCACGTTCTGCGGCATCATCGTCATCGGCAGTCTTCTTTATGCTTACGGACTGATGGGAATGGGAAGCGTCGCCGCCTTGGCGGTGCTGCAAGTGAATCTGACGCATGCCATGTTGAACTTGGGGATGGTTCTGTCGATGACCCAAAATTCGCTCGCGGGTGCTCACCGGATTCAAGAGGTACTAAGAGAGGAAGAGGAACCGGAACGTTTGGGATCTCCTCACAGCGAGCTTGTGTCGGAGACTGCGGTGGAGTTTTGCGGTGTTGAATTTTCCTATCAGGCGGATAAAAAGGTGCTTGTCGACATGTCCATGCAGGTGTTTCCCGGCCAGGTCGCTGCTATCGTGGGAGCCAGTGGCAGCGGCAAAAGTACGCTGATCAAGCTGCTGCTCGGCTTTTATCCTGTGGACAGCGGAGAAATCCTACTCCAAGGCAAACCGTTCGGCCATTACACGCTTGATGAAATCCGCAGGCAGATTGCATACGTTCCGCAGGAGCCGTTCCTGTTTACCGGAACGATTGAGGAAAACATCCGCTACGGCAACCCGGATGCAACGGATGAAGAAGTAATCGAAGCGGCCAAAGCGGCGTACGCTCACCATTTTATTCAGGAACTTCCTGAACAGTATAAAACGCCGGTGGGAGAGAGAGGAGCGTCGTTGTCGGGCGGACAAAGGCAGCGAATTGCGATCGCACGAGCGATTCTCAAAAACGCCCCGATTCTGCTGCTTGATGAAGCGACTTCCGCGCTGGACAATGAATCCCAGCATTGGGTACAGCAGGCACTGAATGTATTGATGAAGGGGCGCACCACCATTCTAATCGCCCACCGTCTCAGCACCGTGGAACATGCGGATTTGATTACCGTCATGAACCAAGGGACAGTCGTCGAGCGGGGGCGCCATCTGGACCTGCTGGCGCTCAGAGGTTATTACGCCCGGCTGTACGGCTAGACCCGCTTACGGCGGGCGGCTTCTTGCTTGCGAATAAGATAGAGTCTTTTAGTAATCCAAGGTATTACTTTATAACCGGTAGTTACCAGAAAACGTAGACACGAAAAAGGTGGAAGAGTCGGAAGGAGCCGTCTCGGGATTGGCCTGAACGGTTCTTCTTAAGAGTGACTAAGCGACATCTAGGTAGCAGCCTATCAATAAAGAATCTCTAAACCGGGAGTGTGTCGATGTGAGAGAGAATACTAACAAGCAATATGGATTAACGCAAGCCCAGCGCCGAGTATGGTTCATGGAAATTATGAATCCGGGAACGTCCATCACGATGCTTTCCGCGACCTACCAGATTACGGGTGAGATCGACACACAGCTTTTGGAGCAAGCGGCGGCAGAGATCGTCAAAACCTATGACGCTTTCCGAATTCGCATTAGCGGAGATTTGCAAAATCCAACGCAGTGGTTCGAAGAGCCGGAGAATGTCCAAGCCAGGGTAAGCCGCCTCGAAATAGGCACAACTGAACAATTCTATATGTGGGTGAAAGAAGTAAGCGAAAAACCGGCCAGCGTGTTCGACGAACAGCTCTACCAATTTACGATTATCCATTTTGCGAACGGCCAAGTATGGCTAAATTTGACGGTAAATCATATTATCACCGACGGCTTATCCGTCAATGCTTTGCTCCATGCGGTGATGGAAAAATACCTGGAACTGCGCAAAGGTATCTCCAGCAGTTATCAGGCCCCATCTTATCTGGATTATATTTCCGCGGAGCGTGAATATGAGCAATCACAGCGTTATCAAAAAGGCAAGGAATACTGGCTGACGAAGTACAACACTTTGCCTGAAACGACCGGTATTAAATCGGTTCCGTCATTCTCGATCGGCAGCGAATCCAATAAACTGTCCATCACTTTGGACGGTTCCCGGTATGAACGCATTCTGGCCTTCAGCGAACAATATCAGGTCAGTTTATATACGTTATTTCTATCCGCCATGTACGCCTTATTGTACAAGCTGACCGACAGCACCGATGTTCCGGTCGGCACGGTTTTCGCCAATCGCACCAGCAAGAAGGAAAAAGAAACGATCGGCATGTTCGTCAGCACCGTGGCTACACGGATTCGTCTGAATCCAGACGGGCATGTGCTTTCCTTGATCCAAACGGTTTCCAAGGAAAATACGGCGGATCTGCGGTATCAGAAATACCCTTATAACCAATTGATCCAGGATTTACGCGAACAACACGGCCGCAACGATCTTTCGGAGCTGTTCCGCACGTCTCTGGAATATCTGCCTTTGAAAATCGTGGAGTACGAAGAAATCAAGGTACGCCTGGAGGCTCACTTCGCTAGGCATGAGATGGACGATTTGCTGCTGCGCTTCGACCATATGCTGAATGAAGGCCATGTAATTCTCCATGCTTCCTATCGTACTGGCCTGTTCCAGACAGCCGAGATTGATCGGATTATGGAACAGTATGTAACCGTTCTGGACCAGTTTCTTCAGACTCCCGAACTGCCAGTACGCGAGATTTCTCTGCTGAGCGATGAGGAGAGACACCGCATTCTGGACGTTTTTAACCCGCCGGTGGCAGGGATGAACGAGGAAGAAGCGTTTCATCGGTATGTTGAAAAGTTTGCCCGGGAAACTCCTGATCATGCGGCAGTCGTCTACATGGACAAACAGCTGACCTACGGCGAATTGAACGAACGCGCCGATCGGCTGGCTTCTCTCCTTCGCGAACAGGGCGTGGGAAGGGAGACGATTACGGGGATCTGGGCGGAGCGTTCAGTGGAACTGCTGGTCGGGGTGCTCGCCGTTTGGAAAGCCGGCGGAGCCTATGTACCGCTGGACCCCGATTATCCGGCGGAGCGGATTGAGTACATGCTCAGCGATAGCGAAGCATCGGTGCTGCTTACGCAGCGTCATCTGTTGGAGCGGGCCGGAGGTTGGTTGGCCGATGACCGGCTGAAGCTTCAGGCTGTCTATGCCATGGACGATGAACAGATTTATAACGGGGATGTCTTATCGGTGGAATTTGAATCTGCCGGCTGCGCCCCGCAAGACTTGGCTTATGTGATTTACACCTCGGGTACGACGGGACGTCCGAAAGGCGTCATGATCGAGCACGGTAGTCTCGTGAGTACGGCGGACGCGTACCGTCGCGAGTACCGGTTGGATCAGTTCCCGGTGCGGCTGCTGCAGCTGGCCAGCTTCTCGTTTGACGTGTTCGTCGGAGACATCGCGCGGACGCTGTATAACGGAGGCACGATGGTGATTGTACCGAAGGATGACCGGATTGATCCGAACCGTTTATACGGGTGGATTCGCGATCAAAACATTACGGTATTCGAATCGACGCCTGCGCTCATCCTGCCGTTCATGCAGCATATTTATGAAGAAGGGCTGGACGTTAGCTCCATGCAACTGCTGATTACCAGCTCGGATGCTTGCAGTGTCACCGATTACCGATTGCTGCAGGAAAGATTCGGCGGACAATTCCGCATCATCAACAGCTATGGTGTTACCGAAGCGGCCATTGACAGCAGCTTTTACGATGAGCCGCTGGACAAGCTGCCGTCGTCGGGTCATGTGCCGATCGGTAAAGCTTGGCTGAACGCCCGGTTTTACATTGTCGATGCCGCGTTAATGCCGGTTCCTGTAGGAGTTCCGGGCGAACTTGTCATCGGCGGCGCCGGGGTAGCGCGCGGGTACTGGAACCGTCCGGATCTAACCGCCGAGAAGTTTGTGGACAGCCCGTTTGTAGCGGGCGAACGTCTGTACCGGACAGGTGATTTGTCCCGCTGGCTGGAAGACGGCAACGTGGACTTCATCGGCCGGATCGACTATCAGGTGAAAATTCGTGGGTTCCGGATCGAACTCGGCGAAATTGAAACGGCTCTGCTGCGTTTTCCGGGCGTCAAGCAGGCTGTAGTGATCGACCGTACGGATGAGCAGGGGCAAAAATATTTGTGCGGTTACGTGGCGGCGGATGCTTCCTTGCAGCTGAGCGCCCTGCTGTCCCAATTGAAGCAAGAGCTACCGGCCCATATGGTCCCGGCTCGACTGGTGTCTCTTGATAAGCTTCCGCTCACGCCGAACAGCAAAATTGACCGTAAAGCGCTGCCTGAACCGACCGGAGAGGTAGAAGCAGGCCGTGAGTATGTGGCTCCTCGCACAACGTTGGAGATAAGACTTGCTCTCATTTGGCAGCAGGTACTGGGTATTACGCGAGTTGGAGTCCGTGACGATTTCTTTGACCTGGGTGGTCATTCCTTGCGTGCTTCCTCGCTGGTTTCCAAGATTCGGAGAGAACTGCAAGTCGAGGTTCCACTGCGAGACGTTTTCCGTTACACCACGATCGAGCAGCTGGCTCAAAGAATTGGCGGTTTAAAGCAGCAGGAGACGTATGAGATTACAAAGACGGCAGAGGCCGAGTACTATCCGGTTTCATCCGAGCAAAAGCGTTTGTACGTCCTGCGCCAGCTTGACGGGGCCGAGCGCAGCTACAATATGTCGGCGGCGCTTCTTCTCGAAGGCAAGCTGGATCATATGCGCGTCGAGCAAGCGTTCCGGGCACTGATTCAGCGTCATGAGACGCTGCGTACGGGGATCGAGCAGGTTCAAGGCGAACTTGTCCAGCGTATCTATGACGAGGTGGAGTTTGCTGTGGATTATCTCCAAGCGAGCGAGTGGGAATTGGATCAAGTGGTGGAAGCTTACTACCGCCCGTTTGATCTGACCAATCCACCACTTCTCCGCATCGGCCTGATCAAAGTCACCGAAGATCGCCACATTCTGCTGTTCGATATGCACCATATCGTCTCGGACGGCATTTCGACAGCGCTGCTCTTCGACGAGTTCAGCCGCCTGTATCGGGGCGAGGAGCTGGCTCCGCTGCACATTCAATACAAAGATTATGCCGTTTGGCAGCATTCCGAAGCCTACGGGCAGTTGCTCCTTCCGCAGAAGGAGTACTGGCTGGAACAGCTGTCGGGCGAGCTGCCGGTGTTGGAGCTGCCGACAGACTTCCCGCGGCTTGCGGTGCAAAGTTTTGACGGCCGGACCGTGAAGTTTTATATCGGAAAAGAGCGGACGGAGAAGCTGAAAGAGCTGGCTGCGCGGACAGGCACGACCCTGTACATGGTGCTGCTGTCGGCCTACTCCATTCTTATGCATAAATATTCGGGTCAGGAAGATCTGATCGTGGGAACGCCGATTGCCGGGAGAACGCAGGAAGAAGTGCAGCCGATCGTAGGCATGTTTATCAACACGCTGGCCATTCGCAGCCGTCCGGAGCGTTCCAAGCCGTACCTTTCGTACCTGGAAGAAATCAAGGACATCACGCTCGGAGCTTTCGAACACCAAAATTATTTGTTCGAAGACTTGGTGGAAAGTCTTCACATTCCACGCGCGACTGGCCGGAATCCGCTCTTCGATACGTTCTTCTCTCTGCAAAATACGGAGAACGAGCAAATTGTCATCGAGGGGCTGGAACAATCGTTTTATCCGTTGGAAAACCGAACATCCAAGTTCGAGCTACTCCTGGATATTTCGGAGCTGGACGGTCAGCTCGAATGCCGCTTGGAGTACGCTACGGCTTTGTATAAACAGGAGACCGCGGAGCGGTTCGCCAGACATTATGACAAGCTGCTCGAAACCATCGCAGCAGCGCCGGACAGGGATATTGCCTCGCTGGAAATGCTCACGGAGGAGGAAATCCGCGAGCTGGTGAGCAGTTTCAACGATTCGGAGGCGGACTACCCGCGGCAGCAGACGATTCACGGCTTGTTCGAAGAGCAGGCGGAACTTTACCCGGACAACGTGGCCGCCGTCATGAACGAGCGGCAGCTGACCTACCGGGAGCTGAACGAGCGCTCCAACCGCCTTGCGCGGAAGCTGCGGGAGATGGGAGTCGAAGCGGACCAGCTGGTAGCAATTCTGGCCGAACGCTCGCTCGATACGGTCGTCGGCATTCTGGCGATTCTCAAAGCGGGCGGAGCCTACGTGCCTGTTGATCCCGACTACCCAGAGGAGCGCATCCGCTTCATGATTGAGGATTCGGGCGCGCCGTTATTGCTGATTCAAAAGCATCTGCACGAGAAGACTAACTTCGCAGGAACGCGCCTCGAATTAGACGATTTCGTTTGGGGCGACAGAAGGGTGGATTCCGAAGGCGCGCTGGACGCTTCGAATCTGGCGCCGATTTCCGGGCCGGGCAACCTGGCCTATGTCATCTACACGTCGGGAACGACCGGCAGACCAAAAGGAACGTTGATCGAGCATAAGAACGTCGTGCGTCTCCTGTTCAACGACAAGAATCTGTTCGACTTCAGGCCGTCCGACACGTGGACGTTGTTCCATTCGTTCTGCTTTGATTTCTCCGTCTGGGAAATGTATGGAGCGCTGCTGTACGGAGGCAAGCTGGTCATCGTACCGCCGCTCACGGCGAAAAACCCGGCCGATTTCCTGGCGCTGCTGGGGCGCGAACAGGTCACGATTTTGAACCAGACGCCAACGTACTTCTACCAGCTGCAGCGTGAGGTCTTGGCGGATCATCCGTACGATCTGCGGATTCGCAACGTCATCTTCGGGGGCGAAGCGCTCAGTCCGTTGCTGCTCAAGGGCTTCAAGACGAAGTACCCGGAGACGAAGCTGATCAATATGTATGGCATTACCGAGACGACGGTTCACGTTACGTATAAGGAAATTACGTGGGTCGAAATAGAGGCGGCGAAGAGCAATATCGGCAAGCCGATCCCGACGCTGAGGGTGTACGTCCTTGATGAAGAGCGCCGCCCTGTGCCGATCGGCGTAGCGGGCGAAATGTACGTGGCCGGAGAAGGCCTTGCGAGAGGATACCTGAACCGTCCGGATCTGACGGCGGAGAAGTTCATCGATTCCCCGTTTGCGGAGGGGGAAAAACTGTACCGCTCGGGCGACTTGGCGGCTTGGCTGCCGGACGGCAACATCGAATACCTGGGCCGGATCGACCACCAGGTCAAAATCCGCGGGTACCGGATTGAGCTGGACGAAATCGAGACGCAGCTTCTGAACGTCGAGGGCGTGGAAGAGGCGGTGGTGCTCGCCCGTCAGGACGGCGGGGGTGAGAAGGCGCTTGTCGCCTACTTTGTGGCGGACCGGACGCTGACGGTCAGCGAAATGAGAACCTCGTTGGCCCAGGGAATGCCGGGGTACATGATCCCGTCGTACTTCTTGCAGCTGGAGCGCATGCCGCTGACATCCAACGGCAAAGTGGATCGCAAAGCGTTGCCGGAGCCGCAAGGCGGCTTACAAACGGGCGTCGAATATGTAGCGCCGCGTAACCGGACGGAGTCCCAGCTTGTGAAGATCTGGGAGGAAGTGCTGGGGTACTCCGGCATTGGAGTCCTGGACAATTTCTTCGAGCTCGGAGGCCACTCCTTGCGGGCAACGAACCTTGTCAGCAAAATTCGGAAGGAAATGAATGTCGAACTTCCGCTACGCGATGTGTT
The DNA here is from genome assembly GCF_054161325.1 of Paenibacillus sp. Z3-2. Taxonomy (NCBI): domain Bacteria; kingdom Bacillati; phylum Bacillota; class Bacilli; order Caryophanales; family Paenibacillaceae; genus Paenibacillus; species Paenibacillus sp. Z3-2. Next base: position 5,727,312 of record NZ_CP096397.1, on the reverse strand, counting down.
CCGCTATACAACGGTAGAGTCGATGGCCGGGGCTATTGCCAGCTTGGAAGAAACGAGGCACAGCTCGATTCCGAAAGCGGAAGAGAAAGCGTACTATCCAGTTTCCTCCGCGCAAAAAAGGCTGTACGTCCTGCACCAGCTGGATGGCTCTGAGCTGAATTACAACCTTCCAAGCGCCTTGCAATTGGAAGGGGCTTTGAACGAGGGCAATGTGGAAAAGGCGCTGAATACTTTGGTGGCCCGGCACGATATGCTGCGCACTGGTTTTGAAATCGTGAATGGGGAGCCGGTTCAGCATATTCATCCGCTCGTAGCTTTCAAGGTCGAGAAGCTACGAGCAAGCGAAGATCAGGTTGCGGCGATTCTTGAAGGCTTCATTCAGCCTTTTGACTTGACCCATCCGCCTTTGCTACGCGCCCTGTTAATCGAACTGGAGAAAGAGAAATTCCTGCTCGCGCTGGATATTCATCATATTGGTTCCGATGGCCTTTCCATGGACGTGCTGCTGCGCGAATTCGTACAGCTTTACAACGGGGAAGAATTGCCGGAGCTGCGGATTCAATACAAGGATTACGCCGTTTGGCAGCAATCCGATGAGCAACACCAGCGTATCAAACGGCAGGAGGAATACTGGCGTGTGGTATTCAGCTCCGAGCTTCCGGTTCTTGAGCTGCCTCTCGACTTCTCCCGCCCGGCCGTCCAGCAGTTTGGCGGTCAAACGCTCACGTTTAAGCTGGATGCGGAGAAAAGCGAAGCTCTCAAACGGCTTGCTGGCGATTCGGGGGCGACACTGTACATGCTTCTGCTGGCTGCGTACTCCGTATTGCTTCATAAATACGCGGGACAGGAAGATATCGTGGTCGGCACTCCGATTGCCGTCCGTTCTCATGCCGACCTGCAACCGATTATCGGCATGTTCGTCAATACGCTGGCCCTTCGCTTGGGTCCGGCGGCGGAGCGGACGTTCCTGGATTACTTGCAGGAAGTGAAGGAAACGACACTTGGAGCCTACGAGCACCAGGACTATCCGTTCGAGGAGCTGGTGGAAGCTCTTCAGGTGAGCCGGGATTTAAGCCGGAATCCTCTCTTTGACACTATGTTTTCTTTGCAAAAGCACGAAAGCTTGGATTTAACCCTGGAAGGCTTGCAATGGTCGCTGTTCAACATCGAGGAAAAGACGGCGAAGTTTGATCTTAGCTTAGATATTGTTGAAGCGGGTAATGAGTTAGTTTGCAAGATCGAGTACGCTACTTCATTGTTTAAACCGGAAACGATGGTACGGCTGGCGGGTCATTACGAACAGCTTTTGGCGTCGATTCTGGCTCAGCCGGATGCGAGGATTTCCGATTTGGATATCTTGACGAACAGCGAGATGCATGATTTGCTGGTCGGGTTTGACGTGTCGTCTTCGGCTCTTGCGAAGCAACCCGCCGCAGAGGGTACAGGTTTGGAAGCGAATGAGTCGTGGAGAGATAGAACGTTCCATGAGCTGTTCGAGGAGCAGGCGGAGCGCACTCCGGGAGCGCTGGCGGTTGTCTACGAAGACAGCAAGCTGACGTATGCGGAGCTGAATGCCAAAGCGAATCGTCTGGCGTATGCACTGCGGGCGCACGGGGTAAAGCCCGAGCAGGTAGTCGGCATTCTGGCCGACCGTTCGGTGGAGCTGTTGATTGGGGTGCTCGCCGTATGGAAAGCGGGAGGCGCTTATGTGCCGCTTGACCCGGACTACCCGGCGGAACGGATCGAATACATGCTCGCAGACAGTGGGGCATCGGTGCTGCTCACGCAGACACGCCTGCTGGAGCAGGCAGAAGCTTGGCGCAGCGACGGAGCTTTAGTGCTGCAAACGGTGCTTGCGCTTGATGACGCTTCGACGTACAGCCTCGGAGATGCGGAAGCGGTCGTGGGTGTACAAGTACAAGCTTTGGGCGAAACAGGCGCAGAGGCGGAGGCTTTGGCGCAAGCGGAAACGGCTGCTGCCGAAACATCCGCCACGGCCGAAGCTGAGAAGAACGTATTAGCGGCGGATCTCGCATCGAATCCGGCGAATGTGAACAAGCCGCGCGATTTGGCTTACGTCATCTACACCTCCGGTACGACGGGCCGTCCGAAGGGCGTGGCGGTGGAACACCGCAGCCTGGTGAACACGGCAGCGGGCTACCGGCGGGACTACCGCCTGGATCAGTTCCCGATCCGGCTGCTGCAGCTCGCCAGCTTCTCGTTCGACGTGTTCGTCGGCGACATTGCGCGGACGCTGTACAACGGCGGCACCATGGTCATCGTGCCGAAGGACGACCGGATTGATCCAACCCGCCTCTACGGCTGGATTCGCGACTACGCCGTGACGTTGTTCGAATCGACACCGGCGCTGGTCGTGCCGTTCATGGAGCATGTGCATGCCGAGGGTCTGGACCTCAGCTCGATGCAGCTGCTGATTACAAGCTCGGATGCGTGCAGCGTAGCGGATTACCGCACCTTGCAGGAGCGCTTCGGCTCGCAGTTCCGTATTATTAACAGCTACGGCGTAACGGAAGCGGCGATTGACTCCAGCTTCTATGACGAGCCGCTGGAGAAGCTGCCGAAGACGGGCAGCGTGCCAATCGGGAAAGCGTGGCTGAACGCCAAGTTCTACATCGTGGATGCGAATCTGAAGCCGGTGCCGATCGGGGTGCTGGGCGAGCTGGTTATCGGCGGAACGGGTGTGGCCCGCGGTTACTTGAACCGCCCGGATTTGACGACGGAGAAATTCGTAGATAGCCCGTTCGCCACTGGGGAGAGGCTGTACCGGACGGGCGACCTGGCGCGCTGGATGCCGGACGGCAACGTGGACTTTATCGGTCGGATCGACAACCAGGTGAAAATTCGCGGTTATCGGATCGAGCTTGGTGAAATTGAAGCGGCCATGAAAAATGTTGCCGGCGTGCGTCAAGCGCTTGTCATCGACCGGACGGACGAGCGGGGGCAGAAATATTTGTGCGGGTATGTCGTAGCGGATTCCGGCTTTGATCTGCAAGGGCTTGTGTCCCATCTGGACGCCGCGCTGCCTTCCCATATGGTGCCTTCGCGCATCATGTGTCTGGATCAAATGCCGCTTACCCCGAACGGGAAGATCGACCGTAAAGCGCTGCCTGTACCGGAAGGAAGTATTCGTGCCGAGGCTGCATACACGGCGCCTCGTACTCCTGCCGAGCGAGCACTTGCGTCGGTTTGGCAGTCTGTACTGGGCGTGGATCAGGTTGGCACGATAGACAATTTCTTTGCGCTCGGCGGCGATTCGATTAAGGCATTGCAGGTATCGTCCCGTCTTTTGCAAAAGGGGTACAAGTTGGTCATGAAAGATTTGTTCCATTACCCGACGATCTCCGCCCTTAGTTTGCAGTTGCAAACGGCGGAGAGAACGGCAAGCCAGGCCGAAGTGACGGGAGAGGTCGTCTTGACCCCGATTCAGCGCTGGTTCTTTGAACAAAATCCGGCCGACGTGCATCACAGCAACCAGGCGTTCATGCAGTTCTCCAAGCAAGGCTTTGACGAAGAAGCTTTACGCCAAGCGGTGCATCAGCTTGTCGTGCACCACGATGCTCTCCGTACGGTTTACCGTCAAACCGAGAACGGTTATACCGCCTGGAACCGCGGCGCCGGGAAGAACGAAGCGCTGTTCGATCTGGAAGTTGTCAATTTCAAGGGAGCCCGCGACGTGAAAGAAGCCGTAGAAGCTAAGGCCAATGATATTCAAGCGAGCATCGATCTGGAAAATGGTCCGTTGGTGAAGCTCGGCTTGTTCCGCTGCGACGACGGCGATCACCTACTCATCGCGATTCATCACCTGGTTGTAGACGGCGTATCCTGGCGAATTCTGCTTGAGGATTTTGCTACTGGCTATGAGCAGGCTCTGCAAGGGCAGCCGATCCGTCTGCCGCTCAAAACGGATTCATTTCAAATGTGGGCGGGGCAGCTCGCTGATTATGCGAACGGTTCGGCGATGGAAAGCGAAAGAGAGTATTGGCAGCATGTCGAGCAATTGACCTATGAGCCGCTTCCGAAAGATTTTGAACAGGGCAGATCCAAGCTGAAGGACAGCGGGCTCGTGACCGTTCGCTGGTCGGCAGAGGAGACCGAACAGCTGCTGAAGCAGGCACACCGTGCTTACCATACGGAAATGAATGATTTACTACTTGTCGCGCTTGGCCTCGCGGTACAAGCTTGGAGCGGCCGGGAACGCGTGCTGGTGAATCTCGAAGGCCACGGTCGGGAAGAACTTTTGCCGGATGTGGACATTACGCGTACGGTAGGCTGGTTTACAAGCCAATTCCCTGTCGTTCTGGAGCCGGGTCAGGCCCAGGCGCTCGGTCATCAGGTGAAACAGGTGAAAGAAAGCTTGCGCCGCATTCCGAACAAAGGAATCAGCTACGGCATCCTGCGTTATTTGTCTGCGCCGCGTGACGGCGAGCGTTTCGTCTTGGAGCCGGAGATCAGCTTTAACTATTTGGGTCAGTTCGACCAGGATTACGAAAGCAGCGGCTTGCGGCCGTCTCCGTTCGGCCCGGGCTCCGATTCAAGCCCGGATACAGTGATGGATTTTGTCCTCGATATCAACGGTATGGTGTCGGAAGGCGTGTTGGAACTCACGATCCGTTATGGGGAGACTCAGTATAAACGGGAAACGGTGGAGCGCCTGAGCACCCTGCTTCAATCGAGTTTGCGTGAAGTCATCAACCATTGCATATCGAAAGAGCGGCCGGAGCTTACGCCTAGCGATGTACTGCTTCAAGATATGACGGTGGAGGAACTGGAGCGACTGGCCGAACATACGGCGGCGCTCGGCGAACTGGAGAATGTATACACCTTGACTCCGCTGCAAAAAGGGATGTTGTTCCACAGCCTGTTGGATGCTGATTCGGAAGCTTACTTCGAACAGGTGACCTTCGATCTGTACGGAAGCCTGAATGTCGAAGCCTTCACCCAAGGATTGGATACGCTGGTGCAGCGGAATGAGGCGCTGCGGACCAACTTTATTACCGGCTGGAGAGACGAGCCGATTCAAGTGGTATTCCGCGAGCGGAAGTGTGAAGTGTACTTCGAAGATATTCGCTCGGTAAGCGATGAAGACCCGGAGAAGACGATAGCCAATTTCGTCAGCGCGGATAAAGCGAACAAGTTCGCTTTGGCCCAAGGATCTCTGATGCGGGTGACCGTTTTGCGCACGGGCGACGAGTCCTACCATGTGATCTGGAGTCACCATCACATTTTGATGGATGGCTGGTGCATGTCTTTCATGATCAAGGAAGTGTTCGACACCTACTTCGCGTTCCAGGAGAAGCGGACGCTGGAGCTTCCTCCGGTTACCCCGTACTCTCGGTATATCGAATGGCTAGAAGCTCAAGATGCCGCGAAAGCTTCGCGTTACTGGTCCGAGTATTTGACGGGTTACGATCAGCAGACCAAGCTCCCCCAGGAGAAAACGCAGCTGAAACAGGGTGCTTTTGAAGCGGCTGAAATCGATGTGGAACTCAGTAAGGAACTGACCGGGCAAATCGAGCGGGTGGCACGTGAGCAGCAGGTGACGCTCAATACGTTCATGCAGACCGTATGGGGATTGGTTCTGCAGATATACAACAACAGTGAGGATGTCGTATTCGGCTCCGTTGTATCTGGGCGTCCGGCAGAAATTCCGGGCATCGAAAGCATGATCGGCCTGTTTATTAATACAATCCCGGTTCGTATTCAAGGCAAAGCCGAGGAGACGGTAGCCGATACCTTGAGAAAAACCCAGAATCAAGCACTGGCATCGGGAGCTTACGAAACGTTCCCGCTGTTCGAAATTCAGTCGCTGAGCGAGCAAAAGCGCGACTTGATCAACCATATCATGGTCTTTGAAAATTATCCGATGGAAGAACAGATTGAGCAGATCGTCGGCGGAGACAAAGAAGCGCTGAAAATCGCTAACATCCAGTCGCCTGAGCAAACGAACTACGACCTGGACATTACGGTCATTCCGGAAGAGCATATTTTGCTGCGGTTTACGTACAATACGCTGACGTTCAGAGAGGAAGACATCAGGCTGATCCACGGTCATTTTGCCCGGGCACTGGAGAAGATTGCGGCTAACCCGAACATCCGCGTGAATCAGTTGGAGCTTTTGACAGCGGCGGAAAAAGAGCAAATTCTTGTCGCGTTTAACCCGGCGCAGCCGGAAGCGGCTCCAGGGGCCGCGTTCCACCGACTGTTTGAGGAACAGGCGGAGCGCACGCCGGAAGCGGCGGCTGTCGTGTACGAGAACGACCGGCTGACGTATGCGGAGCTGAACGAGCGGGCGAACCGTTTGGCGGCTACGCTGCGCGCAAGCGGCATCGGCCGGGAGTCGATCGTCGGCATTCTCGCCGAACGTTCGGTGGACTTGCTGGTGGCCGTGCTGGCCGTCTGGAAAGCGGGCGGGGCGTATGTGCCGCTCGACCCGGATTATCCAGTGGACCGCGTGCGGTTCATGCTCGAAGACAGCGGAGCGAAGGTACTGCTGACGCAAACACCGCTTCGTGAGCGTGCCGAAGCCTGGCTCGGTGAAGAGCAGCTGGTGCTGTCAGCTGTGCTGTACCTCGACGATGAAACGTCGTACAGCGAGGAGCGAGCGAATGCGCCGATTAGCTCCAGTATGGTTTCCGGCAAGTTGACGGGTGCTGTGAACGACGGTGATGAGAACCATTCGAATGTCAGCTTGGGCAGCTTTCATGAAGCCCATCCGGAGGACCTGGCATACGTGATATACACGTCGGGAACGACGGGCAAGCCGAAGGGTGTGATGATTGAGCACCGTAGCCTGGTGAACACGGCGGCAGGCTACCGGCGGGAATACCGGTTGGATCAGTTTCCGGTGCGGCTGCTGCAGCTCGCAAGCTTCTCGTTTGACGTGTTCGTGGGAGATATTGCGCGGACGCTGTATAACGGAGGCACGATGGTGATTGTGCCGAAGGACGACCGGATTGACCCGTCTCGTCTGCACCACTGGATAGAGCAGGAGCGGGTTACCATTTTTGAATCGACGCCAGCGCTAATCGTGCCGTTTATGGAATACGTGTACGAGCAGCGGCTGGATATGAGCCGGATGGAGCTGTTGATCACAAGCTCGGACAGCTGCAGCGTGGCGGATTACCGGACTTTGCAGGAACGCTTCGGCTCGTTGCTGCGGATCATCAACGCCTACGGCGTAACGGAAGCGGCGATCGACTCCAGTTTCTATGATGAGGAGTTGGCGAAGCTGCCGCAGACAGGCCATGTGCCGATTGGTAAAGCGTGGTTGAATGCGAAGTTCTACATCGTGGATGCACATCTGCATCCGGTTCCTGTCGGGGTACTGGGCGAATTGGTTATCGGCGGAGTCGGTGTGGCGCGCGGGTACTTGAACCGTCCAGAGCTGACGGAAGAGAAGTTTGTAGATAGTCCGTTTGTCGTAGGTGAGCGACTGTATCGCACGGGAGACTTGGCGCGGTGGATGGAGGACGGCAACGTGGACTTCATCGGCCGGATCGATAACCAGGCGAAAATCCGGGGTTACCGGATCGAGACGGGCGAAGTCGAAGCGAAGCTGCTGAGTGTAGGTGGCGTGAAGGAAGCGGTCGTTGTTGTCAGGGAAGATCAAGAAGGGCAGAAAGCTTTATGCGCTTATTATACTGCGGAAGAAGGCTTGACGGCGGCAGACCTGAAACGAGCGATAGCCAGCGAGCTTCCGGGGTACATGATCCCATCGTACTTTGTAGAGCTGGAGCGCTTGCCTCTGACGCCGAATGGAAAGATCGACCGGAAGGCGTTGCCGGCACCGGAAGGGGGAGCAGGTGGAGGTCGCGAATACGTGGCGCCGCGCACCGAACTGGAGGCGAAACTGGCCGCCATTTGGCAGGATGTGCTTGTTCGGGAGAAGGCGGTAGGCGTAATGGACAACTTCTTCGACCTCGGCGGACACTCTCTGCGGGCGACGACGCTTGTCAGCAAAATGCATAAGGAGCTAGGCATTGAATTCCCGCTTCGCGACGTATTCCGCTACTCGACAGTTGAAGAAATGGCCGCGGCTATGGAGCGGCTGGAGATCGGCTCGTTCACAGCTATTCCCGATGCCGAACCTAGCGAGTATTACCCGCTCTCTTCCGCTCAAAAACGTCTCTATATCTTGAACCAACTGGAAGGAGCCGAGCTGAGCTACAACATACCGGGAGCTATGCTACTCGAAGGGGAGCTCGACCGGCAGCGGTTTGAAGAAGCGTTCCGCGGGCTCGTAGCTCGTCATGAAACGCTGAGAACCGGATTTGAGATGGTAAAAGGCGAAGCGGTTCAGCGGATTTACGAAGAAGCCGCCTTCCAGGTGGAATATGTGCAGATCAGCGGGCAGCAGGCGGAAGAAACGGTGCGCCAATTCGTTCGTTCGTTTGATCTAGCGAAGCCGCCACTTCTGCGGGTAAGCCTTGCCGAACTGGCGCCGGACCGACACATTCTGATGTTCGATACGCATCATATCGTATCTGACGGCGTTTCGATGGATGTACTGATCGAAGAGTTCGTCCGCTTGTACAGCGGGGAGCAGTTGGAGCCGCTCCGCATTCAGTACAAAGATTATGCGGTATGGCAACAATCGGACGAGCAGAAAGCTCAGCTTGCCAAGCAGGAAGCCTATTGGCTCGACATGTTCCGCGGAGAGCTGCCGGTTTTGGAATTACAGGCGGACTATCCGCGCCCGGCTATGCAGAGCTACGAGGGCCGCACGCTGCAATTGTTTATGAATAGCGAGAAAAGCGAGGGTCTGAAACGGCTTGCAGCCGAGAACGGCGCAACGCTTTACATGGTTCTGCTTGCTGGTTATACAATATTGTTGCATAAATATACAGGACAAGAAGATGTGGTGGTCGGTACGCCGATTGCGGGAAGAAATCACAGCGACGTTCAGTCGCTGATCGGGATGTTCGTCAATACCCTAGCCATCCGCAGTTATCCGGCTGCCGGTAAGACGTTCCTTGACTACTTGAAGGAAATCAAGGAGACGACGCTGGGTGCTTTTGAACATCAGAATTATCCGTTTGAGGAACTGGTGGATAAGGTGAACGTGGCTCGCGATTTAAGCCGCAATCCACTGTTCGATACGATGTTTGCTTTGCAGAATACAGAGAATTTGGAAATTCAGCTTCCGGGACTCCATTTGTCGACGTATGCCAGCGAAGAAATTGTTTCGAAATTCGATCTCAGCTTGGACGTCACAGAGATCGAGGAAGGTTTGGAATATCTTTTTGAATACGCCACTGCTCTCTATAAAACCGAAACGGTGGAGAAATTGGCCGCTCACTACTTGCAGCTGCTTGAATCCATTCTCCGCAAGCCGTCGGCGACTATTGCTGAGTTGGGCATTTTGACGGCAGAGGAAAAAGAGCAAATTCTCGGCGCGTTTAACCCGGCACAGCCGGAAGCGGCTCCTGCAGCCACGTTCCACCGGCTGTTTGAGGAACAGGTGGAGCGCACGCCGGAAGAGGCGGCCATCGTGTACGAGAACGACCGGCTGACGTATGCGGAGCTGAACGAGCGGGCGAACCGCTTGGCGGCCACGCTGCGCGCAAGGGGCATCGGCCGGGAATCGATCGTCGGCATTCTCGCCGAACGTTCGGTTGACTTGCTGGTGGCCGTGCTTGCCGTCTGGAAAGCGGGCGGGGCGTATGTGCCGCTCGACCCTGATTATCCAGTGGACCGCGTGCGGTTCATGCTCGAAGACAGCGGAGCAAAGGTACTGCTGACGCAAACACCGCTTCGTGAGCGTGCCGAAGCCTGGCTCGGCGAAGAGGCGCTGGCGCTGGCGGCGGTGCTGTACATGGACGACGAAGCGTCGTACAGCGAGGAGCGGGCGAATGCGCCAATGAGTGCTCCCGATCCAGTCGCCGGCAAGCTAACGGGGGCTGTGAACGGTGGTGGCGAGAGTCATCCAAATGATGTTGATGTTGTCGGTATGGACAGCTTCCATGAAGCCCACCCAGAGGATTTGGCGTATGTGATCTACACGTCAGGAACGACGGGCAAGCCGAAGGGCGTGATGATCGAGCACCGAAGCTTGGTGAACACGGCGACGGGTTACCGACGGGAATACCGGTTGGATCAGTTCCCGGTGCGTCTGCTGCAACTTGCAAGCTTTTCGTTCGACGTGTTTGTGGGCGACATTGCGCGGACGTTGTACAACGGCGGTACCATGGTCATTGTACCGAAGGACGACCGGATCGATCCGTCTCGTTTGCACTACTGGATAGAGCGGGAGCAAGTGACGATTTTTGAATCAACACCAGCACTGATCGTACCGTTTATGGAATACGTGCATGAGCAGGGGCTGGAGTTGAGTGGGATGGAGCTGCTCATCACAAGCTCGGACAGCTGCAGCGTGGCGGATTACCGTACCTTGCAGGAACGGTTCGGCCCGTCGTTCCGCATCATTAACGCCTACGGCGTGACGGAAGCAGCAATTGATTCCAGTTTCTATGACGAGGAGTTGGCGAAACTGCCGCAGACAGGCCATGTGCCGATTGGCAAAGCGTGGTTGAATGCGAAGTTTTACATCGTGGATGCACATCTGAATCCCGTACCGGTCGGGGTGCTGGGCGAGCTGGTTATCAGCGGCGTTGGGGTAGCACGTGGGTACTTGAACCGTCCAGAGCTGACGGAAGAGAAATTTGTAGACAGCCCTTTCACCGCTGGTGAGCGGTTGTATCGCACGGGAGATTTGGCACGGTGGATGGAGGACGGAAACGTGGATTTCATCGGCCGGATCGACAATCAAGCGAAAATCCGGGGTTACAGGATCGAGACGGGTGAGATTGAGTCGCAGATGCTGCGAGTGTTAGGTATACGCGAAGCCGTGGTGATGGTTCGAAGTGATGCGAACGGGCAAAAGGCGCTGTGCGCATACTACACAACGGATATCGAACTGACGGCGGCCGACCTGAAACGAGCGATCTCCAGCGAGCTACCGGGTTACATGATCCCGTCGTACTTCGTGGAGCTGGAGCATTTACCTCTGACACCAAACGGGAAAATCGACCGGAAAGCGCTACCGGCGCCGGAAGAGGGAGCAAGTGCAGGGCGCGAATACGTGGCGCCGCGCACCGATCTGGAGGCGAAACTGGTCTCGATCTGGCAGGACGTGCTTGGATTAGTTACGATTGGTGTGACGGACAACTTCTTCGACCTCGGCGGTCACTCGCTGCGGGCGACGACGCTGGTCAGCAAGGTGCACAAGGAGTTGCGCGTGGACCTGCCACTGCGCGATGTATTCCGGTACTCGACTATTGAAGCGATGGCTGAAGTGATTAGCCTATTGGAGCAGCAGGAATTCCTCTCCATTCCGGTTCTGGATAAAAGGGAGTATTATCCGCTTTCCTCCGTGCAAAAACGGCTGTACATCCAGCAGCAGATGGAAGGCGCTGAGCTTAGCTACAACATGTCCGGCATGACGGTTCTCGTCGGGCGCTTGGAGCAGAATCAATTCGAGGCGGCGCTCAAAGGATTAATCGCTCGTCACGAAGTTTTGCGAACTGGCTTCGAAATGGTCGACGGCGAACCGGTACAACGGGTTTATTCGGACTTGGAGTTTGCCGTCGAGTATACAAAAGCGACGGAAAGTGAAACGAAAAGCATTGCGGATGCCTTTGTACGTGTCTTTGATTTGGAGCGGCCGCCTCTGCTGCGTGTGGGCTTAGCTGAATGGGAAGAGGAACGTCATCTGCTTATGCTGGATATTCATCATATCGTCACGGATGGCATGTCGATGGGTATCTTCATCGAAGAGCTGCTGCGCCTGTATAACGGTGAGACGCTGGAACCGCTTCGGATTCAATACAAGGAATTCGCCGCTTGGCAGCAGTCCGAACCTGTAAAAGAACGGCAGAAATGCCAGGAAGCCTACTGGCTGGACATGCTGGAAGGTGAACTGCCAACGCTTGAGCTGCCTACGGACTTTGTCAGACCTGCCACTCGGAGCTTTGAGGGAGATGTGCTGCCTTTCAGTATCGACAAGCAGATGACCGACAGCTTGCAGCGCATTGCCGATGAGAACGGTGCTACCCTATATATGGTGTTATCGGCGGCCTATTCAATCCTGCTCAGCAAGTACTCGGGACAAGAAGACTTCATTGTAGGCACACCGGTTTCGGGCCGCACACATGCCGACCTGGAGCCGCTCATCGGAATGTTTGTCAACACGTTGGCGATTCGCCATTATCCATCCGGGGAGAAGACGTTCCTTAATTACTTGAACGAAGTCAAAGAAACGATGCTGGGGGCCTACGACCACCAGGATTATCCGTTTGAAGAACTTGTTAAAAAGCTGCAGGTGCCGCGCGATCAAAGCCGCAATCCTGTATTCGATGTCATGTTTGCACTGGAAACGAAGGAAGATAACGTTCAAAGCTTCGGGGATATCCAGATCGAACCTTATCCGGAAACGCATGCGGTTTCCCAATTTGACCTTACCTTGGTCATTTCGTTACTGGATGAGGGAATGAACGGGCAGTTTGAATATGCGACCAAGTTGTTTACGTGCAATCTGATCGACAATTTCGCTCAGGACCTGCTGGTGATTATCAACCAAATTGGCGAACAGCCTTCGGTGCTGTTAAAGGATATTTCCCTGAACGGTCAATCCGAACAGGAGCAAGATTTGCTAGAGACCATAGATATTATTTTCTAATCCCTACCCGGCTTGCGCGTATGCCGTATTTCTCTCGGTACGCATCCTGCCGGGTGTTTTTTTTCCAAATGAAAGGTAAGGTGGAGTGTCAGCTAGTCATACATTAGAGTGGATAAGCGGTCCCATGCAGGAATAAATATGGACAATTTCCAATATGGAAGAGCTGATGAATTAGGAGTTACAAACTATTTTTTAACACTAACAAGCGATAAAGAACTATGAACTAGAATATTTAGATGATGAGGCATTCTTAGAAGGGTTTTATAGGAAAGTGAGCGGGGAAGAGAACATTATATCCATTAAGGGTACGCTATTTGTCTTCTTTTAGTAGAAGGCAAAGCCTTTTGTCATTTCCATAGCGTTAAAGAGTCATTGAAAGATTTATTAAACATGCTCCAGCAAACCCAGATAATATTGTCTTAGATCCTCCTTCAGGCTGGCTGGCTCGACAATTTTGATCGATTTACCATAGTCCGCAAGATATCTCACAATGAAATCAAGTTCATGAGGTTCATATGAACCGACAAGATACATGTGTCCCATCTTCTCCATGATCTGCATAGATGGAAAATGTTCTTGCTGGAAAAGCTCAATTCCGGCTTCGTCAATTCGACATTGAAATGGAATAGCGACCTGTGATGGTTTCCATTGCGAATGAGCACCTTGTGCTTGGAGATCATTTACATGAGCCAAGGGTTCAATCTCCGTTGCTTCGGCTGAAGTGATGCGGTCGCAGCGGAATACACGATAGGCCTGCTTATTCAGATCATACGCTTGGCAATACCAGTAGCCTCTCTTGGCATAGAGAGCGATGGGTTGGATCGTGCGGATGTTGGAGTTGGATGGACAAGAAGATGAATTCGATTGCTCAGGATCAGGATGGTTTGCAGGAGACGGCCTTTGATCAGGAGATCTTCGCTGAGCAGGATACGTAATCAGGATCACGATATTTTGCACAGCCGCCATCAACAAAAACTCCAAATGCGCACTATCGCGGATCTGCTCCGTATGTCGGAAGGATACCCGGTGTTGAATGTTCTCAATATCCTGTCGTTGCTTGTCGGATAACGAGCTCATAAATTTCTCATGAATGGTACGGTATGAGGCCTGAAAGGGTAAGCTGGAGAAACTGCGGAGGGCCTGCATCGCAAAATAAAGGGCATGAAGCTCACCTGTATTAAATGATATGGGAGGCAGCTGCATCTGTTGTAACAGTCGGTATCCGCCGTAGCGTCCATACTCCACATAAATGGGCGCACCTAACTCTTCCAATGAAGCGACGTCTCTTAACGCGGTTCGCTTGGAGATCTGGAACTCCTGCATAAGATCTTGCAGGGTGAACTGCTGTTTTTGATTAATGAAGCGTAGCATCTGGTTCATGCGTTCTGATTTTTTCATATCGAACCCTCTTAATGGTGCCATAGATTGGCACCTTTCGTTGTTATAGTGATAAGTGTAATCCAATAGGAACTAGGAGGCAACATAATGAATTTTGAAGCGATACCATTTTTATCGATGAACGGAGATGCGGCGGCAGCCATTGCTTTTTATGAGGAGTTTCTGGGCGCCAAAGTGATATTCAAGAAAAGTTATAAAGAAATGAAGGAGATGAACCCGGGCTTCGAGTACCCAGCTGGCCAAGATGAATATATTACACATTCAGTGCTGGAAATTGGGGTTAACAAGATCATGATTGCGGAGGAGGCAATGGACACGGAGAGACCGTGGCAGCTGGGAAACAACACATCACTATGTATTCAATCCAAGGATAAAGATACAATCGATCAGCTGTATCATTCTCTGATGCAACATAAGGGTGTGAAGGTACTGGTACCGTATCAACAAAATGAATTCAGCCCAGGTTACGGCATTGTCCGGGATCCGTTTGGCATTGCGATTCAGCTGTGTGTGACGGTGCATGATTTTTAATCGAGGTGAGGAGCCCACTCATTCATTCATGCCTCGAGTGAATATTCGTCACTAAAGCCCACTTCAGTAATCTGATAGGCTGCGAATGATGTTGGAATACAAAAGAGACATGCTCTTGTTGATCATGTCTCTTTTGAGCTTGATAACTTTCATTCAGCCATTTGCTGAGTCTAAATGTGACTCTCTTTTCTAAACCTCCTGCAAACTCGCGGCCTCCAGCTTGGCAAGACGTTTCATTACTTTCTTGAGCATCACAGAGGCTTTGACGCGTAAAGGAAGATCGGCGGAGATTTCGATGGTGTACGCTTCCGTAAGAATCTGCTCTTTGAGTTCAGCCACCGTTGCACATGGACGATCCAACACGTTGTATACACTGCCGTATTGCAGACATTGGTGTGTATCACTTCCGGCGGTAACCGGCTTGCCTAGGGATTGGGCAAACGGTTCGACCTGACTGCGGCAGGTTTGGATATCCATTTTGTACATGTCCTTGGCGTTCAGGTCAAATGCATCCAGACGCCCAAGCAGGTTGCGGTCCAACTGATGCAGCGGAGTGGATTCGCGGAAAGGGTGTGCGCCAATTTTGAGTAAAGGCCATGCTTCGGCCAGATCCAGCAGGTTGGCAAAGGGAATGAAAGACCCCTTGGCCGTATAATTTTCCAGCCCGGCACGGATGGTGAGGATATGTTCTTTTTGACCAATCAGCAAAATGTGCCCCGTCTCCTGAATATCCACTTCCATCCCTGGGAAAATGCGAAGTCCGTCTGCATCGTAGTATTCTCCGTTATAAGGGTAAAGACGATCCAGCGTCTCATAGACATCGTAGAAGTGACGGGTGTTAAAATGCTCTGTAAGCGCGAGGGCATCCAGCCCGCTGGCTTTCGCTTCCGTGACCATTTCGGTGAAATACTCGATCGAGAAATCAGAGTTTTTGGATAGTTTGCCGTGAGTATGAAGATCAATGCGCATAATGACACTTCCTTTATTCCATGAATGGTTAAGTATATGAATTACAGAATTTCATAGTGTGTGCCGAACCAGAACAGCAGTGCCACATAAAGTGCCGATGCAGCAAGAAATCCGATGTCACGTGGGGTGATTTTTAAATGGGCTAGCTTCAGACGTTTGGATTCTGGATGTTTCATCCCGTAAGAGAAACCGCGTGTCTCTAGTGCTTCAACGGTTGTGCGTGAGCGTTTGGCTGTAGCCAGCATGAGTGGGAAGAAGGACACGACGAAAAGTTTCATATAATAAACGACAAGCCGCCAATAGAGCCATCCATGCCGGGAAGGAACAAGGCCCCGCAGTCGGTAGGACAACATGATATTCCGGAATTCACCAAACAGCACTGGCAAGATCCGATAAGCGTAAGAGAGGCTGAACGAGAATGTTGCAGGCATGCCGAGTGCAAGTAATCCATCACCAATCCGTTCCGGGTCCATACCCGAGAAGACGGTAATACTCGCCAGCGAGACGATCGATAGTTTCAGGGTAAGCAGCAACAGGGGGAATGCAGATTCCCAATTGCCTCCGAAGAACAGCGAGATGATAAACATCCAGCCCACCTGACCGATTAACCCCAGGCAGAGAATGATGATAATAAAGGGAGCAGCCCGAGATAAAATCGTCGTGAAGACCATGAGCAGGAACATACCAAGCAGCACGCTGCCGTTATGAATAAACCAGGGTACGATGGCAAAAAAGAGATACCAGATCAGCATTACACGCGGGTCAATGCGTGCCAGGCTGGCATGACCACTGCCATATACGGTATTCATTAGCTCCAGCTGTATGCGTTCAATGGATAGTTTGTCAAACCAGTTGCGGACAAGCTGCATAACGAGCCTCCTCCTTGGCGAATGATTGATTCAACAGACTTGTAACAAAGGCATCGGTTGTAGGACAAAGTGTAGGGAATCCGATACGGTGCGAGAGCTCCATGATCTGCGTAAGTGCAAGTCCCGATCGACGCAGAAGGGGTTCATCTTCGAATACCTCGGAAGGGGTGCCGTCGGCTTCTACCCGACCATTGTGAAGTACAATGACCCGACTGGCCCACTGGGTAACCAGTTGCATGTCATGCGTGGCAATGACAGTTGTTCGCACATGCTGATCGAGTTCATCCAGTACACCGATTAATTCTTCGCGCGTAGCCAGATCCAGATTAGCAGTAGGTTCATCGAGCAACATGAGGGAAGGCTTCATGGCTGCGCCGATGGCGAGGGTAACTCGCCGTTGTTGTCCACCGCTAAGGAGTCGGGCATCCCTCTCTTGGAGTGGCGTAAGCCGGAAGCGATCCAGCACATGAGTGATCTGCTTGTCAGCTTCCTGAATGTGACGGGTTTTCAGAAAATACGCCACTTCTTTGCGCACACTGTCTTCGATAAACATCTCGGAGGAGTTCTGAAAAATATAAGCGACCCTGCCAGCAAGCTGTTCCAAAGAAGATCTATGGGTAACTTCACCCAAAACGCTGACGCTGCCTTCTTGAGGCAAGCTGATTCCAGCCATGAGTTTGAGCAGTGAAGACTTGCCGGCTCCGTTGTTGCCCACCAAGGCAATCCGTTCTCCTTCATGTAGTGAAAAGTTAATGCCACGAATAACCTCATGCTCTTTTTTGCCCAGTCCTCTGTACCGTAGCCGCGTATTTCGAAATTGGACAATGGGAACGGGCAGCGCAGTAGAATCTGTCAGTGTGCCTCCCGATATCCGAGACATGGCTGAACCGTTCTGATCCATGGCAGACTGGATCGTATTCACGGTTTGCATCTGCAACGAATGCTCTGCAGCATCCCTCTGTTTGCCTGAAGCATCTATGTCCTGCTGGTATTGTCGTTGTACAAAGTAAATCGCGGCTTCATCCACCGTAATGGGTAACCAATGACGAGTAGCAGAATCCTGAACACCGGTGGAGAATTCACCTTCCTTAAATTGCTCAACCGCTTGAATAGCTGCACGAGTCACCTCTGGTGGCTGAATGCCAAGTCGCTCCAGATCGGCGATTCGATTCAGGCCTTCCTTGACGGGAAGATTCCATAACACACGGCCTTTATCCATCAGCACCACATCCGCGCAGAAGTCGGCGATAAATTCGGTATGATGTTCAATGACGATAATCGTCTTGCCATATTCCGTATTTAATCGGGACAGACATTCGTAGATCAGTCTCGCATGCTGCGGATCAAGCTGCGAGACAGGCTCATCGACGATCAGAATATCCGGGTCGAGTGACAGGGCGCCAGCTAGAGCGAGCAGATGTTTCTGCCCACCACTCAATTCCCAGATGTATCGGTTATGAATGGTATCCAGTCCGCACATGGCAAGTGCATGTTCACCCAGCTCCCGGTAGTTGGATAACCCGTAGTTCAGAGGTGCAAAGAAGGCTTCATCCAGAACGGTTGGGCGGACCAGTTGGTTATCAAAGTCCTGGTATACGTAACCGATTTTTCTGGACAGGTCTGCAACACTTCGGCCTTCGGCAGGTACACCAAGTACATGGACTTCACCAGAGAAATCTCCCGTGTAGAATTGGGGGATCAGGCCGTTGAACAATTTGCACATCGTGGATTTGCCACAACCATTGCTCCCGATGATTGCAGTGAAACTGCCCCGTGGGAGTTCAAGTGAAACCCCGTTCAGGACAGGCTCCTCTGAGCCGGGATAGGTAAAGGTCACATTTTGAATGGAGATAGCGGACTCCGGTGTGGAAGTAGAAACGGATTGGGACATTACATTATGCATAAGGACGGTTCTCCGTACCTGGAACGGATTTGTTCTTGTTGCGTCTGGCCCGCATGAAGATGAGTGTCACCACAGCGATTAATGCCGCAGCACCAATACTGATCCAGATGGAGGCAGAACCGTATTGATCCGCATAGTCCGTCTCCCACACCGCGAAGTTAATGTCCATCTCGGAGAGGGATTCGGCGCCGAAAGCTAACGCGAGCAGTAACACACCGATCAGGATAAGCTTTGGACGGAAGAAGCCAATGCCTTCATATTTCATGCCAGAATTGCGAGGTTTGATTCCGAGCAGTGGTTCAATTTTGCCATAGAGCAGGGGAACCAGATACAGCGTAGGCAGTAGAGCGAATAGGATGCCCGAGAATAGTACGTCATTGAGGAAACCAACGCCTTCGATCAGCACTACACTTTCAGCGAGTCCCGGAACCGCTTCAAGCTGTTCCACACCGATCCATACTTTGCCGATATCGACCAGCGAACTGAGGAACTGATGAATGATGACTCCGGTCATGGCTGCAATGCCGACCTGCCTGCGATTGCGTGGATCACTGACCATACGTCCTGCGACGTACATGGCGAAGGAAAATGTAATGAACTTTTCCAGCTCGCCAAGTCCACCGAATTGTCCCAACATCAACTCACCAAAAATGACTTCGCCAAGAGCCGCACCAAGAGCGGCAATCATGGGATGGAACAGAATGCAGAGGGTCAGCGGAATAAAAGCAAAGTATTCGACTGACAGTTCAATGGGTCCAAGCTGCAACTTGGGAATAAGCTCTGTGAACATGTTGGACAAGCCGTACAGTGACATGGAAAGCACAAACACCATCATTTTCTGTGAAGACGTCAGCGTATAACGCTCAGTCATCTTCTTCATCGATACATACCTCCCTGAAAGTTGGTGATCATAGCCACAGTCTAGGGGCAGAGTATTAACGGGAAAGAAGACATTTGTAAATCGATTGTAATTTTTATTACATATTTTAATTTGTATGAAAAAAATATTACATAATTTGACCACTTCTTCTTCAGTCTATTGATATACTGGTTGGAGAGCGAGAAAAGGAGTGTATCCTGAATGAATTTGTTTACCCAAAAAGAGCAGCTATCGCCAGGTCATCTGAAAATTGCCGATTTTGTTGAACGTAATCCCGAAGAGATTCTATTCATGACGGAACAGGAGATTGCCGATAGGCTGGGGGTTAGTATTGCAACGGTATCCCGTTTCTGGCGTGCAGTTGGATATGACAATGCCAAGGCGTTCAAAATACGCCTCCGCACCTCTGAAGATACCACGCCGGCGTTGAAATTAAATAAAACCATATCCCGCATGGATACGGATAGCTTGCCTGTTCAATTATTGGAAGCTTCCGTTAGCCATTTGCAGGAGACGTTGTCTCATATGAAGCAAGGGGATCTGGAGCGGGCCGCAGCGATTCTTGCTGAAGCCCGAAGAGTGTACATCTATGCCCCTGGACCATCTGCAGGTCTGGCTGAGCTGTTATCATTCCGCTTGTCCAGATTCGGATTGACTGTCATTCATCTCGCGAGAGGTGGACATGAGTTATTGGAATCGTTGATGCATATGCAGCAAGAGGACATGGTGATGCTCATGTGTTTCACCCGTTTGCTGCCTGAAGCAGAGGTCATTCTGGATTATGCCAGTGATATGGGAAGCAAATCCTTACTTGTGACAGATCGGGAAGACCTGTTATATGGACTGGCGACCGAATTATCTTTTTACGTCAGTAGAGGGGAACTGGGAGAATTTCATTCCATGGTTACTCCATTGCTCTTAATGGAACAGATGGTGCTGGCTGTGGGATTGATGCAGAAGGAGCGTGCGCTGTCCAAGTTGGAACGGCTTGCTGAACTGCGCAGTCGGTATGGAAATAAGCTGCCGCGAGGCTGATGAATATATAGGCGATAACGATAAAGATGAAGTTCATTAAACAAACAGGGCGATGATCACGGAATCGTCCTGTTTTTCTTGTTTGCAAAGGACATTCAGTTACTGGAAACAGAAACAGACGAAATGCTAGCTATATATAAGTGTGTGTTTCTTTGCTTTGTGTTACGATACGTACAAGTAGATACAGAGACGTTTTACGGATCGGGATAAGCTATTGAGTCTCTTTTCTGGAAGACGCACATGCTCCGTAAGCATGATGATGGATGCGGTGGCTTCAATTGAATTCTGATCAGTCTGGACGATTTTGGAACAGCTTAAAGTTCATTGAATTACTAAAAATGTACACGCATTCACAAAGTGAAAAATGACATATAAAAATTAAACGGCAATAGGTGATCCAAAATTCTGCAAATCGGGTATCAATATTAGAGCCATCTAGAACCTGCAGGATACATATATTGCTGTGATCGTAGTTTTACTGGTTAAAGGCTGTTTATTATGGAATGAACTGTGGGGGTTATCAAGTGCCTATATTAGATATGGAAAAGAAAGATGTTGTCACCGATGCAATGGTCATCAAGGCGATGGAGAAAAGTCTTGCTATCATTCGATTTGATATGGATCGACGTGTTACTTATGTCAATGAAGTCTTTGCCCGGACGATGGGATACACGGTAGATGAGATGTATGGCATGAAGCACCAGCAGTTATGCTTCAGCCATTTCGTGAACACCCCGGACTATGATGCTTTTTGGCAAAGCATTTTTAATGGAGTCAGCTTCCAGGACAAGGTTGAACGCAAGGATGCAAAGGGAAGTCCCGTATGGCTTGAGGCAACGTATATACCCGTTTTTGATGAAATGGATCAAAAAGTACTGGGTGTCTCCAAAATAGCCACCAACATCACCAATCGTCAAACTAATATTTCAGTCGTAGTGAATGAACTGAAAACCATGTCCCATGAGCTAAATGGGCAGGCAGATGTAGGTATTGAACGCAGCCAGGAATTAATGTCCAGTATCTCCTATATCTCCGAGGTGTCGGCTTCTAACCGTGCGACGCTTACACACCTACAGGAACAGGCCGGATCGATCCAGGGCGTGGTACGAACCATACGCGAGATTTCATCACAGACACAGCTGCTGGCATTAAATGCAGCCATTGAAGCTGCACATGCAGGAGAATTTGGACGAGGATTCGATATCGTGGCCAAGGAAGTAAAGAACCTCTCCACAATGGTGGAGAGTTCGATTGACGAGATTCGTGATAGCGTTACCGGAATAACCAAGGAGATCGGTAATATCACAGGTGGTATACAAAAAGTAGAGGAATATGTTGAGCAGAGCCAGAAAAGGATTGAGATTGCTTTGCAAGAATTTACGGCTATTGCTGCATCCGCTCAGTTGCTTGATGCGAAAGCGGAGCATGTGACCAAAATCGTTTAAATAAATAGTGGGTAGTGGCGGTTCCTTATACAGGGACCGTTTTTTTTGCTGTTCTGCACACAAAAAAACGGGAATTATTGTGATCAAAGGGGGACACAATACTCGGGAATACCTGCAGCTTCATCATGCAGAGAAATGTTGGGGTGGGAACATGTGGTCAACAATTGTATCCTACGTGCCGGATTGGGCCATATGGATTCAGGCATTCTTGGTCCTTATCGTACCGATCGGCATTACAGTAACCATGCGGTGGATCAATGCCGCCATTAAGCGTGGAACCTTCTCTCGTTCCCAAAAAACCTCCATATCCTCGAAAGATATTTCTCCTGCTACAGCGGGTCAGGGTCAGGGAACCGAAACGGGCCACTATGCCAATATTAAAATAACCGGCAAGTACAATACCGATCTGATTAGCGTAAGAGAAAGCTTTGGTCAAAATGCTGACGTGCATATTCGGGAATTTACCATTAGGGGTACGAATACACGGACAGCCGTCATATATACCGAAGGCATGGTAGACCAAGACTTAATCGATGATCACCTGATTTCACCGTTAATGTTGGAAGGCGTTCCAGAGCTTAAGCGGGAGGGTTTCCTCCATCCGGATAATGCACATTTACTCTCGGCCTACCTGCAAGATCAATTACTACCTGTCAGTCTGGTTGAGGAGACCAAGTCCCTCCAAGCGGTCGCAGTTGGCGTGCTTTTTGGCAAAACTGCACTGTTGGTCGATGGATTGCCGGGGGCTCTGTTAATTGGAGCTCATAAAATCAAAACACGTGGTGTGAATGAACCGGTGTCAGAGGGGTTGCTCCGTGGTCCCCGGATTGGTTTTACAGAACAGCTAAGTGATAACACAGGTATTTTACGTCGATATGGAAGTGATCAGAGCCTCTTTATTCAGAAGTTTGAGGTAGGTTCACGGATCAAGAAAGAATTGGCTGTTGCCTATATTCAGGATATTGCTGATCCTAATCTCGTGGCGGAAGTCGGAAAGAGAATTGAAGCGATGGATATGGATTCCATATTGGAATCTGGGTATGTCGAACAGCTCATCGAAGATAGTACGCTGAGTCCTTTTCAACAGGTACTGAATACGGAAAGACCGGACCGAGTGATGGGTGCTTTGCTGGAAGGACGAGTGGCCATTTTACTGGATGGAACACCATTTGCACTGATTGTACCGGTGACCTTTAGCATGTTGCTCCAATCCCCGGAGGATTACTATGAACGCTGGATTCCTGGAACATTCCTGCGAATACTGCGCTTCATGTCTGCCATGCTGGCCTTGCTAGCTCCTGCGCTCTATATCTCGTTTATCTCGTTCCATCCGGGACTTATCCCAACTAAGCTAGTACTCACGATTATTGAAACGCGGACGGGAGTGCCGTTTCCTTCAATCATCGAAGTACTGATCATGGAACTTTCAATTGAGATTCTGAGGGAGGCGGGGATTCGTCTACCTAAGCCGATTGCACCCGCGATGGGTATCGTTGGAGGTCTTATTATCGGCCAGGCGGCCGTACAGGCAGGAATTATAAGCCAGTTCCTGGTCATCGTTGTTGCGGTTACCGCCATATCCTCCTTTACAATACCCGTCTATAGTGCCGGCATAACGCTGCGAGTTCTGCGATTTGCTGCCATGTTTAGCGCGGCTGTGCTCGGATTGTTTGGCGTGGTTATGTTCTTTCTCCTCATATGTACCCATCTGGCGAGACTCTCGAGCTTCGGCGTTTCTTATGTTGCACCGGCTGTCCCTTATCATTTTGGGGATTGGAAGGATTTCATTATCCGTGCTCCGCTAAATATGATGAGGAAGCGTCCCGAGATGTCCAATCCGATAGATCAAGACCGAAAAAATGAAATAAATTAAAGTGGTTGGGGTGAAATAAAGTGAATAGCTCCGAAGGAAAGATCAGTACTAGGCAAGCTGTTGTGGTTATTGTCAATTACATGCTTGGCGCTGGGATATTAACGCTTCCTCGAACAACGAGCAAAGCTGTCGGAACCCCGGATGTCTGGATGTCAATTATTCTGTCTGGACTGATTATTATGGGTGTCGGAATTATTCTGGTTACCCTGTGTCGCAGATTTCCGGAGAAAACAGTATTCCAGTTCACCCGTGAGATTACGGGGAGCTGGATTGCTTACATATTGGGATTCGCCATGATTATCTATTTTATGGTGATTGCCGCATTCGAAATTCGGGTCATGGCTGAAGTGACAGGCATGTATTTGCTTGAGCGCACACCAACATGGGCCATCGTGATGGTGTTTATGTGGATTGGCATCTATTTGATCTCTGGCGGACTTGCTGTCATTGTGCGCGTATTTGAGATCATTTTGCCGATTACACTGATTATATTTGTGATTGAAATCTTGCTTAGTAATCAGTTATTTGAAATCGGCAATCTGAGGCCCGTACTCGGAGAGGGAGTCATGCCAGTTATCAAAGGATTGAAACCTTCGCTGCTGGCATATACGGGGTACGAAGTCATGTTTGTTATGACTGCTTATATGAAAAATCCAAAAAAAAGCAATGCCGCCATGAGCTGGGGCATGTTCATATCCACAATGATTTACCTAATTACGGTGGTGATGGTTGTAGGTAGTCTTTCTCTTGACGGGATTAAGACGCGGACTTGGCCAACGTTGGATTTGGTGAGAAGTTTTGAGATACAGGGTTTGATTTTCGAGCGTTTCGAATCCTTGCTACTGGTCATCTGGATAATGCAGATCTTCTCGAGCTTTACGATCACACACTATTGCGCTTCGGTGGGCATTCGCGACTTATTTCGTACGAAGAAGATCAAGGTCATTATGTATGCTCTTCTGCCGTTAATTTATCTGACGGCATTGATGCCCAAAACCGTGGATGAAACGTTTGCACTGGGTGATATGCTGGGCAATTCATCCGTACTTCTATTTGCCATTTTACCCCTGTTGCTGCTGATACTAAGTCTGGTTCGTAAAAAAGGAGGCAAACATGCATGATTCGTTTCCGTATGCTTTTACGTATAGCCTTTGTGTTGTGTGTTCTTTTGTTGATATCCGGATGCTGGAGCAGTCGGGAGGTAGAGGATCTAAGTGTCTATGTTGGTCTCGGGATCGATGTCGGAAAAGAAACGGAATTTGAGAAGAATATCGCCGCTCAGGGAGGAACGTATTCCAAGCAAAACAATATAACTGCTACGGTACAGATTGCTCCGGGCAGCTCCAGCAGCAAAAAAGGCGAACAGTCCGGATCACCTGGTTCTGGTAAGACTTCATATTCCAATGAACAGCTGACCGGAGATTCCTTGCTGCAAATCTTTCGTCAGTTTGCATTAAGACGAGATCGTCCGCTCATCGGACATCATCTGAAGGTCATCGTCATCTCCAAGGATATAGCCAAAAAGTATGGTCTGGACCAACTGCTGGATTTTGTACTTCGGGATAACGATATTCGTCCAAACTGTCTCGTTCTGATTAGTCATCATCGTGCCCTGGATGTGCTCACTTCGGAGGACCCTTCTCAAATTCCAGCATTTTATCTCACAAGCATTACCGACAATTCATACTTGTCCAACAAAATCCTGGACCCCGTTTTGCTCTCCAAATTAGATGCCCAAATGCAATCCGGTTCTAGCTTTTTACTTCAAAATGTACTGAGCAATGGAGAGGATAAGTTCTCTGGTGGCAGTATCTTTGATGGAAAAACGACCAAATTCCTCGGGGAACTCAGCCAAACCGATCTGGAAGGGCTATCGTGGATCAGACCTAAAGAAAAGGGAGGCGTATTGAAAACATACAACAAAGAGGGTTTCACCGTTGTATATGAAATGAAGAAGAAGAAAACAAAAGTGATTCCCAAGGTGGTTGGCAATGATATTTCATTCCACGTGAAAGTCGATTCCGAAGGCTGGTTGATGGAAGATTGGCGTGCTCCCGAAGAAGAGGAAAAGGGGGCCTATCTCAGGGAACTGGAAAAAGAATTTTCTGAATTGGCGGAACAACAGATCCGTCAAGTGTTATACAAACTTCAGCATACCTACAAAGTGGATGTTGCGGATTTTCGGGACAGCTTGCGTATTAAAGAACCTAAAACATGGAAGAAAGTCAAAGATGATTGGGATAACATTTTTAGTACCGTACCAATTACGTACGATGTGAAGACCACTATCACCAATCTCGGATCTTCTACCGAATAGCGAGGAGGGTGGCCAATTAGTATTAAAATGTTGACACATTCATGATAGATCGCTATATTTATAAAAAATCATTTTCTTATCCAGAGAGGTGGAGGGACTGGCCCTTAGAAGCCTCAGCAACAGATCTGAAGGATACTGTGCTAATTCCAGCGGGTGAAAGCCTGATAGATAGGAGCGTTTGTTTTTATTTGTCAGTAACGGCGCACTCTTTAGGAAGAGTGGGTCTTTTTTGTTTTTCTGGATGAAGAAGTAGGGAGCAACAGGTATGGATAACAACAACGACAAAGGACATTTTCAGCGGAAAATGCAGGCACGGCATGTGATCATGCTCTCTCTCGGTGGAGTGATTGGAACAGGATTATTCCTAAGCTCGGGTTACACGATTCAACAGGCGGGACCCCTGGGAACCATTCTGTCCTATCTGATCGGGGCGATCGTCGTATATCTGGTTATGCTCTGTCTCGGTGAACTGTCTGTTCATATGCCAGAGACGGGGGCATTTCATAGCTATGCTGCCAAATATATCGGACCAGCAACAGGCTACACGGTGGCCTGGTTGTACTGGTTAACCTGGACCGTTGCACTGGGTTCCGAATTCACAGCCGCCGGACTGCTGATGCAGCGCTGGTTCCCATCGGTCAACGTATGGATATGGAGTGCCATTTTTGCGTTGATGATTTTTCTGTTCAATGCATTAACAGTAAAATTATTCGCGGAATCCGAGTTCTGGTTCTCATCTGTGAAAGTAGTGACGATCGTAGTCTTTATAATTATCGGTGGCGCAGCCATGTTCGGGTTCATTCCGATGGCGGATGCTGAACCGGCTCCGTTTTTATCGAATATTACCGCATCCGGGTGGTTTCCCCATGGGGCTACAGCGATATTGATGACCATGCTTGCTGTAAACTTTGCATTCTCGGGCACCGAGTTAATCGGCATTGCTGCCGGGGAGACCGAGAACCCGGAGAAGACGATACCCAAAGCCATTCATACGACGCTCTGGCGTTTGGTTATTTTCTTCATCGGAACGATTGTTATCTTGTCTGCCTTGCTACCTATGTCGGATGCCAGTGTACTGCAAAGTCCATTTGTAGCAGTAATGGAACGAGTGGGTGTGCCGTATGCAGCAGACATTATGAACTTTGTTATTCTGACGGCGATTCTCTCTGCAGCCAATTCAGGCCTGTATGCTTCGTCACGGATGCTCTGGTCTCTGGCTGATAAACGAACGATCTCTCCATGGTTTGCCAAATTGACCAAACGCGGTGTGCCATTGAATGCACTCCTGATCAGTATGGTTGGTGGTGCGCTGGCCTTGCTGTCCAGCATCATTGCGCCAGGTACCGTGTATATTACACTGGTTTCTATTTCGGGTCTGGCTGTTGTTGCGGTATGGATGAGCATCAGCGCTTCCCAATACATGTTCCGCAGACAATATATCCGGGAAGGCCACGCGGTCAAAGATCTGGTGTACCGCACACCGCTATACCCGGCGGTACCGATTATTTCATTTATATTATGCCTGGCTTCATGCATAGGTATTGCCTTTGACCCGACACAGCGGATTGCGCTGTATTGTGGGATTCCATTTATCGCAGTGTGTTACGCAGCCTATTATCTGACAGAACGTGTGAATAAGAAAAGAGGACAAGTACATGACGCTAGCACAACAGAATAACCCCATAGAAGAGATCCTGCGTGAACATCCGGTCATGATTCTGGACGGAGCGCTGGCGACCGAACTTGAACAGCATGGATGTGATCTGGACGATCCGCTCTGGTCTGCTCGTGTATTAATTGAGAATCCGGATGTTATCGTTCAGGTTCATGCGGATTATTTTCGAGCAGGAGCCGACTGCGCGATTACATCCAGTTATCAAGCGACAGTGGATGGCTTCAGCAAGAGAGGAATCGGAGAGCAGGCAGCGTTGGACCTGATCCGCAAGACGGTGAAACTGGCTGCACAAGCGAGAGATGACGTATGGGCAGAAGTGCAGGACAGTATAGTTGAGAACACGGAAGTTAAACCGGAGGGCAATTCTTCCTTGTTGGATACGCAACAACAAACGCCTGTTGTCCCAGAGAAATGTGCCCTGGTTCGGCCGCGACCGCTCGTTGCCGCATCCGTTGGACCCTACGGTGCATACCTTGCTGATGGATCGGAGTACATTGGTCATTACGGCGTCACAGATGAGACCTTGGCTGAATTCCATCGTCCGCGTATAGCGGCGTTGCTTGAAGCGGGTGCTGATATTCTGGCATTGGAGACCATTCCATCCTTGCAGGAAGCACAGGTGCTGGTTGATTTGCTGAAGGAGTTTCCTCATGCATATGCCTGGTTATCTTTTTCTTTAAAAGACGGGACAAGCATCAGCGAGGGCACAGCGCTTGAGTTATGTGCACAGACGTTTGGTTCCGAGCCACAGATTGCGGCGATTGGCCTGAACTGTGCTCCCATGGAAGTGGTGACAGAAGCCGTAAGTATTCTTAGCCGTGCCAGCGACAAACCTGTTATTGTGTATCCGAACTCGGGAGAAGTATACGATGCAGCAACGAAGACGTGGAGTGGACAGGGTACATGTGGCAGTATGAGTGATGCTTCGGAGGCATGGGTTGCTGCGGGTGCAAAAATCATTGGCGGCTGTTGCCGTACTACGCCACATCAGATTGGCGAACTTGCGAAGAAGTGGCGGAGCTGAAGGATATACCCAGCCAAGCCAGACCTACATGGAAAAGCCCTTTCGTATCTTATAAAGGATACGAAAGGGCTTTTTGGGTACTTTTTTTATAATTACTTATTCTCTACCTTAATGGTTCCTACAGATGTGCTCAAGGAAAGCAGAGGTCCACCGCCGTTGATATCACTCTTTCCCCTCGAAGCACCCGAGACCTTGCCCAGATCCGTTTCCGCTTTTAGTGTGTAAGCCAGATTGGAAGGCAGCAGGGCAGTGATGGTACCCAACTCAGTTGAAGCTTTGAGCTGGCTTCCATCGTGCAGCTGATTCAGATCAAGACGGATGGTACCTGCATCGGATTTGATGCTGGATTTGCCTTGGACTTGAATGTTGTTAAGATCAATGGAGCCTGTGTTATTGGCAAGCTCATAGCTTCCTGTTAAACCTGCAAGTGAAATATTGCCAACTTCTGTAGAAATCTCATATTCAACGATATTGGCCGGAGCCTCAATCACATAGTTTACGATGAAATGGGAATTCCCTATATTTTTGTCGGCCCATGACCAAAGATCGGTTCCCGTTTTATCCTTGGGATGGATCTCAACGGTGGTTGTGTTCCCCTTGGTCGTTAAGGAGACTTCGGCGTTTTGAGCCAGTTCCTCCAATGTGGATTCACCGGTACGATTGTTCAAAGCCTGAATGTACGTACGGACTTGAAGTTCACCATCTTCACTGTTCCGCACCTCGATATTTCCTACAGGATGATCAACAACCAAAAGACTGGATGCGGATTTCTCACTGACTTGATCAAGTTCCTTATCTATAGCATTATTGCTAATCAGCTTCATCCATTGGGACTCGGCGCCTTGGGCATTTCCGCTCTCTGATGAGGAGTTGAGAGGATTATTCGTACAGGCCGCAAGTAAGCCAACGGAGCCTAGGGCGGCGACCAGAAGCTTTTGTATACGCTGTGCATGAGCACTCCTTCTTTCTACATGTTATTCGACAACAAGAATACGCGGCGATGCCTGACGAATCACCTTGGACGATACCCAGGATCCTAGCGCTGCGGCAAGAATACTCAGACAAGCAAAGAGTATAATGCCTCCCCAGTTCAGAATGAGAGGAATCTGTACGATACCGTATCCCGATAGGACTTTTTCAAGTAACAGGGGGAGAAGGTATACGCCTACAATGACTCCAAGCATTGAACCAATCAGAGCTAATGCAACTACTCCAGTAGCAATGGAGAAACGGATTTTTCCAGATGTCATTCCAATCGACTTATATATGCCATACGTCTTGCTCTCTTTGCGAATACTGATCCGGCAGGTGCTGAAGATAATGATAAATGTAACCAAAATGAACAGCAGACCAATTAGAGCCATGGGGTACACAAAAATGCTTGCAGCTTCTGCATAAACAGAATCCAGCAGCGTTTTTTGCGTGACGATGGAAGCAGAGTCTTTGAACCGCCCATTCAATTGGTTAGCAATGGCTCCTGCCTGTGAAGGATCGTTGACATTGATAAACGCGACATTTACATCTCCGTAATCCGGATTCACGCTTCGAACCGCTTGAGCTGTGATTCTTCCGGATACCGACATGTCGGAGATGGCCTGATAGATGCCCGAAATCATGAACGTGCGCTTCTCTCCTTCAATGTAGAGATCAATGAGATCTCCCATATCCTTGTTTAACATCTTGGCAACACTAACCCCGATTGAAATTTCATTTTCGAGTTCCGGATTGTTTCCTCTCAACGTCTCAAAACCAAGATCTTGATAGCTTCCATCCAGTACTCTTAGATAAAGACTGGTAGACTGGCTGGCCACGTCGGTTGAATCATCGGGAAGGATAACTCCGGTGATGTTCCCTTGCCAGCCCACATTTTTGATGCGAGGATCTTCTTCCAATACGTTCTGCAGCTCTGCTCTCGGAAACGTAGTTTTGTTTACAAAGACTGCGGCAATGTTAGCATTGTCATAACCCCATTTGGCCGCCGTCTGATAGATTCCGGTAATGCTGGTCAGTACAACATACCCGAGGACAAGTACGGAAGCAGCCATCGTTGTTAGCAATAACATCAGAACCGAGCTTTTGCTGTTTTTGACCAGATTGCGTATGCCGATTACAAAAGAGACGGGCAATCGTCCAAACAAGGCCCGGTTTGCGAGCGGTGAATTCATTCGTCGCGCCATGCGTACATTGTCGCTCTCCGACATACCGTACCGAATGGCCTGAACAGGCTCGATCGTGCGAGCTTTTCTGGCGTATAACACGACAAATGCAATAACCAAGACGAGTAGGAGCAGCCCTACAACAATAGCAGATCCAATGCCCTCAATTGGAAGATCACCCTGGCCAGTCCGCAGGGACGATACGGAGATGTTGATGATGAATTTGGAGACGAATACGCTAAGTACCAGCCCGGGAAGAACGGCGATGATGGACAGCAGGGCATATTGAATGACGTAGGTACCAATGGTGCCCCGGGAAGTGAGTCCCAGCGATTTAAGGATACCTATCGTTTTGTAGTTGGCCAGAATGGCATCGGATATGGTGAAGCCAATCGTAATGAGGGCAATTATCATCATGACGGCCCCTAAGAATATCATAATGAACCCGACGATCTGATTGATGATCAGATAAAAGGATGAGATACTTTCAAATTCCATTTTGGTTTCCAGAAATGGGGCACCCGTCTCGCTTGTATAACGATCCCAGTAGCTGGAGTTCGTACTGTAATCATCAAAATGGATGCCCATCATGTGAATATCTTTTCCTGCAAGCGTACTAAAATCATTTTGGTAATCCGTACTGTTCATCCAAATTCTTGCCGTATTGGTGAACGGTGCTCCATAAGGAACATCCACAACAATAGCTGAGACTGCGAGGTCAAGTGTGGTAGATCCAGTTTTGAAGCCAATGGTATCACCGACAGCGATGTTATAGCCATTCGCCATGGAAGTTGGGATCCATACGCTTCCTTGTTCAGGAGCCGAATGCTGTGTACCACTTGCAAATACAAGTTCATCTACACTCCACGGAGGAGGCGGGGTATTCATCATGTACAGATAAAGGTTAGGGATGTCAGTGCCGCCAAAAGTGATGCCCGACAAGGTGCGGTAAGTAAGCAAAGGTGAGACTTGAACACCGTTCTGGGCAGCCCACCAGTCATGCACAGTTTGGGGAGCATTCAGTCCTTTGTCGAACGTCAAGATCTGATGGGACCCGTTGGTCCGACTATGCATGTCCTTGAACTGGTTACCCGTATTGGCCAGAATGACAATGGCTGTAGACACGAGAAGTGTCGACAGTAGCAGGAGTAATGTAATCAACGCATTTTGTATTTTGTTCCTGCTCAGATAAGACAAGCTAAGTTTAAACATGACCACCATCGTTATTCCTTCCCCGTAACCAAAGCGAAGATGATCGCTTCACGATCCTGAATTTGATGTTCGTCATAGTTGTCAAACTCAAGGATTCCGCCAATCTTGCCGTCTTGAATATAGATTAGGCGATCTGCCCGGCATGCAGCCTTGATATCATGCGTCACCATAACAACGGACTGTCCTTTCCGGTGAAGGTCCGTAAGGATATCCAGAACGGCTGTGCCATGTTCCACATTCAGGCTTCCGGTCGGTTCATCGGCAAAGATGATATCCGGCGAATTAATCAAAGCTCGTGCAATGGCAGCTCGTTGCTGCTGTCCTCCAGAAGTTTGGGAGGGAAGCCGGTTGCTCTGTCCTTCGATATCCATGGCATTCATCAGATGGGCAGCCCTGGATTTGATATCATTCTTTTTGTTTCCCGCGATATATCCTGGCAAGGCAATGTTCTCTTTGATGGAAAGGTCCGGGACCAGGTTGATACTTTGATAGATATAACCGATCCGGCGGGTGCGGAAGTCGGACATTTCTCTTTCACTATAAGCGTCAATCCGTTGGTTACGAAAATAGACCTCACCGGCGGTAATCTGATCCAGTCCGCTTAGCAGATACAAGAGGGTTGATTTGCCAGAGCCAGAGTTACCCATGATGACCGTGAATTCCCCTTCATAGATGTCGAGATCGATATTACGAATGGCATGATGTTGCTCACTCCCGCTGTTGTACGTCTTGCACAGGTTCTGTGCACGAATGATGGTTGTTTTGGACAAGTTGAATCACTCCCGAGTGCAGTATAGGATTCATTCTAGAGGAGGGATGTTGAGGAAGCCTTATCAAATTATGAATAAAGTATTACAGCCAAATGGGTTAAAGTGAAAGTTAAAGACGTCTGGTAAAATAGCCAGGCCGGAATGGCTCAGCAGATGGGCAGGTAGAACCGGAAGGTTGTACCTTGTCCTTCTTTACTAGTGAAGGAAATATGGCCTCCATGTGCTTCGATAATGCTCTGGCAGATGGAAAGACCCAGTCCCGTACCTTCCTGAACACGTTGGTCTACATGGCTAGTCTGGCCTCTGAAATATCGCTGGAAAACAAACGGCATGTCCTGTACACGTATTCCTTGACCCGAATCGGCGATGGTCACTTTCAAGTGCCCGGATTCCAGTTCCGTGACTATACGTATCGTGTCTCCCGGAGCCGTATGCTTGAGGGCATTGGCGGCAAGATTGGAGATGACCTGTTCAATTCGGGTAGGGTCGATTGCGACTAACACATTGGGGATGTGGTTGGATTGAGGTCCGTCGTAGACCAGACCTTTCGTTAGAACAACATGTTCAATAGGTTTTAACATGGCTTCCAGGACAGGACCACTGTACATTTCACGAGGTTCCACCGAAATTTGCCCGAGTTCCTGCAGTGCATGAACCAGCAGGTCCTCCACAAGTCGGGCCGTTTTATCCGTATGGGTCCGCATGACTCTCATATATTCCATCAGCGTCTCCTGATCATTACCTAGCCCTTCCTCAATAGCTTCTATGTATGCTTTTATCGTGGTGATCGGTGTCTTAATATCATGAGATATATTGGTGATGAGTTCCTTTTGTGCTTGTTCCTGCTGGATGCGTATCTCGTTCATATGTTTAATTTCGGTGCGCATCAAATCCAACATGGCGTAGAGGTCGCCCATTTCGTCCGTCTGGTTGTACTGAATCTGTTCTTCATAATTGCCTTTGAGGATGGATTCCGCATGCAGCTTCAATTGATGGATGGGAGAGAGCAGCTGTTTCTCCAGTTTTCGTTTCATCCAAAATAGAAATAAGCTCAGGACCAGTGACAGGAGCAATAGTGCGCTAATCCATATCACTAGAAAAGTCATTGGTTTCTGAACAGTAACCATAGCTGGGGGGATGGAAAAGATCGCATTGCCGATCTGGCTCCCCAAAGGTCCGTCCAGCACGGGAAAGGCAATTTCAAGCAATTCGTTACCATTCGCAGCCTGCGCGGCATGGTGCAGATCATAATGAAGGGATGAACGCAGATTAACATGGGTTCCTTCAGAGGTGGGGACGGAGGACAGAATTACTGTTCCATCCAAGTTCACATAGGTAAGCACAACCCCGCTTTCTCTGGCGGTGGAACGTATATCTTCATGAATATTTTGTTCGTCCAGATGTTGATGATTTTGCTCCAGAGCGAGCAGAGTGGGATTGACCTTGAGGCGAATCTGATTCATAGACAGATTGGACTCATCTGAAATTCGATTTTGGAATAGCATCATCGACAGCGCGAGGATACTTAAAATCATAATAATCAGAAGGCCAAGTGATGTTAACAGCCAGCGTCTGGACCAGGTGTTCAATGACATGTGGATGTCTCCAATCTGGATTATTCGTAATTGAATTTGTAGCCGACACCCCAGACCGTCTTCAGAACAGTGGGATGGGAGGCATCTGCCTCGATTTTTTCTCGTAGTCTGCGAATGTATACGGTTACGGTGTTTTCATCCCCATAGGTTGCATATCCCCAGATGGCGTCAAGCAACTGGGCTTTGGAGAAAACCTGATTCTTATGGCTTGCCAGATAATGAAGTAATTCGAATTCCTTGGCAGACAGAGAAACTTCCGATTCGTTAAGTGTGACCTTATAGGCTTTTTTATAAATCACCAGGTTTCCAAGACGCAGTAGGTCTGTTCGCTCCCGATCCGATGTCATGCTGTCATAACGCCTAAAGTGGGCATTGATCCGTGCCAGCAGCTCGCTTAGCGAGAAGGGTTTCGTCATATAGTCGTCTGCTCCAAATCCAAGACCTAGTACTTTATCGGTATCACTGCCTCTGGCACTCAGAATGAGGATGGGGATATTGTTGCGCCGTCTAATCTCTCGGCACACTTCAATCCCGTCCATGTCCGGAAGCATAATGTCCAGAATAATGTAATCTGGTTGAATAAGCTCCATAATCTGAAGTCCATCTTGCCCAGTGGCTGCCAGGGCAGCTTCATACTGGTTTTTGGTCAGATAATCTCGCAGAATACGCGATATATCCGGTTCATCCTCGATGATGAGGACTTTGCGCGGGTGGGTTAGCATATGTATCGCTCCAGTATTTTTAATGGGAATTCAATGAGATATATGAATGGGTAAGATGACAGTCTTTATAATTGTACAGTCTTGTTCTGTTGGAGTCACATGAAATATTGAAGTGAACATCATTCTTATTAATCGCGGCCTTACTAGTAGCTGTCTATAAGTTTCATCGTATCAAAATAACCCATGAACCTGCTTAAAGGTCATGGGTTCCTGGCACTAATACATCACACACGTTCTAAATCAATAGGTTCATGCTGCTTGGATTTGAGATACTCCGCCGGAGATACACCAAAATGCGCCCGGAATACCCGGTGGAAATAGGAGTAGCTTGCAAAACCGCAGGATTCAGCAATATGCTCCAGTGTCATCTCACTGTATTTCATACGTTCCAGTGCCGCATTCAGACGGATCTCAATCGCATATTGAATCATGGTCTGATTGTAGTGCTCCTTAAATAACCGGACTGCGCGCGACAGGCTGAGTCCGGCATAACGTGCGGCTTCTTCAAGTTTAAAGGTAACTGTGGCATGTTCCTCAATAAAACGTTTTAACTTCAACGCAGAGGAAACTGCCCGATCCGTCTGGATATTCTCGGTGATTGCCCTATCGATATATAGACATAATCCGCGCAGTAATGCATCCTTAAGCTCCGCATTTTCTTCAAGAGGTCCGCGACGTTTCTCCAGTAGCATATTTCGCCATAGGCTGATCAGCTTATCATCCAGTCCAATCCGGCTCACAGTGGATCTTTGCTGCCGTTTCCACCAATTCTCGATCCAATTGCCCTCGCAAAACAGATAATAATCTCCGCTAGACAAGCGTCCTTCTTTATGTGGTTCATCGACCACGAGATGATAATCGTCGCCAGGCTTGAGCAGCAGCAAATCCCCGCTCGTCATCCTGAATTCTTCATCCTGTACATATACTTTGCACGAGCCTTCGGTCTGCAGGCGGAACAGATAGGTTTGCAGCTCGCCCTTCATATTATGAGTGAACGCCTTATAGTGGTATGAGTAGTCGCAGATCAGTACAGATGTCTCTAACGTATCCAAAGATGAAATCCCCCAGTATATGCATCCTGCATACATTCAAATGGGCTACATTTAATAGATGCAAAATGATGGAAATAAAATTTGATCAGATAGTTCATGTTCTGACTATATTGTATATGTTCATTCTAGCCTGTTTTGCGGTAGGATGATACCAGATAGAGCAATGAAAGCAAATTTGAGAACAGAGGTGTATCCTACATGAAAAAACTTAATATTGGTTTGCAATTGTTTACACTCCGTGATGAAACAGCAGCAGATTTTCGTGGTACGTTGCGTAAGGTAGCGGCCCTTGGATATGAAGGCGTGGAGTTTGCCGGATATGGTGACATTCCAGCCGAAGAAATGAAAGCGCTACTAGATGAACTTGGGTTGAAAGGATTCAGCAGCCACGTTTCACTACATGCGATGCGCGAAGACTTGCAAAAACAAATCGATTATCTGAAAACAATTGGTGCACAATATATCATTTGCCCTTACCTGATGCCAGAAGATCGTCCTGAGAATGCAGAAGGTTGGACCAAGCTGTTCGCTGAGTTACAACAATATGGAGCTGAAGCGGCGAAGCAAGGTTTGATCTTCGGTTACCATAACCATGACTTTGAATTCCATGGTCAGGTTGGCGATGCCAATGCCTTTGATGCCATGTTCGCTCAAACATCTCCGGAAGCGGTAAAAGTGGAAATGGATGTATGTTGGGTACAATTTGCGGGACAAAATCCGATCGAGTATATTAATAAATATGCAGGTCGCTTGCCGCTACTTCATCTGAA
This sequence comes from Paenibacillus sp. Z3-2, assembly GCF_054161325.1. Taxonomy (NCBI): domain Bacteria; kingdom Bacillati; phylum Bacillota; class Bacilli; order Caryophanales; family Paenibacillaceae; genus Paenibacillus; species Paenibacillus sp. Z3-2. The sequence continues at coordinate 5,690,419 of NZ_CP096397.1, read as the reverse complement.
GGATTTCAGCAAAGACGAACAGGGTCAGATGAAAACGCTGGAACTGGGACAAGGTTCGGTTGACCTGCCGGCTGTTATTGAAGGCGCTACGAATGCAGGCGTGGAGTGGTTGATTGTGGAACAAGACGTATGTCAGAATCCTCCGCTTGAGAGCGTATCCAATAGCTACAACTGGCTGAAACAGAACTATTTGAACCAATTCTAATGGACCATCGAACCATGAAAAATGCTAATCTATTTGTCAAAGGAGACTTATGTACATGAGTAAAATTAAAGTTGCTGTATTCGGCTGTGGAGCCATTGCCGAGCGCAGACATATTCCAGAGTACGCTGCCAATGAGAACGTAGAACTTGTCGCTTTTGCCGATCCGATTGTGGAGCGTGCGGAGAAGATGGCCGAGACTTACGGCGGTAAAGCTTATTCCAGTTATGAAGAATTGCTTGCAAACGAAACGGTTGATGCCGTTAGTGTGTGTACACCGAACTATCTGCATGCGCCAATGGCGATTGCTGCTGCAAATGCAGGCAAGCATGTTTTGGTTGAGAAACCAATGGCAGTATCTACTGAAGAAGGCGAGCAAATGATCGAAGCTGCCAAGAAAAATGGTGTGTATCTGATGGTTGGACACAACCAGCGTCTGATGCCTCCTCATGTCAAAGCAAAAGAAATTCTCGACTCCGGCAAACTCGGTAAAGTCCTGAATTTCCGTACTTCCTTCGGTCACCCGGGTCCGGAAGCATGGAGTGTGGACGGAGCGGAAAGCTGGTTCTTCCGTAAAGAAGAAGCGATTATGGGCGCTATGGGCGACCTCGGCGTTCACAAATCAGACTTCATCCGTTACTTGCTGAATGATGAAGTATCTGAAGTGGCTGGTTTCATCAGCACACTGCACAAGGAAGGCACCAAGGTTGACGATAACGCAACTTGCTTGCTTCGTATGAAGAGTGGAGCAATCGGAACGCTGGTAGCGAGCTGGACGCAATACAGAGCTGGAGACAACAGTACAGTTCTGTGGTGTGAGAATGGTGTTATGAAGATTGGAACAGTGGAAGGCGATGAAGTTATCGTTGAGTTGACCAACGGTACGGTTGAAACGTACAAAGTCGGTGCCATGGCTACTAACGAGAAACAAGTGCCGAGTGGTGTGATTGACGCTTTTGTAGAGTCGATTGTGACCCAAACACCTCCAGCGATTTCTGGGGAAGAGGGCTTGCGTTCCTTGCAAGTCATCCTGGCCGCATTCGAATCCGAGAAGACAGGTCAGATCATTAAGCTGTAATTCAACCGAATGACAGTGCAATTTCTAACATTTTATATGTCTTAATCTATGGTATAAGGGACTTACCTTCAGAGATGTGTTCTGGGGTAAGTCCTTCTGTATTTGTTGATGAATATTTAACTTTCTTTAGATGCCAGCCGGCACTTCACTGCCCAGATCCAGCCATGCTATTTCAGCAGGAGTCAGGGTGATCCGGGACCCTTCGTCACAGGAGAGCAATTCCGCCTGATTCTGGGCTCCGATCAGCGCACAGGTTGGGAACGTCTGATTCAATACATAAGCGAGTGCAATCTGGATAGGTGTTGTTTTCTTCGAATTCGCCAATTGCTCAGCGCGGCGCAATCGTTCCCAGTTGCCGTCACTATAGAATACTCGAACCAGATCTTCGTTATCCCGAACTTCAGGTGTGAATCGTCCAGTGAAGAAACCGCGTGCCTGGGAAGACCAGGACAGCAATGGCAGCTTGGTTTGTTCATGCCATGCGAGCGTCTCTGCATCTGCCGATACACAGCCTTCCCAGAAAGGCTCGTTGGCTTTGGCGAGACTGAGATTCGGACTGCTGAAGGTGAAGCCCTTCAGGCCATTCGCGGCAGCGTACGCATTGGCTTCCTCTAAACGTTGCCAAGTCCAGTTGGAGGCACCGATGGCTCCGATTTTGCCGGATTCAATATGTTCGTTCAGTGCTTCAAGAATAACACTCACAGGGGTATGGGGATCATCCCGGTGCAAGGCATACATCTCTACGTGATCCGTCTGCAGACGCTCCAGACTTTCCAGCAAGTCACTACGGATCGCATCAGCGTTAACACGTGGTCCGTTCTGGTCATGATGCGCGCCTTTGGTGAGGATGACAATCTGGTCGCGGTTACCGCGTTCCTTCATATAACGACCAAGGACTTCTTCACTCTGTCCATCACAATAAATATGCGCTGTATCGACGGTGTTACCGCCAATGGACAGAAAAGCATCCATATTCGCAGCAGCTTTATCGTAGGCATCATGCACGAAATAATCGGTTCCTTTAATCAATCGGGAGACGCGTTTACCTGCACCAGCAATTTCGATATATTCCATAACTCAGTTCATCCTCTCGATTATAGTGTAATTCGTGTGCGTTGTTCCGCTGAACGAAGACAAGCTTCCAGTACTTTCATATTAGCTACTGCATCAGACGGGGCGAAGCGCAGATCCTTGCCCTGAAGGACAGCACGTGCCATATCATCTCCCTGCAGAGAGTAGTGGTTCACTTGCGGGACTTCAATCTCTCTACGTTCACCGCCAGCGGTAACATAGAAGTTGGAGCTACGGTCCTGCTCGCTGACGAATGCGGAAGGGACTTCAATAATTCCTTCGGACCCCAGTACCTCAAGTGTATTGCGGAATGCTGCCCACATGCTGCTGTCAAAGGTCACACCAACGTGATTATCGAATTCCAGGAGTCCCGAGGCCATCATATCGACCTGATCATGCTCTGGGGAGAACATGCCAATAACAGTGGCTGCACTTGGTTCTTGACCAAGCAGCAGACGTGCTACGCTGATGGAATAACATCCGATATCATACAGTGCACCTCCACCCCAATCCCGCCGAAAGCGGACATTGCCGGATGCATTGGAATTATTGAACGAAAATGTACTGTGAATGCCGCGGATCTCGCCAATCTCACCGCTGGCGATGATGTCTCTGATCTGATCGTATCGTGGATGATGGCGGTACATGAACGCTTCGGCCAGCTGCACTCCTGCATCTGCACAAGCTTGAACCATCTCCTGAGCTTCCTGCTCTGTCAGAGCCAGTGGTTTTTCGCACAAAATATGTTTGCCTGCTTCAGCTGCCCGGATCGTCCATTCCCGATGCAAATGATTCGGTAGCGGGATATATACGGCATCAATGGAATCATCCGCGAGCAAAGCTTCATAACTGCCATAAGCCTTGTCGATCCCAAGTTGATCGGCCGTCTGCTTGGCTTTATCCTCGTTCCGACTGGCGATCGCGGTTACTTCATTCAACTCGGATTGCTGCAAGCCTGGAATGACGGATTCCACAGCAATGCTAGCGCTACCAAGAATGCCCCAACGCAATTTTTGAACTGAATTCATGTGTTGTTTCCTCCTGTGTATAAATGTATATTGTGATTATAAGGAATAGATGATCGAATTAAAATGATAATATATTGAAGTTAGTTAACACAATATTGTTGAGTAAGGAGAAGTCGTTATGATGAGGCAAACGGTATTGCTAACCCTGCAGGATATTCCATATTTTTGTTACCCGGAATCCGTCGGACACTATATGGATCATCCCCAGCATTCCGTATTACGGGAGGCCGGCGTATTGAACAATTTTAATATTCACTATGTTGCTGCGGGCAAGGGATACGTGGAAGTGGACGGGGTGGTGCATGAGCTTCGAGCGGGTCAGGCCGTGCTTTATTTTCCGCAGCAACAACAGCATTATTACAGCAGTGAAGATGATCCGTGGGATGTGAGATGGGTGCACTTCTATGGGGAACGTCTGCATGATTATATGATTGAGCGAGGATTGCATCGCAATCTGCTGTGGACGCTACGGCAGCGTAGTTCATGGGAAGAGGCTCATCTGGCCCTGCTAACTGAAGCGGAACAGAACACCATGCTGCGGCCAGCTCAGCTATCCACACTGACCTATGCTGTACTCGCCGAGTTCGTGCAGCATGCGGTACCTTTAAAGAGCACACGCACTACCAGCAAGGCGGAGAGTCGGGTTCTTGCGCTGCTTCCACAGATGCAGCAGGAGGCCTGCCAACCTTTCCTGTTACAAGACTGGGCGGATCTCGCAGGTGTGAGTTCGTATTACTTTTGCAAAATGTTCAAGAGTGCTGTGGAGATGACGCCCATGGAGTTTATCACTCGTTCACGGTTACAGATGGCGAAACAATGGCTGCTGGAACGGCCTACGGCCAATATTGGACAGATTGCGGAGGACGCAGGGTATCCCAATGCCAGTTATTTTAACCGTCAATTCATGGCTCACGAGGGGATGACACCTACAGATTATCGTGGATTGTATCACAATTAACCCAGAGCCTCTCGATGTTCCCAGCGCTTGAAGTGCAGTAGTTTGACAGAGAGCTTAATCAAGTCTATTATGGATAAATTAAATCCGTATATAATGAGGTGCCCTCATGAAATATTCAAAAGCGACAAATTATGCTTTGCACACCATGCTTCATCTTGTAAGTACTGCCCCTGAGCAGCTGGTTAGCGTACACCAACTTGCAGAACTGCAAAAGGTATCCCCAACCTATCTGTCCAAAATTTTGACCAAATTGGTTAAGGCGGGCATGATTGAATCTACTTCTGGCGCCAATGGTGGCTACCGGCTTAGTCGTAAAAATCCCGACCCCTCCTTCTTGGAGATCATTCATGCGATTGAAGGGCAGGCGTCCCTGTTCGAATGTTCTCAGAATCATAACGCAGGCTGCTTGATCCAGCAGGTGATGGTGCAGGCGGAAGAAGAGATGGAGAGTTTTTTGAACAATAAAAAGATGTCAGAACTGGCTTCCCAGATGAAGGGTGCACATACCCTGTAACTTGAGGCAAATGAAGTATCAATGAACGGTATTCGTCTGAAATATCGATTTTGTCTAAATCTTTCCCCATCCTCGTGAGAGGTAAGGAAAGATTTTTTTGTATCGTAGGTATTTCGTTGTGCCTAATAGAAGCCGAATGGTACAATAAGGAAGGTATAGTTGCATACATATTCAATCCAATCTTACATCACATTTTACATCTCTGGAGGGACAACACATGAGCCAATCAACGATTACAGGACTGGAACAATTGCTCGCGCTGGAAAACATTCGGAACACCAAGGCGCGCTATTGCCGCTATATTGATACGAAACAGTGGGATACCTTGGGTGACGTGTTCGCTCCGGATGCAATCGCCGATTTCAGCACAGAAGGCAATCCGATCCCGGTATTAACAGGTCGTGATACGATCGTACAAGTATTCCGTGATCTGGTGGATGTTGCCGTAACCGTGCATCATGTACATAGCGCCGAGGTTGAATTTGTATCCGAGAACGAAGCGAAGGTCATCTCCCCAATGGAAGATTGGGTAACGTTCCCGGAGGGCAATGAGAACAAATCCTTCCACGGATTTGGGCACTACCACGAGACTTTTGTCAAAATCGACGGTCAATGGTATATCAAACATACGAGCCTGAAGCGTCTTCGTTTGGACTTGTTTTAATAGTAAAAACTGTATAGAAAAATGTAGAAGTGAGCATCAATAGAATAATAGCCTCGGGGAGCGTGATGAATGCGTCCTTGGGGTTGTTTTGTTTATTGCGTCTGTGTGAAAGGTTAGTGGAATGAATACAAAGGGCGACGAGCCCTAGAATACAGGCTCTCAGAGCGGTTCTCGACTAATTGGCCTTCTTAGTCCGTCATCTTTCACTGGGAAATGTCCTATGTATGGAATTAAGTTTTAATTCGAATTTTCGAGGGTGATATTTATAAAAATTTTTATTGAAGTAATAGACCATACAGATGAAGAGGAGATCCGCATCAGGTGTCACCAGGTAGACGAAAAAATACATGAGCTCGTTAATAAAGTAAAAACCGAAACGCTCATGATACTTGGTTATCATGAGGATAAGATCAGCCGTATCAAAATTAGTGATATTTATTATTTTGAAGCTGTTGACGGAAAAGTGTTTGCGTATTGTAAGAACACCATTCATGAAGTCAAACAAAAGCTTTATGAACTGGAGGACCTTTGCAAAGAGAAACAATGTTTTCGCGCCTCCAAATCCACCATTCTAAATATAGCTAAGATTTCCAGTATTCATCCGTCGATCAGCGGCCGTTTTCAAGCACTATTGGATAATGGGGAGAAGGTAGTCATATCACGGCAGTATGTGCCAATGCTTAAACACATACTTGGATTATAAAAGGGGACCTATATGAAGTATTCCGAGCTCATAAAAGAAATGATTAGAGATTTCTTAATTATATTCGCTTCTATAATTATAATCATCGCTATTTTACGGCAAATCTATGCTCCTGATGCTAGTTTCGAATTACAGACTATTTTTACAATTATGGCTTTCTCTTTTCTGGGTACTTTGACCGGAATTATTTTATATACGCCACATGCGATTAGCGAGAATAAAATGCGCCTCCGAGTGATTTTGCATTTCTTTTTTCTGGAAGCCCTATTAATTTCTCTGGCTGTTATATTGAATCTTGTAAACGGTACTTTCAGTATACTATTATTGGCTTTGCAAATTGCCGCAGTATACGCTATCGTTCGCCTACTAACGTATAAGAATGACAAAAAGGAAGCTGAAAAGATCAATGAAAGACTAAAAACACTTAAAAACAAGGTTTAGAAGATATACACAAACTGCTCCTAAATAAAGTCGTATTTGCAACGTATGTACACTTCATTGGGTTGTTTCTTACAACTTATTGGCTCTCAGCTACAGCTTAAGCGTTTATGCGTATACACCTGCTCGGCCATTTATTATGATGAACTCATAAAAAGTTGGAGGAGGAGCAGAGAAGTCTTATGGAGATTCTAATACTTGTCGTTACTTTGGTCTCTGAGCTGGCAATTGCGGTTTATTCCATTGCAACCAAGCAAAGCTGCAGCAAGATAAAGAGTTGGACGAGGATCGCAATGTTTATAGGATTCATGATGCTGAGCTTGGGGAAAGTTGTCGTATGGGAGTACACTTGGGGGTTGTTTGCAAGCTTGCTCTTTATATTAGCGTTCAAGGAAATGGTTGCACTTCTGCGCAAACAAACACACACTTCACGTTACAAAGCTTTCTATACGATATGGAAGTTCCTTTTGTTAACACTGACCGTAGTTGTTACTCTTGTTCCTGCATTACTTTTTCCACAGTTTAGGTTGCCGCAAGTGACAGGTCCGTATGCAGTGGCTACCGCCACATACAGCTATGTAGACATGAACCGTATCGAAGAATTTACGGATCAGGAAGACAATCGGTCTGTTAACGTGGAATTTTGGTATCCTGAACAGGCAGAAGGAACCTATCCTTTGCTTGTGTTCTCTCATGGGGCATTCGGTATTAAAGCAAGCAACACTTCTACCTTTACAGAACTTGCGAGCCACGGTTATTTCGTCGTTTCGATTGACCATCCCTATCATTCATTTTATACCGTTTCCGAGGATGGAAAAGTCGTGACGATAAATTCCGAGTACATGCAAGAAGTCAACAATGCAAATAAAGATGGGGTTTACTCGCTTGGTGAGTTTTACGAGCTTACTCAAAAATGGATGAAATTGCGAACGGATGATATGGATTTTGTCATGGATACAATTCTGGAACAAGCCGAGCAAAAAAAAGATTCTGTATATGAACGCATCGATACACAGAAAATAGGTGTCTTCGGTCATTCTATGGGGGGTGCAGCAAGCGTAGCACTGAGCAGAGAGCGCGATGACATTAACGCCGTAGTAAATATAGATGCTCCGTTCTTTAGCGAGCTTGTGTATGATAAAGTTACGAACGAAATAACTGCAAAATCCGAAGCTTTCACCATCCCGCTTCTAAACGTTTATTCGGATGATGTGTGGATACAGCTCTACAGCAGTTCTCCGTATATCGCGAATCGTATTTCGAATGAAAATTTTAAAGATGCATACAACGTTCATTTTAAAGGCGCAAAACATTTAAGTTTAACCGATTTACCTTTATTCTCGCCTATATTGGCAAACCTGTTGCATGAAAGCAGAAAAGCAGATATCGATAAATATTACGCGATTGAAACTCAAAATGAACTCATCCTGCGTTTTTTTGACTATGCTCTAAAGAATCAAGGTCATTTTGCTCCAAAAGCGACGTATTGAGTGTTTGCGTGTGAAAAGAGAGTTTTGAGTCATTTGGTCAAATAATCACTTTCAAAGTAGATTGAAAAAAATATAAAGACCCAAACAGTAATAACGTATCCTTGCTTGCGAGTCAATGTATATGAGGTAAAAGTGGGAAAGAAAAGCGCTTGTGAAAGCGGAATAAATTATGCGAATGACAAAGACGGCAGTGTAGTCTTATCTGCTGGATAATTGAGCTAACGAAAAAAAAGCTCAATAAAAGATAAGAAGGGAGCCGGTCAAATTAGTTAGCAGAGCTGCTCTCAACTAGAGGAGTACAATACGGATCGTTGCAGAAATGCTGACGATCCTTTTTGTATACAATTAAAAACCAGGTTTGGACTGAAGTGGCCCTCACCTGGTTTCTTTGAGATAAATACGATGATGTAACGAGTTAAGATGAGATATTAAATCTGATGACTTGTTTCCGTGACTTTCCGTGACTGCATTCTCAGATAAACCTGAGAGAAAATAACCGATGCAAGTGCGACCACAGTCATACCCCAGAAAATATTAGTGTACGCTGAGGATAGCGGCATGTTTTGCATCGCAGTTAACGCTACACCAGTGACAGCAACGCTGAAAGCACCGCTGAAGAACTGACTAAGTTGGAACAATCCCATACCTGCACCGACCTGATCCATCGTCAGATTGCCAGATAATTCATTGGATACGCTGGTTGTCAGGGAAGAGAAGCCTACGCTGAGCAGGACATATACGCCCATGATGGCGTAGATGCTATTGTCTGCAAATAAGGCGAATAACCCGGCAGCTGCCAGTAGCAGCCATGGAGCAAACTTCAACAGTAACGTATTGCCGTGTCGGTCAATCATTCGACCGATCCGGTTGGACAGCAGCATGGACACGACTGCACCAGGGAAGATGATAAGTCCGGATTGAGCAGGAGTCAGTCCATACAGATGCGCCAAAATCTGTGGCAGCAGGAACAGCGTTGAGAAGTTATTGATGTACGATACAATCCCTAGTGAACTAAGCATCATATATTTTTTGTCTTTGAACAAAGCAGGTTGAACAAATGGATCTGCCGCGCGCCGAATTCGGAGCCAGAACAGAAGCAGTGCCGCAGCACCGATGACAAGCGTGAACCACTGACGGGAAGTCAGGAATAACAGCACACCCGTAGTACCGATGGCGAGAAGCACGGCACCGAGCAGGTCAAATGACCCTTTTTGCGGTATTTCCCGAGGAAGCAGTTTGAAAAATACAGGAATCAAGAATAATGTTAATCCCGTCACGATAAACAGATCATGCCATCCTAGAAACTGGGTAATACTTCCGCCGATGACAGGACCGAGTCCAAGACCCAGCGAACTGGCGGACATGATGACAGCCATCGATTTACCCCGTCGATCATGTGGAATGTATCGAGTAATCAGCACAATGGCAAGCCCCGGAACTGAAGCAGCACCTGCTGCCTGGATCAGACGTGCAATGAGCAGAATGATGAAGTGATTACTGAAAAAACCCAGAACGGATGCGGCACCGAGTAAAGTAAGCCCGGTTGTAAATAATGTACGAATGGGTACGAAATCGGATAGACGTGAGAACGTGATCGAGGAAATGGCAAATACAATGGAATACCCTGTAACGATCCAGGAAGAAGCGACAGATGTAAGCATAAATTCGGCTGCTATTTTGGGCAGGGCCAGATTAAACATCATTGTATTCATCACAACGAGTACAACGGTGAAGCCAAGCAAGCTTACGATTAATCCTTCCTGTATTCCGGTCCGTTCCCCAGATGATGCGGTTGCGGTGTTGTTCATAAAAAACCTCCTGGAGTGATGTGTATTTCGCAACATTTCAGAAACGGTGTGTAACATTTGCAAAATGCAGTATGATGTCAATCCCGTGCCTGACAGCAGGGGTTACATAACGAAATCATTAAAGTTCGATTGGTGTCGAACATTAGAAATATATCATGGATCTGTGTTAAAATACAATGGATAGTCTGAAAAAAGGAGACTACAATATGAAAATTTTACATCATCCACAAGTATCCGATATTGAACTTTCCTCCGTTTTGTATGCGTTGAGCGACCCGACCCGTCTTGGGATTGTTGTGGAAGCAGCGAGAAGCGGGGAGCAGCCGTGCAGTCATTTTCAGGCACCTGTTGTGAAGTCAACGATGTCGCACCACATTCGCACTCTGCGGGAAGCCGGAGTTATTCGGGTCAGAGTGCAGGGCACACAGCATTTTCTCACCTTGCGGTCCGATGATCTGGAAACACGCTTTCCAGGGCTCTTGCAACCGTTATTGCAGGCCGCAGCACAGACGAGCACAGATCCTTCCTAAATGGTGTCCTTTCTTCAAGTAGAAGAGGGGACATTTTTTTATTTTCTAATACTGCTGCGACATTCTGTGTCGTACCATGACCTCTATAATAACGGTGAACACACAAACCATATCGAAAAGAGGTTCACAACCATTGGCAAAAACCAAAAGAGGACGCATCTTGTGGAGTCTTCCTTCCAGGGGCCGGGGAACATGCCCGGTGTGCAGCAGTACCCGAATTAAATTGTTGTATACGCAAACGAAAACAGACGGTACAAGTCTGAAAGTATGCAAGAAATGCTTCAAAGCAGTGCAATCCAGAGTGGATATGGCACAGGTATAACATAACTGGCCTGTCCTTCGGAACAGGCCATGTCTTTTGATATAATCGAATATATTGGGATTGGATGAGATGAGGGTGGGAAGATGAGTAACATGCATCGGATTCACTGGTTTGATGAACAGATTCGGGGTGGACGTTTTCCGAACAGCAGCTGGCTTGCCCGTGAATTTGAAATTTCCCGTCGTCAGGCTCAGCGTGATATTGAATATATGGCAAGCTCCCTGCGAGCTCCTTTGGTGTATATGGCAAAATATCGGGGCTATTGTTATGAGGATCAGACTTTTCGATTGCCCCATTTGTATATGACCGAAGAAGAGCAGCGTGTGCTGAAATATCTGGCCCACCGCTATAGACATTACGATTATGATCAATCGGACGCGGTGAAACGTGTAGCACATTTGCTGGAGCGTTTTACGTTGGAGGAACAACAGATGGGAAGCAGTGAGCTTCCAGTGTTTTCGGCGCAACCGAAGCAGCTGCAATTCTTTGAATTGTTGTCCCATGCCATAACCGACTTGCGTAGAGTACATATTCATTACAGGGATCACGATGGAGAACGGCAGTTTTCCTTGTCTCCTTTGAAGATGATATCCCAGTTTAACGCCGATTACGTGGTGGGTTATGAAGCAGATCCTATGCAGCAAGTGGCCATTCGATTGGAGGGTATTGTTCATGTATCGATCTTGGATGAGAGATTTGAGTACAGGTCAGATGCTCTGCTAGGTGGATGGGAAGAACCACTACCTGTTCGTAAACCGTTTGTAGCTGAGATTCGCTTGAAGGAATTACAGCAAATGGACATATGGCAAGGGTATCGTATTCGGGCTAGGCAAGATCAGATTTATTCAATTGAATTTTATGACACGAACGCTTTCTTGCAGCATTTGTTTATTAGTGAATGGGAGGAAATTTTGTCTCCTGGGTGGCTTAGACGCAAGCTTCAGCAAAGCGCAGAAGGATTAATTGACAGGCTTCGTGATACAACGTAAGCAAAACGTGGAATAAACCAGCGTAGAGAGGAGAAGGTACGTCATTGGCTGAGATTATTTTAGATAACCTCATCATGAGGCGGGAGTCCAAATCGTACGTGGATAGTCTGCATGCGATACTTACCCATACGGGCCAGTTTCAAGGTTCGAAGTATTTACTTGCCGGATACACGGGCATGGCTTTCAAGCTGGCGGTGCATCGCAGACTACTTCCCATGTCGGTTACAGCGTACGGACAATGGGGGGAAGCACATCGTCCGGGAATTGATAACCTGGGGATATTCACGATCTGGGATGGGGGACGTACACGTCATTCCACGTTTGGTTATTACCAGCAGGATGCAGTGAATTGGGTAAGACGTAGTCTTAATGAAGGCACTGGTGTGATTTACTGGATTCCTGAGTTCGGCGTTATTCATGGGTATGATGACAGTGACCGCATCTTTTATGTGCAAGACGGATGGAGCAAGGAACCGCAGATTTTGCTATATGATAATTTCGGCTTGAACTTTACCGGATTTTGGTATTGTCAGGTGCTTGGTGATCAGATCCGCATCCCTGAACAGCAGATGTTGCTGGAATCCCTGCGACTGGCGATTGAGGATTGGGATATCCCCTATCGTCTGCTGCCTGATCGGAATATTGCTTCAGGTAGACAGGCCTATGATGTGTGGGTACAGGCCCTGCGGAGTGGGGATTTCGATGAATCGGGTGCAGCTTATATTTTGGAATCCTTCTGCCAATCTCGAACTGAAATCCGGATGTATATGCAGGATGTTCGAGGGATATGGAACGAACTGGACCAAGCTTGTGCATGTTATGAACAGATTGGGACGTTAATACACCAGATGAAAGGATGTATGGTCCAGCAGGAGAACAGACATGTCTTGCGACCAGACACCACAGAAGATCTGGCATATATACTATTGAAGGCAAAAGCATTGGAAGAGCAGGCTATTGATTATTTTCGATTGATATCCAGGAAGTATCCTGACCGTAAACGGTCCACTATACCACGGTGGGGAGCACATTCCGCACGATAGAATGAGAGAGGAAGGGCGTGAAGGATGATGGCTGCAAAAGTAGTATTAGAGGACTGGACTCAATCCACGCAAGCTGCGAATTCTGCTGATGCATACAGATCATGGAGCGGTGTGAGCGCGTATACAGATGCGATGCATCGCATTTTATTACATAAACAGTGGACGGATTTCCCACGCTACATGATTGCAGGCATGACAGCAAGTGCATTCCGATTAGTGGTGGATCGGCGTCTGACGGCAGAGTCAATCTCAGCATATAACTGGATGGCAGAGAACTTTGTCGCAGCTGACTTCATTGGCGTGTCGGCGAGCCAGGCAGCGGGCTTTTCGTTCGAACCAACCTTTCCCCTATATCAGAAGCAGGCTCTGCTGGACATTAAAGCTTCCGTTGACCGGGGCGTAGGTGCAATTCTCTGGCACGATCAATTTGTTATTGTTACTGGATATGATGATGTGGAAAGGGTGCTATTCATCTGTGAAAGTAAAGGTAATGAAGTCATTCGTCTGCCCTATGGTTCGATTGGCAGGAATAGTACACCCTACTGGTACTATCAGGTGCTGGAAGCCTGTGCACCCATAGATCTATGGGAAGTCTGCAAGGAATCGTTAATCCAGGCCGTGTACAAATGGGAAACCCATGACTACATGCTGCCGCCCCAGGATTATGCCTGTGGAGCGGCTGCGTATACGGCTATTGTCACTGCTTTGCAGTCAGGAACATATGACGTAGAACAAGCGGCAACTGTACTGCGCTATTATGCCGAATCAAGACTGGATATTGCATCTTATGTTGCAGGACTTAAGCATCTGTCCATTCAAATGGATCAGGTCATAGACGAGTACGAGCTACTCGCAAACCTGTGTACAACGATTGTTGAGGTAGTAGGTGACTCCATCTCTTGGGATTCGAGAGAACCAGAATGTGTGCAAAGCGTGATTGAGCATATTCGGAAGGCAGGGGCTACGGAACAACGTGCCATTGATGCCATTAAACATGCCTTTCCGGAGACGATCGGCAATCGCTTTGATGACGTTGGTTTAAGGTGAATGGAATATGATAGAGAAAATTGAAAATCTCAGCATGAATAAAACCGGACAGGCCGTGGCCTATCCGGTTAATTTGCTGTGACGTAGATGCAGATCAGGGCATGAGAACCAAACCAGTTATAACTTTTACAAGAAAAAAAATACAAAAATTTAATTTTGGGGTAATCCAAACCCTCTCTTGTTCCGAATATTATATTAGATGGTCTTTTTTGGATGATGATATTCAAGGAAACAGGGGGCGGGAGTATGGTACATAATCCGGAAACAATTCAGGAGTGTATCGAACATGCACGGCAAAGACTCTACCAGATTGCAGCTCAATATCCGGATCTATGGCATCCGGAGGTTATTCGCCAATCCATGGTGCTGGATGAGTTAATTAATGAATATAACAACGTAACCCGCGGGAGAACAACCGCGGATCAACTGAAATCATAGCCTTTCTAAACCAAGAATCCCATGAAGGGATTCCGTGTGTTTGCCTTACTCTTTAACCGCCCCGAGCACAATCCCCTTTACGAAGAAACGCTGCAAGAACGGATATACGAGCAGGATCGGCAGAGCTCCAATAAAGATCTGAGCCGCGTTTACTGTACGCTGAGACATGTTCTGAAGCTGCGTTGCATCCACGTTCATATTAGAGAAATCCTGCTGTACGATAATGGTCTGCATTAACGTGGCGAGTGGATATTTGGAAGCATCATTCATATAGATCAACCCATCGAACCAGGAATTCCACTGACCTACCATGGTGAACAAAGAGATCGTGGCAATGGCCGGCATGGATACAGGCAGATAGATTTTGAACAGTGTCGTGATATGGTTGGCTCCATCGATAAATGCAGCCTCTTCCAGCTCTTTCGGCACGTTACGGAAGAAGTTCATCATGAGAATCAGGTTCCAGACAGCCACCGCTCCCGGCAAAATGAGAGCCCACATCGTATTAATCAGTCCAAGCTTCTGAATTAAAATATAGGACGGAATTAATCCCCCGCTGAAGAGCATCGTGAAGATGAAAAACCACGCATATAGCGAGCGCCCCTTGAAGTGCAGACTCTCCTTGGATAACGGATAAGCCGTCAGGAAGACAAGTGTCATACTGAGCAGTGTGCCCAGAACTGTACGCTGGACTGAAATCCAGAGTGCACTCAGAAAGTTACTGTTACCAAATGTTTTGGTATAGGCGTCCACCGTAAAATCAATGGGCCAAAGTGTCACCAGATTGGCGGATGCTGCGGCTTTACCACTGAAGGAAACGGCCAGAATATGGACCAGTGGCAGGATGCACAGGATCGAAACGGCCGCAATGAATATCAGGTTAAAGCCATTGAATATACGGTACCCGGTTGTTTTGTGATACACCTTGATTCCTCCTTAGCATTTTGCATCATTCGATTTGAATTAAAATATACGGTAATTGGCGATTTTGTACGCCATCCGGTACGCAGAGATGACCAGGAACATCGCGACAAATGATTTGAATAGTCCAACGGCGGTCGCAAAGCTCATTTTGCCATTCAGAATCCCCATCCGGTAGACAAAGGTATCGATAATATCGCCTTTCTCATATACCAGTGGATTGTACAGGTTGAAGATCTGGTCAAAGCCTGCATTCAGGATATTGCCCAGTGATAACGTACCTACTACGATAATCATTGGCACGAGTGCAGGCAGGGTAATGTGCAATGTCTGTCTAAGTCGTGTTGCTCCATCGACCTCTGAAGCCTCGTACAGTGCCGGGTTAATGCCCGCAAGTGCTGCCAAAAATACAATCGTACCGAATCCAAACTCCTTCCACACATCACTGACAACGACCGTGACACGGAACCAGTCGCCATCCCCCAGAAAGAAGATCGGTTCAACCCCAGCCGCCGCTAACACCTGGTTTACCAGTCCACCTTCCGGTGATAACATGTCGAGCAGAATTCCACCAAGGACAACCCAGGACAGGAAATGGGGCAGATACACCAAGGTCTGTGAGAAACGTTTGAACGTGGAGTTCCGAACCTCATTCAGCAAAATGGCAAACACCACGGGGGCCACAAGTCCGGCCACGATTTTCATTGAAGCGATCAGTACCGTGTTCCAGATGACCTGAACGCTGTCGGGATATTCGAACATGAATCGGAAGTTGTCCCAGCCCACCCATTTGGAGCCAGTGAACCCCAGCCACGGTTTGAAGTCCTGAAAAGCAATGATAATGCCGCCCATGGGCACATAGGCGAACAGTAATGTGAGCAGTACAGCGGGCAGCAGCATCAGATGCAGCGGCCATGTGCGTTTGAAATTCCAGCGGGTACGTTTGCGTGAATGGGGTGTCATTTTTCGCACCGGCGTATTGGTTGTTAACGGTTGTTCGATAGCCATCAGGGTCCCTCCTTTATCTCGTCCAGCCCTGGCATAATGAGGCGAGTATGCCTCTGTACAGAGTGGAGCAACTGAATTATAGCAACGGAAAAGGGCGGACTATAGAACAACATTTCAATGCGGATGTTGAAATATTAACTTGTTGATGGAACAGGAGATTACAAGTCACAGGAAAGCAGGAGAACAAAAAATCATATAGAATTGTAAGGGCTTTCAATATAAAATAGGACTTCGGGTGTAGAAAGACTTCAAATTCAGGGACAGGGTGAAACAATGAAATTCACAGTATTTGCGAAGACGGTCATTCTTCTAATCTGCCTGCTGGTACCCATTCTGCTGCTGTATACATACGCGAACCAAGCAAATGTGGACATGGTGGTGGAGGAGAAACAGCAGTCGAGTCTGAACCAGTTCAATTATTTCAGTTCCCAGGTGGATAAAAATATCGAGCAGCTCTCCCTGTATGGTCTAACATTGCTGCGAGATCCCAGTATCCTGCACTACCGTTACATGACGGACTCCACCAGCCAATATGAGAAGAATAGTATCTATCTGGATATCCTTGACAAATTATCACTGTACCAGTCCACCAGCCGCTGGAAGAACGATATTACCATTGTGCTGCCACAAGCGGAGCTTGTGTTATCCACGATGTCCAGCCGGACGGTCTACGACGAGAAAATGTTGACGTTTCCGCAACCGGGCCAATGGCAGCTGGAGCAGGGGAGTTTCACCTACTTTTTCACAGATAACTATGAGTGGAATGAAAAACCGGTGAACACAGGTGTGCGAACGGTGATGGAGATTAATTTTGACCCGATGAACGTGGTTGCCATGTTGGATGATTTTAAAGAGACGCAGGGGGGAGATCCCTTCTTGCTGGTACCAGGTAACGATCCGTTGCTGAACCGTACGGCGGACCCCGAATTGGTCCAAGCGATCATGCGGGATATCCCCTTTAACGGAGCGGAGAGGGAAGGTAATCATCAGCTGGAGGTAGGCGACAAGCAATATCTGGTCAGTTACGTGCACTCCAAACAACTGCAAGCGGTATACGTGAACCCGGTGGTATTGGATGACCTGTTGAACCCGATGGACAAGAGCCGGAATATGTTTATTACATCCATTCTGTTACTACTCGTGCTGAGTATCGGGGCTGCACTGCTTTTGTATCGAAAAGTTCAGGTTCCAATCCATCGTTTGATGAGAGGGCTGCAGCAGATTCGCAAAGGCCAGCTGTCTACACGGATTCCGGTCGATCACTCCCGTGATGAATTCGCGTACCTGACCCAGAGTTTCAACCATATGGCGGAGCAGATTCAGGAACTGATCGAGAAGGTATACGAGGAACGTATCCGCTCACGGGAAGCGACATTGAAGCATCTGCAATCACAGATCAATCCGCATTTCCTGTACAACTGCCTGTTTTATATCAAAAATATGACCCAGCTCGGCAACCGTGAAGCGGTTATTGCCATGTCGCTAAGCCTGGGTGACTACTATCGCTACATTACGCGAGGCGAGAATGACATGACGACAGTAGAAGAAGAGATCCGGCTGCTGGACCATTATCTGTCCATTCAACAGATGCGGACCAACCGGCTGACCTACGAGATCGCCGTACCGCAGCAACTGATGCAGCTCCACATTCCACGACTGCTCATTCAGCCGATCGTAGAGAATGCAGTGATCCATGGCATTGAGCCGATGGAAGGCAGTGGGCATGTCATCGTAACGGGTATGGCGGTACCCGAACGTATTGAGGGTCGGACATATACAAGATATAGCCTGTTTGTTGACAATGATGGTTTCACGCTGACAGCGGAAGAGATTGCCGAATTGGAACGGGAGATCAATGAACCGATGGGTGAGGAGATTGGAACAGGCACGTGGAATGTGCACCAGCGCCTCGTTACGCGATATGGGCTGTCGTCCGGGCTTCATTTTGGAGCGATTCCGTATGGTGGACTTAGTGTAGAAATTCGATGGTTTGAGGAGGAACAAACGTATGATGAATCTGATGGTCGTGGATGATGAACATTCGGCAGTAGAGTCGATTGCTGTCTCGATACCGTGGAGAGAACACGGGATTGGTCAGGTATTCAAAGCCTATTCAGTCAAAGAGGCCCTGGAACATATGGCAGCATATCCAATTCATATTATTATTACGGATATCCGCATGCCGGGTCTGTCCGGTCTGGATCTGGTCAGTCATATCCGGCAAAAGTGGGAACAGACGAAATGTATTATTTTATCGGGGCATGCTTCCTTCGATTATGCGAAGCAGGCACTCAAACACGGAACGGTCAGTTATCTGCTCAAACCGGTTCGGGACGAAGAGCTGATCGAATCCGTACAGCAGGCTGCTGTGCAGATTCGTCTGGAGGGTGAGAAACAGTTGCTGCACCAGCGGGCCATGTATTCGGTGAGGGAGCATCTGCCGGAGAAGCGAGCGGAGCTGATGAAGGATGTGCTGTTAGGACATAAATTTGCGGATGCAGAACTCGTAGCCAAGCTGGAGCAGCTGGAGATCGGATTCCGTCCACAGGATAAAATGCAGCTGCTGCTCATCCGTTATGATGACCACCAACCTACACATAAAGCGTTTCGACTGATGAAGTACGCCATCTCGAATGTGGTGGAAGAGATCTACGGCAGTACCTATCATCTATGTCATACGGATGACGCCTACGATGATCTGGTTTTCATGGCTAGTCCAAAACAAACTCAGGCTGAACCTGAAATGCGAATGGGCCGACTCGGGGAACGACTGCTTCACAGTGTGAGGCAGTATCTGAACGCGACCATTTCCCTGTCCGTTAGTCGTATGGGACGTTTTCCAGATCAGGTGCCGCAGCTATATCATCAAGCCGTGAGTGCGCTTCGCAAGCAAGCCGAGGCAGGCAAAGGATTGCATCTGAATGCGGCAGCAGGCTCCAATGGGGCCACGTTGAAGTCACTTGCAGCGCTGTATGAACCGCCGGGTCTGACGACGTTACTGGAAGCGGGGCGGATGGAGGATGCACACCGCAAGATTGATCAGATCTTTGCCGAACTGTCGAACAGTGTATTCCCGGAGCATGTGTATGTGGCTTTTCATTATTTGGCGGCGGCATTTTCCTATATGGCTCATCGGGAAGGCAGACAGTTAGCCGAAGTGCTTGGTGATCAGTACCAGCAGTTGCTTAAGGACGGCTATGGCATCTCGCTGCGCAGTCTTGAAACGTGGACTCGGTCTGTGATGCAGCAGTGGGCTGAGAGCACCAGCGATGCGGAACAGAACGCCGGATCAACGCTCATCAGGCAGGTGCAGCAATGGATCGACCATCATCTGGGTGAGGATCTATCGTTGCAGGTCATTGCCGGAGAGGTGCATCTGCACCCGGTATATCTGTCGAAAATGTACAAACAATCCACAGGTGAAGGCATTAGTGATTATATTATCCGTTCCAGAATGGAACGGGCCGTTCATTTGCTGAAGCATACGGCGATGAAGATCTATGAAGTCGGTCAGGAAGTGGGGTACAACAACACGCCTTATTTCATTCAGGTGTTCCGCAAACATTATGGACTGACCCCGCAGGATTTTCGGAACGGTTAACAAATCAATATGAACATTGAAATTGTGATATATGTTTGCCTCCCCGGCTGCACTATCCTTTTCATGTAAGGTGCATTTGGCATCAATCCAATCAGCGACTTGCATCAGCAAAATAAGGATCGAAATGGTGTTGTTCGTCCATATTTTGTACCCGTGAGCGTTGAAATCGAATGATGGCAAATGCAGAGGTGCATTTGGCACAAAGGGTATCCAAGTTACCTGAGGAGGGGTTAGTTCATGTATAGAAAAATGATGACGACATTGCTCGCAATCACGATGGTTGCTGTAACGGCATGCAGTTCGGGGGCCAAGGAAGAACCGGCGAAGGAAGCCGCTGCACCACTTGCTCTGCAAGACGGGAAGTATGAACCGGCGGTACAGATGAGCTATTTAAGGGCCTGGAATGATGATACGAAATTCAAGAACGGGGAAACGGCTCAGAACAACGTGCATACGAAATGGGCCAAGGAACGACTTGGCATCGATCTGACCACACCGTGGGCTGTATCGGTGACCAATGATGCATTTTACACGAAATTGCGCTTGTCCCTGTCGGCTAACGAGGAACTGCCGGATATCGTCTCCATTCGGGGAGACTACAATCTGGTCCGGGAATTAATTGAGTCCGGCAAATTTGCCAATGCAGGCGAGTTGTTTGACCAATATGCTTCGGACACATGGAAACAGGCTTCTGAATCGGCACCGGAGGAATGGTATCCATACATGTATGAGGGCGAGCGTTATGGCATTCCAATCTTCGATTATGCCTACAACGGCGATTCAGTCATGTTTATCCGGGAAGACTGGCTGAAGAAGTTGGGACTGGAAGAACCAAAAACCATGGATGAGCTGGTTACGGTCATGGATGCTTTTACGAATCAAGACCCGGATGGGAATGGCAAGAAAGATACGTATGGTCTGACCGTGGGCATGAAGAATGCGCTCAATACCTGGATGACGGAATCGGGCTGGATCTTCGGTATGTACAACACCATGCCTGGACAGTGGAATGATGCCGGAGACGGAACACTGCAATATGGCTCCATTCAGCCAGGTGTGAAGGAAGGCCTTGCGACGATGAAAGATTGGTTGTCCAAAGGCTACCTGCCCAAAGAAGCGGGTGTCTATGACGAGATCAAGGCAGCAGAACTGTTCACCGCAGGCAAAGCTGGCATTATCGTGGGGCCACACTGGATGCCAAACTGGCCGATTGATGATGTGAAGAAAAATGTGGATGGTGCCACGTACAAGGCCATTGCTTTGCCTACAGGACCAACAGGCGAGAGCCACCAACATGGTTCTGGTGCAAGCAACGGGGTGGTGCTGATTAACAAGGACATGGCGAATCCGGAGATTTTCTTCACGTATCAGAATTATCTGTTCGACAACTTTGCCAATCCGGAAGTGGGCAGCGAGTTCGAACATGGCTTCGCGCAAGGATATGACTATGACATCGTGGATGGCAAAGTGGTTGGTGAAGCCGAAGTGAAGGACGGTGTATCACCACTCAAATATACGATTACGTATGATGGTGCACGGATTCCGAATCTAATGATGGATACGCTGGCGGAACTTGCGAAGGGCAAGGAGCCGGAGACTCCTTTTGAGAAAAATACGAAGATTGCCAACAAACCCGAAGTATTTGCAGCCGCTGAAGTTGTCGTTGCGAATAAAGATAACGCGATCAAGAATAAGTTCACGGGAGCACCGACCGAGACGATGAAAATGAAGAAGGATGCGATCGACAAGCTGGAGAAGGATACGTTCAGCAAGATCATCTATGGACAGGTGGGCATTGAGGAATTTGATGCGTTTGTGACAAAGTGGAAGTCCATGGGCGGCGATGATATTACAGCGGAAGTGAACGAATGGTATAAGACAGTCAATTAACAAAAAAAGCAGGGTAGAACGGATGAATTCATCAGTCTACCCTGCTTTTTTAGTAGGCATTTTAATGACAAAAAACAACAAAGATAAGAATAATAGAGCCTTTGAAGTCGTAACCAATAATCGGATTCCTTCACTCAAATCTTTTATACCGAACAAAATATCTATTAAAGACACTGAACCTGAAATGACGAGTACCATCAGTGCAAGTAAGTACATGATCATCTATGACTCGCAGCGGACAAATGTAACGTTTTTTCCTAAAATCACATTTTCCACCTTCCATCCGGCATTTAACCAGGATAGTGCCTGTGTATGATTATTGGAATTATTCACCCACCATTGTTCGCGATTATACGCTGTAGGGGGTAGCGTAAATCCGAGAATCTCCTCAAGCTCTGAGTATGTAAGGGTGATTGAAACTTGATTCAGATAGTTTTCCAAGGGGAAGTATTTGCTGTAGCTCATTTAGTCGGACCTCCTGAAAAGGAATACAATGATTATACAACGTGGGCATGATGATAGCGAGAGCCTGCCGCGTCACTTTCCCTTGACGTGCCCCGGCACGCCTGCGAAAAACTTCCTTGCCTGGAACGAAAATTCGGCAAAATCTGCTTCCTTCGGAGTCTTCAGACACGCCCTAGCGAACAACCGTGCATAAGCCTTATTGTTCCCGTTGTACTTGAGAGAGTAAAATAATAGGTAATATACGAACATCAATACGTATTTATAACATAAATGCCTCGAATTGAATCGGGATTCATAGAGGTTCAAGTGTGGTTGATGAACATCATAAGATGCGTGGGAAAGTAGGAGATTAGATGAGCACACTTTATGATCAGGCGATGGAAGAGATGATTACGACGATCCATGAATGGTTTGATGAACAGGAGAAGCGGGATGACTTGGAAAGTGTTGTGAAGCGAACAACGCTGCAAATGGGCATCTTCAATGATATTGTACTGGATTATAGACCTGGACGGACCACAGTAGACAGTCTGGATCTAGGTCTGGATGATGGTTGGAAATCGAAACAGGCAGGGGCCTTTACCGAGGAACAGGTACGTAATGAGATCGGGCCTAAGCTGGTAGAGGTTGTCCAAGTTAGATTGGACAAGCTGGCTAACACACCGTTGATTGACTACCGCTTCACCTTCCGTGGGAAATTCCCAACAACCGAAGGTAAGCTGCAATTGACGTTACTGGAATATATTAATGAAGAGAAAAGACAGCTGCTCCTTGAGCGTATTCATATCTATGTAGACAAAAAGCTGGAACATGGTACATATCCGACGAAGCAACTGGAATCTTTCTTTTTGACGGGGCATCTGCTCGATCCTAAGCTGTTCCCGGAGTTGGATGCAGCATGGACCATCCGGCAGTATGATCGGATTCAAGAGTTGAATCAGGGTCGTCCGGATGCACTGGCAGAACATCGTGGTGAGATTACTCGCGCGGTGACGGCATGGGCAGAAAACCAATTTTTGCCACAGTATTATGATGTGCAATCTTCAGTATATCGTGCCAATGAGTATTCACTAAAACCAGGAGCAACGCTGGATTCGAACGTTGAGACACAGTCAGGCCAACATTTGGACGAGCCTCAGAAGCAGCAAACACCCGGGTCTCAACCAATCGATTTGCTGTTATACGCAGCAGTCATGATTCTACGTTTTGAGCCCAGTTATAGCAAACCCAAAGGTCTGACTTTCCTGGAACTCGCGAAGCAGCTTGGTAGCCATCGTGCAGCAAGCATGATGACGGAAGGTAGCGGCACGTATGCGAAGGATGATATTCATGTGAAAACGGAAGAAGTAGAATGCAAAGCAAATGATGTATTTGCTCTAATGAATATTCACATTCGTAAGGAAGAGCCGGGTGCCTATCAGCAGGCAATTACCTGTATCACTCATTTATTGAAGCAGGGATTCCCAAAAAGTTATAAGATCAAGCTCAAATCTGGCGTAAAGCAGTATCTGCCGATCAAAGGACTCGCGAAGTCGGATACCCACCGATTCTTTGCCAATGCACTGGAGTACCCGGAGCTGCATCCACTCCTGGAAGAGTATGCACGTGAGGCTATTCAGGAGTTCGAGTTCTACGGGGACACCGAGGGCGAGAAGAGCTGTATGCCAGGCAGTTATGCAACCTTTGGACTGGGGCTCGTGGATGAGCGGTATTTCCCGCTGGTTGAATATTACATGGGTGAAGTGGATGATGAGCATCAGTTAATTCAGGATAAGTTCATTGCTGCATTTGTAGAAAAACAGGGTGTAACGGCCCAATCCATACCTGCGTTAGTTGCCAGCTTGCGTCGTTCCACTCACAATCTGAAGCTAAAGATTCAGCCCGTGCTGGAGAATGATGAAATACTCGAACGGTTGGTTAGACAGATTCAAGGACTCGAACGTTATGAAGCAGAACGTGTGCTTTACCCGATCTTCGGTAAGGTGGAGAAGATAACAACGCTTGCTCGCAAGGCAGAGGGAAGACGGAAGGACTTATTGATGGAACTGTTGCAGGCCGCAGGGAAATAAAAGTGTAAGCAAGACAAGTAAGATTGTGCTGTACTAGTAAAGCATTTTAGGGAATTGGAGTTGTATCAGAAAGGGGGGAAGTCGTGGAAGCATTGAGTCGAGACATGTGGCGGGCGTTGAATACTCAGGAGAAAGAGGCTTGGATGCATAAGCTTGTTCATCGGCTACCGGATGGTAGGGCATGTGCCTTTTTCTATTTTAGTGGGTATATATAATCAGGCCTAACGGCTTAAGATCAGGAGTGGGGGCGCATTGAGCCCAGCCAAGGTTCCTTTTACAATAAAAGAATAGAATTTTTCGCCAACCTCTTTAAATTGACATCATGGAAAAGGGGAATGATCTTGCCTACATATACATCGTTTCAGTGTTCCGGCCGTGAGGCCTTGTTTCTGTTTCAATTGATGAATATTCCGGAAGCGAATCAGCTGCTCGCGGATCTGAATGACCCGGAATTACAGGGTGAACAGGCACAGCTTGTTTACGAACAGATTCTTAGAGGTCTTGTTGAAGACGGTGTTATGGTGGAAGACAACAAGCAGATCACCATAGAGCCGCAGGTACATAACCTGCTTACAGGCTGTAAGCTCAGCAGTGCAATAACCCGACTCGAATTGCATGCAGCAGATGGGAAATCGTCGGTGACCTATGGATTTTTGTCAGGTACGCAGATGGTTGAATGGCTGTGGAAGCCTGTAGAAGACCAGACGGTGCTAACATCTTTTGATGAGTTGCAGGATATGTTACAAGTCATTGGCAATCGGATTGAACTACCCGACCCATCAGCATCCAATAGTAATCCTGAATCACAGGATACGATTCGTACAACCATCCAGGGCGAAACGTTGCAGCGTCTGTCTGCGTTGACGATTGGTTCATCCATGGAGAAGTTCGCGTCCATCTTGCAGCAGGACCATCATCTGGATCACACAGTATTACAGACATTGGCGAAGGGCTTTGCCACGCTTGAGAAGTGGGGGCAGTTCGAGGTGTACACCCGGGGACAGGAAGGACAGCCACAGACCCTTTATTTTATAGGCAGCACCCAAGGTAACTGGTTGTTCCTTGAAGGGGAAAATTCCAGTCTGTTTACAGCATTTAAGTTGACGGAAGAAGAATTGGTGCAAAGCCTGTTTCTGTTAACGACGCGTTCGTTATATGTACTGCCCGGAGTTTAAATCCAATATAGACATACATAAATGTAAATCAAGGGGGGAATCCAGTTGACCAAAATTGTCATGAAGGCTGACTACTTGAACTCACTCGCACAGCAGATTGAACAAGTGACGGCACAGCTGCAGCAGGTGGACGGTGTTCTTCAACACGCCATTCAGGGAGCAGCCTGGCAGTCGGGTAATCGACAGACTATTATTGGTTTGTACCAGACCCATCAGCAGCGGTTTCAGACCGCTGGACAGAGCATGCAGCAGCTGGCTGCGTATGTAAAGACGACTCGGGAGAAAATGGAACAGGAAGATCAGTCGGGTGGTACATTTGGCCTTACGGGTGTTAACCTGCTCGCACCATTTGACGGACCCGGAAGCACAGTAGGTACGCTAACTGCGGCTGCGGCTGTAGCCAAACTGGGATATCGGGTGAAAAATGGCTATATGGTCAAGCAGGAGCTGAATCGAAACACACCACGCATTTTGGTTCGCGAGAGCTACGATTCAGTGAAGGGGAATCCGTTGGTAAACGGCAGACCAAGGGACTACAAAATCCATTATGTCCGTGACATTGAAGCCAAAATAGCAAACGGAACAGCCACGCCTCAGATTAAGGAAATTGCCTCGATGATGAAGCCGGGTTATGCAGTCAAATCCGCCTTAACGGACAAGCTGGGCTGGGCCAGTGTTGGCATTGATGTATTCACGGATACACAAGAGAACATCAGCCAGAATGCATCCGGTGACAAGATTGCTGGTGATATCATCGGTAATGTTGTCGTCGGTGGGGCAACAACCGTGGGAGCAACTCTCTTGGCAGCGGCTATTCTGCCTGCGGCGGCGCCTGTCCTAGCCGTAGGTGCGGTCGGCCTGGGTGTATCCGTAGGTTTGACGTATCTTGCAGAAGGGGTAACCATGAATATGGATTTGGATGGCGATGGGCAGGATGATTCCGTGAAGGATGTTGTGAAACATGGAGCGAAGAAAGCCTGGTCTACCGTTAGCGGGTGGTTTAAATAGATGAAGCGTCATACACGATCTGCCAAGACTTCCAATACTGCCGAGTCTGCCATGTATGAAGGAACATCCTACAACCGGGATGCATTCGAGAACTATCTTGCGGTATACGCCGTGGATGGAATTCGTTTCAGCGCAGGTACGCTCGTACTTTTCTTCCTAAATGTATTTCTGCTGATTCCGGTGTTTAGCGTTCCGGTTCAACTTATGTACGCATATATACTACTGCCGCCTCTGGCAGTGATGAATGTGTGGGCCATCGCACTGATTGTGGCTCCCCGCAGGCTGCAATTGAATTATGTCCTGTTTCGAGGTGTGTTTGGTATCGTATGTTCGTTGGGTTTTATGATTATTATTCAAAAGTTTGCCTACGGCATGTTAGGTCTCACAACACCATGGTATGCGATTGGTTCGTTTGTCGTATACGGTTTTGCATTCTTTCAGTATGCGAAGTTTCATATAAACAGATTGAAGGAGTCACCTAACAGTCCCAAGTCTGAAAAGGGCTCTCGTATGCCTGTTGCGACGCTGACCCTATTGACTGGCGGGGGTTACTTGCTGGCTAATATTTCCCTGGCCTTTGTTACAGAACAGACGGTTGCTGTTGTACTCATGAGTGTGTATATCATGCTGGCCTTTGTTGTGTTTCATTTTATGATGGATGTACATCGGTACTACTGGCTTCGCCGGGTGCTGAACACGCCTGTGAAAGTCCAGGGTAACACATCACAAAATACAGAAAGGAAGATTACATGATGGCAAACGAAACATCTACCTTACTGCCTAATGGCTCCGTGATTCGGTTGAAAGAAGGTACCAAAAAGCTCGTCATCTACGGACGAAAGCAGATGCTGCTAACCGAACCGCCGCGTCAATTCGATTATATTGGCTGTCTGTATCCTGAGGGATACATTAATCCGGATTACACATATGTATTTAATCATGAAGATATTGAAGAGATCATTTTCAGAGGATATGTGGACGAAGAGGAAGAGGCTTTTGTAGCGGAGCTTGAGAATAAGTAACTTTATTTATAAAGAGCACTTTTATCTTTTTTTATATGTGAAGGAAAATAAAATAAACGGATCAGTCCTAACGTGACTGATCCGTTTCGCGGAAACGCGTCGCTGTCTGCTGAAGACTGGTGCTGGTTTCCTGTAAACCGCGCAAATAATGACTGATGTTCGTCATGCTGTCATTCATACGCCCGAGAAACTCCCGCTGGCGTTCGCCTTCCCATTGTCCCTCAGACTGATCGATCATCGTTTTGAGTTGGGCAAGAATATCTTGTCCGTTCTGGGATGCCTTGTTGAACTCACCTGCAAGTTGTTGCAGTTCTTCTGGGGACAGATCAATACGCTGGTTCATGAGGTACACTCCGTTTCGCTTCTGATGTAAGATGCTGTACACTCCATTATAACCCCATCCTTTTCAAAATGTAGCTGGACGAAAGCCTTGTTTTTTGAATAGCTAAAATTCGTCTTACATAGGACAAAACACACATTTTACTTTTTGGACGGATACCGCGATTTGCTCCAGTTGAGTGTGAGTTAATTGGTTATTTGGCGAGCTAAGGGTAACGTAACGATCATCCAGTTGGAACGTGAGCATATCCGTTTGATCCGGTGTGTACCATTTGGCGGATACACCATTAGGCAGTTTTACCGTTTTACCATCATAGCTGAACGAGTAGTCTTTAGGGGATACCGTTACATTCATGCGATTGAAAACAAAGTTTACACCATCACCGCCCGCACCTACGCTTTTGAACGTATCTCCAGCAACCATATGTTGTGGGGCATAGGCAGTTGTGAACCCATCGAATTGTGCAAAAGCCTTTTGAATTGCCTCTTTTTGTACTGCACTATATGTTACATTGGTCAGAGCTGATGGATTGCTTGTCGCTTGGCCGATCATGACCTGTCCCTTTTTGCCGTCATAGGATACGGGTACATGCAGCACATCAGCAAGCGCTCGAACGGGCAGATAAGTGGAATTGTTATAGGTAATTGGCGCAAGTTTGTTGCCATTGCCGTCCGTTGGTGTGTACGCCGCTCCATCGACATTGAAGCTAATTCCATGGTTAAGGTATGCAGAGATTTTCTCCAGTTGCGTTCCGGCAAATATGCCCGTTGCTCCTGTCAATGTCATGCCAAGTACCATCATTGTTGCTACGGATTTCTTCATGTTTTTTTTCATCATCTATCTCTCCTTCAAGTTGGGGGTTGTTTAGTTTTATGGACTCGCTGTCCCTTATGGCTTTATATTAAACCCCAAACATATCCAGAATAATTCTGAATTATCTCCAACTTGTAAACATGTGCATGTAGACAGGAGAATATAGAACGAAACCTGAAGCTACTCAGCATGTTTGAACGTATTCTTTGCTGAATTGATTATTTTCAGTTAAAAAGATAGAGGATAAGTCCGCCCATACCAAGTACAATCGCTCCAGCGTATACATAGGTAAGTTTGCTGAGGTTTTGCTTTGTGCGTCGGTCATATTCGGGGTTACTGGTCTGATTGGCTTTCGAATTTCCAATAATCATGGTAGCAACACCTCCAAATAAGGCGATACCCACAATTAAAACATAAGGCAACCAGGTCATGATTGGACCTCCTTCACCAATATAATATGATTTGTCTTTATTGTACTTCAGGATAACCTTTTATGTAAGCTTCGGTTGATAAAAAAAGGAAGAAAAATGGGAGTGCGACTGTATTTATAAATAAAGATGGATGCACGCAAGTACCTCTGCGTTTCATTGCTGAACTTCTGAACGGGGACGTGAAATAGGCACAAAAAGATGGATCCATTATGCTGACTAAATCTATGTAATAGTAAAGATTTAATAAGATTAAAACAAAAAGAGCTGCCCTATACGGCAGCTTTTATTTGTTGTTATCATAAGGAGGTCATTGTATTTCGATACATAATTTGATGAACAGGATGACGTACCGTCTGATGTCCATTTTTCGTACCTTTACCAACAGCGATCAGCATGACATCCAAGTATCTTTCAGAAATATTCAGGCTGGCTTTTAATTGTGCGGAATCATAACCTGACATCGTGATGGTTTCGAAACCAGCTTCATTGGCGAGCAGAATGAATGACATGGATGCTAGGCTTACATCTCGGGTTAACTCCAGTTTCAGCTCTTCATCGGATTTATTTGCATAGTATTGTATTGCCGCATTCGCCAGATAATCTCGGAGTGATGCATCAAAAAAGCCCGACTGAAATCCTTCTTCATGAATGTTGATGATGTTATCCGCTTCAAATGCTTGATAATCCCCTAACATGACGATCAAAGCGGAAGCATCGATCACCTGTTGCTGATTGTAAGCAATAGGTAGTAATGCGCTCCGGAGATCGGGGTCATCAATAATAAGATACCGGGTCGCTTGAATATTATTCCCATTTGGTGACTTGCTTGCAGATTCAATGAATGAAGTGAGAATCTCCGGGTGTATCGTATAACTTGAATCAAAATGTCGAACGGAACGCCTATGTTTCAAAACGGATTGTACACTCATGAATTCATCTCCATCGTTGTTATTTAGGACTCCCTTGAATTATAGTAGGCATTAACAAATGAGAAAATAACGCACAAAAAGGTGGGATAGCCACTTTAAAGTATCTATTGAGGAGGAACGGCACATTGGTTAAATATAATACCGGAATAAATATTTTCATGGATATCGCTGGGGGGAAATGGAAGTGTCTTATCCTTTTCTTTCTGAGTCAACAATCGGTTCGAACCAAGGAATTCTATGAACTGATACCTGGAATCACACAAAAGGTCTTAACCGACCAATTGAAACAGTTGGAGAGCGACGGACTTGTTCATAGGGAAATATTCAAGGAAGTCCCGCCAAAAGTAGAATATAGCTTAACTGATCTCGGACGATCCTTCGTTCCGGTCTTGAACACGATGTGCGACTGGGGTAATACGTACGCAAGGTCCAAAGGTATGGATCAGGATGAACATATTCAATGTGATCATAAATGAACCAAAAGTTCAAAAATTTGGTATAATTATCGGGTAATGACCTACATAACAGCTTGAATAGCCGATCGAGTCCAGAATGAGGTATGATAATTTGGTATAAGCAAAATGAAGAGGGGGACAGAGGAAATGAGTACATCATCAAAATCGGAGCGTCCGGCGAAAAGTGTGGATACCCGGTTATTTGTTGCTTGGGCCGTTTCGGTTATTGCAACAGGGGGAAGTCTCTATTTTAGTGAGATCAAGGGCTATCTTCCATGTGATCTGTGCTGGTACCAGCGCATATTCATGTACCCGCTAACGATCTTGTTGGGCATTGCCTACTTTAAGGATGACGCGGGTATCGCGAAATACGTGCTTCCGCTTAGTTTTATCGGTGGCGGCATTTCGTTATATCATGTAACGATCCAACGTATTTTTTCAGCTACAGGTAACGCCGTGGCGTGCGGGAAGGTTCCATGTTATACCGACTATTTGAACTGGTTTGGTTTTATCACCATTCCGCTACTGGCACTCATTGCATTTATTATCATCATCGTGATGCTGTGGGGCATCGGCAAAACATCAAAATCTTCTTAATAAGAAAGGACAGATGGTGATGAGCGGACAAGCTCGTTGGTTCATGCCCTTCATTGTTCTGATCCTCCTGACCGTGGGATGCTCCTATGAGGAACAGTCCACGTCGGGCGAGATGCCAGAGATGATTAAAGTGAAACTTGACGTTCCAGAGAAGGCTTCTCTTCATAAACCAACACGGTTGCAGGTGAAGCTTACACAGGGAGATGCACCGTTAAGCCATGCCGACCATGTGCAATTCCAGATCTGGAATGACCTTGATGATCCGCCTTCTGTATCTCCGGAGCAAGGTATGATGACAGCGGACGAACTGGAGAATCAGGGGGCAATTACTGCCAATGAGGCAGAGAAAGGGCTGTATGAAATCCAGCATACCTTTGAAGAACCCGGCACGTATGTGGTACAGGTTCATGTTACGCACGGAGCTATGCATAGCATGCCCAGAGCGAGAATTGTAGCGGAATGAAGCAGCGGGCGGATTCCGAGGGTTTGGTTCAGGGTTAGCAATAGGTTTATAATAATATCGGTATGAAGAATGTTGTAGGAAAAGAGGCTGTTATGGCAACTATTCATGATGTTGCACTCAGGGCAGGAGTTTCTGTAACTACCGTCTCGCGTGTATTAAACAACCGGGGATATATCAGTCAGAAGACTCGGGATAAAGTGTATCAAACCATGGACGAACTGAACTATCGACCCAACGAAATTGCCCGCTCTCTTCTGCGTAAGCAATCTAACGTTATAGGCTTGATTATTCCCGATGTATCCCATCCGTTTTTTGGAGAATTGGCTAACTTTGTTGAGTATCATGCATATCAGAATGGATTTAAAATTATGTTATGCAATTCCCACATGGACCCTTCCAAAGAGCGTGAATATGTGGAGATGCTCAAGGGTAATCGCGTGGATGGCATTATTATGGGAAGCCATACCCTTGAAGTTGATGAGTATATGAATCTGCATTCCCCAATCGTGACCTTTGATCGTAAGATCGGTGAGGACATCCCGTTTATCTCATCTGATAATTATCAGGGAGGGATTATGGCTGCTGAAATGCTGCTCGCGAAGAACAGACGGCATTTGGCGCATATCTGCGGTAATCTGGAACTGCAAATGCTGTCCAATCGCCGGACGACAGGTTTCGTTGATACATTGCAGGCTCATGGAGTCGAGCCGGTTATGATTCATGAAACCGATCTGAATGTGTTTGATCAGCATCAGTATACGGAATTGGTGGATAAGTTGCTTGCACAACACCCGGAGGTGGACGGGCTTTTTGTAACAAGTGATCTGATGGCGGTGCATGCGCTGAGGCAGATCGTGTTAGGGGGGCGCAAGGTACCCGACGATATCGCTATTATAGGTTATGATGACATTCGTGCGGCAGCTTATATGGTGCCTGGCATTACAACGATAAGGCAGCCGGTGGAGGCCATGGCTAAGCTAGCGATTGATCTGATTAGGCGCCAGATCGCGGAAGAGAAGATCGGGATGGAGCATATTTTGCCGGTTACCCTAGTGGAGAGAGAGACGACCTGATGCAGGTCGTTTTTTCCTATTAGTCCTTTTGACGCGAAAAGATGAAGTCAGGCTAATTTTTTTAATAGTATGTCAAACGATTGACATGTCAAACCTTTGACATTATAATTCGAGTTGTAAGCGTTTCCTTTTAAACTATTGATCGGGGGCCATGACAAGATGAAAAGAGAACAGAGATGGATGAAATTATCGGTATTTTTATTGGTTATGATGCTTGTAATTACAGCATGTGGAGGTAAAGCAGCAACAGAGTCCGACTCCTCTTCTGAGGGTAGCGGCAGTGAGAGTGTCAAAATTACTTTGCTCAATTCCAAGTCAGAAATTAACAGTCAACTGGAGCAAGCAGCTAAGGACTTCAAAGTTGAAAATCCAAATATCACACTTGAAATTATACCTGTAGGCAGTGGACAGTCTCCGTTTGAAAAAGCGTCTGCCTTGTATGCCTCCGGCAGCCCTACAACGATGATGATGCTGGATACAGGGGATGTAGAGAAATTCAAGGATCGTGTTCTGGACCTCACATCCGAGTCTTGGATGAAGGATGCTGTGGAGAACAGCACGACAGCAACAACGTTTGATGGTAAAAACTATGCCTTCCCTTTATCTATTGAAGGATATGGATTCATTTATAACCAGAATGTACTAGATCAGGCGGCAGGGGGGACATTTGATCCGAAGTCTGTACAGACCACTGCACAGCTGGAGGATCTGTTCCAAAAGATCACTGCTGCTGGAAAATCACCTCTGATTGTATCTCCGATGGATTGGTCACTTGGTGCGCATTATCTGGGGCTTGCATATGGTGGACAGTCGCCGGACCATACGAAGGTGGATCAATTCATTACTGATCTGAAGGCAGGTCAAGTGGACCTTGCTTCCAACGCTGTGTTTAATGGTTTGATGGATACATTTGATCTGATGAAAACCTACAATATTGACAAGGCTTCCCCACTGTCTGGAACCTATGAGCGTGGACCTGAGGTGCTTGGCAAAGGTGAGGTTGGTATCTGGTTCCAGGGCAACTGGGCTTGGCCGCAAATTTCCAGCTTTGATACAGCAGATGGGAAATATGGATTCCTCCCTGTACCTGTGAGCAATAATCCGGATGATTTCGGTAATACGCAAATCTCTGCTGCCGTATCCAAACGAATATTGCTGGATAAGGAAAAGAGCACACCAGCGCAGCAGGAAGCGGCGAAGAAATTTTTGGATTGGATCGTTTATAACGAAAAAGGTCAGGACTTCCTGGTGAATCAAGCCAGTATTATTCCGGCATTCAGCAACATTACATTGGAGCCAACCGATCCGCTTGGCAAATCCATTAGTGAATACATCAAGGCAGGCAAAATCGAGGAATCAATGAGTACACTTCCTGCAGATCACTGGTCCAAACTGGGTGCATCCATGCAGAAGTATTTGGCTGATGTCATTGACCGTGCCGGACTTGCCAACGAAATTCAGGCATATTGGAGCAACGTAAAATAAAGGAATTATTCTTGGCCCTGTGCAGCACATAGAGAGAGAATTGCGGTACGCCGGAGATGATGAACGTACAGCTTCCACTGTTCGACTTGTTTCCGGCATAACCGCCAGGCTAATCATTTGGATAGAGTGGAGGAAGACAATGCTGACCGAAAAAGGATTATGGACTCGTCTGCGCACCCGCCTGATCTTTACGGGCCCGACATTATTTGCGTTTGCTACAGTGATGATTATTCCATTTCTGTATGGTATTTATTTGACGTTTACGAACTGGGATGGCATTGCCATCGATCAAAACTTTGTTGGCTGGGATAATTACATCGGTGTGTTCAAGGACACGGTGTTCTGGAAATCATTCGGGATGACACTGGAGTACGTATTTATTACAGTTGTGTTGACCAATGCGGTTGCCTTCCTGCTCGCTTACGCTGTAACCCGGGGAATGAAGGCACAGGGCTGGTTTCGTGCCGGATTTTTCCTGCCGAATCTGGTGGGTGGAATCGTACTTGGTTTCATCTGGCAGTTTATTTTTAATCAGGTACTGGTATTTGCAGGACAAAAAATGAATCTCACTCTGTTTTCCACCTCCTGGCTGGCCGACCCGGATAAAGCGTTCTGGGCACTCATTGTGGTGACCGTTTGGCAGTATGCCGGCTATATGATGGTTATCTACGTTGCGGGACTGATGAATGTGCCGAAGGATGTTATGGAAGCAGCCAGCATTGATGGGGCAAGTAATCGCAAAATGCTGGGGCGCATTGTATTACCACTGATGGTTCCTTCGTTTATCGTATGCATCTTTTTGTCACTGCAACGGGGATTTATGGTGTACGATCTGAACGTCTCCTTGACCAGTGGCGGGCCCTTCAAGAGCACAGAGATGGTATCCATGCACGTCTATGAGCAGGCCTTTCTTGCTCGTGACTACGGATTGGGTCAGGCAGAAGCGTTTGTTCTGTTTATCCTTGTAGCCGTCATTACATTGCTCCAGGTCTATTTCAGCAAAAAACTGGAGGTCGAGGCATGATGGCTGGACAATCGCGCATTCTCAACTGGATGAAGTTTATTGCATTAATCATTGTGATGATTTTGTTTGTATTTCCTTTTGTACTTCTGATCGTCAATTCATTCAAGGCTAACCAGGCAATTACCTCCGATCCGCTGGGCTTGCCAAGCTCGTTTCAATTCGATAATTACGTCAATGCGTTTGATAAAATGGGATATGTATCCGCCTTCAGCAATTCATTGCTCATTACCATTGCAGGTGTATTACTAATTGCTCTTTTTGCGGCGATGACAGCACATTATTTTGTTCGTCACAAAAGCAAGCTGAATCAGTATCTCTTTTTCCTGATGGTAGCTGCGATGATTATTCCGTTCCAGGCCATTATGATTCCGCTGGTTAAAATATACGGCTCGCTCAGCTTGCTGGATAACAAGTGGTCGCTGATCTACATGTATATTGGCTTTGGCAGTCCGCTGGCCGTATTTATCTACCATGGGTTTATCAAAAGTATTCCCCTGGAGCTTGAAGAAGCGGCTCTAATGGACGGCTGCGGCAGAGTGCAGACCTTTTTCCGCATCGTACTGCCGGTGTTACTGCCGACAACCGTAACGATTAGTGTCCTGAATGTATTGTGGATATGGAATGATTTTTTGCTGCCTTCCTTAGTGCTGACTTCGTCTGAGCAGCGAACGCTCCCGCTGTCCACGTTTTATTTTTATGGGACATACACCGTGGATTACGGTCCATTGATGGCTGGTCTGGTGTTGACCCTGCTGCCTGTACTGGTCGTTTATTTGTTTGCCCAGAAGTACATTATTCAGGGGGTCATGCAAGGGGCTATCAAATAAGTTCAGTTGGGTGATATAGAGAGAGACAGGAGTGAAGGACATATGAACCAGGAACGATACGAGAAACAGGAAATAGACACAAGGCAAGAGACAGACCTTGGACTGACGAGTTCTTCGGCTCAAACGAAGGAGAGTTATACACTCGCCCGGGCCAACGCATATATCAAGGAGCATCGACATCAGGTTGATCCAACCTATCGAATGGCCTATCATTTGATGCCAGAGGTGGGCTGGATGAATGACCCCAACGGCTTCATATACTTCAATGGGATGTATCATATGTTCTATCAGCATTATCCCTACGAACCGGTATGGGGGCCGATGCACTGGGGCCATGCGGTGAGCCATGATCTGGTTACGTGGTCTTATCTGCCTGTTGCACTGGCACCCGATCAGAGCTACGACAGTGGAGGATGTTTCTCCGGAAGTGCAATCGTTCAGGACGGCAAATTGGTGCTGATGTACACGGGGCATGTTGTGACTGGACCTGACAAGGATAACGATTACTTGCAGACACAGAATATCGCTGTTTCGGACAATGGGATCGATTTTGTCAAAAGCACAATGAATCCGGTCATTCGGGTGAATCAAATCCCAGAGCATACCAGTCCGAAGGACTTCCGTGATCCGAAAGTGTTTGAACGAAACGGTGTATACTATTGCGTCCTTGGATCGAATGACGCTGCGGGCAAAGGGGTCATTCTGTTATACCGTTCAACAGACTTGCTGGATTGGAGTTATGTTAACATTATGGCCCAGAGTGACGGGACGCTTGGCGACAATTGGGAATGTCCCGATCTGTTCACACTGGATGACCGAGATGTGCTGATCATGTCTCCGCAGCGCATGCCTGCTCAGGGAGATAACTATCGCAACTTGCATTCGACCGTTTATATGATGGGAACTCTGGATGAAGAACCGGGTGTGCTGAAGTACGAGCAGTACGTTCCACTGGACTGTGGCTTCGACTTTTACGCACCTCAGACGATGGAGGATGCACAGGGACGACGAATCATGGTGGCCTGGATGGATACGTGGGAAACGGAAATCCCGACACAACAGTCCCATGCCTGGGCTGGAGCGATGACTTTGCCAAGACAACTAATTCGTAGGGGAGAGCGATTGATATTCCAGCCTCTTCCAGAGCTTAGACAGTACAGGTGGGAAGGCACCGAGCAGTATGGTATACATTTAAACGGTGATGAACATGATCTTGACCTTGGAGTCAGCGGAGACTGTTACGAACTGCGTGCTGTATTCGAAGCTGAACAGGCACAGCACTTCGGGTTGAAGTTGCGAACGGGTAGGGATGAAGAAACAGTGATTACCTATGATGTGCAACAGCAACGTCTATGCTTAAATCGCGAGAAGGCCGGGCAAGGGCCGGGCGGTGAACGAGCTACAACAGTGGAACTTCTTGACGGGAAGCTTGAACTTCATATTTTTATGGATGTTAGCTCCGTTGAGGTGTTCATTCAGCAGGGAGAGCAGGTGATGACGGGGCGGATATATCCTGGGCCGAACTCGACAGGTATTAAGGCTTTCTCGGCCGGAACGTGTACGTTGACTGAACTTCACAAATGGGATTTACGAATTCCTCAATAAAATCTTTCTAATATTCAGCCTTGACCTTGAAGTATACTTCAAGGTTTATTCTTGTCTTATCAAGAAATATTGGAGGCAGAATAATGAGAATTTTAGAATGGATGTTGGTATTGGTAACCGTAGCTGCTACGGTATGTATGCTGGTGTTTCCGAAGCGCCGATCAATGACAATAGACATACTCTCCGCTTTGATTCTGGCAGTGCTACTGCATGGCTTAATCAATTCATTCCGTGTGCAGATGGTCCCAACCTATATCGTTGGACTTATATTATTTATTACATTAATCATTCAACTCATGAATTTATACCGCAGTGACCGCTACGTTCAGAGCACGCAGAAACATAACCGTCGTTCATGGATAAAGATGACGTTGGTATCCATCCTGGTTCTGGCTTTCAGTGTGGGCTCATTCATACTGACCTGGCTGTTACCTGCCTTTATGATGCCTGAACCTACCGGTACATTTGCGATTGGTACGTTCTCTCAACACCTGGTGGATGAATCTCGCGAAGAGACCAAAACACCCGAGGTTCTCGGGCGCTCTCTTCTGAAGGTGTCTTTATTTCTATCTTAATGATCTCAATCATGTTAAGCCCGCTTCACGTAGAAAATGGTGCACAATCTTCGTTTGATACTTGATACGGGTCGCGCGCTTCAGACTCCAGCAGGTCTCCACCGTAACAGAACGGGCTTGTAATAGTCTTGAAGCCGCTGTGCGGGCAGATCCCGGCAATTCATGCTGCTTGAGGTTAAAATGACGATCACGAGTGGCAATTGACCGATTCATCCGTTCGATAACTCTTCTGCAAGCCGGAATGGTACGACTGCCAGGATTGGTAATCAGCGTCTGTCCAAGCACTCGCGTACTAAGCTGTGACAGCCCGTTGGCTTCATGCAGATCGAGCCACCAGTCAGCCCGATGTTCACGGGCCAGCTGAAAAACCGCTGCAGCCAGTGAATGCTTGGCCTTGCCTGACATACGACGTGGAAACGTACGATTCAGATCTGGCTTGCCTCTGATTTTCTTGGCGTAGGCTTTCTGGTTCACGCGTGGCACGATAATCAGCAGTCCTCGCTGAATGACAAGGCGACCCGTCGCACAATCATCTGCGAGCTTTTGCGCAGCGGCCATGCTCGCCGTTTCGTTCCCGTGAACTCCGGAAGTAATGAACATCACCGGTCCGGGAAGCATGCCACGCACGATGTAATAGGGAGTGGCGTGTGCGCTGGATGCCGCAAGTACATGTTTGGTCACAAGCATGACGCTTCACCTCCGCTATTACAGTACGCCATGTCCCTCTTTCATGTAACGGCATAAGAACAGGTCTTCATCCAATTTCATCACAAAATAGGCTGACTAGTATACACGGTGAATAATATCTTCGAAATCCGGTTCTTTCATCTCTACATCTTCAATCTCGCCCCAGTATTCCAGTTGTTTCAGAATGTCCATTGTGCTCCATTCCTTCCGGTTCACTTCAACGGTAACAATTTGGCCTTCCACACCTGTGATGTGAATAGCGGACGATACAACGTTGGGGATGTGAAACGCTCCACGGAAGGTTACTCTAATCAATGTTGGCAGTCCGATGGTTTCGCGAAGCGATGAGATCGTGCCGTCATATGTCAGTTGACCATGGTTGATCACCATGACCCGGCTGCATAACTGCTCGATATCGTCCATATCATGTGTGGTCAGCAAAATCGTTTTGCCAAACGTTTCATTCAAGGTACGTAGAAACTGGCGAATGTTCCGCTTCGCATTCACATCCAGTCCAATGGTTGGTTCATCGAGAAAAAGCAGTTCCGGGTCATGCAGCATGGAAGCTGCGAGATCCGCACGCATGCGTTGTCCAAGCGAGAGTTTGCGGACAGGCGTTGCCCAGAATGATTCAAGGTCCAGCAGCTCAGCGAACTGGGACAGCCGTTTCTTTTTGTCCTCGGCATGGACGCCGTACATCTCGGCCAGAATATCATATGAATCTTTCACAGGCAGATCCCACCAGAGCTGACTGCGCTGTCCAAACACAACGCCCAGTCGACCGACGGTTCTGCGCCTGTCCTGATGCGGGTTCATACCGCCAAGTAGTACCTCACCCGAGGTTGGGTGGAGGATACCTGTCAGCATTTTGATCGTGGTAGACTTGCCGGCCCCGTTCGGACCGATGTAGCCCACAAACTCCCCCTGCCCGATATCAAAACTGATATCGCGTACCGCTTCCTTGGACACATACTCACGTGAAAATAACGTACGTAACCCAGAGAAACGTCCTTCCCGAATAACAGGGGTCTTAAATTCCTTTTGCAGATGCCGTGCTGTGATCATGTTCATGATTCGTTTCGCCTCCTTAGCTACCTGTACTTTGATATTTGGTCATGCCGAAGTGCCAGAAACGCAGACTTGCAGCCAAACTCAGTACGGCAACTGCCGCAATAGCAACAAGGACCCACGCGCCTCCTTCACCCCGCAGTAGATAGAGTGACGGGATGTAATTGACGAATCCCACCGGAATCACTGTTAGCAGAATGCCAGACATCCATTTGGGATATAACGTTAGCGGATATTGGGCAGCCGTTCGTGCTGCATCTTCAGTGATCGTCTGTAATTCCTCGATACGCGTAGTCCAGAATCCGAGTGTGGCGGTAGCGAGTCCGATGGAAAAGAGAATGACTGCCCCCGTGAGGATAATGAACAGGGAGAAGGGAATGGCTATCCAGCCAATCTGTCCGCTATGCATCATGCCTGCCAGAGACCAGCAGAGAATGAACCCGCCTTGCAAGACTTCCCCAGCCATGATGCGGAAGTTCTGCGGCAACAGGGCCAACAATACGGGCATAGGACGTGTTAACAGTTGATCAAGCTCACCACCCACCAGATATTTTTCCAGATGGTGAACCTCATTGCCGAATGTACGGTACAGTGTTTTGGATAGGGTCATGATGGCGAAGAGATAACCGATCTCATGGAGGGACCAGCCTTTAATCGCTCCGAATTTATGCAGCACCAGAGCAACCATCAGAAACTCGGAGATCTGAATTAAAGCGGCGAGTACGGACGCCATAATGAAATTGAACTTGTATTGCATCCGGCTGCGGATGCTTGTTCGAATGAGCATTTTATATAATTTGAACCAGGAAGTCCGTTTCATCCGCCCTGCACCTCCACTTTACGACGTAACACTTGAGTGATCGCAAGACAGATCAACGTCATGAAGACGCACCAAAGCAAGGTTCCCCATAGCAAGGAGCCATCTTCGAAACCAAGGTAGATTCGGGTAGGTACATACAGCAGGAAAGGGTAGGGGGATAGCCAGGCAAGTCGTTCAAGCCAGTCCGGTAGCCACTCCAGTGGAATGAAGAAACCAGCCAGCAGATTCATCATGGCGTGATTGCCCCAGTGAAGCCAGGAAGACTCCGTGGTCCACATTGACGTAGCACCAATGATGTAGTTCATGCAGATGGACAAGTATGCGGCGCTGGCAAGACCAAGTGCGGCATAGAACAGCGTTGAAACGTCTGAGGGCCAATCCAGGGAAAAGACAATGGAGAAGAGCAGGTAGATCGGAATACTTTTGTACACGAACTGGTAGGCAATCTGCCCCCATTCGCGTGCCATCAGGTGGGTGAACAGATGAACTGGCCTCATGAGATCCAGCGCGATCTGCCCTGTCCTGACGGTTAAGGGGATACCCAGTCCGTTCGTGAGAAAACCCGAGATCCAGAGAGAGGATTGCGTGAACGCAATGTAACTGATCATCCCTTGTGTCCCGTATTCCCCGAGCGTGTGGTCGGCCCCGATGCCGATCCAGAGACAGGCGTACATGTAACCAAACATGGCGCTTGCCAGGTTATGTACCATGTGTGCCCCGCGGTATTGCAGATTCCGGGAGTAGGCTTTGGAAGCCAGGGTGAAATAAAGCATGTGACACCTCCGATAAGTGGATTGAACGGCGGTTCCGTTCACTTCAGTCAAGGCGAAAAAGAGAGAAGGACAACAGCATACCAATTTATTCCTTCACAGGCAAGACATTTTTTTAGCTAAAAATGGAATTAAAAGGGTTGTTCATGATTGCGCCACAAGACAACGGTCTGTCCGTTCCTTTATAATTGAGAGGTAGAATCGCAAACGTTTACAATATGTAATATTCAAATTTTAAATAAAAACCGCCGGGCTTGTGCCTGATGATTGAGATACAGAACGAACAATCCGGCAAGAGAGAAGGATGTCATGAAGAAAATTGCATGGGTCACCGATAGTACCAGTACACTGGATCCCGTTTTTGCGGAGCAAAATCATATCTATATCGTACCGCTGCGCATCGTATTTGGAGAGGAATGTTACCGGGAAACCGATGACATCACATCTGAAATGTTCTATGAGAAACTTGCGGAGTCTTCACGTGCGAGCAGTTCGCAGCCACCCATTGGTGAGTTCATTGAACTGTATGAGTCGCTCAAAGACAAGTACGATGAGATTATTACGATTCATTGCTCTACTGCACTGAGCGGAACGCTGCATACGTCCATGCAGGCTGCAGAGATTGCAGGAGTGACGGTGACCGCAATTGATTCAAAGGCAGGCGCCTATCCTCACCGTGAGATGATTATGCAAGGACTGGAATGGCAGAAGCAGGGATGTTCAGCTGCCGAGATCAAAGTAAACATTGAACAGATGATTGATAATATGTCCTTTTACCTCATACCCGCCAGTCTTCAGCATCTTCACCGCAGTGGGCGGGTGTCGGGGACACAGCTGATCATCAGTCAACTGCTCAAGATCCATCTGCTGCTTCGATTTGAAGAGGGCAAAGTGGTTGTGAATGAGAAGATTCGCACGTTCAAGCGGACGAAAGAGCGCATGCTGGATATGCTCAAGCTGGATGTGGAGAAAGTAAAGCATGTGTGCATTATGCATGCGAACAATCAGGAAGAAGCCGTCACAATCAAGAAGCAGATTGCCAATCTGCTCCCTAAATTAAAGACCGAAATCATGCCGTTTATCCCTGTGGTAAGTATCCATGCAGGTGCAGGAACCATTGGACTGTGCTGGATCCACAGCGAGAACGGTTATAGAGATTAGAAGCACCAGCATTAATCTACAGACGCTTATAGACCTGGCAGGAAACACACTTGATTTCAAAGTGATGATCCTGTCAGGTTTTTTCGTATGTCATTGCCAATTCAAACAAACTGTGAGGTAATAAAGAAAAATGTTCATGTTGGAGGGAAACATGTGTTAAGTCACCGCTTGTTGCTTGTTGAAGATGATCGTTCAATTAGTGAGATGGTCGGACCCTACTTGGAAAAAGAGGGCTACGACGTCACTTATGCATATGACGGCTTAGAGGCAGAACGTCAGTTCAGCCAGTCACAACCTGGGTATGATCTGGTTATTCTGGATCTGATGCTGCCCCGCAAAAGTGGGATGGATGTGCTGCAAACCATTCGGGCAGTCAGTCTGGTGCCTGTGCTTATTCTGTCTGCGAAAGATGGGGAGGTGGACAAAGCGCTGGGCCTGGGTTTCGGCGCAGATGATTACTTGAGCAAACCTTTCTCGTTAATCGAACTGACTGCCCGCATCAAAGCCGCGATTCGCCGCGCCAATTATACCACTCCGCCTGTGACTGAAATGGTTAAAGATCAACGTATTCACATTGGTGGACTCGTGGTTGATATGGAGACGTACGAGGTGGAGCGCGAAGGTACACCCGTCAAACTGACATCCAAGGAATTTGGCATCCTGAAGCTATTGGTTACCCATCCTGGCAAAGTGTTCACCAAGGCGCAGATCTACGCTTCCGTCTGGAACGATCATTATTATGGGGACGAAAATATCATTAACGTACATATGCGTCGTCTGCGTGAGAAACTGGAGGCGGATCCTTCGGCTCCCCAATATATCAAGACACTCTGGGGCATCGGGTATAAGCTGGAGGCGGAGCAGGGATGACACTGATTTTTGCCATTACAACGGGTATTCTGGCCATTGCCGTCATTGGATTGTGGATGAGATTGCGGAAACGCCCCCAACACCTGTCCTATATTCATCAGAAAATATCCGCGATTCTGGATCAAGGCACCTTTGAGCGCTTGCTCGTATTCAATAGTGATGACCAAGTCAGCCAGCTTCTGAAAGACATGAACCAGCTGCTGGACTATGCCCACCGCGCCAAAGCCGGTTATGCGAACCAGGAGAAGGAGATGCGTAATATGCTTTCCAACATTTCACATGATCTGAAAACGCCGCTCACCGTTGTGCTGGGTTATAGTGAGACCTTGCTGCACGGCCCATCATTAACCGATCAGGAACGCAAGATTATGACAGAGAAAATACAGGAGAAGGCGCAGGAAGTGTTGCGTTTGATTCATTCCTTTTTCGATCTGGCGAAGCTGGAATCCGGAGACACGGATCTGGTGCTTAGTCGGGTGAATCTAAGCGAATTATGTCGGTTGAAGATGCTCTCCTTTTATGAAATGTTGACGAATCTCGGGTTGCACGTGGAGCTGGAGATTCCTGATGGTGATATCTTCGTGCAAGCGAATGAAGAAGCATTGGACCGTGTGCTGGATAATCTCATTACCAATGGGATGAAATATGGAGCAGAGGGTAAGGTGCTAGGACTTTCGCTCAACCATTCGATAGGTGGACCTGTGACGCTACAGATCTGGGACCAGGGAAAAGGGATTCCTGAGAGCGAGCATAGTCGTGTGTTCGAACGCATGTATACGTTGGAAGATTCCCGCA
The DNA here is from genome assembly GCF_054161325.1 of Paenibacillus sp. Z3-2. NCBI lineage: Bacteria > Bacillati > Bacillota > Bacilli > Caryophanales > Paenibacillaceae > Paenibacillus > Paenibacillus sp. Z3-2. The sequence continues at coordinate 5,646,149 of NZ_CP096397.1, read as the reverse complement.
ATCGACTCTATCAGGGCAGCGGCCTGGGTCTGACGATCACGAAGCGGCTAGTCGAACAGATGGGTGGAAGCATTCACTTGCATAGTGTGCCACATCAACGGACTGTATTTTCGGTTACCCTAAAGGCCTGATAGAGCCAGCGTTGGCATTTCCGGTCAGACTTAAGGTTTTTGTAAGATTTGATTAATAAAAAAGAAGACTTTTCTCTTTACAATATAGATATAGGAACCCGGACAGGGGGCGTAAAGGAGAACAAGACGATGAATTATATCGCACGAACAATAGATGTGACCAAAGTATATGAAGGGGCAGAGGTTGTATCCAACGTCAATATGAATATAAAGCAAGGTGAGATCTATGGATTTCTCGGTCCGAATGGTGCAGGTAAAACAACCATCATGAAGATGCTCACCAATCTCGTCAAACCAACCACAGGGGAGATTGAACTATTTGGAGAGAAGCTTACGCCGACCTCCTATGAAGTGCTGAAGCGAATGGGCAGTATTATTGAATATCCTTTTTTCTACGATAGACTGTCTGCTCGCGAGAATCTGGAGCTGCACTGTGAATACATGGGATTCTACAACAAAAAGATCATCGACAACACGATGGAAATGGTAGGGTTAAAAGATACGGGCAAGAAATCGGTTAAAGACTTCTCTCTGGGTATGAAGCAAAGGCTCGGGCTGGCTCGTGCACTCATAACCACTCCTGAATTGCTTATTCTGGATGAACCCATTAACGGATTGGATCCGGTAGGGATTCGAGAGATGCGAGATTTGTTCAAGCGACTTAGCAATGAGTATCGGATCACCCTGCTGGTCTCCAGTCACATCCTTGGCGAGATAGAGCAGATTGCCGACACGGTGGGTGTCATTCGTGGCGGTCGTTTGGTGGAGGAGGTCTCGATGGAGAGCATTCGCGGAAGTCAAAATGAGTACATCGAGTTACAGGCGGTAGATATCCGTAAAGCGACCTATGTCATTGAACATCAGCTTGGTTTGAGTAATTATAAACTGGTTGATGACCAAACGTTACGCATCTATGATCCGGGAATCATTCCATCGGAATTAACCACCAAGCTGATCCAGCATGGCATTGAGATCGAATCGATATCCAAACGGGCTCATTCCCTGGAAGAACACTTCATGAAGCTTGTGAAAGGGGATGAAGACGTTGCTTAAACTAATCAGACTTGAGATGCGGAAGCACCGTTTTGCACGAAATTTTGCAGGTGCAGGTATTGCCAATATAGCCATTCTTCTTTTCCTGATCATGATTGGATTTGTGGATGTGGGAGCGGAAGATTATGCCTATACCGATTACCAGACTGCCTTTACGATTATCGATACGTTTGTGAGAGCGACCTTTATCATATTTGCAGGAGCTTTATTAACCAAGCTGGTGATCAGTGAGTATAGAAATAAAACGATGAACGTCATGTTCACCTATCCCATCCAGCGTCATAAAATTATCGCTGCCAAATTGATTATCGTGTTTGTTTTTACGTTTGTTATGATTATGGTTAACGATCTGTTGATGGGTTCACTGCTGCTGATTGTTAATCAATTCTACTCCTTCATTCCTGGCTCATTGACGAATCAGGATGTATTGGGACTTCTGGTGAAGTACATTATGAGTTCTTTATCGGCTGCGAGTATGGCACTCATTCCCCTATTCTTCGGTATGCGTAAGCATTCTGTTACAACCACAATGGTCTCGTCCATTCTGCTGGTTTTGATTGTCTGCTCCGGATTCAACGGGTCGGAAATTTCCATTCATTCGCTTATTATTATCCCTCTGACCCTTGGAGCTATAGGGATATGGATTGCTTCGATGTCCATGGTTCGTCTGGAGACCAAAGATGTGAACTGAATCATCCTAAAAGGCATGCTCCGTATGGCTTCAGATGCCATTGACATCCGCTCGTACAAGGGATAGGATAATGTCAACTGAGACACGAAGGAGAATGCGACTACCATGACGATTCCAAAAACATTAACAATAGCTGGTTCGGACACGAGCGGCGGAGCAGGGATTCAAGCTGATTTGAAAACTTTTCAGGAGCTGGGTGTGTATGGCATGACCGTACTGACTACGATTGTGGCAATGGAGCCCGAAACATGGGATCACCAGGTCTTTCCTGTTGAATTAAATGTAGTTGAAGCGCAACTTCGCACTGTTCTGGACGGCATCGGTTTCGATGCAATGAAGACAGGTATGCTCGGTTCTGTAGATATTATTGAACTGGTAGCGAAGCATATTCGCCGCAGTGGCTTGCCACAGATCGTTATCGATCCGGTAATGGTCTGCAAAGGTACAGACGAAGTACTGCAACCGGAAAATACGGAAGCGATGATCGAATTCCTGTTGCCAGGTGCTGATCTGGTTACACCGAATCTGTTCGAAGCATCCCAACTGGCGAAGAGTGGACCGATTCGCTCCAAAGAGCAGATGGAAGCAGCGGCAGCAGCAATTCATGCCCATGGCTCGAAGCATGTACTGATCAAAGACCGAGGTGTGATTAACCCGGGTAAAGCAATGGATCTACTCTATGATGGAACCAACTACGAATGGTTTGAAGCCGATGTTGTCGGCTCCGGATATACGCATGGCGCGGGTTGCACGACGTCTGCAGCGATTACTGCAGGGTTGGCTCGTGGTCTTACAGTGAAAGAGGCTGTTCGTGAAGGTAAAGCCTTCGTGACCAAAGCGATTGCTGGCGGATTCCCGCTGAACCGTTTTGTTGGCCCAACACTGCATGTGGCACATCGTCTGGAGCAACAACGTTAAGTGTTGCCAGGGAGCGCGCAGTAGTAGCGCATTACTTCTGGATAACACAATTCGATATCATTCAAGTAGCTGTCAATGAGCAGGAAGTTGCTCGTTGGCAGCTTCTTTTTTGTGCGCATTTTGATAAAAATTAGTAACTTTTGGCTTATATTAATCGTATATATCATGGGGTTCATTCCAAAACATGTATGGACACATGAACGACACATGGAATAGGTATGTTATTATCAGGAATCTAAAAAGGAGAGTCGGCCATGATCAGAACAGTGCTTCTGGTGGAAGATGAAAGCCGCATTCGTGAGATTGTGGCCGATTATTTCATAAAAGAACAATGGAACGTCTTAGAAGCAGAACATGGAGTACAGGCATTGGAACTGTTGGCTTTGCATGAGGTGGATCTGGTTATTTTGGATGTTTTGATGCCTGAAATGGATGGATGGACATTATGCGGGCATATTCGTTCCCAATCCACCGTACCTATTATCATGCTGACTGCACGGTCTGAGGATGACGATAAAATTCATGGATTCCAGCTGGGCGTAGATGATTACGTCACGAAGCCATTCAGTCCACGTGTGCTGGTTGCACGTGCAGAGACCTTAATGAAGCGGGTTGAAGGTTCATTTGCAAGAGAGCAGGGTGTGATTTGCTTCGGACACGTAACCCTTGATCCATGGGCTCGGCGGCTGGAGAAGGACGGGGCTGAAGTTGAGCTTGCGCCAAAGGAATACGATCTGTTGCTTTATTTGGTACGAAATGCAGGCATTGTATTGTCCCGGGATGCCATTTTGAATCGGATCTGGGGATTTGATTTTGAAGGGGACTCACGTGTTGTGGATACTCACATCAAGAAGCTGCGCAGCAAACTGGGTGATGAAGCCAAGTGCATCCGGACAGTGATTGGTACCGGATATCGTTTCGAGGCAGAAGCATGAGAAGAAATGGCGTAACGATGAAGCTATTCCTGGTCATGGCCGGATGTCTGGTTCTTTTATACGGAACAACGGTTTTTGCCCAGTTGGTCTGGTTTCCTGATTTTTATCAGCATCAGAAGGTCAGCAGTATGAAGAAAAAGCTGTCCAAGTTCGAACAGCAATATTCCAATGGACATTGGAGTGATTTGCAATTAGCTAAGGAGACCGGGAAGTTCATGCGTCAGAATCAGTCGCATCTGGTCATCCTGACGAATACCGGAAGACTGGTTAATGACCCGTTCCACATAACGCTGCTTCAGGAGGACGGGACTCACGTGAAGGTATCCTTGTCCTTGTTTATCAATAGTGAGAATGCAGGCTGGATTACGTCCCATCTGAAGTATGGGCAGGAACTGACGGTTAGAGGGCCGGGCAGCGGGTCCATGGTCTATCCATTCAAAATCCAGGATGCCAATTCTGCTGCATGGGGAACAGAAAGTTTTCAGGAATCGATTGAACCGGTGCAGGAATGGTCAGGTGTATTGACCGAGGTTGTTCTTCCCAATCTGGCAACGTGGAGTCAGAGGCAGGGACTGCTCGTGCAGGCACTGGATAGCCGTTTCCCTTTATCCACCGAAGATCAACTGGCCTTGGCAAATGGGAAAATGCTTAATGAAGAATGGACGGATAGCTGGAGCGGTGTTCGGAATGTGATCACCATTGCTCCAGTGCATCGTTCAGGACCTGAGCAACAACTGATCTTCTCGCTCACTTCTCTGCAAGAGATGAGGGAAGCAAATGAGGCAACACGTTTATTTTATGCGTATTTTGGTATTGGCGCATTTGTATTAATTCTGTTATTGGCCTTGCTCTTGTCCCGAATTGTAACTAAGCCGCTCCTGGCCTTGAACCATGTTGCCAAGAAAATGTCTACGCTGGATTTTACGGTGAAATCACCAATTCGGCGTAATGATGAAATCGGCAGCCTGTCCAATAGTCTGAATGCATTATCGGAAACCTTGGGCAAGACACTGGAAGAGCTGAGGCAGGCCAACACACAGATGCGCACAGATATGGAAATGAAGCAGCAGATTGAACAGCGTCAACGCAAGTTTTTTGGCGATGCATCACATGAACTTAAGACGCCAATCAGCATTATCAAGGGGTACTCCGAAGGGCTTAAGGATGGCGTGAGTGAGAACAAACGGGAGCGTTACATTGAGATTATCGCTGATGAGGCGATCAAGATGGAAACGATGGTTGAAGAGATGCTGGATCTGGTGCGATTGGAATCCTCAGCGATTCAATTGAATACAGATGCTGTTGCAATGGCTGACATGATTGAAGATATCGCCGGCCGTCTGGGTCCGCAACTGAAGGACAAAGGATTGGATGTGGTGCTTGTATCCACAACAGAGCAGACGGTTGAGGGTGACCGAAGCAAGCTGGAGCAAGTTATTTTCAATATCATGATGAATGCTATACGTCATGCGGTACCACATACCGATATAACTATTGAGATCAGCAGGCGTGACGGTTTTGTTCACATTTCCATTGAGAACAAGGGCGAGCGAATTGCTGAAGCTGAGCGGCAGTTTATATGGGAGAGGTTCTATCGAGTAGAGCGCTCACGTAATCGCAAAATGGGGGGAACCGGGCTCGGCCTGGCCATTGCGAAGCAAATCCTTGATCTGCATGGGTGCAATTATGGAGTGGAGAACACACCGGATGGAGTCCGTTTTTATATTATTTTTCCTAAAGCCTAGTACGAAAGGGAGTCAAATCTTATGAAGTCTTTACCATCAATTTTAACCTTGGGGAATCTGAGTTCGGGCATGCTGGCAGTCATTATGGCTATTCATGGTGAATTCGCCCTGGCTGTGATGATGATATGGGTAGCGATGTTCTTTGATCTGTTTGATGGCTATGCAGCCCGCAAATTGCATTGTGAGGGTGAGTTCGGCAAAGCCCTGGATTCACTTGCTGATGTAGTTTCGTTCGGAACAGCCCCTGTGCTGATTCTGTACCTGAACTCCATGAATGAAGTGAGCGTGCTCGGGATGGCACTGACCGCATTGTTTCCGGTGTGCGGTGCATTGCGTCTGGCCCGTTATAACTGTCAGAAGACAGCAAGCAGTGGTTTTGTCGGGATGCCGATTACATTTGCAGGGGGTCTGATGTCCTTTTTCGCGCTCTGGAGTCCTTATTTCACACATGGCGTAGCCTATCTTGTCATTATTGTACTATCTGGTCTCATGGTGAGCCAAATCCGATTCCCATCACTAAAACAAGTGCTAGCCTCTCATGAGAAGGATATTGTGGAACCGAAATAAGGAGCGAGTCAGTATGGAATTTGCAAAAGAATTTATTGGTCAATATGGATATTTCGCAATATACGGACTACTGGCTCTTGGTGTCATTGGCATGCCGATTCCGGATGAGGTGATGATGACATTTGTCGGATATCTCGCCTCCATCTCGGTATTGAATTACTCCGTATCCATTGCCGTCAGTTTCGGTGGGGCATTTACCGGGGGGCTGCTCAGTTACATGATCGGCAAGAAGGCGGGCAGGCCGCTGGTTGAAAAATATGGCAAGTGGGTCGGCGTTAACGCCAAACGATTCAGCAGGGTGGAGGCGTGGTTTCTCAAATACGGATATTGGTCCATCATCCTGGGTTACTTCATTCCAGGCATTCGTCATCTGATGTGTTGTTTCTCCGGAATTAGCAAGATGGCTATCGGCAGGTACGTTCTCGTATCGGGCATTGGTGCATTTGTATGGTGCGTTGTCTTTATTTCGATTGGGTTTTACGTTGGCGTGTTAACTTAAAATGGGACAGCCTGTTGCAAATGTGCAAGGATCGAAGACCTCTTGAGTATAAGGTGGTCTTTTTTTGTTTTGTAACGAATTATGAGGAATTGAGAAGGATCACGAATACTTAGGATTTTATGATAATATAAAAAAGCCGCTCTGATCCTCTCCAACCTCCCGGGTTGAAGGTGAATGGATCAAAGCGGCGTTTGTTTCACGATTAAAGTCATTAACGACATGAAACGCTGCTACGCTTGCATCAGAGCGTCCACACCACCACTTTCACAACTACATCTTTCTTCTGAGTTATCCACTCAGGTGGGATTCCTCAATACCTCTTTCCACGCGCTTTTCTCCCTTTTTACGTGCAAAGGTGATCTTGAGCAACGGTGGTGTAACCAAGGTAGTGATAATAACCATGATCACGACGCTGGTGAAGTACTCCGGATCAAGCAATCCGGCAGCGAGTCCGGTAGAAGCGATAATTAGGGCAACTTCACCCCTGGAGATCATTCCCGAGCCAATAGCCATGGAAGATGTCAGATCAAATCCGGTAAATCTTGCACCAAGCGCACCACCAATCAATTTGGTCAGAATGGCGATGATGCTAATCACAATAATGAGCCAGATCTGTGAACCGACACCATCGAATGTGACATTAAGTCCAATACTGACAAAGAATACGGGTACAAAAATACTGTAGGCAATTGGCTCTAGCTTGCTTTCGACCTCATGTTTGAATTTCGTTTGGGAAATCGCAATCCCTGCGGCAAAAGCACCAATGATACCGGCAACACCCATCCACTCGGCAAAATACGAGAAGCCAAAGCAGATAATAAGGCCTGTCGTAATCACCGTTTCGGTAACCCGCAGTGGTGCCATCCATTTCATTATCCGTGGAACAGCCAACCAACCAACAGCGATGATAATAACGAAGAACAGCAGTTTCTTGCTAATCAGCCATCCGATGGAAACGTCTCCTCCACCTGTTCCGAGCAAGCTCATCATGACAGCAAGGAGAACTACAACGAGTACGTCATCCACAACAGCCGCTCCGAGAATCGTGGTGCCTTCACGCGAGCTGAGTTGATCCATGTCCTTCAATGTCTGTACAGAGATACTTACCGAAGTTGCACAGAACAACAATCCGAAGAACATCGCGTGTGTCTGCGACATGCCAAAGGCAAGAGCAGAACTGTATCCCCCAATGAAGGGTAAAATAATACCACCAACAGCAACAGCGAAGGCTGCTTTCCAGTTTTTCTTCAATTGATCCAAATCTGTTTCCAGTCCGGCAATGAACATAAGCAATAATACCCCGATCTCGGCCATGTAATGGACGAAATCACTCTGTTGAACCCAACCAAGTAGCGCAGGTCCCAGGATGACACCGACAATCAGTTTACCTAAAACAGAAGGTTGACCGAGCCTGACGGACAAATCACCAGCAAGTTTGGTGAAGATCAAAATAAGTGCAAGAACCAAAATAAATTCCATAGGTGTGCTCCTCTCCAGCAGTTGCGTTTTTATAGGATTACCAGCCCAAGGGCGAAAGATTCCAAGCCTAAAAAACAAAAAAAGGCATAGAACAGCATTAATAAAAAGTGCCATTCATGCCTAAAAAAAGACAAGGAGGGCCCTTGGTGACAGGCTCCTCCGGTTTAACGCGTATGTGATTAATGACACTAACTATAACACAAATTTGAGCTGTGGTAAACATCTTGCTGTCTTGGTAAGTATGAAAATGGCAGTAACGGGCACACTAACGTCGTTTGTGTCACGTTTTGTTCAGAGTGTTGTCACTTAACAGCCCGGATTTGCCGCGATATAATGATATAGAACATAGAAGTTAGGATATGAGGAGGATTTGGCATTGGGCAAAAATAACAAAGGGGAGTCGAACATTCCATCCCCGACGAGCAATAAAAATTTCGCAGGCATCATTATCACGATTTCCATTCTCGCTAATGTCATTATTTTATTATTGTTCTTCGCACCATCTATTGGTTACAAAGGTGATGTAACCTTTGATATTACGGTGTTGCCGCGTTTTAATGCCGTGTTTAACAGTTTTACCTTCATCTTCCTGCTCGCAGCGCTCATTGCTATTATCAAGCGTAATGTGAAGTTGCACAAACGATTCATTCTTGCTGCATTCTCAACGACCCTTTTATTCCTTGTGACATATCTGACGTTTCATTACCTCTCACCAGAAACGTCCAAATTTGGCGGCGAAGGCATCATTCGTTCCATCTATTTCTTCATTCTGATCACGCATAGTATACTGGCTGCCCTCATTGTTCCATTGGCGTTGTTCACACTTGTATGGGGCTGGACGAATCAGCTAAAGAAACACCGCAAAATTGCACGCTGGACCATGCCAATCTGGTTGTATGTCAGCTCTACAGGTGTCGTGGTATACCTGATGATGGCACCGTATTATTAATGTAGTTAAATGTAGTTAAGCATATCTTGCTGAACTTGGGGTAATGTTTCCATGGAAGGAAGGTTCACAGTTATGTACAGAGTTGTTTTGATTCGCCATGGACAGAGCATGTGGAATGTGGAGAACCGATTTACTGGTTGGACAGATGTGGATCTGACGACGGATGGTTATGCAGAAGCTCGTAAAGCAGGGAAAATCATGAAGGAACAGGGGTTTGATTTTGATTGCGCTTATGCATCTGTTCTGAAACGTTCTATCCGTACACTCGATATTGCGCTGGATGAGATGGACCTCATGTGGATTCCCATTACGAAGACCTGGAAGCTGAACGAACGCCATTATGGTGCTTTGCAAGGGTTAAATAAACAGCAGACGGCTTTGAAATATGGGGAAGATCAGGTGCAGGAATGGAGACGCTCCGTTCGCGTATCACCCCCGGCATTGGACGAAAACGATGATCGATATGTGCAGGACCTGGACAAGTACAAGCGCCTTGATTGCACTATCCCGTTTACGGAAAACCTGATGGATACATCGAAGCGTGTGCTGGATTATTGGAATGTGGAGATTAAACCGATGGTGTCGGCTGGCAAAAGAGTGCTGATCTCTGCGCATGGTAACACGCTTCGTTCACTCGTCATGCATCTGGACCAGCTGTCCGAGGCAGACGTCATGGCCCTCAACATTCCGACAGGCATTCCACTGATCTATGAACTGGATGAAGATCTGCATCCCATCGGCCACTTTTATCTGACCGCGGATGGCTCGACCTACAAACATGAAGAAATGACTCATGTGGCAACGCCATCTGATTAATAAGGTGGAGATGTGAGCAGGTGCCTGAACGAGATCATATGTACGAAAGCTTGTTTAACTGTTCTTGTTCTGCGGAGCCGCAAAAGAGCGAGTGGAAGATGACCGCTGAATTTTAATTCGGAGGTCATTTTTTTTTGCGCGATCATGCTTCCGCTTCGTTTCGTTTTCCTCTCAAAGGGTAATTGTCAAACAAGACACGATGTACATTTATCCTGAAGGAGGAGAAGCACATGTCTAAAAGAAGAGGAATCATGATGACGGCTATCGGTGCAGGCGTAACTTACCTGATGAGGAACAAACAAGCAAGAGATAAGTTGTTTAGTACCGTCTCCGGTATGATGAAAAGATCCAATTCATCTCATGCAAGCAAAACCAGACCACGCGTTGAAGTGAAATAGATTTTGACATACTCGTTTAATAATTCATATCGTTATCATGAGAAAACCTGGAGCTGCAGTAGTTCCAGGTTTTTTGGTGACTTAAAAGCAAAACTTTGCTCTAGTCTGGCATGCGATTTTTGCCAGCAAGAATGATACAATGGATACTTGCAGAACGTAATGGAAGGAGATGCACACATGAAGAAAAATCATTTGGGTACATCCGAATTGATGGTGTCTGAGATTGGACTGGGCTGTATGTCTCTCGGAACCGATATAACACCTGCCGTAGCTCTAATTCATGAAGCTCTGGATCATGGCGTCAATCTGTTGGATACAGCCGATCTGTATGACGCAGGGCGTAATGAAGAAATTGTAGGACAAGCGATTAGAGGACGTCGGGATCAAGTCATTGTAGCAACCAAAGTAGGTAATCGTCGTATTGCCGGTAAAGAGGGCTGGTCGTGGGACCCGTCCAAAGCTTACATTAAGCAAGCTGTACATGAAAGTTTGAAGCGACTGCAGACGGATTATATCGATCTGTATCAGCTGCATGGCGGTACGATGGACGATCCCATTGAAGAAACAATTGAAGCCTTCGAGGAACTGAAACAGGAAGGACTTATCCGTTATTACGGTATCTCCTCCATCCGTCCGAATGTCATCCGGGAATATGTGAAGAGGGCTTCTCTCGTCAGCGTCATGAACCAATACAGTGTGGCAGATCGCCGGGCGGAAGAGGAAGTGTTACCTTTACTTGAGCAAAACGGTATTAGTGTAATCGCTCGTGGACCTGTAGCCAGTGGTGTGCTCGCCGATTCCGGATCTGCCAAGGCAGAGAAAGGTTACCTGGATTATACGCCAGAGCAACTGCACATCATTCGCCAAGGACTAAGTCGTCTTGTCACGGACCAACGCAGTATGGCTCAGACGGCTATTCGTTACGCATTATCCCACCCTGCCGTGGCAGCTGTTGTCCCTGGTGCCAGTTCAGGAGAGCAGTTGCTGCATAATATTGCCGCTTCGAATGCACCTGAGCTCACAGTTGCGGAAATTCAGGAAATACGGGAGCTCAGTCCCGCTAATCTGTACAAGCAGTATCGTTAACTCCATCCGGCCTATTTTCAATTGTAACTATACGAGGTACAATGAAGATCAGCCAAAAAAGGAACATACAAGGGAGAGAAGACCTATGGAAAGAATTCAAAGTGAACAACAATATCTGGATACAATTAACTCTGATGGTTTTACCGTCATTAAATTTGATACAACCTGGTGTCCGGATTGCAAAAACCTGGATCGCTTTATCGGGGACGTTATCGATCAGCATACAGATAAAACCTTCTATGCCCTGGATGCAGAGAAGTTCCAGCCGTTTGCTGAAGAGAATGGTGTACGCGGCATTCCGAGCCTGCTCGTATTCCAGAACGGCAAGAAGATCGCACATCTGCATAGCAAATGGGCTAAAACACCTGCTCAAATCTCCGAGTATTTGGAGACGCTTGAATCCAAAGTTTAATTCATTTCGTGTTCGTTTAAGCAGAAGCTATCTCATGACCTCTTCCTACCGCATCACTTGGGAAGGGGTTTTTGCTTTTGAAAATGGTACGTAATAGGAGATGGAACGGGAGTTGTTTAGAATTTGTTCAGTGTGTCTCTGTATACTAGGTATTACAAACCGAATACTGGGGTGAAACGAGATACATATGAACAAAACCATTTTTGAAGAAATGCACCAACTCAGCCATAATGATGACCAAAGGTACAGATTGTTAATGAGAGGTGTAAAGCAACTGTTACAGGAACAGAAGCAAAATAGATATAATCTGCTGGAGAAATTAAAAGTTCGGAAGAAACAAAGGAATATTCAAGTGAAAGAGTGGTATTAAGCCAGAAGACATTTCAGTAGTAAACAGTCTGGTTGCCCATGTTACATAGTATACCTAAGTCGGGATCACCAATGATCTAAACGAGCGATAAAGAAAGAAGTGCAGGGGAGTCACGAAGTCACAAAAGCATAGTACAGAATATAAAATATGGCGGCCTCGTTCCGAAGGGAACACGGGGCCGCCATTGATTTTGCCTGTCTAATGAATAGGATTGTAAGACTACATCAAAATAATAAAGAACACAGCTGCCAGGACGAAGCGATATACAGCGAAGACGGTCAGACTCAATTTTTTCAAAATGGACAAGAACGTCTTAATCGCAAGCATGGCAACGATGAAAGCAGCGATGAATCCAATCGCGAAGATCGGGAAATCGCTACCGTTCAGGTGATCGATACTCTTGTACAGGTCATATCCCGTAGCACCAATCATAATTGGCACAGACACGAGGAATGTGAACTCGGCAGCAGCTACACGGCTTACCCCTGCAAAGAGGCCGCCTGAGATCGTTGAACCGGAACGGGAGAAGCCTGGCCATAACGCCAAGATCTGAAATATCCCCACGACGAATGCCTGTTTGTAGGAGATATCATCGACATCATGGGTAGTAATCCGTGCACTCTTGCGACTCCAGCGTTCGGCTACAATCATCAATATACCACCAATAACGAGGCTGTACAGCACTGTCTCTGGACCAAATAAATGTGCTTTGATCCAGTCACGGAATACAAGTCCGATGACTACGGCAGGAACCATCGCCAGGAAGATATGTCCCAGATTGAGGCGGCGGGAATAAGATCGTGTCCCTCCAGTGAAGCGGAACATATCAATGAATTTGTTCCAGTACAGTACAACAACAGCAAGTACAGCTCCGAGTTGAACAACCACCTCAAACGTTTTGACTGACTCGTTGTCCTCCGATAAACCCAGCAAGTGGGCAGTCAGAATCATGTGTCCAGTAGAAGACACGGGCAAAAACTCAGTCAAACCTTCGATGATGCCCATAATAATGGATGATATAATGTCCAATTCTCTTCCTCCTTGAAATGCAGATGACAGCACAGGCTGTCCTGCTCGACAATGCTTGTTCATCTGAACAAGACTATCACCTATTATGATCACAAATGCACTCAACTTCAACTTATGCCTGTAACCATTTGTTTAAAACTATATTGACAAAAACCTAGTTATCCCATAGGATATAACTTAACTGACTGACTGATCAATCGGGAGGGTTACATGAATGACCAAAATTAACGGTTTGGAACCCGGAGAAGAACGCCGGGACCAGATAATACGCATAGCGATGGAACGGTTTGCGACCCAAGGCTACCATCAGACGAAAATTTCCGATATCGTCCGTGAAGCTGGTGTTGCGCAAGGAACGTTCTACTGGCACTTCAAGAGTAAAGAAGCCATTGCTTCGGAGATTGTATTAACGGGCAAGGAGAAGTTACTTGAGGCCATTGGGCAAGGCTACCGCAAGGATGCCGGATCGGTAGAGGATATGGTGAAAGCATCGGAAAGGTTGTTCACCGACATGTTCTCATTTGCTGCGCAGAATCGTTATTTTATGGAACTGTTGCTCAAAGGTATCGTATCCGAAGAATCCGTACAACGTCTGGTCGAGGAGACACGTAATGCCGTCGAGACTGCGTTCCGTTACAATATGGAACGTGCCATCGAACTCGGCATGTTGCCTGAGGACATGGATGTGCCACTTCGAGCAGCGCTGCTGGTGAGCATGATTGAAGGGATGATATCCCGCTGGTTATTCGGCTCTGATGAGTTGCACAGCAAGTTCTCAACCATGACAGCTTCATCCCTGGCAGCCGAGGCAGCAAGCTTTGAGTTTTATGGACTCCTGGGTAGATAAGATTCACATGATTAAGCAAAGAGCAGGGAATAATGGGTACAACTGCGGTTTAATGGACAACGAAGTAACCCAATGTACACCATGAGATGAAATACACGAATGAGAGGAAGTTAACGTAATGAACAAAACATATGGATCGAAAACTCGTAAAGGCTGGTCTTTGACAGCGATTCTGCTGATGACGATGCTCGTACTTAGCGCTTGTGGAAGTAAGGCAACAGACAATGGAGGCACGAACGGTGCACAGGCAAGTAATGAACTGGAGCAGATCAAGTCTGCTGGCGTCATTAAAGTGGGCATGATGGGCACATACGCACCGTACAACTTCCTGAATGATAAGAAAGAAATGGATGGCTACGATGCCGATATCGCACGTGAGGTTGCCAAACGTCTGGGTGTAGAGGTTGAATTTGTATCCCAGGAGTTCTCCGGTCTGACACCTAGTCTGCAAGCTAAAAAGCTGGATGCCATCATCAGCCAGATGACCATTACCGATGATCGTAAGAAAGTACTGGATTTCAGTGATCCGTATATTACGAATCAAGTTAAAATTATTGTAAAAGAAGACAATAACGATATTACCAAGTTGGAAGACTTCAAAGGTAAAACGATTGGCGTAGGTCTGGGTACGAATGATGAGTCATATTTGCGTAATGAGGTGTTGCCAAAAGTGGGAGACTTCACAATTAAAACCTATGACGATGTGATCTCTTCACTCAAAGACCTGAATGCTGGGCGAATTGACGCAACAATTAACAACATGTACGCGCTGAAACCGATTGTGGATGCCAACGGATTAAATATCAAAGCTGTAGGTGAACCGATTAAGAGTGATCAGGCAGGTATTGCTGTTCGCAAAGACAATCCGGAACTTGTTGCTGCACTGAATGATGCCCTCCAAGGCATGAAGGATGATGGCACGTACAATACCATTTTCAAAAAATGGTTTGGTGAAGAGCCTGCGCAATAATGAACCTGCAAGGCGAAGGGAAGATTTGACCCATGGAACTGGTATTTGAGAATATCCCCTTCTTTCTGAAGGGGGCTTACTATACGCTGTATGTAACTGTGATCTCCATGTTTTTTGCGTTCATCATCGGGGTGCTCGTTGCGATTGCTCGTCTGAAGGGACCGATGTGGCTTAGGTTGATCGCAAGATTCTATGTATCCATCATGCGGGGAACGCCGCTGCTGGTGCAATTATTCGTCATCTATTACGGATTGGTTGATTATGGAGTGACCTTGGGATCGCTCACGGCTGCATGTCTGGGACTCAGTCTGAATGCAGGTGCGTTTCTGTCGGAGACGTTCCGTGGAGCCATTCAGGCTGTACCAAAAGGACAGACGGAAGCTGCATATGCAACGGGAATGACCCCCGCTCAAGCGATGAGACGGATTATCTTCCCGCAGGCTGTGCGCATTGCCATCCCGCCAATGGGTAACACGTTTATTGGCATGTTGAAGGAAACATCACTTGTGGCGGCGATTGGTGTTACCGAGTTATTACGGTCAGCACAACTGCTGGTATCACAATATGCATTGAACATGCCGTTTTATCTGGCCATCGGTGTGATCTACTGGATCATGAGTATCGGCTTCTCGGCCATTCTGGAACAAGTGGAGCGCCGGCTGGCTCGGGCCTACTGATGGGAGGAGAGAAGCGATGATTACAACGACTGGACTTACCAAACGTTTTCAGAAAAATGAAGTACTTACGAACATCGATCTGCATGTCGATGCCAAAGATATTGTTGTATTACTTGGCCCAAGTGGTTCCGGCAAGAGTACCTTGCTGCGCTGCCTGAATGGACTGGAAGAGCTGTCCGGTGGACAGATTGAAGTGAACGGTGTTGTGGTAAACAGTACTGATTCGCTGCGTGTCCAGCGTGCCCGGGTATTGGAGATTCGTCGCCAGACCGGAATGGTATTCCAGCAGTTCAATCTGTATCCGCACAAGACGGTGCTGGGCAATGTGATGGAAGGTCTCGTTACGGTGAAAAAAATTAAACGTGACGAAGCAGCCGAACGCGGCCGGATTCTGCTGGATCGGGTGGGCTTGTCGGACAAGCAGGACGCGTATCCATCCCGATTGTCCGGTGGACAACAGCAGCGGGTCGCCATTGCACGAGCACTTGCGATGGAACCGGAAGTGATGCTGTTTGATGAGCCAACTTCAGCCCTTGACCCTGAATTGGTCGGAGAGGTACTTTCCGTTATGAAGGAGCTGGCAGAGGAAGGCATGACGATGCTGGTCGTGACACATGAATTGAAGTTTGCCCGTAATGTGGCGAACAAAATCGTCTTTATGGCGGATGGAGCGATTGTGGAAGAGGCAAGTCCACAGGCTTTCTTTGAGAATCCGAAGCAGGAGCGCACTCGTCGTTTCTTGCAGCAGATAACTGAATTTTAACGAAACCTACGAAGAAGAAAGAAGGATAACATCATGAATGTAACAACCGTATGGAAAGGCAAACGCGCGTTTACTTCCGAAGGACCCTCTGGCTACGCCGTTGGCATGGATGCCACTGCTGCTTATGGTGGTGACAGCAAGGGAGCTACCCCGATGGAGTTGTTACTGGCGGGTCTCGGCGGCTGTATGGGAATCGATATTACGATGATTCTGGACGCATTTTTGGACAAAATTGAATCGATTGAGATTGAAGCGCAAGGCACACGCAGCGAAGAGATGCCTAAAGGCTTCACATCCATTGATCTGATCTTCAAAGTAGATGGTGATATCCCGGATTATCGAATCTGGAAAGCCATCCAGATGGCTGAGGAAAAATATTGTGCAGTCTCCGCTTCGCTGAGCGCCGATATTCATCCGAAACTGATCCTGAATGGTGTAGACACACCTCGTCCTTAAGAGCATATGGATAGATCTTAAACTGAGAAGGCACTTCCAATCGTGGGAGTGCCTTTTTTGGCTTTTCTAACCCATCAACAGTTCGTAGGTAAAGTCAGGCTGAATGTTGAACAATGTTCCAGATGCCCATGAATTCCGTGATAGCCTGATCGATCGTTGCAAAAGGAACACCGTCCCGAGCTTGTGTAGATATGCCTTGCATAAAGGTATCAAATATGGTGGTCAGCATGGCTACATTCGTGGCAGCAGGAATTTCACCGATATCCACAGCTCGCTGGATACAATCCTGCAGGCGGTTGCGAGTCAGCTTTCTTTTCTCGGCGGCAATGTCACGGATATGATTGTTTTTGGAAGAACATGTGCTGGCTGAGAGCACAATTAAACAGCCAGATGGATGCGAGCTGTCTGTTTGCATTTTTGCGGTACTTCTTAATGTTGTTTCAATGGCTTCTCTTGGTGACAGGGTGAGATCCGAGAAACTTTCTGTCACGCGTCCAAACGTGCCCATATATCGTTCTATCACTTCCTTATACAGCGCTTCTTTGGATTCAAAGGCTGCATAGAAGCTGGCTGCTGAAATATCCCCCATGGCTGCTCGAAGCTGAAGTAATGAAGTGGCCTCGAATCCTTGCTCCCAAAAGAGCATCATCGCCTGTAATAAGGCTTCATCCCGATCGAAAATGCGCGGACGTCCCGTTCTTGCCATAAGAGATTCCCCCTTTTTTTCTTAATTATATACTAATCGATCCAAAAGTCATTGACAAGGTGAGACAGTCTGAATAATATAAGGAATGATCGATCCATAATTTGATTACTTGTTCAATACTACCTTAAAAGGAGCTGCACAGATGTCGGATATATCTTCTCATCGTTTTCCGTGGTTGGGGTTGCTGGCCCTGGCTATGGCGGGTTTCATAGCCATTATGACCGAAACACTTCCTGCGGGGTTACTGCCGCAAATTAAAGAAGGGCTGCAGGTCTCAGAGGCAGGGGCGGGGCAGCTTGTCACCTTTTATGCTGTTGGGTCTTTGGTTGCTGCCATACCTGTGGCGGTGCTGACTAAGGGGTGGCGGCGGCGCCCGCTTTTACTTCTGTCCATTATCGGTTTTCTTGTCTTCAACACCATTACTGCCCTTTCGTTAAACTATGTGCTGACACTATTCGCCCGCTTTATGGCCGGTGTTGCAGCAGGTGTCTCTTGGGGCCTGATTGGCGGTTATGCATTACGCATGGTACCTGATCATCTAAAGGGAAGGGGAATGGCTGTGGCTATGATTGGAACGCCGATTGCCTTATCATTCGGTGTTCCGGCAGGTACGTTGCTGGGTTCATTTATGGGCTGGCGCTCAGTGTTCTGGCTAATGTCGTTGCTGGCCTTTATACTGATTTTCTGGGTGCTCTGGAAAGTACCCGACTATCCGGGACAGTCAGCTGATAAACGCATCTCTGTCAGGCAAGTATTGTTCACCCCCGGTGTCATTCCCATTTTGACTGTCGTTTTGGCCTGGATGTTGGCTCATAATATTTTATACACGTATATTGCTCCTTTTCTCGCCGATGTCGGATTGGAATCCAAGGTTGGACTCATTTTACTTGTATTTGGTCTGATGGCATTGGTGGGCATCTGGGTTACAGGTATATTCATTGATCGGTGGTTGCGTATGCTGGTTCTCATGAGTCTTGCAGGCTTTGCTTTGATTTCCCTTGTATTAGGTCTTTGGAGTGAGCACGTTGTTGTGGTCTTCGGTTCGGTTGCGCTGTGGGGTCTGACATTTGGCGGTGCGGCTACCCTGTTACAGACTGCCCTTGCTCAAGCTACTGGCGAACAGGGTGTGGATCTCGTAATGCCGATTAATACAACCGTCTGGAATCTGGCTATTGCCCTTGGGGGAATGGTGGGAGGTGTTCTTCTGAATCAAGGGGGGGCATCGTCCTTTACATGGGCCATCTTGGCATTATCACTGGTGGCTCTGATTGTTGCATGGCGTGCCAAAGGATATGGATTCCGCCCATCTAGGAGTCACTAAACTTCTGTCAGCAAAAATAATTCGGTAAGCCCGGTCGCCACGTTAAAGGCGGCCTCTTCTGCTAGAGGTAGGCTGGCTTGAAGCCTGGCAATATACACCCATTTCAATGACCATCCGAAATCTGGCGGTTATGTGGTATGATAAATTAAAAGGACAGGACATCCTGATCCTGCTCTTTATATGTAAGCGCTTATACAGGAGACGGAAGGTGCAGACATGTTTAAAAGGCTGATACGAACCACCAATAATCTCAAATTAAAGCATAAATTGCTCATTTCCTATGTACTGGTTGTCATGATCCCGGTCTTGATCGTCGGTCTTGCTGTGACCAGTTATTTTCGCCAGCAAGCCCTGGATAATGCGATTGGGCAGACCATCATTAATGTGGACAGGATCAAGAGCCAGACGGCGACCATGCTGCGTGTGCCAACCGATATATCCAACCTTTTAATGTTTAACGCGGACCTCAAGGAGATCGTGAACAAACGGTACGAGAGCGTTGTGGAGCTAACCTCGGCTTATCTTGCATACAAAGATTTTCAGGAGTATAAGCGTTTGTACCGTGAGATAGCCGGTATTCGCTTTTACTCTACCAACCCGACCTTGATCAACAACCTCGAATTCATCCCGGTGGACAAGAAGACGGAAGAGAGCTACTGGTACCAACAGGCATTGAAAACGACCAGCATTGGGTGGTTCTACATTCCGGATAAGGAAGACAATCCTGTACACAAGCTCAGTTTGGTGCGCAAAGTGCCTTTTGCCGAATATCGGACCGAGGGTGTACTGATGATTGTAATCAATCAGGATGAGCTGAATGGATTGTTGCGTCAAGAACAGTTCGAGACGATGATTACGGATGAGCAGGGCTATGTGGTTGCAGCCAAGAATACCGAGCTCGTGGGTAAAACACTGGATGAGCTTGATTTTGGTGTCGATCTGCAGAATCAGGCGAAAGGCACCATAGAGGGTGATTTCCGGGGGGAACCATCTAATATTGTTATTGATGAGCTGGGCCCTGGATCGAGTATGAACAGCCTGAAGGTGATTTCGGTTTTTGCCACCAAAAATATAGTCAAAGACGCCAACACCGTCAGCTTGATCGGCATGATTTTTATTATACTGGTGCTGGTCATCGCCCTATTATTCGTATATATTATCTCGTTCCTCACTTCGAATCGATTGCTGCGGCTGAGTAAACATCTCAACAAGCTTGCATTAGGAGACCTGAACGTGACTTCCCGAATTGATGGCAACGATGAGATTGGACAACTGTCACGACAGTTCAACTACATGGTGAAAAGTATCAATGAACTCATGACTCAGGTGGTAGAGGCAACGGAACAGAACAATCAATTGGAAATCGCCCAGAAAGAAATTAAACTGAAAATGATGGCGAGTCAGATCAATCCACATTTCTTGTTTAATGCACTGGAGTCCATTCGTATGAAAGCCCATATCAAAGGAGAAGCAGAGATTGCCAACATCGTCAGGCTGCTGGGCAAGCTAATGCGCAAAAGTCTGGAGATTGGCAGCGGAAAAACGACCTTCCGGGCTGAACTTGAAATGGTACGTTCCTATTTGGAAATTCAGAAATTTCGGTACGGCGACCGACTTGCTTTCCAGATCGACATTGATCCCGAGGTGGAGAAGATGTACATTCCCCCGCTCATTATTCAACCTTTGGTTGAGAATGCGATTGTCCATGGCCTGGAGAACAAAGAGGGTACGGTCCGAGTTCATATCAGTATTCGTTTAGTACAGAACATTGTGCAGATACGTGTAGAAGATGATGGAGCGGGCATAACGCCGGAACGACTGGCTGAGGTGATGCAGTTCATCTGTGGACCGGAGGAACAGGAGAAGAGCCGGATCGGTATGCGCAATGTACATCAACGTTTAACACTGACATATGGGGAGCCATATGGATTGCAGATTACGAGTGTATATGGGGAAGGAACAGAGGTTTCTTTCACTTTGCCAGCAGGAGGGGACCAACATGTATAAAGTATTTTTGGTGGATGATGAACCGAGCATACGTGAGGGACTGACAACCATTATCGAGTGGGAGAAATATGGATTTCAAGTCATCGGTACAGCGGCTAGCGGGCGTGAGGCCATCACTCGTTTTGAGGAACTGGAGCCTGACCTGACCATTATAGATATTCGGATGCCTGGTATGACCGGGCTGGATGTTATTGAAAAAGTGCGCGTGAACCATCCAGGTTCGCACTTTTTGATATTGAGCGGTTATGCAGATTTTGATTATGCCAAGAAAGCCATCAGTTTTGGTGTGGATGGTTATCTGCTCAAACCTGTGGATGAAGAAGAGATTATTGGTGAGCTGGAGCGTATTGCTGCGATACTGACCCGTGAACGGGAGACGATGGCGCGTCATGCGGGTGAAGATACCGTCTATAGGGAACATCAGATCGAGGCTTTACTCTTTGACAGTCTGGAGGGTGCAGGCAGTATGGAAGAAGACAGCCTGGGTCTGCACTGGCCTCACTATCAGATCGTGCTGCTTGAGATGCATGCGGCGCCAGATTTGCAGCGGGGAAGTGTCATGAAACGCAAACTGATTGAAGCGTTTGATCAGAAGGATCGAGGCATCATATTTTCATTCCATTCCGGTCTGGGTCTGTTAAGCAAGGAAGTGATCACATCCGAGTCGTCTGCAAGGAATCTGTATGTTGAGCTGGAGGGACTGCTGGGAGAATGGGATATTCACATGTATGGGGCTGCAGGGGAACTTGTACAGTCCACTGCTAAGATTGCACGGTCTTACACACAGGCGAATCGTACACTTGGGGAACGCTTCTTGTTTGCGGAGCAACGTATCATTCTATGGAATGAAGGTAGCGAAGGTGGAGGCGTTATTGGCCCAGGAGTTGAAGCTGTGGAAGGAGCACATGAACCGGATGAGGAGGAACTTGCGGACAAGTTGTATTATGCGCTGGACATCCGCAGTAGTGAGTCGGTCATGCGGGTGCTGGGTGAGATGGAAGAGCGTCTGGTTCCCTATCATCGGACAGAGCAAGCCATCAAGACGGCGTTCTCACAGGTGTTTTCTCTCGCGATCAACAAGCTCGCAGCGACGAATCAACATATGCACTCCATCATGCAGGAACACTCGGTTCTGATTAACGAAGTCTATCATCAATTCACGCTGTCTGATCTCAAAGTGATGGCAGCCGAACATTTGAATCGACTTATTCAACGTATGGGTGGAGGCAGTAAGGATACCGTACTGAAACAGATGATTGAATTTATCCAGCGTAATCCTGGTGAAAACCTCAAGCTGGAGGTACTTGCTGAAGTATTCAACTATAACAGTAGTTATCTGGGCAAGTTGTTCAAGAATCACACAGGGGAGTACTTTAATGTATTTCTGGACAAGGTCCGTATGGAGAAGGCAAAGGAATTGCTGGATGAAGGACTCAAGGTCCATCAGGTTGCAGCCAGAGTGGGATATGCGAACGTGGACTATTTCCACGGTAAGTTCAAGAAATATGTAGGAGAATCCCCTTCCGCGTACAAACAAGCCAGAACCCAGTCCCTGTCCAAAGAATCTGCCCCTGATATGAACGAAGAATAAGTATGAAATGCCGGGCTTTGCCCATGCTTATTGAATAAAACGTTTTCGGGATCACTGGATATTTCCAGATTCATCATATTGTCCATGCACTTCCCATGATAAGCAATGGTCACGGAGTGTCTCATACCTTAGACTGGATTTACAAGAATCCAGACGAAGGGATGACTATAACATATGAATTTGTCTGATATAGGCACTGTACGTCATACATTGAACTTAAATGGAACATGGCAGTTTTGTTTGGATCTGGAGTCCGATGAACTTGTTCAACAAAAGATATTACCGCCTTCACAGCGTAAAGACACCTCATGGGGAACCCTTCAGATTCCCGGTTCATGGGAAGAGCAAGGATATGGAGATGAGCCTGAATACGGAAGGCTCGATACCTGGACCAAGGTGCGTAAGTATGAAGGCTCAGCTTGGTATGCTCAGGATGTTCTGGTTCCAACAGACGATCCTGATTGCCAGTATATATTCAGATTGAAAGGGGTCCGCTGGACAACGAATCTCTGGATCAATGGACAATACGCCGGGCAGCAGGATAGTCTGGTGAATCAGCAGAAGTGGGATGTTACCTCTCTGGTGAAGCAGGGAGAAGTGAATCGGATGGAGATTCGCGTGGATAATATGATGAAACTTCCGCTGGCTGGTAGCCATATTCATTCATTACACACGGCCACAGCCTGGGGGGGAATCACGGGTGGTGTCTATCTGGACCGTCTGCCCCCATGCCGCATACAGACGTTACGTATTCAACCAGATGCTGAAAATGGAACCATTCTGGTTCATTGTACTGTAAGCGCTCCCGCTAATGAGATGGATAGAGGTATGCAATTGCATGTGGATATCCAGCATCCGGATGGCACATGGCTTGATCGATACAGTTGTAATGTCAAACTAAGTGCTCCTCCGAATGCTGATATAAGCTCAGAAGGTACAACTGAAATCAACGCTGTAATAGATCAGTGGCGATTGGACCTTGGGAAAGAGAAGCCTGTTGTATTATGGACGGATGAATCCCCGGAACTTTACAAAGTAGTGATCCACCTCCATGACGGTGAACAGGAACTGGATCGGCTGGAGCAATCATTAGGTGTACGTTCCTTTGCAACAAACGGGCAGCAGCTTGTATTGAATGGCACACCAGTGTATCTGCGCGGGTACGTCGATTGCTGTATCTTCCCCCTTACAGGTTATCCCGTCTGGGACAAGGAGCATTATATTCAGCAGTTTCGAGTCGCCAGATCGTACGGATTCAACCATGTTCGTCTGCATGGGTGGAGTGCACCAGAGCCATTCTGGGAAGCTGCTGATGAAGAGGGCATGCTGGTACAGGCAGAACTTCCACATTGGTCTCGATTCTTTGAGCAACCGAATCAGTCTGCGCCGGCTGAAGTGTTGTCTTATCTGACACAAGAATTGGACGGGTTGCTCCAGTCGCTTCACAGACATCCCTCATTCGTCATGTTCTCCATGGGGAATGAGCTTATTGGTCCGAATGGCCATCCTGAACTTAATGCATGGGTATCGAGGGCAAAGGATATCGACCCCACCCGGTTATATACGGACAATACAGGTTTTGGACAGGTACCGGCGCAAGGGCGGGAAGGTGATTATTATATCCAGTCATTGAACTGGCATCCCCCGCTGGAATCCGCATACTCCGCTGTGCCGGATACCACGCTGGACTATCATGCAGTTACCCGACTTGCGGAGCATCCCGTCATTGGGCACGAACATGCACAATACACCATGTATGTGCGGCCTCAGGAACGAGCCAAGTATACGGGCGTTCTGCGTCCTACCTGGTTACAACCCGTTGAAGAATCATTGACACACAAAGGAATGATGGCGGATCTGGAGCATTTTCAACAGGCCAGCGGTACACATCTGGTGCGGTCCCTAAAAGAAGCTATGGAGCGGATTCGGCGAACGCCAGATGCTGCCGGCGTACAGTTACTGGATATCCGCGACTTTCCGGGCCAGGGACATGCTACGACGGGCATTTTGGACGTATTCTGGGACGACAAAGGCATTACAACACCTGAAGAATTCAAGCGATTCAACGCAGAAGTGGTTCTATTGTTAAGTTGCAAGGAGCGTACATTTTACGCTGGTGAATCTATCCAAGTGGATGTACGCATATCTCACTATGGTAAAGAGCCACTTAAGGATGCATCCATACAGTGGAAGTTGATTAGCGATGATGTGATACTTAACAAAGGGGAATGGAAAACCGGAGACATCCAATGTGGGTCTGTAATGTCACTGGGATGCCTCGTCGCTACCGCACCGCATGAAGGGGCAGCAGCTTTTCGAATCGAAGCGGAACTGCGATCAGGCGATTCGGAGAGGATCGCAGTCAATATGTGGCATGGCTGGTCCTTCCCATTTTATCGGACTCATTCGCAATCAAAACGAATCTGGAATACCGTGGCAGAGCTGCAGCCCTTCCTTGGGGAAGCACAACATGATGCTGTGGATCGTATTGATGGATTTCAGTTGTTGAAAGACCGGGAGATTGACTTGGTTATCGTTCAGTCGTTAACACCCAATGTCGTTGATTATGTGGTCAACGGGGGAAGTGTTTGGTTACAGCCAACCGCAGAAGGGTTATATGATTCGGTGGAGACCAAGTACCTGCCTGTATTTTGGAATTATCTCATGTTCGCTACACAGCCTGGTGCAACAATGGGCATGTATTTGAACGATCAGTTACCACTGTTGGGCTCCTTCCCGCATGATGGAGCTTCCGACTGGCATTGGTATCACCTGGTGAACGGTACCCCAGCAATATGTTTGGATACTTTGCACGGGGTGAAGCCGCTGATTGAAGTGATCGATCATTTCCATCGGGCCAAACGGCTCGCGTATGCTTTTGAGGCAAAAGTAGGGAAAGGCAGGATGTTGGTATCCTCAATTCCGTTCACCAACCTGGCGTTAATGAAGCGTCCGGAAGCCGCCTGCTTATTTCAGGAGATACTTGCGTATCTGCATGGAGATCAATTCTGTCCGGCAACCTCCATTTCTGTTGCGCAATTGCTCGGGATCGTTAAACTGCAAACGATTCAATTCACATTGTAATTATAGGGACCCGAAAGGGTCCTTTTTGTATGCCATCAGGTTGAAGTAAACGATTTCTATAAAACGTTTTCGAAATTCACCATATCAGATTCATTTTACCTTTATATTACTTTTTTTGCATTCGGAAGTAGAATTTATCACTGATTTCAACTAAATAATGTCTGATTATATAGGCCTATATCTAATTTTTATATGATTTTCTCTAAAATCCAGATGGTATTTTGAAAACGCTCTATCGAGTATGATTATTTTATAAAACAGAGGAGGGGGAACGGAGATGGAAACGCTAACAAAAAAATCCGCTTCCGCGAACAGAAGCAGTGACCCCAAACCGCCTTTAAAAAATCGGCGGAACGGAATTTGGGACAGAATGAAGCAGCAGAAATATCTCTATCTCATGTCATTGCCATTCGTAGCTTGGGTTTTCGTATTTAACTATCTGCCACTATGGGGATGGACGATGGCTTTCCAAAACTATAAACCTGCCAGGTCATTTGGTGATCAAGAGTGGGTTGGCTTTAAACACTTTGTAGAGCTGTTCAGTGATGAACGTTTCTATCTGGTACTTCGAAATACGCTTGCAATGAGCTTGATGGGGCTAGTTGTCGGTTTTATCGTGCCGATATTCTTCGCTATTCTCCTGAATGAAATGAGAGGCATGTTCTTCAAGCGTGCCGTGCAAACGGTGTCATATCTGCCTCACTTTGTATCCTGGGTCGTTGTAGCCGGGATCATTACCAAGATGCTCTCCACCGATGGAGGGATTATCAATGACATTTTGGTAGGCCTGAACATTATCGATCAGCCGATCCAGTTCATGGCCAAGGGGAACTTGTTCTGGTACATTGTAACCGCTTCAGATATGTGGAAGGAAACTGGTTGGAATGCGATCATCTATCTTGCAGCGATCACTGGTATCGACCAAGAGTTGTATGAAGCTTCCCGTGTAGATGGAGCTAACCGCTGGAGACAAATGTGGCACATCACGCTGCCAGGCATTCGGACTACGATTTCCGTACTACTAATCATGTCTATTGGGCATCTTGTTAGTATTGGAATGGAGAAACAGTTGTTGCTGGGGAACAGTCTTGTTACCGACTACGCGGAAGTCCTTGATTTATATGCGCTCAATTATGGTTTGAATTTGGGGCGATTCTCATATGGTACAGCCATAGGTATATTCAACTCCGTTGTCAGTATCATCCTTCTGTTTACTGCTAACGGCTTGTTCAAAAAAATCACCAAAGAAAGCATCATGTAGAGAGGGGAGTCACTATGGCGAACAAAGCATTTAATGCTACTCGGGGCGATAAAGTGTTCGATATATTCAATATCCTTGCGATGACCTTGGTGCTGATCGTAACGCTTTATCCATTCCTTAACGTACTTGCGATCTCTTTAAATAACTCAGCTGATACGGTACGCGGTGGAATATACCTATGGCCCCGTGAGTTCACGTTACAGAATTATAAAACGATTTTTCAATATGAAGGGTTACTGCAAGGTTTGCAAATTTCCATTCTGCGTACGATTGTAGGTACCGTGCTCGGATTGATCAGTTCCTCAATGATCGCATTTACACTGAGCAGACCTGATTTTGGTCTAAGAAAGTTCGTTTCTACAACGCTCGCACTCACGATGTATTTCTCCGGTGGTCTGATTCCGGTGTACCTCTTGATGCGTGACCTCAACCTGATCGGTACATTCTGGGTATATGTATTGCCAGGCATGATCAGTGCTTTTAACGTATTCATCATCCGTTCATTCATTGATGGTCTGCCGTATGCCTTGCAGGAATCGGCGAAATTGGACGGAGCGAACGACTTTACAATCTATTACAAAATAATCCTACCACTTTGTAAACCAGTGCTCGCAACCATCGCTTTGTTCCTGGCGGTAGGCCAATGGAATGCATGGCTTGATACTTATCTTTACAATGGCTCAAAAGCACATCTCACGACACTTCAGTACGAGCTGATGAAAGTACTGCAGAGTACACAGCAAGGTTCTGGTGCTGGACGGAATGCCAATGACATGGCACAGCAAATGACACAGATTTCACCGGAATCAATTAAGATGGCAATTACGATCGTCGTAACGGTTCCAATCCTGATTGTATATCCGTTCCTTCAGAAGTATTTTGTTGGCGGTATGACACTAGGCGCAGTAAAAGCATAAGCGAGCTTGTACAGGCAGCCACATAGCGGTCGTACATTTACAAATGAAGTATCAGGATACCCGAAGCGCAGCCATTTGGTCTGCGCTTCACCGTATAGGGCTGCGGTGTGGTATTCATGAGCTTATAGACAGGGATAAAAAAGTCCCGGACAAACAGACATATGAAACAGGGAGATTACCATTATAGCAAGTTCCAAATTGAAGATTGCACTGGCACCAGTGTTTGCATGTATTTACTCGCAGGTTGCGGTGGAGGGAACGGCGGTGATACGTCGTTCAAGGATACAAGCGTATAGAAAACTCCACTTACTTTTGATATCTTCAGTGTTGATCCCAGTCCGCACTGAAATGGCATGAAGGATGAGTTGGTAAAGTCCTTACAGTAAAAAAAAGGGATAACCCTTAACGGTGAATTTTGCCGTTAGTAGTGAGGATAAAATATCCTTAATGGCTGCGAGCGGAGACTATCCGGATATCGTCTCACCCAAAGGAAAGCTTAGCATACTGGTGGATGTCGGAGCAATGCTCGGTCTGAAGGATCTGATCGACAAATATGCTCCCAATCTGAAGAAGCTGTATGGTAATTACATGGACCGGTTGAAATACAGTAATGAGGATCAGGCTATTTATGTGCTGCCGACGTATTATGCGGTAGACCAGAAATACTTTGATGCAGGTGGTGGATTTGGGATTCAGCACCGTGTACTGAAAGAACTCGGATACCCGGAAGTGCGAACACTTCAGGATTACGAGAATGTCTTGAAGGCGTACACCCAACGATTGATGGTCAGCCAACAATCCCGTTAACACTGGACGCGGATGATTGGAGAATCATGATTACGGTAACGAATCCTGCTTTCCAGGCAACAGGTGCCCCGGATGACGGTGAATACTACATCGATCCAGAGACGTATGAAGCAAGTCTGCATTACCAACGTCCAGAGGAAAAAGAGTACTTCCGCTGGTTGAACCATATGTATAACACTGGATTGCTGGATCAGGACAGCTTCATCCAAAAAACAGACCAATACAAATCCAAAATTGCGAGTGAGCGTGTTCTTGATGTCATTGACCAGGGTTGAGGATATTCCGATGCAGAGAAAGAAACACTCAAAGCTTACTGTGCTACTACGTGGAAAGATGTGTTCCCGAGTGAAGACGAGTTCACAATCAGCATGCAATCTGCCAACACCAGGTGACTCTAACTACAATGTTATCTTCAAGAAAACACAGGATATCATCCGGAAACGTATCCCAGAGGCCATTCTGAGTACTCCTGAACAGCTCGATCATCTATGACGGCATGATTGATGAAGTGAACAATACACTGAGCTTGTCCAAAACGGTGTTCAATTGTGGAGCTGCGAAGAAGCTAAATAAGTTATTGATTGAACTGAATTAAACCGAGAAAGAACCCGGAGAACCGGGTTCTTTTTTGCCTAAAACGTTTTCTAAAAAACGTTTTATATTTTATATATTCACTATTGACAAGGGGTGTAGGAGCGATTATTATTCAATTATGAAAGCACTTACATTAGCTCGTACATCAGAGAAAAACAACATACATCTCCCTTATTTATTCTAGGGGAATTCCAGAGGGTGACGAGTGAATTAAGGTGTGTGGAGATCCATTCACTGCTTTGTAGAAAGCGCTTTAAATGTTAGAGGAACAAGAAAATTACATTATCTTCATCTGGACACGGTATGTGCAGGTCAGCCTGTTATACAAATATACAGCTTCATTATATCCATAAGGGGGATTACACATGAAGGGCAAAACACCAAAAACATTCGCAATGCTTCTGTTAGCCAGTGCACTTGCAATTACCGGGGGATGCAGTGGAGGGGGGACTACCGCTTCAGAAAAGCCAACCGATTCCGGGGATACAACCAGTCCAGTAACCTTTACATTCTTTGGTGCTGATGCAAGTCCTAACTGGAATAACATGAAGGATGCTGTCGGTCAAGAGATTACCAAGGCAACTGGAGTTACAATTGAGGCTGAGTATGATGTGAATAATGGTGGCGATCAGAAGATTCCTCTAATGGCTGCAAGTGGTGATTACCCTGATATTGTCTATCCTAAAGCAAACTTGTCGAAGCTGGTAGATGCAGGCGCAATGCTTGACCTGACGGACCTAATTAATGAGCATGCTCCGAACCTAAAGAAGATTTATGGTGACCAGATGAACCGTTTGAAATATAGCTTAGAAGACCAAGCGATCTATACGATTCCAACAAATATGGGCGTAGATAACGTTGCTTTTGATGCAACTGGCGGATTTGAAATTCAGCAAAAGGTGTTAAAAGAGCTTGGTTATCCTGAAGTGAAAACACTAGAGGATTATGAGAACGTACTGAGAACTTATTATGAAAAACATCCAACCATTGACGGTAAACCAACAATTCCACTGACATTAAATGCAGATGATTGGAAAATCATGATCACCGTAACGAACCCGGCCTTTCAGGCAACGGGTGGACCAGATGATGGTGAGTACTATATTAATCCTCAAACATATGAAGCAATACTACACTACAAACGTCCGGAGGAGAAGGAATACTTCCGCTGGTTGAACAAAATGTACAATGAAGGTCTGCTTGACAAAGATACATTTGTTCAAAAGGATGACCAATATAAGTCCAAAATCGCCAGTGGTCGTGTACTCGGTTTGATCGACCAGGAATGGAACTATGGTGAAGCTGAAAATGCGTTGAAATCAGTTAACAATGGTGAGCATACGTACGCTCACTTCTCTGTGTCCTTGAACGAGGATATTGTGGATCACACGTTTCAACCAACGGGTTTTGACGGTTATGGCATCGGCATTACTACATCCGCGAAAGACCCGGTACGTATCATTAAATTCATGGATTGGCTTGCTTCCGATGAAGGTCAGATTCTGAGAAACTGGGGCCTTGAAGGTCAGCATTATAAAGTTGAAAATGGAAAACGTATTGTTCCGGATGATATTCAGGAGCGCAAAGTGAATGACAACTCTGCCTTTACGAAAGAAACAGGAATCGGTATGTATAGTGTTTTTAGTGCAAGATATGGCGACGGCGTGAAAGATTCCACAGATAACTACTACACAACTAACTTTCCTGAGCAAATTCAAGCTGGTTATACCCCTGCCGAAAAAGAGACGTTGAAAGCATATGGCATCACCACTTGGAAGGAATTTTATCCATCTGAAGAGGATCTGCCAGTAAAAGATTGGGGCGCAGCATATAATATGCCAGTACCTTCGGATACAGAATATGAAGTGACGTCTAAGAAAACACAGGATATCGTACGTAAACGGATCCCGGAAGCTATCCTTGCCAAGCCTGAGAACTTTGACAGCGTGTATGATAGTCTTCTGACTGAACTCGATAAAGCAGGTGCAGTAGAGATGGAAAAACAGTATACCACATGGATTAAAGAGCGAGTATCCCTCTGGACTGGAACAGACGTGAAATAAATTTGAAAACAAGGCATAAAAGCTATTGATTTTCACAACAAAAAAAGCCCTTAAGAAAGGGCTTTTTTTGTTGTTGACGTAGGGTGACGGATAGCATATAATCTTCATGTAAGCACTTTCAGTAATTGTTATATAATCATTACGAAAACGTTTTATGCTTGTTAGCTAGTTTTACAAAAGGTCAGAATGGATTGAATCGAAAGCGCATTCAATGAAAGTGGTATCCTCAGGCCTTAAGGCTTGTTATACAGATAAAACCTTCATAAATTATAGGGGGAACTAGACAATGAGAGGCAAAATGAAAGGTAATACACCCAAGACGTTTGCGATGTTGATGCTAGCAAGTGCGATGTTGGTAACAGCTGGCTGTGGGAATTCGGGAACCAAAGAGACTACAGAGTCCAGCGGAAACGAACCAATTACAGTTACGTTCTTCGGGGCGGATGCTAGTCCGACTTGGAACAAGATGCAAGATGCAGTTGGTAAAAAGATCACGGAGCAAACAGGCGTTACAATTGAAGCTGAGTATGATGTAAACAATGGCGGCGACCAGAAGGTAGCACTTATGGCTGCAAGCGGTGATTATCCTGATATAATTTACCCTAAAGGTAACTTATCTAAACTTGTGGATGCAGGCGCGATGCTGGACCTCACCGATTTGATTGAGGAGCATGCTCCCAATTTGAAAAAAATCTATGGAGAACAAATGAACCGTTTGAAATACAGTCTGGAGGATCAAGCAATATATACCATTCCGACTAATATGGGTGTCGATAATGTCACGTTCGATGCTACAGGTGGTTTCGAAATTCAACAAAAGGTATTGAAAGAGCTCGGATACCCTGAGGTGAAGACACTTGAAGATTATGAGAATGTGCTGAAAGCCTATTATGAAAAACATCCAACGATTGATGGTCAGCCAACGATTCCACTGACTTTGAATGCGGATGATTGGAAAATCATGATTACGGTAACGAACCCGGCCTTCCAAGCAACGGGTGCACCAGATGATGGAGAATATTACATTAATCCTGAAACATACGAAGCGATGCTTCACTATAAACGTCCAGAGGAAAAAGAATATTTCCGGTGGTTGAACAAAATGTATAATGAAGGACTACTGGACAAAGATACATTCGTCCAGAAGGATGACCAATATAAATCCAAAATTGCTAGTGGCCGTGTTCTAGGCCTAATCGATCAAGAATGGAACTATCAAGAAGCCGAGAATGCACTTAAATCGGCAGGCAAGGATGACAGCACGTATGCTCACTTCTCCGTATCTTTAAACAAGGATATTGTGGACCATACGTTCCAACCAGCGGGATTTGATGGCTATGGTATCGGAATCACTACTTCAGCCAAAGATCCTGTACGTATAATTAAATTCATGGATTGGCTCGCTTCCGATGAAGGTCAGATTTTGAGAAATTGGGGTATTGAAGGTGAACACTACAACGTAGAAAATGGTCAACGGGTTATCCCAGATGAAGTTCAGGATCGTAAAACGAATGATAACTCGAATTTCAGTAAGGAAACGGGAATCGGCATGTATAACGTATTTAGTGCTAGATATGGTGATGGTGTAAAAGATTCTACGGATAACTACTTCACAACGAACTTTCCTGAACAGATTATAGCTGGTTACACAGCTGCCGAGAAAGAAACGCTGAAAGCCTATGGCATCACAACATGGAAAGAGTTATATCCATCTGAAGAAGATCTTCCAGTCAAAGACTGGGGTGCAGCATATAACATGCCAGTACCTTCAGATTCAGATTACGAGGTAACATTTAAGAAAACCGAAGATATAGTTCGTAAACGGATTCCAGAAGCTGTTCTTACTACCCCTGAGAATTTTGATAAAACATATGATGCTTTCCTAGCTGAATTGGACAAAGCTGGTGCGGTTGAAATGGAGAAACAATTTACTGTTTGGGTTAAGGAACGTGTCTCTCTGTGGACAGGAAAAGACGTAAAATAATATGAATTGTCTGCAATCCATGGTTGCACAAGGAGAGGCCCTGTAAAGGGCCTTTTTTTGTGGATGATATGATGATTTACATTGACGCAAATTTTGAAATCACATATAATTTTCTTATTGTAAGCACTTACCGAAAACGTTTTATGCTAACGAGAGTTTTACAGTTTATTTAGGAACAGGAGCTAATCATGTCCCAACATAATAATCAAACCAAAATCAATCGTTTATGGTATCGACAACCGGCAAAACGCTGGGAAGAAGCGCTCCCCATCGGGAACGGCCGTCTTGGAGGCATGGTGTACGGTGGCGTAGCAGATGAACGAATTCAGCTCAATGAAGATACGCTATGGTCAGGATTTCCACGGGATACGATTCAATACAGCAGCCAACGGTATTTGAAACAGACGCGTGAGTTGATCATGTCCGGACAGTATGGTGAAGCTGAGGATTTGTTAAACCGTGAAATGCTCGGTCGTGATGTAGAGGCCTACCAGCCGATGGGTCACTTTCTATTGCATCATGAAGGTCTGGATGATCTTTCGTATGATGCATTTGAGCGCGAGCTTGATCTGAAATCAGGTATTGCAACCACGGCTTATTCATGGGAAGGAACTCGATATGTGCGTGAAGTGTATTCCAGTGCTGTGGATGATGTGATGGTCTGCATATTGACTGCTGACCGGAAGGGCGCTGTGAACGTAAGTGTTTCTCTAGACAGTCCACACCCTTATCAGGTTCAGACTTCGGGAGATGCACTCACCATGTTTAGTCGGTGCCCCAGTCATGTGGAATCCAATTACTTCAGAGATCACCCGGAATCCGTTATCTATGAGGAAGATCGGGGAACGGCATATGCTGTCCGTGTAGCAGCTACGGCATCAGGCGAGCAGGTGAAGATCTCCAAACTGGAAGGCAAGCTACATATTCAGGGTGCTGATCAGGTTGTTTTCTATCTTGCAGCAGCTACGTCTTTTGAAAGTTATGATGTGTTGCCTGTGAAGGATCATCTTGTATTGGAAGAGGAATGCAAGGAGTTGATCTCCAAAGCGATCACACATGGCGTGGAAGCGCTTCGTGACCGACATGTTCAAGATCATAGCGCGTTGTTTGACAGAGTCTCTATTGATCTAGGTGTATCGGCTAACGCAAATTTACCTACAGATGAGAGATTACAAGCCTATCAAGTAGGTGAACAAGACTCCGGGCTTGAGGCACTTTATTTTCAATATGGAAGATATCTGTTAATGGCTAGTTCACGTCCTGGAAGTCAGCCTGCCAATCTGCAGGGAATCTGGAACCACCAGGTGGAGCCGCCGTGGCACAGTGACTACACAATCAACATCAACACCGAGATGAATTACTGGCCGGCAGAAGTCTGCAATCTCAGTGAATGTCATGAGCCGCTGTTTGATATGCTGACAGATCTCAGTGATACAGGGCGCAGAACAGCGCGGATTCTCTACGGAGCCCGTGGATGGACTGCGCATCATAACGTGGATATCTGGAGAACCACCACGCCTACTGGCGGAGACGCGAGCTGGGCATTCTGGCCGATGGGCGGCGTGTGGCTGACCTCTCATCTATGGGAGCATTACCAATTTACCGGGGATCAGCGTTTTCTTGAGGAACGTGCGTATCCCATTATGAAAGAGGCTGCCTTGTTCTGTCTCGACTGGCTAGTGGAAGGACCTGACGGTTATCTGGTCACGATTCCATCCACTTCACCAGAGAACAAGTTCCTAACAGAAGACGGAGAGGCGCGCAGTATATCCATGGCTTCAACGATGGATATGACGTTAATTCGTGAATTGTTCAGCCGCTGTATTGAGGCTGCGAAGCAATTGAATCTAGATGAGTCATTGGTGAGCGAGTGGGGGGAGGCTCTGGACAAACTCTATCCATTCCGTATTGGAAGCGAAGGACAATTGCTGGAGTGGTTTAAGGACTTTGCTGAATCTGAACCAGGACATCGTCACGTTTCCCATCTGTATGGACTGTATCCGGGGGAGCAGATTAATCGCGTGCATACACCGGAACTTGTGGAAGCAGCACGGGTGTCGCTTGAACGTCGTATCTCACAAGGTGGTGGGCATACAGGATGGAGCTGCGCATGGTTGATCAATCTGTATGCACGACTGCTGGATAAGAACCAGGCACATCAGTTTGTACGCACATTGCTGGCCCGATCCACGCATCCGAATCTGTTTGACGACCATCCACCGTTCCAGATCGATGGAAACTTTGGAGGTACGGCTGGAATGGCCGAGATGTTATTGCAGAGCCACTTGAACGAGTTACATTTACTGCCGGCATTGCCTGACCTATGGTCTCAAGGCCATGTTGAAGGGCTTCGTGCAAGAGGTGGTTACACGGTGGGCATAACGTGGGCGGACAACAAGCTCGCGTCAGCAATCATTCAGGCAGACCGAAATGACTCGCTGACCATTCGCAGTGCTTATCCGCTACGAGTGGAAGGGCACGAACAAGCCAAGTCAGAGCTTACGCCTCAGGGAGATTATGTAGTTATTTTAACCATGACCGCAGGACAGACGATCCGCGTGTCATCATGAGACGGAGGAGTAAAACCATGACTATTTTTAAATTTCCGCAAGATTTTCGCTGGGGGACAGCCACAGCTTCCTATCAAATAGAAGGAGCGGCTCAGGAGGGTGGACGTGGGGTATCCATCTGGGATACGTTTGCACGTACGCCCGGCAAAGTATATAACGGAGACAATGGTGATGTCGCGTGTGACAGTTACCACCGGTATGAGGAAGATATCGAATTGATGAAGAAACTCGGAATTAATACGTACCGATTCTCCATTGCTTGGCCGCGTATTATTCCTGACGGAGATGGTGAGATCAATCAAGAAGGTCTGGACTTCTACCACCGCTTCGTGGATGCATTGCTGGAGGCTGGCATCGAGCCGTTTCTCACACTGTATCACTGGGATCTTCCACAAACGCTGGAGGATAACGGGGGTTGGGGGAACCGCAGAACTGTAGATGCTTTTGTGAAATATGCCGAAGTCATTTTCAAAGAATTCTCAGGCAAAATCAACTTTTGGCTGACATTCAACGAACCATGGTGTATCGCGTTCCTGTCGAACCTTCTTGGTATCCATGCGCCAGGAAAAAAAGACCTGCAAACATCAATTAATGTTGCTCATGGACTGCTGGTTGCTCACGGTAAAGCCGTACAATCCTTCCGTCGCTTGGGGACAACCGGACAGATCGGTATTGCTCCGAACGTATGCTGGGCTGAGCCGTACAGCAAATCTCCTGAAGATCAGGCTGCGTGTGACCGATCAATTGCGCTCAATACCGATTGGTTCCTTGATCCGATCTACAAAGGTTCATATCCGCAGTTTATGGTGGATTGGTTTGCAGAAGCGGGTGCTACCGTGCCTATTCAAGAAGGTGACATGGAGATCATCTCACAACCGATCGACCTGCTGGGCATTAACTACTACACCATGGGGATCAATCGCTTCAATCCAGATGCAGGTGCTCTTCAATCGGAAGAAGTCGATATGGGCTTGACCAAGACGGATATCGGCTGGCCGGTGGAATCCCGTGGTTTGTATGAATTCATGCATTACTTGCAAAAGTATGGCAATGTGGATGTATACATCACGGAGAATGGTGCCTGCATCAATGATGATCTGGAGAATGGCAAAATTAATGATGATCGCCGGATTGCCTATTATGAACAGCATTTGGCTCAAATTCACCGCATCATTAACGATGGCATTAACCTTAAAGGATACATGGCGTGGTCACTGATGGATAATTTCGAATGGGCAGAAGGCTACCGTATGCGCTTCGGTCTCGTTCATATGGATTATCGTTCACTGGTGAGAACGCCGAAGGAGAGCTACTACTGGTATCAGAATGTCATCAAGAATAACTGGTTGGAGACACGGAACGAACATAATCCCCAATAGACACAATGGCAGGGTTTAAGGGAATTAAAAAATGAGAAAGACGGTAGCTTTGGAGTATTCCAATGCCCGTCTTTTTTTGGTTTTCCACAGATGAAAATGAGTAGTTCATAAAGGTTTCATAAGGTCAAGTGTGTTTTACTGTTATGAAGAGACTGTTTTTGGGTTATAAGAAGTAAGGGAGAAAGTAATAATTATTTGTCAACAGGTAAATTTAAAATAAAGTGTCCAAATTGCGAAGAAAATTCGAACATTTGTTGACTAAAAATCATACTGATGTGGTATATTGATATAAGGAAAGCACTTACAAAAAGGGAAAAGGAAGTGTTTACTATGGCATCGAAGACAGCAATGGTTAGCCAATTGGAGCGCAAAGACAAAAATATGCGGCGCGCCGTCTTGACGATGACAGTCCTGGCATGGGTCGCACTCATTACGGGAGTGATCATGTGTCTGATTAATCTGAATGAATTTAACGATCGTAATCTTGGCTTGATGGTCGGTATTGGATTCCTTGTAGGTAGTGTGTTTATTTACGTTATTGCCAAAGCGATTGGCCTTGTTCATACACGCCGGGAAGACGAAGGCGCCGATTGATTATAATCCTGCGTGTATTCGTTCATAATAAGACTGGATAAGTACCCGGAATCCAGTCAATAAAGCCCTTTGCGGATTCGTTGACACTGTTCAACGGAATTGCAAAGGGTTTTATTTTGTGACTTGATGTGTAAAGATGAAAATAAGTAAATATCAACCATGCAAGCGATTTGTGAGAAAAAATTCACACATTTAAGGTGTAAAATCGACAAATTTGTTAACAAGAACAAAAAAGTTGTTCATTTCTGATATCTTTAGTAGGAAGAGAGTAGTATACTGATTTTTCAGTATGAGCGAATTTAAGGAGAGGGGATCAAGATGAACAAGAAACCTAGGTCGCTAACCCGGATTATTATTCCGGTTGTCCTGACGTTGGTTACAATTGCATTGATTGTCTGGCCAATGCTGGCAGGCGGGCAGTACGTTGTTATGGATCCGAAGGGCCCTGTTGGGACCTCGCAGAGAGATCTGATTGTGATAACGACAGCGTTATGTGCTTTGATTATCGTGCCAGTGCTGATTTTATCCTTTGTCATCATGTGGCGCTACCGTGATAAACCGGATAGCAAAGCAGCTTATGAGCCGAACTGGGCTCATAGTACTAAAGCCGAAGCTATTTGGTGGACTGTACCTATTATTATTGTAGGGATAATAGCTATTATTACTGTGCGCTACACTTATGATCTGGAGCCTTCGAAGCCACTGGCTTCTGAGAAAGCACCGATTACCATTCAAGTGTCTTCACTGGATTGGAAATGGCTGTTTATGTATCCTGAGCAAGGGATTGCAACGGTCAACACGTTGAATATTCCGGCAGATCGGCCCGTGAAATTTGAACTCACTGCGGATTCACCAATGAACTCGTTCTGGATTCCACAACTTGGAGGACAAATTTATACGATGTCGGGTATGGCGATGACCTTGTACCTGCAGGCAGATCATGAAGGTAAGTACTGGGGTTCCGGTGCTAACTTCACAGGTGAACATTTTGGAGAAATGCGTTTTGATGTGAATGCTACATCGGACGAAGATTTTGACAAATGGGTAGCTGATGTGAAACAGAATTCTCAGGAATTGACCACAGAAGGTTACAATGCACTGGCTGAACCAGGAAAAAGCAATGTTGCTTATTATTCTGCCTTCCCAGAAGGATTGTTCCAAAATATCGTAACCAAGTATGTTGTAGATGGTCAAAGTGCTCATAGCAAACATGGAACTTCAAACGAAGTTTCTGGAGCCATTCAAAATGCAACTGATACGTCCAATCAAGACGAGGACAAGAGTGCTAACTAAAGATTCGAAAGGAGGCCCCCAATGTTAGAGGGACTTAAAGAGTTTGCATCGGAGTTTTTCGTAACCGGTGATCCGCTCATTTATGGTGCGATGGTAGCTATCGGAATCACCATGATTACTATTGTAGCGGTGCTAACTTATTTCAAAAAATGGGGCTGGCTCTGGCGTAACTGGTTAACGACTGTCGATCACAAAAAGATCGGTATCATGTATATCATCGCTTCCATTATCATGTTGTTCCGTGGTGGTGTGGATGCGCTAATGATGCGCCTTCAGCTGGCTATGCCTAACAATGAATTTCTAAATCCTGAACACTATAATCAGGTCTTCACAACTCACGGCACGATCATGATCCTGTTCATGGCGATGCCATTTATGTTTGGTCTATTTAACGTTATCGTACCACTACAGATCGGAGCAAGAGACGTTGCGTTCCCGTTCCTGAATGCACTCAGCTTCTGGCTGTTCTTCTTGGGCGCAATGCTGTTTAACCTGTCCTTCGTTATCGGTGGTTCACCGGATGCGGGATGGCTGAGTTATCCGCCTTTATCGGAGCTGTCACACAGTCCGGGGGTAGGACAGAACTTCTATATATGGGGTATACAGATCTCAGGTATCGGTTCCCTGGCCACCGGTATCAACTTCCTGGTTACCATCATTAAAATGCGTGCGCCAGGCATGAAATGGATGAAAATGCCGATGTTCACATGGTCGGTGTTCTCCACTTGTATCATGATCTTGTTTGCATTCCCAATCCTGACGGTAACACTTGCGTTGCTCTTCCTGGATCGATTTGCCGGTGCGCATTTCTTCACGCTTGATTTGGGCGGTAACCCGATGATGTATATCAACTTGATCTGGATGTGGGGTCACCCTGAGGTATATATTGTTGTTGTACCAGCATTTGGTATATTCTCCGAGATTGTAAGTACGTTCTCGAAGAAAAAATTGTTTGGTTACAAATCGATGGTATTCGCGATGTTGATCATTAGCTTCTTGTCCTTCTTCACATGGGCGCATCACTTCTTCACGATGGGTTCGGGAGCGGACGTTAATGCATTCTTCGCTATTACAACGATGTTAATCGCGATTCCGACAGGGGTTAAGATCTTTAACTGGTTATTTACAATGTTCCGTGGACGCATCAGGTTTGATACACCAATGCTCTGGACTGCAGCTTTTATTCCATGTTTTATTGTAGGTGGAATGACGGGTGTAATGTTGTCCGTTGCACCTGCTGACTTCCAGTTCCACAACAGTTACTTCCTGATTGCCCACTTCCACCAAGTATTGATCGGTGGTGTCGTATTCGGATACTTCGCGGGTCTGTACTACTGGTGGCCAAAAATGTTCGGTTTCCAACTTGAAGAGAAACTGGGCAAATGGGCTTTCTGGACTTGGAATATTGGTTTCTATGTCTGCTTCATGCCGCAGTACGCTGTCGGTTTGATGGGTATGACACGTCGTCTGAGCACCTACGGCTGGGATACCGGCTGGTGGGAACTGAACTTTGTATCCACAATCGGGGCATTCCTGATGGGTGTCGGATTCCTGTTCCAGGTTGCACAAATTGCAGACGGTATTCGCAAATACAAAACGCTCAAAGCATCCGGCGATCCATGGGATGGTCGTACACTCGAGTGGTCGATTCCTTCACCAGCTCCTGAGTACAACTTCGCCATTACACCGCGCGGAGATGATATTGATGAGTGGTGGGAAGAGAAAGAACGTCGTGCCAAAGGCATCTATCCACCAGAACAGCCGCTTGAGCCGATTCATATGCCTAAGAACTCCGCAATTCCATTTATCATGTCCGTCTTCTGGTTCATCGCCGGTTTCGGCTTTGTCTTCGGATGGTTGTGGATGGCAATCCTCGGACTCGCTGGCGTAGGGATCTGCATGATCGCGCGTTCATTCTCATACGATACGGATTACTATATTCCGGTCGACGAAATTAAGCGTACCGAAGCGTCGTTAAGGGGGTCGGTATAGATGGCTCAAGCAGCCGCTAAGCACGGTGAGAATCATGCACATGGTCACGACCATGGACATCATGATCCACAGGAAATGAAAATTCTCGGATTCTGGTTCTTCCTGATTTCCGACGTTATCCTGTTCTCCGTATTGTTCGCAACCTTCATTGTGTTGCGTGACAATACGGCGGGCGGACCAATTTTGTCTGAATTGATCAAAATGCCTGGTGTTATTGCCGAAACATTTATCTTGCTCACAAGTTCATTCACGAGCGGACTAGCCGTATTGGCGATGAATCAAGGCAAAGTAAAACAATTAATCAGTTGGCTGGCCGTTACAGCTGTTCTGGGTGCAAGCTTTATCGCACTGGAAGTATATGAGTTTATTGAGTTGATTCACGAAGGGTTTAGCTTTACAACGAGTGCTGCTTCTGGCGCATTCTTCACCCTTGTGGGAACTCACGGACTTCACGTATCGCTCGGTCTGATCTGGATGATTGGACTTATGTTACAATTGAAAAAACGTGGTATTACCGATGTTACTCGCGGTAAAATCAACGTAATCAGCTTGTACTGGCACTTCTTGGACGTCGTATGGATTTTCCTCCTGTCGATCGTCTATCTCATGGGGGTGATGTAGATGTCAGAGCACAACTCACATGATTCCCACGGTCATGAGCAACATGGTTCACTGAAGTCTTATGTCATCGGCTTCATCCTGTCCGTCGTTCTGACAATCATTCCACTTGTGGTGGTTCTCAATGATATGATGGAAAGAACAGGAACACTCATTGTTGTTCTTGGCACAGCGGCACTGCAGTTTGTGGTTCAACTCTTCTTCTTCATGCATATTCGTGAAACAGAGAAACCACGCTGGAATGTTATGGCTCTTATCTTCGGTTTGCTGATCATGATGACTATCGTGATTGGTTCGATCTGGATTATGCTTAACAACGCTGTTGCACATTAATTCATATGATGAAAGAGCTTCACGACCTTGGAATTCAAGGTTGTGGGGCTCTTTTTTTTTCTAAGCAGAAGTTATCGCATAATTTAATGAAAAAAAAGTTGGATTATATCATAATAAATCGTTGATGAAATAATTTACCAGTGGTACTATTGTTATACATTCTGTAAATATACTCAATATTTTAGTTAGAGTTATTTTAGCAAAATTATTTTAGGAGATGTACCAATGAAAGCTAGGGTAATCCGTTATTATCGTTTTGGCGAACCAAGTGAAGTGTTATGTATGGAAGAAAAAGAAGTGATACCCCCTGGCCCCGGTGAATTAGCAGTGAGGATGTATGCTCGGCCTATTAATCCCTCCGATATTATTCCTGTTCGAGGAGCTTACCCGCATCGTACCCAATTACCAGCTGTTCCCGGGTTTGAGGGTGTGGGGATAGTAGAAGCAGTAGGGCCGGGAGTATCCAATCAAATGTTGGGGCGCCGTGTCCTGCCTTTGAAAGGCGAGAATACGTGGCAGGACGTCGTGAAGACCTTGGAGCGACATACGATTATTGTGCCGAATGATATCGATGATCAATCAGCCAGTCAGCTCTATATTAATCCGGTTACGGCTTGGTTGATCTGTACTGAGGTGCTTAAGCTTACGTACGGTGATACCCTGATTGTGAATGCAGGGGGATCTGCAATCGGACGAATCTTTGCACAGATCTCAAAAATCAATGGATTTAAATTGATTGCGCTTACGAGAAATGATCGTCATACTGCTGAACTTTATCGTCTTGGAGCAGTTTCTGTTATCAATGCGACGAAAGAGTTGCTACAGGATAGAATCTCGGAATTAACAGAGGGGTGCGGTGCTGATGCAGCCGTGGATTGTATTGGAGGGACAGATGGGGAACAGTTGGTCAGTTGTCTGAAGCCAGATGGTACGGTCATCAGTGTAGGACTGCTTTCGGGGATCACACCGTTATGGCATGAAGTAACCCGGGGAACACAAGTTCATGTGAAACTTTTCTGGTTAAAGCATTGGGTGGAACGCTGTTCGCAAGAACGCTGGGAACAGGTATTTCATGAGGTGATGGAGCTGGTCAGAGCAGGGAGGCTTGTCATGGCAAACATTGGAGCGACGTATGAACTAACGAATGTGCAACAGGCTATCGAAGCGGCTGAATCGGGTATCGAGGGGAAGGTTCTCTTATTACAGTAGTACATAAGACATAGAAAAACTCAACATAAAGAATGCGTAATTAACAACTAATTCATATTGGGGGCCTTGTTGTGAAGATTAAAGATATGATGTTTACTGCGATTATGGCAGCCGTTATTGCAGTACTTGGACTATTACCTCCGATTCCACTACCATTTATACCTGTGCCAATTACAGTCCAAACGCTGGGCGTGATGCTGGCAGGCAGTATCCTTGGTGCCCGATTGGGAGGGGTAAGTCTCTTGCTCTTTGTTGTTCTGATCGGTTTAGGAGCTCCATTGTTGTCCGGTGGCAGAGGGGGCTTGGGCGTTCTGGTTGGACCTACAGGCGGGTATGTTCTTAGTTATCCGATTGCTGCTTTTGTGATTGGGTTGCTGGTTCAACGGACATCCGTCGCAGGCATTAAATTTTGGAACTTTCTACTTAGCAACATCGTGGGCGGAATCCTTGTTGTGTATGCAGTGGGTATTCCATTCCTGTCCTTTATAACGGATGTACCTATTACAAAGGCTATCATAGGCAACCTTGTTTTCATTCCAGGTGACCTGCTCAAAGCGGTGCTTGCTTCACTTATTGCTGTTAGAATTCTCAAGGTAAGTCCTACAATGATCCAGGATACGAAAAGGCAAACTCCGGGGGTCTAACATTATGATATTCAGAGAC
The DNA here is from genome assembly GCF_054161325.1 of Paenibacillus sp. Z3-2. Lineage (NCBI taxonomy): Bacteria > Bacillati > Bacillota > Bacilli > Caryophanales > Paenibacillaceae > Paenibacillus > Paenibacillus sp. Z3-2. The sequence goes on along the minus strand of NZ_CP096397.1, from coordinate 5,602,372 downwards.
TGCACATTCCTAAGCACTTCTGTACAAGTAAATCGCGCCAAGTGATGGAGGTACTACAGTGATTCATTTTTCCAATGTAACGTTTGGTTATGCAAACCGAGCAACAATGTTAAACGATATTAACCTTCATATTCGTTCTGGTGAATACGTGGCGTTTGCTGGAAGGAATGGAGCAGGGAAATCCACCATAGCTAGGTTGATGAACGGGTTACTCCTTCCAACCACAGGCCAAGTAACTTTTAATGATTATGTGACATCCAATGAAAATGATTTAAGTATCATTCGTCAGAGAATCGGAATGATTTTCCAAAATCCAGAGAATCAAATTGTGGCATCTACAGTGTTTGAAGATATCGCCTTCGGCCTGCAAAACGTTTGTGTCCCTACAGAAGATATCGAGCGTCATGTAACAGAGGCATTGAGGCAAGTGGGGATGCTGGATTATTATAATTCCGATGTATATTCGTTATCAGGAGGGCAAAAACAGCGTATCGCTATTGCTGGAGTTCTCGCTATGGGACCAGAAGTTATTGTTTTTGATGAATCTACCTCAATGCTCGACCCGGAAGGCAAAGATCAGATTGCACTGCTGATGGGAGAGTTGCATAAACAAGGAATTACGATTGTAACGATTACGCATGACTTAGAGGAGATTGCAGCATCATCGAGGGTTATTGTACTTGATCAGGGTGACATTTGTTATGATGGATCGCCCGAAGCCTTGTTTCAAGGCGAATACTGGCGTTTTCCCGGGGTAAAGGCTCCTTTTGTCGTCGAGGCAAGAGAGGCATTGAACCGGAAGGGGCTACACTCTTCTTCGGCACTCACTCTGGAAGATTTGGTGGATGATTTATGCATATTACACTAAAAGAAGTGGACTTCTCATATCATGTTGGAACACCATTGGAGAACAACGTATTGAGCAACATTACACTCACCATGAGCGATAATCGTATTTTTGCTGTTGTGGGAAAAACGGGATCAGGCAAGTCAACTTTTGTACAGCTGCTCAATGGGCTTCTGCAACCTACAAATGGAACAGTTGATATAGGGGATTTTCGAATGACAACCGATCGAAAGAAAACGCACGTTCTCTACGATAAAGTAGGTATTGTATTCCAATTTCCTGAGCATCAATTATTCGAGGATACGGTATTAAAAGACATTTCTTTTGGTCCCAAGAACTTGGGCTGGTCGGCCGAAAAAGTTCGTAGTACATGCTTGGATGCATTACACATGGTAGGTCTGGACGAATCTTTCTGCAATAGATCACCGTTTGAATTAAGTGGCGGAGAGAAGCGGAGAGTGGCAATCGCAAGTGTGTTAGCGATGAACCCGGAGGTGCTTATTCTCGACGAGCCAACCGTAGGGTTGGATTCGGAAGGGAAAGAGCAGCTGATGGAACTCTTTCGTTCCTGGCAGCAGGAACAGGGGAGTACGATCATTATGGTGACGCACGATATGGAGACTGTTGCCGAGTATGCCGAAGAAGTGATTATATTTGAACGTGGTCAAGTACATAGACATACGACTCCGCTCCAATTGTTCACTGAATATCAAGATGAGTTGAAAGATATGGGATTGAAGCTACCTAAAGCGATCCAGCTCGTGGAAGCCATAAATGTAAAATTGAACGTTGAATTGCAGTTGGAGTCGGTAAAGAAAGAATGGATTTTGTCATATATTGCTGATTTTTTTCAGAGGAAGGAATTGTAGTTATGTCCTTATCTCAATCCTTTATCATTGGTCAGTATGTCCACAGAAATTCAATCATTCACCGGCTTGATCCAAGAGCTAAGCTCGTCATCGCGTTCCTGTTCATGTTATCTGTCATGTTGTTGAACTCATGGCTTTCATACGCATTGTCTGCGGTGTTTGTGGCGTGTGTAGTCACTATATCGCAAATACCACCCTCCTATATTGTTAGAGGACTGAAACCAGTTTGGCTAATAGTCATTGTCACATCTGTGTTTCACATATTTTTGACGCAAGGGGGGCAGTTATGGCTTAAAGCGGGAGTGTTTTCGATCTACGAGGAAGGTGTCATTAAAGCAGGTAATATAGCCATTCGCATCATTCTTCTTCTCGTCATCGCTTCATTGTTGACGCTTACGACAAAGCTGGGTGATCTCGCACAGGCTATTGAAGATCTGTTGAAGCCTGCCAAGCGGCTGGGTGTTCCTTCACAGGAATTTGCGTTGATGATCTCGTGGACGATCCGCTTTATTCCAATCCTGTTGAATGAAACCGACAACGTGATGAAGGCACAGCGGGCAAGAGGTGTTCGTTTTAATTCCGGTAATATCGTTCGTCGTCTGCGAAGTTTTATCCCAATTGTAGTACCTATCCTTCTGTTAGCGTTCCAGAAAGCCGAAAGCGCTTCACTGGCCGTCGAGGCACGCGGATATAGCCCAGGCATGAATCGAACGCAACTGAGAACGTTAGCTTTCAAAAAGCTCGACTATCAAGTGCTGATCATATCCATTTTTTGTTTCGCACTTTTGTTGGCATTACGAAAGTGAGGTAATCTATGAGAATTTACCCGACAAATCTACATGAATATCACAGACTCATTTCAGTATCTAAAGGTGATCAGCCTGCGACAATGTGGTTTAGACAGGCATCTTACTTGAACGTATACACGGGGGAAGTTGAACAAGCGAATATCTATCTGTCCGGAAGTCGTATTGCCTACGTTGGAGCGAAGGAACTGCCCACTTCAGACCAGACCCAGGTCGTTGAATTGGAGAAAGGTCATGTTGTTGTTCCAGGATATATTGAACCTCATGCACACCCATGCCAAATGTACAATCCTTATACTTGGGGAGAAGCTCTGTTACAAAAGGGTACGGTCTTGTCCATTAATGATAATCTGTCTTTGTTAACGTTTCTAGGAACTGAAGCTTTGTCATTCATTGAGAAGCTGGAGGAGACAAGTCACCATATGTTCCTATGGTGGTGTAACATTGACCGTCCTGATCTAGCTGATCCAATGACTATGGAAAAGTGGCTGCAACATAACCTTGTGATACAGAGCGGGGAACTGACCGAATGGCCTAAACTGCTGGCGAACGACGAAGTATTGGTAGAGCAACTTTATCTTACGAAGGCTCATCATGGGATGAGAGCGGAAGGACATTTGCCTGGCGTATCTTATGAAAAAATAAGTACCATGGCTGCAGCGGGCATCACAGCTGATCACGAAGCTCTTCATGCCGAAGATGTACTTAGACGATTAAAAGCGGGGCTATACGCCTCTCTTCGATACTCATCTATTCGTCCTGATTTGCCACACCTCCTTAAAGGGATGAAAGGTGATTCCCGGTTCAATATGAACCGAATGATGCTTACCAGCGATGGCCCGTCACCGAACTATGTGGAGAAGACGAGCTGTTCCAGCATGATCAAGATCTGTATGGAAACGGGAATATCTGTAGCGGATGCCTATCGTCTTGCTACCTTAAATCCGGCAGTATATTACGGTCTGGATGAAGACTTAGGCGGGATTGCACCAGGCAGACTGGCTTGTTTGAACGTCCTAGCCTCCATAAATGAACCTGAGCCACTGGATGTCCTGCAACGAGGTAAGTGGATGGTCCATAATCAAAGGCGAGTAGTAGAGTCAGATGAATCAGGGATACGCACTTGGCTGCGCTCCGCTTTTCCGTCTCGTCGAACGATCGTTAACCTGAGGCTGGACCAGATGGAAACTCAAACCGACACCGGTATTGAACTGGTGAACGATGTCATCACCCAATCGTACCATTTTGATCCCCGAGCGGAATTGGGAACGGATGAGAACTGGATGACATTGCTGGATGTTAACGGAAGTTGGGTGATCAACACCCGAATCAAAGGTTTTGCGTGTGGGGTCAAGGCATTAGCAAGTACGTACAACGCTTCGAACGATACACTTTTGCTTGGGCGATCTCTGTCTGCCATGCGCGAAGCGTCTCAGGAGTTGGAACTTCGCGGGGAAGGTATATTAGTATATTTCGTGGATGGGGAGCAACTGTACATTCCACTTCCTCTCAGTGGAGCTATGAGCTTGGAGAGCGTAGCATCAATCGGCGCTAGTGTGGGTCAGTTCAATGAGAAAATGCGTGTCCACGGTTACCGATTTGGTGATCCTCTGTATTCCCTTTTATTTCTGACAGCTTCACATTTGCCGCATATTCGTGTATCGGACAAAGGGTTGTATCTAGTTAAAACAGGTGAGATAGTGCACCCGGCTACCCCCTTGGTTAATACAGTAAGGAAGGTGAAATGATGTTACTGGCTGATGCGATACGCATACATGCTTCTCAGAATCCAGAGAAAACTGCCATCTTTGATGATGCCCGGCAGATTTCGTACGCCGAGCTATACCATGGAATAAAGCTGGCAGCAAATACAATTCTCGCTACTCAGGAAGATTTCGAAGCCGATGAACTTCCTCTTGTCGGCCTGCTGATGAACAATAGTGCCGCGATGATCGAATACTTCCTTGCAGCCACCAAAATTGGAATGTGTGCTGCTGTATTTGATCCCAAGTGGAGCGATGCAAATCTAACAGAGGTTATTAACGAATGTGAACCTCGTGTGCTTGTCATAGATGTGGAGTTCAAAGCCAGAATACCTCATATTCCATCGTCAACAAGGGTGATTACTGTGGATACAGGTGAACCTCGTTCTCTCAAAAGGGAAGAAGCCGAACCACAGCGTTCCTCAACTGAAGATAGCCTGTTCTATATGGGATATACTTCTGGGACGACCGGACGACCGAAAGGCTATCTCCGTTCTCAGCGTTCATGGATCGAAAGCTTTGCATATGCGCGTGAAACATTCGTGCATGATGCAGGAGACCATGTATTGGCGCCGGGTTCTTTGGTCTATTCACTTACGTTATATGCGTGCATTCAAACTTTGTATATTGGCGGGACGTTCCATCTGACAAGCAAATTCCGAGCGGAATACGTATTGGAGACGTTAGAAACACATGCGGTTACACATCTTTATCTTGTACCTACGATGTTTGAAGCACTCTACAAAGCGTTCATGGCTTCTGATTCAGTTACTGCGCTGCCATCCGTCAGATCTCTCATTACGTCAGGTGATAAATGGTCGCCAGAATCAAAACGGAAGGTGACAGAGGTATTTGAAAATGCAGGCTTGTATGAATTTTATGGTGCATCCGAGCTAAGCTTTGTCACAGTACTTGATCCGGAAGGGAATCGGTATAAACCTGATTCAATCGGTAAACCGTTTGCCGGTGTGCAGGTTTCCATTCGTGAAGCGGATAATACGGAAGCAACCGAAGGTACAGTAGGACAATTGTTTGTGAAGAGCCCGATGATCTTTGCCGGATATTATGGTTCCGAGGAAGAGACTAGCCAAGTTGTACATGGTGAATGGGCAACCGTCGGAGACCTTGCTACACGAGATTCCGAAGGTTATTTATATCTGGTTGGTCGAAAGAAAAACATGATTATTAGTGGAGGGCTTAATATATATCCGGAGGAAATCGAGAAGCTGTTATTAACATTGGATGGTATCGAGGAGGTCATCGTTGTAGGTGTATCCGATGTATACTGGGGGCAAAAGGTGACCGCACTTATCAAGCTCAAAATGGGTAGCGAGGTTAGTAATGATGAGATTGTATCATTGTGCAGTCGTGAGCTTGCTACCTACAAGTGTCCAAAGGAAATTATACGTGTGGATGCCTTCCCCTATACAACGAGTGGAAAGATTTCGCGAACAAAACTGAACGAGTTTCTGAAAATAAAGATATGAACAATATGTTGGTTCCTGTTATTCTCTCCGCGAAGCGAACTGCAATCGGCAAATACGGGGGGATGTTTAAGGAGACACCGCCGGAGATACTGGCTGCAGAAGTCATTCAGGCCATTTTAAGCGAAATTCCCATCCCTCCCGGTGACATTGATGATGTTCTATTGGGGAATGCAGTAGGCGGGGGAGGCAACATCGCCAGGTTATCCGCGTTACAAGCCAAACTCCCAGTAGAGGTCCCTGGCGTGACGATTGATCGTCAATGCGGATCTGGTCTTGAAGCCATTCATTTAGCAGCGAGGCTGATTCAATCAGGTGCCGGGGAAGCATATCTGGCTGGTGGTGTCGAAAGCACAAGTCGTGCACCCTGGAGATTGGAGAAACCCTTGTCTCTGTACGGGAGTGCAGTACCTCAAGTCATCACTCGCACAAGATTCTCTCCGGAATGGATCGGAGATCCGGATATGGGGAAGGCGGCTAACAACGTTGCTAAGAAGTACGGTGTGACTCGAATGGACCAGGACGAATATGCGCTTTCCAGTCATAGGAAAGCGATTGCTTCAATGCAAAGCGGACGTTTCGACAATGAAATCGTTCCGTTGTCTATCCCGGAGGGCAAGCAACTTAGAATCACTCATACAGACGAATGTCCTCGGACGAATACAACACTGGCGAAGCTTGCAGCATTGCCACCTGTTTTCGAACCGGATGGTACAGTGACGGCTGGTAATGCATGTCCATTGAATGATGGTGCCGCTATCGTTTTAATCATGTCAATGGGAAAAGCATTATCGTTAGGACTTACACCCTTAATGAAATTTATCGACAGTGTGGCAGTGGGGGTTGACCCGAACTACTTGGGTATCGGTCCGGTTCCTGCCGTTACCAAGTTGCTCAGCCAAAATCGCTTGGCAATGGAAGACATTGATCTTGTGGAATTCAACGAAGCGTTCGCTTCACAAGTTCTGGCCTCTTTAAGAGAACTGCATATTCCAACTCACATTGTCAATGTGGGAGGCGGGGCACTGGCGCTTGGACACCCGTTCGGTGCATCGGGAGCTATCCTGGTTACACGCCTATTCAACGAGATGAGGCACATAAAGGAGGCTCGGGGAATCACAACACTGGGTATTGGTGGCGGGATCGGGCTTGCATCATTGTGGGAGAAGTGCGAATAGGAGGAAACAGCCTTTGTTGTTAGAGGGACAGGTAGCAGTTATTACGGGTTCCAGCCGCGGAATTGGGCGTGCAACCGCAATACGTATGGCACAAGAAGGAGCCAAGGTAGTTGTCAACGGTGTACAAGAAGGTGGGGTATGGGACGTTGTTCAGTTGATTCGGGATCAGGGTGGGACCGCCATCGGGGTCGTTGAATCAGTTGCAACCATGGTCGGTGGGGAACGCATTATATCGGAGGGGCTTCGCGAGTTCGGCAAGATTGACATCCTGGTGAACAACGCCGGAGTTGTTCACGATAAGATGGCCCATAAAATGAGTGAAACCGAGTGGGATCTTGTATTGAATTCGCATCTTAAGGGAGCCTTTGCTTGCATCCGGTCCGCTCTGCCGGGCATGAGGGAACGAAGGGAAGGCAGCATTATTAATATGATCTCTGTTGCGGGCTTGACCGGAATGATTGGGCAATTAAATTACAGTGCTGCCAAGGCCGGATTGATAGGCATGACGTGGACACTTTCGCTGGAACTTGAATCTTATGGCATTAATGTGAATGCCGTTGCTCCTGCAGCGCGTACTGACATGATAATGCCCTATATCGAACGCGCCAAACAGACCGCCGAGATGAAAGGTGAGTCGTTTCCCGAGTACTGGAAAGTAGGTTCACCGGAAGATGTGGCCGAATTGATGCTTTCCTTATGTCTGCCGCGTAGCCGTAGGGTTACCGGTCAGATTTTCTCTGTTAATGGCGGAAAGATCGGTGTGTGGTCCGCTCCAGAGCACCGTATAGCAACCTCCCAATCCAGTAGGGAGAACGGTTGGGAAGCAGGCGAACTTTTTGAGCAAGTGTTGTCAGCCTACGTGAATGTAGAACTATTTCCGAAATATACGAATTAATGGAGGAAATTTTGTTGAAGAAAAAACGCATTTTTATTGGGATGATGGCCGGGATGGGGAGAGTGAATCGTTGTCTTCCCATAGCACTAAAGTTACGAGAGATGGGACATGAGGTGGCGTTTACAATCTGGGGAAATGCCGGGGTTGCGATGGAACAGATGGGTTTTACCTATATTCCGATTCCAGTTATTCCTGCTCCCAAGGGACAAGCATTCCACCCAAACTTCAAGGATATGAATCACTTTTTGTCCATGATGGGGTACGCCGATCCTGATTACATGCGAGATGAGCTTGAAGCTCGTCTGCGGGTAACCATCGGTTTTAAACCGGATCTTGTTATTTCCGATTCGAGTGTCCCCGCGGCGTTCATTGCCTGTAAGCTGGACATTCCTCTCGTTTCTATGAATCAGTCCAGCACACTTCCAGGTGGTCTTCCTTTTACAACGAATTATGGATCATATGGAGATATACCAGATGTCACGAATGTGTTGAACGGAGCATTGGTTGAGTATGGTCTGCCTGAAACGGACAACATTCTTACATTTTTGGCGGGTGACCTTGCCCTTCTTCCAAGCATACCGGATTTTGATCCGGTACAGCTCGGGAAGCTGCCCGTTCCAATTGAATATATCGGTCCCGTTGTATGGAGAGATGCGAATGAGACAGGATTGCCTGCGAACTGGTTGATGAAATCAGACAACGACAGGCGGCCTCGTGTATTTGTGTACACAAGTCGTCTCGTGGAATGGGGTGTGGAGAGTGGTGGTCATATTTTCAGGGAAGCCGTTAGAGCACTCGGTAACACTTCGACGGAGCTTTTGATTGCTACTGGTTTTAATCCATTGGAGGGGGACAGCGTGGATGTTCCCCCTAATGTACACTTCACCTCATATGTATCGGGAGTTATGGCAGCCAAGCATAGCGATGTCATGATTCACCATGGCGGACATGGAAGTTGCATGACGACGATCTTAACAGGCACGCCGTCGTTGGTCATTCCGACCTGGGCAGAACGTGAGTTTAACGCCAAGCAGTTACAGGACGTTGGCGGTGGCAGAGTAATGTCCCCAGATGAGGTTACGGGATCTGCTCTAGCTGAGACCGTTAACGCGATGATGACTAATGGAGACATGGATAAGGCTGTGGCGCTGAAGGAAAACGTCTGTGCTTCGCAGTACGGAGGAGCCGAGCGTGCAGTTGAACTCATTCGTCGGTTGTTGTAAAGAGGGGGCAAGGTTCTATTGAAAAGTCTTTTGGTTGTCCTGAGAAGCCCAGCCTTACTTTTATTATCCGTGTGCATTTTTTTTATTGGTTTGGGATACGGATTAACGCTACCATTCATGCCATTATTCGGAGTAGAACGGGCAGGAATGAGCCCCTTATCATTAGGGATCTTTATGGCGTGTGGATCGTTAAGCGGCATTATCATTAGTACACTTTTTAGTCGATTGTCCGATAAAAGGCCTGTGCGCAAGTGGATCATTGTTGGATCATGTGTATCTGCCTCTGTAGGTTATGTATTCTATGCAAATACGGACAGTTACATTGTGTTAATGCTGGTTTCCTGTACTTTCATGGCCTTGTCATTCTCGGCCTTTCCGCAATTATTTGCTCTTGCGAGAGAAGTGGTCGAGAGGGAGGCGAGTGAAGATGTCACCGTTGTTATGGCTGTATTGCGAGCTCTGGTGTCTCTGGCCTGGATTCTTGGTCCTGTAATGGCGTCTTTTATAATCTACCAGTTCTCGTATACAGGCCTGTTTCTGGTTGTTTCGTTGATGTACATGCTCGTCGCCATATTTGTACTGATGATTCGAGCACACGAGAGTCGGGAACTGGGGAGCGGAACGGAATTATCATCTGACTCAGTACGCAGTTTCAAGCGCCTGCTGATGGCGCCGCAGATTGTATTTTCATTACTTGCTTTCATGGCATTTGAGTTGGCTAATACGATGGGGGCCATTGTAACTCCTTTATATGTTACGCAAGAGTTGCAAGGCGGGAAGTTGGACGTTGGCATGATCTCGGGAGTTAACGCAGCCTTGCAGGTCCCCACCATGATCATTTTGGGAATACTGGCCAAAAGGTTTGGTAGTATCACAGTTATGAAATGCGCGGGATTGTTTGGAGTCGCCTATTTTTCACTATTTTGGTTTACCCAATCGGGATGGCAGATCATTGCTATCCAGATATTCAGTGCCATTTTTATCGCGATTGTACTTGGAGTTGGAATGACTTTTTTTCAGGATTTGGTTCCTAAAATGACAGGCACGGCCACAACGCTGTACAACAATGCAAACATCATTGGTTCCATGGGTGGTGGATTACTGGCCGGAGCAGTCGGAAATTATTTTGGTTTTAAAATAGTGATTGCCTGTTCGGCAGCACTTGCCTTCCTGGGATTTGTATTATTATTAGTGCCGAGCGCAAATAAAAAGGTAGTCCGGCATGTGGGAGGAGATACGTATGAAAGCTAGTGTAATTATTCTATCGCATAATCAGAAAGAAGTGATTCAGGCCTGTTTGTCTTCTTTATCTCGACAGCGTTTGTGTGAAGGCGATCAATACGAAGTTGTGGTTATCGATAACGGGTCTATAGACGGCACGGGAGAGATGATCGGCAGGCTTACGTATGATTTTCCTATACGATATAATTACATTCCTTCTACGGAGCAATCAAGTCGGGCAGCGGCACGAAACAAGGGGATTACTATCGCAAATGGAGATGTGATCGTGTTCCTTGACGGAGATCAACTCGCCGGACCGGACTTTATCTATGAGCATTTGAGAGTGCACAAGCTAGCCGAGGGGAAACTTGTCATAGGGTTTCGAAGATATTTGGGTGAAGAGAGCATCGATATAACGTCGTTAAATCCGGGATGGGTGCATGCTGCTATTTCATCATCAGAAGCAGATGAACGATTTCAGCTAATGGAACGTTTTTCGGAAAATGGAAGCGCATTCCGCACAGCGTGGCATCTGTCTTTCAGCTGCAATTTCTCGGTAAACAGAGAAGTACTGATCCGATCGGGTATGTTTGACGAAGGGTTCAAGGGATGGGGGTTGGAAGACAGTGAGCTTGGCTATCGTCTGCAACAGGCTGGAGGAACGTTCGTATTGAACAAAAAAGCGTTAACCTTCCATATCTTTCACCCTTCCGAGTTTGATGAGAATCGTTATGATGGTTGGAAAACGAATCTGGATTATTTCCTCGAATGTCATCCGATGTTTGAAGTACAGGCGCAAAACATCTTAAAGGAATTTTTTGATCCAGAGATTAGAAAATCATGGTGGGATTGTTATATTCGCTTTGAGAAGGTTGTAAGAGCACATCAGGGTTACGAGGGGGATCGATTACCTGTCAGCATCATTGTTGTCTATGCCGAGGGCCCGGAACTGATCCAGACCATTTCGGCAGAAGCTGTCCATAGAGAAGTGTTGGTTATAGATAAGACACCATCATCGGACCTGGATATCTTGTGCCAATGTATTAACGAAAAATTTGATGTTTTGTATTACAAGCATCCTTCGGAAGATCAGTTAATCAACTTGTATCATCAGTATGCAGTCAGGGGAATTGTGAAACATGAAATTTTCAAGTGATCATGGATCAGCTGTTGTGGCCGCAAATGATGACATTTTATACGGGAGGTTGACATGAATTTTGAATTGACAGAGCAACAGAAGCAGATTCAATCCGCCGCACGCCATTTTGTGGACGAGCTACTGATTCCGTTGGAACCTGAATTATTACGTAACGAGCGTGAGGGAAGACCCGGGATCGAACTTAGACAGATTAGAGAGCTTCAACAAAAGGCGAAAACACAGGGCCTATGGGGTATTGAGACACCAGAAGAGTATGGGGGAGCAAATCTTGGAACGGTCACTAGTGCACTCCTGAAAATGGAGCTAGGACGCACGTGTATTCCGTTTGTCTTCGGGGGGGAAGCGGACAATATCCTGTACCTTGGCAACAAGGCACAGCAAAGCAAGTATTTGCTTCCCGTTATTGCGGGCGAGAGGCAGTCCTGTTTTGCGATAACGGAGCGTTCGGCAGGTTCCGATGCAAGTCGAATTCAGATGAGGGCTGAGCGTGTGGCGGATGGTTGGGTACTCAATGGAGAGAAAGTATTTATCACAAACGGGAACGAGGCGGATTTTGCGATTGTTTTTGCAGTGACTGATGTCCAGGCAGAGCCGGGTAAAGGGATCACTTGCTTTCTGGTGGACCGGGACATGGGATGGACGTCAGACCCGATTCCTACGATGGGTGGGGATAAAAGTCCGTCTGTACTTACGTTTAACCAAGTGTTCGTGCCAAACGGAAATGTGCTCGGTGAAGAGGGGCAGGGATTAACGACAGCAATGCAGTGGATCAGTCGAGGGCGTTGGGTGATTCCGGCTATTGCTGTGGGTGCGTCTGGCAGGCTGATCCAAATGGCCATTGACTATGTTAAAGAACGGTCGACATTTGGAGAGCAATTGGCAAGTAGGCAGAGCATCCAATGGATGATTGCCGACTCTGCGGTTGAGCTGGAGGCTCTGAAATGGCTGGTATTATATACCGCTTGGAGGGTGGAGCAGGGGCTGGAAGCAAGACATCATGCGACGATGTCCAAGTTGTACGGTGCGGGTATAGCAAACGATATTGTGGATCGGGTCCTTCAGATTTTTGGCGGAATCGGATATTCGAAGGACTTGCCGATTGAGCGTTGGTATCGTGAAATGCGAGTATGGAGAATCTTCGAGGGTACAGACGAGATTCAACGCATGATTATTTCCCGCAATCTGCTCAAGGGTCATGTCCGAATTGGAGAGTGGGATTAACGGGGCATGTAACGAACGGATCCTTCATAGGCTAGCAAGTTAGACGGAACACCCGCTCGATGTTCAACATAGACTGTGATACTGCATTCCAGATGGGGGAGGTTATCCGTGTTGATGACACACACGAGGACACGGACGACGTCCCCTTCCATCACGGGTGAGCGAAATCGGTATTTTATATCGCATAGAATCCAGTTATCCAACTCCAGCATTTGTAGTCGGTTTCCAATCATGCCACCGATAAGCATACCTTGTGCAATTCGGCGAGGTGCACCTGCTTCATGTGCTTTGAGAACGTCCAGATGAATTGCGTTATTATCGCTCGATGCGGCTGCATAGGCCATAAGCATAGGGCTGGTTATGGTTCCAAGACAAGCGTCGAACAGGAGTTCACCAGATGAGGGATGGTGTTTCCCATCCCATTGATAATAAATCTCCGAGGGATATTGCGGATACACAGGCTCGAGTTCGGAGTACGAAGGCTGCAACGCTGGAGAGTCTAGAAGTATTAATGTGGTTTTAGCAACGAGTACGGGTTGTTTCATGACGTCCGTAACCTTCATTGTACAATCAAGGAGATGGATGTTCCCCAGAGATCCAGTTGTTTCGCGTACGTTGGCAAGTTCAATTCGGTAAAATAAAGTTGCATCATACTTCAATTTACGTTCATATGTAAAAGATTGTTGGCCATGGATCATAATTTTTCCAGGCAGGTCCATCCAGGGTAAATGTGTCTGTTGCCACCATATCATCGGAAAGGTGAGAGGAATGGATCTTGCGTCGGGACGAAATTCTTCTGGAAAGCCTTGCGTGAACTGGACAATCTGATCTGTGGTAATAACCATTTTCTTGGGAGGAGTAGATACTCCGATCCACGATTGGTAATCCATAGCTTGCATCTCTCCTTCGACTGACCATGTCTTGTATTATATCGAAGACAGTTAGAATCATAAATGTTTTATCGCAGAAAATTCTTTTTTTTAAATAAAGGTACACAAAAGATACATAATGAACTAAAATGAACTTATATGAACATTAATAATATCAATCTCAACTAATTTAAATGACGAAGGGAATGGATGAATAATGGAAAATCGCTATGCTGCACACCCCAATGAAGTGAAAACGTATGATACATCTCGCCTGCGTGAGGAATTTCTGATGGAGCAACTATTCGCAACGGATGAACTGGTAACAGTATATTCTCATGTGGATCGTTATATTGTGGGAACGGCTGTACCTCAGAGCAAGGATATTGCGCTTGAAGTAAACCTGAAGGATATCGGAACGAACTTTTTCCTGGAGCGTCGTGAAATCGGTATCATTAATGTAGGCGGTCACGGAACAGTGACAGCGGATGGACAAGGCTATGAGATTGGAGCAAAGGAATGTCTCTACATCGGTAGAGGTGTGAAGGAAGTCGTGTTCACGAGCAGTGACAAGGCTCAACCTGCCCAATTCTATTTTGTATCCACACCGGCACATCACACCTATCCAACGGTAAAAGCAACGCAAGAACAAGCTCAGCCGAATCATCTGGGCAGCATCGAAACTTCCAATGAGCGTACGATCTATCGTTACATTCATCAAGGAGAAGGTGGAATTCAGAGTTGTCAGTTGGTGATGGGCATTACCGAACTCGACAAGGGCAACATGTGGAATACCATGCCTGCTCATACCCATAATCGCCGTTCCGAAGTATACTTATACTGGAATCTGCCTGAAGACGGCGTTGTATTCCACATGATGGGTGAGCCGAACGAAACGCGTCATCTGGTTGTACGTGATCGTCAGGCGATCATCTCCCCAAGCTGGTCCATTCACAGTGGTGTGGGCACAAGCAACTACACGTTCTGTTGGGCAATGGCTGGTGAGAATCAGACGTTCGAAGATATGGACGGCGTAGCCATGAAAGACCTGAAATAATAAATTACAGATGTCTGAGTTGAATTGACAGGGTAGCACTAGAACTTATTCTTATTCATTTAACTCAGGTAGTATAGGAAGTTGATTATGATGAATCCATTGAAAAGACATGAAAAAATTATGGAGGCTCTGTTGGAGCGTCAGGAAGTAACCGTCAGTGATCTGAGTGATCTGTTGCAGGTGACTGGGAAGACTGTGCGAGAGGATCTCGACAAGTTGGAGAGCATGGGACTGCTCGTACGTGTCCATGGCGGTGCTATGCTGGCTCAGAATGACCAGTACGGCATCCTCAACAGCCGTGGAGTCACAGAGAAGCATCATCCGGAGAAGACGGAAATTGCTGAACGTGCCCTTGCTTACATTCGACCTGGAGATATTGTTGCTCTCGATGGTGGCAGCACCACGCTGGAGATGGCCAAACGTCTCGACAATCAGCCACTGACGGTAGTGACTAATGATCTGTTCATTATTGCGGAGCTAACCAAAAAGGAGCAGGTGCGACTGGTTGTGCCTGGCGGGGCTCGTGTACGGAATATGCTGGTGGGGGATGATACGGCTGCGTTTATATCCGGTCTTAACATTCACAAAGCCTTTATATCGACGACGGCTCTTCATCCGGAATTTGGGTTATCGATCTACACAGGAGATCTGGTTCCTTTGAAAAAAGCAATGATATCTGCCTCGCAGCAGGTATACGGCGTTGTGGATCATTATAAATTCGGACAATTTGCACTTCGGACTTTCGCTCAGTGTTCGGAACTGGACTACATTATTAGTGACGGTCGTCTGGATGAAGAGACGGCTGCCTTGTACGAGCAGAGCGGTGTCACAGTGGATTATCAAAGTTAACCTCATATATCATTCACGGGATTAAAGAAACGTTTGGAGCTATTGTTTGCACATCAAACCATGCGGAGGAATCATTCATGAACCCATTTGATTTAAGCGGACAAGTTGCACTGGTGACAGGTACCTCGGGAGGACTAGGACAAGGGATGGCCATTGGCTTGGCAGAAGCGGGCGCTGATGTGGTATTGGTCTCTTACTCCAAGCCTGCGGAAACGGCAAGTGCGATCGAAGCACTTGGGCGCAAAGCTTATGTGATTGAAGCGGATTTAAGTCGTGAAGATGAGTTGTCGGCTGTGTTCGAACAGGCGCTTGCGTTCCAGGGTCGGATTGATATTCTGGTCAACAATGCCGGGATCATTCGCCGCACACCTGCGGTTGATCATGCAGGGCAGGACTGGCATGATGTGATCGGCCTGAACCTGAACACGGTATTTTTCCTGAGCCAATTGGCCGGCAGACATATGATTGAACGCGGAAGCGGCAAAATTATTAATATTGCATCCATGTTGTCCTATCAAGGCGGGATTAATGTACCGGGTTATACGGCCAGTAAACATGGTGTTGCCGGTTTAACCAAAGCACTCGCCAATGAATGGGCAGGTAAGGGTATTCAGATTAACGGGATCGCACCGGGCTACATGGAAACGGATAATACCACCCAAATCCGTGCGGACGAGAATCGGTACCGTGATATTACAGCCCGTATTCCTGCTGGGCGTTGGGGTACACCGGAAGATCTGAAAGGGCCGGTTGTTTTTCTCGCTTCCGCAGCTTCAGACTATTTGAATGGTCATGTACTGAATGTCGATGGCGGCTGGATGGCTCGTTAATCGCTTAATGATCGGACTTGCATAAGGAGGCAGTGAGATGAAACTTGGTATTCTGGCGCATACATTTGGCAAACAGCCTACAGCACAGCTTGCGCAGAAGATTGCGGATAACGGATTCAATTCCGTGCAGCTGGCGCTTGCCAAAGCATTATCCGATGTGGACTCGTCCAATGGCAAATTAAGTCCAGGACTTGCGAATGAGATTGGAGATCAATTTGCACAGCGCGGGGTGAAGATTGCGGTACTGGGCTGTTATATTAATCCGATTGACCCTGATCCGGTAACAAGGCGTGCGGACATTGATCGTTTCAAGGAGCATCTACGTTATGCCCGGGATTTTGGTTGCAGCATGGTGGCAACGGAGACCGGGGGCTTGGACACCTATCAGGATACACATCCGGATGGATATGAAGAGAAGGCGTGGAGCGTGCTAAAGGAAACGGTTGAGGAGTTGGCTGAGGAAGCGGAGAAGTGGGGCGTACATGCGGCGATTGAGCCTGTGTCCACCCACACCCTTCATACCCATGAGCATATGACACGGTTGTTTGAAGAGATTCCTTCTTCCAATCTGGGGATGCTGTTCGACCCGTGTAATCTGATCAAACAGCCGCATGCAGCAGATCAAGGGGCTTTCTTGCGCGAGGTGATGGAGTCACTGTATCAGCGCATGATCGTGATTCATGCCAAGGATGTAGCCTTCGACGCACAGGGAGAGAAGTTCAATCCTGTACCTGGGGCGGGCATACTGGATTATCCGTTATTTTTTGAATTGTTAAAAACATATAAGCCACATATCGATATTTCACTTGAAGGCGTAACTGCGGAAGAAGCTGTGCCTGCGGCCAAACATTTGCGTGAAGTATGGAGTACAATTCGAGTTTAAGCAAAAGCTTAGATTTGGTATTGCATACCGAAGCCAAAATTGCCGAAAAACCTTTGCGAGGGCAAAGGTTTTTTTGGTACAGTAATCGATTAAATACATATTAATTATTTCTTATCGGAAAAATCGGAAATAATTCTTTTCAAATGCAACATCTTGTGAGAGAATATGGAAAACATACGCCGCCATGTCAAGACATCAGGGACTCAGAGAACGTATATACCAAGGGAGGATTCAGATTTATGTCAAACGAACGTGAGCTTTCATTTGAAACATTGGCAATTCATGCAGGCCAGGAGATTGATCCAACCACCAACGCACGGGCAGTGCCCTTGTACCAGACGACATCCTATGGATTCAAGGACACCGAGCATGCAGCTAATCTGTTTGGTTTGAAAGAGTTTGGCAACATCTATACCCGCCTGATGAATCCGACAACCGACGTGTTTGAGCAACGGATTGCGGCGTTGGAAGGCGGAGCTGGGGCGCTCGCTACAGCTTCCGGTCAGGCAGCTATTACGTTTTCACTTCTGAATATTGCCGGTGCAGGGGATGAGATCGTGTCTTCGGCGAGTTTGTATGGAGGTACGTACAATCTATTCTCGACTACTTTGCCGAAACTGGGCCTGGACGTGAAATTTGTGGATTCCAGTGATCCAGAGAATTTCCGGGCAGCCATTACGGAGAAAACGAAAGCATTGTATGCCGAAACGATCGGTAATCCGAAGGGAAATGTACTGGATATCGAAGCGGTGGCAGCCATCGCTCATGAACATGGCATTCCTTTGATCGTGGATAATACGTTCCCGAGTCCGTACTTGCTTCGTCCCATCGAACATGGAGCTGATATCGTTGTTCACTCTGCGACGAAATTTATTGGAGGTCATGGTACATCCATTGGTGGCGTGATCGTGGATAGTGGAAAATTTGACTGGAAAGCAAGTGGCAAGTTCCCTGGATTGACGGAGCCGGATTCCAGTTATAACGGTGTTGTATATACGGAAGCGGTTGGACCAATCGCTTATATTATCAAAGCACGAGTACAACTGCTACGCGATCTGGGTGCAACGATCTCTCCATTCAACTCATGGTTGTTGCTGCAAGGACTGGAGACATTGCACCTGCGTGTGGAACGTCATAGTAGCAACGCTCTGGCTGTTGCGGAATTTCTTGAGAAACATGAGGATGTGTCTTGGGTAAGTTATGCAGGTCTGCCGAGCCACGGCTCTTACGAGCTTGCACAGAAGTATCTGCCAAGAGGGCAGGGTGCCATTCTGACTTTTGGAATCAAAGGTGGTGCGGATGCGGGTCGCAAATTGATTGAAAGTGTTAAACTGTTCTCTCACCTTGCAAACGTGGGCGACTCCAAATCACTGATCATTCACCCGGCGAGTACAACTCACGCACAGTTGACCGAAGATGAACAGACTGCCGCAGGGGTTAACCCGGAGCTCATTCGCCTCTCTGTGGGTACAGAGAACATTCAAGATATTATCTATGATCTGGAGCAAGCGATCAAAGCAAGTCAGGGAGCAAGTGTAGGCGCGTAAATAAACAGGTCAAACGAATATTAAATGATGGTTAAAGCCGTTGTCCTTCGGGACAGCGGCTTTTTGTTTTTTTGAACACGCATTTATGAGTTGCCGTTGAAAAATGCCCATTTACAAATGAGGATCACAGGCATATACTGATTAAAAGTTGTATTGAGTAAAAACAATTGCATAGGTGCAAAAATGATTATCATTCTCATTCGAGATCATTTCAAAATCATTCACAAAACCATGCTGCTGCGGGATTCCCGCAGCAGCATGTGTCATTTTTAGGGCATTAACAATGGCTCTCATTCTCAATACAACTTCATTTTAGGGAGCAGGATTGAGCAGATGCATCCTCCCCAAACCTACCATTCGAAAGGAACGTGATTCATATGCAAGCAATACATCAACCTGTACACAGACAAAAGCAAGCAGAGCAGTTCTCGTCCCAAACACCAGGTCCAAACCGGGGACGTAAGCCTGATTTTCGAGCCATGTTACAGAATAAAGAGATGCAATCTGCATTGGGCAGTGGGCTGTTGATGCTGATTGCCTGGGGAACTGCGCCGTATTTTGGTACATTGTCCATCATGCTCTACATTGTGGCATACGCCGTTGGTGGTTGGACCAAAGCGAAGGAGGGCATTGAGACACTGGTCAAGGACCGTGATCTGGATGTAAATCTACTGATGATTGCCGCTTCACTTGGGGCAGCAGCCATTGGCTACTGGAATGAAGGCGCAATGCTAATCTTTATTTTTGCACTCAGTGGTGCATTGGAAAGTTATGCGACAGAACGAAGTCATAAGGATATCTCATCGTTGCTGGCGCTCAAGCCAGAGACTGCAATGCGTATTGAGGACGGACAGATGAACATCGTGGCTATTGATGATCTGCAGCCGGGCGATCTGCTGTTGGTCAAACCGGGAGAATTAATCCCAGCAGATGGCCTTGTGTACCGGGGGAGTTCTTTTATCAATCAGTCGTCAATCACCGGAGAATCCCTGCCTGTGGACAAAGTTGCTGGAGATGAGGTCTATGCAGGTACGGTAAACGGGGAGGGTGCATTGTACGTAGAGGTCACAAAATCGGCTGAAGGGTCGCTGTTCGGCAAAATCATTAAAATGGTGAAAGAAGCCCAGGCGGAAGTGCCGGATTCCCAGCGTTTCATGGAGCGATTTGAAGGGATTTACGCACGTATTGTTGTAGGAGTAACCTTACTTGTGATTGCAGGAACTCCGCTGTTGCTCGACTGGACATGGGATGAGGCATTTTACAAAGCAATGGTATTTCTGGTTGTCGCTTCGCCCTGTGCGTTGGTGTCTTCCATTATGCCTGTCATGTTGTCTGCGATGTCCAGCAGTGCTCGCCGTGGAATTCTCTTCAAGGGAGGTGCACACATGGAGAATATGGCTCGGACACGGGTCGTGGCTTTTGACAAGACAGGTACATTGACCATGGGCACCCCGCAAGTCACCGATATTCTAACGGTTAAGAGCGTAGATCGCATGCAACTTTTATCTGCGGTAGCGGCAATTGAAAGTCTCTCCATGCATCCCTTGGCTCGTGCCATTGTAGATCAGGCAAACAAGGAGAACATTACTCTTCAGGAAGCGGAGCACGTACAGGCTATGACAGGTTGGGGCATCGAAGGAACTGTAAACGGTGTGGTCTGGAGAGTCGGTAAAACAAATGGAATGAAATCAATGCCGTCAGAGGAGATGAAAGACAGCAACATTGATCTAGGTAAACATGATGTTAACCAATTGAACGTATCTTCAGAATGGGGGGATATATGCTCCCGTCTTGAGGGAGAAGGGAAAACCGTATCTGTTGTTATGGCAGATGGTGAAATAGTCGGATTGATCGCTATGCGAGACACGGTTCGTCCTCAGGCAGCAGCAGCAGTGAATAGGCTCAAATCGATGGGTGTACAGGTTGCGATGTTAACAGGTGATCGGGCCAGATCCGCTTCTGTGATTGCGCGTGAAACAGGAGTAAGCATGGTCTATGCAGACTTGTTGCCTGAAGATAAAGTGAAGCAGGTACAGGTACTGCGTAAACAGTATGGTCCTGTGCTGATGGTAGGGGATGGTGTTAATGATGCGCCGGCACTTGCGGCGGCAACAGTTGGTATGGGGATGGGGTTGTCGGGGAGCGGCACTGCACTGGAGGTTGCCGATGCGGTGCTGATGAATGACAACATTGAAGAGATCGCGTGGGTGATTGGGCAGGCTCGGCGAGCGCAGCGTACAGTAAAGCAAAATATGTGTTTTGCCATCACGGTTATTCTGGCCTTAATTGCGGGTAATTTTTTTCAAGATGTCGCATTGCCTCTGGGTGTTGTAGGACATGAGGGCAGTACAATTCTGGTTATTCTGAATGGGCTTAGACTGTTGAGGTAATCAGTATTGAAGAGATGGGGGAAGAGGGCGTAATGCCTCTGACAGGCAATCCCACTAATTTCATGGAATCTTCATTTATGGCTAAACAAAGAACCCGGTCGACAGTCTTGGACTGTTCGCTCGGGTTCTTTATGTTGTGCTTATAAGGGTGCTTTATTGGTTGTAATGTAAGTATTCGTTCTGCAATTAGAACAGTTCGGTCAGACCGATCATCGTGATGAGCCCGAGCAAAAAGGACATCGTCGCTACACGTGCATTGCCGTCACCGTGACTCTCAGGAATGAGTTCCTTATAGACGATGAACATCATCGCACCGGCTGCAAAAGCCAAACCATAAGGGACAAGACCAGCTACGAGACTACTTAATGTATACCCGATCATAGCTGTAATAATCTCTACGGCTCCGGTCAGGGTGGCAATACCTAGTGCTTTGAAGCGGCCAATGTTCTGATTTACTAAGAAAAGAGCCACCAGGAATCCTTCCGGCGCATTCTGCAATCCGATGGAGAAGGCAATGAGATTGCCAAGGTTCTCATCCGAGCTTGCATAGCTGACTCCAACTGATAATCCTTCCGGCAGGTTATGCATGGTGATGGCTGCAATAATCATGAAAGCTTTGGCTTCGATTTTGAAAGGCATCTTCTCGGGATTCTCCAGATCGACGTGTGGAATCTTCATCTCCAGCACCAGTAGAACCAGGCTACCAAGCAAAATACCAAATGCGAGTACAAAAAGGTTTGATTGGCCAAGCGCTTCCGGAATGAGATTATACACTGAAGCCGAGGTCATAATACCTGCGGCGTAGGCCAGCAAAATATCACGCAGACGGTGTGATATTTTGCGCATAAATAGAATCGGTACGGCCCCTAGGCCGGTAGACATGGCTGATATAAAACTGCCAATGAGTGCATCGTTCATGCTTCCATTTTCCCTCCTGATGAAGACTTCTTCATAATCGCTGCCGAGCATTGACACCGTACATAAAAGAGATCATAATGAACAACAGATTAGAATGATTATAAATTAGAATTCCGTTTCTGCATAGGGCAATTGTCATTTCGCAGGCAGGACTTGTGGACATGATGTAGGCTTTTCGTTCTAGTGTATGCAAAAGCATAAGCTTTTGATGCCGGAGGGCCCAACCTTTTTGTAGAACCCGGGGGAGGAACTATACATGTATAAATCAATTATTATTGGAACAGGCCCTGCAGGGCTGACAGCAGCAATCTATCTGGCACGTGCCAACTTGAACCCACTCGTTATTGAAGGACCACAACCTGGTGGTCAATTGACAACAACGACTGAAGTAGAGAACTTCCCAGGTTTCCCTGATGGGATTATGGGTCCTGAACTGATGGACAACATGCGCAAACAAGCAGAACGCTTCGGTGCTGAGTTCCGCACAGGTTGGGTGAACAACATTGACATGAGCGAGCGTCCGTTCAAGATTCAAGTTGAAGGTATGGGTGAGCTCGTATCGGAAACGTTGATCCTGTCTACAGGTGCATCTGCTAAATACCTAGGTATCCCTGGCGAAGAAACGAATGTAGGCCGCGGTGTCAGCACATGTGCAACATGTGATGGATTCTTCTTCCGTAACAAAGAGATCATCGTCATTGGCGGTGGAGACTCTGCTCTTGAGGAAGCAAGCTTCCTGTCCCGTTTCGGTTCGAAAGTGACGCTGGTACACCGTCGTGAAGAACTGCGTGGCTCCAAAATCATGCAGGATCGTGCACGCAGCAACGAAAAAGTAGAAATGGCTCTTAATCGTACGCCACTCGAAGTACTTGCTGGCGACAACGGCGTGACAGGACTCAAAGTGTTGAACAACGAAACAGGTGAAGAAGAAGTGATCCCGGCAAGCGGCGTATTCGTAGCCATTGGTCACACACCGAACACTGGATTCCTTGGTGGACAAATCACTACGGACGAACACGGTTATATCTTGACTACACCGGGTACATCCGAGACGAATATCCCAGGCGTATTCGCATGTGGTGACGTTCAGGATACACGTTACAAACAAGCAATTACAGCTGCAGGTAGCGGATGTATGGCTGCCATGGACACAGAGAAATACATTGAAAGCTTGGAGCACAGCGCAGTTGTTTTGTAATAAAATGAGCCGATCCTAAACAAACTATAGATTAATATAAAACCATATGAGGTGAATTAAACATGGAAAACGTAATTGTATATACATCAACGAACTGCCCGAACTGCAAATCCGTAAAAACATTCCTGGCTGAAAAAGGTATCTCTTACGAAGAGCGCAACATTGAGACTAACGATGAGTTTGCACAACAAGTATGGGACATGGGCGTACGTGCCGTGCCTTTGACTGTAATCGGTGAACACCGCATTCTGGGTATGAACAAAACCCAATTTGCCAAAGCATTGGACGCTTAAATTACGCTGATCATCTGGAACATGATGTATTGGATGTATTGAATGAAAGTTTCGATGCAATTCCGGTTTTCGCGAGCCGTTAGGATATAGAAAGAACCGTACCCGATTGGGTACGGTTTTTTGTGCGTTTTCTTTCCCCTGAGGTGAAAGCACTTTTGAAACATTTGTAATAAGTATTTCCCTATAGGGATTGCAAGATACGGACTTCGACAATCATCATCCTGTATGTAAGTGCGGATAACCAAAAAAAGGAGGCGCCAGTGGCACCTCCTTTCTCATTTGTACATCCAAGATTGTCAGAACATAAGATTCAACATACGTCTTCCATCTAGAAAAAAATACTCATAAAAGTCTGAAATACAACATACACCAGCAATCCTGACAGCATGTACATGAAACCAGCCTTCTTTTTGCTCTGGAACAATCGGAGTATGCCAAGGCTGAACAGGGGCGCAAGCACAATCAGGAACAGGAGTACGGTGACAAACATTTGCGCCGAGATATCTGAAGTATCCACGTAGGTCACGCTTTTTTCACTCCGTTTCGTTATCTGAATTAACACAGCTATATTCACACAGCCATGACAAAAATCACATAACCCCATTATACATCTGGATTTCTTTAACAAAAAGGGAGGAAATGGGGCAAAATGATGTCAATTTTCATCTGTTATTAGACGGACACCCTGATTTTACCTAAAAACTGGGATATCGCAGAGTATGCGGCACCAACACGTGTAGAACGGCTGCCCAGAGCTGCCCATTCAATCTGCAGACTACGACGGTGATAAGGTAATGTTCGCTCCTCAACCACTTGTTTTAAGGCTGTCTCAATCCAGGGACCAGCTTCGGAGAGGGGACCACCAATGATAATGCGTTCCGGATTGAAACTGTTCACGATATTGGTAATGCCGATCCCCAGCTTACGTCCGATCGTGTCGTATAATTCCTGAACATCCTCGTGGCCCTGCTCCGCATAATGAATCAGATCTCGGGTGGTATGAGCAGGTAATTTCACTTGATGATCTGGATGCTCATAGGCTTTTTCCGAAGCATATAACTCCCAGCAGCCACGATTACCGCAGGAACAGGGCAGACCTTCCGCTTCAATGGACATGTGACCTGTTTCCCCAGCGTAGCCCCACGCTCCTTTGTATAATTCACCATCCACCATGATGCCTGAACCAATACCCATGCCTGCACTGATGTAGATCATGTGACGGACACCGATGCCTGCCCCAAAATTCAACTCTCCATGGGCACCCGCATTGGCTTCATTATCGATGGTTACAGGTACTTCGAATTCTTCTTCAAGCATGGAGCGAAGAGCTACCTTCTCCCACCCCAGGTTGGGTGCAAACAGGACGGTCCCTGCCTCATCAACCATGCCGGGTACTCCGATGCCAATGCCAATGACACCGTGAGGGGAAGGAGGAGCCGCTTCAATGAGTTGTTGCGCCGATAATTTCAATTGCTCCAGTACAGAGGACACGTCATGGTGTTCCAAGGTCACTGCGTACTCAGTAATGATGTGACCTTCCAGATCTGTAAGTACGCCTTTCAAGTGGGTCACGCTGAGTTCAAGACCGACAGCATATCCCGATGTACCTCGAAACAGCAGCATAAGAGGTTTGCGTCCGCCGCTGGATTCCCCAGGGCCAATCTCCTGCACCAGGTCATCACTGATCAGATCAGCAACCAGGTTGGATACCGTGGCCTTGTTCAGCCCCGTAACCTCGGACACCCGTGCGCGAGAGAGAGGGGCATGCCGCCGGATCGTATCGAGAACGATCGACTTGTTTATTTTTTTGACCAGCATCTGGTCTCCGGTAATTTTCATATCGTTAAGGCACTCCTATTCTTCTGATAAAAGGGTTCTGACCCACATCCGTACAAGTTATTCGACTATTATAGCGTAAACAAACCTGTAAAAAACATTTTTATTTTACTTTGTTTAACCAATAGACAAAGTATAATCGATGTGATAGGATAACGGTGTAAACGATTTCTTTAAAACTATTGAGGAGGCATTTTACACATGGCCTATTTTGAATCCGTTAATAAAATTGCATTCGAAGGTAAAGATTCCAAGAATCCATTTGCTTTTAAACATTATAATCCGGAAGAAGTGGTAGCCGGCAAATCGATGGAAGAACATTTCCGTTTCGGTATGGCTTACTGGCATACATTAACTGCAGGCGGCAGTGACCCGTTCGGTGCGGAGACAGCTGTTCGTTCTTGGGATAAATACTCCGGTCTGGATCTCGCGAAAGTACGTGTAGAAGCGGCATTTGAATTTTTGGAAAAAATGAATCTCCCGTTCTTCTGCTTCCACGATGTGGACATCGCACCAGAAGGCAACAACCTGCGTGAGTTCTACAGCAACATCGACACCATTGTTGATTTGATTGAAGATCATATGAAATCCAGCGGTAAAAAATTGCTCTGGAATACAGCGAACATGTTCTCCAACCCACGCTTCATGTTTGGTGCAGCTTCCACTTGTAACGCAGACGTGTATGCTCACGCTGCAGCACAAATCAAGAAAGGTCTGGAAGTGGGTAAACGTCTGGGCGCTGAAAACTACGTGTTCTGGGGCGGTCGTGAAGGTTACGACACATTGCTGAACACAGACATGCAACTGGAGCAAGACAACATTGCTCGCATGTTCCACATGGCTGTAGACTACGCGAAGGAAATTGGCTTTGACGCACAATTCCTGATCGAGCCTAAACCAAAAGAGCCAACGAAACACCAATATGATTATGATGCAGCTACTTCCATTGCATTCTTGCAAAAATACGGTTTGGACAAACACTTCAAACTCAACCTGGAAGCGAACCATGCTACACTGGCTGGTCACACATTCGATCACGAAATCCGCGTAGCTCGTACGAACGGCATGCTCGGTTCCCTTGATGCGAACCAAGGCGATATGCTGATCGGTTGGGATACGGATGAATTCCCGGTTGATATGTACGATGCTACATTGACAATGTATGAAGTATTGAAAAATGGCGGTATCGGCCGTGGTGGTGTGAACTTTGACGCGAAAGTACGTCGTGGTTCCTTCGAAGCAGACGATCTGTTCCTGGCACACATCGCAGGTATGGACACGTATGCAAAAGGTCTGAAAGTAGCAGCAAAACTGATCGAAGATCGCGTATTCGATGACTTCATCGAAAAACGTTACAGCAGCTTCAGCGAAGGTATTGGCGCAGATGTGGTTGCAGGTAAAGCAACACTGGCTTCCCTTGCTGAGTATGCACTGAACAACGAAAGCCCGCGTAAAAACCAATCCGGACGTCAGGAATTGCTGAGAGCACAACTCAACCAGTACATCCTGGCTGACTAATAGCGAATTTCATCTGTGTAAGGTATGCATGTAACCATGCCTGCCCTGTACAAGCTTGTACCACGGAACGCCTGAACAAGCATGACATTCGGACCGTCCCCGACTTTCCCTTGGGAAGACGGAGACGGTTTTTTGCTTAAACAAAAAAAGCGGTTATTAAATTTTTGATTTAAATGTTTGTCTATGATGGTGCATGCAGAACGAAGTGACCTCATGCTAAACAAGCTTCTTTTATATAACCATGCTAAGAAACGAGGGATATATATGAGTTACGTCATTGGTGTCGATCTAGGGACGAGCGCGGTCAAAACTGTGTTGGTCAATCGTGAAGGAAAAGTGGCATTTGAAGCATCCGAGGCATACCCGTTGTACCAGCCCAAGGCTGGATACAGTGAACAAAATCCAGAGGATTGGGTAGAGCAGACGATTGTTTCCCTGCGTAAATTGCTGGAAGTATCTGGCGTGCATCCTTCCGAAATCGAGGGTTTGAGTTTCTCCGGACAGATGCACGGATTGGTATTGGTGGATGCTGAAGGCAAACCGCTGCGTAACGCAATCCTGTGGAACGATACACGCACAACGGCCCAGTGCCGTCGCATTGAAAAAGTGCTGGACGCCAAGCTGTTAAGCATTGCCCGGAACCGTGCACTTGAAGGCTTTACATTGCCGAAAATTCTGTGGGTTCAGGAGAACGAGCCTGAATTGCTGCAACAAGCATCCTTGTTCCTGTTGCCGAAAGACTATGTTCGTTATCGCCTGACTGGGGATTACGCCATGGATTATTCGGATGCAGCGGGTACCTTACTTCTGGACGTTGCAGGCAAGCAGTGGAGCAACGAGATTGCAGAAGCATTGGATCTGCCGATTTCCCTTTGCCCACGTCTTGTGGAATCGTTTGAGGAAGTGGGCACATTGTTGCCTGAGATTGCGGATCAAACGGGTCTGGCGGCTGCGACGAAAGTATATGCAGGTGGCGCGGATAATGCGTGCGGTGCCATTGGCGCAGGGATTCTGAGTGAAGGACAGACGATGTGCAGCATCGGGACGTCCGGGGTTGTGCTTTCTTACGAAGAGCGCAAAGATCTCGATTTCGAAGGCAAAGTACACTTTTTTAACCACGGCGAGAAGGATGCCTTCTATATTATGGGGGTAACGCTTGCCGCAGGATACAGCCTGTCCTGGTTCAAGGATACATTTGCAACGGACAAATCATTTGATGTGCTCTTGCAGGGTATTGATCAGGTTCCGGCGGGTAGCAACGGATTGTTGTTCACACCATACATCGTTGGGGAGCGTACGCCTCATCCGGATGCGAATATCCGCGGCAGCTTCATCGGTATGGATGCGGGGCACAAGCTGGAGCACTTTGGACGCGCGGTAATGGAGGGCATTACATTCTCACTGCGTGAGTCGATTGATATTCTGCGTGGTGCAGGCAAAACCGTCAATGAAGTCATCTCCATTGGTGGCGGTGCCAAGAATGAAGCCTGGTTGCAAATGCAGGCGGATGTTTTCAATGCCACGATTGTGAAGTTGGAGAGCGAACAGGGTCCTGCGATGGGTGCAGCGATGCTGGCCGCTTATGGCTGTGGCTGGTTCCCGTCCTTACAGGAATGTGCGACGGCATTCATTCGCCCGGCGAAATCCTATGTGCCTAACCCGGATACGGTTGCGGTCTATGATGGACTGTTCGCACTCTACCAGGAAGTCTATGGACAGACACGTAGTCTGAATGATCGTCTGGCAGCGTACCGTTAATTCATTTCATTAAACTATATAGCACATATATAAGCATTCGCTCAGGCGGGTGCTTTTTTGTCGTTCATCAGAATTAATCTCATAAAGGTTTTCTTGGCCTGTATGTTCGGTAATCCTCTCTGCCATAGAGAGGTTTTTGGTGTTGACATGGAAATGCGTCATACCTTTGAAGCAACCTATGCACTTGGAACTGGATTAATGTATTCCATCCAGGAGAGGATATGCTTTACAATAATAGTAACGGAAAAGCGGTGAACATGATTGCCTGTCTTCGGCTGCCGAATCTAAGAAGCAAGGGGAACTGGATATGAATCTGACGGAAGTACTATTGGAGTCGAGACTGGTCGCGATTGTGCGTGGCATTAGCCGTGAAGCCGCGGTAACAGCTGGACAAGGCATGGCGAGTGGTGGCATCCGACTGATGGAAGTTACACTGAACACGCCTGGAGCACATGATATTATCGCAGACTGGCGTGAGCGACATGAGGGTAAAGCTTATGTTGGAGCAGGTACCGTATTGAATGTGCAGATGGCTAAGGAAGCGGTCGCTGCAGGCGCACAATTTCTGGTGTCCCCCAATGTCGATCTGTCTGTAATTGAATATGCTGTAGAACGTGGTGTTGAGATCTGGCCTGGAGCCATGACACCCACGGAGATTGTCGCTGCTTATGAAGCGGGAGCAGGTGTTGTGAAGCTGTTTCCAATGGCGAGTCTGGGCATTCCATATCTGCGGGAGATCAAAGCCCCACTGAATCACATTCCGCTGCTGGCAACAGGTGGCGCAACTCTGGAGAACATTTCTGAATATTACGCAGCAGGCGCTGCTGCAGTGGGTCTGGGAAGTGCACTTTTGCCACGAGAAGCCCTTGCCTCAGGAGATCATGAGCAGATTGCAGCTTGCACACAGAGATTTGTGGAAGCAGCGAAGGTGTAGACACAGGTAACGGAAGAGAAGTATTTAGATTTGGTTGTATATATGAAAGTGTCTTTTAGAATAATTTTAGATCAATCGTTATCATAAAAACCGATGTCATTTAACGTGCCGTTCATTCTATTGTCTTATGATGGATGTATGCCAGAAGCCGGAGAGAAGAGATGCCCTGTGAAAGCTAAAACAATGATAGGCGGCATGCTCGCCGTGGCCGCAGTAACGGCAGGTGGATTATGGAAGGCGGCGGTGAAGAGCCAGACACCCAAGAAGATTCCAATCACCCTGACACCTCCAATGCCATTTGAAGATGTGACCTTCGACAGTGGTGGAGGTCGGGTGCATGGCTGGTTCATCCCGGCAAGAGCGGACATTCCGAAGCCATGGCCGCTCGTTATTATTGCACATGGCTGGGGCTCCAATCGCTCCCGTGTTCTTCGTTATGCACGTCCGATCTGGGAAGCAGGATATGCCCTGTTTATGTATGATGTTCGCAGTCACGGGGCAAGTGATCCGGTTCGTGCTGCATCTGCCTATTTATTCCGGGATGATCTCCTGGCGGCATTGCAGTATACGACCGCACGACCGGAGATCGATCCGGATGCCATCGGTGTGCTTGGACATTCTTTGGGTGGACTGGGCACGATTCTTGCGGTGACGGAAGGCATTCCTGTATCAGCGGTGATTACCGACTCCATGCCGTCGCAATTCGAGGTTATTGTCAGCTCGGAGCTGAGACGTCGGCGTCTGCCCCTGTTTCCACTGGCCCAGTTAATTCCGAGAATCTGGTTCTGGCGGCTGGGTGAATCTCTGAGTTCCTATCGTCAGCGTGATCCGGTGATGATGCTGAATGAACGGCGCCGGGGAATGCAACTGCCGATGCTTATGGTACACTCCAAGGGCGACAACTTCATTCCCCCGAGTGAGCTTGAATATTTTATGTCCAAAGCCGATCCGCCTGTGGAACATCTATGGGTCAACAGCGGAGGACACAGTTGTTCCGAGGAAGACCCTGCCTTCTGGGATACCGTTATTCCATTCTTGCAAACCCATGTCCAAGGTCGGTCGAAGTCGAACGATTCCACTATTGCGAGCAGTTGAACCAGGTAGAATCAGGCCTACATAAGAGTGCAGGCTAACAGGGAAAACGCCAACGTCGTTGGCGTTTTTTTTGCTGTTATGAACAATATGCAGAAATTCACATTTGTAAAATTGCCCCGAAAACGACCATTAAAAAGGAAGCTTATGGTATCATAGAATAGACTGGCAATATTCATGCGAGGTTATTTGTTATGCATCTTTGTATGAAATTGAAGGGAGAGGTCCAGATTTGAGTTTGAATTGGAAGTTTAATGTACGTTTCAAAATGTTCACAGCCAAAGCTGCAACCGCAGCGATGGCAACACTGTTACTTGCTTCGCAAACACCAGGTTTTGCAGGCAGCGCATCAGCGGCGCAAGCAGAACAGTTGACCGAAGCGACAACGGGGGAAAATGAACAACTAGACGCAACGAGCAATGACGTGCCCGAGGGAGCGAAAATCTCATCCAGGCAAGCCAGTGAAAATATACTGAAGCTATTTCCTTTGTTAAAGAAAGCAACGATCTCATCTGCACGATTCGATTCACCTAATTCCTATCCACCGCCGGACTACAAGGCATGGGAGATCGGGTTCCAGATCACGCAAGGCAATCATACGTCGGGATTCAGTGCAACCGTACATGCAGGCACAGGGGAAGTGTTAAGTGTACATTTGCCGTCGGATGTCATGGATAAGCATGTCTCGGCATCGGATGTTAAGCTAACCAAAGCTGAAGCCGAAGAAAAGGCCGTGGCCCTGTTGAATCAAGCGATTCCAGGTCTGAAAGATACAGAGTATGCTCCGCTTGGAGACCTGTATTCTTCCATTGAGCAACAGTCATTGTTCGGCAGAACAGAGTATCGATACGCTTACCAGTTGAAGCATGACGGGTTATTATCTGACGCAGAGACAGTCTACATAAATGTGGATGAAAGTGGTTTGGTGACAGGTTATTCACGAGGTACTACCTCAGCTAAGTATCCTTCATCGAAACCGGCAGCTTCAGAAGAGAAGGCGAGACAGCAGTTTGAAGAACAGTTCGATGTGGAGCTGGCGTATATCTCCAAAGATCGTCTGTCTTCCAAACAAGGCCAGCAGTATTATCTTGGCTACACACCAAAGACTACCAGTATCGTTCCGATTGAAGCCAATACGTTGGAACGGATTAACACATTAACTGGTAAAGCTGTAGATGAAGATTCTTTACAGCAGGATACGAAGCTGAAAGGTGATGTAACTCCTTTTGTCCCGGCCAATGGTAAGAGGTTAAATGTACAGCAGGCCGCCAATCGGGTGGCAACGCACTTTGATATTCCCAAGGGTTACAAGCTGGAGCACAGCCAATTAAGCAAGGGATTATATGCAAGTCCGAACAATCAGGTATGGAGTCTGAGCTGGAGCGATCGAAGTGCCAATATGTCCTATATGTTCATGCGGGATATCTCAGCACAGGTAGATGCAGTTACTGGACAGATCTACAGCTATACGATGATGCAACGAATGGGACCAGAGATGGGGCAGGAGAAGCCGACTGAAGAGAAGGAGGGCAAATGGGTAACCCGAAAGCAGGCTGAGAAACTGGCGATGAACACGGTCATTGCGCTAGTTCCAGATGCAACGGAGCAGTTCCGCCTATCTAACGTTATTGAGGTAGATGATGCGCGTACTTTTATGTTCCAGCGTTATCTGAACGGAATTCCGGTTAAGGATGACACGGCACAAGTACAGGTGCTGAACAACGGAACGGTTGACGAATTCTATACGCGTATTGCCGCAACGCCCGAACAATTACCATCAGAGAAAGAGCCAGCCGTAAGTTACGAAGAGGCAAAGGCAATCTATCTGAAAGAGTTCAAGCTGGTTTTGGCGTATTCTCGTTACGGTGGATGGGGTACGAATAGCGGTGAAGTCATCCCGGTGGGAGTTAACCTAGCTTATATGCCTACACGAGATGAGAATTTGATCTACGGCAACTATGAAGTGCTGGATGCGAACACAGGAGAATGGACGTTGTTATACGGGGATACAAGCTCTGCAACCAAAGCTGAGCCCACGGATATTTCCGGTCATGTGGCCGAAGCAGCTCTTCGTAATATGACACAGCATGGCGTATTGCTTACGGATGAGCAAGGACGTGTTTTCCCGGATCGTGTAATCACCCGAGGTGACTGGTTTAACTATTTGGCAAGAGCAATTAATCCAAATATGGATCTGTACTATAGTGGGGACGGAGATGACAAGCTTTATGCCGACGTTACACCTGACAGCCCGTATTATAAGGCAATCAAGGTTCTAATCGATCAGCGCTGGCTTGCCGGAGCGGACCCTGAACAGAATCTGAATCCGCAAGAAGAGATGACCCGTGAAGAATTGGCTGTGCTGCTCGTACGTATATTACGCTATGAGAAGCTGGCTGGATTCTACACGTTGCCATCGGATCTTCCCAACATCGCGGATGCCAGTGCCATTACGAGTAAGGGTGCTGTTTCCCTGAGTCTGAAGCTGGGATTGCTTCCTTCGATTGAAGGAAGATTCATGCCTGCACGCAAAGTGACGGTAGCTGAAGCGTCACAGGTATTGGAACGGCTAGCGAAGCTTCAAGGTAAGACAGATACGTTTATGAGTGGTAATCGTCTGTATTAACGAGGAATCGCGCATATCGTGCCCGTGTGAATCATAGGATGAAGATAACGGGTAATCGTGATTCATTGAACTGAAGATCAAAGAGACCTTCCATAGAAGGTCTCTTTTGATATGCTTTGACAAAACTAGAAGAATGACGACAGAGCCTTTTGTGATACAATAGGGCGTGAGACTTTGCAAAGAGGGGTGGGTTCCTTTCATGGGCAAGAACGGGAAACGTATTATCACCATATTGCTGGCGGGCTGTCTGATTGCTGTAGCGTTGCCACGCACAGTTGATCTGGATCAGCTGTATGCCGCATCGGGAACATCAGATATCTCCACGACTACGGATCTGCGCCAGACCTTGCTTACGGCAATGTCACAGCGAACGGAGGAACTTGTTTTTACATACAAAGGCGATGTGAAAGGCCTCAAAAAACAATTGCAAACCTCCATCGATGAGGCAATGAAGAGTGACCCCTATATTCAATATACCGTTAAAAGCTATGCATTTAATTATAAAGGTTCCAATGTATCGGCCGAAGTGCATGTGACTCTCTCCTACCGGGAGACCAAGGAACAGACCGATTATGTGAATCTTAAAGTCACGAACGTGTTGAAAGAAATCATTAAACCCGGCATGACGGATCATGAGAAGGTCAAGGTCATCCATGACTGGATTGTGCTTAACCTTTCCTACGATACCTCTCTGAAGAAATATACGGCCTACGACGGGCTTGTTACAGGCAGTACCGTCTGTCAGGGATATTCACTGTTGGCATATCGGATGCTGGAGCGAGTAGGTATCAATAACCGGATTGTGGAAGGTACAGCGGGTGGGCAGCTTCATGCCTGGAATATTGTGAACCTGGACGGTAAGTGGTACCACATGGACACCACCTGGGATGATCCTACCCCTGACCGCAAAGGTAAGGTGAGCCACAGCTATTATTTGCTGAGTGATGATGAGATGGCACGTGACCATATCTGGACAGGGAAAAGCAAGTACCCTGCTGCGCCTGCTCCGTATCGGGAAGCTTTACTGAAGCTGGTGAAGGCCGGAGATAGCCAAAAGGCAGCCTATCAGAAGCTGTACCACGCTCTCGACTATTCCCTGTATGATGAACAGGATGCCGTTAAAGGCCATGCTGCGCTGAAGACCAAAGTTCAGAGTAAGCTGAAGGAAGGCGGAACCTCACTGACATTCAGGTACAAGGGTACTGAGGCTGGGCTGATAGAAGATTTGCAGGATTTGTACCAGCTTGGCATGAAATCGATATCCTACTATGTGTCCAAAATGGAAGGGACCACGGATCTGCGTGTCAAAATTAACTGGACGTTATAATCATTGTGTTGAACAGGATGCTCCACTTGAGGAGTGTCCTTTTTTTGCGTCCAATGTTGTCTTCAACAACGAGGGTTTGAGCATTGTCTATTTTTTGTATATGTCGCTTTGCTATTCTATTCTTCGGCGTATGCCAACACTACGTACGAGGAGGATATGCAAAAAATGAGGAAAAAAGTGAGCATAGTGATCATTGCTCTGTTGCTGGTCACGCAAATGATGCAGGGTTGGTTAGTTACACCCATAATGCATGCTCAGGATGAAATGAGTAATTTGCCAGCAAGTGCAATGAGTGATACAGCGTCAGAAGAAGGTTCCGCAGATTCGGGAGATATGGATAACGTTGACGTTGCTGCCACTTCGGAAGAAGAGGAGGAGGGTAACCTCAACCAGAGTAGTTTAGCCATAACAGCTGCAGGCCCAGTGATCACAGATCAATTGATTACTAGTGTGCAGATGTACAATCAAGTACCGGAAGACAATGGAAACGGCACAATTGAAATAAAAGGCGATAAGATCGAGGATATTCGTCCACGTATTCAGGATGAAGTGGCTGTAGTTTTTACATGGGGACTTGCAGATGACACTCATAACTATAGCGATGGCTCCACGTTCACCTTTAACATGCCGAATAAATTCATCATTGGATCACAGCTTAAGGGCAATCTGGATGGCGGTGTTGGGGAGTATGTGGTGAATACAGATGGCACAATCATCTTTACTTTTAATGAACTTATCGAGCAAGCGAAGCTGGAAGGCAACTTCTACGTGTGGCTCAAATTCGATGAGAGCAAGATGGATGATGGTTTGAAACAAAAAATTGACTTTGGCTCTGTAGGGCAAGACGTCATTGATGTGCACTTTGCTAATACAGCCACAGATAAATTAAAGAAATCGGGAACCGCAAACAAAAATAATTTCAACTCCGATGAAATTAAATGGACAGTAGATTTTAACCAAGGCGAGAAGGCCATGAAAAATGCTGTTCTTATAGATACGTTGCCAGCAGATCTGGAACTCAAGGGCAATATTGAAATTCGGGAATTGGAAGTCCAACTGAATGGAACTGTAAAGGAAGGTCCAGGGGTTCGAACAGAATCGCAATTTCCAATTCAATTGGGAGACACGGATAAGGCCTATCGTGTAACCTATACGACGAGTGTTAAAGCGCCGACCACTGCTCCGTTCACCAACGTGGAGTATCAAAATCAGGTTGCGCTTACTACGGATCAGAGTGAACATAACGAAACGGATATTGGCCTAGTTCGTGTGAGTTTTAATGAGCCTTTGAACAAGTCAGGGCAAGATAGTGCGTATGATCCCGTGACACAGACGATCACATGGAAAGTACAATATAACTATAATCAGCAAGAAATCATGCAAACGAATGCATGGATTGAAGACCGCTTTGATACGGCGAAACAGAAACTGATCAACAATTCCGTCAAAGTGTACCAAGTGGATATTAATGCGAGCGGAGCTGCTTCGAACAGAACGCTGATCAATCCGAATGAATACACACTTGAAGCGATGAATACAGGGTTCGACGACGGCTTCAGATTACAATTCAAGAACGATATTACAAAGGCCTATGAGATCGAATATGACACACAATCCATCGCCCGCGTCTACACGAATGATACCATTACGAACACAGTGAACATGTATGATGGTACTTCAAAAACAGGCCGGAAAGATATTCAGGAAGTCATTTTTGCGAAGAGTGTAAAAAGTGAAAACTTTAACACAAAAGAAATTGAATGGCAGTTGGTGTTGAACCGTGATTTGCAGGACATGACGGATATCATCATCACCGATCATTACGAAGGCAGACATATGAAACTCATTCCGGGCAGTCTTCAAGTGAGTGGTGTTAACCAAGACGACTTCGAACTGATTCCAGACCCGGCTGACCTAACGTATGAAAAAGGATTCTCACTTCGCTTGAAGGACGGCGTAACGCTCAGTACGGAGCATGTTATTACTTATAAGACAAGCTTCGATCCGACAGCAGGCATGCCAACGGATGATGAATATCGGAACTCAGCCAAGATCGATTGGGAAGAGTCTGATGTAAAACAGACTGCGATTACAAAATCTGCTGTGGTCAAACCGCAGGACTACACGATTCAAAATGGTAACAAGAAGGGTGAGTACAGCGCCAAAGATAAAACGATCACCTGGACAATTGATGTAAATTACAACTTGTTTGATATTCAGGATGCAATCCTCAAGGATGCTTACACTGGAGATCAATCTTTCGTAGAGGGCTCATTGAAGGTTCATGAGTTAGAATTACAGGGAGCCAATAATGTTACTGCTGTAGGTAGCGAGGTACCACTCACACCAGGTCAATTCCAGCTGAACCCGGACGGTAAAGGTTTTACGTTGGATCTGGGTAACATGGGCAAAATGGCTTATCGCATTCAGTACCAAACAAGTCTGGATGGACCATATTCTGTCGTAGGCGATTATGCCAACCAGGCTGTTCTGACGGACGGTGAGGGCGGTGCAATACGATTTAATAGATCAGCCAGTGTTACACCTGCCCACGGTGGTGTATACGTGCGCAAAACAGGGAAGCAAGAAGGTACAACGGATAAAGCATCATGGACGGTAAATATTAATCCAAGTCAATCTTATATTCCTGCGGGTACTCAATTAACAGATACCCTGTCGGAGAACCAAATTTTATTGGCTGATTCATTTAAATTATATGCAACCAATTTACCTGCCAACAATTCAGGCAATGTATCCACCAAAGCTGGACTTGTTGATCCGGCTGATTATGAATTGGATGTGGAGGGCAATACATTTACTTTCACCTTCAAGAAAGATATCCATACGGCATTCATTTTGGAATATCAGTCTTATATTAATGCCGATCATGGCGCCCGAATTGAGAATAAGGTTGAATTTGCAGGCCAATCTTCTTCGGTAATCGGGGAAGGTAATCAGTCGGGAATCAAAGTTTCCTTGGCTGAAGCTGGTGGAGGAGCCTCCACAGGTCTGGGCAAGATCAGAATTCACAAAGTCAGTGATACAGGAGTTCCGCTGGAGGGTGCAATTTTTGCAATCTATAATGCGTCTGGAACTACGCTTCTGGAAACATTGAAACCAACGGACGAGAATGGTGTGGTCGAAAGCTCCAGAAACTATCGATTAAACAATCTGACGAGCGGCTTGCCTTACAAATTGAAAGAATTATCTGCCCCGGCAGGATACTTAGTTGATCCGGAGTATGGCGCTGCTTCAGGCAAAACAATTGAATTCAAGGATGCGGATATCGCCTTTGAAATTGAAAATAAAAAGATTCGTCAAGGCTTTGAATTAACCAAGGTAGATGCGGTGGACTCCTCCAAGACACTTAAGGGTGCAACTTTTGAATTGTACTCCAAGGACGGCGCAGTGCGCGAGAAAATCGATGAGTTAACGACAGGAGAAGATGGGAAGATCGCCAAAGGAGGACTTTTGCCAGGGGATTATGAGTTGGTAGAAGTCGTGGCACCTGAGTTTTATCAATTGGATGCTACACCAATTCCGTTCACGATTGCAGAGAATCAGACGGAGATTATTACATTGACGAAGTCTAATGCAATGGGGACGGGTGGTAAACTTGTCGTTACCAAAGTAAATGCCAAGGATCAATCTGTATTAAGCGGAATTGAATTCGAACTGCGTGATCCTTCCAACATTGTCATCGATACGAAAGTAACCGATCTGAATGGGGTCATTGAATTCGACGGTTTGGACTATGCCACATATACATTGGTAGAGACGAAGGCAGAAGGTTTTGTTATTGAACAACCTGAGACGCTAGTATCCATTACCAAACCGGATACCCAACTAACCATTGAAAATAAAGAAAATGATCGTTCTGTAAAACTGATTAAGTTCAACGCAAGCAGAACCCAGTATCTGCAGGGAGCTGTATTTGAATTACGTGCTCAAACTGCATTGATGGACGCAAATGGGAATTGGGTGTTCCATAAGGTAACAGGTCTGGATGAAGCGACATTGACCACCAATCATCAAGGTGAAATTGTACTTGAAGACTTGGATATCAACAAATATCAGTTGGTTGAGATAAAAGCACCTAACGGATATATCTTGGACACAACACCAGTACCATTTGAAATTACGAATACACAAACCGAAGTTGTAATTGTGGAAAAAACAAATCAGGCTATGCCGATATCAGGTGGATCGAGTGGACCTTATAACCCGGGAACACCTAATACGGGTGTGACGCCGCCAGATCCGGATAAACCAACAAGACCGGAACCGGAAACACCAAGAACGTCTATCCCAGGCACTGTTGTTACTGAACCTACTGAACCTGAAGACGGAACCGAAATTCCAACAGATGAAGATAACGGTATAGCTCCTCCTCCACCTGGCGTTTCGAACGGTGATGACACTGCACCTCCAGCTGGGGATACAGAGACATCGGATGGGGATAGTGCACTAGCTCCTCCTGCTGGAACGGACACAGATGGTTCACAGGGCAATGAAAATTCGGCATCACAGCAAAACGGAAACTCTGGATCACAGGGAATGCTGCCACAAACAGGTGAAGAAAGCACACTGGCTTACACTATTGCGGGCATGATGCTGATGGCATTAGGTAGTGCAGGATACATGTACTTCCGCCGCAGACAACAGCTGCAACGCTAGATCGAAACACGCAGTATAGCAGGTTAATTGTGTTTAGATAAAAATACCCTCTAGCAATCACTACGAAGACTTAGAGTCAACGTGTGAATATGCCAGAGGGTATTTTTTTGGATGAACCTTAGAGAGGTTCAGGTCCGTTAACATTCGGATTCATTTCAATGGCTCTTACAATCAGTCGATGTGTGGGATTGATGAGTGGATCACAGGTAATCAAGGTGAGGACCTGTCCAAGTCCCGGGTCTTCCAGCACAGACAAGTCATTCGGCTCCACAACGGAGATCTGATCTACCCTGTATTGGATCATCGTTTGATCTGCCAGGGTGACTTTCATCGTATCCCCAATCTGGAGTTCTCCCAGACGATTGAACAGTCTTCCTTTTTTGTGGGCGCGATGAGCGGCTATGGCGGCATTACCTTTGTTCCCGATCCTAGTGGTTTCGACAAGATGGGTTGCGGCTACCTTCATGTTGTCTTCTGTTGCTCCCTCCAAAATGGGCAGGCGGACATCGATCTTGTCAATCGACAGAACTCCCAGAGTATCTGAATTGACTTCTTGCACTGCACTTGTACTATTCGTAGTCGGCTCGTTAGAAGCTACATCCTGTATACCTTGTTCAAAGGAGTGATTAAGCTTGGACAAGCCATTTTGCAACTGCTCCAGCTCGTTCATCACACGGGTTTGCTGCCAGTCATAATACGTTTCCCGCAGAAAAGGAAAACCGACGACCAGGATTCCCAGTAGAATGAGTAGGATAGAGATTTTTTTCAATATGCCTCAACTCCCGTTGTCCAAGAAAAATAATGTACCTTTCTATTTTACGTATGAATCTATACAAAATATGGACAGGAACGTAAGGACATACAGGAATGTTCAGATTGATAGCCGATTCCAAACAAAACATCCCCGTATGGCTACAGTAGGAAGACTGCAGCGCCACGGGGATGTTTTATTATATGGAGTAAGTTCGTAGGAACTGTATAAGTTGAACTAACCATTTACATGAGAATGTAGAGGACTAGTTCTGTCATCGAAATGGTAATTAAATTATTACCTCTTTAGTGCTTATCCGCTGGTGAATCCGTAGGTGTAAAATCACATTCCTGCAGCGGCACCACTTTGGTCTTCTTGATCCATTTGTAACCCAGCCATAACACCAGGAACAGCGGTACGCTCAGGTAAGCGACGATTGCTCCGCTCCAGTCGATCTGGTCACCCGTGAATGCCTGATAGTTCTGTCCAATAATCACGATAATACACAGAACAAAGGCAAAAATTGGCCCAAACGGGAACCAACGTGCACGATAAGGCAGATCGCTCAGAATCTCTGCCTTGTGCAACATATGCACGACGGAAGCGATAATGACTTATGGCAATCCCAAGCCAAGTGATAAATCCGCACATACCGGATGCATTCAGCAACCAGGTATACACAATACCATCGCCAAACAGGGAGGCAAGGAATGCTAACATACCAACAGCTGTCGTGAGCAAAAGTGCATTCATTGGAATGCCTTTTTTATTCAGCTTGCCCAGAAAACGAGGGGCTTTACCATCTCGGGCAAGGGCATAGAGAACCCGGCTTGAAGCATACATGCCTGAGTTACCGGCAGAGAGTACCGAGGTTAGAATAACAGCATTCATCACGGAAGCCGCAATGGCGAGTCCAGCTTTCTCAAAGACCAGCGTAAACGGGCTGACACCGATATTGTTCAAGTCACCCTTGAGCAGATTCGGATGAGTATAAGGGATGATCAGACTGATCACGGTAATCGCCAAAATGTAAAAGATCAGAATGCGCCAGAATACCTGACGAATTGCACGAGGTACATTTTCCCGTGGATTTTCGCTCTCACCAGCGGCTACACCGATAAGCTCTGTACCTTGGAATGAGAACCCCGCAGCCATGAACACACCAAGTACAGCGAAGAATCCGCCATGGATGGGTGCATCACCTATGGTGAAGTTACTGAAGCCCACTGCTTCTCCGCCCATAATACCGAAGATCATGAGCACACCAACGGCCAGGAAAATAATAACGGTAGCTACTTTGATAATGGCGAACCAGTATTCGGACTCTCCGTAGCCTTTGACGGACAGTATGTTCAAGGAAAAGATCAGCACGAGGAATAACAAGCTCCATAACATGGATGAACTGTCGGGGAACCAGTATTTAATGAGTACAGTAGCGGCAGCAAGCTCTGCTGCAATGGTCACAGCCCAGTTGTACCAGAAGTTCCAGCCCATGGCGAACCCAAGGGCTGGA
Source organism: Paenibacillus sp. Z3-2 (assembly GCF_054161325.1). Lineage (NCBI taxonomy): Bacteria > Bacillati > Bacillota > Bacilli > Caryophanales > Paenibacillaceae > Paenibacillus > Paenibacillus sp. Z3-2. Next base: position 5,560,840 of record NZ_CP096397.1, on the reverse strand, counting down.
TCGACAAAACGTGCGGCATACGTATTAAATGAACCGGAATCCGGCATAAAGGTCGCAAGCTCACCAAGGCTGGTCATCAGGAAATAGACCATGATGCCAACGGCCGCATAGGCAATTAATGCTCCGCCGGGGCCAGCGGTTGAGATGGCGGTACCACTTGCGAGGAACAGCCCGGTACCAATGGAGCCACCGAGGGCGATCATCGTCATATGGCGTGCGCGCAATCCTTTTTTCAGGGAAGGTCCAGTTGTTGTTGGGTTACTGCGGTCTTGCATGGAAACACTCCTTCATTCGATTTACTGATGTTTGCGATACTTGACTTCATAAACAAAAAAGACCACAGGCATCAGCCTGCGGTCTCTATATCAATGTCCGCACCATGTCCCAGATGATTAAGATAGCTCAACACAGAAGAATTCATACCTTTATATAAAGGAAATGTACTTCCGTGACAGTTCTGCGCCTTTCGACAGCAGCCCCAGCCCACCAGACCGTATAAGGAACGTCCAGTGAGCTTCGGCGGGTGCACCTTTCGGCTGATATCATAAGCGGCTCCTTAGCGCCTCCATCAGCGTACTGATCGCACCCGCGACCTCTACCTCACCATCAATGGATGAGGTGTATCTATAGTTTATGAAATTATGATCAACACAACTTAACACGATGTGTCCTGTTTAGTAAACAGACAATCAGTATAACGCGCATGGTTTCCCAGTGCAATAACAATTGTTGGATGTGAGGTCTGAGGGACCACTATTCCTCTTTCTTGTTACGGCCAGCCATCTGCTGCCATACCGTTCCAGCAGCCTGTTCGCCCGATTCGATTCGTTCCAGAGCCATCTTGGCCTGTAGGCTGACTTCAAATTCAGGATCATCGGCTGCAACACGCAAGGCTTGCTCTGCTTCTTCTGTTCCGACCTCATATAGAAAACGTGCAGCACGCCAGCGTACAAGTTTACTTTTATCGGATAACGCTGCTGTCATGGCTGGAGTGGCGGCAGGATCACCAATATCCGACAACGTATCGCCGGCCGTACGGCGTACCGCAGGAGAACTGTCCTTGAGCGCTTCATACAGCAGTTCCATCGCTTCCGGTGTACGAATGTCACCCAGGTATACCACGGCCAAGCGGCGAATCTGCATTTTGTTGTCATGCAGGGCATGGGCTACGAGGGGCAGTCTTTCTGCCGTAGGTTCCATGCCGTCAAACGCCGCATACCGAACATTCCAGTCATCACTCCGCAGAGCCTCTTCAAGTTCGGCTCCATCCAATTCGCGACGGCGCTCAACGAACTCTTCTGATTTGGTGCCATGTTCAATGGCCTGTTGGATGACCTGCTCCAGTCGTTCCGGTGGGTAAGCGGCTTCGAGTTCCTGTTCGACTTCCCGTGCGATGTCCGGTAATTCGCCATATCGAACGCCATAATCACTCAGTTTGCGTTCTTTGATCATCGTCGCACTGGCGACTTCTGTCACGGCTTTGACAAAACGGTCCGACAACGAGATTCGTTCTTCCTTGACCCCGGCTTTGACCCTGATTTGCATGGGTACGCCTCGGAAGAACTGAACGAATACCTGTGCTTCTCCGAAGTGTTCGCCTGAGCTGTCTTCGGACTCGATCCAGTCCAGATCGATGCCTTGCTGTCCAAGGCGATTTTGAACTTCGCCTAGAATGACGGACCAGTCTGCATTTCCTTTACGATCAAGCGCCACAAAGTCTGTTGTGTGGAATACACTCTTTACGCCAGGAATATGAAGCATCTGGCGAATGAACGCCGGAGCGGATCGTTCGTTGTCCAGTGTATATGTTCTGCGAATTCCGTCCTCCAGACGTTCATCAAGATGCAACATCATCGTATTTGGACTTGGTGTGGGTTCAATGGAAATAATATTCATCGGTGTAACCTCCTAAGATACCAGATTCATCCTTAACTTCCCGTAAATTAAATCACACGGGTATTTCTCTATTTTACATCAATGTGTGGAATCTGCGAAATCCTCCGGAAGAGACCCAGTCGTGACTGACACAGGATGTGAAGAATTGCGAAAATTGTTAACACTTCTTTCATGTTCACGCACAAACATTTTTAAACGAAAATTGACACAATAAGAGGAAGAATCAACTGGAGGTCATACCTATGGAACCTATTACCGTGCTCTCGGATGGAAAACGTCGTATTGCATATGAGAATATTATTCAATTGTTCAGGAATTGGATTGCCGATGCACCATCCGGTTCTGTGATGGAAACGCACCGGGGAAGTTGGGAAAACTCCCGTTATTGTATTGTTGATTATCAGATTGCCGAAGAAGCGGTGTCAGCAGCCAATGCCATTCGGGCTTTTATGCCGCAGATTCCGTTACTGATCATTACGGATTTCAAATCGCTGATTCGGAAGCGACACCTGCAACTGATTACAGGTACAGGTGAGATAAAGATGATCCTCTGGAACGAGCAAGAACCGGATCAGCTCATCAAAGACATGGAGAAGTGGTGGCATTCCTCTGTATATCAATCACAAATAGCCATACATCCCATCTTATCCATGAGATAAGAGAGGGATATGGCCAAAGGTTTTTAACTTTAATGATTATGATCGAATTAGATCACATATTTATAGCCTGTTCCCCACACCGTTTTGATATAACGGGGGTTCTTGGGGTCAGGCTCAATTTTTTTACGCAGGCTTGAGATATGAACATCAATCGTTCGATCCAGGTAGGCGCGCTCTGAGCCTTTGATCCGATCCATCAGCTCATTGCGGGTGAACACTTTGCCCGGATTCCGGTACAATTCCTTCATAATTTCAAACTCAATATGAGTGACCTCGATTTCAACGCCGTCCACAAACAGGGTTCTTCTGTACTCATTTACATTCACATGTCCAGTAACCTCTGCCTGTTTGTCTTCTTTAGCCGGCTTATCCTGATAGGAAATGATAGATCTGCGCAGCAGGGCTTTAATTCTGGCGTCCAGCTCTTTAAGGCTGAATGGCTTGCACAGAAAGTCATCCGCACCATTATGTAAAGCGCGAAGTCGATCATTCAGCATCGTGCTTGCTGAGATCATTAGAATCGGCACAGTGGAGTGCTGGCGAAAGGCTTCTACAAGAGCATTCCCATCCGTTTCAGGAAGCATGAGGTCCGTTACAACAATGTCTGGCTCGAATTGTGGGAACAGTTGAAGTGCCTCGCGGGCATGATGAACCCGTTCCGTGATGTATCCTTCCTCCTCAAGAAAGAAAGCAATCATGTCAGCCAGATTTTTCTCATCTTCTATAAGAAGTACTTTGATCGTCATAGGGTCACACTCCTGGTGAAAATAATGTGTTAAGAAAATACTAAAAAAAAGCTGTGATTTGCTAAAAAATACTGCAAAATTTTTAATGTTTCTATCCCAGAATATAGGATGTATATGTAGATAGGGCGCAGTCTTTTTAGATGAACTTCAATATTTTAGCATGAATGCAGGTTGATTGCCGAGCGATCAGAATTTCCCAAAGCTACATCAAGTGTTAATTACAGTATAATGGATCAGAACGATGTTTTGGGGAAAAAAAGTAGATTGTATCCGCGCAAGTGTTTAGGAGGAACCAACGTTGTTGTTAAATACAGAACAAAAAATCAGCCGCGAGGGCAGTTACTTATGGATCGTATAAAGGCGATTCAACTGCTGGAGTGGACCGTGCTGAAGCTGAGGATACCCTGGTTTGGAACCAGCATTCTGATCATTCTTGGCTCACTAAGCACTATATTTCCACTTACTTTATTCTATGGTGTGCAGTTTATGGTTGGCAGTGCAGCGGCACTCATTGCTCTTCGTTTGCATGGGGCTATCTATGGATTGGTCACCCTTACAGTCATTCATCTGCTGAATACCATCGTTGTCGGCTTCGAGCCGCGTAATTTAACTGTCATGATTGCGCATCTCATTGAACTGATCTGGATGCTCGGTTGGCAGATCCGTTGGAAGAACGGCAGTCTAATCAAGGCTAATGCTGTCTTCTGGGTAGTGATGCTACTTCCCGTCATCTATTGCGGACATTATATATTGGGCCTGAATATAGAAGATTTGAAGTATGAGTATATGTATATTGCCGTGATTGGCATGGTGAATGCGCTAATCGCGGGAATTGTGGTGGATTTCTGGATTACAACGGGTGAACACAAATCAAAGCGCACAGGAACCATTCCACTCACAAGAATTGCATTTAAATACGTAGTTGCCTTCGTGGTATTTGTTTCTCTCCTATTGTTATCCGCAGATAGCCGCAGACAATTGAGTCATATGAATGATGCCATTATACGTGATATGAAACATGCGGCGAGTGCCGTTGTCCAGGATCTGGACGAACAGTATGTTACCTCGGAGAATATGGATCAGAATATGGCGCGGTATCATCATCTATTGGGTGTGAATGTGATTCTGCTGGATCGGAATGATACAGTCGTTGCTTCTGGTTTGAATACATTGCAGGCTGGCGAGTATCTGGACATGGATAGATACAGTCTCCTTAAGTCGAAAGATAACCTTATTCTGTTAAGCTCCGAGAATATTCATTACAGCGATGTATTGAATCACTGGAAACAGGTATCTTTCATCTATGAAGCGGAGATGACAGCTGTAACACCTTATCGGGTATTCATTGAGACCAGCTCGACCAAGTATTATCCCCGAATAGAATCGATCTACCTGTCCACGCTGCAATCCCTGTTCATTATCATCGTTGCTTCCATGATTGTGGCGGCTCCTCTCAGTAATAAGGTTGTTAGACCAATGTTAAGACTTACCAGAATGACAGGTTCTCTACCGAGACTGCTGTTTCGGAACGGGAAGATGATGGAGTGGCCAACGAGCCATGTAACCGAAGTGCAGATTCTTATTGGTAATTTGCGCAAAATGGCTGATGTGCTGCTGGAACAATTCGAACAGATTCGTCACGATAAGTTAACGCTGGAGGATCGGGTCATAGAACGGACCAAGGAACTCAAGAATAGTGAAGAAGTCAAACGTGCAATTATTGAATCGTCGATTGATGCGATTATCGCTGTGGACTCCAACGGAATCATCGTTGAGTTTAATCCGGAGGCCGAAAGAATGTTTGGTTTGCTCCGGGAAGAAGTGATCCTGCTGAAGGAAGCACCGTCTCTTTTTCAAGGGGCAAGCTGTAGGGAGATTAAGACATTGCTGGAGCGATTCGAATATGTTGAAGGTAAGAGGTACACGATCGTAGATGAAATTTCAGGTATTCGCCGGGATGGGACCGTCTTTCCGATAGAGTACAAAATTGTTGAAATTCAGCTCGGCAAGAATGAGACGTTATATAACCTGTTTATTAAGGATATTACGGAGCGAACAAGAGCAGAAGAAGATCGTGTACGTCATGCCCTTGCGCTGGAGAAGCTGAATTCGGAGTTGTTACATGAAAAGCTTGCCATCCAGGAACAGCGGGATATCAGTGAGCAATTTATAGAATCTGTTCGGGAAGGACTCGTCATGTCAGATCGTTCAGGCACGATAACCATCGTCAACCGAAGGATAGAAGAGATGTTTGGTCTGGGTAATTTCCTGGGTAGATCCATTGAAGATCTGGCACAGGCGATTGATACGATGGTATTGACGGATAACTTCAATCTGTTGGAACAGACGAAAGCGTTCCTGGATGGAGAAACGGCATTTATCGAGACTGAATTTATATTTAACAATGTGGAGAAAAGTTTATTTTCCTTGTATATGAAACAGATGGATGTCCCGGGTAAAAATCATGGCTTCCTGCTGGTCTTCCGTGACCGGACAGGAGAAGAGCGGCTGGATCGGATGAAGAATGAACTGATCAGCGTGGTGTCCCATGAGCTTCGAACACCTGTAGCCACTATTATGGGGTATCTGGAATTGATGATGATGTATGATCTTCCCGCATCACAACTGCAGGAGTTCATGCAGACCATCTCCTCAGAAGGCATGAGGCTGAGCAGTTTGCTGGATGATGTACTGGATATTCAGCGACTCGACAACGAAGGCATGACCTACCACATGACCTATGTACCGCTGATTGAATTGGTCGAAGGGGTTGCTGAGCAATGGAATATGAAGTCCGTTCAGCGTATCCATGTTCATACGTTTAATGGCGACTTCTTTGCTTACGCCGACCAGAACAGGATGGTTCAGGTTCTCCATAATCTGGTGGGCAATGCGGTCAAATACTCACCGGGTTCCGACCGAATTGATGTTACGTTATGGGAAGAAGGGCAATGGTTATGTATTGATGTACGAGACTACGGAATAGGCATTGCAGAGAAGGAGAAGGACTTGCTGTTCAACAAATTCTATCGTGTGGATAATTCGGATCATCGTCAGATCGGTGGAACAGGAATCGGATTGTACATTTCCCGCAAAATTATAGAGGATCATAACGGTACGCTAACCTTCATATCTGCACCGGACAAAGGAAGCACATTCAAGGTTCGACTGCCGAAACAGGACGTGCTGCTCTAAAACATACTGATTAGGTATGAAGAAAATGTATACACTTTGTTAAGAACGATGGATATGAGATCTATTCAATAGAGCCTTTACCTTTCGGCGCGAAAGCGTCATGAGAGGTAAAGGCTTTTTTTTGATTTTAATGTCCCGGATAAAAAAACCTATTTTTTTGCACACTGTATATAGAGCCATAATTTGCATCCCATGCAAAAGGAGGACGGCAGGTACTATGTTTCGTAAACAAGAGAAAACGCTCATTATCGTCTGTCTGGTCGTAGCTGTGGTTGTGTTGTATGCCGTTGTGAAAAGCATCATTCGGATCATGAGTTATTGAGCCAAACGTTCAAATAAGCTCGATCTGAGGTTGTACATAATGATTATGTGAAAGAGGAGTGTAACCATGTCATCTCTGGACCCTGTTCTGCTCAGCCGGATTTTGACCGGTATTACCCTGTTTGTGCACATTATTTTTGCCTCCATTGGTGTAGGTGTTCCGTTAATGATTGCCTTGGCTGAGTGGCGAGGGCTACGAACCAATGATATTCATTACACCTTGCTGGCACGCCGTTGGGCACGAGGTTTTGTCATCACGGTTGCCGTTGGCGTTGTTACAGGCACGTCGATCGGATTACAGCTTAGTTTGCTGTGGCCGATGTTTATGCGAGTCGCGGGTCAAGCGATAGCCTTGCCGCTGTTTATGGAGACGTTCGCTTTTTTTATCGAGGCGATCTTTCTTGGGATTTACCTCTACACGTGGGACCGTTTCAAAAAGAAATATACGCATATGCTGCTGTTGATTCCGGTAGCGATCGGCTCATCCGCCTCTGCGATTTTCATTACGACAGTCAATTCCTTTATGAACCAGCCGCAGGGATTCACTCTGATTAATGGCATCATGAAGGACATTCATCCGATTGCTGCGATGCTGAATCCGGCGACACCTACCAAGGTGTCACATGTACTCGCCTCATCGTACACCTTGAGTGCGGGTGTCCTGGCGGGCATAGCCGCCTTCAGTCTGCTTCGGGGGCGAGACCACGTTTATTACAAAAAAGCACTTAAACTCACGACGGTGTCTGCGCTCGTCTTTGCGATCAGTACCGTCATGATCGGAGACTCCTCCGGTAAATTTCTCGCGAAATATCAGCCGGAGAAGCTGGCTGCCGCAGAATGGCATTTCAAGACGATGAAGAAGGCACCGCTCATCTATGGCGGCATTTTGGATGAGAACAATGAAGTGAAATACGCCATTGAGATTCCTTATGCTCTTAGCATTTTGGCAGGTAATCGTCCAGATACGGAAGTGAAAGGTCTTGAAGAATATCCTGTGGATCTAAGGCCACCACTGTCTATTCACTATATGTTCGACCTGAAAGTCACAACCGGAGTGATCATTCTGATGATTCCTGTGTTATATGTGCTGCGTCGATGGTTGCCAGGGCGTAAGCCATATCCCAAATGGTTGCTGCTCGGTATTGTTTTCCTGGGGCCTCTCGCCATGATTGCAATCGAGCTGGGATGGATATTCGCAGAAGTCGGCAGGCAGCCTTGGATCTTACGTGGGTATATGAAGGTGTCGGAAGCGGCCACGACGTCTACATCGGTAGGTTGGATGCTAGTGTTGTTCATCTTGCTGTATCTAATCCTATGTTTCTCTTGCATTCGGGTACTCAGTAAGCTGTTCCGTAACAAGGAAGCAGAGAAGGAACTTGAGACGCTCGGACTTGAAGGAGGGATCGTGCATTGAGTTTCGAAATTGCAGGCATCGCGATATTGTGGACGTTCTTGTTCGGTTACCTGATCGTTGCTTCGATTGATTTCGGCGCTGGATTTTTCAGCTTTTACAGCATCTTGACCGGGCACGAGAACAAAATTCATAACATCATTCAGCGCTACCTGTCTCCTGTGTGGGAAGTGACGAATGTGTTCCTGATCTTTTTTGTGGTCGGACTGGTCGGATTTTATCCGGACAGCGCCTTTTACTACGGGACAGCCTTACTGGTTCCGGGTTCCTTGGCCATTGTACTGCTTGCGATCCGGGGCGTATATTACGCCTACAATACCTATGGCAATCATGGGAAGAACAGCCGAATCTACATGGCACTGTACGGAGCAACAGGATTGCTCATTCCGGCGGTGTTTTCCACCATTTTGGCCATATCCGAAGGTGGGATTATTGAGCAGGTGGGCGATCAGGTGTTCTTTCGCTGGCGTGAATTTTTGACGAATCCCTATACATGGTCGGTTGTATTGCTTGCACTGGTCAGTGTGCTCTATATCTCGGCGATGTTTCTGTCTTATTACGCCAAGCGGGCGGGGGACGAGCCCGCATTTGAGGTACTTCGAGAGTATGCGTTACTCTGGAGTTTGCCCACCATCTTTGCGAGTTTTCTGGCTTTTCTGCAGATTAACAAACAGAATCCCGCACACTTTGAGCAGATGTTGAATATCTCTTGGATGTTCATTGCTTCATTTATTTGTTTTGTCATTGCGGTGTCGCTGGTGTGGAAAAGCAAATATCTGGGGTGGTGCTTCATCGCTGTCATGCTTCAGTTTGCTTTTGCCTGGTATGGTTATGGGCGATCCCACCTTCCGTATATTCTGTATCCTTACATTAATATTTACGACAGCTTTACGAATCGTACGATGGGGATTGCATTGATTACAGCGTTTAGCCTGGGGCTGCTCGTGCTGATTCCTTCCCTTGTACTGATTATGAAGTTGTTCTTGTTTAATGCAAATTATGTGCGCGGTAATTCTGGTAAAAAGAAAGGATGAGTCCGTTCATGGTCATTACTGAGGGAGTCACGGGAATACCGGGTGTCACCGGATTGAGTTTTTTTGAGACATTCACCATCATGTACGCCCCACCCCTGATTATAGCGGCTGCAATTGTTTTCTTGTTTGTATATATGGCGGTATTTAAAAACCCGAAGGATTGATTGATGGTACGTCCATTCCCATTTGGGGTAATCTGTTGTTAAGAAATAAGGAAGGGAGGATGGCCCTTTCATGCCGAAAATCCGTTATAACAATATTGATAATGTAAGTACGGACAAAACGCTAAAGGAATTCAAGCAATGGAGGGAGCAGCGGCGCAGCAAAGTGAAGGACTATTCCTACACCGTGCCCAAACACCCGCCTGAACTGGATTATCTGCATGCCAACCGGGATGAAACAAGTATTACCTGGATTGGTCACTCCACGTTTTTTATTCAATATTATGGATTGAACATCGTGACTGACCCGGTGTGGGCCGAGAAAATGGGATTTCAACGAAGGCTCGGCGCCCCCGGCATTCCGATTCAGGATATTCCGCCTTTGGATGTCATTCTGATATCCCATTCCCACTATGATCATCTGCACCTGGCTTCCTTGCGCAAGCTGATTTCAGCCAAGACGTTGCTCATCGTACCCGATGGTCTGAAGCGCAAGATGATCCGCAAAGGGTTCCATCGATGCCAAGAGATGAAGTGGTGGGATCATATTACACTTGGCGGAGTCAAAATAACCTTTGTCCCTGCACAGCACTGGACGCGCCGGACGCTGTTCGATACCAATACGTCCCATTGGGGCGGGTATGTGTTGGAACCGAATCATCCGGTAACGACATCAGCAGTGGAAAGTGCTGCAACAACGAGCGATCGGGATGAATCATCCACGGAATTCGGAAAGAACGACACATCCAAATCATCAGGCGGTCCGCCTGTGTTGTATTTTGTGGGTGATACAGGTTACTTCCAGGGTTTCAAAACGATTGGAGAGCGCTTTGACATTGGTGTTACCCTGATGCCCATCGGTGCCTACGATCCAGAATGGTTCATGACTTCTCAGCATGTGACACCCGAAGAAGCGCTGCAGGGGTTCGTTGAATCCGGTTCACAGCTCATGGTGCCGATGCATTACGGCACATTCAAGCTGGCGGATGATACGCCCAAGGAAGCACTGGATCGGCTCGAAGTCGAACGTGAGCGGCTCGGCATTGGTCCAGAGCGGATTCGGGTGCTTGGTCATGGCGAAACACTTCGGATTAAGCACGAGGAAGGTAAACAGGACTAGGACGTATCTCAAAACTCGCTGAAATGCATCTTTTACCGCCTTTTCGCCCCATACTGCGTCACTTTCCCTTGACGTGCCCCGGCACGCCTGCGGTAAATTTCCTTGCTTGGAACGAAAATTCGGCAAAATCTGCTTCTTCGGAGTTTTCAGACAAGCCCTAACAAAAGTGAGCCAAATATGTTAATGTAGGGTTATACCCGCATGAACAGTACATTTACCAAATCTTTAATCAGTAAAAAGCGGCCAATTTTCGAATTTGCCGCTTTTTTGTGTTATAATATGGTGCCAGAATAGGCATCGGGATATTGAATCCATGATTTACGCAACTTGCTATTCATGCAGTATGCAGATTAACCAATAAAGGATGGTATGCTTAATGATCAGTACAAGCGGCATCACGCTCCGCTACGGAAAACGTGCACTTTTTGAAGATGTAAATATCAAATTCACACCAGGAAACTGTTATGGCCTGATCGGCGCCAACGGAGCCGGCAAATCCACGTTCTTGAAAATTTTGTCCGGTGAAATTGAATCAAACTCGGGAGAGGTGCACATCACCCCGGGCGAACGTATGGCCGTTTTGAAGCAAAACCACTTTGAATATGATGAGTATCCGGTTCTCGAAACGGTAATTATGGGCCATAGTCGTCTCTATGCCATTATGAAAGAAAAAGATACGCTGTATGCCAAAGCGGACTTCACTGAAGAAGACGGCCTGCGTGCAGGTGAGCTTGAAGGTGAATTTGCCGAGTTGAATGGCTGGGATGCTGAGCCGGATGCAGCGGCACTCCTGATCGGTCTGGGTATCGACCGTGACATGCACGAGAAGAAAATGATTGAACTGAGTGGTAACGAAAAAGTTCGTGTTCTGCTTGCACAAGCATTGTTTGGTCGACCAAACAACCTGCTGCTCGATGAGCCTACCAACCACTTGGATCTCGAATCCATTCAATGGCTTGAGAACTTCTTGATGGACTATGAAGGTACTGTTATTGTGGTATCCCATGACCGTCACTTCCTGAACAAAGTATGTACGCACATTGCAGATATCGACTTTGGTAAAATCCAGCTGTATGTAGGTAACTATGACTTCTGGTACGAGTCCAGCCAATTGGCACTTGCATTGCAGCGCGATGCCAACAAGAAAAAAGAAGAGAAGATTAAAGAGCTTCAAGCCTTTATTCAACGTTTCTCTGCGAATGCCTCGAAATCGAAGCAAGCAACTTCCCGGAAGAAACAGCTCGACAAAATCACGCTGGATGACCTTCGTCCATCGAACCGTAAATACCCGTTTATCAACTTCAAGCCTGAGCGTGAAGCAGGCAAACAATTGTTGACTGTAGATCGCATCAGCAAATCGATTGATGGCGTGAACATGCTGAATGATATCAGCTTTGTCGTGAACAAAGGGGATAAAATCGCATTTGTTGGCCCGAATGGTAATGCGAAGTCACTATTGTTTGATATTCTTATGGGTGAAACGGAATTGGATAGCGGCGAATACACTTGGGGCGTAACAACAACTCAAGCTTATTTCCCAAAAGACAACTCCAAATATTTTGACGGTGTAGACATGACTCTCGTGGATTGGCTTCGTCAATATTCCAAAGATCAGGACGAAACGTACCTGCGTGGATTCTTGGGACGTATGCTGTTCTCAGGTGAGGAATCCTTGAAAAAGGCAAGTGTACTCTCCGGGGGCGAGAAAGTTCGCTGTATGCTGGCGAAAATGATGCAGACTGGTGCTAACGCATTGATTCTGGATGAGCCTACGAACCACTTGGATCTCGAATCCATCACAGCGCTGAACAATGGTATGATTGATTTTGACGGCACAATGCTGTTCACATCCCATGACCATCAGTTCATTCAAACGATTGCTAACCGGATTATCGAAATTACGCCGAATGGCATCATTGATCGCCAAATGAGCTATGACGAATATCTGGAAAGTGATGAAATTAAAGAACTGCGCAATAAAATGTATCCGGTAGAAGCTTAAAATAAGCATCCATCTACGGAACATTATGCATATAGACACAAAAGAACCGCAAGCCTCTGTAAGAGGGCTTGCGGTTCTTTTTGTTATACACTGGGTATCTTTGCGGCTCTAAACCCTAAGATCCACCAGTACGGCGACGTTGGTTGTTAGGCTTCTTGTTGTTCTGACTCTTCATCGCTTTCGGTCCGCCTTCAAAGTAGGCGCTGGATTGGTTGCCGGAATTTGCTTGTTCTTTCTTTTGTGCAAGCTTCTGGCGTATAGCATCCTGCAAACTGACCTTTTTCGGTTCGGTATTTTCGCTCATCGTTATTTCCCTCCCGGTCTTACAGTAAGCCGTCCAGATTGGACGGGATGTACCTATTTTATACGTTTTACAAAAGCCCCACAAGGGCAACCTGATAAAATGCTCAAATCCTTTGGTTTTACCCAGGCCAACATTCTTTCTCAGTACCTACAGCCCTGCCGTCTGGCAACTTTGTTTCGGCTTGCCTACAGCAATGCAGCTTGGCAACACTGTTTCTGTAGACCCACACGCTCCGCATTTGGTAACATGGAAAAACCGTAATAGGAAACGTTAAAGGAGTGTCGCCCGGTTTGAACGCTTATGAAGAAATACGAAAAGGGGAGCGAGGCGCTTGGGTTAGTATCGTAGCCTATCTCGTCTTGTCCGCCTTTAAGCTGATCTGTGGATATTTATTTGCTTCCAGCGCTTTGTTGGCGGATGGTTTTAATAACCTTACGGATATTGTGGCGTCCGTTGCTGTATTGATCGGGCTTCGGATCTCCCAGAAACCCCCTGATTCGGATCATGCCTATGGTCATTTTAGAGCGGAGACTGTTGCTGCCTTGGTGGCTTCATTTATTATGGCTATGGTTGGGCTGCAAGTGTTGGTTGAAGCCGTTCGTTCCTGGTATGAAGGAGCCTTTGTTGCTCCTAATCTGTGGGCGGCAGCGGTGGCTGTAGTCTGTGCGGTGGTGATGCTAGGGGTGTATCGTTACAATCACCGTCTCGCCAAACAAATTAATAGCCAGGCATTGATGGCTGCGGCCAAAGATAATCGTTCGGATGCCTGGGTCAGCATAGGCGCTGCAGTTGGTATTATCGGTGCGCAGTTCGGACTTCCTTGGCTGGATAAAGTAGCTGCGATTGCTGTAGGCCTGTTAATCTGCAAGACCGCTTGGGAGATTTTCCGGGATTCTACGCATCGCCTTACCGATGGGTTTGATCAGAAAGAACTGACGGATCTCAGATCCTCCGTGGCTCGAGTTCCCGGTGTTGAAATGATCAAGGATGTAAAAGCACGTGTGCACGGCAGTCATGTACTTGTAGATGTGGTGATTGAAGTGGACGGAGGCCTAAGCCTGATAGAAGGCCATCAGATCTGTGACAGAGTGGAAGAGCGGTTGAAGCGATCACATAACATCATGCATGTGCACGTACATGTGGAACCGAAGATGGATGAGGTTACTGGGAACCCTTGAACAGAGAGTGAACATATTGAATATCAAAAGAGGACAGCTGCGATTAAGCGCGCTGTCCTCTTTACTTATCGTTAGAACGATTATACGATATTATTGAATGGCAACGTGGATCCACGCTTTGCCTTTCCAAGTGTATACTTGCACCCACTCGCCGCCATCGAATCCATCAACAACTTCACCTGTTGTATCGATGACTTGGGAGCTTAATGCACCGATTGGTTTTCCGTTAGGTGCATCATAGAACCAAGTGCGCTCCAGAAGGTTCAGCAACATCGTTGGTACCAGTACTTCATCGCCTGGTTTTACGAGTGGCTCTTCAAACATTTTGTCATCTGTAGTCGTAGCTGGCGTTTCAGTTGTAGTTGAAGTGCCTTCTGTACCTGTAGTGTCTGTTGTTGTACCTGTTACTGTCTCAGCAGTACCTTCTACTGTTTCTACAGCAGGTTTGTTCACTTCAACAGCCGGAGTTGTTGTGGTCGTTGGCGTTGTTGTAGTCTCAGTTCCTGTTTCCGGAGTTACCGTTCCAGTAACCGCTTCCTCAGCACCTGCAGCGGCAGCCATCGAACCCATCAACGTTAAAGCAGCTGCAAAACTTACAATTTTTTTCATTTTGTTTTTCCTCCTCGGGTTAGGTATGTAATTTGTTGTCCTGTGTTTAAAGTAACCAAGCAAGCTCCCCTATGAATCACAAATTATAACAATATTTTCTTGGATCCTCCAGTGTCATGTGACGCATATTTGGGTATATAGCGAGCCTGTAAAAATCATACTTCAGTGGGATAAAACCGGGTTGGCTATCTCAAAAAGGTTCTGTTTTTTTGAAATTCATACGAGAGTAGATTGGAATAAAGCAGAAAGGAGTGCAATACATAATATAGAAAAGTCGACCTGTGCCTGAACGCACAAAAGCCAATCGGCTTGGTAGCACGATCGGCTTTTGTATGTATTCGTCGATGAATATTGACTCATTCGGAACATCAGGTTATCGCATTCGGCTGCGTCCCGTAATAAGGGAGATCACGAACAGTACTACAAAGATGAAGAACAGTACCTTGGCAATTGAAGCAGCTGCTTCAACAATACCGAAGAATCCGAAGATACCTGCAACCAGTGCAATAATTAGAAATAATACAGACCATTTCAACATGAGGTTTCATCCTTTCTTTTACTGATTTGGTGGTATGAGTTGTGTTCACCTCACCGCCTTGTGTAGTCTAACTTTAACCGAGTGTGATCTGGTTGAAACATTGGTTTTTTTTCCAACCGCAGGCATATATGAAGAGATATATAATATTGTTTCGTCAGGGAAATCACCGGGTAACTATAGCAATAACCAATTGATGCACATATGGAAAGAGAGGTTCTTCTATGATCTATCAAATTAGCGTGGCCCTGATTGCAGTGGCATTTGCAGTACTTGTTTTCTTCTTAATTCGTACCTTGAAATCCGCCCAGGGTTCTCTGGACAATGTCTCTCAGACATTACAGGAGGTACACAAGACCATTGACGAGCTTAGTTATGAAGTGAAACAGACGGTAAGACATGCCAATGACATTACAGTGGATGTGCAGAACAAAATGAAAAAAATTGATCCTGTGATGGAATCTGTTGAAAATCTCGGAGAAGTGTTGAACGAGGTGACGGCAGCAGCCAAACAAGTCTCCACGACGCTGATGGCCAGATTTCAGACCAAACGAAACCATGCTGAAGAGACGAAAAATGCTGAACCGTCTCATGTAACAGCACCGCCTGCCACCTCAACGGATCGTACCCTGCAGTCATATGAAGCGACATATAATGGAGAAGCTAAGGGCGGGAAGAACTGGATGAAGTATGTCGATGTTGCAGCAAATGTATGGCAACGCATGCGCAAATAACATGACCGCTTTGTATCCATAAGGAAGCCTTCAGAGCGGTGATGAACCTGATGAAAGGGTGAGATTCATGATGAAAATACTGCTTGTGATGTTTAGCGTAATTTCTCCCTTTTCCGTTCAACCGGCAGCGGTGCCCGCTGCTCACGATATGCAATGGACGGCAATGGAAGAGAAGGCGTCAGAGGTGACTCTGGCTGTTGATCGTTCCGAGACTTTCCAGCATTTTCGGACTCTGAATGGTATTTCTCTGGATGACACCATGAACGACTTGTTGGCCAAGAAGGGCCAGCCCGGGCATAAGCAGGAAGATCCTTATCTGGGTTGTCCTGAATATCACTTTCATGATGTGAAGGTTGGCATGTGTGAAGATACGGAGATGATTCAATATGTGCATATCGATGCATCTGAGAATCACATCATGTTAAACGGTGAGAAAATTGAGATGAATATTGAAGCGATTCATCAAGCTCTTGGTAAACCGTATTATGTGGCTGAGGACGGAGAAGTGTTTCTCCGTGGAGATCAGGCTTTAAAGGTATATATGAAGTCAGGCTCCAGCCAGATCAATGGCATTGATCTTTTTGATGATACGGTTTCCTAGAATTGGTTATTACACAATCGTTTCAACCCCGTATAGTAAGGTTATATACTAAGTAGCTCGTTATAGAAGATTAAATCAGAGGAGAGTGGAAACGATGAATTCAACCAATGCGCAAGCTTATGCAAAAGTGGTAGAAAACGGAGTCCAGGCGGTAGAAGCGGTGAAAGAATTGCAGATTACCGGATATCTTGCTGATCATATCTTCGTTCTCGCCCATGAGAAGGATCGTACAGATCGAATTGCCGATACGGCAGATGCCAAAGAAATTGGCATGAAGGAAGAAGGCGTATTTGATTCCTTGGCGAATCTGTTCCGCTCACGTGGTGACGAACTCCGGGCCAAAATTGTTTCGATGGGCTTTACCGAAGCCGAAGCCGACTTCTACGAGAGTGAACTCGATAAAGGTAAAGTACTCGTTATTGCTAAAAAGAAAGATTAACGAGATATATGCTACAAGCTGAAATCTGCTGGACGTGGACAAGCTTCTGAATCACCTATGTAAAACACTTAATCAAAAACATAGATAAGGAATGGGGCTTTCCCCATTCCTTATCTATGTTTTTGCAAGTTTGGAAGCGGGATCAGGACGCTGCAAAAACAGGTGAAAAGCGGGGGATTCTCCCGTACTGATAAAGGTTGTTCAAAAAGTCCACTTTTGAACACGTGTTAATAGTAGTTTTTTGTTTTTAAGATTATAGTTATACTAGGAATTATTATGTCTACTGCCGTTTTGTATGCAAAATTTGTAAAATTAAGGTTGGTTTTAACCTAATAAGAATCGACAAACCCGGACGCCACAGATAAGGAGATATCAATGAGAATACTTATTGTTGACGACAATCCGACGAATGTCATTATCATTCGAGAAATTCTGAAAAAAGAAAATTATCGTGACATTGTAACGGCGAGTTCCGCCATGGAAATGTTTGAAGTTTTGGGAATTGGAGAGGAAAGCAATGAACTTCGTCCAAGACCGTCGGATATTGACCTGATTTTGCTAGATATGATGATGCCTGAGATGGACGGAATCGAAGCTTGCGGTATTGTACAGAAATTTGAAAACCTAAAGGATATTCCGATTATTATGGTGACTGCCATCGGTGACTCCAAGAAACTTGCCGAAGCATTGGATGCTGGCGCATCCGACTATGTAACCAAACCGATTAACAAAGTCGAATTGATGGCCAGAATTCGACTCGCACTTCGTTTGAAACAAGAGAAGGATTGGCACAAAGAGCGTGATCAGCGTATCCAGGATGAGCTGAAGCTGGCAGCAATGGTTCAGAATGCCGTATTAAGTCCGGCACTCCGGGACCCTTTGTTTCAAGTGCATGCCATCTATAAACCTTCCTTCGAACTGGCGGGTGATCTGTATTCGTGGTATCCGCTCGGGGAAGGCCGTTATGGGGTACTGCTGCTCGACATGATGGGACATGGGATATCTTCATCTCTGTTTACTATGTTTATCGCTTCTGTCTTGAAAGATACAGTTACCACTTACGTTGATCCGGAGAAGGTTATTCAGGAGTTGAACCGGCGCTTCAATCAGCTCCATCTGGGGAAACAATTGGTACAGTATTATTTCACGGCAATCTATCTGGTAGTGGATACACGGATGAAGCGTATTGATTATGTCAATGCAGGGCATCCGCCTGCATTATTCTTCCGAGATGACGGCAGTGTCACTACTTTTGACAGCGTCTGCTGCCCTGTTGGTTTGTTTGATAAAATGGACATTGAGCCACAAACGATCCATTACGAGGGTGACGGGCATATTGCGCTTTATACAGATGGTTTATTGGAAGCTGTTCAGGGTGGTCAGGAGGAGCAACATGAATTCCTGATCGAAAAACTGAGCGGTTCACATCAGTGGAATGAAGCTGCCATGCAGACGCTGTTTTTCGACGACGAGATTGCACAGGAACGTGATGATGATAAGTGTCTGGTCTGGATAACACTGGAAAAGGGGGCGGATGCTGAATGAAGATCAGGAATAAACTGCTGATTGGCTTTACCTCTCTGATGGCCATTTTGATTGTGCTCACGTTTGTGAGTTATGAGCGGCTGAACAGCAGCAATCAACAGATAGATCAGATGTATCAGGAACGTTATCTCAAAGTAAGATTCACTTCTGCGGCACGCGGAGAGGTTAATGATATAGCTAAAGTGCTGGCTAACTTGTTATTAAATCCAAACAACTCGACTGCAGCAGCAGACGCTGACCTGAAGGAGATGAAGGATCGAGGCGATCGCAACCTCGTAGAAGTGAGAAACCGTGCAGACCGTGCGCCTGAACATCAACTGGTGGATCGTGTAAATACTGCATGGAATGCTTATACAGCCTATGCTACGAGACAGATTAGCATGATGTCCCAGAACCGGATAGAAGATGCGAATAACTACCGCAATTCAACAGGACTCGCGGTGCAAAAAGAAGCCGTAGATAGTTTGAATGCTCTTTCCCGTTACCAGGACCAAGAGATTGATACGGAGATTAAGGACGCTAACGCAGCGTATACGAGAGCAGTGCAGATTACGGTAAGTATCATGATTGCCGGATTGTTGCTGGCACTGGGTATCATTATGTGGGTGCTGCCAAGCATTACACGGGGGCTGAATACCGTATCCATGATGATCACCAGTTTCGGCAAAGGTCGCTATCGGACTATCCGCCGCATTCAGGTCAAGTCGACGGACGAGATTGGTCAGATTGCCAGTGTATTCAAAGATGTGTCCAGCGATCTGGAAGAAAAACTGGAAGTCGAGAAGGCTTATGTGCAGGCCCAACAGGATCAGAACTGGATGAGTTCGAATATTGCAAGAGTCCCGGAGCTGCTTCGGGGGATTGGATCCATCCGGCAAATTTCACAGATGTTTATCAGTGAGTTCACACCTGTGCTTGGTGCTCAGTTGGGTGTCGTGTATCTGATTGATGAAGAGAAACATCCCGACGAACTGAGACGTTACGGTGCATATGCATTTGAGGAGAACGAAGACGTTGGTAAAGAAATGTACCGGATCGGTGAAGGCCTGATTGGTCAGGCTGCCCTCGATATGACACCGATTATTCTGGATAATACGCCTGGAGATTACGTGCATATTGGTTCAGCTTCAGGTTCAACACGTGCTGCGGGCATCATGATCTATCCTGTCGTGTTCGAAGATGAATTGATTGGTGTTGTTGAACTGGCTTCCTTCGAAGGGTTCAGTGAACTGCACAAGCAATTGTTCTCTCAATTGATTATGAATCTGGGCGTTATACTGAACAACGTTCGACGTCGTTTGCGTGTGGAGGAGCTGCTTCGTGAATCCCAGGCACTGACAGAAGAACTGCAGGTTCAATCGGAAGAATTGCAGACACAGCAAGAAGAGCTGCGCCGTTCCAATGAGAATCTGGAGGAGCAGACAGAGGCGCTTAAACGTTCCGAAGAATTGCTGCAGCGTCAGCAGGAAGAACTGGAGCATTTTAATACAGAGCTCATTGCGAAGACGAGAGCGCTTGAAGAGCAGGTACGTGAAGTCGAAGAGAAAAATGACGAAATTGAGAAAACGAAGACACAGTTGGAACAACAAGCTACGCAACTGTCGATGACAAGCAAGTACAAGTCCGAATTTTTGGCGAATATGTCGCATGAACTCCGTACACCATTGAATAGTCTGCTGATTCTCTCCCAGTTATTGTCGGAGAACAAGGCTGGGAATCTGACTGACAAGCAGCAGGAATATGCTCAAACCATCTACATGTCGGGCGCCGATCTGCTGAAGATGATTGATGAGATTCTGGATCTGTCCAAGGTGGACGCAGGTAAGATGGATATCAACTATGAGGCCGTTCGAATGGAAGAGCTGACCAGCTTTGTTCAGCAGAACTTTGGACCGATGGCGAATAAAAAAGAGCTGAACTTGAATATCGAGTTCGACAGTGATTTACCGGAATGGGTATACACCGACAGTCATCGCGTCAAACAGATTTTGCGGAACTTGTTGTCGAACGCGTTTAAGTTTACCAACCGTGGTTCGGTCAGTCTGATTGGACGGCGGATGAAAGCCGAAGAACTGCCGGGATATATGAATACCAATCAGGAATATATCGGCTTTAGTGTGAAAGATACCGGCATTGGAATTCCATCCGACAAGACAGATCTGATCTTTGAAGCGTTCCAGCAAGTGGACGGGACAACAAGTCGGAAATATGGTGGAACTGGCCTGGGATTGTCCATTAGCAGGGAACTGGCACGCTTGCTTGGTGGCGCTATACAGGTGGAATCATCCGAAGGTGAAGGTAGTTGCTTTACCTTGTATCTGCCGGATAATCATGAAGAGGAAGCTCTGGCGAAGAAAGGTGCCTCAAGAGAAGCAGCTGTATCCTCTGAGGAGTTTTATGAACAGTCCATCGGAACACGGACCATGCTATCAAGTCATCAGTCCATCCTCTCTCCTGAACCGGAGCGGAGCGTGAATACGGATCTGTCTCCTACCCATACGCCAGATGTCATGCAGTTCGAAGATGATCGGGAGAATCTCATGGAAGGTGACAAGATCCTTCTCATCATTGAAGATGATGTGAACTTTGCACATATATTGATGGATATGGCTAGAGGTAGAGGTTTCAAGGCACTTGTTGCCCTTCAAGGTGATAAAGGGCTTGAAATGGCACGTCAATATCTGCCGGATGCCATTATCCTGGATATTCAATTGCCAGTTATGGACGGTTGGACCATTCTGGGTGAGCTGAAGAGCAGTTCGGCAACACGCCATATTCCGGTACATGTGATTTCGGTCATTGATGATATGAAGCAAGGATTGATGATGGGCGCCATTGCGTATCTGAAAAAGCCGTCTAGCAAGGATTCACTGGATAAAGCTTTCTCGCATATCAAATCCTATACCGAGAATCAGCTGAAACGACTCTTGATAGTGGAAGATGATGAGATTCAGCGTAAAGCCATTATTGAATTGATAGGTCATGATGACGTTGCAATTACAGCAGTATCAACAGGTAGCGAGGCTTTGAATGAATTACACAGTCAGCGTTATGACTGTATGGTACTGGATCTGATGTTAACGGATATGACCGGGTTCGAATTGCTCGACCAGATCCGGGATGATGAATATCTGAACGATCTGCCGATTATAATTTATACAGGCAAAGAACTGGATTCCAAGGAAGAAATGAAGCTGCGCAAATATGCGGAATCTATCATTATCAAGGATGTGAAGTCACCGGAACGTCTGCTGGATGAAACCACATTGTTCCTGCATCGGGTGGAAGCCAATTTGCCGGAAGACAAGCGTCGAATCTTGCAGAAGCTGCATAATAAGGAAACGTTGTTTGAAGGCAAGAAAATATTGCTTGTAGATGACGATATTCGTAATGTATTTGCCCTTTCAAGTGTCCTTGAAGGTTATCGTATGGATGTAACGTTTGCAGAGAATGGTCGTGAGGCTCTGGAAATTCTGGAGAAGAATCCGGAAATTGATCTGGTGCTGATGGATATGATGATGCCAGAAATGGATGGTTACGAAGCCATGACACGAATTAGACAGATACCGCAGTTTGAAAAGTTACCGATTATTGCGCTTACGGCCAAAGCCATGAAAGAGGATCGAGGCAAATGTATTGAAGCTGGAGCATCTGATTACGTGAAAAAACCAATTCAGACAGATCAATTGTTATCCTTAATGCGCGTATGGCTGTATTCGTAAGTTCATTATTCGTATGTTCATTGTTTGGGTAATGAAAGACAATACGACCAATACGCAAGTAACAAATGAAGAAGTGGAGAGAAGTTATGACACCGTGGGAACCTACCGAGACAGGGACAGATTTGGTCCGCATGCCGCAAGATGAAGAGCGCGAGCTGATCGAGATTGAGTTGCTGTTGGAAGGCATGCACCGTTTATATGGTTATGATTTTAGAAACTATGCACTGCCATCCCTGAAGCGAAGAATCTGGCATCATGCACATGCCGAAGGTGTTAAGAGCATATCCGGCTTGCAGGAGCGTGTCCTTCATGACCGTTCCGCGTTTGAACGTTTTGTACAGAACTTGTCCATCCCTGTAACGGAAATGTTTCGAGATCCCTCGCTTTTCCGAATGTTTCGGGAACAGATTATTCCTATTCTGAGAACCTATCCGTACATCCGAATCTGGCATGCGGGTTGTTCTACAGGAGAGGAAGTCTATTCCATGGCCATCATGTTGCATGAGGAAGGACTGTATGACAAGGCAAGAATCTACGCAACCGATATGAATGATCGGTCATTGCAACAGGCTAAAGAGGGCGTCTACGGTATTGAGAAAATGAAATTATTTACTACAAATTATTTGGAGGCAGGGGGTACCAGAGCCTTCTCCGAGTACTATACAGCGAAATACAATTCGGTGATGTTTCACCCTTTTCTAAGGAAGAACATTATATTCGCCGAGCACAATCTGGCAACAGATCGGTCATTTAACGAGTTTAATGTTATCTTTTGCCGCAATGTCATGATTTATTTCAATGATGAACTACGGAACCATGTGCATGGGCTGTTTCACGAGAGCTTGAGCCACTTTGGTATTCTGGTTCTGGGGTCAAAAGAATCGATACATTTTACAGAGTTCAGTGATACCTATGAGCCGTTAGACCGGACCGAAAAAATATACCGGAAGATCAAATAGGGGGTTAGGTTAGCCATGGGGCTCAATGAACCAATCCACATATTATTGGTAGATGACCGCCCTGAGAACTTGCTTGCGCTTGAAGCGGTTCTGGAATCGGAACAATACAAACTCGTTAAGGCAACTTCCGGAGAAGAGGCACTCCGCTGTTTGCTGAAAGACGAATTTGCGGTTATCGTACTTGATGTGCAGATGCCTGGAATGGACGGAATTGAGACAGCAAAGTTAATTAAGGCACGGGATAAGTCCAAGGATGTGCCGATCATCTTCATCTCTGCGAATAGCAGAGAGGCGGAGCACTTGTTTGCCGGATATTCAGCCGGGGCCATTGATTACATGGTTAAGCCGTTTATTCCTCAGATTTTGAAATCCAAGATCGAGGGCTTTGTGGAGATGTTTATTACAAATAAACGATTGAAGACACAAACGATGCTGCTTCACCAGAAGACACAGGAACTGGAGAAGATGAACCAACAACTCATTCAGGCCAAGGAAGAAGCGGAAATCGCAGCCAATGCGAAGACCGAGTTCCTGGCGATGATGAGCCATGAGATTCGTACGCCGATGAATGGAGTCATCGGCATGGTGGATCTGCTAATGGAGACGGAACTGAAGGAAGATCAGAAGGAATATGCAGACATCGTTCGTCGCAGTGCGGATGCACTCGTGACGGTAATTAATGACATTCTTGATTTTACCAAGATGGAATCCGGCAAAATGGAATTGGAAGAGCATCCTTTCGAACTAGCTTCCTGTATTCGGGAAGTACTGGGATTGTTTGCTGCGGAAGCAGGTAAAAAAAATCTGGAACTGGATTATTTCCTCGAAGATTCTGTCCCTCAATTAATCTATGGAGATATGGCGAGGCTACGTCAGGTTCTTTTGAACCTGACTGCTAATGCGATCAAATTCACCGACCATGGCGGGGTATATCTGATCGTGTCCGTTAAGGAGGAGAATGGCGGACGAATGGCATTAGAGTTTGCCGTGAAGGACACAGGAATAGGCATTGCATCAGACAAGGTTGATCGCCTGTTTCAGCCATTTTCCCAGCTGGATACATCCATGACACGCAAGTATGGTGGAACGGGCTTAGGGCTGGCCATATGCAAGACTCTGGTCGAAATGATGGGTGGACAGATCTATCTGGACACTACGGAGCAGCGGGGGGCAACGTTTGTATTTACGATTCAGGCGAAACGCTATGTAGAAACCGAACTGGTACAGATGAACGGAGAAGAGAAGCTGAGTGATGTGAAGAATGAGAATAAATATCCTACGGTATTGATTGTGGATGATCATCCCATTAACCAGAAGTTGATGGCGATCATGCTCAGTAAGCTTGGGTTGTTATCGGACATAGCTGAAGATGGGCAGAGCGCACTAGACATGGTGCTCGGCAGCCGTCATCCCTATGACTATGTATTCATGGATCTGCAGATGCCTGTGATGGACGGTCTGGAATGTACACGGCGGATTAGAGAGAGCTTGCCCCAGTCCAACCAGCCCATCATTATAGCAATGACTGCTAACGTTATGGAAGGGATTCAGCAACGCTGTACTGCCGCAGGTATGGATGATTATATTAGTAAACCGGTGAAAATGGGTAATGTAAAACAGAAAATAACCCAGTTTCAGAAACCACGACAAATGTTAAACTCAGGTCCATCTGCCATGAATCATGCCAATTGAAACATTTGCCAAACTTCTTTTTGTTTCACTCGTGCTGAAGTTGGGTTATTAGGTAAGGAAACCATTGATCAGGAGAGAGATGTCTAATGAATACAAATAAGAATGAAAAATTCAATGCAAGAACTGAAACACAAGACGGTGTGTGCACAGTGTATCTGACTGGCGAACTGGATTTGTCTGTCGCTCCTGACTTCCGTTTGGTAATGGAGCCGCTCGTGGACAACAAGGAACAGGATCTTATGATCAACATGAAAGATTTGAAGTATATCGATAGTACAGGGATAGGCATCCTGCTATCTGTTCTGAAGGCTAGACATGGAATGGAAGCTCGCTTTGAAGTACAGGAAGTTCCTGCGCAAATCCAGAAACTTTTTGACATGACGGGCATCGCCAAATTCTTTGTCACACAGAAGAATTCCCAATAGGAAAGGATCGAAAAAGGAATGAATGCAGAAGTTCAAAGAGTCACCCTTAATTTACCGGCGACAGCTGATTACGTTGATATTGTAAGACTCAATCTTTATGGAGTAGCATCCAAAATGGGATTCTCTTATGAAGACATTGAGGATATGAAAGTTGCTGTATCCGAGGCCTGTAACAACTCTGTACTGTATGCCTACTCACACGAAGGCGGTATGGTTGAAGTCGTATTTGAAGTGGATGGCGAAACATTGTCCATTACTGTTAAAGACGAAGGTGCCAGCTTCGAGAACATGAATCCTGCTGTGTCACGTGCCGGTCTTCACGACAAAGAATTGACAGAAGCTCAGATTGGCGGACTCGGGTTTTACCTGATGCAAGCCTTGATGGACGATGTCAGTGTGGAAAGTGAGACGGGCAAAGGTACGAAAGTAGTACTCGTAAAACGTCTTGCAAGAAGTGAGGAGAAAGTATGAGTGAAAAAGTGACTCCCCCAGAGTCCATGTCTGAAGCAATAGGTTTGATCTGGGAATACCAACAGACCCAAGATAACGAAATTGCAACAGTTCTAATCCGTAAATATGAACCGATGGTAAAAATGGCAGCAGGTAAAATTGCTCGGAATCGCCCCGATCTGTACGAGGACTTGTATCAGACCGGGCAGATGGCATTGATTCGTTTGCTCAAGCAATATGATATCAACCTGGGTATCCCATTCGAACCTTATGCCATGAAGAGCATGATCGGTCATATGAAGAACTATTTGCGAGATAAATCCTGGTATATTCAGGTGCCCCGGAGGATCAAGGAAAAGGGAGCACTTGTGCAGCATGCCATTGATGAGTTAACCGTTAAGCTGGAGCGCTCACCAGGTGTGAACGAGATTGCTGAATACCTTGATTTGACTGCAGAAGAGACGATTGAAGTTCTGGCTGGTCGGGAATGTTACCACTATGTGTCACTGGATTCTCCGTTATCTCAGGATGACAGTGCAGCCACATTGGGAGAACTGATCAGTGCAGATGTAAATGACTTCGATTCAGTCGAAAAACGGATGGACTTGCAACAGGCATTGGCACAATTGAAGGAACAGGAACAGAAGGTACTTATTCTAGCATTCCAGGATGGTCAGTCTCAGCGGGCAATTGCCCAGAAGCTTGGTGTTTCACAGATGAGTGTATCTCGGATTCAGAAGCGAGCTACAGAGAAATTGAAACAGATCATGTCCAATGCTTCAATGCTATGAAAGATGAATCCCTGATATTTTTGAGCACGGCATAAAGAAGGACACGTAATTCCGTTGGAATACATACGTGTCCTTTTTGGGATTAAAAAGGTTGTATGCTATAAACATATGTGCAGGAGTGGATATTGTGATTGTGGACCAAATCAAGCTGGAAGCTCGTCGAGACAAGTTATCTTGCTCAGATCATTGGCAATGGTGGGATTGGGTTGCACCTGACACGGATAGCATGAATAATGCCTTGGAGGAGCTGACAGAGGCATTTCCGGATATGCAGTATTGGCTTCATAAAATTTCGGAAGTGGAATCGAATTATTTGTCCGTCCGTTTCGTGAATGGTACGGAGCCCATCATATTTGGCTCCTTGTTATATGCGATTAAGAATGAGAGAGATGACAAACGAAAAGATAATCAGATGTTCTTTTATGTCGATCGCACCAACCTGGTTACCTTGAATATGGATGACAACACAAGAGGCATTATGAAGACAGATGAACGTGCGAATATGTTGCAACAATGTACGGTAGCCAGGGATGGCATGTTCGTACTTTTTCGAGCTCTACTTCATTACTACCATGTGGGGATGGATCATTTTGAGATGAACCTGCGTGATTTGGAACGAAAGATGGAGTCTCGTAATGCACGCACCTTGATGGACCAGATTCTCGCTGCCCGATTTGAATTGTTATACTGGAGCAATCTGTTTATCCCGTACTCGGAACTCATGGCCGCTGCCCATGAAGCTTACCTGAGTGAGATGAAAGACAATCGTTTCTTTCTACAGCTTCAATATCGTGTAGAACGGATGGAGCGTCTGTTCAATCACTATGAGAAAGAGATTGACACCTTAATCTCTATTGATAATGCAATCTCAGGGGTTCGTGGAAATGAGATTATGAAGACGCTAACTATAGTTACAGCTGTATTCATACCGGCAACGGCTGCTGGAGCGATATGGGGCATGAACTTTGAGAATCTGCCCCTGATCGACAAGAGCTGGGGAGTTGTACTGGTCATCGGACTGATTATCTTTAGCATGATCGGCATGTATGTATGGCTGATGATGAAAGGGTGGACAGGAGACCTGCTGAAAGTGAAGTCTTCGCAGCCTTCAGCTGAAGAGGTCGAGAAAAAAGGAGCAACTGAAACACGTAGGGGATAGCCTATCGGCTAGTCCTCTTAGTTTTTGTAATCTTCAATATAGCCAAGTAAATCAGCAATGTATTGTCCAACAATCGGCATATTGACGAATTGACTCAGAATGAACGCCAGCAAACCCAGAACAACAAAGGTCCCCACGGTTAGACCGAGTCCTCGTGCCATGCCTGCTGTAAAGTTGGTAATGATCCGCTTTTTGGGACTGCTGTAATTCTCAATAATATCTTTGATCTGTGCCCTCTCCAGACTGTCCGCAATCTGGTCCAGACGGGTATTTAGCCGCTTTACCTCATGTCTTAATTCAAAAGGGTGCTCGCTCGTATCATACTGTTGCCCCGGTGTTCCTCCCGTAACTGGAGTATTACCGTTGATTGTAACTTTGCTCATGCTCCTTTTCCTCCCATTCGCATTGGATAAAAAATAGCCAGCTGGAATGCAGCTGGCTATTGGTCACTCGATCTACATCCCCTTACAGGCTAGGCGAGTTTAGTTCTTTACGCGCATCTTCCTTCGCTTCTACGGAAGCGGCAGCCACTTCATCAGATGCACGGGATGCTTCGTTAGCCACATCAGCGGACGCTTTTCGTACAGAGTCCATTACATCATTACGACCTTGATTTACCGTTTTCGCAATTTCAGAAGTTTTGGAGGAGACCGTTTTAGCCAGTTCAGAGGCTTTGTCACCTACAACGGTTGCCACTTCTTTCGTACGATCAGTAACCATGCCTACTTTCTCGGAAAGATCACCTCGTAATTCACGTCCTGGTTTAGGCGCGAAGAGTAGAGCTGCAGCTGCTCCCAGCAAACCCCCGATGAAAATTCCTTTGGCGAAAGTCGAACCCGTCTGTACAGGATATTGTTCTTCTACTTTATTCATGTCTAATCACTCCTTCTTCAAATTAAGAAACAAATACGAAACACCGAACACCTTGTTGCCCGAATCAGGCAGCCTGTCTTAGCAGTCTGGACACAAGCCCCAGCAAGAAAACAAAGAGCGCTGTACCAATGATGGCAGGAAGAATGGCAAAGTTACCGATAACCGGTCCCCAGTTACCAAGCAAAAGTGCTCCCAGCCAAGCTCCGGCAAATCCGGCAATCATTGCACCGATGATGCCTCCAGGCATATTGTGACCGGCTAGTGCATCTCCGATCAAACCGATGATGACAGCCATCACAATGCTGATAATGATGCCCCACATAACAACCGCCTCCTTTTAAACTTGATGTAGGATGTTGTCTGTTCGCGTTTGCTTACTTCGTATATAAACGCCGTGCACCCCTGTGAAACAACAAAGATGAGGATGAACGATCTGGAAATTGGAGAAATCCATTCTTCAACCGGTGCGTTTAATGCCTTTAATCATGCAGAAGATCCATGCCAATCCAGCGGCAAACCCCGTAAATACATCCGTAGGATAATGAACGCCCAGCATGATGCGGCTGATGCCAATCAAAAAAATAAAAATAATGCCGCATAGAACAGGAAGCCGCATACCAGAAGAGTTATTCCGTTGTCGTTCAATCGCCCAGATTACAAAGAGCATGCCGTAGAAACCCATGGAGATCATCGCATGACCGCTGGGGAAACTGTATCCGTGAACGACCAGCAGATGATCCAGTTCAGGCCGGCTCCGTTTGAAAAATTCCTTCAATAACGTGTTCAGAATCCACATCACGGCAAAGCTCCCCAAGATCGTATATCCATATATAACAAACCTTGGACTGCGTTGCATGAATAAAAGAAGAGCAAAACCTCCTGCAGCCACAGCAGAGATCTTGAATGAGCCCAGTGCTGTTATGAATGCAGCATAAGGGAACAGGAGGAGGCGTAAATCCGAATCCAAATAAAGTAATTGCTGAATCCAATCATCCAGACGAATGATACCATCAGCGCCCAACCAGGCACCTTGAGCTGCCAGGATGAATACGACCGAAGCGCTGAGCGCCATACCAGCCAAACTCCAGTTGAGCAAGGGGCGTAATAACATGCCGGGAGTTGAACCGGATGAGGATGGTAGATACGATTTGCGCGGCATAGTGAGTTTCTCCTTAAGTAGTTGTAATAGATGAATCTAGATGAATATAGGTATACCCGAAATACCTGTCGAAAAAACTGTAAAAACGTCGTTTTTGTACTATACTATTTAAGATATCCCATGCGGCGTCGTGACGCAAAGCAGAGATGAATTCGGGAGCATAAAGGAGAGAACTCGCATGGAGAGTGACTTGTTAATTACAGAATACCGTGCAGGCGTTATGGAATCCGCCCATTACGGACACATAAGCATTACGGATGAGCAGGGTCGAATCGTATACTCGGCTGGCGATCCTCATTTTCGAGCGTTCACACGTTCATCAGCCAAACCTTTTCAGGCTATACCAGGCATTCGGGCAGGGATTGCTGATCACTATGGCCTGTCAGCACAGGAGATTGCTATCATGTCCTCCTCGCATCGCTCGGAACCCGAACATATCCGGGTGCTTGAACAGTTGTCTAGTAAAATAGGGTTGGGTGAAGAGTGCTTGATCTGTGCTCCGAGCTATCCGCTTAATGAAGAAAGCCGAAATGAATGGCTGCGCGGACAAGGGGAGAAACGTCGCATTTTACACAACTGCTCCGGCAAGCATCTGGGAATTCTAGGATACAGTCAGATGAAGCAGGTGGATCTGGGCAGTTACGCTGAGCCGGATCATCCAGTGCAACGTGAAATTCTTGAGACCTTTGCCGATATGGCGGGTATTGAGGAAAAAGAGATTGAACTTGGGACGGATGGCTGCGGCTTTCCGGTATTTTCTTTGCCGTTGTCAGCATTATCGAACGCCTATCTGAAACTCGCTTGTCCCGATCTTATCGCTGATCCTTTCACAAGGAAAGCTGTCGAGACCATCACGTCGGCCATGAATGAACATCCGTTGATGGTAGGTGGCACAGAGCGTGTAGATTCAGTGCTCTTGGAAGACGATAACATTGTAGCGAAAGGTGGATTCAAGGGTGTATTCGGATTCGGCCTGAAAAAGGAACGACTGGGAATCACCTTCAAGGTTCTTGATGGTTCCGAAGATGAGTGGGCCATCATTACCCAATCCATTCTGAAACAGATTGGTTATTCCAATAAGCAAACTATTGCACGACTGGCTGAAGTCTTTCCATCTGGCATTCGAAATGATGCAGGGAACCTTGTTGGTCATACAGATAGTGAGTTCCTCCTGCGCTCACTTGCAGATAGCCTATAACCTTAAGAAGGGGCGTGATTAGAGTTGCCGGACCCCGGGTAAAGATGACATACCAACTGGTATTCATCTATACAATTCATATACACGCACGGACTGCCGCAGTAATGTGGCAGCTCTAAACCCTTGGAGGTGGATGAACCATGATTAAAGTGGTGACATCGGAAGAAAGGCACACGTCGGATCGAGGTTGGATACACAGTGAATTCAGCTTTTCCTTTGCGGATTATGATGATCCTAGTAATGCCCATTTTGGTTGTCTGCTCGCTCATAATGATAACACGCTGATGCCGCAAGAAGGCTTTAAGAAGCATCCACATCATGATCTTGAACTTGTCAGTTATGTCATATCAGGTACGCTCAAGCATACGGACAGCATGGGAACAGAACAATTACTTGAGCCGGGCACGGTTCAGGTTATGAGCGCAGGTACGGGAGTGGAGCATTCCGAGACCAATCCGTCAATGGATGAACCGGTACATTTCCTCCAGATGTGGTTTTTGCCATCTGAACGTATGCTACAACCTTCCTATACGAATCGAAGGGTAGAGGCTCAGGAACAGTTGAATCGTCTATGTCCGATTGTATCAGGGCAAGGCGGCGAGGGAACCGAGGGCGCATTGGCTATTTCCCAGGATGTAACCTGTTACTTGTCCCATTTGGAATCCGGTAAGAAGTTGATGTACCCGCAGCACGAAGATCGGCGTACACATCTTTTCCTGATCAGTGGACATATCGAGATTAATTGTTCGGATGGCAATTTCAACCTCAAGCCGGGGGATGCTGCACGAATTCGCAAAAGCTGTGATCTGCAAATCACGAGCACAGGTAGCGAACCTGCCGAATTTGTTCTGGTTGACCTGCCTTAATGTTCATGTTTATCCAATAAGGATAGCCTTGAAATATTACTAAGCAAAAAGGGACCTGTCCTCCACATGAACGTGGAAACAGATCCCTTTTTGGCTTGTTCTTGAATATGTCTTCATAGAGGTCGCAGATGACCAAAAGCAATACTGCACTAGGCTTTACGAAGTTTGCCCAGTTCCGAAGCGACAGCTTCCACTTCAGAAATACTGAGATGTTCCTTACCCAAAATCATTTCATACAGGTCATACAGATCTTCGTATTTCTCAAGTGGAAATGCCGAAGCTTGCATGGCGGCACCGCTTGCCATCCGGAGTTTGGTTTTGATCGCTTCAATCATATATTCCATATTGGCTGCTGTTGCTTGTGTTAAATCCATCGTTAAGATCATCCCTTCCGTATCGGAAACTCTTGTTATTGTATCATGATTGGAAGTGCTCAGGCCAATGCTTTTGCGGGGAGACGAAGCATCGGTTACAATAATGGATACAACAACAGGGGTCAATGGAGACCTGGGTGTACTGGAGGGAATACAGCTTGGCTGCGTATAAGCGAGAAATGGTTCGCCATCAAGGAAGGGAAGTCCGCAAAGGTGTACCTGCAGGGGATCTGGTCTTGTTTTTCAAAAACATTGTTCAACTTCATTCCTTAGATGAAATCACGTTTGTCTGCATCGGCACCGATCGTTCCACCGGGGATGCGCTGGGTCCACTGACAGGAAGTTTACTGCAAGAGAACGGAATGGAGAATGTGATCGGCACGTTGTCTTCCCCTTGTGATGCAGATAATCTGGAGAAAAAATTGGCACTTGTTTCGCCACATCATGCCATCATAGCAATTGATGCGTGTCTGGGTCCCAAGAATGCTGTAGGTACATACTATCTCTCGAATAACCCACTCATTCCAGCTCAATCAGTTGGAGGCAAGCTGCCGCCTGTCGGACAATATAGTGTAGCAGCTGTGGTCAATGCCAATGGGCCAAGGCCCTATTCCATATTGCAGATGACCTCGCTTCACTTGGTTATGGGGATGTCACGAACGATTGCAGACGCTGCAATCGAAGCATGGAAATGGAGACAAACGTTTCATTCATGATACGCAGGCTTAATAATATACAACCTGAATTATATCATTCGCGCAGAGAGAGGGATTCATATGGAAAAAGTGATGTGTGATGGAACGACGATTTGTTATGCCGAACAAGGTAAGGGAGAAGCACTCATTTTGCTCCACGGATACTGTGGCAGTTCATCGTACTGGGATGAGGTCGTACCTGAGCTGGCACGCAGCTATCGCTGTATCGTACCTGATCTGCGTGGACACGGAAAAACAGATGCACCTGTAGGGAGTTATACCATCGAGCAGATGGGCAACGATGTATTACAATTGATGGATGAACTAAATGTGGATAAAGCTGTTCTCCTGGGACACTCGATGGGCGGATACATTGCGCTCTCAATCGCACAACGCCATCCGGAACGCCTGAATGCATTTGGTCTGATTCATTCCACAGCCTATCCGGACAGTGAAGAAGCCAAGGAGAAACGCCTTCGCGCTGTATCCACCATTCAGACCGAAGGTATCGTGAATTTTGTAGATGGACTGGTTCCCGGCCTATTCGCACCAGAACATGTGGAGACGTTATCTACGCAAGTAACACGTGTGAAGGAAATTGGTTACCAGACAGCACCTCAAGGTGCTGTCGGCGCTGCACTTGCTATGCGGGAAAGGCCGGATCGTCGTGATGTATTGTCGGCAACCCCATTACCTGTATTGCTGGTTGCGGGAGAGAAGGATGCGGTTATCCCACCAGAACGCACATTTACAAGTGACAAGCCGCATATCGTGCAAGCCGTTATTGCTGGTGCGGGGCATATGAGTATGTACGAAGCTCCTGAACAGTTAATTCAGGTCATTAAGCAATTCATGGCAGGATTTTCAAAGTAAATTAGTACCAGTACCATTCAAGTCCAACCCCTGCAACGTCCCTTTGGGACAGGCGGGGGTTAGGTGCGTTAGGGCCAGAACATAGACGCACAAGTCTTGTTTTTGGCTTTTTGTCATGGCATGAATTAAAATAATTATAAAGGGACGATGTGAGAACGAGTGAATTGACAGGGTCGAACGATGAGGGGGCATGAAGCATGTTCAGAAAAGATTATCTGCTCCGCATGTTGGAGGAAATGACAGAGGCCATTGGCAAAGTGTTCACGCTCAAACAGCAACGTAAGCACACCGAGGCTTTGTCTGAACTAGATGAGTTGATGCGCAGACAGTTTGGGTTGAACTTATCTTTACTGAATTCATTGCCAGCGGAGGATGTCATAGAAATGTTCCGTTTTCGCGGAGTTATCGAAGTGGACAATCTGCAGCAAGCCGCCAGGCTGATTGAAGAAGAAGCTTACATTTATCAAGAGAAGGCCAGAGTGGAAGGCATAGATGATCAGGAGAGAATGGACGCAGAGGATGACGCCCTCATTCGAATGATGAGATCACTTCATTTTTACCTGTATGCATTGAATCATGGCGCTAATCCTAAGTTATTGGACGCACCGGAACGGTTGGAGGGTATATTGGGGCTCACGATAGAATATGAACTCCCTGCCCGAACCGAAAGACAGCTTGCCCTGTATCGTGAGCAACAAGGACGGTATGACCAGGCAGAGAACAGTTGGTACAGATTGTTACGGCTTGGTGCTGAATTCCCGGTGAATTATCGAGCTGATGTGCAGGCGTTCTACGAAAGGTTGAGCCATCTCACGGATGAACAACTGGAGCAAGGTGGTCTGCCACGGAACGAAGTTGAAGAGGGGCTAGCTGAACTCAATCGTCAAGGGATGAGCTCATAAATATGGATTGCATCAAGGCTTGTTACATGCCTTCACTTGGAGAGGGGACGGAAGTGTGGTATGGTAACGGTTGACCAAACCAAACCGAAAGTGAGATGTACCCCGTGGATTCATTGCGAAAGCTTATACAAGACATCTTTGAACAGAATTCGCTGATTACAGCGACCTGGAGCCAGCTGCGCAGACGGGACAATGTCTCGTATACCAAAGTGCAAGTCAAGCCGGTGACACTGAAGAATCAGCTGCATTATCAATTTGCATTTCATTATAACAACAAAGTGCTGCACGAGAATTTGACTCCGGCTGAAGCGGCGGATCGCATGACTTTGCTATGCGAAGAGACGTTTCGTCAAGGGCTGCTCTGCACGACCGAGGCGGACTATCAAATTTTGATCAGCAAAAAATATAAAGTATCCATACTGACTAAATCTGCATCCAAGACTGCGGTGGATTTGTCGCATAATCGCAAGAAGCAATATGTATTGGAAGAGGGAGTACCCGTCTCGTTCCTCGTTGAACTTGGTATTATGAATGAAGAAGGTCGTGTGCTGGCTCGTAAGTATGACAAGTTCAGACAGATCAACCGGTTCCTCGAAATGGTGCAGGATGTCATTCCGCATCTACCCGAGGGACGTCCGCTTACCATCGTTGATTTTGGTTGTGGCAAGTCTTATCTGACATTTGCTTTGTATCATTATCTGTCGGTACAACAACGGCGTTC
Source organism: Paenibacillus sp. Z3-2 (assembly GCF_054161325.1). NCBI lineage: Bacteria > Bacillati > Bacillota > Bacilli > Caryophanales > Paenibacillaceae > Paenibacillus > Paenibacillus sp. Z3-2. The sequence continues at coordinate 5,525,491 of NZ_CP096397.1, read as the reverse complement.
GCTCAAGATTATCGGTCTCGACTTGAAGGCTGATGTCATCGAACATTGTAATGATTTGGCTAACAAATTACATTATGGTGACCTGAAGTTCCTGGTTGGAGACATCGCCGACTACGATGAACTCAATGAAGTGGATATGGTCGCAACGCTGCATGCTTGTGATACAGCTACCGATGCGGCTTTGGAGAAGGCGGTTCGCTGGGGCGCTTCAGTCATTCTGTCTGTGCCTTGCTGTCAGCACGAGCTGTTTGACCAGGTTGAATCTTCCGTGATGAATCCATTGTTGTCCCATGGCATCCTGAAGGAACGTTTCTCGGCACTGGCTACGGATGCGATTCGTGCCAAGCTGCTGGACCTGATGGGATACAAAACACAACTGCTTGAATTCATCGATATGGAGCATACGCCCAAAAATATATTGATTCGTGCCGTTCGCGGTCAAGCAGGCCAGATAACGGATATGTGGAATGAATATACAGCTTTCCGTGATTTCATTCATGCCGATCCATATTTGGAGCGGGCTTGTGCAGATTTGCTTCCAGGCGATGGCAAGCAGATCAGCGAGAAATCGAGCAAAGAAGCCCTTCAGGATTCCGCGAATTGCGATCTTTGCTAAGTGTGTCAATGACAATCCAGGGACATACTGCAATTAGGGTCTCTGAATGTAAATTTTAATACAGTGCATATACTTCGTAGCAAGCAACATCATAACTGTCAGATCTATCAGACAGAAGGACCCGATATCGGGAACTTCTGTCTTTTTGTTGTGCATGTGGAGCGGTGAATGGAGGTGGATCTGGGTGAAAGATTGGACAAAAGACGAGGGAATTTTAAGGAGTAGACGAGGGCATGCGGAGAACGAGGAAAGGGTGGAACACGCCTTTGACAGGTCTCACCATGGAGATGGAGTTATCCAAACTGAGGGGGCAGGTAGTTTTTCTCAAAGTTTGAGGCGTAAACGTTATTCAGAATTAGGATGGACTGGTGCGGTGGGTATACTCTCCATTGTCCTGCTGCTCGCAGGATGTCTGAGTCGGGGATTGTACTTTTCCACCGATCTATATTCTGTTCTTCTGATCGCAGCAGGAAGCACCTTGATCCTGGTAACCCTGTTCCTTGTAGGTGTTCGTCCACAGAAGGCGAGTGAACGAATAGTTGAGAAAATATTTCGATTTCCGGGAATGTGGCGGGTGTTGTGGCCGCTGGCGATGATGATTTGTTACGCCCTACATGCATGGGCAGGCTCGGTGAGTAAACAAGGCAGTATAGATGAGATGCTGCGGTGGAGCCTGCTTGCGATGTTTACTCTGCTCACCGCAATACTGGCTGCGCGTACGGATGGTGCGTGCTGGTTAGCCTGCGGTTGGCAGATGGCGGGCGGCTTGCTCGTGCTAAGCGGCATCCTTGCCGTGTGCGGGGTATGGCCGCTGCCCTTCGGGGTGATGCGGACTGCTGACCCCGAGATCAGCTCCGCCGGTGCCCGTCTCGGCGGATTATTGCAGTATCCGAATGCGTACGGTGCCGTTGTCGGCATGTACGCATTGGAGCGGCTGACGGCCGCCGCCCGAGTCATAGCCCGGCCTGTTCCGGCCGGGCGACTCATCGCGGCAGTGCTGCCGCTCATGCCTGCGCAAGCCGCGCTCCTGCTGAGCGAGTCGCGCGGCGCTTGGCTGGCGACCGGCTGCGCCGCGGTCGCCGCCTTCGCTTTGCAGCGGCGCGGTGCCCGCCTGCCGCTGCTGCTGGCCATGGCCGCGCCACTGGCGTGCGCGGCCTGGCTGTACCGCCAGCTGGCTGCTGCCCAGCTGGCGCCTGCACCCGTGCCCGGCCTGCTGGCACTGGCCGGGGCATGGGCAGCTGCGCTGCTCGGCACGCTGCTGCTGTGCCGCCTATGGCACAGCGGCGCCGCCAAGACTCGCGCCGCTGCCCTGACGGCCATCGTGCTGGCGGGAACCGCCGCCGCACTGATGGCCGTAGCCTCCACTGCCGATCGCCTCGCGGCTGGTGTCGGCACAGGGGTGTCCCGCCTGCACCTGTGGCGGGACGCCCTAACGCTGTGGACCGAGGCCGCATGGCTTGGCCACGGGGGAGATACATGGCGCAACATGTTCCGCGCCATTCAATCCTCGCCTTATGTCGGAGGCGAGGTTCACAACGGCTTGCTCGATCTTGCCCTGGACACGGGCTTGATCGGCATCCTGCTTGTCGCAGGGTGGTTTCTCCTCACCCTGCGAAGCATGCTTCACGTTGCACCGCAGCTCATGCCATCTTTGCTTATTTTTGGCCTGCATGGGGCGATGGACTTTGACTGGAGCTTCACACTATTCTGGATGCTCTTCATCTGGCTCGGTGCTTGGGCAGCTGCATTGAAGATGGAAGAGGTGGAGGACAAGCAATCCGGGGGAACTGTCGAATACAACCCACCCAGACCTCATCTCTCCGATTCTCCACTAACCCAATCCCGTCTATTATCTTTACCGATGCGGTCCTTCTCTCATTTTCTTCAGCGTTTAACTTATCGGGGAATACGGGCATCAGTAGTGATGATTATCCTGTTCTGGCTCGGTGGAACAGTCTGGCTGACCTCCCGATACGCCTTAGCAGAAGTGCAGTACCGTCAGACGATGTCTGAATCGGATGGAACTCCCGTACAAAAGGCACATCTTATGGCTGCCTTTCAATCGAATCCGAATCGACCAGATATTATCTTATCCCTTGCACGATCTCTAACGGGGCAAGAAGCAGAATCACTCCTTCTGAACAGCCTGTCCCATTCCCCTGTGCACCCTCAGATTTACTTCGAACTGGGGCGACTGGCAGCCCAATTCGGAGAGGGGCAGCGGGCTGGAAAATATTTTAAGCAAGCTATCGCATTGAATCGCTATGATGGCATTGGCCAATCCGCGGCTTTATATTGGATGGAACAGGCAGCGCGGCGGGAATGGGAGGCAGGATTCACGGATCGAGCCCAACAGACTGCCGCCGCTGGTGTACAGATGTATGAACGTTATCGTTTGTTGGTGGAGAAAGTGGAAGCAGGGAACGTTCATAATGATCGTCGTTTTGTAATGGAGGAACATGCTCTTGATTATGGAGAGAACCTGCGCAAGCTTGCTTCCGCTCCATTTACTCCAGAGTTGACCATGCGGAATCATTGAACCGTAGCTGGATCTTAATGGCTTACCTGTTTGCTTTTATCAAATGAACAGATTCAATGCATGAGAATGAAGAGGGTTAACTGTTAAGCCATTTTCATGTACAGGTAGACAACATAAACTTTTTTTCCGCCTACCTACCTCATTGCCCCATATCTACAGACGATACCCGCCAAATGCATGCTGAAATGCATCTTTTAATGGCTCAACATCCACTTCCCATAGCGCAGCGATCTCTGCACTGACATCCGTGTTCCACCACTCACATAATTTTTTGCGGTTGTCGCGATTCTCCCCGATCCAGAGCAGGTTCGCAATCACCTTACGGTAATAACATTCTTCCGCCTCCTTCATTCGTTCGGGGGAGACGTACACCTTCAGCCGTTTGGCTGTGCGGTATAGTTCTTTGCTGCATGCCCGGCGAATTCCCCTGGCGGAAGGAAGGTTTTGACCGGACTGCTTATGTTTGACCGGTGGAGAACCGGGTATTGACTTGTGTGACATCTTTTCACGCTCCTCTCCCCATACCATATGCGAACCGCTGCAAACGGGACACTATCCCAGCCCTGTGAAGTAGCAACGTCCACAGCCCTGTGATAAAATAGGGACGAACATCCATGGTGCGGAGGGGCACCGCCAATCAGGATGGAGAAAGAGGGTTGAGATGGACTTTATTCATAACCTTGTCGGCCAATTGTTCGATTGGATTCAAAGTCTAGGATACTTTGGAATCATGCTTGGATTAATGATGGAAGTCATCCCGAGCGAAATTGTGCTGGCGTATGGAGGTTTTCTCGTTTCACAAGGTAATATCAACTTTTTCGGTGCTATGATTTTCGGAACAGTGGGCGGTGTGATTGCCCAGTTATTTATTTACTGGATTGGCCGTTATGGCGGCAGACCTGTACTTGAACGCTACGGTAAATACATACTCATCCAGAAAAAACACATCGACCATTCCGAAGAGTGGTTCCGCAAGTATGGTACAGGTGTCATTTTCACGGCTCGTTTTGTCCCGGTGGTACGGCATGCAATCTCCATCCCGGCTGGCATCACGAAAATGCACGCAGGCAAATTCATCTTGCTTACTACACTCGCTGTTATACCTTGGACTGCATTGTTTATATATTTAGGGATGATTCTTGGAGATCAATGGAAGCATATTGATGAGAAAGCGGCACCGTATGTTATGCCTATTTTGTTGGTCGCTCTCGCCCTTATGATTGTTTATGTACTTATTAAATGGATGAATGCTCGTAAAAAGAAAGGAAGTGTATAGTTATGGGTAAACCCAACTTGTCTCACAAATTCGGTAAAGGTCTGCCACCAAAGGATTTCATCGAGAGTATGACCAAGAACCAAAGTGAATTTCAGGCCAACTACGATAACTTTACATGGTCGAATGAAGAGGATCGTGAGTTCTTTGAGAGCCTGAACCATCGCGACGATCTGCGTGTGTTAATTCTGGCTGCTGACTGGTGTGGAGATGTTGTACGCAATATTCCGGTTGTGTTCCAGGCGCTTGAAATCTCAGGAATCCCAACAGAAGTTCTGATTATGGAGAACCATCCAGAAGTGATGGATGAGTTTCTGACGATGGGTGGCCGTTCCGTGCCAATCGTTATTTTCGCCGATACAGGTGGCCATGTGTTGGGTCAGTGGGGACCTCGTCCGCAGCATGTACAGGAAGTTATGATTGAATTCAAACGCCTTAATCCGGATCGTGAAGCAGCAGACTATCAAGAAAATTTAGCTGTAGCGCGTCAAGAGATAGGTAAACGTTATGGGAAAGGAACGGAGTCACATGCAGTCATTATCCGTGAGTTGCGTGAACTGATTTCGGGTTACTAAGCCGATATGCTTAACATTCGTACGTTTACACTAGGCCCGCTTCAAACCAATGCATATCTGTTACAGGGAGATGATCCGGGTAAAGCAGTCATTATCGATCCGGGCATGAATCCAGGGCCGCTGCTTAAGGTGATCCAAGACTTGGAGATCGAAGCCATTCTCCTGACTCATGCTCACTTTGATCATATGGGTGGGGTAGATGAGATCCGTAAATTAAAGGGATGTCCCGTGTATCTTCATGATTTGGAGAGTGACTGGCTGACAACCCCAAAATTAAATGGATCTTTGAATTGGCCGCAGGCGACACCGCCGCTTTCGACAGATCCTGCCGAATATGCCATGGACGAAGGACAGAAGCTGAATCTGATTGGTCATACGTTTAAAGTGTTCCATACACCTGGACACTCACCAGGAAGTGTAAGTCTGCTTTGTGGTAATGACCTGTTTGCCGGTGATGTGCTGTTCCGCATGGGTGTGGGCAGAACGGACCTGACCGGAGGACGTGAACGGGATCTGATCGATTCGATCCAGAACAAGCTTTACACCTTTGCAGATGAAGTGAAAGTGTACCCAGGTCATGGTCCCAAAACGACCATTGGTTATGAGAAACAGAACAATCCTTACGTGTCCGCAAGATAATCCGACAGGATATGTGAAGAAAGTCTGGACAAGTGACAACTTTTTCATTAGAATAGCAATTAGTTGTTACAAGCGTTAAGGCATCAACTAACTGAAGTATTACCAAGAAACACCAACCTCGCGAAGCACGCAGACTGTGGTCTATACCCGGTTTGCGTTCTTTTTTTATTTTCAGCCGTTTTTTATCGAAAAATCAGCCAGTTTCACCCTACATAGAGATGCATGACATGTGCTTCATAACAATCCAGTTTGAGACCAATAGCAAGTACGAATTGATTTAGAAATGATGAATTTAAGAAAATAGTATATAAGTTGAACTAATCATTTACACGATAACGGCGATTGGAAGGTTATTCTGTCATCGTAGTGTCAGTGTAAATAATCTTTAGTTCAACTTATATAGATCATGAGAGCGGGGGATATCAAAGTGGAGAAAACAAGAGTCATTCCGTTGGGACAGCGTGTCGAGTATCTGATTATTGAAGAAAACCGTCGCATATTGGATAGTGGAAAAAGAGAAACAGGTACTAACCGATCTTTAATACATAATCCTAGCGTGACCAATGAAGTGATCAAGCCTCAGCAGAATATATGGACAAGCCGTGTACTAATAAACGGAGCCTGCAACCAACCGTGGTTCGACAAACTGCAAGATTACCGGAATCAAGTCTGATTGCCCGGGAAATTGTCGGGTTTAATTTTTTTTGAGTCCATTGAACGTTTCTGCAGAGCCTGTCGTATTAACTCCAGATTGAACGGGAAGCAGGTGATTTTCATGATAAAAACAGCTGAGCTTGAAGAGGTACGCAGAGCAGTATCGGGAGACGATAGCGCACTAGCAGCGTTGTTGCAACGTCACTACACTTTTGTGTATAAGTATCTTGTCAAAGTGACAATGGACGCTAACCTCGCAGAAGAGACGGTGCAGGATACGATGATTCGTTGTATGGAAAATATCCATCGATATGATGGCACGTCTGCCTTTTCATCATGGATGATCACCATTGCGACCCGCATCTATATCGATAAGACAAGACGTAAGAAGAGAGAACAGAACTGGCTTGCTCTCATCCGGGATCAGGCTGTACGTCGATTCCGCTGGCAGCTTGAGACTCGGAATGAAGAATGGACAGATGTCATGGATGCGATGACAAGACTGACACCCGAACATCGTGTAGCAGTGCTACTGAAGCATTATTATGGATACGGGTATGACGAGATCGGGGAAATGCTGGGTATTCCTGCCGGAACGGTGAAGTCACGTACAGCTTATGGTCTCCGTCAGTTAAGAAAGGAGCTGGAATAAGGATGGGCAGATCAGATGATGCACAAGAACAAGAAGTTGTAGAACGATTGCAGCAACACATGAAAGTGCTGGATGATACATTTGAGCCGACAAGTATTCCTTCCTTGGGTTCACTTGAATCCCAAGTCAGGGAACGGAGACAGATTAGACGTCGAGCCAATTGGATCGAGATGATATGTTTCTGGGTGGTTGGATTGCTTGCCATTACGTTCGGGGCATTATTTTTTGTATCTGCTCCAGCTCTATATTTGGGTATCCAGGCTCTTGGTACAGCTATTGCGGTGATTTTGGCTGTGATCTGGGCAGGACGGCGCCGGAAGGAGGTTCGTCATGAATAAAATGCATTATTCATTGGATGAGATTTCTCCACTGTGGCTTACATTGCTTGGCATTTTTCTTCTGGTTCAGGGCACATGGATCTTTCAGGACGCACGCAAACGTGGACGTTTCCCCTGGTTATGGGGATTATGGGGGATCACCGGATTTCCCACGCCGCTCATCATATACTGGTTCGTTGTGATTCGATCACAACGCAAGCCAGGTACACAAAACAAGAAAATATGATCGTTTTAATAGAGGTTGTATAAAAAGTTCGCTACTCCATTTCTAGCTTCATCCCATCTTCACGGTACTGAAAACCGATCTTCTTAAACACATTAGTGCAGAGAAAAAAGATTTTGCACAAATATGTTGTTTAATTCTAGTATTCCTAGACATCGTTATTCTTTTCTAGTAGACTATACAGATAAATATTAATGATAGACTACCAGGAGGTTAGACGATGCTGCGATTAGGAGAGAAGGTTGTCATCGTCGCGGATGCGTTTGAGCAGAATCTTCCTGTGGGGGAATATGGTTTCATCATCGCTTATGACCGGAATCCGGACAATGCGTTCGATTACGTGCTTCGAGTGCCGCAGGTGAACCGGAACTTTTTTGTTCCATCCGGCGACGTCGATCTGGAAGAGGTTCTGCTGAAGCAGGAAGCTGAGCGGGTCGAGCGAGAAGCGTTGATAGATTACGCCCTTGCGACACACAATGAGAAGCTGTTTCATCATCTGATGAACGGAGATTTTCAAATTGTGGAAGAGGAAGAGGAAACCGCGAACGATGTTATGTCACAGGCGGATTTTATAAAGCAGGTTAATCTGCGTGCATGGATTTAGAATTTTAAGAGTCGGCTGATGCCGGCTCTTTTTTATTTTATAAGTTTGATTTTAGCTTCCCGGAAGCCTGTCAGGTCATTTGCATTGAATTGTCGAACTATCTCACCTATAATGAAAAAAGTTATCTTGAGACTTTAGCCCGTTAAACGAGCGATTCGTTTCAGGTCGTTTCGGGAATCAGAACGAATGAAGGAGGCATCCGCTAATGAGTATTTCGAATAATGACGTTCAGCATGTGGCCAAGCTGGCCCGGCTCAACTTGACTGCTGAAGAAGAACAGACCCTGACAGGTCAGCTGAACGCGATTTTAAAATATGCAGAAAAGCTGAATGAGCTGGATACAGAAGACATTGAACCCACCACTCACGTTCTGCACGTAAGCAATGTCATGCGTGATGATGAGACCAAAGAAAGCCTGTCGATTGAACAGGTGATGCGCAATGCACCGGAAGAAGAAGACGGGCAGTTTAAAGTGCCTGCTGTAATGGAATAACGGATAACCGGAAGGAGGACAAAAACAGTGAGTTTATTTGAACAATCGTTGCCTGAGTTACATAACAAGCTGCATGCCAAAGAGCTGTCGGTCAGCGATCTGGTGGATCAGGCGTATCAGAACATTGGCGCGCATGATGATAAAGTTAAGGCATATTTGGCACTGGATGAAGAACAAGCACGCGCTCGTGCACGTCAACTGGATGACCGTCTGGTTAGCGGCGAGGAGAAAGGTTTGCTTTTCGGCCTGCCTGTAGGCATTAAGGATAACATCGTTACAAACGGACTGCGCACGACGTGCGGTAGCCAGTTTCTTCGTAATTTCGACCCGGTGTATGATGCGACAGTTGTCGAGAAATTGAAAGCTGCGGACACCGTAACTATTGGTAAACTCAACATGGACGAATTCGCCATGGGCGGCTCCAATGAGAATTCAAGTTTCTCCCCTGTACGTAATCCATGGGCACTTGATCGTGTTCCAGGAGGCTCCAGTGGTGGTTCTGCAGCAGCTGTGGCTGCGGGAGAAGCATACTTTACACTCGGATCAGACACAGGTGGCTCCATCAGACAGCCTGCTTCGTATTGCGGTGTTGTTGGATTGAAGCCGACTTATGGACTTGTTTCCCGCTTTGGTCTTGTGGCATTTGCCTCATCCCTGGATCAGATTGGACCTTTGACGAAAAATGTTGAAGATTCTGCCTATGTATTGCAAGCCATTGCTGGTTATGATGCCAAAGATTCGACATCTGCAAAAGTGGAGATCCCCGATTATTTGAGCGGACTGACAGGTGATGTCAAAGGACTTCGTATTGCCGTTCCGAAAGAATACATCGGTGAAGGCGTCGATCCACAAGTGAAAGAGACAGTTCTGTCTGCATTGAAAGTTCTCGAAGGACTCGGGGCAACATGGGAAGAAGTATCCCTTCCGCATACCGAATATGCGGTGGCTACGTATTACCTGCTTGCTTCTTCGGAAGCTTCTTCGAACCTGGCTCGATTTGATGGTGTACGTTATGGCGTGCGTGCAGACAATCCGGACAACTTGTTGGATCTGTATCATCAATCCCGCAGTCAAGGCTTTGGTCCTGAAGTGAAACGACGCATCATGCTTGGAACGTATGCACTCAGCTCGGGTTACTATGATGCTTATTATCTGAAAGCACAGAAAGTTCGTACATTGATCAAACAGGATTTCGACAATGTATTTGCCAAATATGATGTCATTATCGGACCAACTGCGCCAACAACGGCGTTCAAACTGGGTTCACAGGTGGATGATCCACTTACGATGTATCTGAACGATATTCTGACGATTCCGGTCAATCTGGCTGGTGTACCTGCCGTTAGTATTCCATGTGGATTCTCGGAAGGATTGCCAGTAGGCCTGCAGATTATCGGTAAGGCATTTGATGAAACGACCGTATTGCGTGTAGCGCATGCGTTTGAACAAAATACAGAATTCCACAAGCAGCGTCCGCAGCTGTAGACTGCCCGGAACGGAGGAATATAGAAATGTCCGCATCTAAATATGAAACGGTCGTTGGACTTGAGGTCCACGTGGAGTTGCACACGAACTCCAAAATTTTCTGTGGCTGCTCCACAGCTTTTGGAGCTCCGCCGAATACGCATACCTGTCCGGTCTGCCTTGGGCATCCTGGCGTATTGCCTGTACTGAATCGTCAAGCTGTAGACTATGCGATGAAGGCAGCGATGGCCCTGAATTGTACGATTGCTGATGTCAGCAAGTTTGACCGTAAAAACTACTTTTACCCCGATTCACCAAAAGCCTACCAGATCTCGCAATTCGATCAACCAATCGGTGAGAACGGCTGGATTGATATCGAAGTGAATGGTGAAACGAAACGAATCGGCATCACGCGTCTTCACTTGGAAGAAGATGCAGGGAAGCTCACGCATATCGATGGTGGGTACGCGTCTTTGGTGGACTTTAACCGTGTCGGTACTCCACTCGTGGAGATTGTATCCGAACCTGAGATTTCTTCTCCGGAAGAGGCACGTGCGTATCTCGAAAAATTGCGTGCGATCATGCAGTACTGTGATGTATCGGACGTGAAGATGGAAGAAGGTTCACTGCGTTGTGACGCCAACATCAGTTTGCGTCCACATGGACAGGAGAAGCTGGGAACAAGAGCCGAGCTGAAAAACATGAACTCCTTCCGTGGTGTGCAGCGTGGTCTGGAATATGAACAGTATCGCCAGGCTGAAATTCTGGATGATGGCGGTGAAGTGGTTCAGGAGACGCGTCGTTGGGACGAAGCTCAAGGAAAAACACTATCAATGCGTGGTAAGGAACAGGCGCATGACTACCGTTATTTCCCGGACCCGGATCTGGTGAAGCTGCATATTGATGCAGACTGGAAAGAGCGAATCAAGGCTACCATACCTGAGCTTCCAGACGAACGTAAGGCTCGTTATACGGCTGATTATGGGTTGCCTAGCTATGACGCAGAGGTTATTACTTCATCGAAAGCTATTGCTGATCTTTTTGAGGATAGCCTGAAATTCACTCAGGATGCCAAATCCGTATCCAACTGGATCATGGGCGATTTGCTGGGTTACCTGAATACAAGCAACCTCGAGGTGACTCAGGTTCCACTAACAGGTCAAGGTTTGGGTGAGATGATTGGCTTGCTTGAGAAGGGCACCATTAACAGCAAAATCGCCAAAACGGTATTTAAGGAAATGCTCGAGAGCGGTAAGCTTCCTCAGCAGATCGTTGAAGAGAAGGGTCTTGTGCAGATTAGTGATGAAGGTGCCATTCTTGCCATCGTGGAGCAAGTTGTGGCGAACAATCCTCAATCTGTGGAAGATTATAAGGCTGGTAAACAGAAAGCTATTGGCTTCCTCGTTGGTCAGGTTATGAAAGAAAGCAAAGGCAAGGCGAATCCCGCCCTCGCCAACCAACTGCTTGCAGATGTACTGAACCGCTAATCCTTCCGGTGAGGCCGGACAGAAAGAGGCTCGTCCCTGTGACAGCCTCTTTTTGTTATGAAAGAGACGAAAGTAATTCAGACGGGGGAACAGATATGAACATTCAAATATTATCACTAAGTGATCAGGAGACGTTGGGACAGTTATGGAGACTTCAACATGCAGCCTATCGATTGGAAGCTGAAATCATCGGATTTCAGGAGATTCCTCCTTTGATGGATACGATGGAGACACTTCGGGATTGTGGAGAGCACTTTTATGGTGTCCATGATGAGGGAGAACTTATCGGGGCTGTCGCTGTAGCGGAGGAAGAGGAGAACACACTGACTATTACACGAATGATGGTGCACCCGGATCACTTTCGCAAGGGAATCGCCGCATCTTTGATGGCGTATGTGTTAGAACAGCATGCGGATGTTCCGCGTTACATCGTCTCCACAGGAACGCTGAATCAACCCGCTGTGAAACTGTACACCAAATTTGGTTTTGAGCCCGTAGAAGTCATACAGATTGCACCTGGAGTGGAATTAACGACTTTTCACAAGAATAAACTTTAATAACGTTAAAAACTTGGAGGAGGAATACCAACTTTGGGCGATCCCTGGTTCATTGATGAGTGGCACATTTTATTACGATTATTACTGGCTATGCTGCTTGGAGGGCTCGTAGGCCTGGAGCGGGAACGGTCCAATCATGCTGCTGGTTTGCGTACTCATATTTTGGTGTGTCTGGGCTCTGCACTGATTATGATGTTGTCTGTTTATGGCTTTAAAGATTTTGCTAATGAATTAAATGTAAGGATCGATCCAGCTCGTCTAGCTACAGCTGTAATTACTGGTGTCGGATTCCTGGGAGCAGGGACAATTCTCTTCACGGGAAAATCCATCACCGGATTGACTACGGCAGCTTCAATCTGGGTTGTTGCAGCCATTGGGCTCGCAGCAGGTGCGGGATTCTTTTTTGCATCGATCGTCTCCACCGTCCTGGTATTGCTTAATCTCTGGGTATTTAACAAACTGGAGCTGAGGTATTTACGAGGGAACAAAATGCATGTCGTTACACTTCATACCTTGTCAGAACCCGGTTTTCTGGAACAACTGTCTTCATGTATGGAGCAGGAGAAGATCAAGATCCGTAAAATTACTGTGAATGAACAAGACCTGGCATATGCAGAGATGATATCGGTTGAACGCAAAATTGAGATTGTGCTGCATGTCCAGGTACCGCATGATTTCGAAACAGTAGGGCTGGTATCCAAGTTGAGACAGTGGGAACACGTGACCAAAGTTTCGATCGAATAAATGAATGACAACCCTCCACAGGCCAGCAGTGCCGGAGGGTTTTTGGTCATATCCATATTTCTTCCAGTTACTCTCCTTGCTCTTTAGGGTACTATCTAACCAAATGCATGAAGAGCGGAAGGTCAGATCAGAAGAGAGGAGTATGTTATGAAGCGGAGACGTCGATTGAACAAAAAGACCCGTATAGTTCAGGCCAAACCGGTCAGAAATCGGACTCACAAGTTTATTGCGGGATTATTGAGTGCCATTATTCCTGGACTCGGTCATATATATCTGAGATTGTACATGCGAGGTTTGACCTTTATGCTGTTGGTTTTGCTTGATCTATCAGCAGTGCTGTACTTCTCATCCATTGGAATACAGATCAATGTGCCATTGCTCATTTTGCTTGCTTTGTGTATCCCGGTTATTTACTTTTACAATGTATATGATGTGCTGCAATCTGCAGATTGGGTCATGATGCGCAGACGGAGAGCGGTAACCCAGGGAACTTTGGACAAGCCGGTATCCAATGAACGTTCTACAAGAGATGCCATGATGGTCTGGGAGAGAGGCATATCATTTGGATTGCTCCTGATTGTGGGAGGGTCTTTGATGGTACTGTTTTTCCGTAAACCACGCTGGTTCCAGGAGATCCTTGCCATGTATGGCGGATATTCATTCGCGATTCTCATGATTGTAGGAGGTTTGCTTCTGTTCGGGCGTGAGTTTTGGGTTATGTTGAACAAGAAAAAATTGTAGCCGATACGATAAAGGGGGGAACCTGATGAACCGTAAAGTCCGGGTTGGCCGCTATACGGCTGCCGCCTTAATCATAGCGGTCGGTGTGCTGTTGATTTTGGATAAACGGTGGGGAACAGACTATGTATATGAGATGGTGGACTGGTGGCCATTTTTACTCGTTGTTTTAGGCGTGGAATATATTGTGCTGTTCTTGTGGACACGTAGAAGAAAAAAAGTGCAATCCGTTAATTCAGACAATCCTGATGAACCCATAAAAGTACGTTTCAGACCCGATGCCAAAGGCATTCTGACCTCGTTGATTTTGGCGGCTTCTGTATTTATTGTTACGGAACAGGATCACTACATGCACTTATGGAATAGAGTGAGTCTAAATCTTGGAGCGGCTTCCATGGACTACAGTCAAGCTGCAGGATATATGGAGGATAAGGGCACGATCCGTGTACCTGTTGGTATGGATACTTCAGATCTGGTGGTTGAAGGTGTGAACGGAGATATCTCGGTACAACGGGGAGACACAGAGGGGATTGAAGTACGAACGGTTATCTGGGTAGATCAGACGACGGAGGTGCAGGCGAAGGCCGTAGCGGATGCCTCTTTTGTGGAGACCGATGGTACGAAAGTAATTCATATCAAGGCTACAGGCAAGACGTATGGAGAAAATGAAAAAACACAGCCACGGATGAATATGACTATTACGATACCGGATGATCGTCGCTTTAATCTGGATATTCGAACTTCCAATGGAGCCATATTATTAAATCGTCCGGAAGCGATCAGTACCATATTTGCTGAAACGGGGAACGGACGAATCCGGATTACCAATGCCGTGGGAGATATCTCGGGGAAAACGTTGAACGGAGATGTCATTGTAGCTAACGCCATTGGCAATGTAGATCTGGACAGTAACCGTGGAGACATGAAGGCTCGCGGCGTTTCAGGAGATGTCGATCTGACCACACAAGTGGGAAGTATCAGTATCGCAGACTCCGTTGGCGAATTCACGGCAGAGACACGTAACGGCAATATTACATTGGATGGTGCCAACCTGGGAATCAAGGCTCAATCGCTCAATGGCAGTATTAACATCGTATCTGCCAAAGTCGGAGGAGACTGGGATGTGTACAGTGCTGTAGGTGCCATTAACGTGCTACTCCCTGATCGGGGAGATTATAGTCTTTCTGGTTCCAGCAGTTATGGAGATTTAAGCACTGATTTGCCTTTCAAAGTCCAGAACAAAACCATAGAAGGCCAGCTCGGTGAGGGTGAGTACAGGGTGAAAATTGAAGGCAACAGTGATCTCACCATTCAGAGCAACCCAGCCGTGTCTACGCCTGAAATAGTTACACCGGAGTCTGAAGATGGGGCTGAAAATCTGGAACAGACAACCGAAGACGGAGCAAATTCCCAGGAGGATTCTACGGAGGTTCCTTGACCGCCGCGTTGACAATAAACTTGTAATCGCCGTACAATAAATGTACACTGGCAAGATTACACGACACGATAGATCGGGTGTCGTTGTTAATGGCCGGGAATTAACTCTGTACGAGGAGACAGTAACTCACTCTTCATCAGAGAACGAATGAAAGGTAAGGCGGTGGGTTTTATGGCAACACGTGTCCAACATGCGTTGGAGCATCTGAAAACGACCGGTGTCCGTATTACACCCCAGCGTCATGCCATATTGAACTATCTGATGGAATCCATGGGGCACCCGACAGCCGATGAAATTTACCGAGCGCTTGAACCCCAATTTCCCAGTATGAGCGTGGCGACGGTATATAACAATTTGAAGATGTTTCTGGAAGCTGGCATGGTCCGGGAATTGACATACGGAGATAATTCAAGCCGCTTCGATGCCAATGTGACGGATCATTATCATGTTATTTGTGATCAATGCGGCAAGATTGAAGACTTCAGCTATCCTTCACTCAAAAGTGTAGAACTTCAAGCGGAGTCTAGTACGGGTTTTGAAGTACATGGTCACCGATTGGAAGTATATGGCGTATGTAAAAGTTGCAGGGATTAAGAGAGTTGAATTACAATATTAACGTGTAGAATTCAGAGTATGGATTCTACACGTTTTTTTTTTATAACAACTTATGCGCATATCCTTATGATTCAGCATAATTAACGGAGGTAGACGTTTGGGTAGAAAAAGCAGATATACACGTCAGAAGCGACGTTCATTTTGGCCCGGTTTTCTCGGGGCTTGTCTGATCGCCGGGGGAGCCTACTGGCTTATAACGAGTGTATGGTTGAACCAGACCTATGAAGACCCGGATTGGGTGGGAAGAAACCAGCCTATTTTTGTGGATGGACAACTGATGGACGGAGACGCTTCGGGTACGGGAGATCAACTCAAGTTGCCTGTAAAGGTGCTGCAAGAAGCAATTGATGAGGGTATACGTTATGAACCTGAGTCGGGAGATATCATTATTGCCTCCCCTCAGCGTGTCCTTCATATGAAGGAGGGCAGCACACAAGCAGAACTTAATCATAAGGACTATCCTATGACGGTTAAGCCGGAGGTTAAGGACGGAGAAGCATACATTCCGCTCAAACCATTGAAAGAAGTATACGGCATAACCATACAGGAAGATGCGGTAACGGGTGCTGTGCTGCTGATGCGTGGAGGAGACACGATACAATATGCAGAGATTGATACGTTGTCATCCAAGGAAGACAAGACAGTACCGCTATACAAACGCGGGGGAGAATCTTCACCAATCATTGCTGATATGGAAAAGAATGCACGGGTACGTGTATGGCAGACGGGTGATGACCAGAGTTTTGTTCAACTCGATAATGGTTATGCCGGATATGTAGATAATGATCATATTGCGCTCACCGAGAAAAAGAAGGTGGACATGCCCAAGCATACGCTGACTGCAGCTGAGAAGAAATGGCAGAATAAACCGGTCAACCTGGTTTGGGAAGCCGTGTACAATCGTCAGCCTGATGTGAGCTCTATTGGTAAAATGCCGGGTGTAAATGTGGTCAGCCCCACATGGTTCCACATTACAGATGGACAGGGTACTGTGAAAAGTAAGGGAAACCAGGCTTATGTAAACTGGGCTCATCGTTCCGGCATGGAAGTATGGGGGTTAATGGATAACAGCTTTGATCCCGACATTACAAAAGAAGCCGTCGCTTCTTACAAGACACGCACTCATATTATCGAGCAGATGTTAGAGTATGCACAGACATATCAATTGGATGGTATCAACATCGACTTTGAGAACGTGTATACAGATGACGGGCCGAATATTACGCAATTTGTACGCGAGATCAAGGCGATGGCACGCATACATGGATTAATGTTATCAATTGATGTAACACCAAAATCGAACAGCGAGATGTGGTCAGCCTTTCTGGATCGCCGCGCTTTAGGTTCTTTTGCAGACTATGTTATTGTGATGGCTTATGATGAACATTGGGCGGCCAGTCCCAAGGCAGGTTCTGTAGCGTCTCTGCCGTGGACCGAGGCTTCCATGAGACGCATACTTGAGGAGGATGAAGTACCTTCCAACAAGTTGATTATGGCGGTTCCGCTCTACACACGGATCTGGACGGAAGAGACGGATGATCAAGGCGAGGTTAAGGTGTCTTCCAAAGCGGTAGGCATGAATACCATTGTGGAACTCATCCAAGAAAAGAAACTCAAACCCGTACTGGATCAGGCAAGTGGACAGAACTATGTGGAATATGAGGAAGACGGAGCTACCAAGAAAATATGGATCGAAGATGACGTGTCCCTGCAGGCGCGTGTGGATTTGATTGCTTCGTTGAAACTGGGCGGAGTAGCTGCGTGGAATCGGAGTTTTGCCAATGCTTCTGCATGGGAGGTATTAAAGCAGGCCGGTTACCAGAAATAAGTTTCTTTTACTCTGGTACTGCCGCATCACTTCTCTTGTTTTGCTTCGCAGAGCCAAAAGTTGCTTCCGTTCCATACCGATTACATGCAATTTTTCAATTTATTAGCCGTAGGACTTATAAATTAACTAAGTATTTTAGCTAGTCATAAAAGTTATGTATAAAGCCAAGTCAAAAAGGTCCGGTAGACATACCGGGCCTTTTTATGTTCTTCAATGAAATTAAGATGTAAGACATCTGGCGGTTGAAGATCAATTTGGACTATCCATCGGTGGGGGGAGCTGTTGTAGAAGGCGCTTTCAGTTGTTGACTGGTCATATTAGCCTTATTCGGATCAAGGGTGAGGATGGTATGACAGAACATACATCGATCCGTTTTGCCAAGCATTTTGGTTAACTTCCCGCATTCCGGGCAGTCGACTTGTACTGCACTGGTGGAGAGCATACCAGCCCAGAAATAGATGGCCAGACTGGCCATCATGGCAATCAGTCCGATGACGAGTCCAACAGCTGCGAATACCTTGCCTGCATGTCCCCAGAATACAATCCCGGCTGTCCCAAGTATCATTAAGCCCATACCTAGCATGGTCAGCAGTAATCCCCAAGTGCGAAAAGCATTAATTTTTGCTGATTTAAAAATCATGAAAAATGCTCCTATCGTATGAGTAGTATCGGACCTGGAAAAGAAGGAAACTTCAGTCTGGATGTAGAATTACATTATAACTGACTTGGCGCTTATCTGCCATGAATTGTATGGAGGGAATCGTGGAATTAAAGAACCTTGCTTTTTTGTCCGAACAGTCGGAAGAGACGGGGGCAGTTGGGGCTATCGCTTATTCCCACCCGGGAGAGCGATTCCACGGCTCCCTATTTCAAGATTTTGAATTATTAGTACTTGTTGTTCATAACGATGACCAATTGACATCGACAGTAGGACATTACAGATATGGTGATCTTCGTTATCAAATGATCTATGCCAGCCGTCATGATGTACAGAGCAGTGTAATTACCGGTAATCACAATAACCTCACCCAGTGTCTGATTGAAGGTGAGATCATCTGGGAAGCAGACAGCGCATTAAGTGATTTGCGAGAAGAACTCTCTGCTTTTGGTACAGAATTGCGTGAGCAGAAGCTTCTGCACGAATTCACCAGTTTCTTGAGAATGTATGTCGAGGCT
This sequence comes from Paenibacillus sp. Z3-2, assembly GCF_054161325.1. Classification (NCBI taxonomy): domain Bacteria; kingdom Bacillati; phylum Bacillota; class Bacilli; order Caryophanales; family Paenibacillaceae; genus Paenibacillus; species Paenibacillus sp. Z3-2. The sequence continues at coordinate 5,506,838 of NZ_CP096397.1, read as the reverse complement.
AAGCGTCACATCCAGGAAGGTCATGTTGTAGACGCGTACTACAATGTATTAGAGGCTTTGGGGAACTGGGCACGCATTGTGCTGATTGAACAGGGGATATACCCGGATCATGCGGTATGGACACATGTGCAGAATATGGACCGCGCTTTATGGAAGTTATATCAGGAGCTTACCGTAAGCTCGGAGACGCTGGAGCAGCGAGTAGAGCTTGTATTGCTTGCGTGTGAGTTCTCCGTAATGTCCAAAATGAGTGAATGTTCAGAGCTTCTACTTCGTGTGTTAAGAAGTCGCAAGGAGCCGTGGAGCATGAATGAACTTGTTCATCATCCCCAGTTAAGATTTGTTCGAGAGGATCTGCCGTTGGTTCTGCGCAAGTTGGTCTTTCGTTCTATTGTAAAAGAATCAGCAGGATGGCCATCAATCGGAGGAGAGGGCCGGGACATTCGGTATTGGATTGAAGCATAACCTTCTCTAGAAGACTGATACTATATTCATCACATAAGGGAGGGGAAACCTTCCTTTTTTGTTTGTGTAATAATTTATAAAAAAATGTTGACTCTCATTCGCGATATGTGATACATTATATTTCGTTCCTCAAACGAGCTTATCGCCAACAAATGATAAAATCTTTAGAGGGAAAGTGAAGAACTAAAGCTTCAAAAAAAGAAATTAAAAAAAGTTCTTGACGAAAACAAACGAAATGTGTTACATTATTTAAGTCGCCGCCGAAACTTGGTTGAGACAAAATAAGTAAAACAAAACAAGTTTGATCTTTGAAAACTGAACAACGAGTGAGTAAACATTCTGCTTGCAGAATGAGCGCGAAAGTTTGAAACAAGCCTTGGCTTGGATCGACTGGAGCACAAATGAGATTTTTAATCTCGTCAGATTCAAAATGAGCTTATCGCTCTTTTCAAATATTTGAGATGATTTTCATAGCGTTTAACCGCGCTACTGAAATTCATCTTTATTGGAGAGTTTGATCCTGGCTCAGGACGAACGCTGGCGGCATGCCTAATACATGCAAGTCGAGCGGACTTGAAGAGAAGCTTGCTTCTCTGATGGTTAGCGGCGGACGGGTGAGTAACACGTAGGCAACCTGCCCTCAAGTTTGGGACAACTACCGGAAACGGTAGCTAATACCGAATAGTTGTTTTCTTCGCCTGAAGAGAACTGGAAAGACGGAGTAATCTGTCACTTGGGGATGGGCCTGCGGCGCATTAGCTAGTTGGTGAGGTAACGGCTCACCAAGGCGACGATGCGTAGCCGACCTGAGAGGGTGATCGGCCACACTGGGACTGAGACACGGCCCAGACTCCTACGGGAGGCAGCAGTAGGGAATCTTCCGCAATGGGCGAAAGCCTGACGGAGCAATGCCGCGTGAGTGATGAAGGTTTTCGGATCGTAAAGCTCTGTTGCCAGGGAAGAACGCTTGGGAGAGTAACTGCTCTCAAGGTGACGGTACCTGAGAAGAAAGCCCCGGCTAACTACGTGCCAGCAGCCGCGGTAATACGTAGGGGGCAAGCGTTGTCCGGAATTATTGGGCGTAAAGCGCGCGCAGGCGGTCATTTAAGTCTGGTGTTTAATCCCGGGGCTCAACCCCGGATCGCACTGGAAACTGGGTGACTTGAGTGCAGAAGAGGAGAGTGGAATTCCACGTGTAGCGGTGAAATGCGTAGATATGTGGAGGAACACCAGTGGCGAAGGCGACTCTCTGGGCTGTAACTGACGCTGAGGCGCGAAAGCGTGGGGAGCAAACAGGATTAGATACCCTGGTAGTCCACGCCGTAAACGATGAGTGCTAGGTGTTAGGGGTTTCGATACCCTTGGTGCCGAAGTTAACACATTAAGCACTCCGCCTGGGGAGTACGGTCGCAAGACTGAAACTCAAAGGAATTGACGGGGACCCGCACAAGCAGTGGAGTATGTGGTTTAATTCGAAGCAACGCGAAGAACCTTACCAGGTCTTGACATCCCTCTGATCGGTACAGAGATGTACCTTTCCTTCGGGACAGAGGAGACAGGTGGTGCATGGTTGTCGTCAGCTCGTGTCGTGAGATGTTGGGTTAAGTCCCGCAACGAGCGCAACCCTTATATTTAGTTGCCAGCACTTCGGGTGGGCACTCTAGATAGACTGCCGGTGACAAACCGGAGGAAGGTGGGGATGACGTCAAATCATCATGCCCCTTATGACCTGGGCTACACACGTACTACAATGGCCGGTACAACGGGCTGCGAAATCGCGAGATGGAGCCAATCCCAACAAAGCCGGTCTCAGTTCGGATTGCAGGCTGCAACTCGCCTGCATGAAGTCGGAATTGCTAGTAATCGCGGATCAGCATGCCGCGGTGAATACGTTCCCGGGTCTTGTACACACCGCCCGTCACACCACGAGAGTTTATAACACCCGAAGTCGGTGGGGTAACCGCAAGGAGCCAGCCGCCGAAGGTGGGATAGATGATTGGGGTGAAGTCGTAACAAGGTAGCCGTATCGGAAGGTGCGGCTGGATCACCTCCTTTCTATGGAGAATCGTTTCCCGCGTGGAAACATTCAAATATAAGTCTTCAGGAAGCATGCTTCCGAAGCGAGCTTTACTTTGTAAAGCTTTTAACTCACTCGTTGCTCAGTTTTGAGAGCTCAAACTCTCAAACAGCTTGCTTTTGCATGGAGCTTGTTCTTTGAAAACTAGATATCGAAACGAAAGTAAATGCGAATTAGAACATTCCTTTTTAGCTGAACTTGTGTTAAAACAAGTTTCAATAAAAACGGTAGTTAATTGCTTTTGCGATGGTATTGAATGGGAGTGACTTTTGGCTTTGCGCAAGCAAAACAAGGGAAGCGAGCAGTCAAAACCGGAGCAATATGGTTAAGCTACTAAGAGCACATGGAGGATGCCTAGGCGCTAGGAGCCGATGAAGGACGTGGCGAACAACGAAACTGCCTCGGGGAGCTGTAAGCAAGCTTTGATCCGGGGGTGTCCGAATGGGGAAACCCAGCTGGGGTAATTTCCAGTTACTCACAACTGAATACATAGGTTGTGCAGAGGCATACCAGGGGAACTGAAACATCTAAGTACCCTGAGGAAGAGAAAACAATAGTGATTCCGTCAGTAGCGGCGAGCGAACGCGGAGAAGCCCAAACCAGAGAGCTTGCTCTTTGGGGTTGTGGGACGTCTCACATGGAGTTACAAAGGAACCGGTTAAGCGAAGAGGTCTGGAAAGGCCCGCCAAAGAAGGTAAAAGCCCTGTAGTTGAAAGTCTGTTCCCTCCGAGACGGATCCCGAGTAGTGCGGGGCACGTGAAACCCCGTATGAATCCGGCAGGACCATCTGCCAAGGCTAAATACTTCCTAGCGACCGATAGTGAAGCAGTACCGTGAGGGAAAGGTGAAAAGCACCCCGGAAGGGGAGTGAAATAGAACCTGAAACCGTGTGCTTACAAAAAGTCAGAGCCCGTTTTAGGGGTGATGGCGTGCCTTTTGTAGAATGAACCGGCGAGTTACGTTCCCGTGCAAGGTTAAGGTAAAGAGCCGGAGCCGCAGCGAAAGCGAGTCTGAATAGGGCGACATAGTACGTGGACGTAGACCCGAAACCGGGTGATCTACCCCTGTCCAGGGTGAAGGTGCGGTAACACGCACTGGAGGCCCGAACCCACGCATGTTGAAAAATGCGGGGATGAGGTGGGGGTAGCGGAGAAATTCCAATCGAACTCGGAGATAGCTGGTTCTCCCCGAAATAGCTTTAGGGCTAGCCTCGGAAAACAGAGTCGTGGAGGTAGAGCACTGATTGGGTGCGGGGCCCGCAAGGGTTACCAAGCTCAGTCAAACTCCGAATGCCATAGACTTACTTCCGGGAGTCAGACAGTGAGTGCTAAGATCCATTGTCAAAAGGGAAACAGCCCAGACCATCAGCTAAGGTCCCCAAGTGTGTGTTAAGTGGGAAAGGATGTGGAGTTGCACAGACAACCAGGATGTTGGCTTAGAAGCAGCCATCATTTAAAGAGTGCGTAATAGCTCACTGGTCGAGTGACTCTGCGCCGAAAATGTAACGGGGCTAAACACACCACCGAAGCTATGGCTTGATGCTTTGCATCAGGGGTAGGGGAGCGTTGTATAAGGGTTGAAGGTGTACCGTAAGGAGCGCTGGACATTATACAAGTGAGAATGCCGGTATGAGTAACGAAAAGATCAGTGAGAATCTGATCCGCCGAAAGCCTAAGGGTTCCTGAGGAAGGCTCGTCCGCTCAGGGTAAGTCGGGACCTAAGGCGAGGCCGAAAGGCGTAGTCGAAGGACAACAGGTCGAAATTCCTGTACCACCGTAAGCCGTTATGAGCAATGGGGGGACGCAGTAGGGTAGTGACGCGGACTGATGGATGTCCGTCTAAGCAGTAAGGCTGATGTGTAGGCAAATCCGCACATTGTAAGGCTGAGCTGTGATGGGGAGTGAAAATTACAGTAGCGAAGGTCATGATCTCACACTGCCAAGAAAAGCCTCTAGCCAGGTGATGGTGCCCGTACCGCAAACCGACACAGGTAGGCGAGAAGAGTATTCTAAGGCGCGCGGAAGAACTCTCGTTAAGGAACTCGGCAAAATGACCCCGTAACTTCGGGAGAAGGGGTGCCCCGGTAGTGTGAATAGCACGAGGGGGCCGCAGTGAAAAGGCCCAAGCGACTGTTTAGCAAAAACACAGGTCTGTGCGAAGCCGTAAGGCGAAGTATACGGGCTGACGCCTGCCCGGTGCTGGAAGGTTAAGGGGAGTGGTTAGGGAGTAATCCCGAAGCTGTGAACCGAAGCCCCAGTAAACGGCGGCCGTAACTATAACGGTCCTAAGGTAGCGAAATTCCTTGTCAGGTAAATTCTGACCCGCACGAATGGCGTAACGACTTGGGCGCTGTCTCAACGAGAGATCCGGTGAAATTTTAATACCTGTGAAGATGCAGGTTACCCGCGACAAGACGGAAAGACCCCATGGAGCTTTACTGCAGCTTGATATTGAATTTGGGTACGATCTGTACAGGATAGGTGGGAGCCTTTGAAGTGTGAGCGCCAGCTTGCATGGAGGCAACGTTGGGATACCACCCTGATCGTATCTAGGTTCTAACCTGGTACCGTAATCCGGTGCGGGGACAGTGTCAGGTGGGCAGTTTGACTGGGGCGGTCGCCTCCTAAAGAGTAACGGAGGCGCCCAAAGGTTCCCTCAGAATGGTTGGAAATCATTCGAAGAGTGCAAAGGCATAAGGGAGCTTGACTGCGAGACCTACAAGTCGAGCAGGGACGAAAGTCGGGCTTAGTGATCCGGTGGTACCGCATGGAAGGGCCATCGCTCAACGGATAAAAGCTACCCTGGGGATAACAGGCTTATCTCCCCCAAGAGTCCACATCGACGGGGAGGTTTGGCACCTCGATGTCGGCTCATCGCATCCTGGGGCTGAAGTAGGTCCCAAGGGTTGGGCTGTTCGCCCATTAAAGCGGTACGCGAGCTGGGTTCAGAACGTCGTGAGACAGTTCGGTCCCTATCTGTCGTGGGCGTAGGAAATTTGAGAGGAGCTGTCCTTAGTACGAGAGGACCGGGATGGACGTACCGCTGGTGTACCAGTTGTTCCGCCAGGAGCACCGCTGGGTAGCTATGTACGGAAGGGATAAACGCTGAAAGCATCTAAGCGTGAAGCCCCCCTCAAGATGAGATTTCCCAGTATGTAAGACCCCTTGAAGACGACGAGGTAGATAGGCTGGGGGTGGAAGTGCAGCAATGCATGGAGCTGACCAGTACTAATCGGTCGAGGGCTTATCCAATTGCAAGTGATAATTCGCATGTTTCGTTTCGAATCTAGTTTTCAGAGAACGATCTCTGAAGCATATTCCCTGATAGCTCAGTTGGTAGAGCACTCGACTGTTAATCGAGTTGTCACAGGTTCGAGCCCTGTTCGGGGAGCCATATGGAGAGGTGTCCGAGCTGGCCGAAGGAGCACGATTGGAAATCGTGTAGGCGTCACAAGCGTCTCGAGGGTTCGAATCCCTCTCTCTCCGCCATAATATTAAGGCCCGTTGGTCAAGGGGTTAAGACACCTCCCTTTCACGGAGGTAACAGGGGTTCGAATCCCCTACGGGTCATATTAACTTCAAAAATAGAAGTTGATTTTTACAATAAGATTATGGTAAGATCATAAATGTGTTGTTCGGAGGCTTAGCTCAGCTGGGAGAGCATCTGCCTTACAAGCAGAGGGTCGGGGGTTCGATCCCCTCAGCCTCCACCATATAACTTATTTTTATAACGACGCGGGGTGGAGCAGCCCGGTAGCTCGTCGGGCTCATAACCCGAAGGCCGCAGGTTCAAATCCTGCCCCCGCAATTATACTTTCCTTTGAGAAAGTGATCTGGAACCGTGGTGTAGTTGGCCTAACATGCCTGCCTGTCACGCAGGAGATCGCGGGTTCGAATCCCGTCGGTTCCGCCATTTAATCTTTACATGAGGCAAACTGTTCACTACATCTGCTGTATGGCACTGATGCCCTATATAAAGTGTTAGGAAATGAGATTAGACTTTATTATGGCTCGGTAGCTCAGTCGGTAGAGCAGAGGACTGAAAATCCTCGTGTCGGCGGTTCGATTCCGTCCCGAGCCACCATTTATAAAACAATTTAATATGCCGGTGTAGCTCAACTGGTAGAGCAACTGACTTGTAATCAGTAGGTTGGGGGTTCAAGTCCTCTCGCCGGCACCATGTAATCCTGGAGGATTAGCGAAGTGGCCAAACGCATCAGACTGTAAATCTGCTCCCGTACGGGTTCGGTGGTTCGAATCCATCATCCTCCACCAGTTTTAGGGGCATAGTTTAAAGGTAGAACAACGGTCTCCAAAACCGTTGGTGTGGGTTCAATTCCTGCTGCCCCTGCCAATTAACTTTTTAGAAAATTAACTTTTTGTGGCGATCGTGGCGAAGTGGTTAACGCACCGGTTTGTGGATCCGGCATTCGGGGGTTCAATTCCCCTCGATCGCCCCTTTGTTTTTTCATTTTTTATTGGGGATTAGCCAAGCGGTAAGGCAACGGACTTTGACTCCGTCATGCATAGGTTCAAATCCTATATCCCCAGCCATTATGCGGACGTGGCTCAGCGGTAGAGCATCGCCTTGCCAAGGCGAGGGTCGCGGGTTCGATTCCCGTCGTCCGCTCCAAAATATGGCGCCATAGCCAAGTGGTAAGGCACAGCTCTGCAAAAGCTTTATCCCCAGTTCGAATCTGGGTGGCGCCTCCAGTATATGCCGGCGTGGCGGAATGGCAGACGCGCTCGACTCAAAATCGAGTGGGAAACCGTGGAGGTTCGAGTCCTCTCGCCGGTATATTGAATAGCCCTGCAAATTGCTTATGCAATCTGCGGGGCTATTTTTATTTTATATGAAGTGATTGTTTTATAGTAAGGAAAGTTGGACGTTAATAAAGATTGACGTATGATTATATTCAGTATATTGTAGATAAGTGAAGTCTTTAATATGAAGGAGTGAAATAAAGTGACTACTAAAAAAATTATACCGGACACTGACCTGTTATTTAACCTTTTTGTATGGGAAGAGGCTTGGAAGAATCGTCCGAGAAGTTCAAAATATAAGAAGAAAAGTGCACCATTTAATACAGAAGAAGCGTTTGAGCGGTGGGCCAGAGATTATCATGCACAATCATTTACGGTAGAAGGAATACAGCGGTCTGAGCGCATTATGGGCTGGATTGAAAACCAGGGAGTAGAGTTCGCGGGCTTGTCCATTCTAGACATTGGAGCGGCCTCAGGCATATTTACCATTCCTTTTGCTGAAAGGGGAGCAAGTGTAACCGCTGTTGAGCCTTCTGAGTTGCTTGTCTCGCTCATGAAAGAAACAATACCCTCAGAGCTGGAATCTAATATTGAAATCGTGAAAGAGCGATTTGAGGAAATCTCCATTCAGGATAAAGGCTGGGAGAAGAAATATGATTTTGTATTTGCTTCCATGTGTCCGGCTATGTCGGATTGGGAAACGATTGAGATGGCGATTAACTGTGCTCGTAAGTATGTGTATATAAGCACTATAGCGGGACAGAAGGAACACACACTAATGGATGAACTTAAGGATGTACTTGGGATCAGTTCTTCATACAAGGCTGGTGATATGGGATATATCCAACAGTTGCTGTATTTGAAGGGTTATTCATACACGATGATCATTACAAGAGAAGTTAACTCATTTGAAGTACCGGTGGAAGAGATTATTGAGAAGCTGCCAGAATGGCTTAATACGTATGAGTTACCAACAGATGAGGATTCCCTCAGACTGGCTGAGAAGTACATCCGCGATACATATAAGGATAGTACGGTGACCTTCTCACGTGGAGCAAGGTTTGGTAAAATTCTGATCCAACTTGAACAAACCAATATGAAAACAGTCCGTACCAAGGATAAACGACAAATCGTATAAGCTTGGTATGTGTTATGAGGAACAGGAATCGAGACGCACAACGTATATTCTAACGTCTAGGATGACGCTAGGAAGCATCAGATCGCTGCGCAAAAAGGGAACGTATGAAACATATGAAGTTAAGATATAGAAGCGAAGTTGTAAGTGAAGGGAGCAGGGATATGTGCTCCCTCTTTTTTTTGAAGCCAATAATTAATCGACCGCTTTGAACCAGGCCCTCGTTTATTTGGAGATGTTCGAGACAACGAAAAAACAAAACACATATCTAGTTTTCAGAGAATGATCTCTAAAGGATATCCCTGATAGCTGAGTTGGTAGAGCACTCGACTATTAATCGAGTTGTCGCAGGTTCGATCCCTGTTCGGGGAGCCATATGCAGAGGTGTCCGAGCTGGCCGAAGGAGCACGATTTTAAATCGTGCTCCTTTTCTAATTGTTGTTCGACACTTCTGCTTTTTGTTTCCGCTCCCGATACTGACCGGGAGTGATTCCTTCCCATTTACGAAATGATCGGATAAAGTTTTGCGGATTGTTGTAACGAAGCCGTGCTGCGATATCTTTAACCGTTAGATCACTTTCGTCCAGCCATTTTTTAGCGATGTTAAATCGGTACTTGGTCAGGTATTCACTAAATGCACAGCCGGTCTCTTTGCGAAAAACGCTACTTAAGTAGTTGGCATTATAGTGAAGCTTCACAGCACATTCCTCAAGCGTCAGATCCTTATCGTAATCTTGATGAATCAGAGCAATCATCTTCTCTGATATATGCTGGTACTGGGCATACTGTCTCCCTTTAAAAACCTGGATGATGGGCAAGATGACTTGATGGTTAAACCACTCCTCAACTTCAGCGCCGTACTGCAAACCATGAAGTTCATGAAACATCGATCCATTGCCTTGAGAGATCTGTCCGAGTCGTATACCGGATTCCTGAGTCATTTGCAAAATATGCGTCAGCAGCCTCGTAAAGGCCACCTGATATTCCTCTGGCGTACACTCCATACCAAAGATTACTTCCAGGACCTGATGCAGAAGAGCAGAGGCATGAACTTCATCCGCACTTTGAATAGCTTGGATCAACGAGTATTCCAATGATTCCGGGTAGGTCATGGACCAAGCTGGCGCATAATGATCTATGTTCTCATATTGAAAGATAATACCTGTCCCCAGCTTCATTCGATGCTTCAAAGCCTCCATAGCTTCTGTGTAAGCCTGAGGGATGTGGTATAGGGAGCTATGCGGCTGGCTGAAGCCTATACTGACCTGAAGAGCCAGAATCCCATCAATCTGTTGTTGTAACTGGTCTGTTAATACATATAGCTGCTGTGAAAAAGCAAATTGATCCTGTTCAACGGTGCCAATCACCGTGACAACCGTATGTTCCAGCACGATAGGAAGCAGTTGTTGGTTATGCACAACCGTTTCCTCCAATATATTTTGAACAGCGAATAACAGGAGGTCACGATCATTGGCATTGTATTTTCTGTGATTAACGAGATCGGCCTGTAGTGCAATAACAGCAATTTGTTGCCATTCCCGAACCTGACGTGTGTAGCCATATTCATTCAGGGTGTCATATAGAGTGTGAACAGGGCTCTTGCCCTGGAAGAGATTCATCATAAAATGAGTGCGAATCTGCAACAGATGCATATTTAGTGTGTTCTCCAGTTGGGAGCGAGATGCAGATAATTGTGAGACACCTGCTCGAATCTGTTCGAACTCATCAGACAGCTCTGGTGATTGCTGAGTCATAGTGCCGCCATCTTTGGACAGGTGGTTGTCACCAAGTTGGGTTAAAAGTTTACGAATTGGAATATGCATTCGTTTGGAGCCGAGCCATGCGAGCAATAATGAAAGCAAAAGCAAGAAGATACTGATATACAAGGTGTGTAATCCGATATCGATATATTCCTGTGTCAGAATGTTGGTGGGTGAGATTAGAACATAAGTCCATCCTTTTAAGGTAGAAGGGCTGTACGTCAGAGAATAGTGTGTATCGGCGATCTTGACTTCTCGTTCTTCAAAGCCTGTTGAAAATGTGATGGGAGATAGTCTAATTATGCTGGCTTCCGTCTCACGATCTTGTAATCCAACTGCAGACAGCGGTTGTCCAATATATACGGGATCGGGATGTACCATGATACGTTGTTCCCGATTTAAAATGATCAGTCCTGAGGCAGCATTGCCCATGGAGGCTTCACCTAGCGTATTTTGTAAAGAGCATGCAGGAATTCCGGCAATTAAGGCTACATCGGAAGACGCATTCAGATTCGGAATAGATCTCGCAAGGGCAATATGATAGATACAGCCTGTACCGGGCGAACGCTCATCATTACTGAACACCGATGAAGGGGAGAGCTGCCATCCGGAGGTTAGCGTATCCGATATCAAATCCTTCATGGGAAGTGCCAGTGGGAAATCCGTATTACGATATAATCCGGCATGGTCAATAAGCCAATTCTGGGATTGATTCACCAATGTGATATCCAGCAAAGGTTCCCACGACCTCATATTCTGAAACTCGCTCTGCAGCTTATCGGCAAGTAATGGTCCTTTCCTTTGAAGTGAAGAAGCAGACAGGGAACGGAGGGTTACTGGAGATCGAACGGCCTGATCAAGCATATAACTGACTGTAGCGAGTTTGTGTTCTACGTTGGATTGCATTTGTTCCAGCAACTGCCTGTTAGCTTGTGTACGATGTAATTCAGTTTGGTTCGATGAATAGATAAACGCGGCAATTCCCGTTAACAAAATGGGCAGGGTGCTTAGCAGGATTCCGAAGATGATCATTTTATGGAGATAGCTGATTGGTCGCACAGTTTCAGTTCAACCCCTGACATTAGAAATAGTAACACTCTCTATTTTAGTAAACGCTTACATATAGAACAATCTAAATTTTGTTTATTTGGATAAATAAGTAATTTTATTTTGAGGCAAAAGAGATTGGCACGGGATGGAAACGAAAGTGAAGGGTGAACGTAAATAGAGATATGGACATCATTCTATCTACCGGACGATATCGGGTGAAGTAGAGCCTGAACACGGGGAATAGAAGGTAACTGGAAGCTATTCAGCTTAGGTGGAACGATGGTCTTATACCGGGACAGTCCAAGGTCCAACTAGATCCCCGACCTGAGTCTAGGATGAAAAACCGTCCACGGTCTGTTTTGAAAAGTCTCAGAATCCCCTAGAATAAGGACATAAGGTTAAACAAGAAACATGGAAACAAAAAAACAAGAAACAAACGAACAAATGACTTAACCAATTAAAATGAACGAACGGAAAGGGCGGTGAACAACAATTATGAGATTGAATAAGGGAAATGGCTGGGCGATTGTACTGATTGCACTGGGTGCACTACTCCTCTTCGGAAAGTTAACTCCTCTTCTTGGACACTTAATGGGTTATCTGATTCCGGTCCTGATGATTGCACTGGGATATTACGGAGTTAAACGAGGGAATGTGATGCTTGGCTGGATTGTTCTCATCATCGGTATCATCTCACTGATGGGTAAGCTGGCATGGCTGATCGGACCGATCATCGCGATCGGGTTAATCATCTTTGGTATCTCAATGCTAAGCAATAACCGCAGTCGTCGTGGTCGTTACTAAGCTTTCAGGATTATGAAAAGGAGGGAAAGAACATAATGAGTGTATTTCGTCGAATGCGGGATATTACCGTAGCCAATCTGAACGAACATTTGGAGCAAAGTCAGGATCCAGTCAAACTGATTGATCAGTTCCTGGTCTCGACCCGCCAAGACATCGGTGAAGCCGAGAAACTTCGTCATCAATATGCAAGCCATACCAGACAAATGAAACAACAAGCCGATCAGGCAGCAGGTATGGTGAACAAACGGGAAGAACAGGCTTCCATGGCTCTGAAAGCAGGGGAAGAGCATCTCGCTAAGTTGGCCTTGCAGGAGAAAATCCTCCATGAGGAAAAAATGGAACAGTACAATGAATTGTATGCACAAAGCTATGCAGCATTACAGGAGCTGGATGAACAGATCGACCAGCTGAAGGTTGAATATCAGAATGTATACAGCAAACGCCAATATTACTACGCTCGTATGCAGACGATTCAGTTACAACAACGTATGAACCAGAGAGGGAATCACAACGGTCAGAATGTACCCCGTATGTTTAACCGATTGGATGACCAAGTCTCTGATCTCGAATATGAAGCACAAAGTCTCCGGGATATCCGGCGGATGAGCCAAGACGGTTCAGGAGCGACTGGCAGCATGTCATCCTCTACGCTGGATAAGGAACTGGAGCGCTTAAAACAGAAGTTGAACAATGACAGGAAGGAGTAGTCACATGAGTAAATTATACCGCTCGGCGCGTAATCGAATGCTAACAGGTTTGATTGGCGGCATTTCTGAAAATCTCGGATTGAGCACCACGCTGCTACGTATCATCTTCTTCATCAGTATTTTCGCTACGGGAGGTACATCATTGTTGATCTACTTCATCGCTGCATTGGTCGTACCGAAGGAATCCAATCACGTTGATCCATATGCTTATGGTCCCAACGCAAGAGGATATAAGTAAACGAAAGGAGAAAGCACATGAGCAAATTATACCGCTCAACGCGTGACCGGATGCTAACCGGCTTGTGCGGCGGAATTTCCGAAACTATCGGGATGGATTCTACCCTGCTGCGGATTATCTTCGTCATCAGTATCTTCGTAACTGGCGGCACGTCGTTGTTAATATACTTCATTGCAGCACTGGTGGTACCAAAAGAACCGTATCCGCCTTATGATCCATATGGCTACGGCCCAGGCCCTGGCCCTGGCAGAGGATACAACAACTATGATCATCAGGCGCCAAGAGGTCCTTTTCAAAATAACCAAAACCAACAAGGTCCTGGCAACTTCGGTCCTGGCCCAGGATACAACAGCAGACCCCAATCTGGTCCGCGCTCTTATGATAACAACGCCTACGGAGCAGGAGCACCGCAAGAAAGTGAACTTGATTCCATGATGAAAGATATTGAGAAAAAAGCATTGAAAAAAGAAGTTGAAGAGCTTCGCCAAAAATTATCTCGTTACGAGAAGGGAGAAAAGTAAAATGGGAGTATTTAAACGGATTAAGGATATGACGAAAGCATCGGTAAATGATATGTTGGATAAGGTAGAAGACCCGATTGTAATGTTGAACCAGTACTTGCGTGATATGGAGGCTGAGATTCATGAGGCTGAGGTAACTGTTGCCAAACAAATGGCAAATGAGCGCCGCATGAAACAACGTTTGGATGAAGCGGAGCGTACTTCGGTACAACGTGAGTCCCAAGCAGAAGCTGCTCTGTCTAACGGTCAGGAAGAAGTAGCACGCAAATTGCTGGAAGAGAAAATCTACTTTGATCAAAAAATTACGGAGTACAGTGAACTGCATGCACAGTCTGAAGCACAAGCAAAAGATCTGTTGCAACAGTTGCATGATATGAAAGATGAGTTCTACAAAATGCGTAACAAACGTAATGAACTCGTATCCCGTGCACAAATGGCAAAAGCCAAAAAACAAATGTCTTCCATTAACAGCTTGCATTCGATCGAAAGTGGCGGAGCATCACTAGGATTCCACCGCATGGAAGAGAAAATCATGCAACTGGAAGCTGAAGCTGACGTAGCTCGTGCACCATATCGCAACACATCATCCACGTACACGAATCCTGTAGATGTGGAAAAGCAATTCAAAGTGGATCAGCAATTGCAGGCCCTCAAAAACAAAATGGGCAATGGTTCCAAGAATGAAGCGAACGGAACTTCAAAAGAATAACTGTTCGCTCGGTGGACAATATGATATTCTATAAATCGTGTATAATGTACGGTTGGTAGAACAAAAGTTAAGCCATACAGGACTTCATTGCCTGGTATGGCTTTTCCGTTGAATGAAGAGAGATTAACATACAGAGGAGGTGCGGCAGGGATGAATAACAAGAGTAAATGGCTTGCAGTTGTCATTATTATTATCGGCACTTTCATGTTATTGAATCAGAATATTAACTTGCTGACCGCTGCCGCACTGATTCTCTTAACCATTGGAATGCTGCAAGTCCGCAAAGGGGATACCCACAAAGGTTATCGGTATCTTGGCATTGGTGCGGCACTGTTACTACTGGATAATTTGATGATTGTATTCTTAATTGTACTGGCTTCCTTAGCTTACTTTTATTCCAAAAACAAAAAGATTTATCTGGACGATGGCGTTATGAAGAAACATAATTTCATGGCTAGGTATTACTGGGATCAACCATCCTGGACGTTACGCAGTATGAGCCTATGGCATGCCATGGGTGAGGTTAATGCAGATCTGTCTCTTTCGATTCCGGAGGAGAAACAAACGATTGTGCTGCTGCAAGGGGTTATGGGGAATGTTCGCCTGACGCTGCCGGAAGATTATGGTGTAGAGATTGAAGCATCGGTCCTTTTCGGCCGAATTAATCTTCTTGGAGAACAAGATAGCGGCATGATGAACAAATTAGTATGGAGAACTCCTGGATATGAGTCCAGTGAACATAAAGCAAAATTTGTCATTTCGTATATTGTTGGCGACCTAAGCATTAGTAATCCGTAGTAAAATAGATGAAGAGAAGGAGGAGACCCCGATGAAGACAAAACGACATACCGACATGGTAACCCGAAGTATGGGTGAAGGGATCCTCCTGGTTTTCATTGTGCTCGCTGTTATTTTGTATGTATTGTATACATATGGTTATCTTGCTCCATTTGCAGGCTGGCGGCATCTGATTCAATCGGGTCTGGCTCTATTGCTGCTCCTGATTGCGATCGGTGCGGTCTTTGGTTTCTATCAGAGTTACCGGGTCAAACGCCGGTTGGAGCTGCTGCGGGAAACGCTCCTGCAGTGGGAGAAGGGTTCACTGTCTCGTACTGTACCTGATCTGGGCGTAGATGATGTGGGTCGCTTAAGTGAGCAACTCGGACGAATCGGCAAAAAGTGGGAAGATCAAGTATCCTCGCTCCAGCGATTGTCTACTCATAATGCACAGCTTGCGGAACAAGCCAGAATTACAGCCATTGTGGAAGAGCGGCAGCGTTTGGCACGGGAACTGCATGATGCGGTATCTCAGCAATTGTTTGCGATATCCATGACAGCAACGGCCGTAGGACGAAAGATGGAGAAGGATTTTGAACGTGCTCAGCGGCAGGTGGCCCTGATTGAGGAGATGGCTTCGGTAGCTCAGTCCGAGATGCGTGCGTTATTGTTACATCTGCGGCCAGTCTACCTGGAGGGCAAACATCTCGAACAAGGTCTCCGTGATCTGGTGATGGAACTGAAAACGAAAGTACCCATGGACATTGTGCTTGAAATGGATGAAGACATCGATTTGATTAAAGGCATTGAGAATCATCTGTTCCGGATCGTTCAGGAGGCTATGTCTAATACATTACGGCATGCGAAAGCGGAAAAAATGGAGATACGGATCCAGCGCCGAACAGATGCGATACGGGTACTGATTCGTGATGATGGGCAAGGCTTTGATCTGGATGAGAATAAACAAGCTTCCTACGGTCTGGCTAACATGCGTGAACGTGTTACGGAGATTGGCGGAGCCATACAATTTGTAACAGCGCCTGGTAAGGGAACGCGAATTGAGATTACGATACCTTTGATGAGTGATGAAAGCGAGGAAGAACATGTCAGTGGAACCGGAAGTCGAAACGGAGACGGAAACGTCGATCAAAGTATTGCTCGTGGATGATCATGAGATGGTGCGTATTGGTCTTGCAGCGGTATTAGATACCGAAGATGGAATTGAGGTTGTTGGTGAAGCAGGTAGTGGAGAGGAAGGCATTCGGCTTGCACAGGAATATAAGCCTGATGTTGTTCTGATGGACCTGGTCATGGAAGGAATGGATGGCATTGAGGCTACCCGTCAGGTGCTCAAAATGTATCCGGAGTGCAAAGTCATCGTATTGACCAGTTATCTGGATGATGAAAAAATGTATCCTGTCATTGAAGCAGGCGCATTCAGTTATCTGTTAAAAACATCAAGAGCCAATGAAGTGGCAGATGCGATTCGCGCAGCAGCTCGCGGTCAATCCGTTCTGGAGTCACAGGTGGCTTCCAAAATGATGAATCGATTCCGGCAGCCACAGGCAGCAGCTCCTTTGCATGATGAATTGACGGATCGAGAAATGGATGTGCTCCGGTTGCTGGCTAAAGGCAAGTCGAATCAGGACATCGCTGATGATCTGATCATCGGTATCAAGACAGTCAAATTCCATGTCACGAATCTACTGGCAAAATTGGGCGTAGACGACCGCACACAGGCTGCGATCTATGCTTATAAAAACGGACTTGCAGAGTAAGAAGAATCATATGCAATATCATAATTAAGCCAAAGAACCGTGCTTTCATGTGCGGAGGTAATAGATGAGAACATATATAAAAGTATGAATGGAAAGCCCTGCTCTGCCATGAATGTGGCGGGTGGGGCTTTTTTTTGATGTGTTCAGAAGAAGTATAGCTAATGCGGGAAAGGGGCATGCTGTTGATAGATTCATAGAAGTAAGAAGCGGGGGATTCGAATGTTAAATCGTTGGATGACAGCAGGCATATTGGCAATAGCGATCATTATACTTATCGGTGTAACACAGGTATACGCAGAGAAGAACGAACCCAAAAGAGCCCAACTGGAACAGTTAATCTATACTGCTGACAGTGTAATTGATCATGTAGATCGCCTGGTGATTAAATGGCAAGGAGAAGGCAAGGGAGATGCACAAGCGCAGGCCGTATCACTGGCTAGTCAATTGGGACTTGAACCACCAATGAAGGTACGTCAGACGGGCCACGATGTGTATCGCAGTGAGCTGGTTGTAGGTGCGGCTAATGGAGGTGCAGGCATGTTGGTCAATGTCGTCGATACAGGAGACAACGGATATTATGCCATCGTGCAGTTATCAGGTGATGCACACACGGATCGGAAGAGATTAGTGGCGTCACATGAGCAGGTGGATCAACTGCTTGTGGACTCAGAGATGAAGGCAAGCTGGAATGTGTCAGTGCAGGGTACGGCAGCTACTGCGGTTGAACGTGATGCGAGTCAGCAGCTGGAACTGATCGAAGAACAGCTGTCCACAAAGATGGATATCACCTCCGTTGAACGTTATACGGATGTAGCCAGTGCCAGTGTCTCTTATGAGGCGGCTGAGCTGCCCTTGTCGATCAAGAGTGGCTCGCACATGTTGAATATGCAACTCGCAGTTCACCATGTTGGTGACGAGGTCGACAATCGAATTACAGTGGGGTTTCCGGTGATTACGATTGAATATTAAGGGATGAATTATACGTAAATTCGGACCCAATATTGAGAATATTTATCAGAAAAATGAGTGAGAAATAGTGCATCCGTTCAGTTGATATGCTAAAATGGCATCACATCCAAGAAGGAACTTGCTGGTAATTGACGGTTGTATGTCGTGCATATATAACACCATTACATAGCTCGGGGAGAGCGTGAAGGTTGTCTTCCCGGAAGAAAGAGGAGCCCATGGTTGAGAAAAAAACGCAAGATGAAGTACTGACACCAGGCGCAGTATTTATCATTTTTGGAGCAACCGGTGATTTGGCCCGCCGGAAGCTGTTTCCGGCCATCTACAGTCTATACCGCGAAGGCAAGCTAGCCGAAAACTTTGCGATTATTGGCGTAGCGCGTCGTCCGAGAACCCCAGAAGAATTCCGGGAGGACATCTATGAATCCATTAAAGAGTTCTCCCGCTATCCAGCGGGGGACCCTGATGAGTGGAACGCTTTCGTCGATCATTTTGAATACAATACTCTGGATATCAATAATGTAGAAGGGTTCAAAGAGCTGCTTAAGCAGACGGAGCATCTGGAAGCGAAATTTAACACGCCGGGTAATCGGCTGTTCTATCTGGCGCTTGCACCTGAGCTGTTTGGCAGTGTCTCGTACAGTTTACGGGACGGCGGTATGCTGGAAAGTCAGGGTTGGAACCGATTAGTGATCGAAAAACCATTTGGTTATGATCTGCAATCCGCTGAACATCTGAATGAGCAGATTCGTGAGGTATTCCGTGAAGAGGAAATCTATCGGATTGACCATTATCTGGGCAAGGAAATGGTGCAAAATATCGAAGTGATCCGCTTCGGGAATGCTTTTTTCGAACCACTCTGGAACAACAAACATATTGCCAACGTTCAGATAACGCTGGGGGAGACGGTAGGCGTGGAAGAACGTGGCGGTTATTATGATCACTCCGGCGCACTGCGTGACATGGGGCAAAATCATATGCTTCAAATGCTGACGATGATTGCAATGGAGCCACCGAGTCGCCTGTTCCCCGAGGATATTCGGGATGAAAAGGTGAAGGTATTACGCTCTCTACGGACGTTCACCTCGGATGAGGAAGTGAGCAACAACGTTGTGCGGGGACAGTATGCCGAAGGGGAGTACCGTGGCAAGCAGCTTCCCGGTTACCGCCAGGAAGACAAGGTTGACCCACAGTCGAATACGGAGACGTATTTTGCCGCACGTGTATTTGTTGATAATTTCCGCTGGGCAGGTGTGCCATTCTACATTCGGACAGGCAAACGTCTGCCGGTGAAAACGACCGAGATCGTAGTCGAGTTCAAGTCGATGCCGAATAACGTGTACCTTGGGAAAAAATATAAGCTTGAACCGAATCTGCTGGTCATTCGGGTGAATCCGATGGAAGGCATATATATCAAAATCAATGCCAAGAAACCGGGCTCGGATTCCGAGATTCAGCCACTCGCGATGGATTTCTGTCAGAGCTGCATGATCGGAATCAACTCGCCTGAAGCGTATGAACGTCTGCTGCTCGATGCAGCAGAAGGGGATTCTACGTACTTTACCCGTTGGGACGAAGTGGCAACGGCCTGGTCTTTCGTAGATCGGATCGCTGCAGCCTGGAGCCAGAATCAGGGAGAGCTTCACACGTATCCGGCTGGAACCTGGGGGCCGGAAGCGACAGATAAACTGCTGGAGCAGGATGGATTCCACTGGTGGCCGGTGAATGGTCAGGATGAGGATCGTGTGATCTGGCAAGTCAACAATTAAGGCTAATCGTTCATAAGATGAAATGATTAAGGGGCTTGGAAAGAGCGCGGATGAAGCGAACTTTCCGGGCTTCTTTTTGATGCGAGAAGCTGGAGGGAATGCGACTGGATAAAAATATTTAAATTAAGTTGTTGACAAAAAGTAAGTATATAACTTATACTCAATACAAGAGATAAAGAGTTACGCAAATGACCAACTTAATCCGATGAACTTCTCGGATAAGTGCACCATTCATGAGATGAAATGTGAACCAGTTGAAGGGGTTTCGACACCACATCATGAAGAAAAAAATTTAGCATAATATCTTTAATCTAAGAATACTATTTTGTATATATTGAATGGAGGAAAAGAAAATGATGTTGGACTTAGGATTGTTGTTGATTCGTTTGGTGATTGGATTGTCGTTCATGGCGCACGGGGCACAAAAGCTGTTTGGATGGTTCGGAGGTTACGGGATCAAGGGTACAGGCGGCTGGTTTGAATCGATGGGGATGAAGCCAGGTCCATTGGTAGCGTTACTGGCTGGACTCGCTGAGTTCGGTGGTGGACTGCTGCTGGCTCTGGGTCTGCTCACACCGGTAGGTGGCATTCTGATTGCATTGACGATGGTTATTGCGATTGTGAAAGTCCATGGTGCGAACGGTTACTGGTCCACACAGAACGGATTCGAATATAATCTCGCGATTCTAGTCGTTGGTGTAGCGCTGGCTCTGACGGGTGGCGGACAATACGCGCTGGATGCATTGATTTTCTAAACTCGATAACGAGAAATGAATGAGGAGTACCTGGATGCCATGATTATGGCTGAAGGGTGCTTTTTTTGCAAGGGAAAAGAGAAGAATCTGCTGCAGTAATCGGTTATTTTCGGTACAGATTATGGTACAATAGGAGAGTTGGGTTAAGAAGCAGTTCACGGTATGGATGAAAGCACAGATTTGAGGAGGATGAACTCCATTGTAAATGTGTAAAATTAATCTAGTGAGTAAACATCTCGTATGCAAAATGACCAGTGTACAATCAACCGGCCTCGCCGGATTGCATAAAGATTGAATGATGGACCGGCCATGCCGGATTAACGTGAATGAACGGACGAAAGGGATTAAACCTATGAGCAAAGCTGCAAATGATATTCTTCAACAGGAAGTGGACAAACGCCGGACGTTTGCCATTATCTCTCACCCCGATGCGGGTAAAACCACATTAACCGAGAAACTGTTGCTGTTCGGGGGCGCGATTCGCCTTGCGGGAACGGTAAAAGCTCGGAAAGCCAGCAAGCACGCAACAAGTGACTGGATGGAAATTGAGAAACAACGGGGGATCTCGGTTACCTCTTCCGTAATGCAATTTGATTATCTGGATCATCGCGTCAACATTCTGGATACACCGGGTCACCAGGATTTCAGTGAAGATACGTATCGTACACTGACGGCTGCCGATAGCGCGGTAATGTTGATCGACGTGGCAAAAGGTGTCGAGGCACAAACGATCAAATTGTTCCAGGTGTGTGCTAAGCGTGGCATTCCAATCTTTACGTTTATCAACAAACTCGACCGTGAGGGTAAAAGTCCATTTGACCTGATGGAAGAGCTTGAAAATGTACTGGGTATTCGTTCGGTTCCGATGAACTGGCCTATTGGTACAGGTCGCGAGCTTTGCGGTGTGTACGACCGGATGAAAAATCAGGTGGAGTTGTTCCAAGGGGACGATCACTCGACGATTAAAGTACAAAAGGTAGATGGCTATAAAGATCCAATTATCCGTGAGATGGCTGGAGAATATCTGCATGATCAATTGTGTCAGGATCTGGAGTTGCTGGATATCGCGGGCGACCCGTTCGACATGGAGAAAGTTCAACGCGGTGAATTGACCCCTATTTTCTTCGGTAGTGCGATCAACAATTTCGGCGTGCAGACTTTCCTGGAGAATTTCCTGGAACTGGCACCGAAGCCTGAGCCACGTCGCAGTACGGCAGGAGAGATTCAGCCAACGAATGAGAAATTCAGCGGTTATGTATTTAAAATTCAGGCGAACATGAACCCTGCGCACCGGGATCGTATTGCATTCCTGCGTATTGTGTCAGGCAAGTTCCAACGTGGAATGAGTGTGAAGCATACTCGTGTGGGCAAAGAGATCAAGCTGTCACAGCCACAGCAGTTCCTGGCACAAGACCGGGATATTGTAGAAGAGGCGTATGCCGGCGATATTATCGGTCTGTTCGATCCGGGTATCTTCCGGATTGGTGATTCATTGAGCCAAGGCAGCGAAGTTATTTTTGAAGAATTGCCAACGTTCTCGCCAGAGATTTTCGCTAAAGTTACCGTTAAAAATGCGTTGAAACATAAACAGTACCAAAAAGGAATTGACCAGTTGACGGAGGAAGGAACCATTCAGGTATTCCAGACGGCAAGTTTCGACGAGACGATTCTCGGCGTAATTGGTCAACTTCAATTCGAGGTATTTGAATACCGGATGAAAGGCGAGTATGGGGTAGACGTGCAATTACAGCGTATGCCGTATCAGTTCGCTCGCTGGATCGTGGACGAGAATCTGGACGCAAGTAAATTCCGGATTAACTCTGCGCTTGTAAAAGATAAAAAAGGGAATTATGTAGTGCTCTTCGAAAATGAGTACGCAATGAGAACGGCTATGGATAAAAATCCTACAGCTCAATTCCTGGAGACTGCGCCTTAAGTGAAGGCAGACGTATTCCGTAGTAATCATTAAAAGGGTTAGTCAAACGTGACAAGCTCACGCGATGAGATAGCGCCTGTTAAAAAATATGATCCCTCCGCCGATTGGCGGGGGGATCTATTGCTATACACCTTACTTAGAGGCGGGTATGATCCAGCCGAATAAGGGAAAGCTTTCTTTTGCAGACAGAACAAACGTAATGATGGTTACCTTACCCCTCCATGCTCCAATTAACGAAGCGGTTGGACGGGAATGGTGTGCAGATGCTCCTGCGCGATTTGAATCATTTCTTCCTGCTTGGCAGGTTCTGTATTCTTCCAGATCATCTCGAAAATGGCGCCAAGTCCAGGTAATGCAGCTTCCGGTCCATCTACTGAACCTTCAATCATCTCCCGGAGCTGATCATCACTCTTGTCATGAACTTTATGAACAATCGCTTCACGCAGGCTTAATGTAATGGGCATCGCAATTCCCTCCTCGTATATTCGGCTGCTCTTATACTGTTCCCAGGGAAGCGTGAGCGCATTCAAGTTTATCAGGCTTTGTGGTATACTACGAAGGATTATTTACGTTAGCATGGGTATCCGTAATGATGCGTCATGCTGAAGTGCAGCGGGAGGTTAAAGACCTAATGGCCAAGAAACAGTATGCCGTAATTGGCATGGGACGGTTCGGATCAAGTGTTGCCAATGCACTGAGTGGCATGGGATTCGACGTGCTGGCAATTGATGCGGATGAGCAGAGAACTCAGGAGATGTCCAATGTGGTGACCCATGCAGTATCGGCAGATTCAACAGATGAAGAAGCGCTGCGTGCGCTAGGCATACGGAATTTCGACGTTGTCGTTGTGGCGATTGGTGAAGATATTCAGGCAAGTATTCTGACAACCCTGATATTGAAAGATATGGGTGTACCCGTTCTGATCGTAAAAGCTCAAAATGAGCTTCATGGTAAGGTGCTGCAAAAGATTGGCGCAGATAAAGTCATCTATCCTGAGCGGGATATGGGACTGCGCGTAGCCCATCATCTGACCTCGCCTAATATACTGGACTACATCGAGTTGTCTGAGGATTACAGCATTCTGGAGATGAGAGCTTCCGAGGAAATGATCGGTAAGAACCTGATGGAATTAAATATTCGTGCACGTTTCGGATGCAATGTGATGGCGATCCGCAGTGGGAACTCAATGAACATTTCGCCGTACGCGGAAGACCGAATCGAAGCTGGAGATGTGCTG
Organism: Paenibacillus sp. Z3-2; assembly: GCF_054161325.1. Classification (NCBI taxonomy): domain Bacteria; kingdom Bacillati; phylum Bacillota; class Bacilli; order Caryophanales; family Paenibacillaceae; genus Paenibacillus; species Paenibacillus sp. Z3-2. Next base: position 5,483,391 of record NZ_CP096397.1, on the reverse strand, counting down.
ATCATTGTGGGTCACAAGGATCATTTGACGAAAATGGAGCTTGCGTATCCGAAGTGATGGATGCAGATGGGAAGGATGGAAAGATGGATATTGTATCACCGCAAAATACCCGTGTAAAAGAATGGGCACAGCTGCTGGAGAAAAAGCATCGTACCCGTCAACATAAATATATTATTGAAGGTATTCATCTTGTCCAGGAGGCATTGCGCGCCGGAGCAGATCTGGAGTGCATCGTGTACGACGGGGAGCAAGGCGTACCGATTGAACTTGCAGGACTTGAGAACCCGCTTCAGCGTGTGGAGTGGGTCAGTGTATCACCTGCGGTTATCGCCAAATGTACGGATACGATGACTCCACAGCCTGTATTTGCAATTGTACGTAAAGGCAGTGAGCCACTGGAAAAACTGATCGCGGGAGCGCGCGGACTTGTCGTGGTGCTGGATGGAGTGCAAGATCCAGGGAATGTGGGGACGATTATTCGTAGTGCCGATGCAGCTGGAGCAGCGGGAGTCGTGCTCGGCGCTGGCTGTGCTGATGTATATAACCCGAAGACGATTCGCTCGACAATGGGGTCACTGTTTCATTTGCCCATTGTGGAGGGTCAGTTGGAATCCTTGCTTCCCGAAGCGAAGGCTGCAGGTGTGAAACTGGTCAGTACTTCTTTGCAGGCAGAGCATTCATGCTATAGTTATGATTTTACACAATCTGTATGGCTTGTAATTGGCAACGAAGGTAAGGGCATCTCGGATTCTACGGCCCGCTTGGTGGATGATGCGATTACGATTCCGATGCAGGGACAGGCTGAGTCGCTTAACGCGGCAATGGCGGCAACGATTCTGTTGTTTGAGGCGATGAGACAGCGGATGTGAAAAATAACTGTCCAGAGTCAATCGAAGACTGGTAGAAATGCAGCGTATCCAAGCGCACATTTCCCCAGTCTTTTTCTCTTTCTTTCCCTTTTCCTCAAGCGTTTCTCATTCTTTTTCCCTGATCTTCAGCTTTTGTCTATTAATTGCTCACCTTTTTTGTACAGTAATTAAAGGCCTTGTGGGGAAAGGGATTAGGGGATGTTGGAGGAGGGAAACATTACTCCACTCCAGTAGAGGATTCGATACTTCGCTCACGTCTACCTGCGGACATGAACTTTGACAAAGTAATAATGGATTGCATTGAACTTGGCTACCACTCGGTTGTTCTCAATCGTTCATAGGGTGGTAAGTAAAACAAGTCAATCATGACGATTAATCATGTTTAATCACTACATCTGATAATTCTATTTTTCATCAAGCTATGGCTAACACGAAACCTAAGATTATGCCCAAAAGGGCAATCAAACATACCCATTTAGGCGATGTATTCAATAGGTTATAGTACTATAATTAGATTGAAACTTTACCCAAGGAGATTTGTAATTTAGGTGTATCATTAAGTAAGTGTATCTTTGCTAATAATAAGTTATGTAAAGAGATTAAGATGATAAAACTTGGACTGGGGTTATTATGGTGACTAATAAGAAGAATAAACTTGAGACTATACATGAATTATTTGAAACAAGAAAGCCCATTCTCATTTGGTTGATCTTTGTATACGCAGGATCTGTTACACTTCAGTTTTTGGATGATCCTAGAGTTATCAGTAGTTTGGTATTTACGGGACTATTTGTTCTCCACGCCGCGTTGCATTGGATTTCATATCGGGTTAGCCAAAGACATTTTTGGTTTTATTTTGGAATACAAGGGATCTTAATTTACCTGTGCGCTATACTTTTTCCCGGAAGTTATCAGGCAGTGTTGGTGGGGTTGCTCCCCGTATTAATTGCTCAAAGTTTAGGTTTTTCTTTTCGGATTAGTAGGGTGATATTTATAGCTTTGATTAGTATTATTATATTTTTCGACTCTTCTTTAACAGTTGGTGATACAAAGGAACTGCTGGTATTCATTCCGATTTTTGTGATGATGCTAATTATCGTAATAGCTTATGGAATACTATTTTTCCATCAAGTTCATGAGCGAGTCAAGCTGCAAAAGTTTTTGAATGAACTGCAAGTGGCTCATCAAAAGGTCGAAGAACTTACATTGTCCAATGAACGGCAGCGAATGGCTAGGGACTTACATGATACTCTTGCCCAAGGAGTCGCGGGTTTAATTATGCAATTGGAAGCGTCCAACGCGCACATTATGCAGGGGAATACGGAAAAGGCTCATAACATTATAATTCAATCCATGCAGCAAGCACGTAGAACACTGGCTGAAGCACGCAGGGCAATAGATGACCTTAGAATTAAATCAGCACCTGATATTGATTTTAAGGAAGCTGTCGAAGATGAAGTAAGGCACTTCAGACATTCAACGGGTATTCAGGTAGACTGCAATATACAATTGAATCAACTACTATCAAGAGTTTTGATGGAACATAGTCTTCATATCGTCAGAGAGGTGTTGACGAATGTTGCGCGCCATGCCAAAGCAAATGTAGTAAAAGTCAGTGTTATCGTCTCGAACAATCAACTTCAGATAGAAATATCAGATAATGGAAAAGGTTTTAATCCAGATGCGATCGGAAAGGAACCTGGTCACTATGGGTTACTTGGAATCCGTGAGCGAGCAAGATTGATTGGTGGACATATCAAGATCGATAGCAGCTCAGAAGGTACAGCCATAACGCTGTCAATGACAATTAATGAAGGAGGTCAACATGAGCCCTTATAAAATTATGTTGGTGGACGATCATTTTGTAGTTCGTGAAGGACTCAAGCTCATATTAGAGACCAGCGAAAAATATCAAGTCGTAGGGGAAGCTGTAAATGGACAGGATGCGCTTGAGAGGGTTGAAGAGCTTGAGCCTGACATAATTCTAATGGATCTGAATATGCCTGTTCTGAGTGGACTCGAAACGATGAAGGAATTCAAGAAGAAAGGCCTTACGATCCCTATTATTATTCTGACCACGTATAACGAGGATGAACTGATGATTAACGGGTTGGCTTTGGGAGCCAAAGGGTATTTGTTAAAAGATACAAGCAGAGAAAGCTTGTTCAGAAGCATTGATTCTGCAATGCAGGGGGAAATGCTCTTATCTGAGGAGATGCTAGAGCGAGTAATGGCTGCTAAATTAAAATCGCTACAAGAAGTCAAGCAAGATGTCAAACTTTTGAGTGATAAAGAAAACTACATTTTGCAATGCGTGGCTAAAGGGTATAAAAGCAAGGAAATAGCATTTGACATGAATATTGGAGAACGAACAGTCAAGGCTCATCTAACGAACATATACAATAAGCTTGGGGTAGATTCGCGGTCACAAGCAGTAGCAACTGCACTAGATCGAGGTATTCTGAAACTATAATTATTGATCAACGCCAACTAGCATGCAGGGTACCGACCTGCATGCTTTTTTCGTTGGTATAGATTTGATGACATTGAGTACATATATTGGAGATTAGATCCATAAAAGAGTGATATAGCATTCCCCAAAGGGCAGATTCAAATGCCCATTGGGACGATGTTACTGTCTAAAACTAATTATAAAATAAGAATATATTAGATATAGGAGCAGAGGAGACGATACTGAAATGGCAAAAATGTTATACAGACTGGGATTTTGGTCTGCCAAGAACCGCATTAAGGTAATCATCGGATCAATTATGGTCATGTTGATTACCTCAATGGTGGCAATGGGGATGGGACCGAAGCTCAGTGAAGAAACTACGATACCCGGGTTAGAGTCGATTGAAACGATGGGGCAGATGTATCAGGAGTTTCCGTCAATGATAGATAGCAGTAAAGAAATTCAGCTGGTTCTCAAAGCGCCTGCTAACGAAACATTATCATCTGAAAAGATGCAACAACTGATTGAAACACAACTTCAGAGCATATCGAAAGATCCTGCTGTAACTGAAGTCTCCGGCCCATATGATAATAAATCGATGAACACGGATGGCACAATAGCTTATGCGTCAATCTCTTATAACAAGGCTGATGGTGATGTTAAAGAAACTTCTAAAGAGTACGTAATTCATGCCGCAGAAGCTTTACGGAATGCCGGACTCCAAGCGGAGCTCACTGGATCTGGTTATGTGAAGATGGAGATCGGTGGAGCTACAGAAGGAATTGGTATTCTAATTGCACTTGTTATACTTTCCATTGCTTTCGGATCCCTACTCACTGGAATCATTCCGATTCTAACAGCAGTCATTGGTCTTGGGACCGGCGTAATGCTGATCATCCTGGGGTCTAATTTCTTAGATACACCTTCATTTGCCTTATCATTGGCGAGTATGATTGGACTTGCAGTAGGTATTGATTACTCACTATTCATTATTTCAAGATACCGTCAAGAGCGTGCGAGAGGTTTTGAGAAAAGAGAAGCTATTGCAATAGCTAATGGTACAGCAGGCAGTGCAGTTGTTTTTGCAGGTGTAACCGTAATTATTGGTCTTGCAGGTATGGCAGTCGTAGGAATTCCTTTCCTTACAGCAATGGGGTTAGCTGCTGCGCTTTGTATTTTTGTAGCTGTTTTAATTGCAATAATCACAGTACCGGCCGTACTTGACGCAATGGGTAGCAAGATCAAGGTTAAGCCGATAAAGGACTCTGGGAGATTGAATCGGACAACATCCCGAGGAAATCTGTGGGGGAGATTAGTGACAGGGCGACCTTGGATCACAGTGGTTCTCGGAGTGGCACTCCTCTCGACATTATCGGTACCATTCTTACACATGGAAACAGGTACTATGGATGATGGATTAAAGTCAACCAGTATGACGGAACGACGAGCATACGATTTGTTGTCTGAAGCATACGGTGTGGGGTACCATAACCCTCTGATGATTCTTGCAAAAATGGATGGAAGTGCTGAAGCTGATGTTAATTTGGCGAAAACAGTAGAACAACTTAAAACCTATCCAAACATTGGGATGGTTGCCGATCCGGTTAAAGGAGCATCTGGAAAAGTCTCTTTGATTAACATTATACCGGCTACAGGTCATGCTGATGTGGAAACGGTAGAACTAGTAAAAACGATTCGCAGTCATATTCCTGAGATTGAAAGTCAGAACCATGTGCAACTTAAAATAACGGGCAGTACAGCAATCAATATTGATATTTCTCAAAAACTGAACGAAGCATTACCTGAGTTCTGTATCATAATCGTTAGTTTGGCCTTTCTCCTACTTATGATGGTATTTCGTTCCATATTGGTTCCGATTAAAGCAGTGCTCGGTTTTGTTCTCTCGCTTGGAGCAACAATGGGATTCATTACCTACGTTGTCCAGGATGGATATTTCCAAAATCTCTTCGGCTTCAGCGGACAATCACTTGTGCTTAACTTTTTACCGATAATGGTTGTTGGAATCTTGTTTGGATTGGCTATGGACTATGAGGTATTTCTGGTTAGCCGCATGCGTGAGGACTTCAAAAAGAACGGTGATGCCAAACAATCTGTACTCGCAGGAATTCGGCACAGTGGGGGCGTAGTTACAGCTGCAGGATTGATCATGATATCCGTATTTGCAGGGTTTATGATGACGAATGATCCAAGTATCAAGGTAATGAGTTTTGCACTTCTCTTTGGGGTGTTGTTTGATGCATTTGTTGTCCGTCTATTGATTGTCCCAGGTGTGATGATACTTATGGGTAAATCGGCGTGGTACTTGCCGAAATGGTTAGATCGACTTCTGCCGAACTTGGATGTTGAGGGTGAGAAGGTGATGGAAATCGTTGAAAAACGGCACCAAACACGTACGAATTCACACGATCTCTTTCCAGAACCCATAAATAGAGGATAGACGTAAATTGGTTGTGCCTTGAGAATTATAGATTTCAGAAAATTATAGATAGGTTAAACGCTGTAGGGGATGGAGGAGTTGCTCCTTCTCCTTTTTAATAATTTCAGAGGATGAATGGTATGTACAAAAGAAATGAAGGCGCGGGTAGATTACATCGCCGAGCCTATGAAAATCTGTGTTTATTTAGTTTTATTCTCCTGTTGAAAAGTGTAGTAGCATGGTCTGTTGTATTTCATGATGGAGCCAATTGGGCTATCATTCAAACAGAGCTCCCTTTCTTTATCCTGGTGTTCAGCCTGATTGAATGGTTTGCTGCCAAGAGGAAAGTTTTATACTACATGCTGGTCAATTTCTGCATGACTTTAATTTATTTTGCGGTCATCATGTACTACAAATATTATGGTGTTATCGCTACGTATCATTCACTTAAACAAGCCAAAAAGGTTACTCATGTAGGAGAAAGCGCATTATCTTTGCTTACACCCTATTATCTATTCTTGTTTATTGACATTGTCTTATTCCTAGTTTTAATTATCCAACCTAAGTATGGTTCAATCTGGAAGAAGCCTACTTTACGTATGAGTCACAAGGTGTTAACTTGTACGATCAGCGCATCATTCGCATTATGTTTATTCAATATCTGGCCGGTTCATGCTAGTATGAACGAAATCAATAAAGCGAAGAGTATGGGGATTCTTAACTATGAAGTCTATAAGGTTGTTGCCGATCGTTTAGAGAAGGAAGTACTTATAGCTCCTGGTGATATCTCGCAAGAGGCAATCAATGATACCAAAGGAACTTCTCCACTTAAAGATGAACCGAAGTTTCATGGAATCAATAAAGGCATGAATTTAATTCTCGTACAGATGGAATCCTTTCAAAATTTTTTGATTGACCTCAAAATGGATGGTCAAGAGATTACTCCTAATTTAAATCAGTTAATTAAGAACAATACGTATTTCCCTCATTTCTATTCTAATGCTGGACAGGGGACAACCTCGGATGCCGAGTTCGTCGTAAATACATCCTTTTACGTACCTAAGGATGAACCAGCAACTTCATCAAAATATATGGATAAACAACTGCCAAGTCTACCACATTTACTTAAGGAAAATGGATATTTTACAGCGACGTTCCATACCAATAGTGTGGATTTCTGGAATCGCAATAGATTGTATCGTGCAATTGGTTTTGAACGTTATTATGATCGAGCATTTTTCGGAGAAGATGATCCTATTGCTTTTGGCGCATCGGATGAAGTTTTGTACTCCAAAACATCTTCTGAAATGTCCATTTTGGATGACCGGAATCAACCTTTCTATGCAATGGTCATATCCATGAGTGCACATCATCCCTATCACTTGCCTGAAGAAAAGGTTGAAATGGAGCTGCCTGATCGTTTCAAGGATACATTGATCGGTGATTATATTCAGGCTCAACATTATGCAGATGTTGCGCTGGGTCAGTTTCTTGACGAAATGATAGAATCTGGACTATGGGATAACAGCTTGGTCGTTTTTTATGGAGATCACCAGGGGATTCCAATAACTGGACTTACAGGAGAAGAAAAAGAACTGATGAATCCCTTGTTAGGTCATGACTATGGGTACACAGATATGATGAACATCCCTTTCATTGTGCATTCGCCTTCAGGGCAACTTCCTCCTGTAATAAACACTACCGGTGGACAAATCGATATTCTGCCAACCGTAGCCAATCTGTTGGGAACTCCCTTGGGACATCAACTGGTTTTAGGTGAAGACCTGTTTAATCAAGAGAGTAATTTGATTCCGTTAAGACACTTTCTACCTGATGGTTCTTTTATAAATGATAAAATATTATATATGACAGGTAATAATTATGCCGACGGAGTACATTATGAATTAAGCAATAACAGCATCGTGGAAGGGGGATCTACTCCATCTCAATTCTCGACCGCCCAGTATTTACTAGACCTTTCCAATAGCTATTTATTACAGTTACCTGATATCTACAGTAATCAGGAGAATGAGAGTAAGAATGAAATGATTGAAGATTAATTATTTTGTCCTTAGGGATACAAGCAAAGGGAGACATCTTTAGTGGATGTCTCCCTTTGCTTGTTGTCTATAAGTGATGTTTCCCATCGTTTGTTCCTCAGATATGAACTAAGCCTTTTGTGTGGTTGATTAGATTGTATCAAATTTTAAATGGACATGAAATGGGATGTAATGAGATATTCAGCAATTGAAGTATATGCCCAAAGGTACAATGCTCTCTGCCCCAAGGTACATTACGCTAATTTCTAATTAAAGATAAAATGGGTACATACCATCTACTAAATTGTTTTAAAGGAGACGTTAAAAATTGATTATACATACAGATATAGGGAAGATAAATGTTTTAGATCAGGCGATTACAACAATTGTTTCAGTAATTGCAAGGTTAGAATCTGGAATTATACTGTTGTCAACAGGAGCCGTAGATAGCTTGATTAAACACGTGAGTGGGAAAAAAATGCATAAAGGAGTATCTGTTACATTCTCAAACTCAAAATTAATCATCGAGCTTAGAATTGTTGTACCTTACGGAGTGAAAATCCAATATGTCAGCCGTGAATTACAGTCCAGCATATTTGAAGCGGTGAATAATATGACGGGTATTTCTCCAGATCAAGTCCACATTCGTGTTGAGGGAATTAAACTGGCCGAAACGAGACAGTCATGATAACGCAGTTGGAATCTAGGGCGTGGCGTGTCTGTCCTAAAATCATGGTTATTTCGAGAACTACTCCGACAGCATGAGGAGCTGAATACAGTATAATGTTTAGTGATACGTTATTAGAACTTGTTACTCAGTATGGATATGTATTCTTTTTTCTAGCTTTTTCACTAGGTCCGTTTGGCATTCCTGTACCTAACGAAATTATTATTGTATCTGGATCGATATTAAGCCATACAGGTGTCGTCAATTATTGGGCAACTTACAGCTCCATTCTAACAGGCTTATTGACGGCAATCACATTTTCCTATACCATAGGAAGATTTTTTGGTCATAAATTCAAAAAAAGATGGTTAGACAATCGTTACTTCTTAAAAGCGGAATCTATGTTGAAGAGAAAGGGCGATTTAGCCATGTTCATTGGAATGTTCATTCCGGTGGTGCGCTATATCATGCCCTTACTGATAGGAATGAGCGAGATTCATTTCAAGAAATTTGCTATCTTTACGTATTCAAGTGCTGTGACCTGGACAATAACCTATTTTGCTTTAGGAATTTATTTTAAAGAACCTGTTTTATCAATGATGCAAATCTTGGGATATTGATATATGATAAAATTGTTATAATCCGAAAAGCTAGGCTTCCATTTAATTTCTGGAGTTAATGAGTGTATATGCTCTGCCGTATTCAATCAATTCTATGGCGGGGCTTTTGTTCAAAAAATCGTAAGTCCTTTCTTAATTAAAGAAAGACTTTGCTAACTTTAAAATGATAAAGAAGGAGATGATTTGTAATTAAAGAAACTTACATACAGATCCGAGAAAAATGCGCTCCATATGTTTGGGTTTAAACATCGAAACTATTTTCTTCGTCGATTGAAAGCACTTCTTCTGACCATTATGTTGGTCATTATTATCATATTTAGCTTGTTGGTATATAGCTATAGTAGTCTTATTTTGCATTTCGATTTACTTAAAGGCATTAATGAGATAACAAAGCTGTTGTTAGCTATTTTGAGATGGACTGTAGTTTTAATGTTTATATTTTTTACAATTAAAATTGTTTATATGGTTACTCCTAGATATCGAATTCCGGGAAAGTATACGAATTTTGGAGCGCTTTCTATAAACGCTTATCATTATCGGATCAAACAAGCAAGTTGATTATTGCAATATGAATGAAGTACACTATATTTGGAACAAATGAGCGTGGGATTTAACTGGAATAATTCATTATTTTAGTGATGATCAGAACTACATTCATAAAACATATACGGGAAGCGTCCATTGCTGGATACTTCCCGTAATGTGTTTTCTGCTTGCTGAACTGAACTTGTAGTCAGCAGTTTCTAATAAGTTTTATTGGTGTTCTCATAAACACCTGGGTCACTTGGTCCAGGATTCAATAACTTTTAAGCTGTTACCCTCCTCGGCAAAGTGTAAAAACTGCATTATGTCGCTAGCAGTTTTTTCCCCTGTCTTCGTGTCCTCATTGGTAATTCTATAGTGAATGGCTGCCCAGTCACCGCTGATAAGCATATTATCAAAACGAATACGCTTTACATCGGTCGATTCCGCATCTTTCTTCACGAAATCCTTATACTCCGGGAGAGTCATTGTCTTTGCATTTGTATGATATTGCAGGTCGCTGTCATAATACGTATCGGCCCAGTCACTCCAAGCATCAAAGCCCTGATTCCATTTATCAAAGTCGCTCAATATGGTGCTTTGAATTTTCTTAGCCTTATCGGTATTAATAGCCGTAGGATAAGTAACAGGATATTTGGTTTCGAGATCTGTGGTATCAGGGATCTTTGCATTGACGATTTCATCCAATGCAGCTTGCTGTGCCGCCTTCGCCTCATCGGTTTGGAAACTTGTCAACCCGTCAAAATCCATCCCCTTTGTACCAGCCCAGCCTTCAACAACCCGAGTTCCCAGCGGATCACCATAGTCCTTGAAATGGACGAACTCCATCACGCTTCCATCGGAAGATTGTTGGCTCCCTCTGGCAGTCGAAGAGATGTCATATCGAATAGCTGCCCAATCGTCATTAATGATCATATTGTTGAAGTTACCCATCTGAATATCGGTAGACTTCAGCTGCGCATTCATGGCAGCTTGATATTCTTTCAAAGTGAGTTTCACGCTGTGGACATTATAGAGGGAGTCCTCTGTATATAGAGTGTCGCCCCAGGCTTCCCAGGCTTCATAACCTCGATTCCAGTTCTCAAAGCCGTTTAGGAGTCTATTCTGTATATTCTTTTCCATCTCAGTCTCGATTGGTGTGGGGTTAATGATTGGGAAAGTAGCCGCAAGCTCTTCGGTATTATCGTAAGAGTCAGAAATACTGACCGTAGATTTGCCCGAATTCCAATTCTCCTCAACTTTGGAAGGGCTCGAATTTGTATTATTTGTACAACCCACAGCAACTGTCATAATGGCCAAAGCTGTCAGACTTGCCGTCAACATTCTTATCGTAGTATTCTTCATAATCATTCTCCTCTCAATAGTTGAATAAACATCATGCTTCGCTATACCCAAAACAAAATTAGTAGCTTATACATATACTACAACTGAAAAAAAATTGTAACATCGTTCAAAAAGGCAGATTTATTCTGCCCTTTCGGGCATTATGTATAACCTATCCCGAGCAAAGTAAATGAATTCAGGCATGAAAAATAAAATATGGTACTTAATACATAAGGAAAATTGATAAATTAAAAAATGAAGTATTCCATGAACGACGCGTCTTTAAACAAAGCGGTAGGTTTCGGAACAGACCCGAAAGGGAAGGAACATTCGCCCTTATGTACGATGTTGTACATTCGTAAAGAATATAGACTTGAAACATAAAGGAAAGGGAATCTATTGAGAGGGAGCATTCCAGTGATGAAACCAAAAATGATTGTAAACCCCGTTTCAGGGCAGCATACAGCATACAAAACGAAGGCCTCAGTTATAGAGTATATGAAAAAGAAATACGCTTTAAATGATAATGATATCTTCTACACAAGTAAGGAGAATAATGATTTAGGAACTTCATTTTTTGAAGATTGTGATTCACTGGTTATTGCAGGTGGTGACGGAACCCTGCATTACGCCATTAACACCATTAAAAATCTAGGTCTAGATTTACCTCTAGCTTACCTACCGACAGGTACAGTCAATGATTTTGGAAATGCTTTGAAATTACCACGATCATATGGAGGTTTCACTAGAATGCTCGAAAAAGGAATGACCAAGAAGATAGATATCGGATTGGCTGGAAATGAATATTTTCATTACGTTGTGGCTGGTGGTGCAATGAATTCAATCAGTTACACCACCAACCAAACCCTAAAAAAAGTTATAGGGGATAAGGCTTATTATTTGTCCGCTCTACCTAAACTTCCCAAAATATTATCGGGAACACATATTAAGATTGAATGTGAACATTTAGAACAAGAACATGATGCACTTCTTTACTTAGTTTCAAAATCAGCGATTATTGGCGGAATTGAGGGCATTATTCCGGATGCTAAGATGGATGACGGTCAACTTCATGTGCTTGTAATTCAAAAAAAATCATTGTTTAATACCTTTCAACTTCTTTTAGATATAAAAAATGGAACTCATCTTGACCGCTCAGATGTCTTGTATTTTAAGACAAAACGTTTAAGAATTACTCAATATGGTGATAACATAGCAAAAGTGGGGATTGACGGTGAGATGCACACTACTGGGCTAATGGACATTGAAGTTATCCCGCGCGGATTAACTATGATAGTCCCGTGCAGTTCGGATGTGGCGTAGATTGCTGTATCAACATTGAGAACCCGTTTGATTGGATTGTTTATATACTATTTAACTGTGACTGGGCAAGAAAATTTCTCTGGATCGGCTTATTATGTAAGAAGAATTGAAAGTATCTAACCGTTCCCATTATAATAACTGGAAACGGCTACTACTAAGGCTGGATGCTGGTTGACGATTCACTCAACCAATTCTCCAGTCTTTTTCTAATTAACACAACTTAAAATGAAATGTGCGCCAAAAATAATTCTTTACTGTTCGTTCTAGAAATGATATGCTACAGCAAGTTAGATCTAACTGCTTTTTTTTTACAAATTAAAGAATGATCGTTCTAGAAAACTGAAACTATACTAATCTAGAATTTGAGGGAGAGAATATGATGAAATACACGGTGATTACAGGAGCAAGTTCAGGTATTGGATATGAAACGGCATTGGCATTTGCAGCTCGTGGGGAAAACTTGATTTTGGTAGCTAGAAGATTGGATAAACTGGAAGAGCTTAAATCCATCATTCAGGGTATCGATCCTAAAGTAACTGTTGTCGTTCACACAAGTGACCTGTCTGTTACCGCAGAGGCGTACGCGCTGTATAACGATTTGAAAGAATATCAGATTGAGACTTGGATCAATAATGCGGGGCTTGGAGAAGGTTCGTTCATTGCTGAACAGAATTTGGATAAAGTGGAGACCATGCTACGTGTTAACATCGAATCTCTGACCATTCTCTCTACACTGTATGTGCGAGATTATGCAGATGTTGAAGACACACAGTTGATTAACGTCTCTTCCGCACTCGGATATGCCATTGCTGTAGGCAGTGTTGCTTATTCTGCATCAAAATACTACGTTAGTGCCTTCACAGAAGGTCTTGCCAAAGAACTGGAACTGAAAGGTGCAAAACTGAAGGCGAAAGTCCTGGCACCAGCGATCACGGAAACAGAGTTTGTACAAAAATCAATAGATGCTGAAGGATTTGATTACAAAGCAAATATGCCTAAGTACCACACGGCCAAAGAAATGGCTGGCTTTATGGTAGATCTCTATGATCATAACGACGTAGTCGTAGGGATTGTAGATCAGAACTATGATTTTCACTTAAGAGGCGCAATCTATCCGGTCATTTCAGAATTGAATTAATACATCTGTAAAATTATTAATGAAGGCCGGAAGAACTTTGGAAGATCTCAACGACTTCAACAAGGTGCGTCACTGAATGAAGCAGATCCGAAAACATTCTTTGGATTGGGAAGTAAGGGCTACACGGATTATCCTACGTTGGAAGAATTAAAGTCGCAAGAGGGGCTAAACTAGCACAAGCTGTAACGTGGCGTACAACTGAATTGTGCGCCATGTTCTCACATAAATTGAACTAATCATTTACACATTAACGGAGAGGACAGAAAGAACCTGAAAAAGCGAAGCGTTCGCCTTTATCAGCGGATTTTCCCTTTAGAAAGGGATCAAAAAAATAACAGCGATTGGAAGGTTGTTCTGTCATCGTAGTGTCAGTGTGAATAATCTTTAGTTCAACTTATATAGTCTATAAGCAAAGGAAGAGGATAAATGATGAGAGCAGCTCAAATACAGAAATACTCCAAAAAAATCCAAGTGGGAATTAATAATATTGAGACACCTCAGATTGATAGCCGTGAGGTCCTTGTTAAAGTGAAAGCTGCGGGTGTAAATCCGCTGGATATATTGAATATGAATGGCAGTGTTCGGATGATTGCCGACTATACGTTACCTTTAACGTTAGGGAATGAATTATCGGGTGTCATTGAAGCCGTTGGTAATGATGTTTTGAATTTTAAAGTTGGGGATTCGGTTTATACAAGGTTACCTCTGAATAAAATTGGTGCTTTTGCTGAATACGCCGCTGTGCATGAGGATGCTTTATCCATAATGCCTGAGAATCTGTCTTTTATCGAAGCTGCTGCAGTACCCCTTACTGCCCTGACCGCGTATCAAGCATTGCATGATGTACTCCAAGCTGAGCCGAATAAAAAGCTGTTTATTCCTGGCGGAACCGGGGGATTCGGTGCAATGGCCATCCCGATTGCCAAGTCCATGGGATTAACGGTTATCACAAGTGGCAGTGAGAGGGGCAGAGCACGTACTCTATCCATTGGAGCAGATCAATTCATTGATTATAAGACCGAGCAGTATGCTGACATTCTGTCCGATATGGATTATGTGATCGACACCTTGGGTGCGGATGAGATCAAAGCTGAACTGAGCATTTTGAAACCACATGGCAAATTAGTTTCTTTGAAGGCTGGACCCAATTATCGCTTTGCAGTGGACAGTCAATTCCCGTTGTGGAAAAGAGCACTGTTTGGTCTCGTAGGTGCGCGCTTGGATTCCATGGCACGTAAGACTCAAACTGAATATCGTTTTTTATTCGTTCACTCCAGTGGAGTTCAATTGCAAGAGATTACAGCTCTTGTAGAAAAAGAAGACATTAAGCCTTCGATCGATTCTACGTATACGTTTGATGACATTGAAAAGGCATTGATCAAAGTATCAACGGGTCACTCCCAGGGCAAAGTCATCGTTACCTTTTAATGACTCGTTAAGATCATGCTCATGCTATTCAATGTTCGTTTTCTGAACAGGAGGGAAGCCAATGGCGAGAAGCAAAGAGTTCGAAGAGTCTGTTGTACTGGATAAAGCGATGAGACTTTTTTGGGTACAAGGCTATGAGAATACATCCATGACGGATCTGGTTAATCATATGGGAATTCATCGTAAAAGCTTGTATGACACATTTGGCGATAAACACACCTTGTTTCTGAAGTCAGTAGATCTGTATGATCACAAAATCAGCTCCGCCCTTGCAGCAGGCGTAAAGCATTCCCAAACGGCAACGGAAGCACTTCAGTTTATATTTTTTTCTTTGATTCATGGAGAGGAGCATCCAGCATCAGGCTGCTTCATTGTTAATTCGACGGTAGAATTGGCGGCACGGGATGACGACATGAACAACCGATCGACGGAGATGTTTGCCAATGCAGAGAACCTCATCAAGGACATTATTGTGTGGGGACAGCAGGAAGGTGAATTCACAACGGAGTACAACGCCGAAGTATTGGCGGAATATCTGCATAATGTAGGCGTTGGGTTAGGGGTGATGGCCAAGACTTCGATGACCAAAGAAAAACTCTTACGTATAGCGACGCTATCGATGCACTTTATTTTAAGATGATCTATTTTTTTTACTATTATAGAACGTTCGTTCAAATATTGATGTTCCAGGTGAAACATATTTTATAGAAAAGAGAGGCAGGCAACAACATGAGAAAGACAGTTCTAATCACAGGGGTATCGGGTGGGATCGGTAAAGAGTTAGCAGATCGGTTTGCCAAAGGTGGGCATCATATTGTGCTGGTAGCACGAAGCGGGGGTAAAATACAGGATCTAGCTCAGGAGTATCAGAAAAAGTATGGCATTCAGGCGACGGTTATTGCCAAAGATGTAGCGGAACCTGGGGTACCACAGGAGATTTATCATGAGCTGAAGGAAAAGGGCATTGTTGTTGACTATCTTGTCAACAATGCGGGCTTCGGCCTGTTCGGGACATTTATGGAGACGGATCTGGAACAAGAAATTAATATGATTGACGTGAATATTAAGGCTTTAACGGTCATGACCAAGCTGTTCTTACCGGATATGATCCAACGTGGGCACGGCGGAGTGATGAATGTGGCTTCGTTGGTAGGCTTTTTCCCTGGACCAATGATGTCGGTATATTATGCGACGAAAGCGTATGTGCTATCGTTCACTGAAGCTTTGGAGAATGAAGTAAACGGTACTGGTGTTACGGTGACGGCACTGTGTCCAGGTCTGACATCTACCGGATTTGTTGATCGTTCGGGTATGGGTGTCTCGAAGATGCTGCAAGGCCCGATCATGGAAGCGGGACAGGTAGCGGAAGAAGGATATCAAGGCTTCTTGCGTGGCAAGACATTAATTATGCCAGGGGCTCGTAACCGCTTCATTGCATTTATCCCGCGCTTGTTACCGCGTAAGATGATGACTCGCATGATTAGATCCACACAGAACAAGACAGGACATTAAACATTTAAAAAGGAGATGCCGATATGATTTTTTATGATTCCCCTCAAGCAACCGTTACATGGAATAAGGAAGATAAGGTAGTTGTTTTGCAATGGAAGAGCTTTGCGCAAGGTGAACAATATCGTACACCACTAAATAAATTGTTGGAGTTAGGGTTGCACAAGAGTGGTATCCGAGATCACTCGAAGCAGGACTTAAGTATTCAGCACTGCTTGTTCCTCATAAAGCGATAGCTAAATCGAGTGCAAACCGAATGCTCTCAGGAATGGACATATCCAATCCATCTCAAGAATTCCATGACATAGATGAGGCATTTCATTGGCTGGCAACCGTAAAATGAGAAGGTAAAAACATGTTATGCATAAATCAATTCAGTTCGTTAGCGATACTAAAATCAGGTTTCTCCCAATTCTCTCGTATCACTGTGTCCTTCATCGTCCCTTTTACGACAAACATACACAAAAACAGGAGGGAAGCTGAGGGGCTCGAATTCCACAAGAACAGCAAACATAGAGCTCTTGGAATCAGTAAATACTCTGAGTACAATTTGGAGAAAAGCTTCATCACAGTAGTAACCACCCCTATAAAGTGCTCCTTACATCCGCTTTCGAAAGAAAAAGAAGTAAGTCGATGGAATAATTAAAATCCCAATAAATCTATATATCGTGGCGTAAGCCTCAAAGTCGATTCTGGCGATTACAAATCCGACAATTGAAATAAGTAAAAGTAAAAGTAAAAGTAAAAGTCCAAAGGTAATCTTATAACTCAGATGCAAAACCTCCATTTATATCAAAATTAGGTATATTATATCATGATAAACACCAGAGGACTTTTTTGTATCAGATTCAACTATACCTACTCATTCAATAAATAAATTCGAACGATATGATGCTGGCGTGCCAATATATAGTGTAAGGAGGAAGGGGATGGCTAATGAGTGAGCAGGATGAGTACATAGAACTCGTTACGTTAATACGTGCTGGGCGTGAAGAAGCATATGGAGAATTATATGAGAAAACAGTGACGAGGATATATCGAACTGTGCGTTTTCTCATCAAGGACAAATCTGACGCGGAGGATGTGGTACAGGAGATTTACATTCAGGCTTATCGGTCATTAGAGCGATATGATGCGGAGCGTGCTTTTCGTCCCTGGTTGATGGGGGTGACGATGCGACAGGTTCAGAGTTATCGACGCAAAAGGTTGATGCAGTTTCGGTTTAGCAAGCGGGTCGAGAAATCTGACGTAGGAATGGAATATGATTTTTCCACTGATCTGATCAACAAACTGGGGAATCATTCTCTGCTAGAACAGGTGCGCTGCTTACCGTACAAGCTGCGGCAGGTGGTCACACTTCATTATTTAAATGAATACACGCAAGAGGAGATTGCTGGCATATTGGAGATTCCGCTTGGAACCGTAAAATCGCGCATACATGCGGCGCTGGCGAAGTTGAGACAGAAAGAAAAGATGAATCCGAGGTTGCGGGGAAAGGTGGAGGATCTGCATGAAACTCGATGAACAGTTGCGAAAAGCTTATCAGGAAGAGACACAAGACTGGTCGATTTCTGCGAGAACAAAATATAAAATTATGGATGGTATTCGAAGTGATTCATACCGCAGAAAGAGTCGAAAAAAATGGCTGGTCACTGCGCTATTGGTTGCTGTTCTTATCATTCCCACCGGAGCCTATGCAGGGTACAGCTATCTTGCAGATGGAATATATGGTTCACAGGAAAATATCACAGCTATGGGGGGAACAGCTGAGGATTATATGAGGTTGGAAGCGAAGCTGCAGACGGCCAAGGCCCATTTCAGCGAAGACGAATTTGTTCAATACATGGACTTGTTAAAGCAAATGGGGCAAATGGCTTTGAAGTATGCCGATTCTCAGGGCAATATGCATCCAGAGCAGTGGAGTACAGTGGAGCAAGAACGGTACAGCCTTCTTGTAGCTGAGTTGGAACCGTTTTTTGAGAAGCTGGAAGCTGTGAGTGTAGGGTCCTCCAAAAAACTGATGGACGAGCAGCAATTTTGGACGGAACAGTTGGAACAGGCAGAAAAGACATTTACCAAGGAACAATATCGTGAGTTCAAGTCTGTCTATGAACAAATGAAAAAATACCAAGTTATGGTGATGGACAAGGATGGAAGTATCCATGAGGAACGCTTGTCAGCGGAACAGAAGGATGATTTAAGGCATCTAGAGAGACGCCTAATTCCCTATTTGAAACGGTTGGAGCTCAATGTGCGTTGAGTTGGGCGGAATTGTGAAAGAGGAGCAGAAGCGGAGAAGTGAATTCTTTCGCTTCTTTCTTTACGTTGTGATCCATTATTTCCTCCCCTGCACATTCAGTCGATACTGATGCGGTGTTGTACCTGTGGCAGTACGGAATACTTTGCAAAAGTAGGATGGGCTGGTCATACCGACACGGTGACCGATTTCGGGAACCGTAAGGGAGGAACGGGTGAGCAGTACGCACGCATGACGAATGCGGGTAGCTTGAGCATAAGCGACAATCGTGGTGCCGGTCGCTTTTTTGAATACATGAGACAGATGATAGGGAGATAGATGAAGTGTATCTGCGATATGCTCCAAACGGAAAGGCTGTGAATAATGCTGTTCGATCCACTGCATGGCAGCTTCGGCATGAGGATGAAGAATCCCTGAATTGAATGCGGTGCCCGCATGTGAAGGACGAGTTGCAACATCTTTCCATAAGTAGCGAAGTTGCGTAAGTGAATCGAGCACAAAGAGACAGGTGTCCTCCCCAGCTTCATGAGGTAGCAGATCTGGATAAGTCTTATCGAATTGTTCCATTCGTTGAATGAGTGGGGAAGTGGCAGCAAGTCGGATGGGCTGAATGGGGGATTGCTCTGCCAGCAGATCCTGTACGAAATGGTGAGTCGCAATAAAATGTGACCAGTGTGCCTTCAAAAGATCAAGTTCAACCATGAGTACATTTCGAATGAAAGGTTGTTGTCGGGATACTTGAATCTGGACGTGGTGCAATTGAAAAGGCCGAAAAATCATGAGCATACCGGGTTCAAGGGAGAACATCTGGCCTTCTGTTATCAACTGTCCGTATCCCTGATGTATGTACGTAATCTCCATCTGTGAATGAGCGTGGAACACCTCGCGAAACGTAGTGTTGGATATGCGACGACAGGCCAGATTAAATTGTTCTCCCAGGGTGATGGACATCATGAACCCCTCCCTTAACATGCGCAAGATAGTTTCATTTTATCACAAGATGAACGCATAAAAGCGCTTTATTATTGTGTATTGTGAAGGGACTAAGGGAGGTATGCAATGATGTTAAAAGTGGCGATTATCGGAGCAGGTGCAATTAGTGGAGCGCATATCTCAGCATATTTGGCATTTCCTGAGCGATGTCAGATTGTTGCTGTGGTCGATATGTACGTGGATAAAGCACAGAAGCGAATTAATGAATATGGACTGGAGGGAGCGCTGGCCGTTGCCGACTATAACGAATTATTAAGCGAGCATATTGATTTGGTATCTGTGTGTACGCCGCCGTATACGCATGCTCCAATTGCATGTGATTTCATGCATGCTGATGCACATGTACTGGTCGAAAAACCAATGGCATCTTCCTTGGAGGAAGCGGATCTGATGCTGAGAGCAGCGCAAGAAAGTGGAAAGCTGTTATCGGTAGTAGCTCAGAATCGGTTTACGACTCCAATGATGAAACTGAAAGGTGTGTTGGACAGCAAACGGATGGGCCCTATAGTACATGTGCAGGTTGATTCGTTCTGGTGGCGAGGTCACAATTATTATGACCTGTGGTGGCGTGGAACATGGGAAAAAGAAGGAGGGGGTTGTACTCTTAATCATGCGGTGCATCATATTGATGCCATGCTCTGGATGATGGGACCTCCAGTGGAATTACAGGCCATGATGGCAAATACGGCACATGACAATGCCGAAGTCGAGGATGTATCCATGGCGATGCTTCGCTTCCAGGAAGGGGCGCTTGGCATGATTACCAGTTCGGTGGTGCATCACGGAGAGGAGCAGCAGTTAATTTTTCAGGGCAAAGAGGCTCGGGTATCTTCACCTTGGAAAGTGGTTGCTTCTACAGCACGGAGTAACGGATTTCCGGAATCCAATCGGGAGTTGGAACAACAGATTCAGAAGCTCGCTGACGAATTGCCAGATGTTATTCATGTGGGCCATGCTGGGCAAGTTGAGAATGTGTTAAACGCGATTGAGACAGGATCCCCGTTACTGGTGGATGGGAAAAGTGGCCGCAATACGCTTGAACTGATTGTAGGCATTTACAAGTCGGCGTGTACAGGAGAAAAGGTTGTTTTTCCACTAGGGTCGGAAGACGCGTTTTACACAAGAGAAGGAATTATGCAACATGCCGTACACTTTTATGAAAAAAAGACGACGGTGGAGAACTTCGAGGATTCGAGTATTACACTCGGAAGCAAGTTGGATTCGTGATATTCGCATAAAAATCGCATAAAAAGATGCCAACTCACGTCTAGTGACTTTGGCATCTTTTTTCTTTTGAGTGATTAAGAATAACATT
Source organism: Paenibacillus sp. Z3-2 (assembly GCF_054161325.1). Taxonomy (NCBI): domain Bacteria; kingdom Bacillati; phylum Bacillota; class Bacilli; order Caryophanales; family Paenibacillaceae; genus Paenibacillus; species Paenibacillus sp. Z3-2. The sequence goes on along the minus strand of NZ_CP096397.1, from coordinate 5,462,475 downwards.
CCGCTCCAAAATATTCTATTTCGGAGTCAGTTAATCATCTATTAGAAACAATATTAAAGACATGAATAATATGACGTTTATACGTGTGTTTTGCATCTCCCGTTTGTAATCCCTATTTCGCCTTTAAATTAAGGAATGCTACAGCCACTTATCAGCCCAACGTTCCACGGCGCTTAGCGCTCTCCCCAGTTCCGTGCCTTTTCGTGACAACATATATTCAGTCCGAACTGGACGTTCCGTGACCACATGGCGAACCACAAGTCCTTCTTCCTCCAATTCCTTCATTCGCTCATTTAACACACGTTTGCTCAAGTCAGGGATATAAGCGTGAATCTCACTGAAGCGTTTGGGCTCCTCCATCAATGCATGGATAATGAGGGCTACCCATTTTCGGCCAATGATCTGATAAGATTGTTCCACTTTTGTGCATATTTGCTTGGCATTCTCATCATCGCTCATGATTGTACTCCTTTGATTTAGTATTGCTTGTATTATCATTAGTATACTTATTGTAACCTACTTGTCCACAGGCCATATGTGTAAAATGTCACATACCAATTGTTCTTAATGTTACCACATAAAGCGTTATCATCAAATAAAAACCCTATAAACACTGGAGTTCACAGGTTCGACACGATTGTTGACGAATTGTGACGACAGGTGTAATATGGGTAACGTTAATTCAAATGGTTACAATTTATAACCTAAACACAGGTTGTGGAGAGAAGGAATGTTCCATGGTTGAATTCAGGTGCGTTATATAAACGGAGGCAAGGCGGGGAACACACCCACTTATTCCGTCTTTTGTCATGCTTGGATTTGAACATTTTGTAACATCATATACTATACTGCACAGATCACAGGAGGCAATCCAATGGATGCAATGACATTTGTCCTGTTCGGGGCAACTGGCGATTTAGCCAAACGCAAGATTTACCCTGCATTATATAATTTGTACATGGATCAGAAAATGCCGAAATCCTTCTCCGTTATCGGTTTGGGACGACGTGAATTGTCGGATACGGAATTCCAGGCGAATGTTGAAAAGTCACTGAATGAATTTTCACGTCAGACGCCAGAAGAAGCATCTCAGGTTCGTGATTTCATTGGAGCTTTCCGTTATTGTTCTTTAAATAATACGAAGCTTGAAGATTACACCAAACTGTTGGAACTGGTTCAGGAGCGTGAACAAGAGCTTAACATTCCCGAAAATCGCATGTTCTACATGTCGGTGGCACCGGAATTCTTTGAGCCGATCGCATTGAACATTCAAGAGAGTGGCCTGGGTAACACCAAAGGCTGGAAGAAACTGATTATCGAAAAACCATTCGGACACGACCTGCAATCGGCTCGTGATTTGAACGAAAAACTGAGCAATACCTTTGCGGAAGAAGAAATCTATCGCATTGACCATTTCCTCGGTAAACCGATGGTTCAAAATATTGAGACACTCACTTACGCGAATCCGGTGATTCAAGCGTTGTGGTCTAGCCGTTATATCGCCAACGTACAGATTACGGCAAGCGAGACGGTAGGTGTTGAAGAACGTGCCGCATATTACGACCAAAGTGGGGCCCTTCGTGACATGTTCCAAAACCATATGCTTCAGTTGTTGATGATGATCGGTTTGCATCTGCCTAAACGTTGTACACCGGAAGAAATTCAATTCAAAAAGCAAAAAATTGCTGAAGCGCTTCGTCCTTTGACGAAAGAAAATATCGCCTCTGAAGTTGTTCGTGCGCAATATGCAGCAGGTGAGCTGCAAGGTACTTCGGTTGTTGGATATCTGGACGAGCCTGGCATTCCAGCTGGATCTCAGAACGAGACCTATGTTGCCGCAAGACTGTGGATCGATGATCCATTCTGGAGCGAGGTTCCATTTTATATCCGAACAGGTAAACGACTGGCTGAGAAATCCACCAGAATCGTTGTTGAATTCAAGGCACCACTGAAGACAGGTCATGAAGCCGAAAATACAACGGAACCGAACCTGCTCACAATAGAAATTGGTCCGGGAGAAAGCATCTCGCTTCAATTAAATGCGAAGAATCCATTGAACCATGGTGAAGTGGAGCCGATGCATATGACCTTCAACTCAGGTAAACGTAACATCCCTGAAGCTTATGAGAATCTGATCTTTGACGCAATGCGTGGCGATTCTACCTTCTTCGCTCACTGGAATGAAGTGGAGCTGGCATGGAAATGGGTGCAACCAATCCAGAAAGCATTCGAAGCGGGCAGCGTGCCACTGGATACGTACAGCGCAGGTTCGCACGGACCTGCGTCAGCAGATCGTCTGACAGCCGAAAACGGTTATCGTTGGTGGTAAGTGATATTTGCACAAATCCAAAGTACCTTCCAAGTCAGCAGGATATAGAACGTAATGCTTCTATTCGTCTATTGCTTGTACCCGAAAGCGAGTTTGGATTGAATGATGCAATTGCTGATATATAAAAACAGTATTAATTATGAAGCATACCGTTCCAATTTTGCGTAAGACCCTCCGGTTATGTTCGCCGGAAGGCCGTGAAAATTTTTAAATATAGATTAGCGGTTCAGTTTTGAAAAGGGTTGGCTTTGAACGCTGAGAATGTAGTGTATGGGACGAAATCGATTCTGAAGAAGTGTAGCGTTCGCCTTTATCCCCGGATTTTCTCCTATATAGGAGATTCAAAAAATCTGGGGATAACAGCGATCAAAAGAACGATTCGTGACCGGAACGGTTACTTCGCCAAACGTTAAGCACTTATTTTTAATTTTGAGCGCACATGAAATTTAAACATTGTTCATAACAGGAGGATTTTGAAATGAAACTTGGACTTATTGGATTAGGAAAAATGGGATTGAACCTGGGTAGAAACCTGATTGATCACAAACACGAAGTGGTTGCTTTTGACCTGAACGCTGAAGCGGTTAATGAAATGAAAGAATACGGCGCTGAAGGCGTATCTTCTTACGCAGAGATGGTCGCTTCGCTCGAATCCCCGCGTGTACTGTGGATCATGGTTCCTCACAACGTCGTTGACGCAGTACTGGCTGAAGTGAGCCCATTGTTGTCCAAAGGTGACATCATTATTGAAGCGGGTAACTCCCACTACAAAGAATCCATCCGTCGTTACGAAGAGATGAAACCTAAAGGCATTCACTACATGGATGCAGGTACATCTGGCGGTATGGAAGGCGCACGTAATGGAGCATGTTATATGATCGGTGGAGACCCGGAAGCTTGGGCAATTGTCGAACCGGCTTTCAAAGATACTTCCGTGGAAAACGGCTACCTGTATGCAGGTAAAGCGGGCAGCGGTCACTTCCTCAAGATGGTTCACAATGGTATCGAGTACGGTATGATGGCATCCATTGGTGAAGGTTTTGACGTATTGGAGAAAAGTGGATTTGACTTCGACTTCGAGCAAGTTGCGCGTGTATGGAACAATGGTTCCGTTATCCGCTCTTGGTTGATGGAGCTGACGGAACGTGCCTTCTCCAAAGATGCGAACCTTGATGAAATTAAAGGCGTAATGCATTCTTCCGGTGAAGGACGTTGGACGGTAGAAACGGCATTTGATCTTCAAACAGCTACACCGGTTATCGCTTTGTCCTTGCTGATGCGTTACCGTTCCCTGGAGACAGACACATTCACAGGTAAAGTGGTAGCAGCACTGCGTAATGAATTTGGCGGTCACGCTGTAGAGAAAAATTAATTTTATATATAACTGTTAACATATGATGAACATCGGGTAATGACTTATATCGTGTTTACAAATTCATCAAGTGGAGGGAACATATCATGAAATTTTTCTTGGATACAGGTAATGTGGAAGAAATCAAACGGATCGAGCGTCTAGGTCTGGTGGATGGAGTCACGACCAACCCGTCTTTGATTGCCAAAGAAGGTCGTGTATTTAAAGAAGTCATTCAGGAGATCTGTGGCATCGTTAAAGGCCCAGTCAGTGCTGAAGTTATCGGTCTCAAAGCCGAGGATATGTTGAAGGAAGCTTATGAAATTGCAGAATGGGCACCGAATGTAGTCATTAAATTACCGATGACCGAAGATGGGCTATATGCTTGTCATGAATTGTCGCAAAAAGGGATCAAAACCAATGTAACGCTGATCTTCTCCGCAGCACAGGGCCTGATGGCGGCGAAAGCCGGTGCGACATACATCAGTCCATTTGTTGGTCGTCTGGATGATATTGCGGTGGACGGTATGAAACTGATTCGTGATCTGCGTCTGATTCTGGATATGTATGATCTGCCTTCCGAGATTATTGCAGCAAGCATACGCAATATCAAACATGTCGAAGATGCAGCCCTTTCCGGTGCGCATATTGCCACCATTCCGGGTTCGCTTCTGCCAACACTTTGGAAACACCCACTGACGGACAGCGGTATTGAACGTTTCCTGAAAGACTGGGAATCTGTTCCGAAATAAAGTGGTAGACAACGCCAGATTCTTTGGGTGTCTAAACATAAAGCCTTTCGCATTGTGGAGTAATCTGCAAGCGGAAGGTTTTTTTATCTTTGTTTTCGTATGCTCCAATTAGTCAGTGGTGACTGCTTGTCTCTTTAATGTTGTTATTACTTTCTGTCCAGTGTCCACGTACTGTCCTTCTTTTTCGGGACAATGGTGCATAAGGTTAACATATAGCCTATAGCTCATCCCGCAGGGGAGGGACACTTCGATGATGAGAAGAAGATGGCGAAGCCGGAGACGTCGTAAGCCACCAAGCGGTAAACGCAAAATGTGGTTGATCATTTTATTGGTGACAGCGTTTTGTTTGATGCAGGGTTTTGCCTATGTGGATAAGAAAATGAAACCCCCTATCATGCATTTGGCCAAGATCAGAGTGAAGCAGATTGCAACCGAAGCGATCAACAAGGCGATTACAGCACAGGTGGCAGATGGCAAAACCAATGAAGGGCTGATTGACTGGAAGACGGATACCACCGGGAAAGTGTCCGGTTTCATGCTGAACTACAATGAGCATATGCGAATTACCGCAAGTACGATGAATATCGTGCAATCCACGCTTCAGAATGTACACATGTTAAAAGAAAAGATACCACTGGGGCAGGCGCTGGGCAGTCCGGTGTTGGCCTCATTTGGTCCGAGTATACCGGTTCGTATCGAGCCTCAGGGTGCTGTCAAAGTGGACCTGAACACCCGTCAGCAGAATGCAGGTATTAACATGATCTTAGTGGAAGTGTACATCCACATTATTGCTGAGGTTGCAGTAGTGGTTCCCTTCGATATGGAGCCTGAAACGGTCGATACGGAAATTCCGATCTCTTATCTTCTGGTTGTCGGCGATGTGCCAATGTATTATTACGATAATCAGGGCAAGCCGGTAGGGAGTAACGGTAGTCAGGCCCCAGCTATTGCATTGCCATCGGGGCATACGGGGGTATCAAGCGGTGGTGATGGAGTCACTACGAATCCCCCTAGCCAGAACCAGCAACAGGCGCCATCAGACAATGTACATGGGAACGAGCTTGAATTTGAGCCGGATCTGCCTGATATCAACGGAGGATTGCAACCTAATAAGGATGCGCAGCCATGATACACACAAATTTGAATTACAAAGCAAGGAAAGGGGCCTCTAATGAAGAGGTCCCTTTTTCGTATGCTTATCGTACGCTGAGCCGAAGAGAATCGACTTAATCCCGCCAATTTACAGGTCTGGGTCAAGACATGAGGTGTACACCAAATTGCTTCCACGTACTGAGCGTATCCTCGTCTCACTTGCTTTTCGTGTTCTTCTGTTTGCGTTCTTCCTGTTCCCAATGTTTCAGCTGTGGATAAGGATCGAACGACCATTCGTGCAGTCCGCTGTCCCGGTAGATCCCATAGTGAAGATGTGGAGGGAACTTTCCCTGTGTCCCAGGTTTACCGTAACCCGAACTGCCAACCCATCCTACGACTTGACCTGGCGTAACAATTTCACCAATGCGTGCATTTTTGTCAAAACCGGATAAATGGGCGTAGTAGTGATAATGGTTGTTTAAGTCGCGAATTCCGATGCGCCAGCCCCCAAACGGGTTCCAGCCTTTGATTTCCACGACACCGTAACAGGTACTGCGCACAGGTAGTCCATGCGGAGCGAAGATGTCGGTTCCTTCATGAATGCGATAGCCGCCCCAGCTTCGTTTCGTACCCCAGGTGCTGCGGTAGGAGTAGTTGGTTCCGAGCGGCACGGGAAAGGCATGACCAAATAGATTCAAGTTGTCAAAATGCTCATATAACTTCGCGAATTGCTGTATTCGTTGTACGGCTCGGGAGTTGTGATAATATTCCCACAAAGCAATATTGAAGTCCTCTTGTCTGTTTCCGTAACGCTGAATAACAGAAGCCATGCTGTACAGCACATCCTGATCATTGTTGGCATTTGCCAGGCCATCCCCGGAACCGTCACGTCCATATCCATTGAAAAAAAGAATGGAGTTCGGATGTTGATCCGTCTCATTGGGATTCAACCATCCTCTCCATGCTGGAGAGGTCATGAAGATGCCTGTGAGGCGCTCTTCATGCTTGCGATCCTTCGGGTGCGCACGAGTAATCGTTCGTTCATACTGATCAATTGCGGCCAGCCTGTACCAGGGAATCTGAGTCATCTGACCGATGCTCTCATATAAATGGCGACGTGCAGCGAAAATTTCTGCGGGCTTTAGCTCAGCTGCCTGTGGTTTGGGAGCGGCCCCGGCGGGTTCACTGTAAACGTCAACAGGCAAGAATGGGAGAAGCAGAGTACCTGCAAGTAATGTTTTGATCCAAAAGCGGTATGTGTGCCTGAAGGTCAAGCGTTGTTGCACTGGGAAGCAGCCCCTTTCCATTAGAATGATACAAGGTACCCGATGAACCAAGCTAAAGGTTAGCGTTCTTCAAAAGTTCTCATTTTATCCATGTGAGCTGTCGTTATGAATCGATTGAAACAAATTGTCCAGATCAGGCTTGAATGCACAAGATGTGACAAATGGGAGTTTTTCCAGAGCTTTCATGGTATAATATGTTCCGAGCAACAGCCTAACTTCAGTAGAAAGAAGGTTTATGCATTGGCAAAACGTGTTAAAGAACCGAAACCGGATTGGATTCGGATCAAATTGACAACCGGCGATAACTATCAGGAAATGAAAACGATGATGCGTTCCAAAACGCTGCATACGGTATGTGAGGAAGCACGGTGTCCGAATATTTATGAATGCTGGGCCAATCGAACGGCCACTTTTATGATTTTGGGCGACATTTGCACAAGGGCATGCCGTTTTTGCGCGGTGAATACAGGCTTGCCAACGGAGCTTGATTTGCAGGAACCAGAACGTGTGGCGGAAGCAGCAGAGCAGATGAATCTGCAACACTGCGTAATTACAAGTGTAGCCCGTGATGATTTGAAGGACGGGGGAGCTACGATTTTTGCAGAGACGGTAAAGGCCGTGCGGCGGCGTTTGCCATTGTGCAGCGTTGAAGTACTTATTCCAGACTTTCTGGGCGATCGGGAATCTTTGCAGATTGTAATGGATGCCAAACCAGACATTCTGAATCACAATATTGAGACAGTTGAGCGGTTGTCTGACAAAGTGCGTGCCAAGGCGAAGTATAAACGTTCACTAGAATTGCTTGCTCGTGCCAAAGAAATGCAACCTAACATCCCAACGAAATCAAGCATTATGCTTGGTGTAGGTGAGGAATATAATGAAATTTTATTAACGATGGATGATCTTCGTGCGGTGAACTGCGATATTATGACGATTGGTCAATATTTGCAACCATCGGAGAAACATCTGTATGTTGAAAAGTATTATCCGCCAGAGGAGTTCGCTGCATTGAAACAGGAAGGATTGAAACGTGGATTCAGCCATGTCGAATCCGGCCCGATGGTTCGCAGCTCCTATCATGCGCATGAACAGGTGAAATCTGCTAACAAACATGCTGAACAGGCGGCAACACACGCGTGATGGAGGATACCGGATTGGAAGAAGAGAAAATCACAGAACGGATTCAGGAACAACTTCAGGAACAAATCCAGGAGCCGGTTCAGGAGTCAGGTGTTGAATCGGTTGAAGAAAAACCCAAAGAACCGGTCATTGTACAGATCGGTGGCAAAAATTATGAAATCGTCCAGAACCATAAAGAGGGCTGGAATCCAGAAGTCTTCCGTGATCGTTACAGTGAAGTGCTGGAGCGTTATGATTATATTATCGGGGACTGGGGTTATAGCCAGTTACGGTTAAAAGGTTTTTACCGTGATAACCATCCCAAAGCTACGAAGGATTCCATGATCGCCAGTATGGTGGATTATATCAATGAATATTGTAACTTTGGCTGTGCGTACTTTGTGCTTCAGAAGAGCAAAGATCAACCCCAAGCCAAAGCAAAAAGCGGTTCCTGAGAAGGACCGCTTTTTTGGTGTGTATGTTAGTCCAGAAATGCTGTGCGGACCCGATTCCAGAATGGATAAGGACGGAAACGCGCGAAACTGACCTTGTGATTGGATACCTGACAGCGCACAGATATGAGATCCTCCACCATCACGTTCACATGATCAATCGTCATCAATAACCGCTGATCCTTGCGGGAGAAAATATCACAATGATGATGCTTGGGCAAAATAACCGGTGAACCGAGTGTCCGATAAACTCGGTTATTAATCGAAGCAATCTCCGCAATCTGAATGGCCTCAATGGTTGGATGCACCATGGCACCGCCAAGGGCTTTGTTGTATGCCGTACTGCCTGATGGCGTGGATACACAGATTCCATCCCCACGGAACATCTCAAAAGTCACATCGTTAATATCGACCTGGGCCACGACGGTACCGTCCACACCTTTTAACGTAAATTCATTAAGTGCAATGTAAGAAGAATTCCCCGACTTTTTACGAATCTCAAGCTCCAGGAGTGGATATTGTACAATACGTGGTTTGAGACGCTCCGGATCTCCTTTGCCACTCATCAATCTAACTAATTCACGTAATTCTTCCTTCTTCCAATCGGCGTAAAAGCCGAGATGGCCTGTATGAACCCCAACAAAAGCAATATCCGGAATGCGGTCGATGAAATTGTGAAATGCCTGCAACATCGTACCATCGCCCCCGATGGAGATGACGATCTCCGGCGATTCTGCATCCAGCTTGAACCCTTCTTCCTTCGCCAGCGCATGAAACTGCTGACTGAGATCAATCGATAATTGGTCTCCGCGGTCTTGAACATAGTATCTCAAGATGAAAGCTCCTTTGTGGTCATTATACTACCGATGATAATCAATTCCGCGGAAGAACACAACGTTTGGATGCATATTCAGTTAAATAGTGATGAATGGTAGGCTTATTTTTTGGCTTGTCGTCTAGGTTTGAGAATCGAACTTAAAATCGCTAAGAATAGCAACAACACGATGAGGCTTACAAAAACAATCATTCCGGACAAAAAGATCAGTCCCCAGTCCGGAGTATACGTCGATACTGATGGGATGAAACCGGAATCCATGAGAACAGGGGAAGAAGAACGCCCCATCATGGGTGTCCATAACAGCAGAACGAGCACAGGTGCGATTAGCGCATGAATCGCTCTGGCAAATAGAAAAGGACCGTATCTCATTGGTGTGTTACTGAGGACACTCATAATCTGCGCATGGACGGATAGTCCGCCCCAGGAGAGAACAAAGGCAGCTGCCGCTACTTTATATACGAGTGGAATAGAGGTACTGACACCTCCGGCTTCCTTGGCCCCCAGTGTTACTTCAAATAAACCCCCGACCAGGCTAGGAGATAAGGAAGGAGGTAAGCCGGTATGTCCCAGTAATTGCTCTGTTACCTTGTATAATCCGCCAAGCCAACCAGTCTGTACAAGCAACTCCATTATGACCGAGAAGAATACAACCAGCCCTCCTACGATAATAATAAGGCGAAGGGATGAGGAGACTGCCTGGCGCAACAGTTCACCAAATGCCCGTCCGTCAGCTTTTCTTGCTTCATGCATCGCATAGATGGCGCGGATCAGTCTGTTTTGATGCATCTCCTCCGATGAAGCTTTAGAAGAGATGTCTGGGTGTGAGCCTTTTGCTGTACCCCCGTGGAAACGCATGAGCACACCCACCAGAAAAGCAGCAGCATAATGGCTTGCAACCAATACTGGAGCGATGGCGACATTGTGAAAGAACCCAACGGATACAGCTCCGATCATGAAGATCGGATCGGATGATGTGGTGAAGGCAACGAGCCGTTCTCCTTCTTCCCGAGTAACCAATTTTTGTTCCCATAACTGGGCGGTCAGTTTAGCCCCTGTAGGATAACCAGATGCACAACTCACGGCAAATACAAAACCACCGCTTCCGGGAACACGGAACAATGGACGCATTAGTGGATTCAGCAACGTACCGAGAAAATGAACAATCCCGAATCCGAGCAGCAGCTCGGACAGCACTAAAAAAGGAAAAAGGGAGGGAAACAATACGTCCCACCAGATGGACAGTCCGCGTACACCTGCATGCCAGGTTTCCGCTGGGAACAAGACCATTAACACACAAAGGATCAGGAGAGCGAGTGTGATCAGGACATGGGTGAGTCGTTGTGGAGCAGCCATGAATTCTTCTCCTTTATTTTGGAATGGTCGGTGTGCAGCAGTCAGTGGCGCTTTTGCCATCAATATATGAAAAAAAGCGGACAAACAGTACAAAATTATATATAGAAAGCGCTTGCAAAAGTGGCTGTGTTTTTAAGTGATGTGTGCTAAAATGGGAAAAACGCCTGAACGTCACCTAATTGTCTCCAAGGTGGAATTCAATTCGGATGGAGTGATGATCATGAGTCTTGTCACCGGGATCCTGGTCTGTGCTTTTGTATATGTGATACGTGCCTCGCTGGTACGCTCTGAGGAAGAGGATTGGCGGAGTTATTAATGGATATCTAGTGCGCCAACCCATGCGGTTGGCGCTTTTTTTGTGTAATGTGCTGAAGAAGGTCCTATATACAGATAGCTGGTCATGCATTCTGATGATTTCATGTTATATAGGACTTTTTGGTTTTTTTTGATAGAATGGAGATAAAGGCTTTTGTAGCCTTAATATTGTTACTGTTTTCACAATGTTCACGGAACGTGTAATATATTGCAAAATTCGACATCAGAAAGGGGAATCAGACGAATGAATCCCAGTTTGAGTATTTATGACAATCTTGGCGGCGAGAAAGGTGTTCGCGCACTGGTCGAGGCTTTCTATCCGATCGTTCAGCAGAATGAGCAACTGGCTCCACTTTTTCCGGAAGATATTCAGCCGGTCATGGACAAACAGTATATGTTTTTGTCTCAGTTTTTCGGAGGACCAGGGCTGTTTTCCGAGGCTTTTGGACACCCGATGATGCGTGCCCGTCATATGCATTTTGAAGTGACGGTTGAGCGGGCTGAGGCTTGGCTTGCGTGTATGAATCAAGCCTTAACACAGATTGGTGTGGAGGAGCCCTTGCATTCGTTTATCCTGCAGCGTTTATCCGGGCCTGCACATCATTTTGTAAATACGCCATAGTTCCGAATACGAATATAAGCGTACGGGAGAGGAATGGGGAACCGAGTGGAATTAGAGCCGCTGTATAAGGTGAAAGTGACGTGTCATTATTGTGAAACCGAGTATGACACCTCACGGGTAAGACCGAGCTTGAAAAGGCCTTACCGGACAGATTCTGATTTTTGTGCATATTACAAGCTGGAGAATCCGGATTTTTATGTGGTTCGCATCTGTCCGCAATGCGGGTTTGCCTCCACAGAGAACGCAACGGAGCATTTGAATGATGCGCAACGCAAGGCTTTTAAGGAACAGATCGGTAATCGCTGGGTAAAACGTGATTATAGCGGAGCACGGACACTGGAACAGGCGCTGGCTACGTACAAGCTTGCTTTGCTGTGTGCACAGGTTATTCAGGAGAAGGACCGTGTCGTCGCTGGCCTTCTTCATCATATTGCCTGGCTGTATCGTTATATGGAGGATCATGCTCAGGAACATCGTTTTCTTGAATTTAGCCTTGAGGCTTATGTCAAGGTGTTCGAACGTGAAGGAACGGGTGGCAATGAAGCCAAACTGTTATATTTGCTCGGGGAATTGAACCGCAGGGTAGGACGGTTTAATGAAGCGGTGCAATGGTTCGGCAAGGTCATCCATGACAAGCGGATCACAGATGTGGCCATGATTCGTGCTTCAAGGGAACAGTGGGCCGTGCTGCGCGAACAGATGATTTCAGGTAAGCTGGAACTCCCTGAAGAGATGCTGGAAGCAGAGAAAGAGGCTACGAAACGTAGCCCCCTCTAGGGTTAATCTTGGATTAGTTACGGACAGGACGACTGGATAACAAATAGTCACTGTCGTTGTCGATTACGGTCATGCTGGCATTACAGCAGGGGAAGACCAGTAATTTCTTTTTGCCTTCGCGAATGAGCACAAGCTCTTTCGGTTTAAGGGGGAGCAGCACATTGCTTGCATGACAGTAAGGGCATTGCTGTACATAGATATCTCCCATGACAATATCGTAAGGCCAGCTGTTCTCAAACGGAATCATTCCTGTTCGCCTTCTGTTGCGGCAGGTTTGGATGCTTCTTGTTTGGCGAGTTCCGCAATCTTCTGCATCAGGATATGTTGGGGCATGTGCATCAAGTGTTCCAAAGGTACGCCTAAGGATTCTGCTAATTTGACGGCTGTATCAGCCGATACTTGTAAAGGTTTCATACGTTTACCTCCTGAAGGTTGCTATGAATACATGTTCAAAAAGTCTGGTTTTCAGTACCGAGAAGATGGAATGAAGCTAGAAATGGAGTAGCGGAGCGTAGGCAAACTACGTGAGCAACGGACATTTCGGCTGAATTTCATATTCGATGCTGATGATGCCGTTAGGCATGATTCGTAATCAAAAGTGGACTTTTTGAACAACCTCTGTAGCTATTTCTCTAGTATAGAGATACAGCATACAGAAAACCAGTTTTTAATTCAATCCTAACGATCCAATTTATAGAGAGAGGTGCCTGATTAAATGAAAACGCCATTACACCCCGTATGGGATCTGGAGTCCATTTTTAGTGGAGGTTCTTCCTCCGAATCATTCGCTGCATATCTGATCGAACTGGAAGAGGATGTACGTAAACTGCAACATTTGTTGAACGAAACACCTGCACCGACTTCATTAGAAGAGACGGCTGCATTTGATCCCATTTTGGAACTGCTGCAAAGCTGCTATGTCCGCATATCGGAAGGTTCTGCGTTTGTATCTTGTCTCTCATCACAAAACCAGAAGGACAAGAAAGCAACGCAGCTTCAGGGGGCAATCAGTTCCCTTAGTGCGATGTTGAACGGGAGTAAGTCGAAGTTCGATAATACACTTAGTCAGACATCGGATTCGGTGTGGGATGTGTGGATTGCTCGGGGAGATATCCAGCCGTTGGCATTTGCATTGAATGAGAGTCGCACGTTGGCTCGTGAGAAGCTGTCGCCGGAACTGGAAGGTCTTGCTCTGGATCTGGGTGTGGATGGTTACCATGGTTGGGGCAAATTCTATAACACGATTGTCAGCAAGGTAAACATTCCATTTGAGCAAGATGGGGAAACGGTGATGCTGTCCGCAGGACAGGCTGCCAACAAGCTGAGCGATAGTGATCGGAATGTACGCGAGACGGTATTCGCAAACTGGGAGCAGGCTTGGACCGATGTCGAAGATTTCTGCGCAGATACACTGAACCATCTCGCAGGATTCCGTCTGAAGTTATATGAGAAACGTGGCTGGGATGATATCCTCAAAGAACCTCTGGCCATCAACCGGATGTCACGTCAGACACTGGATACGATGTGGGATGTGATTAACGGGGCTAAACCTGCCCTTGTTCAGTATTTGGAGCGCAAGGCGGAACTGCTTGGGGTAGACAAGCTCAGCTGGAGCGATGTAGACGCTCCTGTAGGCCAATCGAGTGGCAAAATCAATTATGATGAGGCAGCGATCAATATTGTTGAACAGTTTGCCAAGTTCAGTCCTAGACTTTCCTCGTTTGCAGAGATGGCTTTTGAGAAACGCTGGATTGAAGCAGAAGACCGTCCTGGCAAACGCCCAGGAGGATTCTGTACGTCTCTGCCACTTAGCAAAGCAACCCGAATTTTCATGACCTTCTCGGGGACGCCATCCAATGTGTCGACTCTTGCGCATGAACTTGGTCATGGATATCATCAACACATTATGGAAGAGTTGCCTGCATTGAATCAGCGCTATGCGATGAATGTGGCTGAGACGGCTTCCACGTTCGCCGAACTGATTGTAGCAGATGCCCTGGTACAGGCGGCAACAGATGAGCAAGAGAAGCTGGCGTTGCTGGAAGACAAGATACAGCGTAGTGTGGCGTTCTTTATGAATATCCATGCCCGGTTCCTGTTTGAGAATCGTTTCTATGAGCAACGCAAAAAAGGCTTGGTGAATGCGGATGAGTTATCCAAAATAATGGTGGAGGCACAACAGGAGGCGTTCTGCGGTGCGCTTGCATCAGAGCATCCTCATTTCTGGGCATCCAAACTGCATTTCTATCTGACTGGTGTGCCATTCTATAATTTCCCATACACGTTCGGCTATATGTTCAGTGCGGGAATCTATGCAAGAGCACAGCAGGAAGGTACAGCATTTGCAGATAAATATGATGATTTATTACGTGATACAGGGCGTATGACGGTCGAAGAACTTGCTCAGAAACATCTGGGTACCGATCTGACGCAACCGGATTTCTGGCAAAATGCTGCGGACTTGGTTATTGCCGATATTGAGCAGTTTCTACAGATGACAGCAACCGATAAATAGGTTGAATATATATGAAATGGCTGCAATCCCGTGTTAACAGACACCGGATTGCAGCTTTTTTTGTTCGAGATCCCGATGTTCAGTTCTCGAATATTTTGTCGCAAATAAGTGAAAAAACTCGGTTTAAGGAAGTGGAATGGCAATTAATTGTGCAAATTATAGTTATAATTACCCAAGTTTATCATTCTTTGTTGAATGAGCATATTTATTGTCATATAATGAGTCGTAAGTCCTTGTTGTTTAGGACTATAAGCTTATAGGAGGAGTGTTATTATGAAAATCGAACAGCTTTCATTAGCAAGACAGTTAGATTTGGTATTCAAAGAGCTTGATCATGAATTATCAGGTTTAGATTCAGGAGTAGTTTTTGTGCAAATACGAAACAACGTAATTGGAAAATTTGGAATTCGACATAATCCGATAACCGGACGCGATGGGAAGATGGAAATCGAGGATGGAGGATTAAACGATACCCAAAGAACTTCTTTCCGAGCGATGGCTCTGGAAACGTTGAAATTCAAGCGTAATTGGACACATGGAGAAATAGCGTATGACTTCACGGTAAGACAAGGTATGATTTTGGTAGATGCAACGATGGAATCTAATTACAATATGGCCAGCCTTATGATTCGTTACCCTAGAACCAATACATACAACAAGGATTCAGGTATGGAGTCGACCTCATAATTCATTGCGCAAGAGAAAGCGGCACTTCCGAAGAAGGCCGCTTTTGCATTTTTACGCTACTTAAGCAAAAATTACGAGCTTACGAACGACCCGATAATTGCTGCTCAGCGATTTGCACCAGACGTTTAGTGATGTATCCACCCAGAGAACCTGTCTCACGGGAAGTATAGTTACCGTAGTAACCATCTTGTGGAATCGTCACACCCAGCTCTTGTGCAGCTTCCATTTTCAATTGTTGCAATGCTGCATTTGCTTGGGGAACGACCAGGTTGTTGGAGCGGCTACCGCTACCTTGGTTTTGACCTCCGTACATATGTGTCACCTCCTTATGGCTTGGTGATGTTAGTATGGTTAGAGAATACGGAAATATACATGATATGGCGTAAGGAAAAAAGTGGATGATTAATGGTAGATATGTCATATAAAAAAGCCGACCCAATGCGGGTCGGCAAGTTGTATAAGGGTATCAAAATATAGGTTCATATGCGCAAAAGCAACATAGAGGATGATAAGCTAAGCTCGCTTAGTCTGTAGGAGGTATAACCTCAATACGTGTAAATAGCTCAACAGGTTGTTCCGGTTCCAGGCGAATCAAGCCTGTCTCATCATCCGATAAAGCGAGATTGGGTGCATCCGGGAGCCAAGTATACGGTTCAATGCACAAGAATTGATCGGATTCGCCTTTGGTAAAGAGAACCCAGTGTTTGAAAAATGCTTCATCTGCTGAATATTTCAATGTATATCCATCTTGTCGGCGTAAGTAAGCCGTTGCTGGTTCACCTTCGGTAGCTTTCAACAAAGTATCCCAGTTACGTCCATGCAAGTTGATGCCTTCGTTCAGAGCAGACCATTCACCTAGAGATTCTATTTCACCTGTAGGGAGTTGTTCTTCATTCTGTCCGTATAGTCCGGAAACTGGCACTTGCAATGTCCAGTCGGCAGGTTTGCCGTCTAGCAAAAACCATGTATGATATCCCATTCCGAAAGGAGCAGGTGTTGAGCTCAGATTGGTAACTCGCAGACGCTGGCTAAATACAGCGTTTTGCAATCTGAACGTCATCTCAAGCTTCAGGGGAATCGGGAATTGAGCCATCCAGTGCTCTTCATTTTCAGTCAGTAATTCGGTCGTAATTGCACAGCCGTCTTCATCTTCCTCAATGTCACTGACACACCAGGATTGGGTACGGTGGAGACCGTGTATATGGTTGTCATTCGCCGTATTTTGATCGAACTGGTAACGAACACCTTCATATTCGAATTGTCCCCGATGAATGCGTCCAGGTGGAATCAGAAGAGGAACGCCAAAATGGTACGGCTTCTGCAGATAAAAGGCAAGATCGTCTTCATCCGGACGACGGACGACATCTCTGTCCTGCACTAAATCGCGAACAGAAATAATATTATTTCCAAGACGCGGCAGCAGGGTGATTTCCAATTCACGGCTATGTAGGATATACGTGTCGTAACCATTCCATTGGCCTTTGGTCACTTGTTTCATATCGATGCTCCTTTTCCCACTTGAAATCTTCTGCAAGCAGTTGTGATGACTATACTGCTGCAGGCGTGTCATTGTGTACATGCCAGCTATTTCCTGCTCTACTTCGAGTGAAGTAAACAATAGGATAAGCAATTCCATCATAACAGATTTTGGTGTGCGGGGTAAAAAAGTTCATCTCATTTTGACATTCGCGGCTGTGCGCATTAAGATGGAACTCTGAAAGCATTTAGTTAGAATTAAATGACATGAAATCGATGACAGGGATAAGTAGGCCAAGAGAACCCTCTTCAGAAAGCCGGTGGTTGATGTGAACCGGTGTGAACTCTTTACCGAATGGACCCTTGAGTGTGGATTTGAACAGGCGCAGCCAGCAACGGGCTTGCCCCACTAGAGTCTGCCGTATAATCCACGTTACGGAACAATGAAGGCAATTCTTCGGCTTGACTTGATTCAGGGTCAGGAGCAATGGAAGAAAAGCGAATAAGGGTGGCACCACGGTCTCACGTCCCTTGCGGATGTGGGGCCTTTTTGCGTTCGCAGAGAATGGCGGGAGCTTTTTATTTACAATCAGGGAGGCGTTATGTGCAATGAAAACAGTACTTTCAGGTATTCAACCGAGCGGCAAGCTCACATTGGGTAATTATATTGGTGCAATCAAAAATTTTGTAAAACTTCAGCATGACTATCAGTGTCATTTCATGGTGGTTGATCTTCATGCCATCACCGTGGCTCAGGAGCCAGCGGCATTGCGTGAACAGTCTGAAGCTGTAGCTGCGCTGTTTATTGCAGCAGGCATTGATCCGTCGAAATCCAACGTATTTCTGCAATCCCATTTACCGCAGCACGCGGAACTGGGCTGGTTGTTGACTACGCTGACCTCCATGGGTGAGCTTGAGCGTATGACTCAATTTAAGGATAAATCATCCGGTAAAGATTCCGTTGGTGCCGGACTTTTCGTTTATCCATCATTAATGGCAGCTGATATCTTGTTATACAATGCTGACCTTGTGCCAGTAGGCGAGGACCAGAAGCAGCATTTGGAGCTGACACGTGATCTGGCAGGACGTTTTAACCACCGTTATGGGGAGTACTTCACCATTCCAGATCCGTATATTCCACAGGTGGGTGCTCGGGTCATGTCACTTGATGATGCCTCTTCGAAAATGAGCAAAAGTAACCCTAACGCTGGCAGCTATATCGCTCTACTTGATCCACCAGATGTTATTCGCAAAAAAATCAGCCGTGCTACTACAGATTCTGGACGCGAAGTGGTATACGATCCGGCGAACAAACCCGAAGTTAGCAATCTAATGAGTATCTACGCTGAATGTGCCGGCATGACCCTTAAGGAAGTAGCAGAGCGTTATGAAGGCAAGATGTATGGTCCGTTCAAAAAGGAACTGGCTGAAGTAGTTGTATCTGTGATTGAACCGCTACAACAACGGTATAATGAGATTCGTGAGTCTGGAGAATTGGCCGAGGTCTTGGATACGTCAGCCCGCCGTGCAGAAGAAGTTGCTGCTCAAACGTTGGATGCAGTGAAAGAACGTATGGGGTTTGTACCTAAACGTAAACTGTAGTGCTGAACAAGAACTTCATATCTAACGGAATGAATAGTTAATATGAATAAAGAGGAGCCCTATTGAAGGACTCCTCTTTATTTTTTTGTACGTTCAGTGTTGAGAAATGATCTGCTCAAGAAGTAGGCTCTGAAGCAGTCGAGCGCACTTCCTGACGTTCTTTTTTGGCACGAATCACAAATCCCCAACCAATGTTGGCAATGGACAGCACAAACAGTAGTGCGGCTAACCAACCAGAGTAGGAGATTGTAACTGCTGTAACCGCTAACAAGATGATCGAAGAGAATGCGAACCATAAGGATAAGCCTTTGCTCATTGGGAAAAACCTCCACCTATAAATGTAGTAAAATTCCGTATAACCTGAAGCGTACGAGCCATAATAATCTTGCAAGCTTGCAATACATTACAGACACAGATTGAAAGGAGATTATAAATTATGGCTCAAGGATCTCGTTCTTCAAACAACTTGGTGGTACCTCAAGCGACTGCAGCACTGCAACAATTGAAAATGGAGGCTGCACAGGAACTGGGTGTAACTATTCCACAAGACGGTTACTATGGTAACTACACTTCCCGTGAAACAGGATCTCTGGGTGGATATATCACCAAACGTCTGGTACAAATCGCTGAGCAGTCTCTGGCTGGGTCTGGCAAATAATTTATCTTAACCAAACAGCAACAAAACAGGATAAACAGAAAGCCCGGGGCGGAAACGCTCCGGGCTTTCTCGCGTATCAGTTCCTATGTCTGATTGTGCCTTGCCATGCTCGCTTCGTCAAGGGCGTGCGGATAAAAGTTTTTTATCCATCTTCTCATCACTTAACCAGCCTACATACGTATCGATCGTTTCGAAATTCCGATCCATCACGACTACAGCGACAAATGGATATTGTTTCCGATGTCGATAACGTACATCTGCCCAGCGTACCTTGTAACCGGCAGGCAATTCTTCAACCTCAGCCACCGCATAGGAGGTGAAGTAGAGGAAGGCACTGACTTCCGGTGATTTGCGTGAAGCTTCAACGGCCGCATGAGTAGAAGACGAGGCGTGCAGGCTCCATGCCAGAGTAGAACCATCCATTTTACCAATCTCATAACTGCCATCTTTAACGCTTTTAACCACATGCCAGCGATTCCAGGATATCGTCGGAATGACGATGTATCTTGCTTGCTCCGGGCTGTTATCGAGACGCCTAACCTTTCTAACTGCTTGTTCACGAGCAATCGTCCGCCATACATAATATAAACCAGTCAAGCTATACAACGTAATGAAGAGTGGTGCAGGGGCGAACAGATCAAAGGCCCATAACAGGATAGCCACGACATGCGTGGTGAATAGAAATGGATCAAAAATATGAATGATATTCCAGGCAATCCAGCGTTCCGTAAAAGGCCGGGCAGCCTGGGTTCCATAGGTATTGAACAGATCAGTGAATACATGAAAGCCTACGGCTACAGCGGTCCAAGTGGCAACGTGGCCCATAGGTACACCAGGGAATATCAGTGCAATGACGCCGGTGATGAGCAGAACCCATAACAGGAGAAACGGCAGAGAGTGTGACAAGCCCCGATGATTCCGAATGTATAGCGAATTGCTTTTGAGACGTAACGCAGTATCGATGTCAGGGGCCTGGGAACCAGCGATCGTGCCAACCATTACTGCAGCTGCAAGCATGGGACTCGCCGCGACGACAGGATCGATATAAGCCAGACCGGCTAAACCAATCCCCATGACAAAATGTGTAGAGGTATCCATAAACGTCTCCTTTGTGTGGTGTATCGTTCTAAGGCATATTGCTTCTCTATCTAGGTGATACCCATATATAGTGTATAATATCCGCCTGTCAGGATGCAAAACACCCCAAATTTCAAAGAGATGACAATAAATGTATTATAACCAATAAATGTACGTGGTTTGTCAAACTATTTCGGTATTTCCTGTGATAAACTTTATATCGAATACAAAGGGGAATTTCGCCAGAGAATACACGATACAATTCGAATGATTTTTCAACGGTGAAATAATGTATGGGCATTGTTCCTTCAAACCGTTACAATAATATAGAATCTCATAAAAAGTAGGTTTCTTTGAATACATATGTCACAATGCATGGATTAAGCGTAACGAACGTGAGGACTTTTTGATTCACATATGTATGCGTATTCATTAGAGGAGATATAGAAGGGACGAGGAAGATGCTGAAAAAGTACAAATGGACATGGATGCTGCTGGGGCTCGCACTGATTATGGCTGTGTATCTGATGTGGGGCACCGTGTTTGCCGGTAAGGAAAAATTACCTGAGATCCGTGAAATCCAATCCTTTTCTATGGAAAATGTAGATGGGAGTACGGTATCGCTGGAGGATACTCAAGGGAAAGTCCGATTGTTCTACTTTTATTTCACCAGTTGTCCAGATGTCTGCCCTATTACGACGTTTACGTTATCCCAGGTGCAGGATCTGTTGAAAGAGGACGACACCTTCGGTAAAGATGTCTCGTTTGTATCCATTTCATTCGACCCGAAAGTCGATACAAGAGAGAAGATTAAGACTTTCGCGGACCGCTTCCATGCGGATTATTCGGGATGGTACTTCTTGAGAGGGGATATGGACAAAACAAAACAGTTCGCCAGGGATTCATTCCAGATCCTGATCGAAGGGGAGAATAAGGACGATTTTGCCCATATGAACATGATTGGGCTGGTGGATGAGAACAACCAGCTGCGCAAGGTATATAATGCCTTTAATACAGAGGACGTTGTGCCAGCTGTAATTGCCGAGGATATTCGCAATCTGATCAACGAATAATGATCTGATCATCATACTATAAAGGCTGCCTTCAGGTTGGATATCAACCCTAAGGCAGCATTTTTGTATTTCCATTTTAATAGAGAGGATGTTCAGGGTATTGGATGTATGTCTCTAACCCGGCCTTCTCCAGCTGGGCAATGATATACTCATCAGGCGTTCCTTCTACACCTGCATATCCTCGTCGTGTATACATCTGTACTGCATCTGGGAAAGCATCCCGAAGCACACCTCTAATTTTTTTGCCGGAACTATCATTATCCATAAATAAAAAAACTTCATCATATCCGACCTGTTTGCGCAGGGTCTCCAGCTTGAGTGAATTAAGCGTTCCAAACGTGCATAGAATGTTGATTTCGGGTCCAACCAAACGTTTTAATTTGCTTCGGTCATTCTTACCTTCCACAATGACATGAATAGGCATCTTATTCACCTCTTGTTCGAGAGCTTATGTCGACATTCCCCGGGAAATGTTGCAGCGAAAATCGACTGGATTATATAAAATGGACTGCTTTTCTTTACACGATGCTAAAAGGATAGAACAACCCCATCAAGTCACATTATTCGAAAGTATCTAAATCCTATTTCATGTTCATCATTAGGTAAGTAATAGCTAACAGTGGCCGTTCCGGTTACGGATCGTTCTTCCGATCGCTGTTGTCTCCAAATTTCCTGATTGATTTGTTATAGGTTGAAATATGGAGACAGCGTATGCTTTCGAAGCAGCTTTCTTACAGAAAGCTTTTAGGCGAACGCTACCGCTTCTTCAAAATCGATTCCGTCCCCTTCACTACTTTTGGCTAATCGTTCAACCTTACTGATGATCTTCAATAAGATAAAACCTTCGGTGATTGTGAAAGATAGATTTCCCAGTTAGCTTTATGAACGTGTAAAACGTCAGTCCGTTGTATATAGTTTAGCTGTAAATGGGGGAATGATGCAAAGCTTATGCAAATACAGGCCTAATTCAATATACTTTTAGGATCGGCGAGGGAGGCTTCACGTCTGGTTGTATAGTATGGAAGCAGCAGCATACCAATCATTAACAGAACAAAGGCGATGAAATAGGGCGATAAACCGACACGGAGTTGTCCGGCTGTGATGGGGCCGATGAAAGAACCAATGGAGGTGGCGATGGATTGCAGCGAGAAAATGCGCCCCAACTTGCTTCCTCCGCTTAGACGAATAAATAGGGTAGCCATAGCTGGAAAGATAATACCTTTGGACATCCCAAGTACAAACAATGCGGTAGACAACGGAATTTGCGGAATAGCTGCCATCACAAAAAAACATAAGGACATCAGGAGCACACCCGTAACCAGTCGCAGTTTCGGGGAATACCGATTGAGAAATAACATGCTGAGTGTGGAGAGGGCCCCGATACTGATTATGGAGAACAGTAGGCCGGTAGACATCATGGACGAATGTCCGCCTCCCCGCAGGGGTAATTCGAAGAAGAGAATCCCCTGAGCACAGGCGATAACCAGAGGCAAGGCAAAGTATCGCCAGGATACCGGCAGGAATGCACTTGTAGTATCTGCGGGTGCAACGTCAGGTTTCGCAGGTTCCGTTACTTTCTCATGCTGCTTGACAATACCGCGGGGCATGGTCAAGAATGCAATGACACCTGTGAGAATAAGCAGATAACCTAAGCCTGAGAATGTAGCGGAGAATCCCATAGAACCCACAATAATGGCACCAGCTGCTGGAGATACAACCGAAGCGAGCGTATGAACTACCCCGTGACCTGACATATACTTACCCTGTTTTACTGGATCGCTGGATAGCTGTGCTAGCAGGGCGAGACATGCTGGAGACAGGAAGGCCAGCACAAAACCGCTGATGGAACGCAGCGCCAGTAGTTGCCATGGGGTATGGACATGAGCTTGCAAAAGCAGGATAAATCCTGCCCCAAGCAGACTGAACACAATGTAGCGACGACTGCCGTGTTTATCAATTTGTGTTCCTGCAATCAGATTGCCAGGGAGATGCGTTAAGGAATAGATGCCCATCATCCAGCCAATGAAGGTAGGGGCGGCTCCAAGCGAGATGGCAAAAGGGGTCAGAATGGGATACTGAGCGTGCAAATCAAATACGGCAAGGAACAAAAATAGGTATAGCCAGATGGCTGTTTTCACATAAGCCCCTCCTTGTTAAGCGATGCATATTCACATTACAGGTTTTGAACGTGTTCCCCGTTCGCTAGCAGAACCTCATGGTACTACTTGTACGCCTGGCGGGACGAACTTAGACCGTTTATTTTTACGAGGGAGGGCTTAGCTGACAGCAGCTTCGGAAATCATGTATAATATTCGGGAAGTGTAACGAATGAATTCTAATACGGAAGGTGTAGTCATGAACATAGAAGTAATGAAAGAGTTTGTGATGCAGAACTGGCTGGTGATCGTGGTTGCGTTGATCATTTTGTTCTTTGTTCTGAATGTGGTCAAAACCGTATTGAAATGGGCGATTGCCATCATCATTATTGCGGCTCTACTGATATACAGCGGCATCTCCATTGATCAGCTCAAACAGACAGTGACAGACGTACAATCCAGTACGATGGACACATTGAAGAAAGAAGCGACCAGCATGATGCTCAAGGAAGCTTCCAAAGCAACATACGTCAAAGGACAGGATGGCGCATTTACCATCACAAGTCCCAATGTGGAGATTAAGGGCCGAACTCAATCGGATAAAGTCGATGTGACCTTCCGCGGAATTTCACTCGGCGAATGGAAACTCGACAATGAAACCATACGTACGTTTGTCGAACAGGCACAGGAGAACAAAACAGCACCAGCATCGTAGTAAAAGGGGGAATCAGTACGTGCTGCAGAATTGGCTGGACAGCCTGAAGGAGTTTAATGGCATCACCATTATGCTGCTGCTGATTGTGGCTGCTTCATTGTTTCAGGGATGGTCCAGAGGGGCTTCGCGTTCAGCAGGCAGACTCTTCGGGTTCCTGATGGATGGCATTATGGCCGTCATTGGTATTCTGTTGTCGATCGGTTTGACGATGTGGCTTGCGCCATATGTGCAGCAGTGGTTGTCTGCGTATGCTTCAGCCATGCCTAACCGCGAGTTGAACCGGTGGGAACAGATGTATTATACGTTGGTTACAGCGATTGCAGATTTTCCGCTGATGCGGTTCGCTGTATTATTTGTACTTAGCTACGGACTCATCCGATTGGTTCTTGGATTGCTGTCTTCATTTATGTTTAGAAGCAGGCAGGGGCTAGGCGAGGAAAGTGCTCCTAAAGGTATGTTTAGCAGGTTGACAGGTGCATTGATAGGCACGATTATAGGCTCTGTCCGCGGAATGATCGTCATTGCGGTGCTGTTCATGATTGTCAGTCTCTACCCTGGGAGCATGTTCAGCCGATATGTGGAGGCATCTCCCATCTATATGCAAGGGGCCAAATCGGTGATCGAACCGTTGTCTGGTACGTTCATCAAGGACAAGCTTCCCGTATTTACGCAGGCTGTGCAGAAGGAACTTGGCGGTATCTTGCAACGCAAATATGAAGTCATTGACCATAATATTCCGACAGACATTGAATCTGCGGCTCGTGAGGTTATCAAAGGCCAATCGACAGATGAAGCCAAAGCAAGAGCGCTATATGACTGGGTAGGTTCACGTATTCAGTATGACTATGGTAAAGTGGATGACTATGAGCAAAAGGGCATATGGCATGAACAGACTCCGCAGAATACATTTGATACACGCAAAGGCGTATGTATTGATTATGCCCGTCTCTATGCCGTGATGGCCCGTTCACAAGGACTTGAAGTCAAAGTCGTTACAGGACTTGGCTATAACGGCCAGGGAGGATACGGTCCACATGCGTGGAATGAAGTGTATTTGAGTGATTCCGAGAGCTGGGTTCCGCTTGATCCGACATGGGCGATCAGTGGAGATTGGTTTAATCCTCCGAATTTTGCCGACACCCATCTAAAGGATCAATCAGCTTGACAGTACAACGGACATGGGTCCTTCATATGACGACGTTGCCAGGTTATCATGCCGGGAAGAACCAGTTTGAGCGGTATGCATCAAGTCATGAAAGAGGTAGGATGGATGAAAAAGCATTCCAATGAGAAGGATGAACTTACAGACAAACGGCGATTTAGCTACCGAATGAACGTATTTTTCTTCGCTTCCTTTGTTATTTTTAGCGTTATTATTGTACGTTTGGCGTTTTTGCAATTCGTCGAAGGACCTGAGCTCAGTCAGGAAGAAGCAAGTAATATTACCAAGGATGTACCGCTTCCTCCTGTGAGAGGCACGATCTATGATTCCACAGGTGAGGTGAAGTTGGCTTACTCCAAGCCCATTCAATCTCTCTATCTTACGCTTTATAAAAACTATGGGGATGTTGATGGGAAACCGAGTCCTAACATAGGTGAAGTGCAGGATATTGCAACCCGGTTACATGATGTGTTTGAACAGTACAGGCTGAAAGATTCAGAGCCACTTACGGTGGAGAAAATTATTGAAGAGATGGATCTGAATTCCCGCAAATCGAATGGTTTTATGCCACGTCTGATCAAGAGTGATCTGTCCGAGGAAGAAGTCGCTTATTTCCTACAGCACAAGGACGAGTTCAAAGGTATTCAGATCGTAGAGGAGAGTGTACGATTCTACGATCCGGATACGGTAGCGGTTCAGACAATCGGTTATCTGAAGAAGTTCAGAAGTTCGAAGTCCTTGAACAAATACAAAGAGGTGGACGAGGCCAATAAAACGCAAACGGATCCGGGCCTTGTGTATACGGAAAATGAATTTGTAGGCTTTGATGGACTGGAACTGCAATATCAGGATGCTCTCCGCGGCAAAAGCGGATATACATCCGTTGATGTTGATTTGCGTAATTTGCCTGAAGGCGTAGCAGGTTCTACCCCGCCGGAGAAAGGGTATGACCTGATTTCCAGCATTAACAAGAACGTTCAGATGAAAACGGAACAGGCCATCCTGGACCAGTTGAGCTGGCTACACCGGAACCCGGTTTCCGGTCGATTGCATCCGAATGCCAAGACCGGGTTTGCGGTTGCGATGGAAGTGGATACCGGGAAAATCGTATCTGCTGCCAGTATGCCGGACTATGATACTAACGTATGGAGAACCGGTGGTATAAGCACGGAAGATTACGAAAAAATAAAATATATTTATCAGAATGGTACGATTAGAGGGTTCCCGCCAGATGATTCCAAGAAACGGGCGGAGTCCGTTGTATTGCTTGGTTCAACGATCAAACCGCTTAGTGTATTGATCGGTTTGAAGGAAGGTTTCTTCACTGCAAATACCGTATATTCAGATAGAGGCTCAACGACCTTTGGTGGAGACAATCGCAGGGTGCAGAACTCCTCAGGTCATGTGTACGGTGCGATGCGTCCGCGTGATGCGATTCGTCATTCCTCGAACGTGTTCATGATCGACGAGATCGGGAAGAAGCTGTACTCCAAGTATGGTGCAAAGGGTGTCGATGTGTGGGACGAATACATGGAGGAATTTGGGTTAGGTATCTCCACAGGTGTAGACCTGCCTAATGAATATCTTGGGCGCAAAGAATATGGTAAGGACAGCATCGAGAGTTCCTTGACCAAGCTGGTATATGCCTCCTTTGGACAGCAGGGAAAATATACAACGATGCAGCTTGCCCAGTATACAACGATGCTGGCGAACAAAGGTAAACGCATGGAGCCGCAATTGGTCAAAGAGTTCCGTGATTCTGAAGGCAATATCGTGCAAACAGTAAAACCGAAGGTACTCAGCACGGTGGAGTTTAACGATGCCTACTGGAATGAAGTACAACGAGGCATGGCAACCGAGGTATCCGCATTTAGCGGATTCCCTTACGATTTTGCCAGAAAGACAGGAACATCGACACAGGTAGTAGGCGGTAAACTGGTGGATAACGGGGTGTTTATCGCCTATGCACCACGTAATAATCCGAAGCTTGCTGTCGCTGTGGTTATCCCCGAAGGGGGCTTTGGATCGAGCAGTGCGGCTCCGATTGCACGTGCGATCTTCGATGCCTATGACGAGGAATTCGGTCTCGACGGTGTACCAAAAAAAGACAAGAATAAAGATTCAGAATCGGAATCAGGCACACAGTGATGTGAGGCATTGGTTACAGAGAGGACCCTTCGTGGGTCCTCTTTTTTGTTTCCAAGCGGAGAATGGATCGTGGGGTGAAGGAATTAATTACATTAATGTGTAACCAATTGAGCTATGTCACGTTTATATAAGGGAAGGGTGAACGCTTTCGGGAGAACGAGATAACGTTGATATGTCAGTGTTTACATTGGAATCGGTAGATTGGTTAATGTAACGGTTCTGTTTACGAAAATGTAACCAAAATTTGAAAGACGTGATAGCTAACCTTTGGTAGACTTGTATGAGATAGGATCAAAATTAAGAAATTGAACACGTACAGAACGGATTAAAGAATTTATTTTTATAGAGGAACGGGAGAGGCTTAAAAAGATGTTTAACCGATTAAAAAAGAAATCCATGACTGAGGAAGACACACCCGTTAACAAGCCTTCCACCGCAAGGTTGAATGTGTTTTTTTTCGCGGCATTTGTCATATTCAGTATCCTTATTTTCAGGTTGGCCTTTGTGCAATTTGTGGAAGGTCCTGAACTGACGTATATGGAAACGAGTCGTAATACCAAAGACATTCCGCTTGCACCTGTTCGTGGTCCCATCTATGATGCGACAGGGGAAGTCGCGCTCGCCTATTCCGAACCTGTACAGTCACTCTATGTACTGTTATATGAGGATTATCGGAATGATGAACGCAGGCAGGAAGCGGAGGAACTGGCTCATGATCTGGCCGCTGTGTTTAAGCAGTTTAATCCAGGGGACAAAGAGCAACCGGACGCGGAAGAGATCATTAAACGATTGGATCTGGATTACCAGAAAACGTTCGGGTATGTGCCGAGGCTTGTGAAGTCGGATCTATCGACCAAAGAAATTGCCTTTTTCATGGAGAAAAAGGCGGATTATCCAGGGGTTATGGTGCTGGAAGAAAACATAAGAAAATATGACCCGGATGGTGTAGCCGTTCAGGTTGTGGGTTACACAAGAGAGTTCAAACGGGCACCAGATTCCATTGTCAGATACAAAGCCATTCGTGAAGCTGCAAGTACCCAGCGTGATCCAGGGCTTGTCTATCATGAGGAAGAGAAGGTTGGCTTCGATGGGCTGGAGCTTCAATACCAGGAAGAACTCCGTGGACGAAGCGGTTATCAGTCCATTGATATTGACGCACGTAATCTGCCAGATGGAACGATGCTACAAACTCCACCGGAGAAAGGCTATAGTCTGGTCTCCACTATTAACAAGGAAATTCAGATGGCCGCACAAGAGGCGATAACGGACGAATTGCGCAGACTTCCGAAGGCGATTACCGGATACGCAGTAGCCATGGAAGTGGATACGGGAAATGTGGTGGCTATGGCGAGTATGCCGGATTATGATCCGAACGATTGGGATTATGACAAAATCAAATATGTGTTCCGGAATGGAACCACCGAGTCGTTCCCACCGAATGATGCCAAGCCTAGTCACGCAGAATCCGTAGTACTTCTTGGATCGGTAATCAAACCGCTAAGTGTGCTGATTGGATTGAAAGAGGGATTATTTACAGCAGGACAGACCTATCCCGATCAGGGATATGCGGTTTTGGGGAAAGACGGACGAAAAGTGAAGAACTCGCATTCTGCTTATAATGGTTCTATTAACGCGAGAAGGGCGATTGAGAAATCCTCCAATGCCTTCATGATTGATATGGTGGGGAAACGTTTGTTAAGTAAATATGGCTCAGAGAAAGGCATCGATGTCTGGCACAAACACATGCAGGAATTTGGCTTGGGTGTGTCCACTGGTGTAGATCTGCCTAATGAATTTCTGGGTAGGCTAGAATATACTAATAAAGACGAATCAGCTCTAACACGTTTGGCATTTGCCTCCTTTGGACAACAAGCCAAGTACACCACGATGCAACTCGCACAATACACGACGATGCTTGCCAATAAGGGTAAACGGATGGAACCGCATCTGGTGAAGGAAATCCGTGATGCGGATGGCAATGTAGTGAAGGAATTTAAACCTAAAGTACTCAATGAAGTTGATTTTGCGGATGCGCACTGGAATGAAGTTCATAAAGGAATGGTCACCAAAGTAAGTTCTTTTGACGGTTTCCCTTACGATTATGCTCGGAAAACAGGAACATCAGAACAGGGGACAGGGCCGAACAAGAAGGAGAACGGGGTGTTTATTGCCTTTGCACCACGGGACAATCCGAAGCTTGCTGTAGCTGTTGTTGTACCAGAAGGTGGATTCGGGTCAGTCAGTGCTTCGCCAATTGCACGGAAAATTTTCGATGCATATGATGAAGTATATGGTCTTGATGGAACGCCAAAAGGGAAGAAAGACGAAGGAAAAGACAACGAGTAATGTAAAAGAAACGCCGCAGGTGTAGCTCTTTTAACATCACATCTAACAGGTTAATGAAGTGAGCAACATATGAATCTGGACAGGCAGGGGAAATTATCCCTTGCCTTTTTTTTTGGCTTCGGATAAAATTTGCACAAGGGAAACATTATTAGTCTTGATTAAAACTTAATACCTTGTACAACAAAATTAGATGTGGACAATTATTTTAGGAGAGGGAAAGGGGACGATTGAATTGTTAATGGTGAAAATGAGGAGTATTCAGAGGGGATTCATTACACTTGCGGCTCTGGTGCTGGTTGTGGTGCTTACAGCATGTTCAAGCAATGCAGAGACAGGCAGTGGAGGAAAAGTACAGGTAACAGCGACAACGGGTATGATTGCGGATGTAGCACGTGAGGTAGGCGGGGCATATGTTGATGTTACCGGTCTGATGGGCCCAGGCGTTGACCCCCACCTGTACAAGGCATCCCAAGGTGATATTCGCAAGCTGGAGCAAGCGGAAGTCATTTTCTATAATGGACTGCATCTCGAAGGTAAAATGACAGACATTTTGGAGAAAATGTCCTCAAGCAAGCTGGTTACAGCCGTTACAGAGACCATTCCAGTCGAGGAATTGCACTCAGGCAAAGACACAGGCGGTACGGAATATGACCCACACGTCTGGTTTGACGTAAGTCACTGGATGCATGCGGCAGAATCTGTACGCGATACACTGGTGGAGGCTGACCCGGACCATGCTGAAGAATACAAGGCTCAGGCGGAGACGTATTTAGCGAAGCTCGATGCTTTGGATGCCGAGGTACGTGAGAAGATTCTGGAGATTCCGGAAGCAAGCCGGGTATTGGTTACAGCACATGATGCGTTTGGATATTTCGGTCAAGCCTATGGCATGAAAGTCATGGGGCTTCAGGGCATTAGTACAGCAGCTGAATATGGTGCAAAAGATGTTAGCGAACTGCGGGATTATCTCGTGGATAACCATATCAAAGCAGTATTTGTTGAATCGAGTGTGCCTGCAAAAGCGATGGAAGCCATCATTGCCGGAGCAGCTCAAAAAAGACATACGGTTAGCATTGGTGGAGAACTGTTCTCGGATGCCATGGGGGCTGAAGGAACGGAAGAAGGCACATACATCGGTATGATTCGCCACAATGTTGAGACGATTGTAGAAGCCCTGAAATAATGAATCACATGAAGAGAGGAGTTACAGGATTATGAATGATACAACTTTATCGGAACCAACTCCTACAAAACTGAACAACAGCCACTTGCAGGGAACGCAGCCAACATCGGCTCCTCTTAGTGTGAGGGATCTGGCTGTTGCGTATCATAAAAAACCAGTGCTTAGCAGCGTATCTTTTGATATCCCGGAAGGACAACTCATCGGAATTCTCGGACCTAATGGCGCAGGGAAATCCACCCTGATCAAAGCCGTTCTGGGACTGGTACCGAAGATGCATGGCGAGGTTCGGATATTCGGACAATCGTACCGGGAACAACGTCGTCGTATCGGATATGTGCCACAACGGGAATCGGTCGACTGGGATTTTCCAACGCATGCACTTGATGTAGTTATGATGGGAAGATATGGTCATCTAGGCTGGTTCCGTCGTCCGGGGAAAAAGGAGCGGGACCTGGCAGCACACTGCCTGGAGCAAGTCGGCATGGGCGATTACATGTACCGCCAGATCAGTCAGCTGTCCGGTGGACAACAGCAGCGTGTCTTTCTGGCGCGGGCACTCGTGCAAGACGCGGATCTGTATTTCATGGATGAGCCGTTTGCAGGTGTGGATGCCACCACGGAGAAAGCGATCATTTCGCTTTTGGAACAGTTGAAAAAACAAGGCAAGACAGTACTGGTCGTTCACCATGATCTGACGACAGTCGAGGAATATTTCGACCATGTGCTGCTGCTCAATGGACGACTGGTGGCAGGCGGACCGACAAGCGAAGTGTTTGTACCGGATACACTGCAAGAGACGTACGGAGGCCGGATTGCGATGATCGGAAGCCGGACGGAGAAAGGCCAGGTGTAGTGCATGTGGAACTGGATCATTGCCATCTTGTCCGACCCCAATACACGTTGGATATTGCTTGGCTGTCTGTTGCTGGGATTCAGTAGCGGAATTATTGGCACCTTCACCTTTCTTCGTAAGCAGAGCCTGATGGGGGACACCCTCGCTCATGCTGCTCTGCCCGGGATCTGTATTGCATTTATGTTGACGGAAACGAAGTCCGTAGGCTTATTCCTGTTCGGTGCTCTGGTGGCCGGTATTGTCGCAACCTTCGGAATCTCGTGGATTACACGCTACTCCCGGATCAAGCAGGATGCGGCGATGGGAATCGTGTTAACCGTATTTTTCGGGGTTGGCGTAGTGATGCTGACGCGCATCCAGCATGGGGCGAGCGGAAGCCAAAGCGGACTTGATAAATATTTGTTTGGACAGGCGGCGTCCATGGTCATGACGGATGTGTATGTCATGGGTGGCGTATGTCTCGTATTACTGATCGCCTGCCTTGCCTGGTTCAAGGAATTCAAACTGGTGAGTTTTGACCCGGGCTTTGCACGAGGCATGGGACTGCCAGTAGCCATGTTGGAGCAGCTCATTTTGCTCTTGACGGTGATTGCAGTAGTTGCCGGGATTCAGGCCGTTGGTGTCGTACTTGTTGCGGCCTTGCTGGTAACTCCGGCAGCAGCGGCACGTTGCTGGACGGACTCACTCGCACTGATGGTGTTGCTCGCAGGCATATTTGGTGCATTGAGCGGAGCAACAGGAACCATCTTCAGCACGCTCGTGCCTAACCTGCCGACAGGACCTGTAACGGTGCTTGCAGCTACGGTATTGTTTGCCGGATCAGCCTTGCTGGCTCCGCGTCGTGGACTTTTAGCTCGAAGGTTGCGAAGTATTCAGGCGAAGTCCGCCTATATGCGTGAAGAACGAGCCACACTCCAGACTCTCGCTGCACAGCGAAATCAGCAGGAACGGGGGGAGATGTAATGGCAACGTTTTGGATTATATTGACGGCTGTATTGGTTTCTTCTGCCTGCGCCATCCTCGGTTGTTTTCTGATTCTGAGGCGAATGGCTCTGGTCGGTGATGCGATCAGCCATGCGGTTCTCCCCGGTATTGCAATTGCTTTCCTGTGGAGCGGTTCCAGAGATTCGTTATGGATGCTACTCGGTGCCACCGTGTTTGGTCTACTGACGGTATTCTTCATACAGAGTTTGCAGGCGGGTGGTCTATCGTCTGATGCTTCCATCGGAATTGTGTTCACGGCACTCTTTGCAGTAGGTGTCATTCTCATTAGTCTAAACGCTCAGCACATTGATCTGGATCTGGACTGTGTCTTGTTCGGCGAGATTGCTTATGTTCAGTGGGATACGCTAACCCTTGGAGGTACGGATGTCGGGCCGAGAGCGGTCTGGATGCTAGGCATCACTTTGCTGGTTATCCTTGTCGTCATTGGACTGTTCTACAAACAGTTCAAGCTGTGTGCGTTCGATCCGGCGTTGGCTGCAGCCTGCGGCATTCCGGTGGTTTTGTTCCACTATCTGCTCATGGGACTCGTTTCCATGACATCCGTAGCTTCATTTGAAAGTGTTGGGTCGATCCTCGTTGTGGGTATGCTAATTGTACCTGCGGCGACGGCTTACCTGCTTACAGATCGTCTGGGTAAAATGATTCTGTATGCCGTCCTGATCGGGGCTTCTTCCTCGATTGGAGGTTATATCATGGCATACGCCCTGGATGCTTCCATCGCTGGCTGCATGGTGGCTGTTGCTGGAATTTTATTTGTTCTCGCACTGCTGCTGTCACCGAAACATGGCATTGTATTTCGTTATGCTCGTCGCAAATTTGCGGCACGTTAATTGGATTTTAAGTGAATTACACGAGGCCGTCTGCTTGCAGGCGGTTTTTTGGTAGGTCTATAATTTAATGACTAAAATTATGTGGAGGCGAAATAACAGGAGAATATACTTACTTTTTTTTGATAATTTTATCATTAACATTATGGGATATTTTACGTCTTAACTTATGAAGTGTTTTATTTTAATACTCTGATTGAAAGGAGGCCAAACTTTGAAGCAAGTATCCATCATCCTTATGATTTCTCTTATTCTGTTTGGGTGTTCCAATCCTTCAATGGACAATTCTAATGCTCCTGATCAAATGCAAAGAGATGGTAATCAAATGAGAGCGAGCAAACAAATTGGGGAATATGAGCTCCAATTGATCATTGAAGCAACAAAAGATCATACCTTCATTTTTCAACCAGGAATAAAGTATATAGGGATTGAAGCAGATAATGAAATTCTTCATTCCAAGCAAATCCTCGATGTAGATTTGCAAATGGGTGGCGAGACAATTCTTCCACCAAGGTCAATCACAAGTGAAGGGTTAACAACGAAATTAATGAAAGACCACTGGTATTCCGAAAAGTATGAGATCACACTAACATCAGAGCAAATTGAACAAATTAAAAATTCAGACGTGGATATTGTTCTAAATGCAGTATTTCAATCTGAACAGTCAAGCTTTGAAGACGAGAAAAAAATAATAATTAGTGCAGAAGAAGTTCTAATAAACTAAACACTTGTAGAAGGTAAGTAGGGGTCTCAAAAGAATCATTGCATTATTATTGCTGAGAACGTTGAGAAAGATATTCAAGCCCTTACCAATCCAAGTAATGTCATTTACAATACCTCGGGAATTAACCCTGGCAACCCTACTAGACTCACGGGAGTTCAAGCTATTTCCTCCAGTAAAATAGGTGAAACTGTCATTAAATCAGGAGCAACGACAGACACAACTACTGGAACATTACAGGGCAAAGATGTATATTTTACTAGTAGCACAGGTCCTGGCAGATATCTTTTTGAAACAAGCACAATTTCACAGCCGGGTGACAGTGGATCACCTGTATTTGCAGGATCCGGTTTTAAAGGAATTGTTCACGGAAGAATTTTAAGCAATGATAGCATGTTATATTCTCATGCAGAAAGAATTTTGAATGGATTGAATATGGACCTCTACGTTCCATAAATAATCGTTTTGAATAGACAAACATTTAAATCGAAAATCTAGAGTCGCTGATCAGCGACTCTAGATTTTTTTATATAGCGTTCAGGATTCACGAGGGGAAAGGCTTCAATCTCTGTAAGTGGAAATAAATTAAACAGTCAGTGTAAATAATCATTAGTTCAACTTATATAGTTGTATTCATTTTACAGGGCAATCTGATGTGTAGTGTGGAATATACATTTGTAACGAAGCGTCAGCCTTTAGATTCCGGGGTATTTTGTTGCAGGTCGACGATCTGTGGTAAAATGTCGTTAGCTGTGACGTCCGGAGCGTCCGTTTTGCGGATGCCGGGCGATCTTGTCGTGAGAGAATGTTTAAAATTAGATAAAGAGAATCTTTAAGTTGAACTGGAGATACATTGGGAAACGGAGAGGGCAGAAAGGACCTAGAGAAGGGAACTACAACTACTCGAAAGCTTGTCTGCCCGCGTAGTGCCTGAATGGATATCCATGAGTTCAACTTGGAGAGAGACAACCTAGGAGGAACTACTGTATGAGTGAACTGAAATACAAATTGCTAGCATTGGATATGGATGGAACATTACTTAACGATAATCATGAAATTACACAGGAGACCGCCAAGTGGATTCAAATTGCCATTCGTCGGGGTGTACATGTGTGCCTTTCCACGGGAAGAGCCGTATTCCACGCGATGCCTTATGCGGTTCAACTTGGACTGGAGACACCAATGGTTACCGTTAACGGGAGTGAGGTCTGGAAAGCTCCGCATGATCTGCACATGCGTCATCTGATGGACCCGGCATTAATTCGCAAAATGCAGGAAATTGGTGAGAAATATAACAGCTGGTACTGGGCATACTCGGTGGAAGAGCTGTTCAACCGTGATCGCTGGACGGACAATATTGAAGGTCTGGAATGGCTCAAATTCGGCTTCAATACCGAAGTGGACGAAGCTCGTCACCAGATTATGATGGAACTGCAACAAATGGGTGGTCTGCAGATGACGAATTCTTCACCTGTTAATATCGAGATCAACCCTGCTGGAATATCCAAAGCCAGTGGTGTAGCTGAGGTTTGCAAACTGCTGGGTATCGAGATGTCCGAAGTCGTTGCTGTCGGAGACAGTCTGAATGATCTGGCTGTCATTGAAGCCGTAGGTCTGGGTGTAGCGATGGGCAATGCGCAAGAGCAGGTGAAGGAAGCGGCTGATCTGATCGTAGCGAGTAATAATGAAGACGGCATCGTCGAAGTGATCCGTGAACATATTTTGAAGGGGGAGTAACTTTTGCTCGCAACCATTGCCTGGATTTTAATTGTGCTGCTGTTTGCAGTGGGGATGGCTGGAACGGTATATCCCATATTGCCTGGTGCTGTAGCGATTTTCTTCGCGTTTCTGGTCTACGGCTGGTTCTTCAGCTTTGATCCGTTCGGTGTGTGGTTCTGGATCATCCAGATTCTGATTGTTGTTGTGCTGTTCGTAGCGGATTATGTTGTCAGCGCATGGGGCGTGAAAAAGTTCGGTGGCTCCAAGCTTTCGACCACGCTCAGTACCATTGGTGTTATCATTGGCCCATTTGTCATTCCGGCATTCGGACTGGTGCTGGGACCATTTATCGGTGCTTTTATCGGGGAACTGATTGGAGGGTCTTCGCCTTCCAAAGCGTCAAAAGTTGGATTTGGTTCTGTGGTGGGGCTATTTACGAGCACCGTAATGAAAATTATTTTGCAGATCGTCATGATTGTTCTCTTTATTATCTGGGTGGTAAGATTCGCCTAAACGTTAGGGATTAGCTTCAACGGGATGCACGTCCGGTGTGGAGGAAAGAAGGGGAATTGGTTTGTCTAAGAAAGAAACATTCATTAAGGGTACGCTCATTCTGGCGGCAGCTGCGCTGATCGCGAGAGTGCTCGGATTGGTTCAACGGGTGCCGCTGGAGCATATCCTCGGGGATATCGGTAACGCATCGTTTACCATCTCCAATACGGTATATTTAATGTTGTTAACTGTAGCAACGGCGGGCATACCGAGTACGCTTAGCAAAATGGTGTCGGAACGCTATGCGCTCGGACGCGCGGGTGAAGCACAACAGATCTACCGTGCAGCCCTGATCTTTGCGGCTGTCGCCGGGGTAGTCATGTCTGCTTTATTGTGGTTCGCGGCGCCTTATTATGCTACGTATGTCTCCAAAGTACCGGAATCGGTCAGTGCCATTCGCGCCTTGGCCCCAGCCTTGTTACTTTTCCCAGCCATTGCGATGATGCGTGGATATTTCCAGGGGCGCGGCAACATGACAGCAGGCGGTATTTCACAGATTGTGGAACAGTTCGCCCGTGTAGGTACAGCCATTATCGTGGCATATGTCATGCTGCAATGGAATTATGATGATCAGACAATTGCCGCAGGTGCCTCATTTGGTGGGGTATTGGGAAGTGTTGGTGCCTTCGGTGTCATGCTGTACTTTACCTTGAAGCTGCGTCGTAGCGACCGTGCTGCGCAATTGAATTACGAGCGTGCTGAGCAACTGCCGATGCGCGGCATCTACAGTGATATCTTCAAATTGTCTATTCCAATTGTACTGTCCTCGCTTGCAGTTCCAGCCATTAACTTTATCGATTCATCCCTTGTGGTTCCACTGCTTAGTGGCCAGATCGGACTCGAAGAGGCGACAGGCGTACTTGCGATCCTCGGTGCCAAGGCCCAAAGTATTGCGGGTATTCCGCCAATTCTGGCTATCGCTTTAAGTCAATCGTTGGTGCCTGTCATTTCGGCAGCATTTGCCCGGAAGGATGAAGCCCATCTGAAGAATCAGGTTACACTTGCATTGCGCATTTCGATTCTGACAGGTATGCCGATTGTTATTGCACTTTGTGCGGCAGCGTATTCGGTTAATGGATTGCTGTTTACCAATCTGGATGGAACGCCGATTATTGCCTTGCTGACATTCGGTACCATTTTCCAGATTACGATGATGACTACGAACTCCATTTTACTCGGGGTAGGGAAACCGCGGATCACGATGATCAGTGTCGCAGCAGGTGTTGTGATCAAACTGATCGCAAGTCTGATTCTGGCGCCGATCTTTGGCATTTACGGCATCATTATTGCAACGGCCCTTTGTTTCTTGGTTATCACATACCTGAATCTGCGGGTCCTTCGCAAAATCGTTGATTTCTCCATCATGGGAGACCGCTGGAAAGGGTTTATCATTACAGTGGTGCTTGCAGCAGGTGTAGGATTTGCAGCGAACTGGATTGGAAATATGATCTTTGGACTCTTCCTGCCAGCACGCGTATCCTTCTTTCTTACCTGCCTTGTGGTTGGCGCGCTTGTTGTAGTGGTGTATCTGGTCCTCATGGTCGTGCTGCGTGTACTGCGCAAGGACGAGCTGGGCAGTTACCCCCGCATTCTACAAAAAATTCTCCGTCCACTCATGCGTCTCCAACGTGGAGTCGGGCAAAGAGGATAACCTTCACGAAAAATCTAGGCCTCATCATTCGGTCAAAATACCATACAAGCTCTGTCTGCTGTCGAAGCGGACAGGGATTTTTGTATATTTAACGGTCGTCAGCATTAATGTATGGTCGCTTTGGCATCATGAGCCAGTGCTGTCTTCAACATGCCATATCGGTGTTCATGACTCATCTCAAATAGCCATGGACGGCGCGGTGCCGTCAGATAACCGAGACAATCCCGAGTCTGAAGCCAGTCCTGTCGGGTGATCGGTTCATAAGGCGTGTCTCCCCATACGGCGAGCAGTTCCGGACTATACAATCGTTGCCCTTCGGGTAACCATTCTTCATGGAGCAGCTCCTGAGCGTAAAAAGTACGATCACCCGCCTTGTCTTCATGATGGGTAAAAAGGCCAGGCCAATACTCGGCTCGCGAACCTCGATGGGGAATTGAACGAGCGAATTCCAACACTTGTGTGTGTACTTGCTCTACCCCGAACAACAGGGCATATAGGCCTTTGCCAAACATAATTCGCTCATCCAGCTTGCCAAAATGTTCAATCACTCGCCCTGCGAGCCCTGCTTCCCGTCCAAGAGGGAAGACGATATGATTCAGACCGGCCAGATTATGCAGATGGAATGCGGGTTTGGAGAGTACTTCTTTTTGAAAATAAGGATGCTGCACCACCCGGCTTTCGATATAGTTCTGCTCATTAATAATTAATGCCACACTTAACAGTGAACTGCACCGTTCCAGCCAAAAGCGTTCCCAAAACGGCGTCATGAACGCCGATACGTGAAAGTGTGATAAGAGATGGAAACAGCTTCGTCCGATCCGGCGACTGTTCATATACAGCAGAAGCTGGGGATATGCATCCTGAAAAATGAGTGCATTGCACCGTTCTAACAGTCGATACATATGCCCACGATCGCTTGGATTCTGTAGATTATGCATCAAGTCACTCTGAAGATCGGTCATGTGATATCCGCCGTTGCGAGAAACCATATGAGCTAGCAGAGCCCAATGCAGTTCGGGATATTGCTCATAACATTCCAGATAGGCAGCCGTGCGAGTGATATTACTCCGATTATGCTCTTGGGTCAGTGTCTTAATCTCTTCCAGAATGATGCAATCTTCTTCGCATACGAGTGCACTTTGAACCTGATCAGTGCGTGCAAAAGACTTGCCGCTCGCAGGTAACAAACGCTCCACCTCAGCCTGTAGGGCAGCTGCCGTATCTGTATCCCATTCGATCTCACGCAATGGGTGGCGAAGCTGTGCTGAAGCTTGCCATGCCGCCTGTTTGCCACGCCAGATTTCCCGGGCAGCTCCCGGAATGGAACGGACTATCTGCAGGAAGGACCCGTTACGGTGTTCGCTGGAAGAATCGGTTCTGGTGGAAGTCATGATATGACATCCTTTCATGATGTTCTGGGTTTAATTTCACAGACCATGTGGTTTATTCTAAGTATGCGCTTATTATTTGACTTCCACTCCCCAATTTGCTTCACTTAGGGTAAGACAAGGTACAGAAAGGGAGATGAACCGAATGGAACAGATTACTTCCAAACCGGCTTTTGATGTAGCCATCCAATCCCCACGCCTGACGATTGCCGTATTCAAGGCAGACTGGTGTGGTGACTGCAAATACATCGATCCGTTTATGCCTGAAGTTGAAGAGAAATATGCACGTGAACTGACTTTGGTTGAGGTCGACGTGGATCAGGTTGGAACCGTTAGTGAAGAGCAGAATATTCTTGGCATTCCGAGCTTTGTGGCGTATGCCGATGGTCGGGAACTGGTGCGGTACGTGAACAAGCTACGCAAGTCGAGAGAAGAGATTGAGCAGTTCCTGGATCGCGCAGTTGAGGTGTACAACACGATCCATAAATAATATTATATAAGTTCGATAAATGAATATTTACACAGACACTCCGATGACAGAATAACCTTCCGATCGCTGTTATCTCCGGAGATTGTTCAAGTTGTAAAAGGGTAGACTAAAAAGAACGCCATTTCTCTTGAAATAGGGAAATGGCGTTTGTATGTCTACCGTTCATTGTTGGAAACGGTGAAGTACCTATTTATACATATCTTCCGATGACCTATCGGTCATTATTTCACCAGACGTTAACATTTTGTCACAAAGCGCGACGTCAATGAACATTTTATCCGGTATAATGAATTTAGTTGTGAAATAAGTGTCAAAGTACCGAAACAAGCGGAGAATATTCTTCGCCATCTTAAACCAACAGCGGGTGAGAAAAATTGAAGCACTTAACTTTGTTTAAATGGTTAACCGTATTAACCTGTCTTGTCATGTTTCTGGCCACATTTGGTGGAGGCATCGTAACCAAAACGGAATCGGGCCTTGGCTGCGGAACGGAATGGCCTTTATGTAACGGAAAACTCGTTCCCGCACATACTGTGGCTTCACTTATTGAATATTCCCACCGCGCTGTAAGCGCACTGGCTGGACTGTTGTCCATTGCCTCGTTTGTTGCTTTTCTGCGGTTCGGCAAGTCACGCCGTGACCTGCAATTGTTTTCTTTCTTAACCCTGATATTTGTTATTGTCCAAGGAATCATGGGGGCTTTTGCCGTCGTTTTCTCCCAATCTTCAGCAGTTATGGCACTTCATTTCGGCTTTGCGCTGATTGCCTTTGCCAGTTCGCTTATGATGGCATTGGGCATAAGGCAGGAAGCAAAAGATGGTGGATTGGAGCGTCTGAATAAATATCCTCGGGTCAGTAAAAAATTCAGAAATCTGGTCTGGTTCTCCACGATCTATACGTATCTCGTGGTATACACAGGCGCATTTGTGAGTCACACGGATTCTGCCGGTGGTTGTTCCGGATTTCCGCTCTGTAACGGGCAGATTATTCCTGAGCTTTCAGGCGGGGTAGCGGTTGCTTTTGCTCACCGTGCAGCAGCTGCGTCTTTAGTGATTGTTATTGCAATTCTGGGTCACTTCGCGTATCGTAATCATCCGGATAACAAGGAAATGCGTACTCTTGGCGTTGTATCTGTTGTTTTGATTCTGATGCAAGTGGTCATCGGTATTTTCATGATGGTGACGATGAGCCGTCCGGAAGTATACATGTTCGTAGCTCTTGCCCATATGCTGGACATCGCCATACTGTTCGGGATCTTAACGTATATGAGTTTCCTGGTGTACAAGCTGCATCGCCCGGTTAATCGTTTCTAGATCCATTTCTTGGTCTTTGGGCTCAATATTGAAAGTCCACCATCCAGTGATGTACATCATTGGACAGGTGGACTTTGTTTGATGTCAGGGGGATCAGGGCAACCTATGGCATGCAGCGTTTACATGTTTACTCGGAATGATTATGTTTATATGATGAACCTTTATGGATCAGCAGAGTGGAAAGAGGAGGTTATATATGCTGCGAACGTTGCTGGGAGAAAAGCCACGTGTAAACGAAGGTTTGCTGAAAGAAGCAATGGAGTCCATGGCGCATACACTTGAGCTGTTTCAGCGACAAATGCATGTGGACCATGATCCTACTCACGACTATCGGAAACTGTATGTGTGGACCCAGGGGCTTATCTCTTCCCTGGATGAACTGGAGCAAAGCTGCTTCGCTGCTGCTCATTTTCGACAAAAGGTCGTTGCAGGTTCGACGGACGATATGACGCTAGCCGAGAAAGCTGAGTATGCTCGGTATGTTTATTTTTACAAAGATGGCTTCATTCGCTGCTTTGCCATTCTGGATAAAGTCGGCACCGTATTGAATGAGATATTCCAGCTGAATACTTCAAATACAAAAGCGCATTTTTCTTATTTTACCGTGTTAAGACAGTTCGACTTTGCGAGGGAGCATCATGATCTTGCCCTGCGATTGATTCAGATCAAGGACTCTTATCGTGAGCCGATGAGCAAGCTGCGCAAACGACGTAATATGGAAATTCACTACATGAACTCCGAAATGCACGATGATCTGTGGCAGTTACATCAGACGTTGCAAGGTAAAGTGAAATTGGAGGATCTGAATCAACATGTGCAGGAAATGCGTCAGGGCGTGGATATGGTCTGTGAAACGTTAACAGCCTCTTATAGCTATATCAATAAAATATGGCTAAGAAATAATTGCCTTTGACAAATCGGAATACTTGGAATATACTGAGTTTCAATCGATGTTACACGGATATAACTGATATTTCAGAAGTTAGAAGTTACGTTCACATTATAATGCATAAACTACATGAACTTATAGAATCCTACAACATACAACAGCATATTTCTTATCGAGAGCGGCGGAGGGACAGGCCCGATGAAGCCCGGCAACCGATTTGTAACGACATGACACATGTGTCATTCGTTATAGATGTTAGGTGCTAATTCCTACAAAATGGTGCAAGACACGATTTTGGCAGATGAGAAGGTATATTCTTTCACGTAAAGAGCCCTCTTTGTATCTGCAAAGGGCTCTTTTTTTGTATGTATAGGGGAGTTTTCCTTTAGATCGGGTAAAGATACATGTAGGTGGTTGGAAAGGGGCAAGTGCGATTGATTGAATTAAAAGGTTTAACGAAAACGTACGGCAAAGGGGCAAAATCTACAACGGCACTATCCGAGCTGAATTTGAGCATCCAAAAGGGTGAAATCTACGGAGTGATCGGCCATTCTGGAGCGGGAAAAAGTACACTGATCCGTTGCATTAATTTGTTGGAGCGCCCTACGGAGGGTGAAGTATGGGTAGACGGGATCAACCTGACTGAACTGAACAAAACCGAATTGCAGCAACAGAGACGCAAGATCGGGATGATTTTTCAACACTTTAATCTGTTATCCTCGGCAACGGTGTATGATAATGTAGCTTTTCCGTTAAAGCTTGTGAATACGCCCAAGGAAGCAATTGATCGCAAAGTGAAGGAAATGCTCGCTCTGGTTGGTCTGGAGCACCATAGCAGCAAATATCCGGCTCAATTATCGGGTGGACAGAAACAGCGTGTAGGGATTGCAAGAGCACTCGCCAGTGATCCGAATGTACTCCTATGTGATGAGGCCACCTCGGCACTTGATCCGCAGACGACAAATTCGATTCTAAAGTTATTGCTCGACATTAATGAAAAGTACAACCTGACGATTGTGCTGATTACACATGAGATGCACGTCATCCAGAATATCTGTGACAAGGTGGCTGTCATTCATCAAGGCGGCATAGTGGAACAGGGACCTGTAACCGAAGTATTCCTGAAGCCGCAGCATGCCATTACGCGGGACTTTATGATGCGTGATCATGAAGTTGGACTTGCCCTTGAAGAGACTGCTTTGGCGAATGCAGGCTTGAAATTACAGGCAGGTGCTGCTTCCAAACTTGTGAAGATATCCTTTCTGGGTAACAAAACGTATGAAGCGATTTTGTCCAGAACGGTACGTAAAACGGGAGTGGATTTTGCGATCCTGCAGGGTACGATCTCTACGATCAAACAGGTTCCTTATGGGCAGCTGACCGTTCGGTTCGAAGGCGATACCCATGCGATTGACCGGACGATATCAGAATTAACCGCAGAGGGACTTGATGTGGAGGTGCTACGTTAACATGGATTTTTCTACAGTTCGCTGGGAAGAGGTTGGTAAAGCTTCCATTGAGACACTGCAAATTTTGGGTGTATCAGGCTTGTTTACCGTAATCTTTGGTTTACCACTCGGGGTGCTGCTGTTCATGACAGCCCGATCTGCTTCAACCAAATCACGGGTGGTATACATTATACTGTCCCTGATTGTTAATATTTTGCGATCGATCCCATTTATTATATTGATTGTCGCTCTTATTCCATTCACTCGTTCACTCGTCGGTACAGCTACAGGGGTGCTTGGTGTTATCCCACCTTTAGTTATTTCAGCAGCTCCTTACTTCGCTCGACTGGTAGAGACAACAATGCGTGAAGTGGATCGTGGTGTCATTGAAGCAGCACAGGCGATGGGTGCATCGACCGGACAGATTGTAAGACGGGTACTGTTGCCTGAGGCACTTCCTGGTCTGCTTGCTGGAATAACCATCACTATCGTTACGCTTGTCTCGTATACGGCGATGGCGGGTATGGTTGGTGGTGGAGGCCTGGGAACGCTGGCAATTAACTATGGGTATTATCGGTATCAAAATGAAATTATGATCATATCCGTAGTGTCGATGATTATTCTAGTGCAAATTCTCCAGATGGCTGGAGATCGCTTGGTTACATTTTTCACCAGGAAATAACACATAGATAACATGATGGATATGCATTCTTGCGGACGCCACATGAAAAAAATGATTAGAGAAGGGGTTTTACACATGAAAAAATGGTCTTTTGCTCTACTTAGTCTTATGCTGATTGCGGTTCTTGCCGCGTGCGGAAACAACAAGGACGCCGACAGCGGCGCAGACAATGAAGGAGGAGCTCCGCGTACAGTAGAATTGAAAGTGGGAGCTTCACCTACACCACACGCAGAGATTCTGGAAAGCATCAAGCCTGAGCTGGAAGCACAAGGTATTCGTTTACAAGTGGTTACGTTTAATGATTATGTTCAACCCAACCAGCAACTGGCTGACGAAAAGTTGGATGCAAACTTCTTCCAGCATCAG
This sequence comes from Paenibacillus sp. Z3-2, assembly GCF_054161325.1. Lineage (NCBI taxonomy): Bacteria > Bacillati > Bacillota > Bacilli > Caryophanales > Paenibacillaceae > Paenibacillus > Paenibacillus sp. Z3-2. The sequence continues at coordinate 5,417,547 of NZ_CP096397.1, read as the reverse complement.
CCGTACCTGGACACCGAGAATAAAGAACGTGGTTTCAACCTCGTTACTGTAACTCCTGTTCATGTTGAACCTTTTGGTGGATACTCCAAAATGATTAAGTCTTTGGATGAATTGGCAGATGGCGCAAAAGTAGCAATTCCGAATGATCCATCCAATGGTGGACGTGCACTGTTGTTGCTTGCGAAGGAAGGCGTCATTACCCTGAAAGACAACACAAATATTACATCGACGATTCAGGATATTACAGCAAATCCAAAAAACTTGGATATTATCGAGCTGGATGCAGCCATGATGCCTCGTCAATTGGATGAAGCGGATCTGGTATTTATCAACGCTAACTATGCATTGGAAGCCAATCTTAACCCTGAAAAAGATGCTTTGCTTATTGAAGATCTGCAAGGTAACCCCTATGCAAACATCCTCGTTTCCCGTGAGGATAATAAAGATGCAGATGCAATCCAAAAACTGGCTGCTGCACTGCACTCCGAAGAAGTTAAAACATTTATCAAAGAACGTTACCAAGGTGCAGTTGAACCTGCAACTGAATAATATTACGGAATGTATGAAATGAAATATGTGAAGCTTGTGAGCAAAAGCCGTAAGTCTCTCTAGAAGAGACTTACGGCTTTTTATGTTTCATCATCTGTGATGACGTAGGAAATCAATAGGGATCTCGATTTGTAGTGTGAGAAATAATATCGATCTTCTGTTTTTCATGTTCATGTAGAGATCCTTTCAAGTTATATCATCGACAGTACCATAGGTGTTTGATTTCAATCAAGATATATTTGGGATTTCAGGTGGATACTTCCTAAGAGAGATGCGAGTTGTAGGGGGAGGATAAATCTTTTATACTGGATAAGTGACTGCTCTTTGAAGAGGGGGATGAACGTGAAGGGAAAGATTGCCCTCATAACGGGAAGTGCCAAAGGTCTTGGTAAAATGACGGCCCTCAGTCTGGCAGATCAGGGGTGTCATATTGCCCTTAACTATGTACACAGCAGAACAGAAGCTGAGGCTTTAAGGGCTCAGATTACAGCCAAGGGTGTGAGGTGCATTGCCATCCAGGCGGATATATCCAAGGTGGAAGATATTGCTTCATTGGTTGAAAAGGTGGAAGACAAGCTGGGCAGCATTGATATTCTGGTGAATAACGCGGGTCCATTTGTTCGTGAACGTCGATTATTTGCGGACTATTCCGAAGATGAGGTCCAGATGCTTGTACAGGGCAACCTGTTAGGACCCATGTTGCTGGATCAACGTGTGTTGCCGGAGATGAGACGCAAGCAGTGGGGTCGCATCATCCATTTTGGCTTCAGTCATGCTGGAGAAGCGAGATCCTGGCCTCATCGTGCAGTGTATGCGGCTGCCAAGGTAGGTCTGGTATCTTTTACGAAGACACTCGCGGTTGAAGAAGCCCCGTATGGAATTACGGTTAACATGGTATGTCCAGGTGACATTCGTGGGGCGAACAAAGAGAAAACGATTGATGAGATGGCAGGCATAACCGACGTAGAGACGCCAAGAGGGCGTCCTGGCAGTGGTGAAGATATTGCGCGAGTCATTACGTATCTGTGTCTGAATCATTCTGATTTTATAACAGGCAACATTATGGATGTATCTGGAGGACTCGATCCGATTCGTCCGACCATACAGCGCGAGGATGCTTAAGGTGAGTTGGAGGAATGTACGTCGAAACTGGTCAAGGTGACAGTGAAATGAAACTCTCTGCATCTGCACACAAAAAAAGAGCCCTCCGCTTCATGCGAAGCGAAAGGCTCTTGAGGTTTATTTCGTGAAGGATTGATTAGAATACTTGTACGACTTCTTGTACACCCTCAACTTCTTCGAGAAGGGCGCGTTCAATCCCGGCTTTTAAGGTAATGGTGGAGCTTGGGCAACTGCCGCAGGCACCGACCAGTTTCAGCTTAATGATGCCGTCCTCCACGTCGACCAGTTCCACGTCACCGCCATCGCGTTGCAGGAACGGACGAAGTTTGTCAAGCACATCAGATACCTCATCGTACATGGTGCTTTGTGCGTTTTCGCTCATTTTTTTCAACTCCTTTCCTTACTATATTATATTACAAATGGCCATAAATTAAAATGGTCAAACAAAGCAGGTGAACCTACATGAGACCGATTATTGAATTTTGTGCCAATAATATGCATTTTGGCACAGATGAAGTCATGGATCAACTGGAAGAAAATCCAGACTTTGATGTGATTGAATACGGCTGCCTCACCAACTGCGGCCAATGTTCTATGACTCCATTTGCACTGGTGAATGGCGAAGTTGTCATCACGGACAAAGTGGAAGATCTATATAACGCCATTTTGGCCAAAATTGCCGAAGCCGATGCCTGGGACGAGCTCGATCTCGACTAACCGAGATGGCGCTTGGACATCCAGAGCACACCACTTTTCAAAATCCGAGGTACACGTCCCATCATGGACGTTTTGCCCATCAGCCCAAACCCAGACTTCTTGCCGAGTGCACCGAGCGTGCCACGAAGCTTGAGTGGATGTGGATTGGGCTTTTCGCCTTTCCAGAGGGCATGCTGAATATGGGCGATCTGCTCACCCTGCACTTCGGCAGCTTGACCGCTAGGTGCATAAGGGACACTCGCACAGTCACCAACGACATATACATCGGTATATTCCGGGATTTGGTAGTATTCATTCAGGACGACACGACCTTGAGGGTCTTTGGTTACGTCCAGATCCTGTACCACTTTTACGGGCTGAATGCCTGCAGTCCACACGACAGCATCCGTTAGGATCTGTTCATCCCGGTTATATATGGCATTCGGTTCAACACGTGAAATAGCGATATGCCCGCGAGTCTCTACCTGATGTTCGTTGAACCATTCATGCACATACACGGACAGACGTTGCGGGAAGGCGGATAATACACGTTCACCACGATCCAGAATGCTGATGTTCAGATCCGGTCTGCTCTCACGAAGTTCGGCTGCCATCTCGACACCACTTAATCCGCCGCCAACGATGTGCACATTACCATAGGCTTTGATCTCATTAAGACGCAGGTAGGTCTCGCGTGTTTTGCTGAAGCTCTGAATGGTACAGCTATAATCTTCGGCACCTGGTGTGTTGTGGAAACGGTCCGTACAACCAAGTCCAATGACAAGCTTGTCGTAAACGAGCGGGTCTTGGCCTTCAAATTCAATCTGACGCTGTTCCAGGTCAATCGAAGTAACTTCTCCATAACGGTAAGTGACTTTATCGCTCACTGGAAATTGGATACGCAGGTCATAATCGGATACGGTTCCTGCTGCGAGTGCGTAATATTCTGTCTTTAATCCCTGAAAGGGGCTGCGGTCCACCAACACAATTTGTGTATCGGCTGGAATTTTACCTTCCAGAAGTTCCTTAATAATGGTGAGGCCGCCATAGCCGCCTCCAAGAATGACGAAATTTTTCATGACTCGGCTTCCTTTCTGCATCAGTCCCACTGAAATGGGGCTGTAACCTGTGGAGCAGCTATGCAATGACATAGCTGCTCCTTCTGTTGGGATTTGAATAATTGCAAAGTAGACATTGAAAATTGAAGATATCATTCAGCAGTTTGCATCACTCGGATTCAAACGTCTCCCTATCATGAAAGTAGCGTTCTGGAGTGATGCGGGTGCAATACTTAGATGTTGTTTTAAGATACTATTCGTACACTTGAATTTCATTGTAGAACGTATCACGTTCTACCGGAATGCGTCCTGCACCTTTAATGAGCCATATGAGCTCTTTGCGGGTGAGGCCTTCAGGTGTTAATGCACCTGCTGCATGACTAATCCGTTCGCGAACAATCGTGCCGTGTGCATCCGAAGCACCGAATCCGAGGGCAACTTGAGCCAGCTGTGGACCGATGTTGATGAAGTAGGCTTTGATATGATCAATGTTATCCAGCATCAAACGGCTGATCGCAATTGTTTTGAGATCCTCATACGCCGAGTTACGACGCATAATGCTCGCGTTTTTACTTTTTGGCTGCATGGAAAGCGGGATGAAGACCATGAATCCATTCGTCTCATCTTGCAATTCACGAATCTGCTCCATATGGTTAACGCGGTCCTCATAGGATTCGATCGATCCATACAACATCGTTGTATGTGTACGCATGCCCAGGTTATGAGCTGTACGGTGCACCTCAAGATAACGATCCACGTTCGCTTTGTCTACACGCATTTTTTTGCGATATTCATCCGAAAGAATCTCAGCGCCGCCGCCAGTCAGGGATTGCAGACCTGCTTTTTGCAGCTCCTGCAGAACTTCCTTAATACTGAGTCCACTGATTCGAGTGAAGAAGTCAATCTCGGCAGCCGTGTAGGCTTTCAGCGTAACATTCGGATATTTCTCGTTTAAAGCACGCAGGGAATCGACATAATACTGAAAAGGAACATGGTTGTTATGTCCGCCTACGATATGGAACTCACGTACACCTGGATGAATATGCTGTTCCACATAATCGATCATCTCCTGACCGGATAATGTGTATGAGCCATCTTCACCCTGGTCTTTGCGGAAATTACAAAAAGCGCAGTGAGCTTCGCATACGTTTGTAAAATAAAGACTCATGTTCTCGATGAAATATACTTTCTTACCATTCTTCCGCAAGTTGACCTCATTGGCCAGCTGGCCCAAAGTCAGCAGATCATCAGTTTCATACAGATATACGCCGTCTTCTACGCTCAGCCTTACGCCGTTCTGCACTTTCTCAACGATTTCAGCCATTCTTTTGTCTGTGAACGGTGTTACCAATGTAGACATATTGTTTCCTCCTGTTCTTAACCGGATTGGAGTTGTGTGTAGGATCTGCATACAGAACTACATAGCAAAGATGCGGTCATCTGCCGCTTCCTTATAAGGACTAAACTCTTATTTACCCGGTGCAGCGTGTGCTGCATATGAAAGCTAAATTTTTTCAAAAAAATGGAGTCGGTTGACTCATATATGCATTGGGGACTGCGTGGCAGTCTCGAAATGTGAAAAAAATTACAACTCCAATTATGACCATCGTCTGAATAAGTCATGACAAAATACCGACATTTCAGTGCGACCACCTATTCATTATAAACCTCGTATCCCGGGGGTTCAATACACTGGGAAGAAAAAGGAGTTCAAGGGGAGCGGGGAAAGAGGCAAACATGACTTGAGACCCTTGACGGGGTGGAGTATAATTTAAGAAGAGTTAATGAAAAGGAGAGTGACCTGGCATGATTAACATCAGCGAAACGGCTGCTGACAGATTGAAAGAGATGCTTGCACAGCAAGAGACACCTGGTATGTTCCTGCGTCTTGGCGTAGCACCGGGCGGTTGTACCGGATTTTCGTACGCCATGGGCTTTGACGATAAAGAGTCCGATGAGGACCTGTATATGGATATTCAGAACATGAAGGTTGTAGTCGAGAAGGAAAACCTGAAGTATCTGAATGGACTTGAAATTGATTTTGAAGAGTCCGGCATGACGGGTGGGTTCACCATTCATAACCCGAATGCAGTAGCGACCTGCGGCTGCGGATCATCCTTCCGTACGAAGGAAGATGCAGGGGTTCCGGATAAAGATTGCTAAGATTATAGAAATAAGAATAAATGAGGCGCAGTTTCGGCGGGTAAAACCGTTGAAGCTGCGCTTTTTTATGTGCTTCAAAGTCAGATGGTCTCGGACATTCAAGGTGTTACTACTTTCTGTTACTTGGCGTAATCATTTCAGTCCACATGTTTCTGTTGGTGGTGAATGTCCATAAGATGTTGTTTTCGAAAAGTTCCAGGCGAGATGCCGGTTGTCTTCTTGAATATTCGATTGAAGGAAGTAATGTTCTGGTATCCCACGCGGACACTAATTTCGTTAATCGTCCAGTTCGTCGTAGCCAGCAGTTCACATGCTTTGCGCATGCGGATTTTTTGCAGATGCTCGCTAAAATTGATGCCGGTTTTATCTTTGATATACACGGAGAGATATGTCGTCGACAGATTCAGTTTCTCGGACAGATACTCGAGTGAGATATCCTCCATGTAATGAGAGTTAATAATCTCGTAGAACACGACGATGGTAGGTTCCTCCAGTACTGGGAGTCCGCTATCCTGCATGATGGCAAGGGATGAGTTAATGATATGCTTAAAAACAGTCTCATAGTCTTCCTGCGAATGGCAATCCTGAAGCATACTTTTCCATTCGTGCAGAGATGTATCCGCTCTTTTGTATGACAGATGCTGATCCATAACTTCAATGATATGATTGGTTATGGCTAGAGCCAATTGCCTAAACTGAAGCACACTTGCCTCTTTTTTGACGAATTGGGCGAACGCCTGACGTATCCATTCCATGCAGGTGTCTTCTTCCAGCGAATGGAGTGCCTGATCGAACTCACGCCCCCGTTTTAACAGAGGTTGATCCAGATCGGGCAGGGGACGGGCCTCACTGATCAACTGCGTTTCCTCTAGCAGGCGGGCTTCGGAGGCAAGATCTCGTAATTGCTGGTAGGTTTCGCTGAATTTGGTCGGTTGATTCGTAGCCGGAAGGGTACAGATGGTCACGACGTAATAATGGCTTTCTTCATTCAGACTTGCTTTAAGTTGCTCCAGCAGAGTTTGAAGCTGGACGGTCGAAGCTCCTTTTAATATGGAGACGATCTCGTTTTTCTCCATTTGGAATGTATGATTGGCTTGAAACATCTCTTTGGTTTGCAAATGAATATAATCCAGCAAGTGACGTACTGCCCGCTCCCGGTCAAGGGGCATACTTCCAACTTCCGATATCCGGAAACGGATGTCGTAATACACAATCTGATAACTTCCTCCATCCGCCAGGAAATCATTCCATTCACTCAGGTCTGTATTAATATTCTTCAGTTGATTCATATAGGAGTAATTGGTTAGAATTGCGTTCTGACGGTTAAGCTTGTCCACAATCGTATCCTTTTCTTTCTTCAAATCCTCGATCCTGCTCTGAATCAGATCATATTCCCAGATACGACTATCTCTTGCTCTGACATCACCGGCTTCATAACGTGATGTACGGTCCAGCAGGGAGGATAACATATGCTTGACCGGTGTATGCAGGCGGCGGCTCAAATAAAGGGATACCAGCGTTGCTGCCAGAAGTGAGAATACAAAGATAAGAACCATATAACCGGTCAATCGCTGTAATTGATCCGCAATGCGAGTATCTGCCAAAGAGGTAATATAGGTGAGCCCATCCGCAGCCTCTGCCTTGAAATAATATCTTCCATTCTCTTTGAGTGCAGTTGCTCCATTCTGAAAAACAGGTGTTGCTTCTTCCTCTGCTGATAAGCCCGAGTGGTAAAGGATGTTGCTCTGATCATCCGTAATAGTCAAGGTATGTCCAGCTGTGGTGCCGAAAAAGGACTCCACTGCTTTCTCGATATCCACCATTGCTATGATCTGGTAAGCCGTGCCGGGTTTCTTGAACGTGTATGGCAGAAGCCGCCTGCTCTCGGGAGACCCTGCGTTCATATGAAAGGAGGTTGAAGGCGAGATCAGGAAAGTGTGAGGCTGATCCGCGAGTGTCTCCCAATGTTCCAATGGATAGGTATCGCTTTGATACGATGTGTTGAACATGTAATCCGAACTGCCGCTGCCTGATTTGCCAAACGCAAAGTGGTCCTTCGGAAAATGCACGATCACATCTTCCAGCAAAAACAAAGAATTGTACACATATCCCCGAATGTCCATCATCACATTTTTGGCCTTCAGATAGTCTGCCTGTTCCAATCCCACTCTTTGCAATTGCCGGTTGAAGGCGACCAGATCCTGATTGTTATACATATGGAACAGCATGATCTGAATTTGTTCCATATGATTGGAGAATCGTTCCGCTGTATTCTTCGTTTCATTGTGACTGTTTTGGACAATTTCCTCCTGCAGACTCGTTTTGAATACATAATAAATCAAAATATAGAATAGGCAGAACAATGAAATGATCGCCAAAAAGCTGACAAATAATTTAAAAAACAGGGTTCGTTTTTTGTTCAACATCCAATTCATAGGCCAACCCCTCATTTTATTCTTCTACAGAGAACAAGTTATTTGGCCCATTCTACGCGTGAACTATTAAGCCGCAGAAAGCAGAGTATGAACGTGGTGTAAAAAGGGGCTATACCTTTTTTGCGAAAATGGCTGTTTTTTCAGGAAAGATCACGAATGATGTAAATTTCATAAGGATCGGACAAGATCTCAAAAACGGTGTATACCCATTGCAGGTAGTAAGCTGTAACATTCAACTTGCAGCTGAGCCAATTGCAAATAGGCAGGCAGAAGGGGGAATTGCTGATTTTGGAACAGATGACATCCGTCAAGGAGCAGGCATACGGAATTCGGGGGAATGGAAGCAGAGCGAAGAAATCCCGATTACGTTCATTTCGTAGAAATTGGGATCTGTATCTGTTATTTTCGCCTGTCCTCATCTACTTCATTGTGTTTCATTATGTACCCATGTATGGCATGCAGATTGCCTTCAAGGACTTTATTGCCAATAAAGGCATAACCGGAAGCCCGTGGGTGGGATTTAAGCATTTTGAACGGTTTTTTGACAGCTTTTACTTTTGGCGAGTTATTAAAAACACGATGGGTATTGGTTTGTATGAATTAATGGTGGGTTTCCCTATTCCTATTCTTCTGGCATTGATGATCCACGAAGTCCGGTCTGGGAAATTCAGAAGATTTGTGCAGACGGTGACCTACATGCCTCATTTTTTATCTACCGTCGTTATGGTGGGTATGATCATGATGTTTTTGTCTCCTGTCAGTGGATTGATTAATTTGGCAATTACGGCTTTGGGTGGAGAAGCCATCTCGTTCATGACAGAACCGGGTTGGTTCAAGAGTATCTTTGTATGGTCAGGTGTCTGGCAGACAATGGGCTGGAGCTCGATCATCTATTTGGCGGCTCTTGCCGGAGTCGATCCACAGCTACATGATGCAGCCAAGGTGGATGGTGCGACCAGACTTCAACGAATCTGGCATGTGAACATCCCGGGGATTGCCCCGACCATGGTTGTGCTGTTAATTCTTAATGTGGGGTCCATTATGGGCGTGGGATTTGAGAAAGTATTCCTCCTGCAAAACGCGTTGAACATGGAAGCATCGGATGTGATCGCAACCAATGTATATCGTAGCGGAATTCTTGGGGCACAGTACAGCTATTCCGCAGCTGTCGGCCTGTTCAACTCGGTTATCAATTTTATATTGCTGCTGACCGTCAACCGGCTCGCCCGCAAAGTCAGCTCCAGCAGTTTATGGTAAGGAAGGTGAGGAGATGGCACAAAGTCGTGGTGACCGGGCAGTCGAATGGATAATCTATGCAGCTCTTGCGGTAGTCTCTGTAGTGGTGTTGTATCCCGTATTCTTTGTGGGTATTGCATCGATCAGTAATCCCGAAAACGTCATGCGCGGTGAGGTCTGGCTGTGGCCGAAGGAACTCTCGCTGATTGGTTATGAACGTCTGTTTGCGAATAGCGAGCTGATGAAAGGATATGGGAACACCTTGTTATACACGGTGGCCGGCACATTGCTCAACCTGGTGATGACCATTGCGGCAGCATATCCGTTATCCAGAGCCGATTTTAGCGGAAGAACTGTTTTTACGGTTTTGATTGTATTCACCATGTTTTTCAGTGGAGGCATGATTCCAACCTACTTGCTCATCAAGGACCTGGGTATGCTGGACACCTTTTGGGTCATGATTATTCCGTCGGCGTTATCCGTTTGGAATATGCTGATCATGAAGGCGTTTTTTCAGAACTCCATACCGAAGGAAATTCAGGAAGCGGCTTTTATGGATGGTTGTTCAAACATAAAGGTACTGATGCGGATTGTTCTGCCTCTTTCCGGGCCGGTATTGGCCGTCATGGTTCTATTTTACGCAGTGGGGCACTGGAACAGTTATTTTAACGCCCTAATCTATTTGTCAGACCGGGACAAGTATCCGTTGCAGTTGTTTTTACGTGAAATATTAGTTCAGGGTCAGATGCAGGAAATGGTCGATATCAGTGACGATTCCCTGGGTCGAAGCATGATGGATGCTGAAGCCATCAAATATGCTGCTGTAATTATTACTAACCTTCCTATGTTGATCCTGTATCCGTTTTTGCAGAAATACTTCATTAAAGGCGTCATGATTGGCGCAGTAAAAGGGTAAACCATAATCCATTTGATTATAAGGGAGTGCATGGAGATGTTTAAAAAGTGGGGCAACTTGACCTTATCCATCGTGATTACAGCGGGTTTAATGGCTGGATGCAGTTCAGGGGAGGCGCCTGCAGGGCAGAGTCAGGATAGTCAATCTAATCTGAATGCTACAGGCATGCCAGTAGTGAAGGAACCGATTGAACTGGACTTTTTCACAGGGAAGTCTACCACCAACGGAAGTAAATTCGAAGAAACACTAATCTGGAAAGCGTACAGTGAGATGTCGAACGTAAAGGTGAACTTCAATCTCGTTCCTTTTGAGACATTGACCGAGAAGCGGAACCTGGCTCTGGCAGGCGGGGATTACCCGGATGTGTTTTATTCTGCGCGTGTGACTTCGGATGAATTGACACGTTATGGTGCCCAGGGTGTGTTTCTTCCACTTAATGATCTGATTGATGACTATGCCCCGAATTTTAAAAGATTGATGGAGCAGTACCCGGATATTCGTAAAGGGTTGACGATGCCGGATGGCAACATCTATTCGATGCCGTCCTTCTATGATCCCGCTCTGTTATCCATGCTAATTGGTGCACCGCTGTGGATTAATGAAGATTGGTTGGAACAGCTGAACATGGAAGAACCGGATTCAACCGAGAGCTTCTATGAATATCTGAAAGCTGTCAAAACGACAGATCTTAACGGCAACGGCAAAAACGATGAAATTCCTTTTAGCGCTACAGGCATTACGGGCATTATTGATCATGTAAAAGGGGCATGGGGGCTTGGTAACCGTGGACTCGGACACAAGTTGGTTGATGTGGACCCCGGCACAGATGAGCTTCGCTTCACCAAAACATTGCCTCAGTACAAGGAAGTGCTCCAGTATGTGAACAAGCTACATCAGGAAGGATTGCTGGACCCCGAAATATTTACACTGGATGGCGGAGCACTGAATGCGAAAGGTCAGGCGGGAACGCTTGGTGCGACAACGGTGCCCAATCCGGAAACGGTCATGGGACAGAAAAATTTCATCGGTCTTGGTGCCCTGAAAGGTCCTGATGGGGAACAGCTGTATTCTCATGTAAAGGTACCTATGGTCCATGTAGGAGCGTTCGCGATTACGGACAAGAATGAGAACCCTGAAGCAACGATCCGCTGGATGGATCATTTCTATAGTGATGAAGGAGCCCTCCTCTACTTCATGGGGAAAGAAGGGGAGACTTATGAAAAGGATGCAGACGGAAATCTGCAGTACACGCAGGATATTACAGCGAATCCGGATGGTCTCACTCAAGACCAGGCATTGGCGAAATATTTCACCTGGCTCGGTGGAAGTTATCCGGGCTTAGTGAAGGAAGATTATTTCAAAGGCTCAGAGACACTCCCAAGCTCCCTTCAGGCAGCAGACAAAGCGAAGGACCAAGCCGTAGAGGACATCTGGTACAACTTTAACTTCACGCAGGATGAATCCGAATTTATGTCCTCAGTTGGAAAAGACATTCAGGATTACGTGACCGAGATGGAAGCAAAGTTTGTGAATGGCAGTGCAGGATTTGATCAGTGGGAAACGTATGTGAACACTCTGAATAAAATGGGGCTGGACGAGTATATGAAGGTATATCAGGCAGCCTATGACAGGTATAAGACAGAATAGCGATATGAATTGATGACTGGAACAAAGGCTTGATGAAGGAGGGATAAGCTGTGAGAGCTGCTGTACTCGGATGCGGAACGATGGGAGCCGTACATGCCAAAAGTTATGCCAAGTTGAAAAATGTTGAACTGGTTGGGGTTTGTGATGTGGAGAAGGATGAGGCTGACAGGCTGGCTGATGGTTACGGAACGACAGCGTACAGCCGTTTTGAGGATTTGTTGAGCGGGGGGCGCCCGGATGTGGTGAGCATCTGCCTCCCTACATCTTTGCACTGCACGTATACAGTCATGGCCGCTGAAGCGGGCGTGCATGTAATCTGTGAGAAACCGGTCAGTTCGACGGCCAAAGAAGCCGAAATGATGGATGTCGTCTGTCGTTCGAACAAGGTTCATTTGTTTATTGCACATGTGGGTCGCTTCTTCCCTGCCTATATCGATGTCGCCCGTCAGATCGCTGCCGGAGTTATAGGGAAGCCTGGTGTTGCCCATGCCAGTCGTATCGGACCCCATCCGGGGCTGATGAAGAACTGGTACAACGATGAGAGGCATAGCGGTGGTGTCATTATGGATCTGATGATCCATGACATCGATTATATGCGAAGTGTGCTTGGAGAGGTACGTTCCGTGTATGCCCAGCGACGAACCCTTCCTCATTTGGACTATGCTTGGGTAACCTTGAGATTCGAACAAGGAACTATCGCCAATCTGGAAGGGATGTGGGGATACCCGGGGCCGTTCCAGACAGCGATGGAATTCGCGGGAGATCGGGGAATCCTGCATGCAAATTCCGAGAAGGCCAAATCAGTGGTTATCCGTCAGGATGGAGGAGTAGGCCGTATGTCAACGACGGGAACGGACGACAGGACACACACACCTATCGTTTTAAGGAAAAGTCCTGAGTTTGAAACGGCCTATGAACGTGAACTGTCTCATTTCATTCAATGTATCCAATTCGGGGATCAGCCTAAGATCACGTTTCAGGATGCCTGTAATGCGTCCCGAATTGCCCGTGCTGCACTCCATTCTGCCTACAGCGGAGACTCTGTCAATATGAAAGGTTTTGAGGAGAAGGGGGGAGCATTCAGATGAAACGATTGCGTATTGGCATGATCAGCTTCGCTCATCCCCATGCGTTCAGTTATTTTCGGGAGCTCGCCGCGATAGAGAATGTAGAGGTCGTCGCCATCGCCGATGATAACATGGAGCGGGTTATGACTCTTCTTGATCAAGGCCATATCTCGTATTACGAAGATTACCGCATTATGCTGCAGCTTCCTGAGATTGATGCCGTAATTATATGTTCAGAGAATGTGAAGCATGCGAGCATGGTGATGGAAAGTGCCCGTGCGGGTAAGCATATTCTATGTGAAAAACCGCTTGGAGTTAGCGTGGATGAAATGAAAATCATGATCGAAATCTGCTCCAAATACAGGGTACAATTGATGACCGCATTTCCCTGCCGATATTTGCCTGCTGTATTGGAGACGAAAAGGGCGCTTGAGCGAGGAGACATTGGTCAAGTGGTTGCGGTTAAGGGGTACAATCGTGGTACAGCACCAGAGGGCTGGTTTCTGGATCCTTCCCAATCCGGGGGAGGAGCGATTCTGGATCATACAGTCCATGTAGCTGATCTGCTTCGATGGTTGTTTAACCTTGATCCGACCGCTGTATATGCAGAGCAAGGACATTTGTTTCATGATCTGGCGGTGGAAGATTCGGGCATGGTGCATATTGAATTGGATCAGGGAGTGATTGCGTTCATTGATACTAGCTGGTCGAGAAATCGGACATATCCCTTCTGGGGAGACGTAAAGCTAGATATCATCGGTACGGAAGGCGTCATACATATGGATGCTTTCGCACAGACAAATGAGGTATACAGCGATCTCGAGGAAAGAGCAAGGTGGAGCTATTGGGGTGAACGTATGAATTATTATATGATGCAAGATTTCGTGGACTCACTCCTGGCTGGAAGAAGTGTTTTAGTCTCGGGGGAAGATGGTTTACAGGCCACAGCAGTCGCTCTGGCAGCATATGAGTCGATTCAGGAGAAAGGCAGGGTGATACTCAGGAAAGTGGAGGAACATGAAACACTTTACGAACAATAATGTGTGTGGTAAACCCATAATTTAGACCCGAAGTGATGGGATTTGTCTGTAATAGATGATCTATCAGGGTCTTTTTTTGTTGTACTGAGGGGAATTCTATAATTTTGCAGAGAGGAATAGTTGACAAAACATGTTGTAACTACTATAGTTACAACATGAGTTTTTACTACAAAACAAATCAGAGGAGAGATCATGATGAACATTGCAATCATTGGTACAACAGGCAAAGCAGGAAGCGTGATTTTGAAAGAAGCGGCAGACAGAGGGCATGAAGTGACGGCGATTGTTCGTAATGCATCCAAATTGGAAGATAAAACTCTGAGTACGCTGGAGAAAGATGTATTCGATCTTACAGCTGAAGATCTTAAAGCGTTCGATGTAGTTGTAAATGCATTTGGTGCACCAGCGGGTAAAGAAAACCTGCATGTGGAAGTAGGACAAGCGTTGATCAACATCCTGAAGGATGCACCAAACACTCGTCTGATCGTCGTGGGTGGAGCAGGAAGCCTGTTCACGGACGAGTCCAAGACATTGCGTGTCTTTGAATCTCCAGGATTCCCTGATGCTTACAAAGCGACAGCAACGAATCAAGGCCAAAACTTGCAGGATCTGCAAGCATCCTCTGGTGTTCAATGGACGTTCCTGAGCCCAGCTGGATTCTTCAATCCGGAAGGCGTACGTACAGGCAAATACCAAGCGGGCAACGATGTTATCCTGGTTAATAGTCAAGGTAACAGCTACATCAGCTATGCTGACTATGCCATTGCTTTGGTTGATGAGATTGAAAATCCGCAACACAAAAACGAACGCTTTACTGTGGTTGGCGAAGCGAAGTAATTCATCTCGTATAACGTATAATGAACCTTACAAAACGGACGCTGATCACGACAGATCAGCGTCCGTTCTTTTTGGGTTAGGATAACGCAACGAACATAAGTTACCTGCGTCTAATAGCTTGTTGGGAAAATATGAGAGAGGTTGAATGATAAAGATGACAGTATCATTTTCACATAAGCCCGAAGAATACGAATGTCCATTTTGTTGTATTTGGGGTATCGAGCGACCTGATCAGGGAACAAAACAAAGGGATATCATTTATCAGAATGAAAAGGTGACGGCATTTATAGCGAGAAAATGGTGGGCTAACAATAAAGGACATGTTCTTGTTGTTCCTAACCAGCATTTCGAGAATATCTTTGAACTCCCTGCGGATTACGCTGCGGAGATTCACCGGGCGGCGCAGCTTACAGCATTTGCAATGAAAAGTACATATAAATGTGATGGGATTTCGACGAGGCAACATAATGAGCCTGCTGGCAATCAGGATGTGTGGCATTATCATCTCCATGTTTACCCTAGATATGTGAATGATCAACTTTATCTGTCACAGGGTTCTCCATCCGATCCAGATGAACGCTCTTTCTATGCTGATAAGTTGCGTTCTTGGATAAAGGAAAACATTTAAGGTCTAGGGGGCGAACAAGAAACGATAAATCTTGAGTGCATTGATCAATGGTTAACGGACAGAAAAGAGGTACCAATATGCTAGAAATGCAAACAAAGGATAACCGAAAGTTCACAAATCAACTCCCAAAATGGGCAATTGGTTTTCATACAGGTCTGATTTCATTTTTTTCTATCATCGGACTCGGGTTAATCGTCGTAGCGGTGTTAAGGATGATGAACAATGAAACTGGTGTCGCGATCACGATTTTTGGAATAGGCGTTTTGATTAGTTGGCTAGGTTGGTTTTGTTTTAAAAATCTTCAAAAATATCTTGATTATGTTTTCAAAATAGAATTAAGACAGACTGGATATTATACGTATTTTAAAGATAAAAGGAAAAATGAAGAAAGAGAAATTTTTTTAACTTATGAACGAATGGAGTATGTATTAATTGGGATGGATTATCAACTCATCCCTAGACAAAAGGTTCGAGCAGGCACGATAACTACTAAACTCGTTCCTTATAGGGCGGCAAAATTTATGTTCTATGGTAAGAATGCGGACGGACAACTCGAAGTTCTTTCTTTTACCCACTCGGACCTTGCGATAATTGATGCTTGGATTGACGTACTTCAGTCTAATAATGTGACGATACTCCATACTGACATGGCTTTAAAAGCAACACCTAACAATCCTGAAGGAATAAAAGCAGTGCCCAAGAATTCGTATGAGGGTTCACTTTTATTCACACCAGGATCTGAAGCCGAGGATATCGACAATATTTTTTATACCGATGAGCAGAAAAAGACTTTGGCACAAAAAACAAAAGCAAGACGAAAAAAGGGATTCTATTTGACTGTAACCTTAGCTTTGCTGCAAGTGATCATGATTTACTTCTATTTTCCTTCATGGGACATTGAAGAAGGTTTATTTAGTGAAGATTCGGATGAGATTTTTGCAGTACTGTTCACTGTTATGGCTGTATTCGCTATCTACATCTATAAGCACCAAGTTAGGTGGTATGATCCAATCAAAGATATGTTAATTCTCGGAATAGGAATCTGGGTAGGTACCATGATCTCACCTGCAACTCATCCTGACTTTCAATCAGCTGTAGGAGTGTACTCAACTATTATTTTCATGATCGTACTTGTTGTAGTTTATCTATTCAAATTATTTGGTTGGATCGGTAAGATAAAGAAAGAATGGAAGAATAATAGAGAGGAATCAGTCTATAAAAATATTGGAGATTAAATTAAATCCTTGTGACTAAAGATTATGGCAATGCTACGGACCTGATCATATGTCGGAGAGATTTAATGTCATTTATGTCCCGGGAGCCGCGTAAGCGGCTTTTTAGTTTATCAAAATCTCATTGATTGAAGATTACAGTTGAGAATAGCCAAGTTTATAACCTCTTATTAGAAGCAAACTAGAATTAATTGCTCTAATAGGAGGTTTTCCTATGATTTTAAGTGAACTTCGGCATCATTATGAGGCAGAAACGATGATAGATTGGGGGCAAAGCTACCTTTTTCATTGAGGGAAGTTCCATGACAACCCAAATTACAGCAAGATCTGAAAAGTAGGAGCAGGCCAAATTTGTTAAGTTATACTCGATAAGCCAAGCCATAATAAGGAAGGGGCTGTAACAAAAAGGTTTAAAACATATGGAGGTTTGGAGTCAAAAACGTGTGATGTTGAGAAAAGACTGGATCATTTTATATACCCTAGAAGTGGAGGAATCATTGTGAATATAGTGCACGATAAAAAGGTTAGTCAATCAATAATAACAGTACATGATCTCAACCGGTGGTCAGGATTTATGGCAATAATAGCAGGGATTCTATATATCGTTATTCAGTTTATCCACCCGACAGATCATATCTCTTCTGTAAATACAAACTCTTGGGTAGTGGTTGCATCCCTGACTATGGCTATGTCGTTCTTTAATCTGATCGGAATTACTGGATTCTATGTAAGCCAAGCGAAAGAAGCGGGGTGGCTTGGCTTGGTCGGTTTCCTTTTGTTCAATCTGTTCTGGTTAATCTCATTCATTTTTAGTTTCATCGAAGCATTCGTTTTGCCGTTGTTGACAAGTGATGCTGAAAAGTTTGTGGAAGGAATGGTTGGGCTCGTTGGAGGAACAGTTAGTGAGGTTAATCTCGGGATCTTCCCAATATTAGCCCCGCTCGCGGGAGTACTGTATATGCTAGGAGGTCTACTGCTAGGCATCGCTACAATACGTGCCAGAGTCTTGCCTCGCCTAGCAGCAATTCTGTTGGCCTTCGCTGCGGTAGTCACCATTACTGCTGCAATCATCCCCCATCCACTTGATCGGGGGTTGGCGATACCTATGGGAATTGCACTTATATGGATGGGGTATGTTATTTGGTCGAAACGTAAGTTAGCATCGAACTAGAGATACCTTCGGTCTGACCTATATGGATGTAATGAATAGTCCTCTGACGGTTTGGTTCCTTGGTACCATCAGATTTCCAGATCGTCAGGGAGTTTCTTGATTGGTGCGTAGATATGGTAAGTGGAGTCCAGGTTGTGGACGTCATTAAAAACTTGGATAAGTTCAATATCCGATTGATCAGCCTCTTGCTTGGAAATCTTTAAGAATCTGGCATAGTCTGATTTAAGCACTTCTCCAATATCAAGCAGGTCACCAAAATAGTTGAACCTCGCGCAAAAAATAGACGGTACATCAACCGTGAAATAAAAGGGTTTATCAATTTGAATGTCATGTGGGATTCCGAACAGAACTTTGAATCGGGTTGAATTTGGTTGACAGTTTGAATAAATGACAAAACAAGAACCGTGTATGCTTTCATCAATATGGTTCAACATCATTTTTGAATGGGAGTGAATCTTCTTCTTGTAATCATCAGTGGCTAGGTCTACTTCAAAGGCAATCCCGCTTATTCGGGTTTCTTTGAACTCTGTCAGTGTGAAATCCGTGACGATATCACCATTGATATTTTTAAATGGTCTTTTAACGACAGTAGGTATTTGAGTCGGAGAGATTTTTTGTAAGCCTGCTCTTAGTGAACTTGGAGCTACACCGTAATGTTGTTTGAATGCCCGGGTGAATGAGGCTTGCGTACCAAAGGCTAACTGATAAGCAATATTGGTTAGAGACAAGTTGTTGTCATAAATGAGTGATAGGGTGGCATTCAATCTTCTAGATAGGATGTACTGATTTAACGAACAGCCCATCATGGCTGAAAAGAGCCTATGAAAATAGTATTTAGACATATTGAAAGTAAGAGCAACGGATGACACAGTTAAAGGCTGTTCTAAATTCTCCTCGATATGAATTAATACTTGTTCTATTATCCTATGATGGTTCATACTAACTCCCTTCATCTCACTTTCTAATTTTAGTGCTGAAGCTCTTATTTGTCTAGAACTGGGTAAACTTTAGTCCAAAGAAAATGTCAGTTGAACGGGAGCATAGCAACTGGCCTGACCTATTAATCTCTTTACTTAAGCGTAGATAGAGGCGTATAATCCCTTGAGTATCAGAGCATTGAAGAGGGGAAATGGTTATGAACAATGGATTAATCAACGCGATCATTGCGTATATCATGTGGGGGGTTCTCCCGCTGTATTGGAAGTTTTTTGAAAATGTACCAGCAGGCGAGATTCTGTCCCATCGGGTTGTCTGGTCGTTCGTCTTCATGGGTATTCTCGTTGCCGTCCAGCGCCGTTGGGGTGACATGAAACGAATTGTGGCTGACCGTTCGCTCTTGTTATCGCTCACAGCTAGCGGACTTCTAATCGCTATTAATTGGCTGATCTTCATCTGGGCAGTTAACAACGGTCATGTCGTTGAGACAAGCTTGGGTTATTATTTGAACCCTTTGCTGAACGTGTTACTGGCAGTTGTCTTCCTTCATGAAAAGCCAAACCGTGGCCAATGGCTCGCGATTGCTATTGCTTGTGTCGCGGTGCTTATCATTGCT
Source organism: Paenibacillus sp. Z3-2 (assembly GCF_054161325.1). Taxonomy (NCBI): domain Bacteria; kingdom Bacillati; phylum Bacillota; class Bacilli; order Caryophanales; family Paenibacillaceae; genus Paenibacillus; species Paenibacillus sp. Z3-2. Next base: position 5,398,198 of record NZ_CP096397.1, on the reverse strand, counting down.
ATCGACTACGGACGTTTCCCATGGGTAGCGATCTCGCTGGCCGTGTCATTTGGCTTGTACGGTCTAGCGAAGAAGAAGATTAAGCAAGACGCTTCTGTGGGCTTATTTTCGGAGACAGCTGTAGTTCTGCCCATCGCACTCGGCTACTGGATCTACTTGGCCATCGTGGGAAAAGCAACAGCATGGACGCTGCCTGCGCCTATGTTCTTCGAATTGCTTCTATCTGGCGTGGTGACGGCGCTGCCGCTGCTTTTCTTTGCACGGGCGGCTGCCCGGATGTCGTTGTCCACGCTTGGCTTCGTGCAATACATTGGGCCGACCATCATGCTGATCCTGAACGTGTTCGTGTTCAAGGAAACAGTCTCGCCAGTTCTGCTCGTTGGTTTCGCACTGATATGGACAGCGCTTATCGTATACGCAACCGCATCGATGCGTGCCACGAGACTGGCTAAAGTAAGCTGAACAGAGGTATCTTGGTATCGTTATAAATGCTCTGTCCGCCGATGAGGTGGACAGGGCCATTTTTACGTTTATGGGGAAAAGATAACTCAGCAAAATGAAGAAGGCATAAGATCAATAAAGTGGTAAAATACAGGAGTAGTCATCAAAAATAGGAATAAGAAAACGAGGAGGCAACAGATATATGATCGTTAGTACCCGTTACCGTAAACGTGATCCATTATTTGTGAATAATGCTGTAGTTCAGGTACTATTTCAGTTTGCTGTTTCAGCGATAATTGGGATCATATATGGATGTATGATGGTCAACGAGACGATAGGTAGATATATTAATGAACGATTACCGAGCACGGATGGTCCGGATCTTCATTTATATCTGCCCATTGTGGTGACAGTGTTCGTCTATTCATGCTTTATTCAGAAGAAACAACGGATTTTACTTGAAAAAATCTCATTTAGTTGTCTCCATATTTTTGTTGCCCTGCTAAGCTGTTTTTCTTCGGTTATCGTGTTATTGATGATCTAATCCGGATTCTGCCGTTTCTATACCTTCCGCCCCATCAACTGCATCAACCACACCGACAGCGAGTGTTGTTACGGCAGCAGCAGCCAGAAGGTGTTTGGCCCCAAGTTTGGCACGCTCCATATCATCTTCTTTCATACCCACGACAACATCTTTACCGCTGTTATACACATACTTGGCTGATATCGCTATACCTTTTGCAGTATTAGTCACGGCATCTCCAATATCGGCAAGGCCCGCGTCCAAGGCAGCATCATCTTTTCGGATCGCACCACTTGCCAGATCATATGTCCCGCTAGCCAGTTGTCCAACGGTTTTGCCAGTGTTAATCGTAGCTTTTTCTACGCCGTTCCCGATTTCTTTGATAAAGGGACTTCCCGCAATCTCACCGACAACCCTCACACTCCCGCCTAGTACTTTCCCGGTAACTTCTCCAGCCAATTGGCCCATCCCTTTTAAAAACCTCATCCATATTCCCCCGCTCTTGAAATAAGCTAACCCACGTTCTGCATGATTTTCTCTTTATTATATTCATATGTAAGCGAAAAAACCATTCTGCTTTCGGCCTAGCTCATAAGACGATCCGCCTTGGCACGGTCCCTTCAACACACTTCATCGCCAAAAGGCGCTACTCCCATCAGGAATAGCGCCTTATGCCCTTTATTACCCTAATAACTTGCCTACACACGGTTTTAGAAGTGTCTCATTGAGCAGCAACGTAGTGGAGGGGGCGGAATCGATTCTGAAGAAGCGAAGCGGTCGCCTTTGTATCCTAATTTCAACTTATGAAAGTTGTTCAAAAAATTAGGATACAACAGCGATCATAAGAACGATCCGACACCGGAACGGCCACCACTGCTCCCATCCACACTTCTACCCACCGTACCTAGTCAATAAATCCTTCCATGACTACCGTTGGCATCATATTCGATTGCCATGCACCTTTGCCATAGCCGCTGTTGTATCCTGGTGTAGCCTGAGGCTCCCAGTAGAATACGCCTTTGCCTTTGCCATTCGGCAGATTGCGGATTTGGTTTTTCATCGCCGCAACAAAACTTTTACCAGCCGCAGCCTGGTTATTGTCCATACCAATTTCGGAGATAATGATCTCTTTGCCATAACGGTTGATCATATCCTTGGCATTGTTTACTGTATTCGTCACAGCTGTGTTCCAGCCGGAAGCCGAAGGGTAGAGGGACATCGCAATCATGTCAAAGTTGGCTCCGTTACTGATCAGGCCTCCAATATTCCATACATAGAGGGCGTTATCATCTCCACCTGCCAGATGCACAATGGTTTTGGTGCCGCTGCTCAGGGATTTCACTGCATTATGGCCTGTGTTTACCAGCCACGCATAGTTTTTCATGTTGGTAGATGCTTTGCCATCTTCCCATAACATGCCGTTGCTTGTTTCATTCCCGATCTGTACCCAGTCCGGGGTAACGCCTTTGCTTTGCATTGTAGTCATGACATCACGTGTGTGATTCCACACCGCATCCATGAGCTGCTGGAACGTGTAGTTTTTCCAGGCAGCTGGTTTGGTCTGTTGACCAGGGTCTGCCCAGGAATCGCTGTAGTGCAGGGTGAGCATTACGCTCATGCCGGCATTCTTGGCACGTTGTGCGAGTGCAGCCGCACGATCCTTGTTCATGTAACCGTTCCCATAATCGTTCGTAGGATTAAGAAAGACCCGAATACGAACGGAATTGATTTGATAGTCATTTTTCAAAATATCAATGATGTCACGCTGTACCCCGTTTTTATCTTTCCATTTGTAGCCTTGAGCTTCCATTCCGGGAACCCAACTGATGTCGGCTCCTTTGGCGAAACTTGGTGCTGCGCTGGCATGCTGACCTGCGGGCAGCATGATGGAGGTGAATAACAAAACAAAAGCCAACATGATGGATATCCTGAAACCCCTTACATTTTTGAACATTACAAGATGCCTCCTCGGATTTAGGTTGAGTTGCATCCTAATTATAGCCATCCTGGTTTACTCTACTAAAGGGTCCATTTCCAATATTTTGGGTGTTTTCTCAACCTCTCTACAAAAAAGACAAAACAAAAAGCCGTCCGAAGACGGCTTTTCTACCCGGGGCGCTTTTTGAAACATTGATCCGTATCCCGCGCCTCCACCAGACTCATTTTATTTTGAGCTAGTGGATCGGGTAAGGGACACGTTCAACATGTGATTAGAAATGTTGACGCACCTCCTTTCCTTGTGGCAAGAGTATACAACACCTGGTTTCGGAAAGCTAGTCTTTTTTACGTATTTACGCAAAATTATTTTTCGGTCTGGAACATCGTTATATCTCGTGCATAGTGACTCTTCGTTCCGTCATTGTTTCGAATGCGTACGCTGTCTTCACTGATCCGTTCAACGATGCCACTACCCACCTCACAGTAGACGCCAGCCGGGTCTTCCTGCCAAGCGCTTACGATACATTGAGAGAGTGCAGCCGTGAAAAACTCTATATTTTTTTGTAACGTTCTAGGTTTGTTCGATTTCATTATATACTCCTTTAGACACTGTTATTTGGAAATGATAACAAGCAACCGGACCAAATCACACTGTACATCACTTTACTCTGTCTATTGCTCTTTGTAAAGGGATGGAAAAAGTTGCGTCCATGAGGTATCATTTACATAAATTTTACATAGCGTTTACACTGCGCTGACGCTTGATGTTGATTACGAATAGTACAATTATATGAGAACTTCTAACCAAGAATAGATATGCAACACATTCGGAGGCCATACATGCATAGAGACGTCAAAACAGGTAACTACGTTAATCGCGATTTGAGTTGGGTTGAATTTAATCGGCGCGTACTTCAAGAGGCCCAGGATCCAACGACGCCCCTGCTGGAACGCATGAGATTTCTCGGTATTGTCGCCAGTAATCTGGACGAGTTCGTCAGTGTAAGAGTGGCCGAGACGAAAGAGAAGATCAAGGCCGGATTTACACAAAAGGATTTTACAGGGTATACGCCTTCGGGATTGTACCGCAGATTGATCAAACGAATCGGGACCATGGTCGCCGAACAGTATAAAACGTATCGTGAACTTATTCGTATACTCGCCAAGAAAGGCATAAACATTCAGGAATATACCGATCTTAATGTGACACAGCAGCGCGCAATGGATCAGTACTTTCATGAGATTATTTTCCCGGTACTCACACCGATGGCGATAGACCAGAGTCGTCCGTTCCCACTGGTACACAACAAGTCTGTCTATCTGTCCGTGATGCTGCAGAAGGAAGGGGAGCAAGAGGGCGAACCATTTATGGCTATTGTTCAGGTACCTTCCAATCTGCCGCGTGTGGTTCAGGCTCCCATTCGGGCGAATAGCAAAAAGAAAACATTCATACTGATTGAAGACCTGATCAAACATCATATTCACACGCTCTTCAGCGGATATATCTCGCTTGCTGCACAGGAATTCCGGGTGACCCGCAATGCGGATCTGTTCATTAATGAAGAAGAAGCGGAAGATCTGCTTGAGGCGATTGAGAAAGAATTGCGACGCAGACGCCGAGGGGCTCCTGTACGACTGGAAGTCTGCAAGGACTTTCGTCCGGATGCCTTGCTCGAATTGCAGGATGAATTCGATATTCAAGACCCGGTGTACGAGATAGATGGACCACTTGATCTGAGTTTTCTGGCTGGATTCGTGGATAGTCTGGAGGGCTTCTCGCATCTGAAATACAGTCCGGTGAAACCCGTCTATCCACTGGAGTTCCTGCCCAGAGAAAGTCATTTCGAGCTGCTGCGCAGACGGGATGTATTGGTGCATCATCCGTATGAATCGTTTGAACCGGTCACCGATTTCATATTGGAGGCTTCGGAAGATCCAAGAGTGCTGGCCATCAAGATGACATTATATCGCGTCAATGGCGATTCACGCCTTATTCCGGCACTTGCACTGGCTGCTGAAAGTGGTAAGCAGGTCACGGTTGTGGTGGAACTGAAAGCCCGGTTCGATGAAGAGCGCAATATTGCGTGGGCCCGGAAGTTGGAGAAGGCCGGTTGTCACGTGGTATATGGACTGGTTGGACTGAAGACCCATGCCAAAATCATTCTTGTCGTCCGCAGGGAACAGCAAGGGTTGAGACGTTATGTTCATGTAGGAACAGGTAACTACAATGAGAGTACAGCCAAAGTGTATACGGACGTGGGACTGTTCACCTCCAATCCGATTATTGGAGAAGATGCATCCGAATTATTCAATGAAATTACCGGATATTCCGGTCCGAAGGCATTGCAGGCGTTCCACGTAGCTCCGGATGGTATGAAGGATGAACTGTTCGCATTGATTCGTCGTGAGACGGAGCATGCCCTTAAAGGCAAACCTTCCAGAATCATTGCCAAGATTAACTCCCTATCCCATCAGGATATAATTGATGAATTGTACGAGGCTTCTCAGGCTGGAGTGCAGATCGATCTGATCGTGCGCGGCGTATGCTGTCTGCGTCCAGGGGTGGAAGGACTCAGTGAGAACATTCGGGTCATTAGCATTGTGGATCGCTTCCTGGAGCATTCCCGGTTGTTTTATTTTGAAAATAGCGGCAACCCCGATGTATTCATCTCCAGTGCAGATTGGATGACACGTAACCTGAATCGAAGAATTGAACTGATGTGTCCCGTGTTCGATCCAGAGCTGAAGAAGATGCTGGTGGATATTCTTAATCTGTCCCTTATGGACAATGTCAAAGCCAGAGAACTTATGCCTGGTGGCAATTATGTATTTGTAGAAAATGAAAAGCCCCCGCTGAGAAGTCAGACGGAGGCCATGGGTATTATCCCTTGGAAGCCTGTTGAATGGAGTGCGTTAACGTAACGTCCCAGGCTTCCTTTAAATCCTTGACGGCCTCTTCCAGGCCTTCAAGTTCCAGTAACGGCTCGGCTGTACAGGTGAATTGCACCTGCAGCGAGTCGTTTTCTTTTGTTGCTTCGATCGAAGCGATGCTCTCGGATCGATTGATGGCTTCGGCTACGCGCAGTAGAGAGCCTATACGATGAGCATGCCGCTCATCCGAGTTTTTCAGAATGTCCCGGTGCTTATTCAGCAGCTGGGGCGTTCTTTTTTTGGGATGATAATCGGCTGCACTGGCACTGAGAATGGTCTCCCGGTGAGAGAGCCCATAGATGCTGGCATTCATGATCCAGTAGGCCGAGTGTTGAGTATATCGGAAATAGTTAATCTGCTTACCAGCCATATGCAGCATGGAGGACGCATACAGGATTCTGGCATCTGCTTGATCAGGCGCAGACCCTTGTAGTGCCGTATACAGGGTAATCGTATCCTGATGAATCCGTTGCAGACGTTTCTCTGGAATAGGCGGACCAAAATGGATAAAGTTACGGATACTGTCCTTCAGCGCGTCTGGAACGACCGGCTGACCTCCAGCCATGTAATCCCGCAACAACCCGTCCCGTAGACCCGCACCACTAACCACATAACGATCTCCCTGTATTAACCGGAAGACTGTTCGCAGGATCAATACGCCCGGCACAATGATATCTGCGCGGTCTTTGGCGAGCCCGGGTACCTTTTTGCGCTGTGCCGAGGTGAGATGTGGCAAGGAGCGCGCGATGTTCTCCATCGCTTCCTCACCGATCTCATAATGATGGGTGACAGGCAGAGAATACTGGATTCGCTTCTGTTCCACTTTGGCGAGTGTACGCATTGTGCCGCCAAGTCCGATGAGTGGCAGGCCAGGATGCTCACGAATCCAATCCTGTCCGCGGAGAGCTTGAATGACTTCGTTGCACAGTGCATTCGCATTCTCCTCGGTCCACTGATCTTCGCCCCCATAACGGGCATGTGAATTCACGGCACCAATGGGGAGGGATATGCTATGTAACCTTTTCCGATCCCGAAAGACCGTAATCTCCGTGCTACCGCCTCCAATATCGACGACGTAACCGTCTGCCAGATCAATGGATTGAGTAACTCCCAGGAAACCATAGTAGGCCTCACGATCTCCGGATACACATTCGATGATAAGCCCCGTCTCTGTCTCCAGCCACTCGATAATCTGCAGGACATTGCTTGCATTACGAATAGCTGCCGTAGCTGCTGCACGGATCAGTGTGGTCTGATACGCCTCACAGGTCGCTTTGAATTGACGCAAGATGGTGATGGCTTTATCCAGAGAATGGCGCAGGATGGTTCCATCCGGCTCAACAACGCTGCTCAGACGAGCGGCGAATTTGTCTTCATGAATGATGCGATAGGCTTCATCCTGATCCAGTTCATATATAACTAGACGAATGGAGTTCGAACCGATATCAATAATTCCTAAAGTTTCATTATGTGTCATAAGCATCTCCTTCTACAGAGGTTCAACTACCCGAAGTGAAGCAGGGAAGCAATGGCTTCCGGTGAACCCGGCGGTGTGGCAGAGAAGGGCGTAGTGAGCATAACAACAATGATAAAGACGATGAAACAGGCAAATATAAGACAACTCACGGCAAAGCCGCGATTTCGCTTTTGAATAAACAGTCGGATACCTGTAACAAAGAGAAGTACCGTGACGGCTACCAGAACGATCGACATTGCAAAATAGGCTACGCCATACAGTGATTTAAAAAATGCTTCCATTTCTTCTGAACGCTCCTTAGATCCTCATATTTAAGCCCTTCCAAGCCATTCCTTAGTAGCATACGACAGATTGACTTGTTTGAAAAGCAAACCGGGCGCTTGTTCCCGTTTCCGCCATGATCATGGGACAAGTTTCATGGAAAAGGGGCCCCTGCCGTGGACAGACATCCAAGAAAGCAAGGCTTCTGTTGAGTATGTATAAGGAAGGACTATTGTTTCAAGGAAGGAGATCAACCCATGTCGAGACAGCTTGCAAGCAAATGGCGGAAGACAGCGGCTCTGATGAAATACCCGGTAGCTGCTGTCCATATCCCACAGACCAAGGCATTTAACTCGGGGAATCTGCTGCATATGCTCAGTCGTTATGGAATGGTGTATATCAAACCGATTGTAGGTGGCGGAGGTTACGGTGTCATGCGGGTATCGGTGAGCGGTGGGGCTTATCGATACACGCATATGAAAACGACCCGTTCTTTCGCAAGTTTTAGCCAAATGTATCGCTCTCTGGTACGTGTGAAGGCAAGACGCAGGTACTTGATCCAGCAAGGCATTCATTTGGCAACGATTCAAGGGAGACCTGTCGATTACAGAGTCAAAGTCGTCAAGACCGAAAGAGGCTGGGTATTCCGTTCCCTGGTAGGACGACTCGCTCGCCCAGGACTTTGTGTGACGAATCTGAGCAAGGGAGGCACCATGCTATCGGGAAGGAGAGCACTTGGTTTGTCCCTGCCACATATATCCGGTCGGCACAAACGCCGGGAGATGCGCTCACTTACACTGACATGCACGTACATTATGGAGAGCCAGTTCCCGGGTGTAGGACAGCTTGGATTTGATTATGGACTGGATTATTCAGGCAAGATTTGGATTCTGGAAGTGAATACCAGACCTCAATAGAAAATCGATGAAAAACCTCAAGAAAATTCAAGAAAAACCGATAATATATAGAAGAAAACAGTTTGAAAAACGTTTGAAATTTTACATTGCCGGGTAATTTACTCGCAACAAGTCTTGAAACTATGAATTTATTCTAAAAAAAATACGCTGATAAACGTTCTGATGGTAGTACATCTTACCTGTGCATAAATATTGTCCACACTATACACGTTGATTACTCAACATTTTTACCATTTATCAACAAACTATGCACAGGATTTCCACATATCGTTGTGGATAACAAGAACGCTTGTTCTCTATATGAATCTCTGATATGATAGTTTTGAGGAAAAAAAAGGAAAGGTTGTGGCGGGAAATGGCTATGTTATCCGATGAGATGTTGTTGGATTCCTACCATAAAGCGATTGAGTTGAATCTCGAACGAGATTTCATCGCACTGCTGTTGGCAGAAATCCATAAGCGCAAACTGGGTACCGACGTATCTGCCATTCTTCACTAGAGATCCTCATTGCAGGCAATGTTACAGGTTTCCGGACAAGTCCCATAGTGAGACAGGCCATGGCGTGCTCGTCTGACAATGGTGACAGTACATCACATGATTGCAAACGTTTTCGGCTTCGTCTGCCGTGTCAGAGGAAGTTTGGAAGACGTAGGGGCTGTATGGTCCGGTGTAATCGTCCAATTTGCCGCATTCTAACAGTCCCTGAAGGCAGTGGGGGCAAGCCTGCTCCGGTACAACCAGACCGTTACACAGCGGGCATATATAAGACAAGGGTATCCCTCCTGATATGGATTCACTCAGGAGTAAGATACCCTTTTTTGTATCAATTATGTTATTTCATAAAAAAATTAGCGTTTCATGTTGCTGCTGTGTCCTGGGGACAACTTGGCATCCGGATCGAAGTATACTTTCGCATTGTTGACTGCTGTTGGAGCTTCACCGAATCCGACAGCGATCAGCTTCAGTTTACCTGGGTATGTTGTGATATCTCCGGCAGCGAATATTCCTGGAATAGACGTTTCCATGCGGGAATCAACGACGATGGAGTTGCTGTCAATTTCGATTCCCCATTCGGCAATAGGTCCGAGAGAAGAGACGAATCCAAAGTTAACAATCACGTCATCCACTTCGATTTCCTGTGTTTCTTTGGTTTTCACATGGGAGAGGGTTACTTTGGTAATCGTGTCATCTCCGTGAAGTTCCGTGATTTCGGTCGGTGTAACGACATTAACTTTGGAATTCATCAGGTTTTCGACACTATGCTCATGTGCACGGAACTTGTCCCGGCGATGGATCAGCGTTACTTGCTCAGCGATTGGCTCCAGCATGAGTGCCCAGTCTACAGCGGAGTCACCACCGCCACTGATCAGTACCTTTTTGCCAGCAAAGGCATTCAGATCACTGATGAAGTAGTGCAGGTTGCTCTTCTCGAACTTGGCAGCACCTTCAAGCTCAAGGCGACGTGGTTCGAATGCACCTACACCCGCTGTAATAATAACAGCTTTGGCATGATATTCATTCTCATCGGTCTTCACGACGAAGTGTTGTTCATCCTTTTTCTCAACCGATACAACCTTTTCTTCAAGGCGGATGTTCGGGTTAAAATGACTCATTTGCTCAACCAGGTTATTCACCAGTTCCTGAGCCGTTACTTTTGGGAATCCAGCTACATCATAGATGTATTTCTCCGGATACAGAGCGGCAAGCTGTCCGCCAAGCTGTGGCATACTTTCAACCAGGGTAACGGATGCCTGACGCATCCCACCGTAAAATGCGGCGAACAGACCCGCAGGGCCTCCACCGATAATAAGCAAATCAGTCATATCGTGACTGGAATTCTGTGCAGTCAAGAATCAACAACACCTTTCATATTTTAATAGGTAGTTAACAGGAAGAATGTGCAGGCTACATATCGTAACCGACGTTGGGGCTGAACTGTCTTTCCTATTATAAACGGTGTATTCAGGGTTGCAAAGTTAGCGGCGTCACTAAACTGAGAACAATTGATGAAGATCAGATGATAATAGGATGAAATTGGAAATGAAAGGTTATGAAAAATAACAAAAAAAACCTTGATATTTACCAGAAATAAAGATATCCTTGACCTGTACTATGTGTTTTTTTTGTCTAATTTAGAGTCAATATGTAATGTGAAGACAACTCCCGTATTTTGTGGAAACTTGTGGTTAATTTCACAACTTGAAACGATAACTTGCGTGCAAACGAATCAATTTCATAAACCCTTTAGCTACTTCAATCAAGTCTAGATATAGTTTCACAGAATCCATTTTTAGTGAGTTATGAAATTGATGCAAACGTTTAAATAAATTCGCGAAGTTAACATTTGTCGTCATAATGGGCAAGACCTCATCAATATTTGTAAGTATGTGCATTTTGCATCTCACCCAAGATCGGGATGATGCAAGTGAAACCGGAAGGGGTATAGACATGAGCAGTATTCCCAAAATCGTCATCCTCGGCGCGGGCTATGGCGGGATTCTGACAGCCCAGCGGCTGCAGAAGGAATTGAACTATAACGAGGCCGACGTCACATTGGTGAACCGGCATGATTATCATTATATTACTACACATCTACATATGCCGGCAGCTGGCACGGATACCATTGAGCATGCAAGAGTTCCCATTTCCAAGCTGATTGATGAGTTCAAGATTGACCTGGTTAAATCTTCCGTGAAGGAGATTCGTCTGCAGGATCGGAAGATTATTCTGGAGGACGGCACGTTATCGTATGATTATCTGATTATTGGACTAGGCGGGGAACCCGAGACTTTCGGTATTCCGGGTATGCTCGACCACGCCATGACAATCCGCAGCATTAACTCGGTTAGACTGATTCGGGAACACATCGAATATCAATTTGCGATGTACAAAAACGACAACAAACGAAATCGTATTCGGTTTGTCGTAGGTGGAGCCGGTTTTAGTGGTGTTGAATTCGTAGCTGAGCTTGCAGATCGCATTCCACAGCTGTGCAAGGAGTTCGACGTGAATCCGAAACATGTGCACATCTACAATGTAGAGGCAGCGCCTTCAGCTTTGCCTGGATTTGATCCGGAACTGGTAGAGCATGCGATGAACGTGCTGAAGAAGAAGGGCGTTACTTTCAAAATTGGTGTTCCAATCAAGCAATGTCTCCCGGACGGGGTTATTGTGGGTGAGGGAGAAAAACTCGATGCTGCTACAGTCGTATGGACCGGCGGTATTCGCGGCAACTCACTGCTTGAACAGGCAGGCCTTGAAGTGATGCGGGGGCGTGTGAAGGTTGATGAGTATCTACGTGCGCCTGGACATGAGCATGTTTATGTCATCGGTGACAATTCACTGGTCTTCAACCAGGAAGGGCGTCCATATCCGCCAACAGCACAGATTGCGATGCAGCAGGGCGTGAACTGTGCCAAGAACGTCGTGGCATCCATTCGCAAGAAACAGCCACAACCTTTTGTATTTACGAGCAAGGGTACGGTTGCTTCATTGGGTAAAGGTGAAGCCATTGCTGTTGTAGGTGGCAAGAAATACAAGGGCTGGAAAGCGGCTCAGTTGAAGAAGCTGGTTGATCTGCGTTATCTGTTCATCATTGGTGGGATTCCGTTAGTCCTGAAGAAAGGGCGGTTTTTTGGATGAGACATTGCAGTGTTCAGGTCCGGGGACTATTAACGCGTGAGGAACTGGATCGATACAACGCCCTGATGCAGGTCGGTGGTTATCTGGAGGAACAGGATCAGTATGATCTGGCCTACATTGTGCAGAAAGAAGTGGATATTCTCATTTTGCCCGCGATTGAGCGACTTAAAGAGAAGGGTCGTGACCGTGATCGGGCCACAGCAGAGTTTCTCGAATCGCTGAAAGCGGTTGATGAGGAGCAGGATTAGAGACTATATCAGTTGAACTAAAGATGTTTACACATACACTTCAATGACAGAATAACAACCTTCCAATTGCTGTTATTCCCAGATTTTTTGATTCCCTTTTGTTAAAGGGAAAATCCGGTGATAGCGTATGCTTTCGATGCAGCTTTCTTTCAGAAAGCTTTTAGGCGAACGCTTCGCTTTTTCAGGTGGTAGAATATTGATACATAATAAAGCACCACGGCTGTATCCTTTGCAGGAGATGTCGCGGTGCTTTATTGTGCTTTGCGCTATTTTTACAGCTTAAGCATGTCTTCCAGTGTTCCTTCGTTCAACAAACTTCCGACATAGAACGAACCGAATTCGCCATAACGGGCGCTAACTTCATCGAAACGCATCTCATAGACGAGTTTCTTGAACTGAAGTGCATCGTCCGCAAACAGTGTAACGCCCCATTCCCAATCGTCGAAACCGACAGAGCCAGTAATGATCTGTTTCACTTTACCTGCATAGCTACGGCCAATCATGCCGTGACTGCGCATCATGGTGCGACGCTCGTCCATGGACAGCATGTACCAGTTGTCATTCAGCTCACGTTTTTTGTTCATCGGATAGAAGCAGATGTATTGTCGTTGCGGCAGAACAGGCTTCAGACGGGCGATAATCTCCGGATTTTGCATCGGGTCTTCGCCTTCTTTGCTAAGGTAGTTGCTCAGTTCCACTACGCTGACGTAGGAATACGATTTGGTTGTGTATTGAGCAAACATTGTTTTGTTAAACGCGTTCTCAACAGCCTTCAGATCTTCCAGCGTTTCACGCAGGTGCATCATGACGAGGTCTGCTTTTTGACCTACAACCGTATACACGACTGTACTTCCTTTGGAAGAATCCTCGACTTCTTTCCATTCTTTCCAGAATTCCTGAAGCTCGTCCAGTGCTACAGCACGTTCTTCATCATCTGCTGCTTTCCAGGCGGCCCAGTTAATCGAGCGAAAATCATGCAGGGCGTACCAGCCCTCCAGTGTTGATGCGGCTTCGTTCATTGGTTATGTTCCTCCTGCAAGGTATATTTCCAAATCCCTATAAGGGACGGGTGAGTACTTTATCGTTTACATTGTATCCCAACATGAAGCAGAAGGGCAAATGAACAGAGCGTGAATATAGGGAAATTTGTCCAGAAAGTTCGTTGCTTCGTCACATTTTTTGCGGTACACTAACTACTATCCAGAAGTGAAACCCGAATGTGTGAAAGAAGAGGTGAACGTCGTCCGATGCAATTTATACCTGTGTTGGTATTAATGGTATTATTTTTCGTTATGATGTTTGGTATCGGTTTCATTCTGAACATGTTGATGAAGACCACCTGGTTTCCTTCCTATCTGTTCATCATTGTAATTTTGCCTATCGTCGTGTACTCTCTATGGGATCATTCGTCGTCTCTGATGTCACACCTGGGTTCTTTCCAGATTGTAGACTATATGACGGGGATCGCTGGGCTGGCTGGCGCGGTAATCAGTGGCTGGACGATCCAGAAGTTGCGTCTGGGTGGGTACAGAATGTTTTAGTTTGCTGGAAGAGGTAACACGTGCATGACTGTAATCGCGTGAAAGTCTTGTCTTTGTCGTAAACGCTTACGAGTACAAAGGGAAGGCTTTTTTGCTGTTCACTGATATAAGATGAATGATTGTACAGTTGTACTTCATATACATCTGGAGAACATTCTCTTCAGATCTTCACTTGTATTCTGCTGCTACAGCTTTTATAGTAATCTAGCGACTCTCGACATGTTTTTTTCGGAAGTTGCTTAATTCGGCGAAAACGTGAATGATGTCGACCTAGGACGAAACGGAGCGAGAACAGGCCATCTTTTTACCTGTTTTTGAGCATTTGAGGATCAGACATTTATGATAGAATAGATAAACATACTTTTGGGGAGAAGGAGATCAGGCTATGCGCATGAAGAATCTGCACCATTATACTGAACATCATCGCTACTGCGTATACAGGGAGTTTGGACTTAGCGCCCTGGATGACCGTATGCTTACAGGAGCATATCAGCCCATGGTAGGTGCTTTTGCGGTTGGCTTGTATCGGCTGTTGTTTCAGCATCTTCCCGGTGAACAGGTCGGTTATTCGCCACTTGAACAGCAACGGAGGCTGTTCATGACACTTGGGCTTGAGCCAAGTGAGAAAGGGCGTAAATATCTGGTAGAGCAGGCGTCCAAGCTTGAAGCGGTGGGGCTACTTCAGACTTCACGGTTATATATTCCGGAAAATGATGATTACATTTACGAGTATGAGCTGCAACCGCCGCTCTCTCCGGCAGAATTTTTCCGGACACAGCATTTGACACTGTTGCTTCGTGACAAGATAGGCAAATTCGCTGTCCTTTCCCTGCGTTCCGGTTTCTCGGCAGTGGAAAATGGGGACGCGCCTTATCCGGCAGCCAATAAAGAGAATATCTCCGTTCCCTTTTACGATATATTTGAATTGAATACCCATGTGATTGATTACGAATTGGAGCAAGCATTGTCGGAAGTATCAACTACGGCCCAGCGGACAGGCACGAATGATGCAGCAGAAGAAAACAGTTTGAACTACGCCGACATTATTTTGCGTTTTCCGCGGGAGTCCGTCAATCGCCGTCATGTAGAACAGCTGCGGTTCGATCACGAACAACTGGGCATTGTAAATTATGTAGTGAACAAGTTTAATCTCAGTGTGCAGGATGTATGCCGACTGCTGGACGAAGATGATATCTTCAGTCCGCAGGGCCAGCTGATTCTGGATGATCTCCAGCATAAGGCGAGCATGCAGTTCAGGCAGACGAAGAAGCGTCATGAGCAACAGACTGTACAGGCAGCCAAGGTCGTGGCTCTAAGACAGCATATGGAGGAGCCTGAACGGAAAGAGGACTCTGGTGAACCACCTGTTGAGCATGGGGTACAGATGGAATACTACGTCGAAGTGCCTCCGCAATTTATGACCAAGTGTGATATTCATCAATACAACATGATGCTGCGTAATGAGCCTTATACGCGTCTGTTGCAGACGTTCTTCCCAGGTGCAGTGCCGGACAATCTGATCGATATATTTGAGAAAATTGATCTGAGTTACAAGTTGCCTGGTGAAGTCATCAATGTATTGATTCATTATTTGATGGCGTTGCTTGTATCCGGCGGAGAACAGCGGATTAACCGTAACTTCGTTGAGGCCATCGCCTCCAACATGTTGCTTAAGCAGGTAAACTCATATGAGAAAGCTGTTCAATATATTCGCGACCAGGCCAAGGTCAAAGGCAAGCAGGCTGCTGGTGCAGCTGGAACCCGTACCCGTACATACGGCAAAGGAACCAAAGCCAAGCCCGAAATTCCGATTGTACAAGACATAAGCACCGATGGGGATGCCGTATCCGAGGAAGAGTTCGAAGAGATGATGCGATTCGCCCAGCAGATGCAGGCGAGTAAGCAAAAAGGAACTTCTTAAATATTGTAATAAAGCCAAAAAGGCGAGTCCCCTGATTAATGGAGACTCGCCTTTTTGCTATATAAGTTGAACTAAAGCAACGTAAGTTACGTTCAATCAACTCTTTTCATTATTCTGCAGGAGATTTATCTAATTTAAACCACTGCTGAAAATCTTTCTGAGTAATCTTTTTTACAGGCTTAACTTTTTTGTTTTCTGTATCGTATCTGAAAAGAATCCATTGATCTGAAGGATACTCACTAATGTAATCAATACTTTTTCCGTTCTTATGCCATAAAATTAAACCTGTGCTAATATAGTTGGTTGCCCGAGGGAGATCAACAAAACTATCTTTCTTAGTATCGTATATTGCCAAAGTGCTTTTCTCCGTATTTCCGTAAGAAAATGCAATGATATCTTCTTTTGGTGACCAATTATATGAGGCTATTGTTTCTACACCTTGCTTACCTGCTTTTTCAAGACGATCGTTTAAAATCGGGTGCTTTCCTGTTTTAAGGTTTACGAGAATGAGGTTGCTGCCGGCACTTTTTTCTGCTTGGATAGCAATCCATTCATTAGATGGAGATTCAACAACAGTTGGGGAGGAGGTTACGTGATGTTATTCCCTCCAGATCGTTTTGATAATCCAGAAAAAACTACCTAACTTAAGAGCATTGCTTCTCTCTGCATGCGGAAAATCAGACGACACTGATACGCTTTCCCACCAATCAACAATACACCAACAAACATAGAAAGACTTATTGAACCAGCAGAGAAAGAAAAAATTATCTTCAAGAGTTCCCAAATAAAGCTATACTCTCCTGCAAATTTTCCACAACCTCTATCGGCATGTCCCTGACCTTAATATCTCGACCTAGGAAAAGCAGCCAATTTGTTATTTCGGCCAACTCATCCGGATGATGAACATTGATGAAAGTTTTTAAAATAGCCGTAGTCTGAAAAGGGTTTGTGTATGAAATTGAGATTTTTAAGGGATGGTATTTTTTGAACTGGGCAATCGATTTTGGACCAAGTTCTAGGACAAGGTTGATGCCTTCTTCCTGCTTACTTAGTTGTTCTACAATCTTCTTCTTATTTATTCTTTTTTTCTTAGGGTATGGTTTGACATCTGTGAGATTGTCGACAGGAATAATCCGTCTCTGTTCCTCCTCGAGATCAAAGCCTTCAATATGCCAAGAGCTTTTTTCGCGGTAAAGGTGCAACAAATAGATGGGATAAGACTTTATTTTCCTCGATTCCTCGACGGAAACCATTAAATATCTGTCCATAAGAATGGTTTGGATCAATTGTTCTAACATAGGATGGGGCAGATCTGACAGATCAAGCAGGTCGGGATTGTGGGGGTTGGTTCCTTCGAACAACAGGGTTTGATTTAACAGAACGAGATCATCTTGCTGGCTTTCCGAGATAAGACCGAGTAATTTTTCCGCTAAAGATTGGCGACTCTTGAGATATGGGAGCTGTTGATTTTTTGTGGCCATGAAGGCAATAAATAGAGCTTTAATCTCATTATCGGTAAAGCGGACAGTCGGCAGGACAGAGTTGTTCATAACAAAATAACCCCCGTCCCTCCCGACCTCGGCGACAAGAGGCATCCCCATTGCTTCAATTTCTCTGATATCTCTAATGGCTGTTGAACGAGAGATGTTAAATTCTCGCATGATTTCAGAAATGGTAAATTGAGCGCGGTTATTGATGTACCGCATGATGATGTTAATCCGTTCAATTTTTTTCATTTGGCCCTCTAAACAGTATCATATTTTGACATGATTTATAGCTATTATAAACGTATCAAGTGAAATAACAAATCATTTGATCCATTTCAGAAAAAGGAGTGTTAATCATGGCAGTGTATACCCTTGAAAAAAAAGACAGCTTTATCGTTCTAGGTATTGGCACGGAGCTGAAGAGCGAGTACACGGATTATGCAGGTACGAACAAGGAGAAGCAAAACTTTTGGCAAACCGTGGCGCAGGATGGAAGGCTTGACGCTTTAAAGGCCGTCGCTGCGAATGACTACATTTTTGCCGTGAACGAAGCGATAAATCACAAGATGATGTATTATGCCGGCGTCATGACCGAAGCATCGGTACCAGAAGAACACCGAGTGATCCAATTCCCTGAAGGACAATACCTCGTCGTCAAAGGGGAAGGGAAGACGGCTGATGAGTTGAGTAATAGGCTGACAGGTATTGCCTTTGGTCAAGTCTTGCCAGCAGCCGACGATTTTGCTTATGTTGGCGGGCCCAATGCAACGGTTGAGATGGGGCAGCGAGACGGCCTAATATATGGGGAAATGTGGATTCCGGTTGTGGAGAAGTAAATGAAATCAGAGGAGGAACGAGGATGCCCCCTATCGGGTTTTAAAAATGTGTCCACAGTTGGTCTAGAACGGTCGTACCAGCCGGCGAGAGCCAGGAGACGCATGCGTATGTGAGCCGAATATTGAAAAAAGAACGTGGTATTGAGTTTGCGGCCAAACCATTGGAAACATCTCACTTTCAAGTGGATAATATTAGATGGGCCTACGTCTTTTATGAAGATGGTCTGGCGGTCAACGTCATGTATACATTGGATAACCCCAAAAAGCGGTTGCATACGTATCGACGCCTTCTCTTCATTGTGTTGGCTCCGTCCCATCGCTGTTAGGTTAATCCCCATGCCCGGAACGTTGTCAGCCCGTTGGGAGGACATGATGAACTAATCTACCAAGAGTACCTGCCTGCTATTAAGGTACCCTTTTCGCTGATAGACCCGTTAAGCTGAACCCTAATACAATGCTAACGGGAAACGATAGCTAAACAAAAAAGAAGGCAGCCGGTCATTGATCGGCTCCTTTTGGTCAACTAACGGGCAGGATAGTTTGTCAAAATACATCAAGATACATCAATATGATCTGTATATCATTTAAATGATGTGACAATAATGTCACACTGAAATGAATATTGTTATGTTAATCGATGGGAATATATAGTCATTCAACCTTATACTTGAACTTGTTAAGCGAGTTTATTTCTGTAAAGGGGATATCTTCTAATGACTGATGTAATAAAAGCAATAATACTTGGCATAGTAGAAGGGTTAACTGAATTCTTACCAGTATCGTCTACTGGACATCTTATTTTAGCAGGCCATTTACTTAACTTTGAGGGAGACGCGGCAATAACCTTTAAAATTGTTATACAGTTGGGTGCAGTGATGGCAGTTCTAATTCTTTACTGGAAAAGGTACATGGAGATGGGGTCAAACTTAACTAAAATGGATTTTTCAAAAAGTAAGGGTTTAAACGTAATACATATGATTTTGGCTATGTTACCAGCATTAATCGTATATCTTCTACTAAAGGACACTATAAAAAGCCAATTATTCGGCCCTACACCTGTCTTATTTGGTTTAGTTGCTGGTGGTTTACTAATGATCATCGCAGCACGGAGTAAGAGAACTACCAGCGTTGATACAATTGATATGATTAGTTACAAACAAGCCTTTGGAATTGGCTTATTCCAATGTCTGGCTTTGTGGCCGGGTTTTTCGAGATCGGGTTCGACGATTTCAGGTGGACTTTTGCTAGGTACTAGCCAAAAAGCTGCCGCAGATTTTACGTTCATTATTTCTGTACCTGTTATGTTTGGTGCTACCTTGTTGGACTTATACGATAGCCGCGATTTACTTCGTTTAGACGATTTGTATCTAATGTTAATTGGCTTTATGACTTCCTTCCTTGTGGCTATGATTGCGGTAGTAACGTTTATTAGACTGATCAAGCGACTTCGCTTGGAGTGGTTTGCTCTATACCGTTTTGTATTAGCAGCCCTTTTCTATTTAATCGTCATACTGTAACTGTATTCAATAATTTATAACTCTCATTTCAAACTAACGGGAAACGTTAGCTCACGGGCGGCCAAGGTGGGTTGTAACATTTTTTACAGATGATATCGAATCATTACACATGAGACTAACATCGGATGGAGTTACAACTAGACCAATTAGCAATGAAGGCATTTACGGCAAGTTTTTTGTTTTTGAAGATCTAGATGGAAACTTATTTGATGTATGGGAGCATAAAGATTGTGAGTTAATCTTTTAAGACAGCTGTCTAAGCTAACGGGAAACGTTAGCTCAATAAAACAAAGAAAGCAGCCGATCATTGTGATTGGCTACTTATATTCAACTAACGGGCAGGATAGTTCAAATACGTGGTACCATGTGGTGAGTAATTAATGGAGCCTTTTTTAAACACTTTTTTTCAGAAATGGAGGTACAAAATTGATGAGAAAAATATTATTCATCCTCTCATTAATTTCATTATTTTTAACTGTATCTTGTAGTCAGGATACAAGCATTAACATTAACGATGCAGTTGGTAACCGAGGCCTATTTTAGGAAAGTCGAGGGGATAGCTGCTACAGCATATTCTTTTGACGGTAATAAAGATGTTAACTTCAGACTTATGGTTGAAGGGAATCTTACAGAAGCGGAAGCAACTATATTATTCAAACGGCATTTTGGATGCTACTGCTAAGTTTTCAAATCATTCAGATGTTGGTTATTTTGATATCATGAATATGACCATGGTGTCATTTATGAAGGTACGAAGAGGATTGGTGAAGATTTAAAGGTACAATCGAAGTGAGATTTCTATTCCACTAGCACTCACACGCAAATCAAACGCTTGAAGCAGTCTGGGCTATATAATTTTTTCGAGGTTATCTTTGATTCGCAAAGCATTGGTTATCAAAAACCGAAGGAAGAATTTTTCAATTACGTCATAAGTCATATTTCAGAATTTAATAGAAAGGATGCGCTTGTCATTGGAGATTCATTAAATACGGATATCAAAGGTGGTCTTCAGTCGGGCATTGACACCTGTTGGGTCAACAGAACCGGACAAATAAGTCCGGCAGAAATTAAAAGCACATATACAATCTCAAACTTAATGGAGCTCACTTCCATCTGTTAGGCTGTAAAAACAAACGCTTGTGCCGCCTCATTTATCACTTTTTGGTGACTATATCACAAAAAAGTGGGTACTGTTTTTCTAGTAACTTTTCCCCCATACTATCGTTCATAGGAGGTTCATGAGGCAGACAGAGCATCCTATACCATATAAATCATTATAAAAGGAGTCTAATAGAATGGGGAAATTTGACGGGAAGGTAGCAGTTGTAACCGGAGGTACAAGCGGCATCGGTCTCGCGTCGGCACAACAGTTCGTAAAAGAAGGGGCTTACGTTTTTATCACAGGACGCAGACAACGTGAACTGGATGAAGCAGTAGAGCAGATCGGAAAGAATGTTACAGGTGTCCGAGGTGACATATCTAAATCGGAAGATCTAGATATATTATTCGAAACAGTTAAGCGAGAAAAGGGACACTTGGACATTCTCTTTGCAAATGCCGGACTAGGGTCATTCCTTCCATTAGGAGAAATTACAGAAGCACAATACTACAAGACTTTCGATGTCAACGTGAAAGGAACCATCTTTACAGTACAAAAGGCATTAGCTTTGTTTCCAAATAAAAGAGGTTCGATTATTCTAACGGGATCCACTGCTGGCTCGACGGGGATGCCAGCGTTTAGTATCTATGGTGCATCCAAGGCAGCGATCAGACAGCTCGTCCGCAGCTGGATTCTTGATATGAGAGGGACCGAAATTCGTATAAACATCCTTAGTCCGGGAACAATCGTAACACCGGCGTACGATGAGTTATTTGGCTCTGAACTAGATCATATCCTGGAACAGGCAAAAAATGATATTCCGCTCGGCAGAGTGGGGCAGGTTGAAGAGATCTCCAATGCTGTCATGTTCCTAGCCTCTAATGAAAGCAGCTATATGAACGGCGTTGAATTATTCGTAGATGGCGGAGTAGCTCAAGTTTAACCAAGACATAATAATGTTCAAACGACAAAGATTTTTAAATCAACTTAAATGCGATTGTATTATCCCCTCCCTGTAACGTTCAATTTTTCCTTCAGTGATCCTTGAAGGATCAAGCGATACATGAAGGGGATATTCTTAGGTAGGGAGATGGTGCATTGATATGAAAACATTTTTCTGTGAACTGGAAGTTACACTAGAGGTTATCGGAGGAAAGTGGAAGGGGCTTGTTCTGTACTATTTAATAAAAGGACCTAAACGGACGGGAGAGCTTAAGCGACTTGTTCATAATATATCGCAAAAGATGCTGATTCAAACTCTTCGGGAACTGGAAACAGACGGATTAATTCGCAGAAAGATGTACAATCAGGTACCACCTAAGGTGGAATATTCAACGACGGAACTGGGTCAATCACTTGAACCCATTTTGAGATCGCTTTGTGATTGGGGGGGGAATTACGCAGAGCAATCCTTCGCTCCGGGCGAGATTGAGATTTTGTATCTGGATTAACTGTCGGGGGACAAGAGCATAGTCCCATTTGTAGTCGCTATTTTAGCGGCTTTTTTGTTTTATCGGTACAAGTTCTTGTCCCGAACCAAAGACAAGAACATAATCCGATTACCGATTAGATAAGCTTCAAACTATATTTCACTGCACTAGTTCATTAAGCTGACGGGCAGGATGGTTGAATAAATACATGTTATAATCTGGATATTCAAATGTTAAAGACTGCTCATTTACATACTTGTTTGAACTTAAGATAATATTGAGCATCTATGCTTACGGGAGATACTGTTAAGGTATTTCTAACCATTGGTTCATCCTGAATAAGACAGACCGCTTTTATAAGAACCTTGGATATAATGGAGAATACAATAATGCATTTGTAAATCCCTAGGGAAAGGGAATGGAAGCAACGAAATGAAAGATAAAAAATATCCTGTTCAAGATTTTCGATTTATTTTAACCTTTCTAGTGGTTACGTTATGTTGTTTAGGTGTTGCGATGTATTTACGTATCAAATCAGATACGAATATGTATCAATTCTTAACCTGGAATATGTTCCTGGCATGGATACCATATATCATCTCATCATGCATTAGATACACATTCAATAAGAAATTAACGAAAAGGAGTCTGATCTGGATGGTGCCGATGAGTGCGGGTTGGCTATTTTTTTTGCCTAATACGGCATACCTTTTTACTGAAATCCTGCATTCATTCAGATATTTCAATGCTCAAGAAGAAACACAATTTTGGCTTAATATTGATTTTTGGTATAACCTCACTCTGACGTTTGCTGTAGCCATACTAGGCTTACTTCTCTCCACGTGCTCGATCATTCAAATACATGGTGCGTTAAACAAGTTATTCAGTAAATACATTAACATGATGGTTATAGGCTTTATTTTAATGTTGAGTAGTTTGGGCGTATACATTGGGAGATTTAATCGGTGGAATTCATGGGATGTATTGTCCAGGCCTTGGCAAATTGTTATGGATTTAATGCATGATCTTGTTGCAAGGAACAACATTGTTATTCAATTTGTGGCCATTGTATTTTTAATACAAATATTTGCATACGTTATTGTATCCTTGTTGATCTAAAGTAAATATTTATTGATATCTATTACATCCTTTGTTATTATTTGTCTGTTTGTTTGCAGTTGCTGGATTGATGTACTTATTAAGCTAACGAGTAAGATAGTTCCTGCTGGCGACAAGCGTGTGGTCTGAAAATTATAAGTTATTATACATATAAATAAAAAAGGAGCCTGTTTAAGGACTCCAGAAGTCTTGTACCGCGTTGGTTCTATTAAGAATAAACCCAGTCAGGAATTTCCGTTTTGGTGTAATTGTAGGAGACGACTTTCCAACCAGAGCTATACTTGCTTACGTTAACTTTGTATGAGCATATGAAAATGTACCTTCCGTACTCGTCTTTCTGTCCAGTGCTAACGGTTACTACTGCTTTATCAGTTCCAGAGTAAGAGATTGAAAGACCGTAGTATGAGTTGTCTTTATCTTCAAAATATTCCTTAGAGTCTTCGTGTTTGCTGAATAAAGGTTTCACCAATTTGAAGGCTTGGGCATTATCCAGTGTTCCAATATCGACAGTGATGTGTTCTGAACTAGCAACCAAATCAGTTGGATGCCAGACGATATGGTCTTGCTCAAAGAATGTTTCATTAAACTCTCGAAACTGGACGTACACTCGATTGTCAAACATTTTAACGTATTCCCCTAGCTTTACTTCCAACACTTTTCCATCTTTTTTAACAGTTGCAGCTTTAGTTTTCTGGTTCCAAGTTGTTACTGCGCCGATCTGATCACCCGCTGCTCTCAAAGGCATAAATACTCGACCATCAACCAATTTCCCATTGAGATGAACTGCCTCATCTGCATGAGCAGCTAATGGGTTAAGTAGTAAAGCAGTTGATAGGAGTCCGGCAATAATTTTGTTCTTCATGTTGATTCTTCCTTTCGAAAATCGGTATCTGTGATACCTACACTATCTTTAAATTCGATAATTATTATAGAGGTATTTGGTGAAGACAACAAGGGCACTTCTTTTCACCGTTCTGCGAGGCTGCCTGTGTTGGACCGGCAGCTTCATTACGCTAACGGGCAGGTTAGTTGAACAATGATATATTGAGAATGAAATTAATTACTCAAGTTAGGAGAAGCGCTTATTTTGAAAATAGCCCTCACAGTATGAGGAGGACGGAGTAAGGCCAGATTTCGTAATTCATATTGATACTGACAACCCCAGATATCAAATTGATCTGGAAGAATCACAACAGGGGGAGAACATCATGACAAAAAACGTAATTGAACAATATTGGAAGTTGTATGCTCAAAAAGAAAACCTGAATTTAGAAGTTCCTGCGGCTGGGATGTTTGGAGATGGTTCTAAGGAGATGGGCGATGCGTTAGCGAAGCTTGTTGTTGACGGCATAAAAACAGCAACATGTGCTGCATATTGTGTATATGAGTTTGAAAACGAGGAGCCACCTAAACAGGGGCAATACAATATTGTATTAGACGGAAGCAATCAACCTGCAGCCACTATTCAATACACCAATGTTGAACTACTCAAAATGAATGAAGTGAATGCTGAATTTGCGAAAAATGAAGGTGAAGGTGATTTGAGTTATACATACTGGTATGAAGAGCACGTCAAATTTTTTACGTGGGAGCTTAGTTTATACAATCTTACTTTTAGTGATGATTTAATGTTGGTATGTCAAACTTTTCGAGTCGTTGATACTTTTGTACCAAGATATTAAACTAACGGGCAGGTTAGTTCAATCATTAAGCCCACAGAATGCAACCAAGGAAATTGACTAAATAGATTGTTAAATTTAAATATGGTATTATTATTTTCGGACTTTTGAGATCGTGTAATCTTATTATATCGGAGGGAAACATGGATATAATTGAATTTCAACAATGGGTGAAGGAGTATTACAAGTACCGTAACTGGTCAGACTTGGATATCTTTGTCCGTATCGGATTTCTTGCTGAGGAAACCGGAGAAGTAGCTCGTGCAATTCGTGCACTAGAGATTGGTAGAGATCGTCCAGATGAGATTGCAGGCACTTTTCAAGAAAATAAATCTGAATTAACAGAAGAACTTGGAGATGTTTTAGGGAATCTCATTGTGATCGCAAATAAATATGATATATCACTTGAAGATATCCTGATATCGCATAAACAAAAGCTTCAGGCGCGTTACTCAGAAAATTTAAAGTAAACGGGGGATGGGTTATGAAATCAATCGCTGTATTTTGTGGTTCTAGTGAAGGAGCTTCTTCAATTTATAAAGATAGCGCAGTTAAATTAGGCCAACAGCTTGCCAAACACCAAATCACTCTAATTTACGGTGGAGCTAATGTCGGACTTATGGGAATTGTTGCTGATACTGTACTGGAATATGGAGGTTCTGTTATTGGAGTACTCCCTGAATTTCTCCAAAATCGTGAGATAGCGCATACAGGCTTAACAGAGCTGATAATGGTGGATTCCATGCATGAGCGTAAAGCAAAGATGGCTGAATTGGCAGACGGATTTATTGCTCTTCCTGGTGGACCTGGAACATTAGAAGAATATCTTGAGATCTTTACATGGGGCCAGTTAGGATTACATCAAAAACCATGTGGATTGCTGAATATCAATCAATATTTTGATCCACTTGTATCCATGTTTGATACTATGGAACGCGACCATTTCATGCAGTCGAAATATCGTGCTATGGTCATTACAGATGATACTCCGGAAGGGATTCTTAAGCAGTTCTCGAGATATAAAGCTCCTTCAGTCAAAACGTATCTCACCGAACAGCACACTTGAAAAAAAAATGGAACAGCCCATTTAAGTAAAGGCAGCCTGAACTGCACCCCATTTGTTAGACACACTAACAATGGAGGTGCAGTTTTTTTGCCTAAATTCAGTTTAAATGAGAAATTGAAAGCCATTCATAGATATCAGAATGGTGCTGAAGGAGTCAAAAGTATTGCAAAATCATTACGGATAAATCATGAAACTTTACGTATGTGGATTAGGCAATACGAATATCACGGCGTCAAAGCTTTTGAAAAGAGCTATACAGCTTACACTAAGACATTTAAACTAGACGTACTCACCTATATGAACGAGAATGGGACGTCTCCAAATGAAGCTGCGGTCATATTCAATATACCCTCTCCTGGGATTATTAGAAAATGGCGTATTCAATTCAATGAGGATGGAATGGACGGCCTGAAATCAAAGAAAAAGGGGCGTCCACTCATGAAAAATACGAACAAAAATATGACGAAGAAGCTAGAACCTGCCGATGAATCAGTCGAAGTTCTACAAGCTGAATTAGAACGTTTACGTATGGAAAACGCTTATTTAAAAAAGTTGAATGCCTTAGTTCAAAACAAGGAAAAATCACCAAACAAGACAAAGCGCAAGTAGTCTACGAATTAAGGCTTGAATTCCCGGTGGTTGCATTGCTAGCGTTCGCTGAAGTCCCACGTAGCACCTTCTATTACTGGGTGAAACAGTTTGACAAGCCCGATCTAGACGCAGACCTGAAACTCCTTATTCAATCCATTTACGAGGAACATCAGGGGCGTTATGGCTATCGTCGTATCCGTGATGAACTAGTTAATCGTGAACACCGAGTTAACCATAAAAAAGTACAGCGTATCATGAAAGAATTAGGCCTGAAATCAGTAGTGCGTATAAAAAAATATCGTTCCTATAAAGGAACAGTGGGTAAAATTGCACCAAACGTACTGGATCGTAACTTTCAGGCAGAAAAACCAAATGAGAAATGGGTTACCGATATTACGGAATTTAAGTTGTTTGGAGAAAAACTTTATCTATCACCTGTTCTAGATTTATTTAACGGTGAAATTATCACTTACACAGTAGGATCTCGCCCTACTTATTCATTAGTCTCCGACATGCTAAATAAAGCTTTTAAACGCTTATCCAATGAGGATAAGCTCCTCCTGCATTCGGATCAGGGCTGGCACTACCAGATGAAGCAGTATCAACATGCTTTGAAGGAACGGGCGATAATCCAGAGCATGTCACGCAAAGGAAATTGCTACGATAATGCAGTAATGGAGAACTTCTTTGGCATTATGAAGTCAGAATTTCTCTATCATAATGAGTTTGAAAGTGTAGATGACTTCAAGCAAGAACTAGCACGATACATCGATTACTACAATCACAAACGCATCAAGTCAAAATTAAAAGGCATGAGCCCGGTACAATACCGAGTTCATGCCAAACAGGTTGCATAATAATATTTGTCTAACTTTAAGGGGTCACTTCACCTAACTACGGCTGCCTTTTTCATTAAGCTAACGGATAATTGTGCTAACGGGATACCTTAGTTCAATAATATAAAGAAATCAGCTGGTCAATGTGATTAGCTGATTTTGATCATAACGGAGTTCAGGTTCAACAAGGAAACGTATGTGGAAGTCTAGAATATTTAAATTCAATATGTTATATCGGTTTTAAGCCCAACCCAATATGTTAGGAGTGATTACGAATGCTTATCGAAAATGAGAAATACCCCAATTGTGAAATGATTAAGAGGACAGTACAGGTTGGCGGACTTACAAAAACACAACTTAACCAGAAATTGCAGCAGAACTCTATCTTGATGAATGAATTAGGAGAGGCACTAATAGCCGATGATAAATTTACAACTTCTGATACGAAGTGCAGTCTGCAGGCCGTAGAATTAACCGTTAAAAAACTCGGTTTTCCTGATGGAGCTACTACGAGTCAGATCTTTGAAAGAGCAAGTGAATTAGATTTGGAATTGTGCCCGCTAGAGCTAGGGCCTCATCTAAGACTAGTGTATCTTGATCAGCCTGAAGGTTATTCGGGAAATCCTATTCAGCCACATAGAGCTCCAGTGGGCTCCATCACAATTGCATCGGAGATACTAACTGAAGACGAAGATTTCCCAAAAGGGTTTTATCTTAGACGAATTAACGGTGTTTTATGGTTACGTGGATACCGTGCTGATCATCTGCACGTTTGGAATCCTGATGATCAATTTATCTTTAGTGAAACGTGAAGTTCTCAAATATCGACACAGTTATATTTATTCAACAAACGGGAAACGATAGCTCAATAACATAGAAAGCAGCTGATCAACGTGATCGGCTGCTTTTGTTCAAGTAACGGGCAGGTTAGTATAATAAGCGGTGTTTGCTTATGATCAAAGAAAACAAAAGTATCTGTTAAGAATACATGGAACTTCCCGTCAGGGAGAATCGAATATGGTGAAAATATTCTAGAGGCGGCACGTGGAAAAGCAAAAGAAGAGACCAGCTAACGACGTTAAACTTAAAGCCACTACAGGTATTTATAACTTCATTAGTAGTACAAATCACCAGGTTATTTTATTTCATTTTATTGCTGAAATCATCGGTCGTTCTCCAGTTAGATACAATGGAGATCATTGATTCGAAATGGATAGCGCCTGCATGGAGAATATGGTTTAAACTAACGGCAGATCAGTTAGATGAGGTCTGACGATGTGGCGGTGGATCTTAAAGATTACTCGTAGACAGGAAGTGTCACTATTCGGGATTTTTGCTAAGGGCGTTTTCGGAAATTACCGGTAAGTATCCCGAATATTGACCGCCGATTTTGAACATGAATGGAACTAGCGTTACTTGATCACTTACTGATCTCATAACAAAGTCTCATAGAACCGCTCGATTCATAAAGCTGTGTTCTAATGAGCTTCATGTCATATCTTACTGAAATACAATCAAGGTATCGCTTACCGCTCACGAGAATAATAGGGTGGATAATCATATTAATTTCATCAACAAGACCTGCGTTTAGTAAACTCTGTACCAGGCCAGCACTACCCGGAACAATGATCGTACCTTCAATATCGTTCTTAAGCGCAGCTACAAGTTCGTTTAAGTCACCGGCTAGAAGTGAAATTGTGTCGCTGTAGTCCCCCCATTGTAATTCCGTTACCTCGCGATTACTCGTGGCGACATACTTGAGAGTCTTGTTCATTGCTTCGGCAAACTCTCCATCCTGGAATGGCCAAAAGCTCGCAAGACCTTCGTAATTAACCCGCCCCATCAAGATTGCATCAGCTTTCTGGAACATCATTAGATTGTCGGTGGTGGAGTCAATAATTCCGGGCATTGCCCAGCTCACCATGTTGTTCTCGTCACCTTGCGGTCCTGTATAGATTCCATCCAAAGTACAGCTAACCGATGCAATAATTTTACCCATCTAATTCGCCTCGATTCTTTTTTGATAATGTTACCTTTTTTAGATTATAAAAGCACTGCAGAAACACAAACTTCATTGATCTCGGCCGCTTGAGATCCCTCATGACTTGCGAGTGAGACCAATGAATTTTTGATTAGAATTCATTCAAATTTTCCGCAAGCTTATCTAAAGACTGATTCATCCCTATGATGGCGTTTTTCAGCATCTCTCCGGCCGTCCAACCGTACTCCATAATGTTAAACTCAGTTCGTTCACCCTTAGCGATGAATTCAATAACGAACTCGATAATCCGTGGAAAATCCGACGGGACGCCCGTTTGAACTGGATCGAGGGCGTTTCCGTCTCGGTTGGATAAGTATGAAGTGAATTCAAGCCGTTCCATCTGCATGATTTTCTTATACACGCTGCCGTGTACGACTCCATGCCGCCGTATGTATCCGGAGCGCGCATACAGAACACGTATTTCCCGCCTTCACGAAAATCAATCTCGCATCGAGGCGAAATATAGTTCTTTGGCCCCCACCATTTCATGACAAGCGTCGGATCCGTCTAAGCCTTCCAAAATAGTTCCACCGGATAATCATACTCGCGCGTAATGACCATATCGTGCTTGTTAGGATTTGCATTCACCGGACAATTCTCCTATTCTTTATGGTTGATTTTCAGCTTTTTCGATTTCAGCCTTCAACACATCATCGAGTGTGTCCAGTCGGCTGCTCCAACGCTGTTTCATGTTATGGACCCATTCTTCTAATTCAACCATTACATGAGTATTTAAGCGATATATGCGCTGTTGCGCTTTTTTCTCCACGTGCACCAACCCGGCTTCGCGAAGAATTTTTAAATGCTGAGAAATAGGCTGCGGGCTGAACTGGAATTGATTGTGAATGTCCGATGCTGGGTATCCGTCGTGGCTCGCCAACATTTCCAAAATTTTACGTCTTGTAGGATCAGCTAAAGCCGAGAATATATCTGCCGGAATATATCGTTTCACTCTCCTTTCAAAATCTTTATTCGTATTGTTTATTTTTTCATCAAAATTTGGTTTAAACCATTCGCTTAATAAAGTGAATATTTAATTAATTGAACGGTTGATAAGTATTAAAATTATCGACTTTGTTACTTGGAATACTGCTCTATTAAGCGGTGACTGTTCATTTACGTTAACGGAAAACGTTAAGTCAATATAAAAGAGGTCTATTGATCAACTCGTTGTTACGTGGTTCATTATTTCACTTGTTAACCCTGATTGATTTCTGGGACCGAAGATTCAATCAGAAAAAAATGTATAGTTGTAACAAATCCCTTTCCTCAAACGTTAACTTGATCAGAATGACTTGAAATTTTTCGGAAAGGGGATGGTTTTGTGTCTTACATGAGAACACATAGGTGTGTAAAATCCACATTAATAAGTTTGTTGATCACAATGACTATTTTCTTCATGCCCAATGTCTTGCACGCTACTGAATACTCTAGTCAGAATCAGAAGCTTCTATCTGATATTACTGCGATCGCCGCAGGAGAATGGGCCGTTTATGCAGTTAAAAAGGACGGTTCAGTTTGGGTATGGGGTGGTACGCGAAATAGTGGTTTAATTGGTAATGGTTACACGGTTCCGTCTGAGTCTCCAGTGCAAATGAAGATTGATGGTGTAGTCGATGTCGCAAGTGGAACAAAACATGCACTTATCTTAAAAAAAGATGGCACTGTTTGGGCAACTGGCTCAAATGTTGATGGGCAACTTGGACTTGATATTGCATCAGATGAAACAGTACTGGAACCTGTAGAGGTAGAAGGTTTGAGTAATATAAAAGCCATCGTAGCCGAAGGTAATCAGAGCCTTGCGCTTCAAGCAGACGGTACAGTATGGCAATGGGGGAGGACAGACCGAATTAATACTCCTTCCTTTAAACCTATAAAGATAGAAGAGTTTCCTTTAGGTATGTCAATTGCAACGGGTTATGGTTCAGCGATGATGCTTGATATCGAAGGAAATGTACATGTTTGGGGGACTATGCTTTACGAAACAAACCCAGACAAACTAAGGAAGCCGACAATAATAAGTGGGTTGATGAAGTCTACAGAGATTGTAACATTAGGACAGAGAGCTGCTGCTCTAACAGAAGACGGTACTTTGTGGACGTGGAACAACTCGAAGCTATATCCTACTCCTGGAAAACTGCTGAGTCCATCCAAAGTACTCGGTGCGGATGGAGTCCAGCAAGTGGCTGGCGGTACCGGGACTTTTTTTAGCCTAATTAAAGATGATGGCACAGTATGGATGTGGGACAGTTACTTGGATAAGCCTAGATACACGGCAGTACAAGTACCGGGAATTAATAATGCTGTGGACATTGCAAACAGTCAGTTTCAGGGTCAGTATGCATTACTTGAAAACGGAACTGTATTGAAATGGACCGTAGATCCGCTTGGCAAAACATCCGAACCTGAGCCTATTAAAGCACCCATCAACGTGCAGTTAAATGATGAGACACTAAGTTTGGTTGTACCACCGATCATAGTAAATAATATTAGCTATGTACCACTGCGCGGAGTTTTTGAACACATTGGAGCTACAATTGAATGGGATCAAGGTAGCTTCACTAGTGTAATTAAGAAAGATGATATTATCATTGAAATTCATGCTCCGTCAGAGGGAATTCAAGTGAATGGTAATCCTCTACGGGATGAGTTAAGACCGAAGATCATCAATTATGTTACGATGGTGCCAATTCGCTTCATCTCTGAAACATTAGGGGCGGAAGTTAAATGGATATCCGATAATAATACGATTCATATCAGTATCCCGTAGGAAGCTTATTAACTCTGAATTAGACTGCTAACTAAAACAGGCTGCCTTAGTCATAGACGTTGAGCGGGCTGCTTTTTTCATTCAGCTAACGGGCAGGTTAGTATAAAAGACTATCTCTCAACGTACCGAAAAACTTACTTTAATAAGTTCATCTTTGCGCTATATAATTAATTATTAGAAAACGACTTGAATTCTCCAATGAAACTTGATTGTGCACAAATAGTTGCGATATGAAAACGTAGTAAAGCTATACTTCTGTTAAGAGGAGGGATCAGATGGATTGGCTTATGAGGATGAATCGAGCATTGGATTACATCGAATTGAATCTAACTGGAAAGATCGAATTGAAGGAAGTTGCTCAATGTGCTTGTTGTTCTTCACATCAGTTCCAGAGAATGTTCTCATTCATTACAGATGTGTCTCTTGCGGAATATATAAGGAGAAGAAGGCTTACTCTCGCTGCAATTGAATTGCAGAATAGTGATCTGAGAGTTGTTGACATTGCTATAAAGTATGGTTATGAATCTCCAGTTTCATTCGCAAGGGCTTTTCAATTGTTGCATGGTGTTAATCCAGCAATGGCTCGAGAAGAAGGGACTTCCCTCAAAGCCTTTCCTCGGCTTTCCTTCTTTATTTCAATTAAAGGGGAAAAGGCTATGAACTATCGTATTGAGACAAAAGAATCCTTTCAAGTATTCGGAATCGAAAAAATATTTCAATTAAAAGGAGTAGATACTCCAGCAGAATTATGGAAGCAAAGCCATGCTAACGGCGAGGTTGAAAGACTTGCGGACAATGCAGGAGACCTACCAACGTTTTTAAATCAGGACTATCATAAAATACATGCTGTTTGTAGCTACAAAAAAACAGATGAGGATAGTTTTCCTTATATGCTGTCCGCATTTAAAGGGGATTCAAGTAAAACTGAGGGGTACACAAATATAACAATACCAGCTCAAACATGGGCGATTTTTTCCTCTGATCCGTTCACATGGGACAAATTTGATGAAACAATTGAGACATTATATAAACGGTTCTTCTCCGAATGGCTTCCTACTGCTGGATACGAACAGGTCGATGGGATGGAATTTGAAATTACAGGAGGTAAAGACGGGCTTAATTTCGTTGAACTATGGTTTGCAGTAAGGAAAATAAATGAGTTGTGATTGTTTCATAACATCTTCTTCTTTGAATATACTTAAAACGGATAGAGTAGTTTGCAATTGGCAACTGCTCTATTTTTCGTTAAGCTAACGTAGAAACGATAGCACAATTACAAACAGGTTGCCAGCACCTGTGAGATCGCGAAATAGATCCATTACTCGATAATTAATGAAGAACCTAGATATAATGAAGAGACCATAGCTCGTCGCTATGGTCTCTTTATGCTTTCAGTAACATTGCTAATTACGAAATTCGCCTCACTGACTTCAACTGTCCGTCAACGCCTACCGCTGAACCGTTTGATTGCTTCCTCGGTCACCGGCGCGAAGAGGTTAACAAGGTTACCGTCGGGATCGCGAAACAGAACGGCACGGTTCCCCCACGGCATCGTAGTAGGTTCCTTTACCCACTCGTCGATAAACGGCTTCAAACGCTCGTATTCGGCATCGACATCATGGACGCGGAACTCGATAATGACAGTGTGATTGTCGGCCGCCACTGCGGAACCATCACCGAACAGTTGCGCCGTCTGGGAGTGGCCGATCGCCAGAGTGCACGATGGCATAACGAATTCGGCAAAGACGGGCGCGGGGCGTTCCGCCGAAACACCCGTGATTTTCTCATAGAACTCGATGAGACGATCTACGTCGTCGGTAATAATGGTACAGAAGAAAAATTCACGAGATACCATCCTTCCCATAATAAGTGATATAACGTATCGTATCATTTTGAACCAAAATACTTCGCATTTATCTCCTACTCCTTTACGATTACTTACTCCGACTATACAAAAACACTACTGACAACAGTATGTCAGTAGCGTTTTATGAAGAAACCCGGCTTTTATTTATGAATGGGGGGATACCAGAAGAGAATCCTGACTGGGAACGCTTCCAACCCCGAGGACAGGAACATGTACTGAATGTCGAATAGACATATACTTTGATCGCTTTAAGCTAACGGGCGGTTAACGTAGCATAATCGAAAAAATTAGCATTATGGGAGAAGGAGTAGCAGTATATTTCTGGAATATACTATTATTGGGAATTACTGAGATGGGATGTGTATAAGATGGACAAACATTACGAAAACCTTTTGTTAGCTTTTGAAGAAGCAGAAAAGGCTAGAGATGAAGGTACTTTTCCTATCGGTGCAATTATTGTTGATGCAAATGGTTCAGTTGTAAGCCGGGGTAGGAACAGAGTTTTTTCAAGCTGTGATTCTACAGCTCACGCCGAAGTGGACGCTATAAGAAAAGCTGGAAATTGTGATACTTCATCTTGAGAGCAAGAAATTTATTCCTAAGAACGAACTTACCTTATATACTACCTGTGAGCCTTGTCCCATGTGCACAGGTACAATCGTGTTGTCTTTGATTAAAAAAGTGGTTTGGGCTGCAAATGATAAGGATATAGGTGCATTTAAAAAATTCAAGGAATCAAATAGCGAATTACCTATTTATAATGATCTGTTATACGACATCGAGTTTGTTGCACCCCTTACAGAGATTTAGAATTGAGACAAAGAAAAATGTTAGCAGAATGGAACAACAGCCGTGGGTATACCGATAATCATTGGAATGATGAATTAGTAAATGAAACTGTAAATAAATGAAACTTTGCACCTGATGTATTAAGCTAAGGGGGAACGTTTGTTCAATCAACATCATCTTGGAGCAGTTTGCTGTGTTGGCTCTGCTCCATTTTTACATTCTTTTTTTGTTTGCTTAGAGTTTATATCTGCCTAGTTCTGTAAGTAAGTAGTTGAGCAAACCATAATCCTGAAAAAGGTTGAATACATAATTATTTTACATTTACGTGGCCTTCTGACTGTCTCTGGTGTCTAATTCAATGTAAATCAAGAGGAGGTTCTTACCATGTCAGGAGCTCATGACACAAATCCTGTTTATCCGGATAAACAGGAACGTATCACCAACTTTGAAATGACTTATGAGCTGTATCGTCAAAGAATCTGTAAGTACTTTTCGTTGAAGTTGAATCCGATGGTTGCAGATGATTTGACTCAACAGGTTTTTTTAAAAGCTGTCGAGAATCTTCACCGATTTCAAGGTAAATCAAATTTATTCACGTGGATATTCAACATTGCTCAGAATACAGTGAAAAACGAATATCGAAGGTTATCGGAAAAAAAGAATCTCCGTTTGATTTTACGGGACATGAATCACAGTCGATC
Organism: Paenibacillus sp. Z3-2; assembly: GCF_054161325.1. Classification (NCBI taxonomy): domain Bacteria; kingdom Bacillati; phylum Bacillota; class Bacilli; order Caryophanales; family Paenibacillaceae; genus Paenibacillus; species Paenibacillus sp. Z3-2. The sequence goes on along the minus strand of NZ_CP096397.1, from coordinate 5,362,529 downwards.
TCCCTTGAATTTACGAAGTATGTTGATTTTCGAATTGATATTGGAGTTGCGCTAAAAAAGCTAGATGAAAGGACCAAGAAATCATTGCATTACGCTTTTTTGTGGACTGCACATTGCTTGAAATTTCTAAGATCGTAGGGATGCGTGAAAGTGCAGTGAAAAACAGACTTTACAGGGCTTTGGAAAAACTTGAAAAGGAACTGAAAGAATGGGGAGGCGTTACGATCATGTATATTCAAGATTTGATTTCAATTGTTAATAAGGGTGAAAACGAGGGTTTAAATAACCGGCTAAATAAGGGACACCATGATCTGTTCAATGAACTAAGTGTGATCATATTGAACGAATCTCGTTAAAGTACAATTATCATCCATCACGAAAAGTAACTATTGAAGTATATCCTGATCTGCCATCGTTTCACCAAGCGGTCGGAGAAGCAGATGCTCCGAATTGGTTCATGGGTACCTATGAAGGAAGTATTCTTAAGATTGTATCTCCATTAAATCCAGGACCGGAGCATACCTATCAATCAATTCTCAAAGGAACAGTTCATTTGTTCACCATGTGGCTAATAAGTGAAATCAATCCGAAGGCTCCAAAATGGATAAAGCAGGGGATTGGTGGATATGAAGCCAAACTGATGACTCAGGACTATATTGAAGGTACTACGAAAGAGGCTATTCAACATTTAGCAATCCCAACGTTCGAACAATTAGATAATGATACGTGGGATTTCGATACGATGAAGGGTTTTCAGTTCTCATACCTATTCGTGGAGTTTGTTGTTCAACAGTATGGAATAGATCCGTTAAATCAATTGATCCGTAATCCTCAGGATTTTAATGGCATTTTTCAATGTTCTGAGAAGGAATTGCATCAGAAGATGGTTGAATCTATAAGTAAGTAAGTGTATGTTGCCCGGGGGATGAACCGGGCTTTTTTTTAACGTGATTACAGCTATGGTAAATGTACTCTATTAATAAATTGGATTATTTTTTATATTTTATGTAAAAAAGTGTTGTATACGGATCTTATCATGATTTATTTTCGAGGCGGTTTTGTTATGGTCAAATACTAGTATCAAAATTTAACATAGCCTAGATTTTAAATAATGCACCCACATCCCTTGCAGCTTCAGCTTCCGATACTTGAAATGCTCCTTGAAAATCAGTGGCATCGCGCATGAATTTGTTGAGCGCATATAAACTGTATGAATGGGTGAGATATTATACTTTCAAGTGCGAGAATCCATATCCCCTATCTTCTCGAAATCCCAGGTAACATTAGTTAATGCTTGAAAGCTAGGGACAGTGTTATTTGGTATTGATTCGGGAATCATCAAATCGAGTATGTCTAGATTCGTAGGTACAGTTTCAAGTATAGAACCTCACTAAAAATCCTCCTAAATTACACATGGATCACACAACTGTTTATTATTATTATGGGGAAATATGATAATTAATTTTATTGAATTTCTTGAAAAGTGAGAGAATGCTTTATTAATTGTGAAATCTACTTCATTGTATCAATATTAATCAGTTAATTAGTAAATTAAATGTAAAATTATTACTTTACATATTTTTGAAAATAGTACATAATAAAAATTGTTATAAATAATAAATTTGGAGGTTTTTAGATGAAAAAGAAAATTATAGCTGTTTCTATGATTCTAGCTTTAGCTGTGCCATTTTCAACTGCACAAGCATCCAGTGGAGAGAACAATTGGGATAACGTACTTAAGGAGACTTCTAGCGGACAATATGTCGCTGCTAAAGAGGACGTGACATTCCAAGAGGCACTAACAGCAATACAAGAAATACAAGCTCAGAATCATGCAGAGCGTCTTGAAAAAGACCAAGAAAGATTAATGGAATTGGGACTTGAAGGTTCTGAACCAATTAAAAGTGGCGAACTTCAACGACCGGGTACACCTGAAGGGTCAATTAGTATTATGTCAGGAGAAATTCAGGGTACAACCCGAACCTACATAAACCAATATGGTTTCCAAGGAATTAGCATTCAAGCAAGTACCAATTGGAGCAATTATGCAACTTATTCTTCGTGGGACTACTCCACTGTCGGCTGGGCCAGACCAGGCTTTTCAAGCGCTAAAGTGAGCACAACAATGGGACTTTACGGCTTAACTACTGCTTGGCCACCCGTATACAAAGAATATCCACATGAAAGTAATTGGGTACAAAACGGAACGATTGCTTCAATATCTGGAGATGATTGGGGTTTTGGTATATGGGGAGCAGCTTCGGCCTCTTCATCTATGACAGCGGCTCCACAGGGTAGCGGTAGTTTTCATACTTTTGACTATTAATATTTGAAAATAAGCTAGTGGTTTTTATTACCGCTAGCTTTTATTACTTAAGGAGATTGAAGTGAATGCGAAAATTACTGATATTACTGGTTTGTATATTAATAGTATCTGGATGTAGTTATGAAAAATCAGAAAATGAAGTAGTTGATCTGGAGGATGAAACTTCTAATAAAACTGTTGCTTGGTTAAATCAAACCAAGAGCTTCCTAAATAAATCTTATACTCAGGTAGACAAGGTTGGTGGATATAATGATATTTCTAAATTATATAGAATAAAAGAAAAAGAGAAAATTGATCTGAGCAACTCGGCATGGAATATAAAATCCTTGTCGTTCTTAGAGTTTAAACCGGAACTTGATATAGCTCAAAAAGAAAATCTTGAAAAGTTATTGAAATTAGAATTTAAAGAAAATAGTGATCAGTCACTTAAACTATACAATTATTGGACGATGTCTGTGATTTACAATGGACTAAGTCTAGATTTTCCGAACGATTTTAAAGAAGAAATATTGCAATATGTAGATGGTAAAACAGATAACAATGGCTTCTTTCTTCCTGATGAAGGACCATTTGATTCAGCTGACTCAACACTAATTTCCATACGTTTACGAAAAGAATTATCTGAGCCTTTTGACCTTAATTTTAATTTTCTTTCTAAACAGATAGATCAAACAATTAAACTCAATGATCAGCACAATAAATTGATATCCTATGCTATGATACTTTTTGAATCTAATGGTAAAGATAAAATTGATAAAACAGTATATCGTGATTTAGTCAATCATTACACCAAAAAAATAAAAAAATGGAATTTCAATACTAACGGAAATATAGATGAACTATACTTACATCTCATTGTTGCAAAACAATTCAACATTAATTTTGACATACCTTTAGAGGTGACTAATCGGTTTAAAACAATAATTGAACAGCAGATAAATTACAATCAACATCCTGATGGATCCTTAACATATGAGTTACTTTCAATTCTTCCTGAGGAGTCCCTGATTGCTAATCGAGATAAGTTTACTGAGTTTATTCTTCAAATGAGGTCTGAAAATTTGTTGTGGAATCGATCATTATTGCGTGATCCGAATCTTAAGGATACTCAATATGCTAGCGTTATTTCTTCCATTGTTTCTCCGCAACAGTCAGTAGAAGAAATGAAATCTATCTTAAATCTGTATCTTCAAGAGAGTAATAGTGATTTTATGGAAGTGAGTAAATTACCATCACTACTATCTATTTTTTATACACTTAAAGATTTTGGTATTATCCTTGAAAATGATAAAATTAACATTTATGATTATTTTAATGAAATTTCAGTCCTTCCTGTTGAGCAAGAAGCGCAATTGCTTGTTGATTTGTATGAAGTCTACAAGATAAATAATATCTCGGTAAACGGTGAATTAACTAAAATAAATAATGATATTCTTTTAAAGATAGATGATTTAGAGAAAGTAACTGTAGACATGAAGACAATGTCAGGATTTATGTTAGCTTATTTCCTTGAAGGCAAAGACAATCCTTCATTATTTCAAAAAATAATGGATAAGTATAAAAACAAGGACGGGTACTCTTTTAACTTGAATTCAGATCATTCAGATCTATTAGGAAACTATTATGCAAATTTTATTTTGGGTGACTTGGGTATCACAGAGGTGAATTACAACATATTAAACTTTAGAACTGATTATGGATATAGTCTGTATAATTCTTATGAAGATATCTCTAACCTTCAACTAACGTACTATGGGCTGTTGCTGGAAAATAAACTAAGCAAATAGGATTATGATGATAAGACTCCTGTTGAGAGGAAGTGTAAGTTTAGTGAGAAGAAAGTCAATTGTTATTATCGTTGTTATCTTATTTGTAGTTTTAGCTGTTTTCTATGTAACAGAAAGGTTTGATGCAGTTGTGAATAATAGCCAAATCGTACAAAACTATGATGAAGAAAGTGAGATATATAAAGCAACGGTAACCTTTCAATTGTTTAATCTTAAAGAGGTTAGCAATTTAAAAGTTATGGTTTTATATCCAGACAACACGATTGAATACCATGATGTTTCTTCATCTGGCAACAATTATACTCTAAATGTAACAAAAGATTTAGCGGGCATGTCAATGGCACAAAGTAAATATACTGCACCTGAGTTCCTTATATCATGGATTGTAGGTAATAAGAAAAATATTAAGTATGTCTATTCTGGAGTAGAAGAAACTGAGTTACTACTGAACAATTAAACGATTAATAACCTCCGGCACTGGTGTAACAGTACCGGAGGTTATTTGATTTATACGAGTAGCCCATTCGAAAAACGAGTAAAAGAACACCAAAATATTTAGGTTTTGCGGTATCGATCCTGATTCATAGCGTGCTTCCAACGTCCCCGACCATCCAGTAGTCCCAATTCACCTATGCTCCCTCATCCACTCTGCATCCTGAATCTCTAAGTGCTCTGTAATCCGGCGATACGTCCAGTTCTCTTCTCTTCGACGTGAAGACGAATAGCTAAAATAGCTCTAAGTGGCTAATAGGTTATACAGGGGTGCACGAAAAATACTTTGCAATGTTACTTCAAAATCGTAGTGGCTTGATTGCCTGCATAATCCTCAATGACCAGCTTCAAAGAGCTGTTGCTGGAGACTGGTGTGAAGGTCAGTTCACTCAACTTTGTTCTTCCCCGAATGATATACGGGAATTTCTGCGAAACATAAGTGACTCCGAACTCGCGTGGCACCCCATTTTCATAAACATAGATTTTGTACCAGTCCTCCAGATCAGGCAGGGCAAGTGTGTACTTTCCATCTTTTACCGTCACCTTTTCCTTGGCGTATGGTGTAATCTGAAGATCTGCGAGCTGCCCGGTATGGGTCACCGGGTTCTGATCGGCAATGGCGATGTTCAGCACGTAATGCTCACCGTTGGTCGGAAGTCCGGTCAGGACGGCAGACTGTTTTCCTTTTTTGACCTGAAGCGACTTAGTGAAAGGTTCTTTCGTGTATTCGGTTTGTAGTGTGAGTTGAATCGACTCATTGCCTTTACCTTTGTCTTTATCTTTGTCTTTGCCCGAGTCTTTCGCTTTCTTTGGGTTTTTCCAGCTTACAATAGCATCGCCATTCTTTTTGAATTTCACATCAATATTCTGAACGGATGCATTCAGGTCGTAAGGCAGGACGGTTGCTTCACTCTCGGTACCATCTGCACCAACAGCACGTATAGACAGTTCACCAGACGGCTGTTTTAGCGATTTGATATAAAAAGTGGAATCATACACGCCACCTACATAGGCGCCATTTTCATATAAATTGTATTGCTTGACCTCTGAATAGTCCTTCATGTCCCATGCGACAACCAGTTCGTCGGTGTTGGTCAGTGCTTTGGCAATATGGAATCCGGTAGGTGCCTCCGGTACAGCCGTTGAACCGTCGAACATACGGATCTCACCAATATTCATCTGATAATTCTCAATTGCGTTACCGTTCGGATCAAAGGAGAGTCCCAAAGCAGCAATGGTTTTGCCTTGATAGGCGCTCAAATCCAGTGAAACGGTTTTCCAGCCTTCCGTATGCTGGCCTGAATTAGGCACATTTACGTTGACCACGTTGGATGGATCATCTTCGAAGATCAACCCAACATGCAGGGAGGAAGCGTCACTAGTCGACGGTTTGTTATACGTCAGTTCCAGTTTCGATTGTCCGTTGACGGACAGATCGGTCTTGTACAAGCGCAGGAAGTTGTCCGCGTTCAGTGTACCGTTCACCACGAGAGAGCTGCCGCCATTGAATGCGCCAATGGAGTCATAGTTGTACCTTGCGCCTTTCTCATAAGATGGACCGTAGTCAAAATCAACACTGAGCTTGTCACCTTTACTATCCATCCACCATTGCCAAGTGACAGGGATATCCTGAATGTTGATATTCGACCATTCTTTATCATTCGAGACGGCGCCGTCTTCATAATATTTCAGACCGTGGCCCGTATTGAAGCTGGTCGCAAAATTGGATCCGTTGATGACGGAGCGTTCGGTCAGATACGCAGCGATTCCATCCCAATTCGTACCGGAAGCATACACATCTGACAGATCGGCAGACGCATTACGACGTGCATCTGTCGGGTCCTGATTTGGACCAGACCACCAGGCGCGATCACGTACAAAGGTCATCCACTGGTACTCATCCTCCGCACGATGATTCGTGCTCCCATCGCCCATCTCTTCATCCAGAGCGTTGTGGGTGAAATCGGCACCCAGTGTCGCGATGCTGTTCATGGGCTGACCGTTCTCATCCAGATTATGGCGCAGGTCATAGGACTGCTTCCAGCGGCCGAATTTGTCATGTCCACCTTCGACACCAGCAAATACGGTTTCCAGTGGATCCAGTCCCAGGCTAAGGGCATGATCACGGGAATCGCGGAGCATCTTGTGGTTCCATACATAGTTCAGGAAAATGGAATCCGAGACTCTGCCGAGAACGGAATCTTGTACAAAGGGGCTGTTGAGCCCATTGAATTGGTTCTGGTATTGAATCTTGCCCGTTGTATTGATGGTGGAGTCATACCACTGAACGTACAGGCCTTCATCTCTTAGATATTTCATGAATTTCTTGTAGGAAGCGATATCCTCAGGGGCTACACCCCGGGCAACCTCTTCCTGATTGAAAAAGTATCCATCGAAGTTGTAGTACTTCGCCATCTCGGCCAATTTCTCGGCCACAGGGAAATTACCGTTTTCATCCTGGATCAGCATTTGTTTGTACGTCTGTGGTCCACGGTCATTATCCGAGAAAAAGATATTGGCAATGGACTTAACGCCATTCTTGTGGGCTGCATTGGTGTAGGCCGGATTCGGAATGTTCAAAATGCCGAATTCGAAGTATTTCTCCGTCCACTCCTTACTCGGGTCGTACAGCTCCTCCGGTACTCCTGCAGAGGCCATACCGTGCCAATAGCTGTAGTAGTCTGTATACTGCCAATAATTAAACAGATACTGACTGAATTCATTGGTATAAGGTGTGCTATCAAAGAATGCATTGCCGTAATCACCACTCATTGTGAACAGTTGGGTGTCTGGACTAAGCTCAGGATAAGCTTGGGTGGCAGCGAACGCTTCATTACGGGGCTGCAAGGGAACATGGGCACGAAGCAGATCACCATGGATATCACTTTCCGGTGTCCAGTTCAGAATCTGGGTCGAAGTATATCCGTGCTGATAGGGCTGATTCACCCCTTTGGCACTTTCACCAGTGTAAGGGAGCGTGTCTCCTGCGTATACGGATGATGCAACAACTTGTCCAAGCAGAGCCGTGGTCAGGACCATGGCAGTGACCTTGGGAATGAGGCCTTTTGGTTTGAGTTTGCGTGTCATGCTGTTCCTCCTTCAAGTGGAATGAATGTAAGGTATTCTTTTACACAAAGCTAAACTTATGGTTAACGATAGTGGATGAAAGCGTTTTTAAATAGGGTGAAATTAAAGAAACACAGATATAAACTAAAGAAAAGTTGTAGGTGACAAGTTAATGTCAGAAGCCTAATGATATAATTCTATATAAGTTAAACTAATCATTTACACGAAAACGGAGAGGACAGAAAAAACCTGAAGAAGCGAAGCGTTCGCCTGAAAGCTTTCTGAAAGAAAGCTGCATCGGAAGCATACGCTATCACCGGATATTCCCTTAAGAAAAGGGAATCGAAAAAATCTGGGGATAACAGCGATTGGAAGGTTATTCTGTCATCGTAGTGTCAGTGTAAATAATCTTTAGTTCAACTTATATAGTCAGGAAAACAGCATTGGAGGGAACATGCATCTTGAAAATTGTTAGCGTTTACAATAATTTCTTCAAAAATAATATGTTTATGAAAATGCTCCTGATCTTCTCGATGATATCAATTATCACGATCATTACGTTGTCTTATATCACCTTCCTGTCGGTGTCCGACTCCACGATTCGCCGGGAACTGGCGATCCAAAAAGCAGCGATGGAACATGTGGATCGCTATATTCATCAGCAGTATGAATCGGTGCAAAACATGGTGAGGGACATGCATCAGAATGAGGCACTCTCCGCCAACATTACGTATCTGATGAATCACTCGTACGCTGAATATGTTCAACACATGACGAATGGATATTACGCTAATCAGGACGACTATTCGGCCGATGTATTGAAACATTTTCAGAACATTATGGATCGCAATTCGCAGATTAACCAACTCATGTTATATAGCGCTGAGCAGCAGGATCTGTCTACCTTCAATCAACACAAGCAGTTCCGCAAGCTGGACACCAATGTGGCTCATTCCTATATTCCGGACGTGATGGCGATGGAAACACCCAATATCAGTGCACCCAACTACTGGATACGCAAAGAGATCAATCAATGGGACCCAGCGCTCTACTCCATCCGCGTACCGATTAACAATACACAGACTCTTCGGAATCTGGGCCAGTTTCTCGTCTTCTTTGACTCGGAGGGAATCGGTAACGCGCTGGATAACTACGAGAGTAATCTCAAGGGAGAAATCGTGGTGTTATCAGCGAAAGGGACAGTGTTATTTGACTCCAACAATCATTATTACGGGAAGAAGTATCCCTACGTGAATGTGGCCGATTCCCTGTTTGATCAGACCAATATGGATTCGATGAAAAAGGAGCAGAACATGTACGTGAACAAGTTCGTCTCCGCAGATCAGGGTTATGTGGTCATTGGGACCGTTCCGGTAGAAGAGATGGCTGAAACCTATGCGGGTATTCGCAATACCATCATCTCCATTAGTATTGTATGTATATTGTTTGCCGTGCTGGTTCCGGCGTTTTTCATTATTAACTTTGCCAAACGAACCCGTCGAATTATTCGCTTCACCCAAAAAGTAAAGTACGGCAACTTAACGGCTCGCATCGACGATCCGCGTGATGATGAACTGGGGCAGATCTCCCATAGCTTCAACGATATGCTGGACGAGCTGAATCTGTATATTGAACGGGTCTACAAAGCCGAGATCAAACAGAAGGAGACCGAACTGGTTGCATTACAGGCGCGCATCAACCCGCACTTTCTCTATAATACGCTTGAAGTTATTCGGATGAGGGCGATATCTCAGGGGGCCAGGGATGTCGGCGAGATGATCTACAGCCTATCTGTTTTGTTCAAGAGCCTGGTACAGCAGAAGAAAAACTATACACTGAAGGATGAGATGGAAGCATGCCGTTTGTATCTGGAGTTATTCCGAATACGCTACAAGGACATTTTCATCTATACGATCCAGATCGATGCTGCCTATTACCAACACCCTGTGGTGAAACTTTCGCTGCAACCCATCATTGAGAATTATGTCGTACACGGCATTCAGACAGAACGTTCGGATAACCGATTATCCATTGTTGTGGAAGAGACAGATGATGTGGTACAGGTGGAGGTCAGAGATAATGGTAAAGGCATTGAACCGGCACGCCTGACGGAAATTCTTGAAGAACTGGAACGTCCCGAAGAGTCCGGTCAGATGTTCGGGCTGCGCAGTGTTCATAGTCGATTACGTTTCCTGTACGGACCAGAGTTCGGCATTACCATAGAGAGCACCCTCGGAGAAGGAACACGGATCAGGGTGCGTTATCCACATACAGAAGGGACAGGTGTTTAACATGTATAAGGTGTTTATTGTGGACGATGAGCCATTCATCATTGAGGGCTTATACGATATTGTGGACTGGTCTTCGTTTGGAATGGAAATTGTGAGTCATGCGGGCAATGGGCAGGCGGCTTTACATACGCTCTCTTCTCAGCCTGTAGACATTCTGATTACGGATATATCCATGCCACTCATGAATGGTCTCGATCTGATTCGGGAAGCAAGGCGAGTGCAACCTGAGATTAAGGTCATTATCCTGAGTGGTTTCAATGAGTTCGAATATCTGAAGGAAGGCATGCAGCTGGGGATCGAAAATTATCTCCTCAAACCGATTAATGTGGGGGAACTGGAATCCACGCTGAGCAACACGGCGTCCAAGCTGGATCATACGGTATCACCTCAAACCGATGATGCTTATGGCATCCAGATTCTGAAAGATAACATTCTTCACCGATGGCTTACGGGACAGATTGCAGCTACTGAATTTGAAGAACGCGCCCAGTTTATGAACCTTTCGCTGGATGCACCCGACGTTGCTGTGGCCGTCTTGCGGGACAAAGGGCAGACAGCTGGCATGTTTGAACGCGTCGAGGGGATGCTGAGAGACAGACCCCATCTGAACGTATTTCATGATATCGATGGAGATATTGTCATTATTGCCAACATTCATGGTACTCGCGACGAAGAACAGAAGTTAATGGATGGCCTTCAGGCATTATCTGATGCGATAACAGTAACCCATCCTGCGGTACGCATTGGAGCAGGCAGGTTGATGAAGGGGCTGTACCAGGCGCCAACCAGTTATGCTGAGGCCAAAAAAGCACTCCAGTATGTGATGATTTATCCCGAACTTAAAGTAATCGACCATGCCATACTGGAAAGGCGCGGAAGTTCAACGGCGACCTTCTTTATTGATTGGAGGGAGTACGCCAAACTCATTCTGTCCCGTAATACAGAACAACTTGCCGACCAGATTCGCATGGATTTTGAACAGCATCGGGATGGGCTTACGCCTGGGGAGCTGCAGAATACCGCATTGGAAGTTGTGATTCGCTTCAAAATGGAACTGGAGGGCATCAAACATTCGGATGAGTCTGCCATATACCAACAAGGACTTCAACTTGTCCTGGACAGTGGAACTTTTGATGAACTCGTGCTGGCGCTTCAACAGGTTGGGGCGCAGACCATTCAATCCCTATTGCAGGATTTGAAGAATCCGATTGTGAACCAAGTGCTTCAACATATCGACAAACATTACGCAGAAGAGCTCTCTCTGAAGCTGCTGGGAGCCCACTATCATCTGCATCCGGTGTATTTGGGACAATTGTTCCATAAGGAGACCGGGGAGACGTTTGCCGAATACATCAACAAATACCGGATTGAACGTGCAAAGGAGCAATTGCGTAATTCCAATCTAAAGGTACATGAGATCGCCCGAAATGTGGGGTATTGGGAGACGGGGTATTTCTATAAGCAGTTCCGTAAGTATGTGGGGATTTCACCGACTGATTTCAAGGTGTTTGGTTGATGTTGTGGCTGGAGAGTTAGTTCTGCGGACTAAAATACAAGAGACATACTGGGAACAAGAGTGGCATGTAATGAGATTGTGTGCCATAGGTTACCCGGCATGTCTCTTTCATGTAAGCGATTTATCGAAACAGGGATAAAATTAATCCTCAAGGACGATTTCCCTTTAATTTGTACCTCGAAAACTTAAGTTTATCTTCTTTTTGTAAATGCTTTCATTCGATAAGGTTAAAGCAGTTAGTTTGTAGAGACTAAGGGAACACGAAAAGGGAGGATCAAAGAAATGAGTAAACAAAGAAAACGCTTCTCGCTCGTTCTTGCATTGTTAATGGCCGTTACACTTGTTCTTAGTGCCTGTGGAGGAAGCAAAAATGCTTCAGAGTCCGGGGGAGCGGGAGATGACGCGGTCGAGTTGATCTGGTATACCATCGGTACCCCTCAGAAAGACGTCAATAAAGTGATGGAAGAAGTCAGCAAGTATACCAAAGAGAAAATTAATGCCACGGTGACGATGAAAATGGTTGACTGGGGTGACTACCCACAGAAGATGCAGGTTAACGTAGCTTCCGGTGAGCCAATGGATATTCTATTCACTTCATCTGGTGGATTCGACTATGTACAAAATGCCAGAAAAGGCGCATTCCTCGAACTGGATGACTTGCTTGCTGAATACGGTCAGGATCTCACCAAGACCATTGATCCTGCGTTCCTCAGCGGTTCGAAGGTAGACGGACACAATTACGGAATTCCAGCCAACAAAGAGTTACCTCAACAAGAGGTATGGCGGTTTAACCAAATGCTGGTTGATAAATACAAGTTGGACATCTCTGGCGTCCGTACGTTAGACAGTCTGGAGCCTTTGCTCAAAACGATCAAGGAAAACGAGGCGAGTGTAACGCCATTTGCCATGGATAAGAACTATGTTCCTTACGTGCCTTATGACTATGTCATCCAGAACCTGCCGATGGCAATCAAACTGGATACGACAGACTATAAACTCGTGAACATACTGGAAACGCCTGAGATGAAAGAAGCACTCACCACGATGCACAAATATTACAAAGCCGGTTATGTATCGGCAGAAGCGGCAACAACAGGTTCCACGAACGACCTGACAACATCGGGCAACTGGTTCCTGGATCGTGCACAGACCCAGCCGCTCGCGGATAATCAATGGTCTGCAAGTTACGGTTATGAGGTCGTTTCGACCCCAGCCAGTGATGCGATCATCACAAATACTTCTGTACAAGGCTCCATCATGGCGATCTCGGCCAACTCGGAATATCCGGAGAAAGCGATGGAATTCCTGAACCTGCTGAATACAGATCCTGTGCTGCGTAATATGGTGGATTCCGGTATCGAGGGTACACACTACAAAAAAGTGGATGACACGCATATGGAAAATCTGCCTGAATCGAAGAACTACGATATGCCTTCATACTCCCTGGGGAACAACATGCTGCTCTTCCTGAACAGCAATGACCCGGACAACAAATGGGATGAGTTCAAGAAGTTTAACGCTGAAGGTGTCAATTCTCCAATCCTCAGCTTCAACTTCGATGCAAGCAATGTATCTTCCGAACTGACGGCGGTACAGAACGTGAAAGAGCAATATTGGGCAGCACTGATGACAGGTACACTGGACCCGGCGACCAATCTGGATCAAGTGATTGAGAAGTTCAATCAAGCCGGACTGGAGAAAGTAATGGCTGAAGCCCAAAGCCAACTGGATGCCTGGAGAGCGGAAAACAAGTAACGATACATCGTAAGGATCGGGCGGCTGCTTATCGCGTCCGGTCCTTTTTCATTCAAGCCTGAAGGAGGATCTCCACAATGACTACATTTTTGAAAAACCTGATTAGAAACCGAGTCATGCTGCTCATGGTGCTGCCAGGCGCCATCTGGTTCTTCTTCTTCTCCTACTTGCCGCTCGTGGGCACCGTGGCTGCCTTTAAGGAATATCGATTCAGCCGCGAAGGGTTCTGGGCAAGTCTGATGAAGAGTGAATGGGTAGGCTGGGACAATTTCAAATTCCTGTTCAGCACAAGTGATGCATGGCTAATTACGCGCAATACCCTTTTTTATAACATCGCCATTATCTTCCTGGGACTCGTATTCGCTGTAGCATTGGCGATTCTGCTCTCGGAACTGATCAATAAACGACTCGCCAAAATATATCAAACGGGTATGTTTCTGCCATACTTCTTATCCTGGGTTATCGTTGGATACTTCGCTTTCAGCTTCCTGAGCATGGACCGCGGTATGTTGAATCAGATCATTGGCTGGTTCGGGATGGAACCAATTCAGTGGTACTCTGAGGCGAAATATTGGCCGTATATTCTGATTTTTGTTGCACTATGGAAAACAATTGGTTACAACAGCATCGTCTATCTGGCTTCCATTCTGGGGATTGATAAATCGCTGTATGAAGCAGCCATGATCGATGGAGCAAGCAAATGGCAGCAGATTCGCAACATTACGATTCCGTTATTGTCGCCCATCATTACAATCATGACCTTGCTGGCTGTAGGCCGCATTTTCTATGCCGACTTTGGACTGTTCTATCAGGTGCCAAGGGATTCGGGTACGCTCTATTCCGTTACGAATGTTATTGATACGTATGTATATCGTGGTTTGAAAACAAGCGGTGAGATTGGCATGAGTACAGCTGCGGGATTATATCAATCCGTGGTGGGCTTTGTACTCGTCATTATCTCCAATTATGTTGTGCGCAAAGTCGATAAAGACAGCAGCCTATTCTAGGACAAGGGAAAGGAGTGAACCACTATGGCTCAAGCAGGGCTCGTTAAAAAACGCGACTTCCACCACGTATCCAGCGGCTGGAACGTGATTATGAACATCATCGCCGGTCTATTCGCTCTGATCTGTGTATTTCCTTTTATATTTGTAGTCATCATCTCGTTTACGGACGAGAAAGCACTGGCCCGTGATGGATATCGTCTGATTCCGGCAGAATGGAGTCTCGCGGCATATCAGTTTGTCTGGCAGAGTGGGGACACGCTGCTGCGGGCGTATGGGGTTACCATTCTGGTGACGGTACTCGGTACTATTATCAGTCTGATTCTCATGTCGCTGTACGCGTACGCGATTTCCCGTAAGAGCTTCAGATATCGGAGATTTTTCTCCATCTTTGCCATTCTGACCATGTTATTCAACGGCGGGATGATTCCAACTTATATGGTTGTATCCCAGCTGCTTGGATTGAAAGATACCGTATGGGCACTGATTTTGCCGCTGGCAATGAATGCCTTCTACATTATGATTCTGCGTACGTTCTACTCGACCAGTGTACCGGATGCGGTCATTGAGTCGGCAAGAATTGATGGCGCGGGAGAATTCTATACCTTTATGAAAATAGTGATTCCACTCTCCTTGCCGGGACTTGCAACCATCGGGTTGTTCAGTACACTCGGTTACTGGAATGACTGGTTCAACGCACTCTTATATATTGATAATCCCAATCTGGTGCCCCTGCAATCTATGCTGATGCGGATTGAGTCGAGCATCCAGTTTATTCAACAGAACTCTGCTAACAGTTCGATGAGTCTAGCAGCCATGCAGTCCATTCCGCAGGATACGTCCCGAATGGCGATGGTTGTGCTTGCCACGTTGCCGATTATATTCGCTTATCCGTTCTTCCAGCGCTATTTCGTACAGGGTCTGACGGTGGGAGCGGTCAAAGAATAACCGGATCACGCTATAGGATTGGAGAGATGCAGATTGATGACTTACAAGGACAAGAGCAAATCCGTAGAGGAACGGGTACAGCATCTGCTGAGCCTGATGACTACGGAAGAAAAGGTAGGCCAACTTACTCAGCCCTTTGGTTGGCAAACATATACGAATGATCAAGGGAACATTACGCTTAATGATTCTTTCAAAGAGCAAGTCGAGAACGGAGGCATCGGCTCCCTCTATGGTGCGCTTCGTGCAGATCCTTGGACTGGCGTTACGCTGGAAAATGGATTATCTGCCAGAGAAGGCGCAGAGGCGGTCAATCTGATTCAACGCTATGCGGTGGAGCATTCCAGACTTGGGATTCCCATCTTAATCGGAGAAGAGTGCTCGCATGGTCATATGGCCATTGACGGAACGGTCTATCCTGTCCCCCTTTTACTGGGGAGCACCTGGAATGTGGATCTGTACCGGGAGATGTGCCAGGCAGTGGCACGGGAGACACGTGCCCAAGGTGGTGCGGTCACCTATTCTCCGGTACTGGATGTTGTGCGTGATCCGCGCTGGGGACGTACGGAGGAATGTTTTGGTGAAGATCCGTATCTCATTGGGGAACTGGCAGTTGCCTCCGTGGAAGGACTTCAGGGTGAAAGTCTTGACCGTGGAGATGCAGTAGCGGCAACGTTGAAACATTTTGTTGGTTACGGCAGCTCGGAAGGTGGACGCAATGCAGGACCTGTGCATATGGGCTGGCGTGAACTGCTGGAGGTGGATCTGTATCCATTCCGCAAAGCGGTGGAAGCTGGCGCGGCATCGATCATGCCGGCATATAACGAAATTGATGGCACGCCCTGCACCGTGAATACGGAATTGCTGGAAGATGTTTTGCGTAAGGATTGGGGCTTTGACGGTTTGGTCATTACGGATTGCGGTGCGATCAACATGCTAGCCAGTGGGCATGATGTCGCGGCAGATGGAATGGAAGCTTCCGTACAGGCGATTCAGGCAGGTATTGATATGGAAATGTCCGGTGAGATGTTCGGGCAATATCTGGTACAGGCAGTGGCAGAAAGCCAGCTTGATGTGCAGGTTCTGGATCAGGCGGTCTCTCGCGTACTGGTCTTGAAGTTCAGATTGGGCTTATTCGAACAGCCTTATGTGGATGCGGATCGTGCAGCAGAAGTGATTGGCAGTGAAGCACATGTTCAGTTGGCGCGCCAGTTGGCGGCGGAAGGGGTTGTTCTTCTCAAAAATGAGGCTGAAACGCTACCTCTATCCCCAGCAACAGCTGGGCGAATTGCCGTAATCGGCCCAAATGCGGATCAAGCGTACAATCAGCTCGGCGATTACACATCACCACAACCTAAATCCAAAGTGGCAACCGTGCTGGATGGCATTCGCAGTAAACTGGCTGACCAAGTGGAGCAGGTGCTCTATGCACCAGGTTGCCGGATTAAAGGGGATTCAAAAGAAGGATTCGAGCGTGCAATCGAAGTTGCCAGCCAGGCAGATACAGTCATTATGGTGGTTGGCGGCTCCAGTGCACGTGACTTTGGAGAAGGAACGATCGATCTGAAGACGGGTGCTTCCAATGTGTCGGATAACTCCTGGAATGATATGGAGTGCGGCGAAGGGATCGACCGTATGACATTGGGGCTTGCCGGCGTACAGTTGGAACTCATTCAGGAGATTCACAAGCTTGGCAAGAAGCTTGTCGTTGTCTACATCAATGGTCGTCCCATCACTGAACCTTGGGTAGATGAACATGCCGATGCGATTTTGGAGGCGTGGTACCCGGGCCAAGAGGGCGGGCATGCCATTGCAGATATTCTGTTCGGTGACGTCAACCCATCGGGCAAATTGACGATCTCCATTCCGAAGCATGTCGGTCAATTACCGATCTACTACAACGGCAAACGTTCCCGGGGCAAGCGATACCTCGAAGAGGATCTGGAGCCTCGTTATCCGTTCGGATATGGACAGAGTTATACCACATATGAGTACAGTGAACCCAAGCTAAGTGCTGCATCCATGACAACTGTTGATTCAGTTACCGTATCAGTGAATGTCACCAACACTGGCCGTTATGCAGGTGCAGAAGTTGTACAAATGTATATCTCTGACGTGGTCAGCTCGCTGACTCGTCCCGCCAAGGAGCTGAAGGGGTTTGCGAAAGTGAGCCTGGAGCCTGGAGAAACACGGACCGTGGAGTTCCACATCGGGGCAGAGCAGCTGCAGTATATCGGACGGAACTTGAAACCTGTCGTTGAACCAGGACAATTCCATATTCATATCGGCAGCAGCGTAAACGATACGCAAATGGCCGAACTGACCGTAAGGGAGGCGTAAGACGTTGGAACGTATCAGACGATTTATTCGCGAGTTGTCCGAACATCAGTGGCTGGAGCAATTGCAGCTGAGCAGCTGGGACATTACCCGCGCTTATTATAACGTGCCAGGACAGTATGAGGATCAGGGTGAATACCCGGAAGGTCAGAATTTTGAGCGTTTTCCGAGCAAACAGGGAACGACCTACTTCTTTCGAACGCGTTTGGAGATCCCTGCTACATGGCAGCAAGCGCCTTATGGGCTTGTATTTGAAACAGGGGGAGAAGGCTTGCTGCGGGTGAATGGACACTCTTATCAGGGTCTGGACCGCAATCACACCTACGTCACGCTTGATCCGTCCAAAGTTGGAACCCATCCGGAACTGGAGATTGAGATGTTCGATCCGGTACCTGAACCTGTAGACCCGTTGAATCAACAGGCCGTTATTCAGCCGCCGATCACATCAATTACGAGCCTGCTGGTAAGACCAAATGAAGCGGTTCGCAGTCTCATGTATACGGTCATCATTGTACGTGATTCGGCTGTGCTGCTGCCGGAAAGTGATTTCAGACGGGTTCGCCTGTTAGAACTGGTGTATCGTGCGATGGATCAATTTGTAGGCATGTCAGCAGAAGAGATTAAGCAGGGAGAAGGTATTCGCCAGATTGAAAATAATCTGAAGCATCATGTGCGTGAGATTGGCGGCAACGCAGAAGGTCTGGAGCATATGGTGGGACAGTCCCATATCGATATTGCCTGGCTGTGGCCTGTGCGCGAGACCGTACGTAAGACGAGCCGTACCTTCTCCACCGTAGATGCACTCATGAATGAATATCCCGATTATGTCTATTCCCAGAGTCAGCCCTTATTATATGCATTTTTGAAGGAACATGATCCCGAACTGTATGCACGAGTGAAGCAGCGGATTGCAGAAGGCCGCTGGGAACTGGTTGGCGGCATGTGGGTTGAGCCGGATCTGAACATCCCGAGCGGGGAGTCCCTGATTCGCCAGATGTTGTATGGTCAGCGTTTCTATATGGAGGAGTTCGGCAAGACATCACAGATTGAATGGTTGCCGGATACATTCGGGTACTGTGCTTCCCTGCCACAGATTTTGAAGCATGGCAATGTGGAATATTTCATGACGACGAAGCTTGGATGGAACGACACGAATGTGTTTCCATATGATCTGTTTCACTGGGTGGGGATTGACGGCACACCTATCCTGTCCTACCTCAATCATGGTGTCAACGAGCATACCTTGCCGAAGGACATTCATGATCACTGGCAGTCCTATCGTGAAAAGGCGGCTCATCCGGAGCACATGCTTCTGTACGGACACGGAGATGGCGGCGGTGGAGTAACACGCGAGATGCTGGAGTATGTGGATCGCGCAGACCTGATGGTAGGACAGCCTGCGAGTCGTTATAGTACGGCGGGAGCTTTCTTTGCCGGAATTGAAAAGGAGCAACCTGTGCTTCCGAAGTGGCATGGTGATCTGTACCTGGAGTTACATCGGGGAACCTACACGACACATGCACGCAACAAACGTAACAATCGGAAAGCGGAGGTTCTATATCGTGAAGCTGAGTTGTGGAATACACTCGCTCTGCCTGAGATGGGGACGGATGCAGAAGCTGGCGTGCGTTCGAATCTGCATGACGGCTGGAAACTAATTTTGCTGAATCAATTCCATGATATTATTCCGGGCTCGGCAATTACGGAGTCGTACGTGACGTCGGATGCGGAATATGTACAAGTATTTGAGTTGGGTAGAACCGGACTGGAGCAAGGTATAGCAACACTGACAACGGGCATCAACACGCAAGGCCCAGAAGGTTCAGTGGCCTATGTTGTGTTCAACAGCCTGGGCTGGAAACGCAGTGCAGTCGTTCAGCTTCCTGTGCATGATGGCTTGGATCGCTACGGCATTGATGAAGAAGGTCAGCGCCTGCGGATGGATCGGGAGGATGGTAGCATGTCTATTCTCGTGACGGACATTCCGGCATTTGGATATCAGACGATTTGGCTGGTACCGGAAAATACAAGGGAAACGAATGTACGGGAAACGGCCAACCTTGCCGCGAAACCAACCTTCAATGATACATGGGACACCGCCTTTTATCATGTGCAGTTTAACGAACGGGGAGAGATCACTCGTCTGTGGGATAAGAGCGCGGAGCGTGAGATGCTGAAGCCGGGTGAACGGGGCAATCAGCTCCACTTCTTCCACGACCGTCCGACGCTCTGGGATGCATGGGATATCGACAGTCGTTATGAAGAACAGATTGCTGGTGAAGTGGAACTATTGGAGAAAAAGTTGGTGCTGGCGGGCACAACAAAGGATGTCCTGCGCTTCCGCTGGAAGCTTAATCAATCGGTGATCACGCAAGATATCATCTTTTACCATGATTCACGGCGAATTGATTTTAAGACACAGGTGAACTGGAATGAAGATCACAAGCTTCTGAAAGTCGGTTTCCCCATCGATGTGGTGACCTCCAAGGCCACATTCGAGATTCCATTCGGTGCACTGGAACGCCCAACGCATCGCAACACAAGCTGGGAACAAGCCCAGTATGAAGTCTGTGGACATCGCTTCGCGGATGTATCCGAATATGGATACGGTGTGAGCCTGCTCAATGATTGCAAATACGGGTACGACGTACAGGGAAGCACCATTCGTTTGTCCTTATTGCGTGCACCCAAATGGCCTGATCGCACCGCTGATCT
The DNA here is from genome assembly GCF_054161325.1 of Paenibacillus sp. Z3-2. Classification (NCBI taxonomy): domain Bacteria; kingdom Bacillati; phylum Bacillota; class Bacilli; order Caryophanales; family Paenibacillaceae; genus Paenibacillus; species Paenibacillus sp. Z3-2. The sequence goes on along the minus strand of NZ_CP096397.1, from coordinate 5,342,295 downwards.
GGGAGAACATGAATTCACATATTCTCTGTACCCACACGACGGTGACTGGCGAACTGCACACACTGTACGTCAGGCCGCCGAACTGAATCATGAAGTGACGGTACAGCAGGTGAAACAAGTGCAACAAAAGGGTCAGATGCAACAGAGGGATCAAGTACAACATGGCGCAGGAGCTGGTGACGATCCAACCGCAGATTCAACTGCTAATGTGGCACCTGTACGCCCGGCAACCGGAGCATGGATTGATTTTGATAGTAACCATGTCATTCTGGATACAGTCAAAATGGCAGAGGATGGGCACGGCACCGTACTTCGGTTCTATGAATCGTCAGGCAAACGCGAAAACATTACGTTGCAATGGCCGCATGCCTTTGAGCAGGCATATCACTCTAATGCACTGGAAGAACCGATCAAACCACTGGCCGACACGAATGGCCAAATTACATTGTCTTTTAAACCTTACGAAATACAAACCGTGCTACTGCGGTAAACCTGTTTGAAATATTTCGAACTATATAAGATGAACTTAAACATGTACACATAACGGAGAGTGCAGAACCAGATGGAGAAGCGAAGCGTTCGCCTTTATCACCGGATTTTCCCTTTAGAGAAGGGAATCAAAAAAATCTGGGGATAACAGCGATCGGAAGATGGTACTGCAATCGTAGAGTCCCAGTGTACAGTTAATGGGTTTATCTTTTATAGCTACACCATTCAATTTGTTTAAGGAGTTGCACTCATCCATGGAACAATTCAGATTACCCAAAATACCCATGCCGCCTGTTGCCTTGCCGCAATCCATTCAGGCCGTGCTCGAAGAAGCAGAACAGAAGCTGGCTCACCGGCCGAAACTGCTTCAATTATTCAAAAACTGTTTCCCCAATACCATCGAAACAACAACGAAGTTGATGGAGGATGGTACGACTTTTGTCATCACAGGAGATATTCCAGCTTCCTGGCTGCGTGATTCCGTGGAGCAGGTAGTACACTACATTCCGTTTGCTAAGGAAGATGAGGACCTGCAGCGCATTATTGGCGGGCTGATCAAACGTCATATCCAGTATGTTCATATCGATCCATATGCCAATGCCTTCAATGAGACAGCGAATGACTGGCACTGGAATACCACGGACGAGACTGAGATGTCGCCTTGGGTATGGGAACGCAAGTTTGAGATCGACTCATTATGTTTCGTTGTACGGTTGGCCTATTTATATTGGAAGGAAACCGAGCTAACCGATATTTTCGATTCAAGCTTCAAGGCAGCGATGCGTAAAATCGTGGACCTGTTCAAAGTCGAACAGCATCACATGGAACAATCTCCGTATCGCTTTACTCGCAATAACGGTATCCCAACAGATTCCCTCCGCAATCACGGAAAGGGCATGCCAGTAAATTATACAGGCATGATCTGGTCCGGTTTCCGTTCCAGTGATGATGCGTGTGATTTCCACTACAACATTCCAGGCAACATGTTCGCGGTTGTAGCTCTGCGCCAAATGCAGGAGTTTGCCGAGTGGGTGTTCCGGGATATGGAACTTTTGCAGGAATTAAAGGATCTGGAGCAGGACGTGGATCACGGTATTCAGTTGTACGGGATTTATCGTCATCCGGAATTTGGACCGATCTATGCGTACGAGACGGACGGTTATGGCAATCACTGTCTCATGGACGATGCGGGTACACCAGGACTGATGTCCATTCCATATCTGGGTTACGTCACAGCGGATGATCCGATCTACCAGAATACCCGCCGCTTCGCTCTGAGCAAAGAGAACCCGTTCTATTATGAGGGCAAGGTTGCCAAAGGAATCGGTAGCCCGCACACACCACCAGATTATATCTGGCATATGGGCTTATCCATGCAGGGACTGACTGCGCAGTCTGCCGAGGAGAAACTGGAGATTATTCGCATGCTCGAAGCGACAGATGCGGATACAGGTTATATGCATGAAGGTTTCCACGCCGATGATCCGACGATTTTTACACGAAAATGGTTTGCATGGTCCAACAGCTTGTTCTCCCAGTTGGTCTACAGATCGATGAAGGATGGCCTGTTATGAGTACTCAACCTCGTGTAAAAAAGCTGATTATCTTCGCTGATCCTGCGTTTCCGATGGAAGGCTCTTTGCCAACTCCAATGGCTCTGAATGCATGGAAAGCAGTCGAAGAGATCACCGTTGTAAACGCCGAAGAACTCGCAGAGACTTTGAATGCCACGGCAGGTGAAGGATGTCTTGTAAATCTGCACGCACCTTATTTCCCCAAATCCGCTTGGACGGAGATTGCAGCTTATCTGCATCAGGGAGGGAGCCTGATCAGTGTTGGTGGTGCGCCTTTCAAACGTCCGGTTCGATATGAAAATGGGGCATGGCTTGTTGAGTCGGAGCAGACCGCTTACCATCAGGAACTATATATTCATGAGGCGTTGAACGTATCTTCTGCTGGCGTGCAATCCTACACTTCATCTGAATATATCCCGCTCCTTGCTGGTAAAGAGGGACTTTTCGAGATTTCAGATACATGGAATCTGGTCCCACATACGACCAAAACAAGTGATCTGCCTCACCAGATGGGTTCATCGGGCCCGATGAGTACGCAGATTTACCCATTACTTCATGGCATGAGTAAGGACGGACGCAGTGTCGCCGCTCCGGTTGTTCTGTGGGAAAACTCCCGCGGGACTTTCGTAGGTTCACGCTGGATGTTCGTGCATCTGCCGTTGACCACCACATTCTGGGAGCAGGATGGCGCTGCCGAGATTGTGAAGTGGGCGCAATTCTGTGCGCAAGGTGTAACCGAGTTATCCCTGAAAACGAATTATGCTTCGTATGAGCCAGATGAACGGGCTGTACTCACACTTCAAGGCCAGATTTTACAGCGAGCAGGCAACAGACTTACAGAGTCCGAACTGTGGACGTTTGATCTGAGCGTTGAGCGAGAGAACCGTACTAGCGGCATGACGGAGAAGGTATGGAACCATCGGCTGGAGATGGAACTTTCCGGTGAGCAGCAGTTCAAACGTATACTTCTCCCAATCTCCATTGAAAGTGGGCTATATCGGATCGTATGCCGTGCGCAGGCACCTGACGGGGAAGTTCGAATCTTGCGTCAAGGCTTCTGGGGACAGGATGCCGCATTGCTGGCAGAAGGGAAAGTGATTAGCCGCAGCAGGGACTATTTTGTAAAAGACGGACGTCCTCTCCCTGTTGTGGGCATGACCTACATGACCTCCGATGTGGCACGGAAATTTCTGTTTTTGCCGAACGCGGATGTCTGGGATCGGGACATGGCTCAGATGGCGAAAGCAGGAATCAACTGGATTCGGACGGGAATCTGGACCGCCTATCGCAATATGATGCAGGTGGATGGTCATATGGCGGAGGATGTGCTCCGTGCCATTGATGCATTTATATTAACGGCGAAACGGCACGGCTTACAGGTCACGTTCACCTTCTTCTCCTTTACACCGGAGACATGGGAAGGAACGAATCCGTATTTGGACCCGCAGAGTGTCGAAGCTCAGAAGCGTTTCATCCGCAGCATCGTCAGTCGTCACACGCAGACAACCCATGTGGACTGGGATCTAATTAATGAGCCATCGATGTTCGATCCGGTACGTATCTTCTCAGCTGGCCCACGCTCGGCGAGGGATTCGCATGAACAGCAGGCCTTTATCGATTGGCTTCAGCAGCGTCATGAGACGATTGAAGCGTTGCAGGAGGCATGGAACATGTCACCGAAGCAGCTCCCCAACTTTGCAGCCGCGGTCATCCCGGAGCCCGAAGAGATTAATTTTGATGTACAGGACATGCACAAGGCCAAAAAAGGAACGCGCTGGCTCGATTACTGTCTTTTCTCTATGGAGATGCACAATGTATGGGCTAGAGAGCTTGTAGGTACGATCAAGGATCTGGTTCCCGATCATCTGGTTACCGTGGGACAGGACGAAGCCCTTGGTGCACAGCGTCCTTCGCCGTTCTTCTATGAACGTGAAGTGGATTATACAACCGTGCATTCCTGGTGGTTGAACGATGATCTGATCTGGGACGGCATTTTCGCCAAAACCCCACACAAACCGAATCTCATTCAGGAGACGGGCATCATGTATGTGGAAACCCCGGATGGACGAGCCAAACGTACGGAAGAAGAGCTTCGTGGCATTCTCGAACGTAAGTATGCCTATGCTTTCTCGACAGGCGGCGCAGGAGCGGTGCAATGGATCTGGAATACCAACTTCTATATGGATAATGCCAATGAGTCTCATATCGGAGCCCTTCGTGCAGATGGTACGGAGAAACCAGAGGCGGATGTATCTTATGATTTTGGCCGATTCATGCATGGCATTCGTGATCTCTTTGAAGACCGTGAGCTGGAGGATATTGCAGTGGTGTTCCCGTATTCCAATGACTTCTCCAACCGTTCCCTGGCCTATGATGCCACAACGAAGCTTACTCGTGTGATGTCCTATGATCTAAAACTGCCATTCCGTGCGTTATCCGAATATCATCTGGAAGCACTGGAGCAGCAGCCACCGAAGCTGATTATCGTGCCGAGTCCACATAATATGGACAGCGATGCACTGCAACAATTGCTCAAGTTCGCGGAGAACGAAGGCACGAGCCTGCTCATTACCGGGCCACTGGCGCTAGATGCTTATTGGAAGACAACTTACCGGGCAGATCATATCGTAGGCAAACGCAGTCTGGGTAACGTGCAGCGGGAAGAATTGCTGAAGATTAATGGCGTGAATCACCGGGTGACCTATGGACGGCGTCGTATCGCAGAGGTCGCGAAGGAGACGTTGCTTCATGGGGATAATGGTTCACCAGATGAAGTAACCGTTTCGCCTTTGGGCAAAGGGAAATTAATCTGGACTCCGCTGCCGCTCGAGTTAAATGGACGGGACGAGCCACTTGCTGAATTATATCGTTATGCAACCAAAATTTCGGGTATCGAACAGGAGTTCGAATGGATTTCTGGAGGGGATATCGCAGGGATCTACGGGCGGAAGCTGAGTTTTCCAAAAGGGAATCTGTATGTATTTGTATCGGAGTTTGCCTTGAACCATGAGGTTCACGTAAGAGATCAACGTACAGGTGTATCGTATGCGTTCCAACTGGAGAAAAATCGTTCGGTGTTATTTGCCACAGATGCTTCCGGAAAGTTGGATGGCGTGTATCGCCCGGATGAGGTTGAGATTATACAACAAGATGAAAGAGGTGGGATAACACGATGACGAAGACGAAGAGAGCACACATCATTTCACATACCCACTGGGATCGGGAATGGTATTTGCCTTATGAGAAGCATCATATGCGGCTCATTCAGCTCGTCGATTCACTGTTGGATCAGCTTGATGAGGGATCGGACTACAAAAGCTTTTATTTGGATGGACAAACGATTATCATCGATGATTATCTTCAGGTTCGACCAGAGCAGAAGGAACGGCTGGAGAAACATATCCGCAATGGGCGGATTGTGATTGGGCCATGGTACATTTTGCAGGATGCTTTTCTGACGAGCGGAGAAGCCAATGTGCGCAACATGCAGGTTGGACATAAGGATGCCAAACGTTACGGCACACCTTCGAAAATTGGTTACTTTCCAGATACATTCGGATTGGTCGGACAGACCCCGCAGCTGATGCAGCAATCGGGCATTGATAATGTGTTCTTTGGTCGTGGTGTGAAGCCGACAGGCTTCAATAATACGGTCTCGGATGCCGGATATGAATCAAGCTTCTCGGAACTGATGTGGGAAGGACCAGACGGTTCGAAAGTGCTCGGCGTATTGTTCGCCAACTGGTACTCCAACGGGAATGAAGTTCCGGTAGACGAGGCTTCGGCTCGCAAGTTCTGGGAGACCAAGCTTGCAGACGCGGAGAAATATGCATCAACGAATGAGCTGCTCTACATGAACGGATGTGACCACCAACCCATTCAGCGGGATCTGCCAGAAGCCATCCGTATGGCTGAGCAATTACATCCCGATATCGAGTTCATTCATTCTAACTTTCCCGATTATCTGGAAGCTTTGAGAGCATCGGCTGAACATGAGCTGTCCACGGTCAAAGGCGAACTGCGCAGCCAGCGTACCGATGGCTGGGGAACTCTGGTGAACACGGCCTCGGCTCGTGTGTATCTGAAACAGATGAACCAGCTAGGCCAGACCATGCTGGAAAAAGTGGCTGAACCACTGGCATCCTATGCCTATCTGCTTGGTCATGCTTATCCACATGATCAACTGACATATGCCTGGAAAACGCTGATGCAAAATCACCCGCATGACAGCATCTGTGGATGCAGTGTGGATGAGGTGCACCGCGAGATGGTGACACGGTTTGATAAGAGCCGTCATGTGGCAGAGGCACTGATTGGAGAGAGCACCAGCCAGATTGCTACAGCCGTCGATACCTCCATATTTGAGCGTTACGGCGAAGGTGCCCGGCCTGTTGTGGTCTTTAATACAACGGGTTGGGAACGAAGCGGTGTGGTTCAGATGGAACTGGACGCGGCTCGGTTGTATTTCCGGGATGGATATACATTGGAAGAGATGGCGGCGCAGATGAAAGCCGTTGACCTGTCAGATCGCATACTTGTAGATGAAGAGGGTAACCACATTCCATGTACGGTGGAAGATCTGGGTCTGCAATTTGGCTATGATCTGCCGGATGACCGTTTCCGCCAGCCGTATAGTTGTCGGCGAGTACGTATTCGTTTTGAAACAGAGCACGTAGCTGCATTGGGCCTGAAGACGTATGCTTTGGTGAACTCAGTGGATCATGCCAAGAGTGGCTCTCAACCGAAAACGACTACGCTGTTGCGTGGTGAGCGCGGCATGGAGAATCAACATTTGATCGTCACGATTGCAGACAACGGTTCATTCACACTCACAGACAAACGAACAGGCAGGACTTACAAAAACCTAGGCGTGTACGAAAATGTGGGCGATATCGGCAATGAATACATGTTCAAACAGCCAGAGAATGAAGTAGCATTGACAACACAAGCGCTTCAGGCTGAAATTCGGGTCCTTGAGAATACACCATACTTGGCCTCGTTCGAGGTGATTCATCATTGGGAAATACCGGAGTCAGCGGATGAGATGCTGGATCAGGAACAGCGGGAACTGATATATTATCCACACCGTAAAGCCCAACGTTCAACTAAAATGATTCCGCTCCAGATCCGCACGATTGTATCCCTTAGTCGTAGTGGAAAAGGAGTGCAAATGAAAACAACCTTCAACAATCAGGCGAAGGATCATCGGGTGCGCGCCCTTTTCCCAACCGATCTTGTATCTGCTGTTCATCATGTGGATTCCATGTTTGAAATTGCAACGCGTGATAACAAGCCTGCACCAGAGTGGCAAAATCCAAGCAATACACAGCATCAACAGAGTTTTGTAGATGTGAGTGAAAAGGACGCAGGATTGGTCGTTGCCAATCTGGGCCTGAATGAATATGAAGTCCTTCAAGATGGGCGTAACACCATCGCCGTAACGCTGCTTCGTGCTGTGGGCGAACTCGGAGATTGGGGCTTGTTCCCGACACCGGAAGCACAATGTCTTGGTGAACATTCGTTTCAGATCGAGATCATTCCACATGATGGAAATGGTGCATCGTCAGGTGCATATATCGAGGCCTATCAGTTCCAGGTTCCGTGGACGTTGGTACAAACTGAAGTACACACGGGTTATCTGACACCTAGTAACACACCATTTGCATGGCAAGGGGACGGATTGGCGTTTTCTTCACTCAAGGTGAATGAAGATTCCGGTGATGTGATGCTTCGCTGGTACAATATGAACACCGAATCCGCCACGTTGAAGCTTGCTGCATCGCAAGCGAATCCACATCCATTTGAAACGGCATATAAGAGCAACATCCTGGAGGAAAAGGGAGAAAATTTTCATTCCCACAGTATAGAAGAGGCGTCGACATTATCATTTGCCAGCAAGGAATGGAACATACAGACTGGTTCATGCGAAATCGTAACAATTGGATTACGGCGCTAATAGAGGTTGTTCAAAAAGTCCGTTTTTGATTACGAATCATGCCTAGTGGCATCATTAGCATCGAAGTTGAAATTCAGCCGAAATAAGTAGACGCTTTCGAAGAATGTTTCCATCGGAAACATTTTAGTTGCTCATGTAGTGCGCCTCGTGGTAGAAGAGTTACGCTATTTACCAGATGTATCGGTTGAGTTATTGGTTGTTTTTCTATAGAATGAACAGTAGAATTGCAAGTGATCGAAAGTTACCATCCCATCCTTGATGGTCACAGGTCGACTTCAATTGTTCATTCTATATTGAAACATTAAGGGGGCTTGAAGCCATGGAATCCTTGGGAGGACTGCTTCAGCAGCTGAACCCTGCCTTTCGTGAGCAATCGCGGCGGATTGCGGCGGATTTGATGGAAGATCCGTACGTACGCGAATTCCGCGCAGGTCATCCTGAACTGAAAGATGCACAGCTCATGACCGATCTGAGCAAGCTGTTTCAGTACGCCAAAGACTCAAAGAACTGTGCGAATTGTCCGGGACTCGACAACTGCCCTAACGATTTTCAGGGCCACTTTTGTAAACTGGAAGTAGAACATTTTAACGGTAAACCCGAAATCATAGATATAAAAGCACCTTGTTCCAAACATACTGCCCGGCAAAATGAACATGTGATCAAGCAACGAATTCGCAGTTTCTATGTGGACGAGCGTGCACTCAGTGCCGGATATAATGATGTGGAGATTATGGGCAAGGATCGTATGCGTGCTCCGGCAGTGAATCAGGTGCTTCGGTATATTAGGGAGACCAAGGAGAACGGATTGTCTCCACAAGGACTGTTTCTCGAAGGAACTTTCGGGACAGGCAAGACGTTCCTGATGTGTTATCTGCTGCATGAACTGGCGGTTGCAGGCCATACGGGTGTCATTATCTATATGCCTGACTTTGTGGAGGATCTGAAATCCATGATTAGTGAAGGGCAGAAGCTGAAGGAAATGACGGATATTCTGAAAAGTTGTGATCTGCTCATCTTTGACGATATCGGTGCAGAGAACTTGAACCCATGGGTTCGGGACCATGTAATGGGGTCCATTCTGAACTATCGGATGAATCGCAAACCCACATTCTATACCTCCAATTACAATCTGGATGGGCTGGAAAAACACCTTAGCTTTACCAACCGGGACGGCGAGGAAATGAACAAAGGCCAGCGTCTAATGGACCGTATTCGTCCATTCGTGGATGTTATCTCCGTTCGAGGTGAGAATCAGCGCGGCAAACGTTAATGTTCATTTTATATGAATTTTGACTAAAAGTAGTCCCAAAAAAAGCCTGGTTTTCGCATGGTTGCGAAAACCGGGCTTTTCTGGCCCTGCGTGAGCCTGAGCAATCCTATTCGGTGATGAATTTGAAAATCACCATACCGAAAAAGATCACTGTCATCAGGCCAGCCATGCCGGCAACACCCACGATCAGATCAAAAAGATCGTTGCGGGGTTCCTCGTTCACATGTTCACGCGGGTCGCTGATTCGCACATTTGCGTCCATGTTTATTGCCTCCTTATAGGGAATGACAGCTTGCCCGTGTGGGGGCTGAAACCCGGAGTAATTTTAGTATACTTGGAAAAGAAAGCGTTTGTAAAGATTTTGCAGTTGGCATGCCACATCCTTTAATTGTGAAGATTTGATGTTGGGAAGATGAACATTGTAGCGTTGAATTCACAAGTTTGACGTACCTGTGTTATACTGGAAGTGTCGTTCACGACGTTACAGGTTAAAATAAACCGTAAGTATATATAAGGAGGACAATTTCATGGCTATTGTTAACGTATCCGATCAATCCTTCAACGCTGAAGTAGAAGGCGAAGGAACGGTTCTTGTTGATTTCTGGGCGCCTTGGTGTGGTCCTTGTAAAATGCTCGCTCCAATCCTGGAAGAGCTGTCCACAGAAGTTGGCGATGCAGTGAAAATTGCTAAAGTTAACGTGGATGAAAATCCGGAATCTGCTTCCCGCTTTGGCGTAATGAGCATTCCAACATTGATCTTTTTCAAAGACGGTCAACCGGTAGATAAAGTGGTTGGTCTGAATTCGAAAGATGCGCTCAAAGGAATTATCGCAAAACACCAATAATTTACAGGCTTACACATACGCCTCCGGTTTACATGCCGGGGGCGTTTTGCGTCGAATACCTTTATATAGGACAATATAAAGTATATATTTTTTATAAAATGAAACTGGAAATTTACATGTTAACGGAGAGGACAGAAATGAGCTGTAGAAGCATAGCCGTTGCAATTTTTATCCGAGTTTCACTTTTAATATGTATTGCACTAATTACTCACACAATAGCGGAGAGAACAGAAAAAAACTGAAAAAGCGAAGCGTTCGCCTTTATCACCGGATTTTCCCCTTGTAAAAGGGAATCAAAAAATCTGGGGATAACAGCGATTGGAAGGTTGTTCTGTTATCGTAGTGTTCGTGTGAATTACGGCGATCGAAAGATCATTCTGTCGTCGGAGTATCTCATGTAAGGTGAGGATTTCAGCTTTTTCGGGAAGGAGGATTCACCGAATTATGGATCAATTCATTAATGATTTGCAGGATCAGGAGAAGGCATTGGAGCAGATTCGCCACAAGCTCGCTTTGTTGCCAGACATGTCTGGTTGTTACCTGATGAAGAACAGTGAAGGCACCATTATCTATGTAGGTAAGGCTAAAGTTCTGAAGAACCGCGTACGCTCTTATTTTATCGGCACTCATAACGGAAAGACCCAGCGTCTGGTGTCCGAAATTCGTGATTTCGAATATATCGTGACGGGCAGTAACATGGAAGCACTCATTCTGGAGTGTAACCTGATCAAAAAACATATGCCGCGTTATAACGTATTGCTTAAGGATGACAAGACATTCCCGTATCTTAAAATTACGAATGAAAAGCACCCCCGGCTGGAAGTAACCCGGCGTGTGCTGAAAGATAAAGCCAAATACTTCGGACCTTATCCGAACTCGTATGCGGCACACCAAACGAAAAAATTGCTCGACCGCATGTATCCACTGCGCAAATGTGGTGTAATGCCCAAAGAAGTGTGCCTGTATTATCACATGGGACAATGTCTTGCCCCTTGTGTGAAGGAAGTGGAGAAGGAACAGTACGACCAGATTTCACAAGAGATTGGTTCATTTCTGAGCGGTGGTCACGAAGAGATTAAGAAGGATTTGCAGCGAAAGATGCAAGAGGCTGCGGAGGACCTTTATTTTGAACGTGCCAAGGAATTGCGCGATCAGGTGATCGCCATCGATGCGATGATGGAAAAACAGAAAATTACGATGGCTGATGCCAGAGACCGCGATGTGTTTGGTTTTGCCATTGATAAAGGCTGGATGTGTGTCCAGATTCTATATATGCGTCAGGGGAAAATGATCGAACGCCACGTCTCTACTTTCCCGTTTTACGGTGAAGCGTACAGTGACTTCATGTCCTACGTGACGCAGTATTACAGCGATAATCCGGCATTGCCTCAAGAGATTTTGTTGCCGGAAATGCCTAAAGACCTCGCAACAGATCGTGACAGTGAGGATTTGGGATCTGTTGCTGACGGAACAGTACCTGCCGCTGTTACAGCGGAGCTCGAACAGACGGGACAAGTGGAGCAAAGTACTGCTTCCCAGCCACTGGTTGCTGAGACTCGTGCAGCTTACGGAAGTTCCGTTGAGACAGAAGCTGAACAAAATGAGGGTGCGCTAGAGGATGCTTCCATAACGGATCCATCTGTATCAGCTGAGAAACTCTCTGCAGGGCTGGAAGACCCAACTCAGGTTGCTGCTGCATTACAGGAGTGGTTGGAGATCAAAGTGCTTATTCCGCAACGTGGATTGAAACGTCAGATGATCACCATGGCCGTGGATAACGCACGTGTGGCACTGGAAGAGAAGTTCCGCCTGATTGAGCGAAATGAAGAACGGACATCCAAAGCTGCGGAAGGACTGGGACGCTTTATTGGACTGGATCAGCTTCGCCGTATTGAAGCGTTTGATAACTCAAATATCCAGGGAACCAACCCGGTATCTGCCATGATCGTATTTACGGATGGTAAACCGGATAAGAAGGAATATCGGAAGTACAAGGTCCGTTCGGTCGAAGGACCGGATGATTATGAAACGATGAGAGAGGTCATCCGTCGCCGTTACGAGCGGGTATTGAAAGAAAACCTGACCCAGCCTGACCTGATTGTGGTCGACGGCGGTAAAGGACAGATTTCGGCTGCGGTTGATATTCTTGAAAATGAGTTGGGGCTGTTTATTCCGGTATGTGGTCTGGTGAAGGATGCGAAGCATAAGACTTCACAGTTGATGATTGGTAATCCACCGGAAGTCATCTCCCTGCCTCGGGATAGTCAGGAATTCTACCTGTTGCAGCGGATACAGGAAGAGGTCCACCGTTTTGCCATCTCGTTCCACCGTGAACAGCGTGGCAAATCGATGGTCACGTCACGTTTGGATGCCATTCCGGGTATTGGAGAAAAGCGGCGTAAGCTGCTGTTGAAGCATTTTGGCTCTTTGCGCAAAATAAAAGAGGCCAGCGTCGAAGACTTCCGGCCTCTATCTATTGGTGACAAACTGGCAAATCAGATTATTGCAGCACTTCGGGATGAGGAGTCGTAACATACGGCTTCTCTTTTTGTTTTGGATTGAATCTGTAGACTACATATCCAACGATGGCCGGGAGTACAATCCAGAAGAGTCCGGCAGCCATATTCAGGGCATCGCCCATAAAGATCAGGCTAAGTCCCATCAGCAAGCTATCGAAGATCACATGCGCGAATACAACGGCAATGAAGCCGTGACGCAGCATGATCAGGCTGAACAGTAATCCAATCACCACCAGCTCAATCGGACGGGTGATTACCGGGTAGATCGGATACAATGTGTGCCCAAGTGCCCAAATGATGGTTGGGATCAGACAGGCAATAAACGTGTTACGAACCATCTTCTGCATCATGCGAATGCCGAACAGCCGATAGACGGTTTCTTCACCAATACCGGCCATCCAGGCCATAATCGGGAAAAGCCAGGCATAGGTCATATTAAATGTAGATTGATCTGCTGACGTTGTTGACCATGTGCCGATGCTCCGCTCCAGTATGAAGAACAGGATGGATTGCACACCCAGCAGAATGAAGGCCCACAGGTAACCAGCAACCATGCTGTGAAGTACATATTTCCCGTATCCCGGTTCTTTGGCACGAGGCCATGGGTTCAGACCAATCTTCCGCCACATGCCGTCTCCGGCAACCAGGGATAGATAGATGGTTGCACTCATGACCAGTGTAATTCCCATCTGCATTAACATCAGGAACGCTAGCATGAAGCTCGAGAGTCCCTGTGCCTGAAAGAGTGGAATCATGTTCAACGTACCAATTACCGAAGCTGCGAAATACACCAGCGAGAGAATAATCCCGCGTTTGAAAGACGTATGTGCTCGAGTCAGAATGCTATAGATGATAGCGAGTACACCCAGAACAAAGGTCAGGAATGCATAGCCGCCATAAGTCATCCAGTTGGCTTGGCGCGTTTGAGCCTTCACATAATCGGTATGGGATTCAGGGACCGAGAAGCCAGGATCGAATGATCGTACCGCACCCTCTTCAAAAGTAAAGTTCAGTTCAAGCTTGGAGTCCCCAATGGCTTTTGCAGAATCCGTATACTTCAGTCCAGCTTCACCATCGCGAGTTTCCAGTTGAAGGGCCGGTACTTCATAACCGAATTCGGTCAGAACGCCAGCCGCGAGCTGTTGTTTCTCGTCCAGAGATATATTACCTTCAGCAAGTACTTGCGATGTGGTCACTCGTCCACTGACCTGCTCCGCTTCAATGGCGGTATAGAGCGAAGAAGGCAGTTCTCGTTTGAAACCGACGACTTTTCCTGTTTTCATATGTACGTCAACATTAAGATAACCGCCTTTGTGCTGATCGGGCAAACGAACGCGGTATACATCGTAAGGATAAGTTGTTTCCCACTTCTGATTATACGTATCGAGTTGTTTGGTCTTGGCCATATACCCGTAGATATCGGAATGTGTCTGGTAGGTCACCAGGGTGTTTCCGGCATCATTTGGCAGTGTATAGTCATCCACAGAAGCTGCGAAAGATCGTGCGGATTGCGTCGCCTGCTCCTTGGTTATGAAAGATGTGGACGAAATTTCAGTTGTTTGCGAAGAGGTAGCAGGAAAGATCTGAAATACAAAAAATAGAATCAGGCCGATCGCCGCAAGCAACCCCAGACGCTTGAAGTTAGCCTTGAGTAGCAAAGGCTGCCCTAAGGGATTCATGTAATGGTGTTCCTCCTTTATTAATATGGATATTAAAGTAAACATAGCACAGGCCAAGCACCGAATGCCAATCATGTAACGAAAACAGGTGTAAATCCTTGAAAATGAATGAAAAGGACCGAAAGAATCTGATCCATCCGTCGCCATATCTGAGTTTTTCCCTTTTTGGCTGAATTCGATCCGATTTACACAAAAAACGTTTTGTCTGTAATCGCCGCAGCGCTTATAATTTTGAAGCAAATGTGCAACGATTCGCATGTCTTTCACCCAACAAGGGAACGAATAGAATATTCCAACTTCATTATATATGTCGTTTTAACCTGAATCATACATGTTTAACGTTTGGAAACAGCATTTCAAGTAAGGAAGGCTCCATGGGGTGTGGAGTTATTTTCATTTATGCAGAGGTGGATGATACTCAAGTGAGACTGAATGTTCAATGGATGCGACTATCGCCACCCCGTATTCTTGTGTTAGGGTTTGCCGGCATTATATTCGTAGGCACACTGCTGTTAATGCTTCCGGCATCCAGTCGAAACGGTGACAGCCTTGCATTTATTGATGCGCTTTTTACCGCAACTTCGGCGGTCTGTGTCACGGGTTTGGTTGTGGTGGATACAGGGACTCACTTTTCGATGCTGGGTCAGGTAGTGATCGCAATTCTGATTCAGATTGGCGGACTGGGCTTCATGACGATGTCCACATTGGTTGCGATTGCGTTCAAACGGCGGATCTCGCTTAGGGAACGGTTGATTCTACAGGAAGCGATGAACCAGAGTACGATGGAGGGCATTGTCCGGCTGATCCGCAAAGTTGTGATCTACTCACTGATTCTCGAAGGGATATGTGGCACACTGTTTGCCATTCGCTGGTCGTTCGACATGCCAGTCGGACAGGCGATTTATTATGGATACTGGCATGCGATCTCCATGTTCAACAATGCAGGTTTTGATATGTTTGGTGATTTCCGCAGTCTGACCGGATATGTATATGACCCGCTGGTGAATTTTACAGCCATGTTCCTGATTGTCTCTGGGGGAATCGGGTTTGTAGTGTTGTCAGATCTTG
Organism: Paenibacillus sp. Z3-2; assembly: GCF_054161325.1. Taxonomy (NCBI): domain Bacteria; kingdom Bacillati; phylum Bacillota; class Bacilli; order Caryophanales; family Paenibacillaceae; genus Paenibacillus; species Paenibacillus sp. Z3-2. The sequence continues at coordinate 5,326,895 of NZ_CP096397.1, read as the reverse complement.
TGGATTATCGCAAAACGCGAAAGTTGTCCCTGCACTCCAAAGTGGTGTTGCTGACAACCGGACTACTAATTATATTTGGTGCACTTGTTATTTTCGTATTCGAATTCAGCAATCCCCGGACGCTCGGTGGTCTGAACTGGGGCGGTAAAGTACTTGGATCATTCTTCCAGTCAGTTACACCGCGAACAGCAGGGGCCAATACGGTAGACATAGCCGGGCTCAGGCAGGCAACGCAGTTCTTCATCATCATTCTAATGTTCATCGGTGCTTCACCAGGTTCAACCGGAGGCGGGATCAAAACGACGACATTTATGATTATGGCTGGGGCAGTCATCGCCATGATGCGTGGGCGGGAGGACATCGTATTTTTCCGCTACAGGCTCGTACAGGAACGGATATTCAAGGCGCTTACGATTACATTACTGGCGCTCTTGTTCATCATAGTCGTAACGATGGCACTAAGTACCACAGAAGACGCCAGTTTTATGATGATCTTATTTGAAACGACATCGGCCTTTGGCACCGTGGGGTTATCACTCGGACTAACGCTGAAGCTGACCACATTGGGTAAGCTCCTGATCTGTTTTACGATGTTTGCAGGAAGGCTTGGGCCGATCACATTAGCGTATGCACTTGGGCAGAAGAAGGGTAAAGAGTTATACAGGTATCCGGAAGGCAAAATGATTATTGGATAAGGGGTTCGTGAAGAACAATGAAAACACAGCAGTTTGCGGTGATTGGGCTTGGACGGTTTGGCTCTAGTCTGGCACAGGAATTAATGGAACTCGGCTACGAGGTGCTCGGGATCGATAAAAATGAAGAAGTCGTCGAAGACATGAGTGAGCTGGTTACCCATGCCGTTGTAGCCGATGCCACAGATGAGGAAGTGCTGCGCTCCCTGGGTATTCGAAATTTCGATTGTGGTATCGTAGCCATCGGGGATGATATACAGACAAGTATTCTCACTGCGATCCTGTTAAAAGAGTTGGGAGTCAAGACCGTTGTGGCCAAGGCCATATCCGTCCTTCACGGTCGAGCGCTGGATAAGCTGGGCATCGATCGTGTCGTCTATCCCGAGCGGGATATGGGTATTCGGGTTGCACATCAACTGGTTACCCCGAATTTGCTGGACTACATTGAACTTTCCAATGATTACAGTATTGTCGAGATGAAGGTTCCTGGCTGTTTGCACAACAAAACCCTTTCGAGCCTGAATGCACGCGTCCGTTTTGGTTGCAGCATTGTAGCGTTACAGAAGGAAGCCGGGGTTATTATCGCTCCGACGGCACTGGATTCGCTTCAAATGGGGGATATTATGGTCATTATCGGTAATAATGCAGACATCGACCGGTTTGAGGAAGAGGTTATCAGCCAGGAAAGCTGATAAATAAAATGGAAGCCAGGCGAAGTAACCTGGCGGATTAAGATATAGACTAAGGCGTCGTGGTCCTCCGTGAGGGCAACGGCGCCTTTGCTGTAAAGAGCGCAGCCGTCTCCTTGACCCACTGTCTGGAGGTCTCGCTGAGGTCTTCTTTGTCCCCATAGATCATGCAGGTTGTTCTTCGGGTCTCCTGTAGTTGCGGCAAATAGACCGAAACCAGATCATTGTCCGCGAGCAATTGTGGACGGAGATACGACTTGGGCAATAGAGCAGCGGCTTTGGCAGAAGGCAAGAGTCGGATAATCGCTTCAAACGAATCAATCTCCATGCGAATGTCAGGCATCACGGCACAGCGTTGAAAGAGGTCGTCCGTTAATTTACGGTACCAGGTGCCTTTGGAGAACGTGATCATCGGCAGATCCTGCATATGCTCCATCCCGGCTTCCTTGCCGGATAAGGGGTGCGTGAGCGGTACAACCAGCTCCAGATGATCGTCAAAGAGCGGTACGCAGTTCAGACCCACTTCGGTGATGGAGGAGGCGACAATGCCCACATCGGCTTTTTTATCACGCACAAAAGAGACAATCTCATGCGTTTTCCCCGTCAATAGTTTCAGTTCGGCATTTGGATGTTTCTCCATAAAGGCATTAACCAGAGGTGGTAAGGTGGTTTGAAGTGTCGTCAGGCTGGCGCCAAGTGTAATGGTGCTCTGTTCTTCGTCTTTATACTGGGCCAGCATGGTCAGGAATTTCTGTTGCTGCTGCTTCTGTTCCACAGCGAACGTATAGGCGAGCTGGCCCACACTGGTTAACTCGAGCCGTTTGCCCCGGCGGTGGAACAAGGCAACCCCGAGTTCATCCTCCAACTTGGCAATTTTGCGTGAGAGTGCGGGCTGGGACAAGTTCAGTAACTTGGATGCGCGGTTCAGGCTGGACTGCTCCACGACCGCCGCAAATGCGTTTAACTCCTCGAACATGAACAACAACCTCTTTTCTACGAGTGTGATTCTTGCCCTTGATTAATCGTTTTCCATGTTGTATGGCCTGTAAACCCAATGTTTCACTGCTTATACCTATAGGTTATAACATTTAATAATTATATTGCAATTCCCTTATAAGAAAAAAAGGAGTAACATGAATCGTGACACAAGTTGTTCACACCTGGCGAAAACGGAACAATTTGTCGAACCTTTTCATGGAAAAGGATTCGTGTCATGATAAGTGAAATCATTTATGAAAACGTTGTATTTAGCGAAAGGGGATCGACATTTTATGAAAGGGTTTTACTCCAGAAAGCTGCACTCCTTGCTTGGCGTCATTCCGCTCAGTCTGTTTTTTATCGAGCACTTGGTGACGAACTTCACGGCAGTTGAAGGCGGCAAAGAAGCTTTTTACGGTGCCGTTGCATTTCTGAACGGTTTGCCTCTTGTTATTGTGATCGAGGCGACACTCATTTGGCTGCCGTTGTTCTATCATGGCGTTTACGGTCTTTACATTGCCTATCAGGCCAAGCCTAACGTGGGCCGTTACGGCAATGAGCGCAACTGGCGCTACACGTTACAGAGGGTAAGCGGTATCATTACATTTGTATTCGTCATCTGGCACGTATGGGAGACGCGTGTGCAGATTGCGCTGGGTAATGTATCACATGAAGAGATTGGCGGCGTCATACATGATGCGGTGACGAATCCGATAACCTTTGCGATATATATGATCAGTGTGGTTGCGGCGTCATATCACTTTGCCAATGGTCTGTGGTCGTTCCTCGTTAGTTGGGGGATTACAGTTGGTCCGCGTGCGCAGCGTGTATCCTCTTACGTATGTATGAGCTTGTTCGCAATTGTTTCCATCATGTTTATTGCTTCACTATTTGCTTTCCGGAGCATTGATTTCCAGACAGCTACTTCGATGATTGACGCAGTAAAAACAGTTCTAATTTAAGCATTTAGCGTATAAATGCTGACTTATAAGGGAGTGAACAGCAATGGCATCAACGAATGTAATTATTGTGGGCGGCGGTCTCGCAGGCTTGATGGCGGCGATCAAATCGGCTGAAGCCGGAGTCCATGTTCATTTATTTTCACTGGTTCCTGTTAAACGATCCCACTCTGTATGCGCACAAGGCGGAATTAACGGAGCGGTAAACACCAAGGGTGAGGGTGACTCACCATGGGTACACTTTGACGATACGGTATACGGCGGTGACTTCCTCGCGAACCAACCTCCGGTTAAAGCGATGTGCGAAGCAGCACCTGGCATTATTCACCTGATGGACCGGATGGGCGTCATGTTCAATCGGACACCAGAAGGATTGCTTGATTTCCGTCGTTTCGGGGGCACGAAGCATCACCGTACGGCGTTTGCCGGAGCGACAACAGGGCAACAATTGCTCTATGCATTAGACGAACAGGTACGTCGCTGGGAAGCAGCTGGTCTGGTTACGAAATATGAGAACTGGGAATTCCTGCAGGCAGTTTTGGATGATGAAGGCGTATGTCGCGGGATCGTAGCTCAGGATCTGAAAACGATGAAAGTACAGACCTTCCCGGCAGAAGCGGTTATTCTGGCGAGTGGTGGTCCGGGTATCATCTTTGGTAAAACGACCAACTCGGTTATCAACACAGGTACAGCGGCAAGTGCCGTGTATCAGCAAGGTGTAAATTACGCCAACGGGGAGTTCATTCAGATTCACCCGACAGCCATTCCAGGGGATGACAAGCTGCGTCTCATGTCCGAATCCGCGCGTGGTGAAGGTGGACGGATCTGGACTTACAAAGACGGCAAGCCTTGGTACTTCCTTGAAGAAAAATATCCGTCTTACGGTAACCTGGTTCCGCGTGATATCGCGACACGTGAAATCTTCAGCGTCTGCGTGGACATGGGTCTGGGTGTGAACGGTGAGAACATGGTTTATCTCGACCTGTCGCACAAAGATCCGAAGGAACTGGATGTTAAACTCGGCGGAATCATTGAGATCTATGAGAAGTTCATGGGTGATGACCCGCGTAAAATCCCGATGAAAATCTTCCCGGCAGTCCATTATTCCATGGGCGGCATGTGGGTAGATTACAATCAAATGACCAACATTCCGGGGCTGTTTGCAGCTGGTGAATGTGAATATCAATACCATGGTGCGAACCGTCTGGGTGCAAACTCACTGGTATCCGCGATCTATGGTGGTATGGTGGCTGGACCGAAAGCGGCTGAATATATCAAAGGACTCAAAAAATCGTCCGCTGATATCCCATCTTCCGTATTCGAGAAACACACCAAACAACAAAGCGACAAATACGAAGGTATCTTGAAAATGCAGGGCACGGAAAATGCCTATGTTATTCATAAAGAGCTTGGCGAGTGGATGACAGCCAACATGACGGTTGTACGCTACAACGACAAGCTTGAAGCCACGATTGGTAAGATCAAGGAATTGAAAGAGCGTTATGGCAAAATCAACATGTATGACAGCTCAGGTTGGAACAACCCGGGCGCAGCGTTCACTCGCCAACTGTGGAACATGATTGAATTGGCAGAAGCGATGACTCTTGGAGCACTGCTGCGTAACGAAAGCCGCGGCGCGCATTACAAACCGGAATTCACAGAACGTAATGACGAAGAGTTCCTGAAAACGACCATCGCAAGCTGGTCGAAGGAAGGCCCGAAAATCTCGTACGAGCCAGTAGACGTATCCTTGATCCCACCACGTATCCGGGACTACTCCAAGGATTAAGTCTTCAGCATTTCAATACTGCTATCCAGCAAGAATGGAGTGCAGTTTCCAGCAAAGTGACCCACGTGCACGACGTAGCGAAGGAAGTGGAAATGACCTGAAGAAGCGAAGCGTCCGCCTTTGATACCCCATTTTATTCAATAGAAATCCATTCCGTAAAATGGGGGAGCAACAGCGGTCAGAAGGTCAATCCACTGACGAAGCGTCACCCGTGCACCAAACCAGTAACTTTGCGCATCAGCAACACCAATCATCGTCACTCAAAGGAGGGGACAACGATATGGCGGAACAAGCTACAGCCAACAAAACCGTCAAGTTTATCATCACCCGTCAGGACAGCCCGGAGTCATCTTCGTATAACGAAGAATTTGAGCTTCCGTACCGTCCCAACATGAATGTAATCAGCGCCCTGATGGAGATACAGCGGAACCCGGTCAATACAGATGGCAAATCCATTGCTCCTGTGTGCTGGGATTCCAACTGTCTCGAAGAAGTCTGTGGAGCTTGCTCCATGGTCATCAATGGCAAGCCGCGTCAAGCGTGTGCAGCCCTGATCGACAAGCTCGAACAGCCCGTTCGCATCGAACCGATGAAGACATTCCCGGTGGTACGTGACCTGGTCATCGACCGTACCCGTATGTTCAGCGCCCTGAAACGCGTAAAAGCATGGATTCCGATCGATGGTACCTATGACCTCGGTCCAGGTCCACGGATGCCTGAGAAGAAGCGTCAGTGGGCATATGAGCTGTCCAAGTGCATGACATGTGGTGTATGTCTGGAGGCATGCCCGAACGTCAATGAGAAAACAGACTTTATCGGTCCAGCAGCACTGTCCCAAGTGCGTCTGTTCAACGCTCACCCAACAGGGGAGATGAACGCCGACGATCGTCTGGAAGCATTGATGGAAGATGGAGGCATTGAGGGCTGTGGTAACTCGCAAAACTGTGTGCAATCCTGTCCAAAAGGTATTCCACTGACAACCTCCATTGCCGAAATGAACAAACAAACGACCAAGCATATGTTTAAACGCTGGTTGGGCGTATAATCTCGTCATAGCATGTGCAGAAGTGTAATCTGCAACTTAGAAGAAGTCGTGATCCCGTGCAGCAACATGCCGGAGATCCCGGCTTCTTTTTACGAAGAAGCAGAGGAACCGGGCTGCCCATGCAGAATATGGTATACTAAGGGGATGGATATAGAGCGTAGAAGGAGGGGGAGATATGGCAGAGACACCGCGTCAGGGCAGCAACAACTCACCGTCCCAGCGCTCTCACAAGGCACCAGGTGCAGAAGAGTCTGTGTTTCCTGGAGAAGAAAAGGATCATGATCCCTCTCGCCGAAGTTTCTTATTGCGCATGGTTTTGATGACCGCGGGTGCCAGTTTGCTTACAGGAGGTTATGCCTGGCTTTGGGAGCCGCGTCGTCTGGAAATCAAGCAAGTGGAGCTGAAACTTCCGAAGTTTCCAAAGGCATTTGACGGATTGCGAGTAGTTCAGTTCAGTGATGCCCATCTTGGTTTTCATACCGGAGTGAAAGAGATGAAGAAGCTGGCAGCAACGATTGAGGAGCAGCAACCGGACTTGATTTGTTTTACCGGAGACATAGTCGAGAGGGAATCAGAGCCGATGCGTGAATGTATTCCGGTATTGGCCTCGATGCAAGCCAAGTATGGCAAATTTGCTGTTTTGGGGAATCATGATTATCGGGGCGGGCAGCAGAATGAAGTGGCAACCATGTTTCATGAAGCAGGATTCACCTTGTTAAGGAACGAACATGTGGTGATTGAACAAGGGGGCGAACGTCTGGCCATCGTTGGTCTGGATGACGCACTGACAGGCAGACCTGATCCCGCCCAAGCCATCAAGGAACTGGATCATGATGCGTGGAAATTACTGCTCATGCATGAACCGGATTATGCCGACATTGCCACTCCCTATGGTTTCGGATTGCAGCTTTCCGGTCATAGCCATGGCGGACAGGTGCGTTTCCCCTGGATCGGGGCAGTGACGACTCCGCGAGGTTCACACAAGTATGTTCAGGGGTTGTATTACACGGATGTACAGGGGGTATATTACTCCACCCAGACACAGATGCCGGTGTATGTGAATCGTGGTTTTGGCATGACTCAACTGCCCATTCGTTTTCTGTGCAGACCAGAATTAACGGTGTTTGAGCTTAAAGGGTTAACCACATAAAAGGAATAGAAAATGAGTGCGAAACATAAAGGATTCACATGAATGGAGGTTATCCAGATGGAACGAATTGCGATTGTATCCGACATTCATGGCAACATGACTGCCTGGGAAGCAGTGCTAAAAGATATCCGAAGTCGTGGCGTGGAGCGAATCTTTTGTCTTGGTGACCTCGTGGGCAAGGGACCAGAACCGGTGCAGGTTGTCGATCGGGTGCAAGAGACGTGCGAACTTGTCATCCGCGGCAATTGGGATGAACTGGTCGCAGTTAACCATGACAATGAGAACTTCACCTGGCAAGCAGAACGGTTGGGTGAGGAACGATTGGCGTACTTGGGGAGTCTACCCTTCAGTCATCAGTTTCAGCTGAGTGGTCGTACCATCCGCCTTGTCCATGCTTCGCCTCAAAGTGTATACCATCGTGTACAGCCTTGGGACGCTATGGAAAAGAGGTTAGCGATGTTCGATCCCCCGGCTGATGAGCCAGAGCAAGGTATTGCGGATGTCGTGGGATATGGGGATGTGCATAACGCATACTTGCAGTACATGAATGGCAAGTTGCTGTTTAATGCAGGCAGTGTCGGTAATCCGCTCGATCTTCCGCAGGCTTCCTACTGTATCTTGGAAGGCGAAGACAGCAACGATAATAATACCCCGTTCAATGTTCAATTTGTGCGGGTGCCTTATGATATTGAGCGAGAAGTTCAGGTTGCACAGTCGGCGAATGTTCCTGCACTGGATTACTATATTCGTGAGATACGTACCGGGATTTATCGCGGGTTGCAGGAGTAGCCAGCACCTTCCGCTCTAGCGATAGGAATCGAATGATGCAAATTGCGAATACTAAAGTTCGTGGATCAGTTCAAATGATATTATGCCGGATCATCTTCAGAGCATGCTTGTCTTACCGGACTAGAGCCCGTTTAGGCAAAAGGAGCGATTGTCATGCTTACCCGAAAAATGCTGGTTCAAGGCCTGCCGGCTTTGTGGACAGAGCGTCTTGTCCTGCGATCATTGCGTCAAAGTGATTACAGCACATTATCGGAACTCTTTTCCGATCCTCAGGTCATTCGATATGTGAATAGGGGAAGCCAGCCCACACCGATCAGGGCGAGACGGTTATTGAACCAGATACGGAGCAGCAGCGCCAAGCTGGATTCGTTACATTATGGGATCTGCTGGAGAGGTAAAGAACAGGTCATCGGGATTACGTCATTCCAGCACTGGAACGATCAGAATGGTACCGCACAGATTGGTTATATCCTGAACAGATCCTGTTGGGGCATGGGTGTGGCTACCGAGGCAGTAGAGCGGCTGCTGCAGTTTGGATTTGCCGAACTTCATCTATGGAGGGTGGAGGCACGTTGTTATGAGGCGAATGTATCTTCAGAACGGGTGTTAAGCAAAATAGGGATGTCCTACGAGCGGAGTCTTCCCTCATTCGGACTGCATGATGAGGATGATGAGGCATCTGAATCCTTAATGGATGTCAAAGTGTACAGTATGTACCGGGAACAATACGTCAGTGAAAAAGACCTGGAAACCCTGGTATCTGACAAGCCGCAATAACATAGAGTAAGAGTAGTAAAACATAAATGAATCGAACTTCAATCATTTGTTACACAAATGAAATATAGCTGCAATTGAACTCTAACAGACAGGGGGTAAACTTATCTCATGACCCCCTTTTTGATAATAGATAATGCTGTTGGGACCCGCGCGAGCGGGTTCTTTTTTTTGTCCATATAAGTTAACTATGGAATTTTTACATATACACTCCGATGACAGAAGAACCTTCCGACCGCTGTTATCCCCAGAGTTTGATTCCCATTTTGAAATGGGAAAATCTGATAATAACGTATGCTTTCGATGCAGCTTTCTTTCAGAAAGCTTTTAGGCGACCGCTTCGCTTCTTCAAGTTATTTCTGTCCTCTTCGTTTTATAGTGTAGATGTTCATTTGAACTTATATCATATTTTTAATTTAGAATTAAACCTAAAACCCCCACAGCGCGCTTGTCCACGCTGTGGGGGTTTCTCTATGGTCCATATATTTTATAGTGATACAACCTGCATCTGTTTCTGCTTGAAGTACACCCAGTCGGTGAATCCGATCTCCAGCAAACGTGTACGAACGTCATCCAGCTCGTCTGCAACCCGCTGGGGTTTATGAGCGTCCGATCCGAATGTCACCTTCACTCCGTAATGATGGGCCCGTTCCAGAATGGCATCTGAGGGATACCAGCCGCCGCTGATTTTGGTTTTGCCTGAAGTGTTAATTTCGATGGCTACGTTGGATGCTGCAATAACCTGCAACGTTTCATCAATGGCCTGATCAGCGATAATTTCCGAGAAGGGTGGATAGTTTCCTTTCATCGCATCAATATGTCCTAGGATCTGGAACATACCGCTGCGAGCCGATTGCCGGATCAATGAATAATAGCTCTCTTTCACTTCAACTTTGCGAGCATCGCTCAGTCCTTTCCACCGGGTTTTGTTGAAGATGCTCACATCCTCGGTATGATGAACTGAACCAATAATATAGTCAAACGGATACTGTCCCAGCGTGGTACGGTACAATTCTGCATGAGGAGGGAAGTAGTCGGATTCAATGCCGAGCAGCACATCAATTTTACCGGCGTACTCTTCTTTTAGAGCAAGGACTTCTTCCACATAATGTTGCAATTCCGACTTACCCATTGCGATCCGGGGAAACGCCTGCTCAAGCTCACTGCCAAAGTATGGCGTATGATCCGAGATGCCGATGGCTTGAAGTCCTGCCTCAATACCTGCCTCTATATAGTCGCGGATGTTGCCGTCAGCGTGACCACAACGAAAATGATGTGTATGAAGATCGAATTTCATATGGAATCCTTCCTTTCTCATGGCTCATTGTCATTCTGAACTGATGAATTGGGTTTCCGGCATGCCTTTGAGGTCACTTATGAATTGCTGCATTGCCGAGTTAAGGTATCTGCTGGACTTATAGATAACACCAACAGGATGGCTGACCTCCAACTCACTTAAAGGTATCATACGCAGAGTACCTTGTCGCAACTCATGCGCAACAGATTGTTTGGATATAACAGCTGCTCCAAGATCAATTTCGACCATTCGTTTAACTTCCTCGCTGCTTGATAACTCCATCACAATATTGGGTTCAATATTGTGTTTTTTGAAGATGGTTTCCGTAAAACGTCGTCCTACAGTATCAGGAGACAGCAGAATCAATGGGGTACTCCGGAGCACATCCACAGCAGCATGTTTTTTCTTCGCCAGCGGATGGGAAGGAGATACCACGAGTTCGAATGTGTCATAGTACAGCACAGATGTATTGAGGTTGGGATTGCGCTCCGTGAGATAACCGATACCGATATCAACCAGACCATTTTCGACCTGGGTATAGATCTGTGATGAAGGAAGGGATTGGATACTGGTTTTGATGAGCGGGAATTGATCCTGGAAATAAGATAACACCCTGGGCAGTATCTGAATAGCAATGGAAGTCGTTGTACCCAGCACAATATGTCCTTGAGGCGTTTCGTCAAGATCGGACAATTTCTGTTTCAATTCATCAACGATGTCGAGCATCCGTTCAGCATGCTCCAGAAATACCTGTCCACGGTCTGTCAGGGTAACGGGTTGATTGCGATCCACAAGAACGGTGCTGAATTCATCCTCCAGACTTTTGATCTGGGCCGAGACGGCAGGCTGGGTCAAGTTCAGAAGTTCCCCCGCTTTACGGAAGCTCATCGTTTTGGAAATGGTAATTAGTGTCTCCAGTTGGCTTATGTTCATAGGTGACCTCCTTGCAGGCAAAGTATCTTCGGTATGTAGTGTTTGATGCGATGAAATCCCGTAACTGGTTATTGTTCCGTTATCTTAAATTATAGGTGATTCAGGACAGCAGAGCAATGAAGGTAATTGTCGGCTATAAAAGTAGTTCAAGAGACTGTGAAAAAAACGCGAATGCAAGAATTTTATTTTTTTACAGTTGTGAGAAAACAGTAATAAAGTCCTAAATCCCTTTTGCCACGCACAATGATCAAAAAGCTTTCTTCAAAAGAAGAGAAAAGCTCTGTTTATTCGCTAGAATCAGCTATAAACATTTGCCCCACGGATGACGATAAATTATAGTACACATGGTTTAACGAATTCTTAATGAATTCTTGTACGTGATAAAGTATAATAAATTTATTGAATATGGGACTTTTGGTGTGTGACCAATAACCCAGTGTGAGGGGGACATAGACAGTGAAAGCGGAAGTGATTAATCCTTTCCTGGAATCGGCACGGAACGTATTCGAACAGCTCATCCAGGTTTCGCCTTCCACCGGGAGTCTTGGCGTGAAGAATGTAGAGTACATCGCAGACCATGTCTGGATCGTGATCGGAATGACCGGACAACTTAGCGGAAATATTGTATTTGGAATCAACGAACAAGTTGCACTGAAAATTGTATCTGCGATGATGGGCGGATTCGTCATTACTGAAATGGATGAAATGAGCAAAAGTGCTATTTCGGAACTCGGTAATATGATCAGTGGTAATGCCAGCACCATCCTGTCGAACCAGGGTGTTGTGGTCGATATTACACCTCCACAAGTGATGAAGTCCGAACATCTGACTACATTTAGTGCAACGAAAGCACTGAGCATTCCTTTGCTGATGGAAGGCATTGGTGAGATGGATATTCAGGTCATGATCTCGTAGAATAGAACCATACGCCTCAATAGGCAATATGTGTTTAATACGGGAGGACGTCGGGTATGCTGAAAGATCAGGTAGTGTTTATCACAGGTGCATCGAGTGGTATCGGTGCGCTTTGTGCCCAGATACTGATAGAAGAAGGAGCCATCCCGATTCTGGCTGCCCGTTCACGGGACAAGCTGGAAGAGATTGGTGCCTCGCTGAAAGGGCGGCATGAATTGCTTACGCTGGATGTTACGAATAGTGAGCAAGTTCAGGCAGCTGTGGATGCAATATTGCATAAATACGGACGAATCGACATTTTGCTGAACAACGCAGGTTACGGGAAGTTCGCAGCGATGACGGATATGTCTGTGCAGGAATTCGATGAGATGATGGACGTCAATTACATGGGCATTGTCCGCTGTACCAAAGCCGTACTGCCGCAGATGCTGGAACGGGGCAGAGGACAGATCGTGAACGTGGCCTCCATGGCTGGCAAAATTGGTACGGCCAAATCCGCTTCCTATACGGCTACCAAACATGCCGTACTCGGATTCAGTAATGCCCTCCGTCAGGAGCTGCGTAAGACCGGAGTTACGGTGACAACAATTAATCCAGGTCCGATTGATACGCCATTTTTCCATCGGGCTGATCCATCCGGTAATTATGTGAACAATGTACGCTGGATGATGCTGAAACCTGAAGACGTTGCCGGTCATATGATTCGAGCGATGAAGAAACGCAAGGAAGAAGTGAACCTGCCAAGACTTGCTTCTGCTGGCGTGTGGCTGTACCAGCTGTTTCCACGTCTTGCAGATCGATTGTCGCACGGTGTAATGAATCAGAAGTAAAAATGCAATAATGGGCATCATATACGGAAAGAAAGGCTCCGCCGAGGGGCTTTTCTTTTTTTTGGCGTGTATACATATGATTCTGGAATAAGATTTGGTACACGGGCTTTTTTCGCATATAATGAAAGGTAATGTGATGACAGGCTTCGGTTATACCGTACAAGCAGGGCTAGCATCAAAATGAATAAATTAAAAGGATGGACATACATGACGAATCAAACATTTGCTTCAATTGGCGTGGAACAGGATCTGGAGGCACTTTTGGCTAAACATGGCATTAACGAACCTTCACCTGTACAGGCTCAGACGATACCGGTGATTCTGGAAGGCCGGGATGTCGTATCCAAATCCCAGACGGGAACAGGGAAAACGCTGGCGTATCTGCTACCACTGTTACAATCCATCAAAATGGATATCAAAGGTACGCAGAAGCTAATCATTGCACCTACGCAAGAGTTGGCGATGCAAATTGTACGTGAAGCGCAGCGTTATGCGGAAGAACGTAAAATTGGCGTATTGGGGCTGATTGGTGGTGCGGCGGCTAAACGTCAGATCGAGAAGTTGCGTGAGCATCCGCAATTGGTTGTGGGTACACCAGGACGACTGAAAGAATTGATTACACTCAAAAAACTGAAAATGCACAACGTTTCCACCATTGTCATTGATGAAGCGGATCAGGTATTCCAGCTTGGCGGCGTAAGTGATGTGAACTTTGTACTCAAGAGCGCATTGCGGGACCGTCAGCTGATTTTCCTCTCAGCAACCATTGATGAGCATACGGCTGAACTCGCGAAGCGTGAGATGAAGGAGCCTGTTCAGATCGGGATTGAACCGGACCGCGCCACGGCTGCGGGACTGGAGCATTATTATTTTGTAGAAGAGAACCGCAACAAAATTGACATGCTGCGTCGTCTGGTTAGACAGTACAACCCGGATCGGGCAATCGTATTTGTGAATGCAACTGAGGATATTGGTGAAGTGGAAGCAAAAATGAATCATCTGGGCTTGTCCGCTGCTGCATTGTACGGGGATGCTGACAAAGTGACCCGCAGCAACGTATTGTCTGCCTTCCGTAATGGCAAACTCCAATTGCTGATCGCCAGCGAAGTCGCTGCCAGAGGACTGGATATCGAAGGCTTGCCAATGGTCATTAACTATGACCCTGCCTTTGACTCGGAGCACTATGTTCACCGTGCAGGCCGTACAGGCCGGATGGGACGCTCGGGTATCGTTTTGTCCATTGTGGACGAAACACAGATCTTTATTATGCGTAAATTCGCACGCGAACTCGGAATTGAACTGTCAGAACGTGTACTCTTTGGCGGTAAAGTACTGGAGGCTGACCCGCGTCCGGACACGCGGCCTGAGGGACATTCGTTCTCCAGAAAACCAGGACAGTCCAGAGAACGCAAACCAGGTCAGGGCAATCGTAATGGGGGAACCAGAGCTACAATCTCCAATTCGCGTCCAGCAGGTAGCAAACCAACTGGCAATTCAGGCCGTACGGAGCGCGACCAGGATCGTAAAAACAAAGGAGCACCCAAGTGGAGTAAAGACAAAACGCCACGCTCCGAAGAATAGAATCTGACGAAAGGGGTGCAGGGATAGATGGAAAACGTTCAATCGCCTGTTCTGCAAATAAGCGGGTTAAGCGGAGGTTATAGTGCCAAACGGCCGGTCCTTCACGGTATCGATCTGGAAGTCGGACGTGGTGAGATGGTCGGACTGATCGGATTAAACGGTGCTGGCAAAAGTACTACCATGAAACATATCCTCGGCTTGATGACCCCTCAACAGGGTGAAGTGCGAGTGATGGGCAAGAAGCGGGACGAGGATGCGCAGATCTACCAATCGGCGATGGCATTTGTACCGGAATCACCCGAACTGTATGACGAGATGACGGTGATGGAGCATCTGGAGTTTACGGCAAGAGCGTATAATGTGTCGGAGGCTGATTTCAAACAACGGACGGAGAAATTGCTGGCATTGTTCCGCATGAATGAGAAAAGTACAAGTCTGTCGACGCACCTGTCCAAGGGGATGAGACAGAAGGTCATGATCATGTGTGCTTTTGTGGCCGGACCGCCACTGTACATCATCGATGAGCCTTTTCTGGGGTTGGACCCATTGGGTATTCGCTCCTTGCTTGATTTTATGCTGGAGATGAAAGCTTCGGGATCATCCATCCTGCTGAGTTCACATATTCTGTCCACGATTGAAAACTACTGTGACCGTTTTATCGTTCTGCACCGTGGGCAGGTTATTGCTCAAGGGACGCTGAATGAATTGCGCTCTCAATTCGGGGAATCGGATGCCACGCTGGAGCACATGTTCTATTCCCTCGTACAAGGCAGGGATTGAGCATGGATCTCAAGCTGCTATGGAAGCAAAGACGCACAGGATTCTGGAACGGAATTCTTCCTTATCTGGGTTATGTGATCCAGAGCGGTGTAGCTATGGTCTTTTTATTTCTCGTCATTGCGTTCTCCGCCTGGTATACATCGTTTGTCCAGAACATTCCGGCGGGATTCCCGATTCGCTGGATTGCATTGTTGCTGCTGGCACCACTGGTGCTGTTTAGCAGTTATCGTACATATCTGCTTTCGGCAGATATCGTGTTCCTGCGACCACAGGAATACCGGATGCAGGAATATTTGAAGAACAGCTTTGCTCGGGGTGTCATCTATAAAAGTCTGGGCTTGCTGCTGGTGTTTGTTACACTGTGGCCCCTCTATGTCAGAGCAGATCTGGATGCACGGCCATTTGGCTGGTTCATCGTATTCCTGCTGTTGTGGAAAGGGTTGTCCAGTTATGGAGCATGGCAAGAGCTAAGAATGGTTCAGGTCGGGGCTTCAAGAGGGTATCGTCTCTTGCGATGGGCTCTGGCAGTGCTAGCTGTTGGCGCATGGCTATGGCAGCCACCGCAGCGCAGCGTATGGTTCCTGCTGTTGCTGGCTGTTGTCTATATTGTCGCCTTGCGTATACCGGTGAAACATCGGGTAGCGTGGGAACGGCTGATTCAGGTGGAGCAGGGTCAGGCTGGCAGGGTCATGCGGACGTTAGGCTGGTTCGTGGATGTACCATCATCCGGACAGAAGGTAAGTTCGCGTCGCTGGCTTAGCAAGTTGGGGAGCGGTCTTCCCTGGAATGCGGGGAAAGCTTACCGTTATCTCATTACCAAAACGTTTATTCGAACCGAAGTGTTCTCAATCGTGTTACGCCTAGTTGTACTGGGCATGTTACTATCCTGGTGGACGGCAGGCAGCTACTTCGGTGTAGGTGTGTATCTGTTTTTCCTGTTGCTTGCAGGGGTACAGCTGGGTGCGCTGCGTCGCAGTCATAGTGAATCGTTCTGGATTATGATCTATCCGATCTCGGGAGAAAGCCGTCGTTCACAGGTGCTGGGATTCATATTCCATCTGCATGCACTGGCTGCGTTGCTCATGTGGCTGCCTATGCTGGCTGCAGGAGTGAGTGGACTAAGCATCACCGGAGTGGCACTTATTCTGGGTATACTGGTGATTGTAATCATGCGGCGTTCGCAAGGGAACAAGTGGTTGAAGGAAGAAGAGGACGAGTAAATCATCGTACCCTCGTACGTCTCGTCAGCCAAGATGGTGGTTCGAGGTGGACGGTGACTTCCAATCAAACTAACAAAGAAGGGTATTCCGGGCTGTGTCCCGGAATACCCTTCTTAATTTTGCAATCAGATCACGTGTTTCTCGCAGATGTTTCTGTATTGGGTACTAACAGAGGAACGATTTAGTGATAATCACGAGCAAGATGAACAGAACAAGAATGGCACCTGTATTTGTAAATCCTCCGTAACCGCCGCATCCATAACCGCCTCTTGTATCTTCAACTCCAGACATGGTCATTCCCCTTTCAAGTGGTTGTTTGGCACGCCCTTGCGTACATCGTATATTATGTGCGTGGGGGTTAGGCTGATTGGGCCGATGCCTGGTAAAGCCAGAAATTGAAGCTTTTGGGCAGCTAAAACACGAAAGAACCCTCGGTATACCCGAAGACATGTCATGTCCCCGGTATACAAAGGGTTCTTATATGATTCAGGTTTCAGACATGATCCTGTTCCCCTGATCTATTTAGATTTGTACCTTCGCTATTGCTGGTTATCTAGGTCGCTTGCAGATCCTGAACTCCACGATAGATGGTTTCATACAGGTCTTCCAGCCCGGACTCTTCAATACAGGAGAAGGCGATTCGCAGATCCGATTCACCCAACGCGATCGTACCCACACCATATTTGTGCAGCAAATGGCTTCGAAGTTCTTCAGCGCCAACTTCTTTTAGCTTCAGACACATGAAGTAACCGGAATTGAACGGATAATAATCCCATGCATCCCCATACTTGCCGCTATCGAGAATGGCCTTCACCTTGTTGGCACGGCCTTTCATAATCTCGAATTTCTCCTGTTTTTGCCCTTCAAACTCCGGTGCTTTCAGCGCATCCAATACAAATGTCTGGGAAGGATGCGGGCCACTGGAGATCGTTGCCCGGATGATGCCGAGTGTCTTCTGTTCCAATGCGTGCAGAACGGCTGCATCTTCATGGGCATACGTAATGAATCCAACCCGGAAGCCCCATACGAATTCTTCCTTGGTAGCACCATCCACTTTTACAGTCAATACACGTGGATGAATGTTGGCAAGTTTGCCAAACAGAGATTCATGAATCGAATCTTCGAAGAACAGTCCGAAGTAAGCATCATCTGTTACGGCAACCACGTTCACACCGGCTTCAGCTGCCTGAAGAATGGTGTTCACAATCGCATTTGCTTCTTCGGCTCCTGGCGTATAACCTGTAGGGTTATTCGGGAAGTTGAGCAGCACGATCGCTTTACCTTTGTCCTTCTGATTAAGGAGGGCCTGAAGCAAGCCTTCACTATTGAAGTTCAATTGATCATCGAACAGGGGATAATGAACCAACTGGCCATGACGACGAATTCCGAAGGTCAGCTCATAATTTTCCCAGTTTTTATCCGGATATATGACAGCGTCCCCTTCATCGGCGAACAGGTCGGCTACGATACTCAGTCCATGGGTTAATGCATTGGTTACAATCGGGTTACCGAACGTTTTACCTTCAAGCGAAGGCGTTTCCTTCAGCATCTTGTCTCTCCAGACGGTCCGCAGTTCAGGCTTGCCTGCAGGCGGAGCGTAAGGGTACAGGTCTTTCGGCTGGAATGCAGAGAGCTTCTCCTGAATAACCGGAAGATGCATCGGCACACCGCCCTCCAGAGCGATACCAATCGTTGCATTATAGGTTTTGGCCAAGCTTGCTGCTTCAGCAGATTGACTCAAGATACCTTCTTTAGGAAAATAAATTTCTTTGCCGAGCTGTGACAGCATGGAGTAGACGTGACTGCTGCCTGCCTGAATACTTTCGTTCAACTGTTCAGCCAGTGGATTCATTCTTTTCATCCTTCCAAGTCTTTGAGATTCAACTGCCTAACATTATAACACCTTGACATCCCCCCGTCACGGAAATTACGTAACATGACAGTTATATCGCTTTACCGCGTTGTTGCAGAGGGTTTTGAGGTGGAAATTAGCTGAAATTATCCTTGGATGAATCCTCCGAAGATGAGAACTATTGCTGATGAAATGGACAATATTTCTGCATCATTGCTGCAGTTTCGGCATCTCGCCCCTCATTGCGCTGTTCCAGTTCACCACGGACATGCTCCAAGTGTTCAATAGTCCAATTTTGTCCGAATTTAAACTTGGCGCTGATTCGTTCTGGTACGATTCTCACAACGGCTACAGCTTTAAGGTTCACTGTGTAGCGCGAGTCAGTAGCATCAATGGGCACATATCCGCCTTGCGGCTGGAGTTTCTCCATAAATCGTTGCAGCACCTTGCCTTTGATATCCAGTTCCTTAACCGGCTCTGCCTGACCGAAAGCCATGACACTTTTGAAGAACGAAGTCGCCGGACAAGCAAGGTCGGGATCATTGAAGTAGGATGGAATCAGGGAGAACTCTTCCGCCACCGTGAAACTGACCGACGAATCCTGTTTGATCTGTTTCATTTTCTCGCCAGCCAGACTGCCGTGGAAATAAAAGCAACCGTCCATATAAACGAAATTCAGTGGTGTAACACGTGGTTGTCCATCCGGACTGACCGTTCCCAGAAACCCGAAGGAGCACTGATCCAGAAACTCGGTAATCTCCTGTTCTTCATCTACTGTGAATTCTTTCCTTCTCATGTGTATTCCCCCATCATTGAAATGTATAATAGAACGCCATATCTTATGGATAACAATAGTTCATACATTGACAATGAAATAGATCCAATTTACATTCACTTTAGTAGGCCAATTGCTTAGGAATCACGAATGAAGAAGGATGGAGAGAGGTGCACGATGGAATTGTGGCTGCCGATGGATACCTATGAACTTCAGCATCGATACAAGTATGAGGCATTGTACCATGCGTTACGTGATGCCATTCATGCAGGCACATTGGTGGGAGGTACGAGACTTCCTTCCACCCGTGAACTGGCAAGGCAATATGAGATGTCACGTGGTTCGGTAGCTCAGGTATATGACATGCTGCTTGCGGATGGTTATGTCCATGCACATCGGGGAAGAGGTACATTTGTAACGGAAACATTATCCACACAGGAAAATGAACAACAAGAAGCCGTTCTCAGGCTGTCTCCTTGGGGCGAACGAGTACAAATGTTGAATACGCAACATGAAGTCCTGCGGACTCAGATGTCTTCACCGAAGCCGTCCGTCATTAATTTTCAAATGCAGCGCATGCCTGCAGAACATTTCCCGCAAGGGGAGTGGAAGAGTGCACTCGCTGCGGTTCATCGCAGTGGTTGGCGAGAACCTAGTGGTGTAGCCGGTGATCCGGAACTGCGTGAGGCTATCGCCTCCCATCTCAGATGGACACGTGGCATCCAGGCTGAATCATCTCAGATTGTATTGTTCAGCGGTTCAATGCAAGGCATCACCCTGTTATCTCAACTGCTGATTACGGAGAATACAGCAGTTGTATTGGAGAACCCGGGGTATCCGGGCATTGCCCAAGCCGTCAAATCCTGTGGTGGGCATATCATCCCGGCAGATGTGGATGCCGCAGGCATTATTCCTCAGCCTTGGGAGGCACAGACGTTATTTGTCACCCCTACCCGTCAGTTTCCAACAGGGGCCGTACTGGGGTTGGACAGAAGACGTACCTTGCTTGCCTGGGCCTCGAAGCGGAATGCGGTCATTATTGAAGATGATTATGACAGTGAATTCCGATGGGGTGGAAGACCCATTGAACCCCTCAAAGTGCTTGATCGTGAACAGCGTGTCATCTACGTCGGTTCATTCTCACAAACGATGGTTGCTTCGTTCCGACTGGGCTACGCTGTTCTGCCGCCTGGTCTGGTGGAACCTCTGCTTTCGGCCAAGGCTCTGTATGAACCGGTGCCTCCGGCACTGCTGGAGCAACGCGCATTGGCAAAGTTTATGACCAGAGGAGGTTACCTGCGGCACTTACGGAGGTTAACCCGTTTATACGGGGAACGGCATGATTTTTTTGTCCGAGAGATGCAGCTACAGTTGCCGGAGGCATTCACGATGCAGCTTGGTGATGCTGGATTGCATATCTATGCTACCTGGAATGGCGACATGGACAGTTATCAGCGGTTCAAAATACTGGCTCAGGAGGATGGCATATTGTTCCGGGATGCAGAGCGATACCGGTTGACTTCAGGACATCCTGCGGTCTGTTTTGCTTTTGCACATCTGGAGAAAGAAGAGATGGCGGAGGGAATTCGGCGAATGCGGTTAGCCTGGGAGAAGTGCACATTTTCGTTTCGGTGAATTCCGCTGTATAATGGGATAAGTCGTTTCGCTCCTGTAGGGGCAGATATCATATATAAAGCAAGTTGGTTTGAATGATGCAACATGCTGAAATACATATGGCTGGATATTGAAGAAGTGAGATTCAGATCAGCAAGATGCCATATGCAGAGAGATTAACTATCAAGGGGGAGTGGCGACATGCTGCAGGCATCGCCGTCATCATTTGTTATTTTGCCCGCTGTCGCCAAAATTGTCTGTGAACCGGGCTGGAAGTGGCAGAAACGGGAAAAACCGATGCAAAACTATGATCTATTTTATGTATGGAGTGGTGAAGGGACGCTTGTACTGAATGACCAGTCGTATGAAGTCGGCAAGGGGAGTTGTTTTCTGTTCAGGCCAGGCGATCATCCTACTGCAACACATAATAAGCAGAAACCATTGGTTCTGACGTATATTCATTTTGATGTGGACATGCCTGTTACTGATGTTCCTCAGTCTTATCGTGAAGTACAGGAGACCGTGGAATTTGAACACTTGCTGGCGCGTTATGTAAGACTGTTCTTATCGGATGTGTATGGACGTGATGAAGAGAGTCGATTGATTCTGAAACAGCTGATGATTCATTTGCTTCGCGCCGATACGGAAGAACCTGTGGAGAAAAAGGTAAGCAACCAGCTGTCCGATGTGATCCAGGAGGTCGCCAATTATGTGCGTCAGCATCCGGGGATTACGCATCGGGTGGAAGATCTGGCTGCCCGGGCAGGCTTATCGCCCCGATACTTCTCGATCAAGTTCAAGGAACTGGTCGGATCATCGGTGCAATCTTATATTATCCGCATGCGTATTGAACGGGCAGAACATCTGCTGGTGCATACCGGCATGAATGTGACCGAAGTGGCTGATGCTCTGGGATACCGGGATATTTTCTTCTTCAGTCGTCAATTCAAACAGTATACAGGCAAAAGCCCGTCCGAGATTCGTTAGCATTCTGGTTGAAAGAACATGATAACGTTTCAAGTCTGGGAAGCAAGGGTAATGATCTAGCATTCCAGATGACCAAAAGGGGGAACTTGTGATGAACGGAAAACGTCGGGTCCGCAACCGGGGATGCTCAACGAAGGGATGCAATATTTTCCGGAACCGTCTGCGCCGATTCAAACCGGCAGAGGACTTGCAAGATGTATGGTTTTGAGGAGAACTCAGCAGACCAATAACGACGGAGCGAAGCTTCGTACTGCATGTATACATGGATGAAAATGAATGCATAAAGAGGATGGCGCAATACCTGGTTACAGGTGCTGCGCCATCCTCTTTATTGGTGTATGATCCATCATTGCTTCGGTTTCAAACGACCAAGCAATGCGCCCATTTTAACGGAATCACCTGGCTGTAAGCCCGGTTTCGGTTCAAATGTGCCACTCTGCGTCAGCAGAACGACAGTGGAACCGAATTCAAAATAGGCCAGATCATCCCCTTGTGCCCAGGTACTTGTGTCCGTGTTCGCATATTGTATGCTACTTACGTTCATTGCGCCCACTTTGACAACCGCCACTTCACCGTAATCGTGTGCGATATACGTAATGAGCCGTTCGTTTCGACTAAGCACGGATCTCATATGGGTCAGGCCAAAATCGTTCACGGGATAAACTTTGCCCTTGATGTGTTCGCTCTCTATTTTGCGGCCGCTGACAGGTGCATGAATGCGGTGATAGTCGCGAGGGCTGAGATATAGAACGAACCCGTACCCGTGCTTGTACTTCTCCAGATGGGGAGAATGGTTTAATAATTCAGCAAGTGTATAATTTTGTCCCTTAACATTCAGGAGTGTCCCTGCAGATATCGGACCGGCTGCCGTAATCTTGGCATCTACCGGGCTGATCAGTGCATGCTCTGAAAGTTCCAACGGGCGCATGCCCGGTTTTAATTTGCGGGTAAAGAAATCGTTCAGTGAACGGTATTCCTTCCAGTCCTTCTCGGCCTCCTGAACAGGGATGTCGTAGGTCCGGACAAAATAAGGGATAAATGCCTTACTTCCCCGGCTTTTGGAGAAGGCTCCCACAGTCCGGGAGATCCATTTGCGCGAAGAAAGCTCGGTCATTAATCGCAACAGCGTTTTTGCCATGAATATCCCCCTTAGGGTTAATGCGAACTTCAAGGCCGGCAAGACCGGCCGTTCTGCATAATATTGACACAGAATGCACACGAAATCAATATAATCCCCTATCGTATGTCTGCGGTTGTCTCGGAATCCTCGAATTCTGTTCCAGCAGAAGGCGGCCATAGGCCATCGGTTTGCTGTAGGTTCTCTTCCAGTGTTCCGACATTCCTGCCTTACGAAAACCGTAGCGCTGATCTCGTCCATTGCATTCAATGAAATAAATCTGACCGCTGCGCGTTATACCGAGATCAAGACCCAGGTCAGCCAGATGTGGCAAACTGGAAGCCAGCGTCTGGGCAATTCGGAGTGCAACGAATCCGATTCTGTGTTCCAGTCGAGCCAGATCGAATGTGGATTCTGTTGCTCCAAGCGCCTCCGCGAGCGTCATGACTCTACCGCCCTGGGCGATGTTGGTAACAAACGTGTGGGCAGGAGCTGCTTTGGCAAACATGCCTGTAATTCCCCACAGACCATCGCTACCCCGCTGCACGGATACCCTCAGATCAACCGGCCTGCCCTCATAACGAACCAACTTAATACGCTCTTCGATGAGGTAGGCATGGCGAAAGATCCGCCGCAGGGTGGAGGAAGGAAGCTGTCCTTTGCTCAATCGGAAGGTCGCCCATCCTTTTCGTGCAGCCTTCGTCTCACAGGTTAGCTTCCACTGTCCATCTCGCTGAAAGACCCGCATAATGCCATGACCGATACTACCGCTGCACGGTTTGATGACAAGGTCATCATAATGTTCCATCATATAGGCCAGAGACTCCGGCGTAGCTTTAACTGCGTGGGGCAGGTGTTCTCTCAATGCGAGGTCTTGATGAAGCATGTCATGAATGTGATCTTTGCGGTACCGGTTGCGAACGTTGAATACCTGAATACCCTGCAACATCAGCTTGGTGATCTGGTGCTGTTCCGACCGACGAAGCTGGAGTGATCGGTTATGAATGACAGAGGGCAATGGCATACGCTCACGAACATATCTGCCTTCCTTTTTTACATAAGCAAGACATGTTTTCCGATTCGAATCAATATCTTCCAGTCGCAAAAAGCAGGGAGTTAATCCGTAACTGGCTGCTGCCTGTTCATAATTCGCGAGTGATTCCTGACCGGTCCTTCCGGCCGGTATCCCCCGGTACATGCGTGAATTGAACATAATGCCGATCGTTTCTTGGAGCATGACCGTTCCTCCTTCGATGTTATCGCGACTTGGATCGTCCATTCATGGAATGCCGGCCTGTCACCGCATGGTTGGACATCACGATAACGCAGACCGGTGTGTAGATGCATTGCCATGCACCAGCGTTTGCTTAGACACAATATCCTATGACATGACTGGGACGGGGGCGTGGACAGCCGCCTTTCCTCTATCATCCTGACACGCCTATTTCCACGAAGATCATAGGACATTCTTGCCCTGAGGTCTGTACATCCGTGCTCTGGAATCTGCAAAAGTCATGATTAAAGTGGCAGATGCCCATATGGGAGCATATGATGCCGGAGACGAACGTTAGAGGAAGGAGCAAGCTGCATGAGTAAAAAAGGCAAAAAGAAGGTTCTAACGCCGAAACTGCGGCATGTGAGCCCGAAATTCAAAGAATTGGAACTGACTAATCGCCGGTCAGACACAATGAACTCAGGTTTCACTCTGAATAGGGAAGAACGCTTGAATACAAATAAACGGGATTCGGGGGCCATTCAGGCATCGGAAGAATCCCTATCCGAATCAACGGAACTACCTGCTACAACGAACGAGCTGGGAGAGCTGGAGATCGTAGCCAAAATCAGTAAGCCGGAACTCGTTGAGTCTGATAGCAAGGCAGTCGAGACGCAAGATAGCCTGGAAAAGCAGATTCAGGTCAGCAGCGTGGCCTCGCTTGCTCTGGAAGAAGAGCAGAGCACCAACAAGGAGGAGACAACAGGCAAGGACCGGTTGGAGGTCCTGAACCAGAACCAGATGCCGGGTCATACCGGACACTATATCTATACAGATGATCTGAGTGATTTTGCGGTAACGGAGAGCAAATTGGCTCCGTTCTCTGTGGATGATTCCAAGCTGAAACCGGGTGCAGTCGGCAGTGAAGCATTGCAGGATTATGCAGTGACCAGCATTCACATTGCAGATGGGGCGATTGTTTCCGCCAAACTGGCAGAAGCGTCTGTATCCGATGAGCATCTCATTGACGGCTCGGTGTCCGGCCATAAATTACGCAATGCATCAATTGCTGGCGAGAAAATCAGAGATGGCAGCATTACCTCGCAGAAGCTGGGCAACCAGGTAATCGATTCAGCAAAAATTGCCGACGGTTCCATCGGCACAAGGCATCTCAGCCGCATGCTGGTCACGGAAGATTTAATTCAGAATCATGCCGTAACCGGAGACAAGATCGCGATTAGCGGTGTGGATACGCGGCATCTCTCGGGAGGGGCTGTGCACACGTCCAAATTGGCCGACGATGCGGTGACTACATCCAAAATTCGTGAAGCTGCTGTCACAGGCAGCAAAATCCATGAACATTCCATTGAGTCTCATCATATTCAGGCAGGTGCAGTTCAACAGGAGCATCTGGCAGAAGGGGCTGTCGGTCGTTCACAACTGTCTTTGGGCAGTATTGGTAGTGATCAGATTGAGGATGGATCCATACAAACCAGACATTTGGCTGAGGGTTCACTCAGTGGAAAACACTTGTTGGACGGTTCCATCGGTTCGAACCAGATTCGCGCTCAGGCCGTGGGGAAAGAGCAACTAGGCAAAGGTGAAGTGGGCAGTGAGCATTTGGCCGAGGGAGCGGTAACCAGCAGTAAACTCGCAGACCAGTCGGTTGGAACAGCAAAATTGTTGGAACAGTCGATTACGGCTTCCAAGATTTCAGACCAAAGTGTCATTGCTTCCAAAATTGCAGATGAAGCTGTGCAGGGCAAACATCTTGCCAAAGGATCCATTCGTGCGGAACATATTGTCAATCGCGGAATTACGCCGGTACATGTAGACAATGCTGCAATTCACTCCATTCACATTGCAAGTGGAAGCATCGAGGCTACACATCTGTCAACCGGTAGTGTATCCGGAGAAACGCTTGCAGATGGCGTAGTATCTGAGCGGCATCTGGCTGAGGCGGCGGTGGGTACGTTTGAGTTACAGGATGCTGCAGTGACAGACGTCAAGCTCGCAGACGGAAGTGTGACAGAAGAAAAACTTGGAACGGCTTCGGTTAGCAGCAGAGCACTCGCTCCGGGAAGCGTCGTATCCTCGCATCTTGCGGGTGGTGGTGTCACGGGTACACATCTGGCTCCAGGCAGCGTGGGGTCCGAGGCCCTGAGACCTTATGCCGTGAAATCGGAGCATCTGACAGAACATGCCGTGGGTGTCCCTCACCTTCAACCGGGCAGTGTTGAAACAGATGCCATTGCAAGGGCAGCGGTCACAACGGACAAATTAGCTCCCGGTAGTATAACTTCGGCTCAGCTGGCCGGAGGGTCCATTTTTCCGCCTCATCTGACAGATCATTCGGTTACCTCTCCTAAGCTCTCACCAGAAAGTGTTGCTACGGATAAACTGGCGGATTTTGCTGTCACGTCAGCCAAACTGGCCGACGGCAGCGTGACTTCTTCTAAGATCATGGCTGAAAGCATTAATGCCAAACATATTCCAGCAGGAACCATACGCGGCTACCACCTGAAACAGCATGCCGTATCCCTGGAACATTTGTCGGAGGAGATACGTTCACCGGAATTATTCGCCGATGGCAGTATTACAGGCAACAAACTGCGGCATGGGTCGGTCACTGCGGACCATTTGACAGCAGACTCCGTATCAGGGACAGAGTTGCAAAAGGCAGCCATAAGCAGTGAGCACCTTCAGCCATCCGTTGTGCAATCCGAGCATCTGGCCGACGGAAGTGTGAAGTCTAACCATCTGGGTGATCACGTTGTGAACTCACAGCATCTGAAGCCAGACATTATTCATGAGGAGCATATTGCCGAACAGGTCATTACATCCCATCACCTGGCTCCTGGATCTGTCGAAACAGACCATCTGGCACCTTTATCCATCACTGCAGCCCATCTTCAGCCTGGTTTGATCAGTGGTTTGCATCTTCAGGCAGAGTCGACGAGTGCTGTTCACCTGCAGCAAGGAGCTGTACATTCCCGTCATATTCAAGATGGTGAGATTCTTCCTCATCATATCCATGAACGCAGCATCGGAACGTTACATCTGGAAGAAGAAGCGGTAAGTACGATTATATTGCAGGATGAATCTGTAACACGCTCCAAACTGGCCGATGGTAGTGTTGATGGCAGCAAATTAGCTACAGGAACGGTGGATGCGATCCACATTGCAGACGAAAGTGTGCAGTCCCGTCATATCCAGGAGGGAGCCATCCATGCTGATCATATTCAAGAGAGCAGTATTGGCACAACTCATCTTGAAGAGGAGTCGGTATGTGAGTTCCATTTGCAAAATGGATCTGTAACAAATGCCAAACTGGCGGACGGTAGTATAAACGGCAGCAAATTGCTCGAAGGTACGGTATCAGGGAGCCATATTGCATCCGCAAGTGTGCAATCCGGGCATATTCAGGAAGGTGCCGTCCATGCTGATCATATTCAGGAGCGCAGCATCGGCACATTCCATTTGGAAGAGGACGCGGTAAGTGCAATTCATCTGCAAAATGGGTCCGTAACAAGTGCCAAATTGGCTGATGGCAGCGTAAATGGAAGTAAGCTGCTCGAAGATGCGGTATCGGGAATTCATATTGCATCCGAAAGTGTGCAGTCCCGCCATATTCAAGAAGGAGCGATCCTTGCTGACCATATTCAGGAGCGGAGCATCGGCACACCTCATCTGGAAGAGGAAGCAGTAAGTGCAATTCATCTGCAAAATGGGTCCGTAACAAGTGCCAAATTGGCTGACGACAGCGTGAATGGAAGCAAGTTGCTTGAAGGTGCGGTATCGGATATCCACATTGCAGAGGTTAGTGTGCAATCCCGTCATATTCAGGAGGGAGCCATCCTTGCTAATCATATTCAAGAGCGCAGCATTGGCACTGCACATCTGGAAGAAGAGTCGGTAAGTGCAATCCATTTACAAAATGGGGCTGTAACGAGTGCCAAACTGGCCGACGGCAGCATAAATGGCAGCAAGTTGCTCGAAGGTACGATATCCGGGATTCATATCGCAGCGGAAAGTGTGCAATCCGGGCATATTCAGACAAATGCCATCCATGCTGATCATATTCAGGAGCGCAGCATTGGCACAATCCATCTGGAAGAAGAGTCGGTGAGTGCAATCCATTTGCAAAATGGGGCTATAACGAGTGCCAAACTGGCCAATGGAAGCATAAACGGCAGCAAGTTGCTTGAAGATACCGTATCGGGAATTCATATCGCAACAGAAAGTGTGCAAAGCCGGCACATCCAGGAAGGCGCGATCCTTGCCGAACATATTCAGGAGAACAGTATCGGCACGTCACATCTGGAAGAGGAAGCAATAAGTGCGGTTCATCTCCAAAATGGATCTGTAACGAGTGCCAAATTGGCAGATGGCAGCGTAAACGGCAGCAAATTGCTTGAAAATGCGGTGTCAGAACTTCATATCGCAAATGGAAGTGTGCAATCCCGCCATATCCAAGAGAAAGCCATTCATGCGGACCATATTCAAGAGCGCAGCATCGGGATCTCTCACCTGAAAGCGGAATCGGTAAGTGCGATTCACCTGCACAATGGTTCGATAACGAGCGCGAAACTGGCTGATGGCAGTGTAAACGGCAATAAATTGCTTGAAGGTACGGTATCGGCAATCCACTTGGCAGACAAAAGTGTACATTCCGGACACATTCAGGATGGAACGATCCTTGCTGATCATATTCAGGAACGCAGTATTCGCACCGTCCATCTGGAAGAGGAATTGGTAAGCGGAATTCATCTGCAGAATGGATCCGTAACGAGCGCCAAACTAGCTGACGGCAGTGTAACTGGCAGCAAACTGGGTGACCAAAGCATTACCTCCAATCACTTGAATGCGGGAATTGTTGGTCCTGCCCATTTAAGTGTAGAGATATGGAATGCGATTCGTCAGTTCAGTGGAGAAACGCTGGAACAGCTGGCAGCGATCAAAAGGAAAGAAGCATTTCTTCAAGCAAAAAGTGAGGCTGTACAGCCATCACAGCAGGCAATTGTCGAGGCGTTGCCGAGTGCCAGTCTGGAGAAACAACAAGAGTTGCTATCCCCAACAGACCAGCATGGAGTACCATTGGCAGCTTCATACACGACAGAGGAGGTTGTTCAGGCTCAGCAACCCCAGCTTGAACTGTCACAGGAGATCGGTGGAACTACGGAATTTATGGTTAGTGAACAATCCATTACACAGGAGCATCTGTGTGATAATGCCGTGGGCAGCAGCCAGCTGCAATCAGGTGCAGTTCAGGCCAAACATCTGGCTTTCCAGCCTGTTCGCAGTGTAAGCAAGCAACCCGTTGTACAACAATTCGGGATGGAGGCTTTTGTACTGCCAGAGAGTGAAGAATGCACAGAGGTAACCGTTGTTTTTGAAGAACCATTTGCTTCAGAGCATTATGTGATTGTGGCCATGAGCAATGATCGGGGATTTCAGGTATCCCTTCTCTCGCAGAGTGAAGATGAAGCAGTACTTGAAGTGTCGCGTAATCCAGACTGCAAGCATACGTACGGCTTGTTATCATGGATTGCGGCAGGACCTTCGGAAGGATAATGAAGAATTGCATTTTCAATAATAGACAGAAAGACAAGAGCGGTGCCCAGAGTTGTCCGGGACACCGCTTTTGGTTGAACTAAGCTTGATCCGTTCGGACGGTGAGGGGTGTCTGAACGTTTCGTTACCATTTAAAATGAGTTCATTAGAAGTTCAACCACATTAAAGTTAGATTTACAGGCCTACTGCTTGATAAGCTTTGGTAATGGCAGTAGCTTCAGCGGAATTTGCGCCATACAGATCTTTGGCTGCTTGAATGGTTGCTGTCTTGGCAGCGGCAAATTTGGACGTTGGCGTCAGGTAATTCACCAGAGTGCTGTAGAAAATCTGTACAGCTTTATCACGTCCAATACCAGTTACAGTCACACCGTTGTGCGTCCCGCCTTGAGCTGCAAGGTAGTAAGCTTTGTTGATAATACCGCTGTTGATATGAACGCCACCGTTGTCCTGTGTACCTGTATAACGATCGCTGTATTTGTCAGGTTGACCATACAGTGTAGGATTGGACAGGGAGCGCAGTGCATCACCTGGAATGTTAGGTGTGTAAAAATCATCACCAAGCAACCAGTTTTTGCTTTGGATGGTATTGCCCATAATATCGGCAAAGGCTTCGTTGAGTGCACCAGGTTCATTGCGATATTCCAGATTGGCTGTGTACTCAATAACACCATGCGTCAATTCGTGACCCACAACATCGAGGTCACCAGACAGGGATCGGAACGTTGTTCCGTCTCCATCACCAAATACAATCTGTGCCCCGTTCCAGAAGGCGTTATTGTAATTGGAGCCGTAGTGCACGGTGGATCTGATCAGCAATCCGTTACCATTAATCCCGTTACGGTTGAATTTGTTTTTGTAGAAATCATACGTGGCAGCAGCATAAGCGTGAGCATCTACAGCTGCGCGATCGGTCCATACATTATCCGAATCTGTAAGCAGGGTACCTGGCAGTGTGGAGCGATTGTTCGCTGTGTACGTTTGGATGCCATTGCCGCGAGTGGTATCTTTCAGTTGGAAGGTGCTGCCGGATTGAGTGGTTGTCAGGGTTTTGGTATCACCAAGCACACCTGTACCTGTTCCGGTGGCGAAGTTAATGAGGTCAAACTGGGATACGATACTGCCATCCACTGCGTTCACGAAATACTTGGTTCGCAGGGGGGCAGGTTCAAGCACGTTAACTTCTGTAATATAAACCAGATAAGTCTGGCCGTCTTCTTCATGATGATAGATGTTCAATTCAGCTTGAGGTGTTATTTCCGCTGCACCAAGCTCTCCAATGCGGGAGGTTGCTTCTTCGGTTGCAATCCGGATTGCGTCTTCTCCGCTGATCTCGGCTGCACCATCATTCGGAATGGCCTGTTCTTCAATCGGTGGAAGATCACCAAGTGCGGAACTCACGGCCCCGGTTTTGTCCAAGTGGATCGTCTGTTCTGCACCATAGACCGGGATACCTTTAATATATTGTTTCAAGCGAAAATGTCTTACGCCAGAAGTATCTGTGTTTCTTTTGACAATTTTGAGCTGGGATCTAACATCGGAATTCAGGAATTGTTCCTGTTGTCCAAGGTAATTGAAGATGGTGTCATCCGTTCCACTGGTCAATGGGATACCCTCCTCAGAGGCATAAGGGGCCTGAAGTGGAATGGATTGATCAGATAATGGAGCTGCAGTAGCAGAAGTTACGGAAGCGAGCAAAAGAGCTCCTCCAAGAATTGTTGGCATAACTTTGGCAAATTTCATCGTAAACTCTCCCATTCTTAAACTTATTTTTTTGGACAAATATCATGCCAATCTCGGTGGGATTCCGTCTGCAACTTGGGCAGCGCGGAGCGTGGGGCTGAACCTGAAGCTGGAATTAGACAAGAAACGATGGGAACAAAATCGGCTTCGCCCGGACAGGGAAGTGTTAAACACACCCCAAAGGATTACCGTTTATTCAGTTCAGCCCGAAGGCTTAATCGTCCATTGTGTTCCTCTTTCAGAAGCCGGGGGTTGTCCAATTGCGCAGGTAGAAGGTGTGTTTTACGAAAAACTGGGTTGTTCACTCCGGGTTTGCGTAAGTGGTGACAATGACGGTGTGTTCTGAACAGCATCACTCCTCTCAAGATCAGAATGCAACCATCAAAATTAACCTAAGGTCAATAAATAGTAATAAGAAGGTCGTTAGGAACTTGTGTTCCTCATAAGGTTATTTTTGTAAATAAATGGCTTGGAACGTATATTATCACAGTGTAAAACTTTGGAAAAGATGCAAATTTGGTTTTTTTCTAAAATTGTGTCTGAAGTAGGGGACAGGTAGCGTTTTTCATATATTTTGACGTATTTTGTCTGAAAGGAAGGCTTGTACCCGCGTATTCACAGAGAGAACCTGCCTGGTGCAAGGACATACGCCGTTTCCACTGCTCCACGAATACATAGAATAACGTGTACTCCCTTGGCATGCCGATGATTGAATGCGGGAGGTGAAAGTGTTGCGCAAAACCCGTACCACAGCACGTTATGCAACCCAATCGAAAATGACACGCAGAAAAGCAGTGCTGAAGAAAAGAAGATGGAAGTCTGGACACAAAAAGGGTACAAAGGCCTATACGTTCATTATTCCATCCACACAGCAGATGCCAGAGGAAAAGGATGGGGCCAAGAATGGAACCGAAAATGGGGCTGAACATGGCGTGAGATATCCTTCTCCACATGGGGAAGATGCTCAGCGGCCGATGCTCTCGGTGATTATCCCTGCCATGAATGAGGAGAAAACGATTGGTGCCGTTGTTCGAGAAGCGCTGCGTATAAGTCGTGATGCTGAAGTACTTGTTATTGTAAATGGTTCAACAGATGGCACGGCTAACGCAGCCCAAAGGGCAGGAGCACGCGTGCTCACTTTTGCTGAAGCACTGGGGCATGATGGAGGGCGAAAAGTAGGCGCAGCCGCGGCCCGTGGTCAGGTATTGCTGTTCACCGATGCAGATATCGCCATTCCTGCCGAGCACCTTGCCCCTTATGTGCAGGCTGTGCTGAAGGGGACAGATGTAGCGCTTAACGATTACCATGGTCCGATCACTCGCAGTCCCGTTCATCCAGTGGTGGAGGCCAAACATATGCTGAACAGCATACTTGCAAGATCCGATCTCCGGGGGGCCTCGATGACAGCTATTCCGCATGCATTAAGCCGCCATGGACTTGATGTCATTGGGATATCCTCACTGGAAGTTCCGCCACTCGCACAAGCGAAGGCAGTGATTGGCGGACTCCAGGTGCGCGCTGTTCATCACGTACCTGTGGGCAGAATGAATGCAATTCGCATCAAGAAACGAACCGGACCTGATCCGCTAAGTCAAGTGGTGCTGAATGATCATCTGGCAGCGATCAGATGGATTACGGATACGCTCGGTCCCCGCGGAGGCTATTCCGATCTGCATCGTGTTCGCAGCCTGGCGAGGTAAGCATGTTGCATCGGATGATGCAGCATGCTGGAGGTGAGGAAATGAAGGGACGTTCAGGGGTTGTCCACCGCAGGCGGGCAACAAATAGACGAACGACAACAGGAAGCACACGTATCAACAAGCGTCATGGGAACAAGAAGCAATCAGTCACCCCAAAAAAGAGAAGAAGTCGATCGAAAGCTGACCTGCTGGATCTGCGCTTGATGTGGAAAGCTGGGCAACGTGCAGGAAGCCAGGCGAAGGTTAACAATACAGCGTCAGAAGAACACGCACGTCTCGCGTGGAATACACACGCGGCGAACGTTGCGGAGCTAGGCAACTTTGAGGTAGCCATGAACGCAGGCAAGGCATTTATGCAGGGATATGCCCATACCTCAGGACATTCATTTCAGATCGTACCGCTGCCCCTTCGTCATTCGGCTGCTGCCGTTGTCTGTGCCTGCAATGAGGAACGTACGTTGGGGCAGGTGTTGTCGCAACTAAAGCGTTTGCCTCTGACAGATATCATTGTCGTACTGAATGGAACGACGGATGACAGTTTGAAGCAGGTGCTAAGGCAATCAGGAATTACGCTCGTATATGAACCGGATCGGGTAGGACATGATGTGGGCCGGTCAATTGGAGCCAAGATGACGGATGCGGAGACGGTTCTCTTTGTGGACGGAGATATGGTCGTATCGGCGGAACAGCTTGCACCATTTCTGTTCGCGGTGGATCGGGGACAGGATGTGGCGTTGAATAATCTGACGTCCTTGCTTCCTCCGTTTGCGGGGCAGGATGAGGTGAGCCGGATCAAGGCATATCTGAACCGGACATTAGGCAGGGCAGATCTCGGTTCCAATTCCATGACAGCCGTGCCCCACGCATTGTCTCGTCGTATGATCCAGACCGTGAAGCCGGCATCACTGGCCGTTCCGCCCAAGGCGCAAAGTCTCGCCATTCAGCATGGGATGAGCGTATCGGCACCAAGCCAGGTGGATGTTATTCGTTCCAATCGGTTGCGTCCCGGTAACACGGGGAGTGGGAATGATGTCGCCAGATTGATCATCGGAGATCATCTGGAGGCACTGGCTACCTGGCTGGATGCGGGGTGGAATACGGCTCAGGCACGTACGCCATCCCGTGTAGAAGTGGCTTACAGGAGGAACGCCAGATGACACTGACGAGCATAATTATTCCAACATACAACGGACTGGATCTGATCAGGCCCTGCATTGATGCCATAAGACAATACTCGGGTGAGCCTGCGTCATACGAAATTATCGTTGTGGATAATGGTTCGACGGATGGAACGGCTGAATATTGCGCGCTGGAGCGAATTCGTTTTGTCAGGTTCCCGGATAATCGGGGATTTCCGGCAGCGTGTAACGCTGGAATTCGTGCAGCCTGCGGGGATGAGCTGTTACTTCTAAATAATGATGTCACGGTCACGCCCCGTTGGCTGGAGAACCTGCGAACCGCTCTGTACAGTGATGCGAGTATTGGGATTACGGGTCCTGTCACCAATTATGCCAGCGGCATCCAGCAGATTGAACTGGCGTTTCGAAACATGGAACATTTTCAGGAGCTGGCCGCTTCCAACAATGTTGCGGATTCTTCAAGGTGGAGGGAAGTGCGCCGGATTGTCGGTCTGTGCATGCTGATAAAACGAAGTGTAGTGGAGTCGGTCGGACTGCTTGACGAGGCGTACTCTCCGGGACACTATGAGGACGACGATTATTGTTATAGAGCAAGATTACAGGGATATCGCTTGTTGGTATGCAGGGATGTCCTCGTGCATCATCAGGGAAGTGCAAGCTTCCAGAAGACAGATAAGTTGGCGTGGAAACAGCTGCTTGAGCGTAATCGTTCGATTTTTATGAGCAAATGGCATGTCGATCCGCTTGAATATATGGACACATCCGATGAAGGAGGGAACGTGGAATGAAAGGTGTAATTCTTGCCGGCGGAACAGGAACTAGACTGTATCCTCTGACCCGGCTCATTAACAAACATCTGCTTCCAGTCGGTAAACATCCGATGATTATGTATGGTATCGACAGGCTCCGCCAGGCAGGCATTGATGAACTATTGATTGTTATCAACAAACATTCCGCCGGGCTGTACACAGAGTATCTTGGTGGCGGAGCGGATCATGGGGTCAAGCTGACGTATCGCATTCAGGAAAAGGCGGGCGGGATTGCGGAAGCATTGGATCTGGCGACCACTTTTATCCTTCCTGGAGAAAAATTCGTTGTGCTTCTGGGGGATAATCTCTTCAGTGACGATCTGAAGCCTTATGTGGACCGTTACATGCAGCAACCTGCTGGTACAGCAAGGGTTCTGCTCAAAAAGGTGGATGATGCGCGTCGTTATGGGGTGCCTGTTTTTGATCCACAGCATCCGGAACGAATCTCGTACATTGAGGAAAAGCCAAGCCAGCCGAAAACCTCTTATTGTGTTACGGGCATATATATGTATGACGATCATGTATTTAACCTCATTCGAAACATTGCGCCGTCTGCGCGCGGAGAGCTTGAAATTACCGATGTGAACAATCACTACGCATCTGCTGGTGGATTGGAATACGATATTTTGCAGGAATACTGGAGTGATGCGGGTACGTTTGATTCGCTCGAGGAAGCAGCTGTCCGCATGAAAGGACAATTGCCTTAACATTAATGCGCCTGATGCTGCCGCTGTGCGGTGCCCCATGGGAGCAGAATGCCCTGCGCCGGAGCTGAAAGGATGCTCCGGCGCTTTGCGCAGCGACAATCCACGTGCATGCCAAAGGAGGGAATGGCGTGAGAGTAGCGACACGCACCGGGTCCACTGGGGCTATGGTGACAGGTAAACCCCGGGGCACGCACCCGTCCATGTTCACGGGCAGTGGTATAGCAGCGGGAGCAGGGGTAGGGTCCGTTGGAGTCAGAGGTGTTGAGTCGGGGAAACGCAGTACCCAGGCAAAAGCGGGTACGTCTGCAGGCGCAGCGCACAAGGTCCGTGCAGGCAAAGCAGGCCACACGGGCAGTGCTGTGGGCAGAGCGAGCTATGTGCGTAGGGCAGGTAATACGGGCAAACCCAGCCGTACCAGCAGGGCGAGCACCGCCGGCAAAGGCAAAGCCGGTCTGCGCCAGGCCACTGCTGGGCGCAGGCATGCACCAGCGCGGGGCGGGCGTGCCACTGCCCGCGCCAAGCAGCGCACGGCGATGCGCCGTGCGCTCATGCCAGCACCGCAAGCCAGCACGCCACAGGCGATGCCTGCCAGCGGTGCTGGCCCCGCCCCGCGCCAGGCGACACTCCCGAAGGGTGTCGCCCCCGCGGGGCGGGAAGGCGCTGCCGCCGCGCATGCGGGCAGCGCGAAGGGCCGGCCTGCTGCGCCTGCGGAGCAGGCAGCGCAGGCGCAGGCCGTGCCCGGCGGCTACGCCGAGGGCTACCGCGACGGCGTATTCGCCGGCGGGGAGGCGCTGGTGGCGCAGCACATCCCGCCGGATCATATTCTGCCTGCCGTGGCGGCAGATCTGATCGCGGCGGGTTTCCGCCAATACGCGCCCAGCCTGACCCGGCTTGCCAGCCCTCACGAGATGGCTGGCCACATCATGGCGGCGCTGGATGCGCAGCGCCCCTTGTCTATCGTTCGCCTCGGAGATGGCGAACTGCTCACCCTGGCAGCCGATACGGTGCTGCCCGGCCATGAAGTGCAGGAGATGGCACCGTTTCTGCCCTATGCAGGGGTGCCATGCTCAACGCCAGACATCCGCGCGGTGCTCGCGGAAGCGATTCAGGCCGCCGACTGGGTTGGCGTGCCGATCTCGCGGGCGCCTACGTTTCAGGGACTGCTCTTCCCCGTATTGCGCCACTTCGGAATCGACTGGTCTGGGCTGAAATTGACCAGCTCCACGATCAATTACAGTCTGCATCAGTCTGGTCTAGTGCTGCCCGTGCTGCAGGGGCGCCGGGTTCTGCTCATCGGTAGCCAGGCTGCAGAGCTTGGAGCACTGCTGCACAGCCGGGGGGTTCATGTCACAGGCAGCATTGGTTTTGTAGCAGGGGTCATGGATGTTCCGAGGGTGATGCAACAAACGGCTGAACATGCTTTTGATATCGCGCTGGTGGCGGCAGGGATTCCGGCGGTCATCCTATGTAGACGAATCGCAGGTGAACTCGGTAAGGTCGCTCTGGATTTTGGACATTTGGCAGACAAACTGGTAACCGGAGAGCTTCAACTCTAGTGGACCGTCCGGGGGCAAGTACAGTGCGACACTGGCCTCACGGACGAGTGGAAATGGAGGAAGCAACATGAGTACATCCGATCAACAACGTGGGGAAGGACGTCACAGGCATAGTAACAAAGATAATGCTCGAAACGTCAACCGTCGTAAGGGGAACAGTCCCCATAACAACACTTCAAACATCAGCAAGCGCAGTGAGAACAAACGAAATGGCAGCATGAGCAACGACAAAAAAGTGGGCCGCCATGCCACACAGCAAGATGTCTCGCAACCTGCCATGGCAGTCCTGCATGCAGCGGGTAGTCGCTCAACACGCAAATCCAGACGCAAAGGTAAAAGCAACCGCACAGCCAAAGGCGCCAGACTCTACAAACAGGGTTATCGCAGAGGCTACGACGAAGGTGTCCGCCAAGGACAGAGTTCGTTTGGTCTTGTCTTTGAAGGGGTCAGCATCATTATTCCCACGTACAATCAGCGGGAGTATGTGCTGAAATGTGTGTCCAGTATCGAAAAGCATACGCCTGCTCCCTACGAAATCATTGTCGTGGATAATGCCTCCAAGGATGGAACTGCCGAGGCCATGCTCCGCAAAGGCGGCATGGTGAGGGTAGCTGCCCTGGATCAGAATCGGGGGTTTGCCGGAGGTGTCAATCATGGACTGATGATGGCGAGAGGACGACATATCGTCGTACTGAACAATGATACGCTGGTTACCCCGGGCTGGCTGGATAATATGATGACTTGTCTTGCCAGTGATCCGAAGATTGGTGTGGTGGGTCCGGTGACCAACTATATTGGCGGGGATCAGCAGATTCAGGTTCCGTACCGTGAGGTAGAAGAAATGTGGTCTTTTGCCAGCACACATAATCGTCCGGATGCCGGAAAACATCGATTGACCGATCGCCTGGTCGGATTCTGCTGGCTGTTCTCACGGGAGTTGCTGGAGCGGGTAGGCTATCTGGACGAAGGTTACGCGGTGGGCAATTTTGAAGATGACGACTGGATCATCCGGGTGAAGCTGGCAGGATACCAGCTTGCGGTTGCTGGGGATGCCTTCATTCATCACTTCGGAAGTGTCAGCATGAAAGCACTGGGGGAGCAGGACTTTGCTGTAGTGAACAAGGATAACGAGCAGTTTTATAGCCAAAAGTGGGGAGATCCCCATACGCTGGTTGCCGAAACCTCCCGCTTGGCAAGACAACAAACCTCTCTTAACCGATCTGGTCAACAAGAGGATAGGGATACGAACCCGACCGATCCGCGTCAGCGAATCTCAACGCAAGGTAGCCAAGATCCAGCACTACAGTTCAGACGCAGCAGTGAATTCTACCCCGAAGGCTCGTTCCTGTCTGATGCCAAAGGCGATGTCTATACATTGACTAGTGGGCGGCGGCGTAAGCTGAACATCCCTGTACCGCGTGGAATATCTCCTGTTCAGGTAGCGAAACCGGATCTGCTTGGCATTCCTGCCGGAGAAGCACTGATATCAGCGGGGAACATGCAAGGATGGCCGATGGAGTCACATCAGGTGCATACGACAGCGATTCAGGGTTCTCCGAATGCCTTGGCAGAAGGAAGTATTGTTGCTGCAGTGGATGCACCTGAGATTCGATATCAGATCAGCGGAGGCAAGCGCAGACGATTTGTATCCGTTTATGCCGCAGAACGTTGGGGTGTGCATTCCGGGCATATTGTCAGCGTGTCTGCGGACCAACTGAATTCGATGGAAGAAGGATGGCCGATTATCGCCCCACCTCAGCTCTTGAACCCAGATCTGTAATGTCAGGCGATCTGTTTATGCGAATCAGCAGCATGATGCGGAATGAAAGAAGCAGCGGTATCCTGTGGAATCGCTCTGCCTCATTCCGCATCCAAACGTTACATACGAGTTGGGAGTTATATCACTAGAGCGTAGCGATTGAAAGATCATCGAGTTCCTTTTACACTATGACCAACACAATGATCACTAAGCGTAACTTGGGGTCATCAGATACAGGGATAGGGAGGAAGCACGGTGAATAATTCTGTAGTCAACCAAGCTGAGCAGATCGCCAGTGATTTTTTGCTGGAAAAAGTAAAGTTCTCACATCATATCGTGGGTAGAGGATTTGTCAATCAGGTGTGCCTGGTCGAGACGGCAAGTTATAAAGTTATTGTTCGCTTGAACAATAGAGATGAATACCCTACCTTTGTGAAAGAAAAATGGTGCATCGAAGAAGCGGCAAGTGTCGGTATTCCAGGGCCACAGACATTGTCCGTGGGGCTTACCGCTGAACATGCCTATATGATTCAAACGTATATCGAAGGGGATAACGGATTGGACACGACAGTCCCTACGTCCATAATCTGGAGGAAACTCGGTGAGTTCACAAAACAGTTTCAATCCATCCCGGTGAATGGTTTTGGAAGGGAGATGCACGATGAGTTACAAAACCAATTTTATTCTCCTCCTCATGCAGGATCAGATGGCAGTTGGCAAGGATATGTGCAATACAATATCAATAGTCTCACGGAGCAAGATCCATTGATTGTTCTCGGTGTCATTACGATGAAGGAATCACAGGTCGTAAGGCAATGGTTCGAACAATTGAAAATGCAAAAGTTCCGTTTTGGCTTATGCCATGGTGATCTCTCCTTGAAGAATACAATCGTAAGTCCTACAGGTGAGATTACCCTTCTGGACTGGGGCAATGCGGAGGCCACTGTCGTGCCGTACGGCGATATTATTCAACTCATGCAATGCCAGCTACGAGGTGAGGGTCCTGACAAGGAGGAATTGAAAGCGTTCTTAGAAGGCTATGGGACAAGTAAACAAGAGCAGGAGCGTGAACTGAACCAAGCGAGGCATGTGTTGCTATTGAAAGCTTTTGACACCCTGAGGTGGGCCATAGATCGAAGTCCGGATCAGATCGAGTCCTTCACTGTATTAGCGAAACAAGCTTTTGACCAGGTTTGCAGGCATCGATAGGGAGTAAAATAAGCCATCTTTCAAATTTAAAATTTAATCTTTCTATTTGGTTATAGGTTTATTCTATTAGCAGATCCATTGACGAAGGAAGGGCACAGGAGTACATTTAGAGCCATAATTCTTATTTAACAGATGGGAATTGAAGGTAACCAATCAGGAGGTATGTCGATGTCTTCATCAACCAAAAAAGTCGTGCTGTGGAGCAAAACAGGCTGTCATTTCTGCGGAGAAGTGAAAGCATTTCTGACAGAGCGAAACCAGCCTTTCGAGAACATTGAAGTGCAGGGTCATGACGTTCTGCGAGATGTGCTTGAAGCAAAATATGGAATTCGGCATGTACCCGTCATTGAAGTAGGAAGGGACGGCAAGTTTGAAGCCTTGCTGGAACCTGATCTGGAGAAGCTGGCTGAACTTCTGGCACGAGCGGACGAAGCGGCAGCGGTCTAACGGGAGTCGATATATACCTTTGGAGCAAGCCGTTCCGGCTGCTGCATGATGCAAGATCGCATTTGTGCAGCAGCCGGAACGTTCATAAGCTATAGCTCTCTTGGGATGTAGATTGTCATATTTACATCTTCAATACTCATATAGAAAAAATCTATTAGTCGCGATGTTGACCCTTTTACGGGGCAGTGATAAGATTTGTGAAATTAAAACAAACCAAACTCATAGGAATAGTTAACTTTTAAGTTATTTCGCATACGTAATCAGTTCAGTTGGCCCTTGATATTTCTTTTGAAGATTCTAATCCAAGGAAGGCGGAGTGCATATGACAGCGAAACGCAGTTTGAAATTTGGAGCCATTATTCATGGGGTTGGTGGAAGCAACACCACATGGAGACACCCGGAGGTTCTATCAGATGCCAGCGTTAACTTTGGATTCTACAAACGTCAGGCACTGAAAGCGGAGGAAGGCAAGTTCGATCTGGTCTTTATCGCAGACGGTCTGTATATTACCGAGAAATCCATTCCCCATTTCCTGAATCGCTTCGAACCAATCAGTATCCTCTCCGCTTTGGCTGCCGTTACTTCACGCATTGGACTGGTGGGTACCCTCTCGACATCCTATAGCGACCCTTTCACCGTAGCCAGACAGTTCGGTTCCCTCGATCAGATCAGTGATGGCCGTGCAGGCTGGAACGTCGTGACTTCTCCGCTCGAAGGTACAGCCAAGAACTATAGCAAGAGCAGCCACCCTACGCATCCGGAACGTTATCGCATTGCCGCGGAATATTTACAGGTAACCAAAGGGTTGTGGGACTCCTGGGAAGATGATGCCTTTGTAAGAGACAAAGAGAGCGGTGTATTCTTCGACCCATCCAAACTGCACACGCTTAATCATGAAGGAGAGTTTTTCTCCGTACAGGGGCCCCTCAACATTGCGCGTTCACGGCAAGGACAGCCGGTGATTTTCCAGGCAGGTTCATCGGAAGATGGCAAAAACCTGGCGGCGCAAGAAGCGGATGCTGTTTTTACCGGCCACGATACAATTGAAGATGCACAGGCATTTTATAAAGATGTGAAAACACGGGCGGCTTCCTATGGACGTTCTGCACAGGATATTGTTATTCTGCCAGGCATCAATCCCATTGTTGGACAGACCGAAGAGGAAGCGGAACAGAAATATCAGGAGATTGCGAGCCTGGTGACCATTGATAAAGCGCTGGATTACCTGGGACGTTTCTTCGAACATCATGATTTCTCCCAATATCCGCTGGATGAACCTTTCCCGGAGCTGAATGGCATTGGAAGCAACAGTTTCCGCAGTGGAACCGACAAGATCAAGAAGGATGCCAAGGAGCAGGGATTGTCCTTGCGTGAAGTGGCTCTGCGGGCAGCAACACCGCGCAGCAAATTCCTGGGCACACCGGAGCAGGTTGCTGACAAGATTCAGGAATGGTTCGAGACGGAAGCAGCGGATGGTTTCATTATTGCTTCTGAGCTGCCAAGTGGATTGTCTGATTTTGTGGAACTCGTTGTACCGATTCTACAAGAACGCGGCCTCTATCGTACGGACTATGAACACGATACATTGCGAGGTAACCTTGGGGTGCAAATTCCAGTTAACCGTTATACGGCTGCCAAGGAACAAGTCGTATCTGATTTGGCATAACTGGTAGGGAGCGAACGACATCTGATTTTGTCTGGCTGTTTTCTCCAACCGGTAATGAAATCAATGACTACGTTTCGTACTACTTTAAAACCGACTTAACTCATAGGATATATCGAGTATTGGGTATAAACATCAATTAAATGACACCTGTATACACAGAGGGGGAAGCGATATGAACAGGTCTATCTCATGGATGAAATATATGGCATTGGCAGCAGTATTGGTGATGGTATTATCCGGTTGCGGAGCAGCGGGAGGCAGCACGAACGGTTCGGCACAGGCGTCAGGCGGGGATCAGACGGGGCAAGCCGAAGGAGGCAACCTGACTTTTGCACTTGCAACTTCACCCGATACGCTGGACCCTCATCGCAGTGGGCTTGCCGTAACGGTGCGTGCCATCCGGACGATTTACGACAATCTGGTCGTGCAGCTGCCTGATGGTTCCATCAAACCTTGGCTTGCCACGGAATGGAGCGTATCTGAGGACGGCAAGAGTTATACGTTCAAGCTGCGTGAAGGTGTGAAGTTCCATGATGGTACACCGTTTAATGCGGAAGCCGTGAGATACAATCTGGACCGGGTGATCGACCCAGCCACCAAAGCTGCCAATTCTCTGGCCCTGATTAGACCCTATAGCTCCTCCGAAGTCATTGATGAATATACCATCAAGGTAAATCTGGAATCACCATCGCAAGCCTTCCTCGGCAACTTGAGCCAGGCGCTGCTGGGGATCGTATCCCCTACAGCTGCCCAAAAATATGGCGACCAGCTGGGCAAAAATCCCGTGGGTACAGGTCCGTATACCTTTGTGAAATGGGATGAAAATGCGGATATCGTCGTTGCCAAAAACAAGGATTACAACTGGGGACCTGAGACAGTTGAAAATAAAGCCGCGCCCCATGTGGATACGATCACCTTCAAGATTGTACCGGAAGAAGCGACGCGCATCGGAAGTGTTCAGAGTAGTC
Organism: Paenibacillus sp. Z3-2; assembly: GCF_054161325.1. NCBI lineage: Bacteria > Bacillati > Bacillota > Bacilli > Caryophanales > Paenibacillaceae > Paenibacillus > Paenibacillus sp. Z3-2. The sequence goes on along the minus strand of NZ_CP096397.1, from coordinate 5,283,642 downwards.
AGGTACTCGCTGCCGAGACGGTTCCACCGCAAAATATCGCTGCATTGAAAAACGATCCGAATCAGCAACTGTTGCAGGCCAACACAGTTGGGTTGCCATACACACTCTTTTTCAATCTGCGTAAAGCGCCTTGGGATGATGTGAAAGTAAGGCAGGCGGTACAATCCGCCGTAGATGTGGAATCGATTGTCAAAACATTGTATCTGGGCAACTACGACCGAGCATGGTCTGCACTGTCTCCTGGAATTCTGGGTTATCATGCATCGCTGGAAGGAAGCATCAACCCGGACATCAACAAAGCCAATCAGCTGCTGGACGAACAAGGCTGGGTGAAAGGTGCTGACGGTATTCGCGCTAAAGACGGGCAGAAGCTGACCCTGCGGTATGTTGATGGTTCGCCCAATCGGGAGAAACGCAATGACATTGCTGCCATTATCCAGCAACAGTTGAAACAGGTGGGCATTGCCGTTGAAGTCGAGATTACAAAAGATATCGCAACAGTCATTTATCAGAACTGGGATTATGATCTCTATGGCAACAGTCAGGTCAATTCCGATCCGAATGCCTTGTACGCTTTCTACCATACGAGTGCAGAGGGCGAGCGTCCGACATTGTCCGGTTTGTCTGATTCGAAGATCGATAAACTGTTAGAGCAGGGAGCCGTCGAGACGGACCCCGATAAACGTGTGGAGATCTATAATCAGATTCAACAATATCTGATTGAGCAAGCGGTAATCTTGCCAATCTATGTATTCCCGTATACCGTCGCAGCATCCAAAAAGGTCGAAGGCATCAAGTTCGATGCGCTGGGGTATCCACTCTTTAACGATGTTCGCATTCAGCCTTAACATGAATGGCCAATCCCGATTCAGGAAGGAGATATCCCGGTATGGTTCACACGATACTGTCACGACTTGCAACATCGCTTCTGGTTATATTCGGAGCTTCGGTGCTGGTGTACTGCATCATGTATCTTCTGCCGGGTGATCCGGTTCTGCTCATGCTGGACCCGTCCTCGGCTACCCCGGAGATGATCGAGAATCTGCGGGTCCAGCTTGGATTGGATCAGCCGTTTTACATCCAGTTTGCGAACTATTTCGGTGATATGCTGCGTGGCGATTTCGGCAAATCGATGATTAATTCCGATCCGGTTCTGCCCAAAATCCTGGAACATTTTCCGGCTACGCTGGCTTTGACCGCACTCAGCTCGATCATTGCCATTACGATTGGAATTACACTCGGTGTATTGTCTGCGATTCATCGCAATGGCGTGATTGATTTCGTCGCCCGGCTCGTTGGACTGTTCGGCATTTCCATGCCAACCTTCTGGACGGGGATACTGCTCATCCTGTTATTCTCGGTGCAGCTTGGCTGGTTCCCTGCGATGGGTTCCGACGGATTCAGCTCACTGGTTCTTCCGGCAGCTACGCTGGGCCTCGTGGGTGCAGGGTTTATCGTACGAATGGTGCGGAACAGCATGCTGGAAGTCATCAATGAACCGTTTATTGTGGCATTACGGGCCAAAGGACTTTCGGAACGCGCCATCATGTATGGTCATGCACTGCGTAATGCACTTATTCCTGCCGTAACGGTAATCGGCATGCTGATCGGTGATCTGCTTGCGGGAACCGTTGTGGTAGAGACCGTCTTCTCCAGACAGGGGATCGGCCGAATTATTGCGGATGCGCTAATGGCCAAGGATCTGCCAGTGGTGCAAGGGGTTGTCTTCTTTACATCAATTATCTATGTGGTCTTGAACCTGCTGGTGGATATCTCGTATTCGTACATTGATCCCCGGGTTCGGCGTGCAGTCCGCACATGATCATGGATGGAACAGTCAGAAGTGTCCTGACCCGGAGTATGGAAGGAGGAGTTGTTGCTCATGAGCATGAAACCTTTGGCTGGTGACAAAAAAGCGTGGGGAGGCAGTGTAGGACGTATCCGTCTGTGGAATCGCCGTCCTTGGCGCTATCGCGTCTCATTCGCGGTATCCCGATTATTCTTTTATGCAGCAGTGCTGGTGGTGGTGTTTACCGTGGCATGTGCGATTGTACCGGGCTGGATTGCGCCCTATGATCCAACTCAGATGATGACGGATGCCATTCTGCAAGCTCCCTCTGCCGAGCACCTGTTCGGAACGGACTATTTTGGCAGGGATATCTTCAGTGTGGTTGTGCATGGAAGCAGGGATTCGCTGCTCATTGGATTTGCTTCGGTTCTGGTGGGCGGTATTGTCGGTAGTGCTCTTGGTATTATCTCCGGTTATGCGGGAGGAGTTGTCGATACCATGACCATGCGGGCTGTCGATATTCTGATGGCTGTACCCGGTGTGCTCCTGGCATTGTCTGTTGCAGCTGCTCTCGGGCCAGGACTGATGAATATTGCACTGGCTGTTGCCGTTTCCTCCATTCCGGGGTACGCACGGGTCATGCGCGGGCAGGTCATATCGGTTAAAGGTCTGCCTTTCATTACAGCGACACGTTCACTGGGCGGTTCCAATACACGTATTTTCTGGAAACATGTACTGCCGCATTCGTTGTCACCATTGCTGGTCATGGCTACGCTGGGCGTAGGGACATCGATCCTTACAGGCTCCGGACTCAGCTTTCTGGGACTTGGGGTGTTGAAGGAAATTCCGGATTGGGGCACATTGCTCTCACAAGGTAGAGGTTATCTGACGGTTGCCTGGTGGATCTGTACGTTCCCGGGGCTGGCGATCACTTTGTTTGTACTGGCGGTTAATCTGATTGGAGACGATATTCGCGACCTTTTGGACCCGAAAGTAAAAGGAGCGGCTTGACCGCTATTCCAAGGAGGAGATATTCATGTCACATGTTGTCATTATTGCCGGATCACCTTCCAAGCGTTCGCGTTTGACAGGTCTGACGGATTACAGCAGCCAAAAATTAACGGAGGCAGGCATTACCGTTGAAGTCATTCATGTTGTGGATCTGCCTGCTGAGGATCTGGTGCAAGCCCGGTTCGACAGCTCCTTCATTCGTGATGCACTTGCTGTCGTTGAAGCCGCGGATGCAGTCATTGTAGCTACGCCGGTATATAAGGCATCGTACTCGGGAGTACTCAAGCTGTTCCTAGATCTGATTCCGCAAGAAGGGTTACGGGGTAAGTTGATACTCCCACTCGTCATCGGTGGCTCCATTGCTCATCTGCTCGCAATTGATTATGCATTGAAACCTGTTCTGACAGCCCTTGGTGGAAGACATATTCTGGGTGGCGTATATGCTGTGGATCAGGGAATCGAACGACTGGATGATGGGAAATTTGTGCTCTCTGCGGATATTACTACACGTCTGGACCGCTCACTGGATGAATTGATATTGACACTGGAAAAGGATGGGATTACGATATCGTAAAACCAAGTAAGTATATTGGATAAATCAGTATAAGATCAAACGTCTGCGGACGTGGATACGGAGGCGCTCATGAATATCGAGAATATTGAAGCATTTGTATATATCAATCATTATGGAAGCTTCAATAAGGCTGCCGAAGTACTCTTCTTGTCCCAACCTTCGGTCACAGCTCGCATTCAGTCACTGGAAAGGGAGCTGGGCTGCAAGTTGTTTGATCGGCTTGGCAAGCAAATCGTGCTGACAGAAGAAGGTCGGAAATTCCTGCCGTATGCGCAGCAAGTTCTGCAAGTGATTCAGAAGGGCAAGCAGAAGATTCAGCAGCGCCGGACAACACCGGATGCTCTGCGGCTTGGCAGCACAGTATCGGTATCGAATTATGTCATTCCCGATTTTCTACCCAAGATCAAGGATGCTTACCCCGAAATTAATATCAAATTGACGACAGCAACGACGGATCAGCTGATTGCCAAACTGCTTGGTCAGGAGATCGATCTTGCTTTTGTGCGCAAGGTCATGCACCCTGCTATCCGTACGGTTGCTTTTTATGAAGATCCAATCCAGCTCTATGTGTACAAAGGGCATCCATTCATTGAGAGCGGGCATGTCAGCATGGAAGCCATCCGGAATGAGCAACTGGTCTTTTTCGAATGTGGTTCACTGGACTGGCTTCGCATTCACCGGGCTTTCGACTCGCTGGAACATCCGCCGAATATTACATACCATGTCGATAATTCGGAGACGGCGAAGAAACTGGTTATGCAAGGGGCAGGCATTGCCTTTCTCCCGGGACTCACGGTGAAGAAGGAAGTGCAGAATCAGGAGTTGTTCCCCATTCAGGTACATGAGGTGGCTGGTGTATCGTTGCAGATCAGCGTCGTCACGTTAAAGGAAGAATATTCGCCATTGGCAGAGCCCTTCGGGGAACTGCTGCGGAAGTTATAGAGCGTCTAACGTTGAATCTGACTTTTACACCAAAACGGAAAGTGCAGAACCAATCTGAAGAAGCGAAGCGTGCGCATTATCAACAGATTTTTCCCTTGAACCAAGGGAGTAAAGAAAATCTGGGGATAAGAGTGATCGGAAGATGGTACTGCAATCGGAGTGATAAAGTGTAACATCTCCAGTTCAATTTAATAGTGATTCAAGAACAGTGGTTCAGCACAATCAAGGAGGAGAAGGATATGAGTATTCGTGTTGGCATTTTGGATCAGACCCCGATCTATGAAGGGGAAACGGCAGTGGATGCTTTTCGACATACGATCGAGCTGGCACAGCGGGCAGAGCAGCTGGGATTCCATCGGTTCTGGGTATCGGAGCACCATGATTCAGGGCATGTTGCAGGTTCCTCCCCAGAGGTACTCATCTCCCACTTGCTTGCGCATACGAAGCGGATTCGTCTGGGGTCCGGCGGAGTAATGCTTCAGCATTATAGTCCATACAAAGTCGCCGAGAATTTCAATATACTCGCAGCGCTCGGACCAGGAAGAGTTGACCTGGGAATCGGTCGTGCACCAGGCGGGTTACCACGTTCGACACAGGCGTTGCAGGAAGGTATTCAGGAAGCTGCATCTCTTCAAGAGAAAATTGTTCAGGTGAAACGATACATCCACAATGAACCGCTTGAAGATCAATCGCATCCACTTGCAGGTCTCAGCGCTTCGCCTGTGTCCGACATTCCAGCGGAACTGTACGTACTTGGAGCAAGTGTCGATAGTGCGGGCATGGCTGCGGAACTGGGACTTCCATATGTCTTTTCACTGTTCATTAACAGTAATATAGAGGTAGCGCTGCAAGCCATCCGTGTATATCGTGAACAATTCGATCGTTCCCAGGGACGAGAGCCTTACGCCGCACTAGCCATATCGTTGATTGTGGCCGAGAGTGAGGAAGAAGCGGAAGGACTTGCGAGCGAGCATATGCTGGTGAAGATCCATCTGGAGAGTGGGAAGGTGCTGACTGTCGGTTCTGTGGAACAGGCGGAAGAATTCGGACGTCAATCGAACGAAACCTATCGGATCGAGATTCTGGAGCCAAGTGTGACCCGGGGTACGAAGGAAAGCGTAGGTCAGGCGCTGCTGAAGTTCCAGCAGGATTTTGCTGTGGAAGAGTTCATTGTGACAACAGCTACACGAGACTTTGCCAAGCGGATTCGTTCATTCGAATTATTGCGTGAGATTCTGGCAGAGCAGGGACTAAGTGAAATCACACTGGAATCCAAGGAAGAAGCAGCAATCGGATAGAAGTGACACAGTGAATATATACGAATGGGAGGCCATGTGATGAAAAGTGATCTGGAACAGCCCAAGCAGCATTTTGAGCAACAAGTACAGGGCCCCGAGCATGAGCTCCAGGGTGAACGGGCGGAAGAATTCGCGGAACGTTTAATCACTATTCGGCGACACCTGCATCGTAACCCGGAATTGTCCGGCGAGGAAAGGGAGACGACGGCAGCCATCCGCAGTTGGCTGGAAGAGGAAGGCGTTCGTATTGCAGACGAATATGCTCTGCGGACAGGGATTGTCGCTGAAGTGGGTCAAGGGGACGGCCCTGTTGTTGCCCTAAGAGCCGATATTGATGCGCTGCCCATTCAGGAAGAGACGAAGCTGGAATTTGCCTCCCAGGTGGCTGGGAAAATGCATGCCTGTGGACATGACGCACACACCGCTATTCTGATTGGTGCTGCACGATTGTTGAAACAGCGTGAGTCCAGTCTGCCGGGAAAAGTACGGTTGATATTCCAGCCGTCGGAGGAAAAAGCAACAGGTGCACGCCAAGTGATCGAGAGTGGTGCATTGTCCGATGTTCGGGCGGTATTCGGGTTGCATAACAAGCCTGATCTCCAAGTAGGTACAGTGGGCATTCGGGAAGGCGCATTGATGGCAGCAGCAGACGGTTTTGTTGTCAAAGTGGAAGGTGTAGGCACCCATGCAGCCGTGCCTGAAGCAGGCATTGATCCGATTGTGGTTGCCGCACATATCGTTACGGCTATACAGGCAATTGTGAGTCGTAATGTTGGAGCGCAGGAGAGTGCCGTAATCAGTGTCACCAAGCTCCACAGCGGTACAGCCTGGAACGTCATTCCCGATGAAGCGATACTCGATGGCACGGTACGTACATTTGATGAGAAAGTGCGCGCACGGATTCGCGAGCGTTTCAATCAGGTAGTCGCAGGTGTGGCGGCAGCTTATGACACACGGGCTACGGTTCGCTGGATTCAGGGACCACCTGCCGTGGTCAACGATGAGTCTCTCGCATCTACGGCGGAACAAGTTGCAAGTGAGATTGGATTGAACAGCATCAGGCCGCTGCCTTCTCCAGCAGGTGAGGACTTTTCTTTTTATCAAAAAGAAGTTCCCGGCCTGTTCCTCTTCCTGGGCACCTCTGGCCCGCATGAGTGGCATCACCCTGGCTTTGATGTGGATGAACGGGCCCTGCCGCTGGGAGCACATCTTCTGGCTGCTCTTGCTGAACAGGCACTACACAATGTGAAAGCACATCAAGAGTGAGGGATGCATTGAATCCCTGGATCATATCCAGATCGAAACGGTTCCGTTCTGCGGCAACCGTTTTTCGTATTTGTTGAATCAGATCAAACGTGTGATATTGGCTAGGGCTGGCGCATAAGCGTCAGCTCTGTATGGGTTTTCTTACAGGAGGAGAAGTGAAGGGCCGAATGAGGTGCAGTCTGATTTAAATGGAAATATTTGTTGACGATCCCCAAAAGGATGTGCTATATTTTTCTCGGTTGATAATCGTAATCATTACTATTAGTATTCATAAGGGAAAGTATACCATCGTAATCCTAATAATAAGGACAGGAGCAGCCGCTGCGATGAAACAGGAGATTGATTTTATCAAGTTCAGTCCCACCCAAAACATGACGATTCTGGTTAAAACGGATCATGCAGCCGAGCAATACAGTCATATTGCTACACGCTTAATGTCGTATGATAACGTTTACGCTGAGCAAGTGGGATTCATTGAACGAACGAGGAGACCAGAAGCCGCTGCCCATCTGGAAATGGCCGGAGGCGAGTTCTGTGGCAATGCTTGCATGGCACTTGCAGCACAACTCGCATCTGAAGCAGGGCTGAATCAACAGGAGTCTATGGACATCATGCTGGAGGTTTCCGGAACCGATCAATTGATCATGTGCCACGTGAAGAAGCAGCAGAACGAGTACGACTGCCAGGTAACCATGCCGGTTCCGAAGCAGATCGAACAACGAACAATCCGATACGAAGGCATAGAGCTCGATATGGTGATCATCCGGTACGCCGAGTTCATCCATATCGTGATTGAAGTCGATGACTTCGACGATACGATGAAGAAGAGGGCACAGACCCTTGCAAGATTACTGGGATTAACCCTGGGAGATAAGCTGATCGGTATCTTGTTATATCAATCGCACTTGGAAGAAATGGCCCCACTCATCTATGTTCCGGAGCTGGATAGTCTGATCTGGGAGAGAGGGTGCGGTTCGGGTACGGCCTCCGTGGGGGCCTATCTCGCATGGAGCCAGCAGAGAGGAATTACTCAGTACATCAAGCAGCCTGGTGGTGCGATTAAAGTGGTGGCCGAGTGGGATGGTACAGAACTTGGGAGCATTACGATTGAAGGATCGGTTGGCATCGTGGCTCAGGGCAAAGCCTTCATAGACGCTCCAATGGAATGGAGTGGTGTGAATGCATGAGATTCATGGCCATGACAACAACAACAAATAGGGGGAAAAGAAATGATCACATTGGTCCATTTTCAGACATGTTTGAGTGAGTTTGCAGAGAAATTCGATAAGCTCGCAAGCAGGTATGATCATACAATTCAGCATAGTTCGGAGCTGGAGGCTGTGATCAATGACTACTCCCGCTTTGTGACCGATCAGGAGAATAAGGCAGCCTGGGAACAGTTAGAGCAGTCGGAGCTCGAAGAGCTGGATACGCTTGTATGGGAATTAAGAAATAAATCAGCCCTGTGTGTGGCGATCATGGAGAAATATCGTGCATTGAAGTTAGAGAACGGGGATGTGCAGATTGCCGATTATTTCAAAAACATAGAAGAGTGCATCGATAAAGAATTTGGCAGCTTCCATGTTACCTCCGATTCCAAAGTATTACTGGTAGGCTCCGGTTCATTCCCTATGACCCCATTACTTATCGCCAAGCGAACAGGTGCACAGGTTGTCGGGATCGATATTGATGAAGAATCCATCACACTTGGGCAAAAAGTGGTGGAGACGCTGGGCGCAGGCTTGAAGATTCGTTTGGAGTCAACATTGCTGGAGGATTTGGATTATACCAGGGAAGCAACCCATATCATTTTCAGCTCTACGGTGGCCCCTAAATATGAGTTACTTGATCAACTCTATGCCCTGACGAATGCGCAAGTGGTTGTAGCCATGAGATACGGTGATCAGTTGAAGTCCTTGTTCAATTATCCCATGAGAGAGACGGACAGCAGCAAGTGGAAGCTGGTGGATAAGATCCTGCGCCCGGATGATGTGTTCGATATAGCGTTGTACCAAAAAGCATAGCCATGCAAGTCAATCCCAAATGGAGTCCAGGTTGAACTTTGAATTAAGGAGGCTTATATGAGCAATCTTCAGCGAATTCTAATACTCGGAACCGGACCTGCATCCATTCAGCTTGCGGTAACGCTCAAAGATCATCTCAATTGCTGCATAGGCATTGCGGGGAGACAATCGGTTCGTTCAGCATCGATATTTGCAGCCCTTGAAGAGAGCAATCAACGTATTCAGGTCAGCATTCAAAATGAGAAGCATCAGCCACTCGCAGGTGAGTGTTATGTTGATCATGTGTTCAAGGGATATGACACCATTGATGGTGAGTGGGACACACTCATTTTGGCTGTAACAACGGATGCTTATATCAATGTATTGGAACAAATGAAAAATGAATTCATTAAACAACTGAAATGTATCATTTTGGTTTCTCCAACGTTCGGGTCGAATCGACTCGTGACCCATTACATGAGAGAGCGGAATGCAGAGCCGGAAGTGATCAGTTTCTCTACCTACCTTGGGGATACCCGTTGGATGAACGAACATCCGTCGAATCATGTGATTACTACTGGGGTCAAGAAAAAGGTCTTTATCGGTTCCACTTGTTATCCGTCTGAACAGGTGAGCAAGCTACGCCAAGTTTATGAGCGTTTGGGTGTTGCGCTGGAAGTGATGCGATCCCCACTGGAGGCGGAAACGAGAAATATCTCGTTGTACGTGCATCCGCCCTTGTTCATGAATGACTTCTCATTAGAAGCCATCTTTGGAGCTTCGGATATTCAGCAATACGTATACAAGATGTATCCTGAAGGTCCGATTACACAGGTTTTGATACGGGAAATGAGGGCACAGTGGCAGGAGATTATGAATATTACGGACCGACTTGATATTCAGGGAGTCAACCTGCTTCAATTCATGACGGATGACAACTATCCGGTTCGATTAGAGAGTTTATCACGTCAGGATATCGAGAGTTTCAATCAGCTGCAGGTCATTCATCAAGAGTATTTATTATACATACGGTACACCTCATTATTGATTGATCCATTCTCGGAACCCGACTCGGCAGGGAAATATTTCGACTTTTCAGCAGTCCCATTCCGTAAAACGTTCATGAACCGCGAAGGGGAACTGGACATTCCCCGCATGCCCAAGGAAGATTACTACCGCATCAAAATCATTCAGGGCATTGCCAGACATCTCGATGTGAGCTGTCCAACTATTGATCAATTCATCGCCAGGTATGAGGCGAAGATTCAGGAAGTAGCTGACGCACACCCGGATCAGCGCTTGTCCGATGCCTTTGTGATCCAATCCTTTGACGAGGATATCCGCATGATCTGCACCGGACTTTGAGTAATAGGGTTAATTACATCTCAAATTAATCAAGTTGAATCTGATGTTTACATCATAACGGAGAGTGCAGAACCAATCTGAAGAAGCGGAGCGGTCGCCTAAAAGCTTTCTGAAAGAAAGCTACTTCGGAAGCATATGCTATCCCCGGATTTTCTCTTTGGAAAAGAGAATAAAAAAAATCTGGGGATAACAGCGATCGGAAGATGGTACTGCAATCGGAGTTGCCCGATGTAACCTACAAGGTCTGCTTGTAACTTCATCATCAGGAGGAAATGTTGTGAAAAAGGGTCTTACTTTTACATCCATACTATTGCTGGTGTCTGCCATTGCGCTGCTCGCCGGATGCGGACAGAGCCCAAAAGGGGACGCAAAAACGGAGCCTGCCAATAGCCAGGTACAAACTGAACTTATCTATGCTTCTGCCAAAGATATTAATGATATGAACCCCCATCTGTACACTGGTTCCATGCCTGCACAAGGGATGGTATATGAGTCTCTGGTGGAAAACACGCCTGACGGGATCAAGCCATTACTGGCTGAATCATGGGACATCTCGGAGGATGGCAAGACCTATACCTTTCATCTGCGACAAGATGTGAAATTCCATGATGGAGAGCCCTTCAACGCAGAGGCGGTTAAACAAAATATCGATGCAGTCCAGGCCAATGCCGAAAAACACGCTTGGATCAAGCTGTCTACCAAGATCACGAGTGTAAAAGTTATCGATGAGCATACCGTGGAGTTGACGCTGTCTGAAGCCTATTATCCGGCACTGGTGGAATTGTCCATGACAAGACCTTACGTCTTTATATCACCCAAGGATTTCAAGGATGGCGGAACCAAAGACGGGGTAAGTGGTTTCCACGGCACAGGACCTTACAAGCTTACTGCTCATAAAGTCGAAGAGAACGCCACGTTTGAAGCCAATGAAGACTATTGGGGTGGTGCACCTGCAATCAAGAAAATCACATCCAAGATTCTTCCGGCTGGCGAAACGACATTCCTGGCATTGCAAAAGGGAGAGATCAACTTCGTGTTCACCGATGACCGGGGAGCAGACAGTATCGATGTCGAAGCCATGGACCAATTGGCTGAATCCGGTGGTTATCAAGTGGTTCGAAGTGAAGCGATGAATACGAATATGATCGTAGCCAATAGCAGTCGCCAGAATAGTCCGGTTCAGGAAACGGCAGTCCGGGAAGCGCTATGGGTTGGCATTGATCGGGAAACGATCAGTAAAGATATTTTCAACGGAACGCAGACTGTAGCGGACACGTTATTTTCTGCCAATGTCAATTACGCCAAGGTGGACCTTAAGAAACGGGAGTATGATCCGGAATTGGCTAAAAATCTTCTGGACCAAGCTGGCTGGACATTGGCAGACGGTGAAGTGGTGAGAACGAAGAACGGTCAGCCTTTAGCCATGAAATTATACTATGACAGCAACTCTTCTTCACAGAAAATACAGGCCGAATTGATCCAGTATTCCATGAAAGAATTGGGGATTCAGCTTGAAATCTTGGGCGAAGAGTCCACTTCCATTGCGAATCGGAGAGCTACCGGGGAATATGATCTGCTCTTTAATCAAACCTGGGGACTGGCCTATGATCCACAGAGTACCATTGCGGCATTTACGTCAGATTCGGCATACAAACATACGACAAGCGGAATTGCCGAAGCAGATGAACTGTACCAGAAAATCGATGCGGTCATGGTTTCCACGGATGAGACATCACGCCAATCCCTGTATGCCGACATTATGAAGATCGTCCATGATGAAGCGTTGTTCATTCCGATTACCAACGGGCGTGTCACCGTAGTCGCTCCTGAGAATCTCGATGGAATCTCATTCAAGCAGACCCAATATGAACTGCCATTTGATCAAATGAATTTTAAATAGAGCGGAGATGGATATGGGAAGTTATATCGTCAAAAGGATTCTGTTAGCCATCCCTTTACTGATTATTATTTCATTTATAACGTTCGTTCTGATTAATCTTTCTCCCTTGGACCCGGCGGTTGTTGTGTTACAGGCACAGGAAGTTCCACAGATCACGGAGGAATTAATTGCCCAGACCAACAAGGCATTGGGGTTCGATCAGCCGTTCATGATCCAGTATGTGAACTGGATCATGGCTGTTGTGCAGTTGGATTTCGGCAACTCTTATGTATCTGGTGAACCCGTATGGTCATTGATGGGGCCAGCTTTTATGAACACATTGAAGTTAACGCTGGTTTCGTCGGTATTCATTATTGCGCTGTCCATTCTGCTGGGTGTGATCTGTGCCATGAGAGAAGGCAAGCTGTTGGATCGATCGGTCAGAGGCATTTCCTTTTTTCTTACGGCCATGCCGTCCTACTGGCTTGCAGCCCTTATGATCTGGTATTTTTCCGTCAAGCTGGACCTGTTACCTACCAGTGGCATGGACTCGTATCGAAGCTACATTCTACCGGTGATCGTAATCACGGTGAGTTATACAGGCATTTACTTCCGAACGGTTCGAAGTTCCATGCTGAGCAATATGAATGAGGACTATGTATTATATGCAAGGGCAAGCGGTCTGAGCGAAAAGAAAGTTACCCTGCATATTCTAAGAAATTCATTACAGGTGGCCGTGTCCATCTTTTGCATGGCGATTCCGATTGTGCTAGGCAGTACGGTGGTCATCGAAAATGTATTTGCCTGGCCGGGGCTCGGAAGGCTCAGCGTGAAATCCATTTTAAGCAGGGATTTTCCGATTATTCAGGCGTATGTTTTGATGTTGGCTGTAACCTTTGTATTGTTTAACACGTTATCCGACATCATTAATGCGGCGATGAATCCCCGTCTGAGAAAGGAATTCTGATGCGAATATTGAAAAATCTGAGCAAAGACAAGCTTGCCATGACCTCCTTGGTGGTGATTATCGTCACAATTATGACGGGCATTCTGGCCCCTTTAATTGCACCACATGACCCTGGGCAAGTGAATATGAAGCTTCGTTATGCCTCCTCATCCTGGGATTATCTATTAGGCAATGATCATCTGGGCAGATGTGTATTATCCCGGCTTATCTATGGTATCCGTCCAAGTGTGTTATGGGTTCTGGTTGCGCTGAGCCTTTCTGTTCTGATCGGGGCTATAGTTGGATTCGTCGCGGGTTACTTCAAGGGAAAAGTGGATGCATGGATCATGAGAGTTTGTGACATTATGCTGTCTTTCCCCGGATACGTGATGACACTTGCGGTGGTTGGCATTTTGGGTGCAGGACTGGAGAATATTTTGATTGCCTTTGTGTGGATGAAATGGGCCTGGTTTGCCCGCGTTATTCGAACATCTGTAATGCAATTCTCCGATATGGATTATGTGAAATTCGCCAAAGCCTCCGGCACGCCCAATCTGAGAATCATAACCAAACATATTGTTCCCGTTACCTTTGCCGATATTGCCGTCATAGCCAGTGGCTCCATGTGTTCGATGATGTTGCAGATCTCCGGTCTTTCCTTTCTGGGGCTTGGTATTCAGGCTCCGCATGCGGAGTGGGGGATGATGTTAAATGAGGCGAGGGAAGTCATGTTCTCCAGACCTGAATTGATGTTGGCACCAGGCCTGGCCATTGTGGTGGTGGTGTCTGCTTTTAATTTTCTATCGGATGCCCTTCAAGTGGCTCTGGACCCCAAATTGATGACCTCTCAAGGTAAGTCTGACAAGTCTTACGAAAGTGAGGTGAGAAAGACCGCTTATGAATATAGTCGAGGTTGAAAATTTGAAAGTATGGGACACCAATACAGGCAAAGTGATCATTCATAACAGTTCATTCGAAGTCAAGCAGGGAAGCTGTATGGCCATCGTGGGGGAAAGTGGAAGTGGCAAGTCCGTCACGTGCAGGGCCATCATGCGACTGAACAAGCCATGGATTCGCCAATCGGGCACGATGTTATTTCAGGGAGAAGACCTGAACCAGCTTTCGGAACCGGAGATGCGGCGTAAGCGGGGCAAGCATCTGTGTATGATTTTGCAGAATGGCATGAGTGCATTTGATCCTTCCTGTGTCATTGGTGTCCATATTAGGGAGACGCTTCAGCAGCATTTTGGCTGGAACACCCGCGAGATTGAGCGGAAAATCATCAATGCCATGGAAAGCGTCATGCTCAGACATCCGCGCGAGATTCTGAATCAATATCCACATCAGCTGTCCGGTGGGATGCTGCAACGAATCATGATTGCCCTGGCATTGGTGCTTGAGCCCGATCTGATTATTGCGGATGAGCCGACAACGGCGCTGGATACGATCTCCCAATATGAAGTGGTGGAGCAATTGATTCAATTACGCGAACGCATGGGCTGTTCCATGATGTTCATCTCCCATGATCTCGGCGTCGTTCAGAAGATTGCAGATGACGTGATGGTCATGAAAGACGGCAAGATCGTCGAGCGCGGTAGTATGCATTCTGTTTTGACCAATCCGGGGCATGCCTATACGCAGTATCTGGTCTCTACCCGATTGGAGCTGAGCAATCATTTTAAGGCGTTGATGCAGGAGGACTTATAGATGCTAAAGGTGGAAGGTATTGACAAATCATATAACCAAGGCGGACTGTTCTCCAAGCACAGACAACAGGTTTTGAATCAGGTTACCTTTGAATGCCAGCATGGTGAATGTCTGGGCATCATCGGTGAAAGCGGAAGCGGCAAATCGACGTTGGGCCGTCTGATTCTGGGTATTGAACGGCCGGATCATGGGAGGATCTCGCTGGATGGTAAAGACGTACAGGATCGACGTGTACGGATGGGTAACCTCAGCGCCGTTTTTCAAAATTATACGTCCTCCATCAATCCGTTTCTTACCGTGGAAGCTGCCATTATGGAACCTATGCAAGCGCAGCAAAAGCTGCGAAAGGGTCAGGGCAACTCAGATAAGGTGGATCTGTTGCTGAACCAAGTTGGACTGGACCCTTCCTATAGATCCAAATATCCGCATGAACTATCCGGCGGGGAGGCCCAGAGAGTGTGCATTGCCAGGGCCATCTCCACCGCCCCCAAATGCATCGTGTTCGATGAAGCGATTAGCTCACTGGACGTGTCTGTTCAGATTCAGGTGCTGCAATTGTTGAAAGAGCTTAAGGAAATCTACCAGCTGAGCTACGTCTTTATCACGCATGATATACAGGCGGCAGCCTATATCTGTGACAGGGTTATCATTTTCAGAGAGGGTCAGATTGAAGAGATCGTTCCTATTGAGCAGCTGAAGGATGTTCAGTCAGACTATGCGAAGAAATTATTGAAGCATTTAATTACATTTTAGGGGGAACACCCATTGTGAGTGGAGCGATGTCTTGGCCTTTTCTGCGCTTGTACATACTGGTTCTTCTTTATTTCAGTGCTAATGCTATTCTTAACGTGATGATCCCATTGCAAGGGGAGTCTTTGGGTGCGAGCGGTACAACAATTGGACTGATCATGGGCGCTTATATGTTCACAACCATGTTTTTCAGACCATGGGCAGGTCGGATTATTCAAAAGCACGGTCCGATCAAAATATTGCGTCTGATTCTGATCATCAATGGATTTGCGCTGATTTTATATACCTTTACGGGACTCGGAGGTTATTTGGTTGCTCGTATTTTGCAGGGGGTATCGACAGCGTTCTTCTCCATGGCCTTGCAGATTGGCATTATTGATGCACTTCCGGAGAAAGATCGGTCACAGGGAATTTCGTATTATTCGCTGTTCAGTTATATACCAGGGATCGTGGGGCCTGTTATCGCGTTAGGAATCTGGCAGACGGGTGGCATGGATTATTTTACAGTGGTTCTGATCGGCATTGCCGTCTGTACGGGCGTCTTCGGATATACCGCCAAAATGGAACCAAGCAAGGAGCAACCTGCTGAGAATCTTTCGGAGCAGAACGTGAGTATGTGGGAATCCTTTGCTCAGTTGGTGAAAAATCCGTTTCTGTTTCGATGCAGTGTATTGATGCTTGCTGCTTCCGTTGTATTTGGTGCAATTACAACCTTTATTCCGCTGTATGCGAGCCAAGTACCGAATGGGAATGCGGGTGTGTATCTGATGCTTCAGGCCGGGACGGTTGTACTGGCTCGAATCATGCTCCGGAAAAGGATTCCTTCCGATGGGAGATGGCATTCTCCTTTTATCATGGGTACCATGTTTCTTCTGGCCGTTGCTGCTCAATGTGTGAGTTTTTCGGTGACAGGGGGCGTAGTCTTTTTCTATGTCGGGGCTATATTCATGGGCATTGCTCAAGCCATCCTATATCCGACGCTCACGACCTATTTGTCTTTTGTGTTGCCTAAGCTGAACCGGAACGTCCTGATCGGGTTATTTATCGCGATGGCTGATCTGGGTATTTCTCTGGGTGGTGTGATTATGGGACCCGTCGCTGACTTCTCTTCCTATTCATTTATGTACATGATGTGTGCTATCCTAGGAGCGGTAATGATCTTTTTTGCCTATGAACGGCGAAGACCCGTGACAGGTACATCTGTGAGTTGACTGCCAGAAGAGAAAGTGGTGACGAACGTTTGAAGTCTTCAATGACGGCAACATCCAATGGAAAATTAAATCCGGTATCCTTTTCGTTTATCCGGTTTTATATGCTGGCCTTTTTATTTTTTGCGGCAAATTCAGCTTTGACGATTATTCTGCCGCTGAGAAGTGAGGCCGCTGGATTAAATCAGGCTGAGATTGGTCTGATGATGGGGGCATATATGTTCACCTGTATGCTCTTGAGACCATTTGCAGCGCAGCTGCTGGGTAAGCATGGGCCGCTTCGTGTAATGCAATGGCTATTACTTTTGCATGCGGGCACGCTGCTGCTGTTTGTTGTTTTTGGTGTGGAGACGTATCTGTGGTTGCGGGCCCTGCAAGGGGTAGCTACCGCCTTTTTCTCCATGACCATGCAGGCAGGCATTGTGGAAAAGCTGGAGGACAAGGACCGGGCACAAGGGTTGTCCATGTACACCCTGTTTACGATGGTTCCTTCTCTGGTTATTCCGATCCTTGCCATACAAATCTGGGAAAATGCCAGTGATCTGGCGTTTACGCTGCTGATGATCGGACTGGCGGCTCTGCCACTTCTAATTGGGTATAATGTGGATCTGCCCCGGAGTACCGTGCAGAACAAATCGTATACACTAGGCGACATGTTGCGTTCATTCGGCGGCATCTGGCGCAGTACGCCACTGCTGATTAGCAGTGTGGTGATGCTGTTTGCGTCCTGCGTCTTTGGGGCAACAGCGACCTTTCTTCCCCTGTATATGGTATCGACCGGAATGGCGAGTGCTGGGGTATTTCTGACGATACAGGGATTAGTTGTGATCCTGTGCAGGTTTATTTTGCGTAAAAAAATTCCGTCCGACGGTAGCTGGAATACCTGGCTGATGGCAGGGTTAATGCTGTGTGCAGCACTGGGAACCCAGTTGCTCAGCCTGATGGAGATCATCGGGCCATTGGTGTATCTCTCCGCGGTGTTCAGCGGTTTTGCCCTGGCATTGTTGTACCCGACATTAACCACATATCTGTCTTTTGTGCTGCCTGCGGATTCCAGATATGTACTCATGGGGATCTTCATGTCCTCGTATGACCTTGGATTCTCTCTGGGTGGACTGGCGATGGGGCTTATTGTGCAGGTGAGTTCTTATTCGACCATGTTTATGATCTGCACGTTGCTCTCTATTGCGGCGATGATTCTAGTGGTCGTTTTCAGGCAACGCATGGAAGCGGGCAATAAGGCCAGCTCATTTTTTTGATTCCTTTTTTGTTCAGTTCAATCTATATAGCTGTGTTGAATCTGTCGCGGTACAGGCGTACTTCGAGTTTATATTGGTATAGTCCGCTGTCCAGCCCATCCAGCATGTATTACGATATTTACAGAGGAGGTTTATGACTTACTTCTTGCCAAAACGTATCCTCAGGATGCGAAAGTGCGAGGGTAGTCATCAGCCTTTTTTTGTTTTTTGCAGGTAGAAAATCAAAAAAATAGTTTGACAACGACCGTCTAACAGGATTATAGTCATTGTTGTTAATCGTAATAATTACTATTAAGGTCTGGGTTACACAGACTGCAAATATAAGGAGTAGAGATCTATGACACAAAAGCAAGTTCCGGTAACCGTACTGAGTGGTTACCTCGGTTCAGGGAAAACGACGGTTTTGAATCATGTATTGAACAACAGACAGGGGCTCAAAGTTGCGGTGATCGTCAACGACATGAGTGAGGTGAACATTGATGCTGCGCTGGTTAAGGGGGAGGCAACCTTGTCTCGAACCGAAGAGAAGCTGGTGGAGTTGTCGAACGGCTGTATCTGCTGCACGTTGCGGGATGATCTGATGCAGGAGATTGAAAAGCTAGTGAACGAAGGCAAGTATGACTATATTTTGATCGAATCCACCGGCATCAGTGAACCTGTTCCAGTTGCACAGACCTTTACATACGCCGATGAGGAGTCGGGTATTGATCTGACTCGCCTGGCCCGATTGGATTGTCTGGTAACGGTGGTGGATGCCAATCGATTCTGGCATGATTTTGGATCAGGACAGAGTCTTCTGGATCGTAATCAGGCTACCGGAGATGAGGACACCCGTGACGTCGTAGACTTGTTGATCGATCAGATCGAAACCTGTGATGTACTGCTGCTGAACAAATGTGATCTGATCGATGACACCGAGCTGAACAAGCTCGAAGGCATCATCCGCAAGTTACAGCCAAACGCCAAGATCATTCGGACCGAGAATGGACAGGTGAATCCGTCTGAGATTCTGAATACGAATCGCTTTGATTTTGAGAAAGTGAGCATGTCCGCTGGATGGATTCAGGAGCTGGAGAAGGAGTCGCATACACCGGAAACCGAGGAATATGGCATTGGTTCCTTCGTCTATCGCCGCAGAAAGCCATTCCATCCTTCTCGTCTGGCTGAGTTCATGAGTTACTGGCCGGAAGAAGTAGTACGTGCCAAAGGATTGGTATGGCTCGCGGCTGAAGGGGATGTTGCTGCAAGCCTCAGTCAGGCAGGGCCATCCATTCAGTTCGGTCCTGCGGGACATTGGGTCGCGGCGTTGCCGGAAGCGGACAAAGAAGAGATTTTACGTAACGAACCGGATGTTCTGGAGAAATGGGATGCCCAGTGGGGAGATCGTCAGACGGAGCTTGTCATGATCGGGATCGAAATGGAACGTGCGAGCATTGAAGATGAGCTGGACCAGTGCCTGCTTAGTGATGAAGAAATGCTGGCTGACTGGGGCCATTTCGACAATCCACTGCCATGGCCTGTGGAAGCCGTTTAACTCGGAAATTGATGGTTCTGAATTTGGAGTAACGCTATATAAGCACATCTATATAAATTGAAATAAACATCTACACAAAACGGAGAGGACAGAAAGGACCTGAAGAAGCGGAGCGTTCGCCTTTATCCCCGGATTTACCCTTTATAAAAGGAATCAAAAAATCTGGGGATAACAGTGATCGGAAGGTTGTTCTGTCATCGGAGTGTGCAGTGTAAATATTCTTTAGTTCAATTTATATAGATAAATAAAATAAATTCAATGGATAAAGGAGCTGTCATTCATGGCTAAAAAATCTAAAGTGGTACGTGAGAAGCAACGTCAGGCGATCGTGGCAAAATATGCGGACCTGCGCCGGGAGCTGAAGGAAAAAGGGGATTATGAAGCATTACAGAAATTGCCCCGGAATGCATCTCCAACTCGTTTGAAGAACCGTTGTGAAGTGACAGGTCGCCCGCGGGGCTATCTACGCAAGTTCAAGGTATCTCGAATTAAGTTCAGAGAACTGGCTCATCAAGGTCAGATTCCTGGCGTAACAAAATCCAGTTGGTAAAATGATCAAGGGATGGTATTTTGCTGAAAGGATGTGCATCTTCATGCTGGACTCGTTTACGTTACGAAGAATTCAGTCGGTGATGAATGGCTATATTCATGAGAAGGTTCCTGCGCCACTGCGTACGATGGTGAAGTTGACGTATGAGATGAATGACAATGAACTGATCCTGACCGAAGAAAGACCTGCCGAGGAACGGTATCAATGGGACAAGGTGCACATAGCCCGATTTTACTGGGAAGAAAATCAGTGGAAAGTGTATGCCAGAGATGAACAGAGCAGCTGGAATCCGGTAGATGTAATTACACCTTGTTCCGATTTTGAGAATGTGCTCGAGCAGGTTGAACGGGATGAGGCCGGGCTGTTCTGGCGTACGTGAGCGAGTTCAAAGATAGCCATTCGATGACTATCTTTGGGCTTTTTTTGTGTTCAAGCAGAACTGAAGCAAAGAGGGGGGGATTTTTACGTTATCTGTTCTTAATGGGTAAAAGAATAAAAAAATCTGTTTTGCAATAAAAAATTATTGTAAAACGATAAATAATATGATAAATTCATATCACTTAAAACAAGTGAGGTGCTTTTTGTGAAGCGAGGTACAACTATCTTTTTAAAATTGGCTGTGTTGCTTATTGGTGTTCCCATTCTTGCCTTATGCATATTCGGCATTCCCTGGTTAGCGAACAATCCGGTAAATCCGAATTATGCAGGTGCACTATACCCCATAGTGATTATTATGTATGTGTCAGTTATTCCGTTTATCGTTGCACTGTACCAGGCATTCCGTCTGCTGAGCTATATCGACAAGAATGAAGCGTTCTCTCTAATGTCAGTGAAATCCTTAAAAACAATAAAATATTGTGCTATTGTAATCAGTAGTCTTTATTTTGTGATGCTGCCATTTGTTTATGTTGTAGCAGAGAAAGATGATGCCCCAGGCCTCATTCTTATGGGAATGGTTCCTATTTTTGCTTCATTGGTCATTGCAGTGTTTTCCGCGGTGCTCCAAAGATTGTTACAGGAAGCGATTGATATCAAATCAGAAAATGACCTAGTGGTCTGAGGTGAATATATGGCCATTATAATCAATATTGATGTGATGTTGGCAAAGCGAAAAATGACGGTTACCGAGCTTGCAGAGAGAGTTGAGATCACGATCGCCAATATTTCCATATTAAAAACAGGAAAAGCGAAAGCGATCCGTTTATCCACTCTGGATGCCATCTGTAAAGCACTGGAATGTCAGCCTGGAGATATATTGGAATATAAGGCTGACGAGGACGAAGACACGAATAAGCATGTATGAAAAATGAGCGAAGAAGACTCTGCATGTTATGTGCAGAGTCTTCTTTTGCGTCAGCTTGATCAAGGAATACGTGCCGTGCCTATAACGAATGATTGTGTATCATCCGGAATTGCATAGGCGTTACGTTTTCCTGGGTTTTGAAACATCGGATGAAGTAGCTTGACTGTGAAAATCCCGTTTCCAACGTAATTTGCTTAATGGAAAGGTTGGTTGTCGCGAGCAGCTGTTTCGCATGTAATAACCTGGATTCCATCAGGAATTCCGGGAAGGAGATTCCGAACGTTTGACTGAACTTTCGGCTAAAGTAGGTTGTACTGTATCCGGATATCCCGGCAGCGTGGTCAAGTGTGATGTGTTCGTTACTATGGGATCGAATATAATTCGCTGCTTCACGAATTCGCTCTGAAGTGTGATTGAGCGAAACATTAATCCGGCTCGCTGCGGATTGCAATCGGGTCAGAAGCTCATATAGTGTTGCTGCCATGCTGTGCTCGTCCTCCACTTGATAGCCTCTGCCTAGCTCCAGTAATCGATCCATCAGCTTGGTAATCACCGGGAAGTTGGAACATTGAAACAGCCATGGCTCGTCAACCCCTTTTCCATTTAAAAGCTCTTCGAGACGAACGCCGTAAAAGTGAATCCAACGAATATTCCAAGGCTCATCCAAATCTGAATAGTAGGTTTGTCTAAGACCGGGACCATAGAGGAATCCCTGTCCACGCGTTAGCTCATAACAAGTGGTTCCAGTGTCCAGGAATCCTTTACCGTCAAGTACAAGGTGCAGGTTATAGCAATGATCCAAGTTGATATCTTTCGTTCGATATTCCCGATTCACACGATGCTTCGGAAAATCACTGTACCCTCCAATAAAATCGGGAAAGCATACATGTCTGGGGAAAACCGGCTTGGGAAGAAAGAGGTGTTCTTTCACGTGCATCCTCCATTTGAACGCAATATTTTGATGTAGTGAACTCAAATAGATTCAGCCCACTGTTATTTGAATCTCAGACAATGACAATATTTTATTATAAGTCGCATAATCTTGTCATTTATTATCTGTGAAGGTTCCAATAGAATGGAGGCAATATCGCAGGTTAAGGAGGCAATTGAAAGTGGCAAAATCAATCCAAATGGATGAATTGAAACTGGGGGTCTGTTATTACCCGGAGCATTGGTCGGAACAGTTGTGGGAGGACGATTTCCGTAGAATGAAAGAGATGAATATCACAGTTATTCGGATGGCTGAATTCGCCTGGTCTATCTTTGAACCGGAAGAAGACCAGTTTGATTTTAGTTTTTTTCAGAAGGCACTGGATCTGGCGCATCAATATGGTTTGAGTGTTATTTTGGGAACACCTACTGCAACTCCACCAGCATGGTTAACATCAAAATATCCCGAAGTATTGAATGCGAATAAGGACGGGGTATTGTATCAACACGGCATGCGACGCCATACCAACTACAGCAGTCCAATCTATAGACAGCAATGTGAAAAGATCGTGCGCAATATGGTGATTGCCTATAAAGACCATCCGGCTGTCATTGGCTGGCAGATCGATAACGAATTCAATTGTCATATGGATGTTTTCTACGCTGAGGCAGATCATGTCGCCTTCCGTGAATGGCTTAAGAATCGTTATGAATCGTTGGAGAATCTGAACAAGGCATGGGGAACCGTTTTTTGGAGTCAGACCTATACCGACTGGGAGCAAGTTCACCTTACCCGAAATATGGTTAGTCCATCCCCCAATCCTCATCTGGCATTGGATGAAAAGAGATTCATATCAGCCAATACGATTTCATTTGCGAAGCTTCAGGTGGACATCATTCGGGAACTGGATCCGGAACATTGGATCACGACTAATGGTACGTTCGGACACTTGGATAATCATGAAATGACAGAAGACCTGTTGGATTTCTTCTCTTATGATTCATATCCGCAGTTTGCCACGATCTTTCCAGGGACAGACGACAATTCATTGCAAGATCGGGCATGGAGCATGAAGTTATCGAACGTACGCAATATGTCACCGAATTTTTGTGTCATGGAACAACAGTCTGGACCAGGAGGTTGGGTAGATAGTATCGGCATGGGTACGCCAAGACCTGGACAGATCCGATTATGGTCATATCAATCCGTTCTTCATGGTACGGATCTGCTTGTATACTTCCGCTGGCGGACAGCAACGTTCGGAACCGAGATGTATTGGCATGGGATTAATGACTACCATAATCAACCTAACAGAAGAGTTCGCGAGGTTGCACAAGTGGGTGAAGAGTTTGCCAGAATAGGGCGCGTTATTGCGGGTACTACATATCAAGCTGATGTTGCGATCCTACAGGATTACGATAACATCTGTCATGGAGAGTTGGACGAGTGGCACGGTCCGCTTCATCAACAGAGCGTACGCTCCTGGTATAAGCAGCTCCAGTATCGTCATATTCCGACGGATCTGGTTACATTGCAACCAACGACAACACTTGAGGCGTTATCCGAATATAAGGTGATCATCTATGCTCACCCGGCCATCATGACAGACGAGACAGCAGAACTTCTGCAAGCCTATGTCAGTCAAGGGGGGACTCTGTTTTTTGGTGCTCGCACCGGTTATAAGGATCTCAAGGGGCATTGTTATATGAGATCATTCCCAGGGGCTGTCGCTGAGTTGTGTGGTGTAACCGTAGAGGACTTTACATTAATCAAAGGAACCGTTTCTGCAGCCGAGCTGCAATGGAATGGGGCGAGTGAGCGACTTCAGGAGGGAACGTTGACGGCCGGATTTAACGAAGTACTTCATGTGGAGCATCCCGACGTGCAGGTAATGGCCGAGTATGCATCAGAATACTATGCAGGGAGTCCTGCTTTGACCAAACGTGCGGTAGGTCAGGGGCAGGTATGGTATTATGGAGCGGCTTATAATGAACCGGTCGTAGATGCTCTCCTGGATGAAATAGGGTTATCTTCGCCAGTGGATGACCTGATAGAGGTACCTTCCGAAGTTGAACTTGGTATCCGTTCTGGTAAGGATAAAGCTTATGTATTTTTACTCAACTACTCGGATCAACAAGTACCCATTAAGCTTAAGAGGCAAACAAAAGAGTTACTATCGGGTACAACAGTTCAGGATAAAATTAACATGTCGGCGTATGGTGTATTCATCCTGGAGATCGATTTACCGCAATGAGGAGCCTATTCTTCAATATAATGAGTTATATATAGAATGAACCACCAAAAACGCCTTGCAGCCATTGCAAGGCGTTTTGTATTATGCATCGTATGCAACATACGTTTAGCGTGAATTGACATGGCTGTATTTTGTATGACTATGCTTCGTACAAAATGTGGCCTGTTCGGGATACGTCATATCCCTCGAATGACTGCAGTTCCTGCCTGAACTCCGGCGATTGTAGAATCCGCAGGACCGATTCGGTCCAGACTTCATTGCCTTGCTTCCTCAGCATGACCAGATCATAGCGTTCCTGAACGAGCGGGATAAAATCAACCTGTCCCACAAGTTTAGCAGCCTTTTCAATGCCAACCCCGACATCGGCTTCACCCGAACTGACTTTGGCGGCCACGCCCATGTGACTGGTTTCTTCCGCTTCATATCCGATCAGACCTGCAGCAGGAATTCCATTAAGCCGAAGTTGTTCATCCAGCAATACTCGCGCGCCAGAACCTTTCTCCCGGTTAGCCAATCGCAGCTCAGGCTTGTTGAGATCGTTCCAATTTTGCAAATGAAGCGGATTGCCGCGCCCAACATACAATCCTGCAGGTCGTGACAGCAGATTCACCACAACATAAGACCGTCCCGTCAAAATTTTGCGAATGTACGGCAGATTATATTCACCGGTATCTCCATCGAGCAGATGGGTACTGACCAAGTCGGACTCCCCGCGATACATCGAGATAAGCCCGTCCAGACTACCCATGAACGAGCGGAGCGGGCGAATGTCCCGTGTATGTTTCTCCATATGTCGCATCAGAATATCCAGACTGATATCCTGCCCAGTAATGACCAGATGCCGTGGCGTACCTGTCATTACATGGCTAGACATTGCTGGCGCAGATCCAGGGGGGGTTGCTGATTGTAGGGAAGTCCCCTGGGAATCACTATGACCGGGTTGAGTCCCGGATGCTAAGGTCTGATCTGGAGTCGGGATGCGTTGACCTGGGGATTGGAGTTGCTTGGAGCGGCGTTTATATGCCTCCAGATCGGCTCTATCAATTCGCATTTGTTTACCCACACGGTATGCGACGAGGTCTCCCTTCTTGATCAGGTCATAGACCGTCAGTTTCGATATTTTGAGCAGCTTGGATATTTCTTCCGTTGTGTAGGATTGCTCCTCCGTCATAAGTGAAGATCCTCCTTCAAAGGTATAGAGCAATTATGGTTTTGTTATGAATGTTTCTTGTACTATACCATTAATTTAGGGATGCCATAAACTTGAGAACAGGGAAGAAACGCATAGGACAGGTAACAAAAATTAAATGTGATTGAAATCACCTTCCCATTTTAATCGTCTTGTGTATAATTAGTTATAATCAATTATATCTAGTTATAACCAAACATAATATTGGGGGATAAATGTATGAGCAAGAGGATCGGATATGTTTTGGGAAGTCTGTCACTCGGACTGGCTCTTATATTGGCTGGTTGTGGCGCAAACACGGGGACTACGGATACATCCACGGGTGCAGAACAAACGACTTCAGCGCCAGCGGCATCAGGTGAGAGTACATCAGCAGGAAATACCGATCCACAGGAAACGGTAGATCTGACGATCTCTGCGGCTGCCAGTCTCACGGATGCCATGAAGGAAATAGAAATGAACTTTGAAACAGCGAATCCCAATATAGAACTGAATTTCAACTTTGGCGCATCAGGTGCCTTGCAACAGCAGATTGAACAGGGGGCACCGGCTGATATCTTTGTGTCGGCGGCAACGAAGAACATGAGTGCGCTGGTGGATGAGAACTTGATTGCATCGGGCGATCAGAAGAATTTGCTACAGAATTCACTGGTGGCTATAGTGCCAGCAGATGGAACCCATACTGTAACCAGCGAAGCGGATCTCACCAGCGATTCCATCAAGACGGTAGCGATTGGAATTCCGGAAAGTGTGCCTGCGGGAACCTATGCCAAGGAAGCTCTGACGAATGCCAAGCTGTGGGATGAACTGGAAAGCAAGCTTGTGCAGGGAAAAGACGTTAGGCAGGTTCTTCAATATGTAGAGACAGGCAATGCAGATGCAGGATTCGTATACAAAACAGATGCTCTTACTTCGGATCAGGTGAACATTGCGTTTGAGGTAGACAAGAATAACTACACACCCGCCAATTATCCGGTAGGTATTATTGAAGGAACGAAACATCGTACGGAAGCCGATCAATTCTATGCGTATTTGCAAACCCCTGAAGTACTTGATATCTTCACAAAATACGGATTCTCCATTCCGGAATGAATGTGAACGCAATAGACTGGTCCGTATTCTGGTCACCGGTGCGTTTGTCACTTCAAGTTGCGCTGTTATCCAGTGTGGTGGCTGCCATACTTGGCATCGCTATAGCCTGGAAGATGTCACGCAGTTCATTTCGGGGAAAGATTCTGCTGGAAACAGCATTTATGCTGCCACTAGTTCTTCCCCCGACGGTGGTCGGATTTCTGTTGCTTGTCATACTGGGACGTAAAAGTCTGTTAGGACAATGGATTGAAGCGATATTCTCTGCACCGGTTATTTTCTCCTGGTGGGCTGCAGTGATTGCTTCGGTGGTGGTTGCTTTCCCGTTGGTGTATCAGACGATGAAATCGGGATTCAGTGCTGTGGATCGTGATCTGGAAGATGCGGGGCGTTCGATTGGGGCGAATGAATGGCAGGTATTTCGTTATATTTCCCTGCCGCTCGCAGGCAGAGCATTGATGACCGCCTTCATTCTGGGCTTCGCCCGTGCACTCGGGGAATTCGGAGCGACATTGATGATTGCAGGTAATATTCCAGGCAAAACGCAAACGGTACCGACGGCGATCTATGTCGCTGTGGATTCGGGCAATCAGACCATGGCCTGGGCGTGGACCATTTCCATTATCCTCATCTCGTTTATCATGTTACTGATGACCAGACAGCAGCGAGATGGAAAAAATGACTGATTTTATATGCGTCCATATTATATAAAACATGACGAAAAACCCGTGTTAAGGAAAGTGTTTCTTCCTTCACTCGGGTTTTTATTACCAATTTCATATGCATCAATATCAAACCGTTAACCGAATTGGCCCTAATGGAAATGTAAAGCTAATTTAACATAAAAAAATAAATTTTTTTCCGAAATTTAACCGTTCTCCACTCGCTTTCAGGGGGCTTGTTCCTGTAAGATAGAAGTAACTGATTCCAGCCAAGTACTGAAATAAGGAGAGACGACGATGAACACTAAACCTGATTGCGGCGTTTCGTTGCAAATCGATGACTATCTGGATCTTTTGCATTTTGCCATCCAAGTTCAAGATCAGGAATGGCAGCAATCCCTTATCCACCAACTCAAAATATTTCAGACGGCGACGGAGCAGCAGCGCACACCTGAAGAAGAATTATGGACACGGTTTGATTATATCAACAGCAAACTGACAGGTCTTTGCCATCAGATTCATGCCGCTCATTCCATGGATGAACGCAAGAAATTCGAGGAACGCATCGGGCTCTTGCAATTACAGCGATTGGAAGTCGCACGTAAAATTAAATGGGCGAGTCGCAGATAGATGAATCGTGTAAAACATCAAAATGGTGTAACACCAAAATAGTATGATCCAAGAGATTCGCACCTGAAAAAGTCATCCATCAATTCAATATTGGGGATGGCTTTTTTGTGTACTATAGAGAAGTTCTATAATCTTATCAGGATGTCCTATTAGTTTAGATATTGCCCAAGTATGACTGGTGATGATATTCTTTTTTCAACCTAATTCCGAGTATACAAGTAAGAATGGTTTGTTAAGAAATTAGAGGATAGGGAGCACACATCATATTCGCTGTGATAACAGCCTGTGGAGGAGATTGGGAATGGTTAAAAAACGGGGGATTCAAAAATTCCGGACAGCACTGCTGTTCGTCACAATGTTAGCGGTACTGGCTGGATGCAGTACAGGAACTGCAAGCAATGAGTCAGAATCTGCTTCGGCAGCAGGCGACACCAGAGTGAAAAAGATCATTGTAGGAACAGGTACACAGTTTCCGAATGTCTGCTTCATTGATGAGAATGGCAAGTTAACAGGTTATGATGTGGAACTGATCCGTGAGATTGACAAACGCTTGCCGGAGTACGAATTTGAATTCAGCACCATGGATTTCAAAAACCTGTTGCTGAGTCTGGAAACAAAAAAAATTGACCTGATCGCTCACCAGATGGAAGTGAATGAAGAGAGACAGGCCAAATTCCTGTTTAATGATGAAGCCTATAATATTTTTCCTAATAAAATTGTCGTAAGTCAGAAAAATGAGGCAGTACAATCGATTGAGGATCTGAAGGGTAAAAAACTGATTGTTGGCGCGACGAGTAATGCAGCTGTACTTGCTGAGAAATGGAATGCAGCGAACGGTAACGGGATTGATATCGTCTATTCCGGAGCAGGTGAGGATACCATTACCCAGATCAAAACAGGCCGGGTGGATGCAACGATCAGCACCCCATTTGCCATTGATTATCAGAATAAGGCGGTGGATGCTCAGTTGAAAACGGTAGGAGATGCCCTCTCCAACTCCAAAGTCTACTTCATTCTGAACAAAGATGAGCAGGAACTCATAACCAAAGTGGACGAAGCGCTCAAAGCGATCAAAGAAGATGGAACATTAGGCAAACTGAGCACAGAGTGGCTTGGAGCTGACTATACGATTGAAGAATAGTCTGAGAAAGGTGTGCAGCGGTAATGGGAAAATCATTTGATCTGTCATTGGTTCTGGATTTCATCCCGGAACTGCTACGGTATTTGCATATAACACTGATTGTACTGGGTGGTTCCATTGTGCTCGGACTGGTGGGCGGCGTGCTTCTGGCCGTTCCCCGGCTGTACCGGATTCCGGTACTAAGCCAGCTGGCTACCCTTAGACTTCAGCGTCATGAACGCAAGAGAGTCGTACACAAGCCGGCAGTTCGAGCCGAACGCCTGAAACGAATAGCGGGGTGAGCATATGTCGATTGATCTCCAGTTTATCTATACATCCTTTTTTCAAATCCTGAAGGCATTGCCACTGACACTCGTCATTACGATTGTTCCGTTGATTGCAGGCTTCGGGATCGGTCTGGCTACGGCTCTAATCCGTATCTATCGCGTGCGGTGGATACACCGCATTGCTGAATTCTACGTTTCTTTCCTGCGTGGGACGCCGATGCTGATGCATTTGTTCCTCATCTATTACGGGATTCCGATGATTATCGATCAATTGGCTGAACGTTATGGCTGGGCTTTCCAATCATCTTCGATCCCGATTCTCGTATTTGTGCTGATTGCCTTCTCGCTCACTGCGGGCGCCTATATGTCCGAGATTATCCGTTCGGGCATCCTTGCGGTAGATATCGGACAGATGGAAGCCGCTCACGCTGTAGGCATGAGTACATTCCAAGCTTTAAGGCGCATCATTATACCTCAAGCGCTTGGGGCGGTGTTACCCAATCTGTGCAGCATGTTTGTCGGGTTCCTGCATGGATCAACACTCGCTTTTACTGTGTCGCAGATGGACATACTCGGTAAAGCAGACGTGGTGGCATCCGTCAGTCTGAAATTTCTGGAGGCCTTTATCGCCGCAGCGTTCATCTACTGGGGGCTGACCATCATAGCCGAGCGGATCACGGCTTTGCTTGAGCGTCGGGTTGCCGTGTACAGCAAAGGAGGCGTGTCATGATTACATTAACGAACATACACAAAACATTTGGCAAACAGGAAGTATTGAAGGGGATTGATCTGACCGTGGAGCAAGGCGATGTTGTAGCGATCCTTGGACCGAGCGGTTCAGGCAAAACGACATTGCTCCGCTGTGTTAATTTTCTGGAACGTGCCGATGAGGGCGAGGTTCAGATCAGTGGATTGACCGTCGATTGCAAGCATGCGCGCAAACATGACATTGTACAGTTGAGACGTAAAACGGCGATGGTCTTCCAGCATTATAATCTGTTCAAACACAAGACTGTGCTGGATAACGTCACCGAGGGATTGATTATTGCCCAGAAAATGTCCAAACCCGACGCTCGCGCTCGTGCCTTGCGTGTGCTTGAACAAGTTGGACTATCTGCCAAAATCAATGAGTATCCGAGTATGTTGTCCGGTGGACAACAGCAACGGGTGGGTATTGCCAGAGCACTGGCACTGAATCCCGAAGTCATTCTGTTTGATGAACCGACCTCGGCGCTGGACCCCGAGCTTGTGGGTGAGGTATTGTCTGTCATCCGCTCCATTGCTCAGGAGGGGATTACCATGATTGTGGTGACCCATGAAATGGGGTTTGCCCGTGAAGTGGCGAATCGTGTTGTTTTCATGGACGGAGGTTCCGTTGTAGAGGAAGGAACACCGGAAGAAGTATTTGTGCGTCCCAAGCAGGAGCGTACTCGCCAATTCCTCAGTCGATATTCTTCCGACTGGAGTTACGTCATTTGACGATATAGGCGCAAGCTGTAGTAACTGACGATCCCGGCCCGGCATATGCTGTAACAGGCAAATGCTGATAGGCCGGGTTTTTCTTTGGGTGAAGCAGGCCGTGACGGTAAGGAGGAGGACCATGCAGAGCAAAATTGATGAAATCATCACACATATTGCACATTCTCACCAGCAGATCGCACGAGTGCTGGATGCCAAACGCCAAGTCGCTGTACGCATGTCTGAAATCATTAATCATTTGCCAGATATCGAACCGGAGCTGGATGGCGTTGACGGTCTGCTGGATAGCTCGGGGCAAATCAACAAAAGCATTATTTCTTACTTGGGAGGCCTTGCAGATCTGGAAGAGGCTGTCGCCGAAACGCTGACCCAGGTCATGCGGGAGATCGCGGTTCAAGAAGAAGAATAAGCCCGGAAGGCGGGTGAAGGAGCATGAGCAGAGAACAGAGCCTCATTCTGATGCTGGATGCAGCAGCCAAGATGCAGTGGAATATTGCCCTGATTCTGGAGGCAAAAGCGGTTGAGGCCGAGAAGGTACGGAACTGGACGCTGAATCATCTGAATGGGGATACCTTTCTGACGCATGGGGATCAGGTAGGTGAGCCACTCAAAATGCATGATCAGCTGGTGGAATTGCTGGAAGGACTGACCCGGATGGAAACCGGACTGTGTAACAATCTCAAAGCGGTGATGGTGCAGAGCGATAGCGAAGATGGCGGCGGTATGGACGGTGGCATGTTTGGCGGCATGGATCTGGGAGACTTGGGAAAATGAGTCTGATGCGGCGCGAGCAGGAAGCGAAACTGGCTCTCATTGAATCCATAGCACACAGTCAGGAGGCGTTGGCACGCATTCTGGACAGTGTAGCCAGCGTGACCGCTCATTCGGAAGTATCCGCCCGCAGTCTGGCCGAGAACATTCGTCTGCTGAGTCGCTATCAGGAAGAGATGTCTCGTATGGTTACGGGCATCAGGCTGGCCCGAATTCAGCATGGGGAGCCTGGCTTGCCTTGGCTCAAAGACCCCGGGTGTGCGATTCGTATCGTTCGGGACATACAGGAGGAATGTTGACATGTTAAAGAAGAAGAAAATACGACTGAGAACCAAAAGAGCTTTGGTAGCCCGTGGAGCCCGTCTGCGCAAAATCCGCAAGCTGCGTGCGCTCAAAGCGAAACGTGTACTTCACAAACGCCCGATTAAAGGACGCAGTGCGTGGCTCAAAAAAAAGAAACGTACGGTGCGGCGGCACCGGAGTCCGAAGCCCGTGCAACCATTCGTCCCGGCTACCCCTACCGATCCGAACCCGGACACTGCGTACAGCCAGGGCTACAACGAGGCGTACAACGAGGGATTCAACGCGGGTTTCGCCAAGGGATTCGAGGACGGACATCAGCTGGCGTACAAAGCACAGTAACCGAGTAGACACGATTATTCCTGCATGGAATGATATCTGTAACAGTGCCAGTTCAAAAAGACCGGTTTTCAGTACCGAGAAGATGGGATGAAGCTAGAAATGGAGTAGCGGAGCGTAGGGAAAACTACGTGAGCAACGGACATTTCGGCTGAATTCCATATTCGATGCTGATGATGCCGCTAGGCATCCTCCGTAATCAAAAGCGGACTTTTTGAACAACCTCTAACAGTAGACGATAGCCCGGGGGGACAGATCCCTCCGGGTTATTTGCATCGCCGCAGAAGCGGACATGCCCGTACAGGCGGATGTGGAGGGCAAGCGCCAATTTTGCGCCTTGCAGGACACCCGTCCATGATGCATCTGACCCCGAGGCATATCCTTTAGAGGGAAGACCAATCACGGGGAGAGTCTGGAAGTGAGATCTCCTGAAGGAAGACAGGGTGAAGAATGTGGCAAAACGAAGACACCGTCCGCTGACCGAGGCGAAAACAGCTTACCGCGGAGGATACGCAGAAGGCCGCAGATTTGGCGGCTGTCAGGCCATGATGGAGCGGGTGCAGATGTTTGAACCGACCCTGCGGGACATGAAGGTACTGTATATTCCGCAAGGATTCGATGCCATCGATGAAGGTGTCATCCTGGCCCTGCAGCAGTCTGTACGTGAATGCGTTGTTGGATCGCCAGCAGCGATGTTGCAGGAAGCCAGTCAGCATCGGCCAGATGTAGTGCTCGTCATGAATGGTCTGCATGTATTCCCCGCAGATCATCTGGAGCAGGTGAAAGGCATACGTGCACTCGGTATTCGAACAGCCGTGTGGTTTGTGGATGATCCGTATTTCACCGAAGATACAGCGACCCTCTGTCAGCACTATGATGTTGTGTTCACACATGAAGAGGCCGCTGTGCCATTCTATCTGGGACATGGAGCAGGCCGGGTCGTCTATATGCCACTGGCTGTGAATCCGGGCATGTTTCAACCGCGGCGCACGGCACCGCAGCATCAGTACGACATTTGTTTTATCGGTACAGGGTTCTGGAACCGGATTGCCTTGTTCGATGAGCTGGCCCCTTTTCTCGCAGACAAAAAAGTGTTCATCGCGGGTAGCCAGTGGAACCGGCTGGCACGCTTTGATATCCTTGGCCGATTCATCCACGAAGGATGG
The DNA here is from genome assembly GCF_054161325.1 of Paenibacillus sp. Z3-2. Taxonomy (NCBI): domain Bacteria; kingdom Bacillati; phylum Bacillota; class Bacilli; order Caryophanales; family Paenibacillaceae; genus Paenibacillus; species Paenibacillus sp. Z3-2. The sequence continues at coordinate 5,250,041 of NZ_CP096397.1, read as the reverse complement.
ATTGATCCCGGAGCGACAGTGGATTATTACAATGGCGCCAAGATTGTCATTAACATTCACCGGACTTGCGAGAATGGGGAAGACAACCGCAATACGCATCATCTGGAAGGCCGATCCATTAATCCACGGACGTATGAGATCAGTGCCTGCGGCACGATGCAGATTACGGATGCACGCGGAGACCTGCCCCGTTATTATCAGCCGGGCTATGACATCGAGACGTTCAGCAATGCGGCAGAGCTTCAGCACAAGATCCACTATTATCTGAAACATGAAGAGGAGCGTCAGGCGATGGCATGGCGTGGACTTCTCACTACGATGAATCAGCACACGTTCACGCGTCGCATTGCTCAGTTGCTGGAACATCTGTAATCCCCATATGAAGTACAGCACCAACGAGAACCCTATCCCAAAAATAAAGGAGTGGCGGTATGTCTCTCAAACACCGTAAAACCAAAAAGGTTCATGCACCCGTACTCAGCCTGGCAGATCAAGCACGCAAAAATGGGCAACATGCCGGATATGATGCGGGTAAGGAAGAAGGATATTTGCGCGGTCGCGCCAACTATATTGTGAATTGTGCACAGGAACCATTGCCTTTCCGGCAGCTGCATGTGCTGTATGTATCTTCGGGTAAAGGATTCCCGTACTCCCCGCTGGATGAGGCTATTATGGCCACACTTCAGGGTATGGTAGCTCAGGTAACCCTCTCTGATCCGCGTCAACCGGTTTCCGAAATTGCACTGCAGACGCGCCCTGATCTGGTGCTTGTGCTGGACGGAATGGATATTCCCATCGAGCATATCGATGCAATTCGCCAAGCGGGCATTCAGACAGCGATCTGGCTCACGGATGATCCGTACTATACGGATATGACACTGGAGATCGTGACCCATTTTGACCATATCTTCACACTGGAATTGAACTGTATCGATCTGTATCGACAGACCGGCTGCGCGTCGGTTCACTACCTCCCATTTGCCGCTTTCACCAATCATTACTTCCCGATTACAACTCCTTCCCCGCTGAAACGGGATGTCAGCTTTATCGGCTCCGCCTACTGGAACCGGGTGTACTTCTTCAACCCGATCATGGCTCAGCTTATGTCACATAATACGGTATTTAACGGCATCTGGTGGGACCGTCTGCCCGACTATACCGCCTATGGCGAGAAGATTGAACTCGGCCGCTGGATGAGTCCGCAGGAGACCAATGATGTGTACAATGGCACCAAAATTGTCATTAACCTGCATCGATCCCACGAAGATGATTCCGTCAATAACAATCACCTCAAAATCCCGCCAGCCTCACCGAACCCGAGAACGTTTGAAATTGCCGCGTCCACGACGCTACAGCTGACCGATACACGGGATGACATTGCGCGTTTCTACAAACCGGGAGTGGAGATCGAGACATATTCCTCCCCGCAGGAGCTGCTCGACAAGGTGGAATATTATCTTACTCATGAGAAGGAACGCCGTGAGATTGCCCTTCGTGGACTCGAGCGTACACTGAAAGACCACACGTATGGCAAACGGATTAATGAAATGTTAACCATTATATTCCCTTAATTTTGGCCGGGAGGAGGTGTGCACAGTACCCTGTATCGGGATGTCCGCATACAGGGTCCGTGCGGCCATGGCAACGAAACCAAAGCTGATGTTGTTTTCCCATGTGTGCAACACCCGCAGCATTACGGGCGCAGAGAAGCTGCTGCTTCATTTTATGAGGGAGATTGATTCGATCTTTGATTGTGTGCTCGTAGCTCCGCAGGAGGGAAAGCTTGCGGGGCTTGCACGAAGATTCGGCATTCAGGTCAAAATATGCAATCTGCCGATGCTTCACGGTGTGTACACACCTTACCGGGGCATTGCAGACGATGCGGAGCATCTTCGCCATACACCCGCGTTTCAGGAGGCGGTCTCCCTGATTCGGGAAACCGCTCCTGATATGGTGTTAACGAACACCTGCGTCAATGTGATGCCGGCTGTAGCGGCTAAGTCGCTTCAGATTCCGGTCGTCTGGAAGATAACCGAGATCATTCACTCAAATGAGCATACAACCGAGGCGATCCAGATGATTGGCCGTTACGCAGACTGGATTATCGGTATATCCGAGACAGCGGTAGCCCCATTTCAAGAAGCTGGCATGGGTGACAAACTGACCATCATTTCTCCTACCTGGGAACCCGCGCTGCCAGCCCCGGACCGCTGGGTCCATCTGCGTGAGCGCAAGCGCAAGGAACTCGGCTTCAAGTCATCGCAGACCTGTATCGGTTATATTTCTTCCTTTATATATGATGCCAAAGGGTTGAAACCTTTTGTGGATATGGCCTTGAAGATCTGTGAGACGCATTCGCGTTGTCGTTTCTGGATCATCGGTGCACCCTCGGATAAAAAGTATTACGACGAGTGTTTATCACGGGTGAAGAAATCCGGCTATTCGCGCCGATTTACTTTCACCACGTTCGAAGAGAACGTATCTCTGGCGTATACCGCCATGGATATTGTGGTTATTCCGAGCATGGTCAAAGAAGGATTTGGGATGACCGCTCTGGAGGGGCTCTACTTTGCCAAACCGGTCATTGCCTTTGCCCAAGGTGGGCTGAAGGAATTGATGGAATCCGTAGGAAGTGATGCATTTCTGGCCCCGCCGGGGGATACCGAAGCGCTTGTTGCACTGGCAACAACCTTGCTGAATGATTCAGAGCTGGCCTCCGATACGGGGTGGCGCAATCGGACAGAAGCGGAAAGGCTCTACGGGATTGAAACCTACCGAAAGAAATTGCATACGATGGTGACACAGTGGTTGTTACGTTTTCCCGGATGGTTTGCTTATATCCAGCCTCCGATTGGACCTGTGTACACATGGGGGGAGGGCGGATTACGCACGGTACTGGTTCTGGAGCCGGCTACGGTTCGGACACTGTTATTCCCACTGACCGTCATCCAGGCGTTGCCACTTTCCTCATTACCTCCGATCGCATTGGGTCATGATGCTCAGAGTGCCTCAGCTGCTCGCTCCGCTGCAAAGGTCATTCAACAGGGTGGCAGAGCGGGAAAACGTCGTCGCAAGTCACTTGCACCTCATTCTCGCCGAGATCGTGAGGGGCTGAGACGAACTTCGGGAACTGGCAAACGCAAGGGCAAACCCCGGAAAACGAAGGGACTGCGTCCGCATACTGGAAAATCGGCTAGTCGCAGACGCAAATCTGCCAAGGCGGGACGTAGCCGAGTAGGGCGCAAAGGTTCCAATACAAGATGAAGGCAGGGATTACGATGAAGATCATGACGGTGCTGGGTACGAGACCTGAGATCATACGACTCAGCCTGATCATTTCCAAGCTGGACCAGTACGCGTCCAACCATATTCTGGTACACACGGGACAGAACTTCACGGAAAGTCTCAGCGGTCTTTTTTTCAAGGAAATGGGCCTGCGTGCACCGGATTACGTTCTCCAGGATGAAGCGGCCTCCCTGGGACGGCAGCTGTCCTCGATGTTTACACAGATGGAAGATCTGATATTACAGGAGAAGCCCGATAAATTACTGCTGCTCGGAGATACCAATAGCGCATTGTGTGCTGTGCTGGCTGAGCGCATGGGCGTTCCTGTTATTCATATGGAAGCAGGCAATCGATGCTTCGACCTGGATGTGCCTGAGGAGAAGAATCGCAAGGTGATTGATGCTATCTCCACCATTAATATGCCTTACACGGAACAGAGCAAGAAACATCTGGTTAGCGAAGGGGTGCCCAGCAGGCGGATCGTGCTCACGGGCAATCCCATCTATGAAGTGATGCAGCACTATGACGCACAGGTAAGCTCCAGCAAAATACTCAAGAAGCTCAAGCTGAAGTCCGGGCAATACTTTTTGGTTACTGCCCATCGGGCTGAGAATGTGGATCACCCTCCTCATTTGCTGGAGATTATGAAAGGACTGAACCAGGTCGCTGAGGAACATGGGTTGCGTGTGATCTGTAGCATTCATCCACGAACAGCGATCCGGATTGCGGAACATTTGCAACTGGAGATGAACCCGCTGGTGGAGTTTCATGAGCCGTTTGGATTCTTCGACTTTGTAATGCTCGAACGTCATGCTCGCTGTGCACTCACGGATAGCGGTACCGTGCAGGAGGAGTGCTGCATTATGGGTGTACCGACCGTGACCATGCGTCGAACGACAGAACGCCCGGAAACAGTAGATTGCGGTAGCAATGTGGTCTCCGGTCTGGATGCGGCACGTATCGCCGATTGTGTGAAGGTCATGACTCAGATGTCTAACGATTGGGACTGCCCGCAAGGTTACAAAGCAACAGACGTATCCAGTAAAGTGGTTAAATTTCTGCTTGGAGGGAAAATGCATGTTTGAAAATAAGCGTATACTCGTGACTGGCGGTACGGGATCATGGGGTTATGAACTTGTGGCTCAACTGCTGCCCCAGCAGCCCAAAGAAATTATTGTGTATTCCCGGAACGAGTCCAGCCAAGTGGCCATGAGTCGTGAATTTGAAGACTCGCGTCTTCATTTCCGGATTGGAGATATCCGTGACAAGGAGGCCTTGACGGCTGCCTGCCAGCATGTGGACTATGTATTCCATCTGGCTGCGCTCAAGCATGTTCCGGTGTGTGAAGATCAGCCGTACGAAGCACTCAAAACCAATGTCATTGGTACACAGAATGTGATCGAGGCGGCTATTGAAAACAGGGTGAAAAAGGTTATCTATATCTCGACTGACAAGGCTGCCAATCCGTCCAACTTCTATGGAATGACAAAGGCCATCGGCGAGAAATTAATCGTATATGCGAACTTGTTACACAGCGATACCAAGTTTGTTACAGTGCGGGGCGGGAATGTATTGGGAACAAATGGAAGTGTGGTGCATCTGTTCAAAAATCAGATCCGCCAAAAAGGCCAGGTATCCATTACGGATATGAGCATGACTCGATTCTTTCTTACCTTGAAGGACGCGATTACCCTGCTGTTCAAAGCATCGGTGGAGAGTGTCGGTGGAGAGATCTTTGTCATGACGATGCCGACATGCAAAATCGTGGATCTCGCTGAAGTGTTGATTGAGGATTCCGGCGTGGATAACGTGGCCATTGTGGAACGTGGTATTCGCCCAGGTGAGAAAATTCATGAAATACTGATGAGTGAATTCGAGAGCATGACTACCGTTGTTTACGATGAGCAGTACCTGGTCATTCTCCCAACACTCGGTATACCGGGGCTACGTGAACATTACACGAATTGTCCTCCGGTCTCCTTCAACAGCTTCAGTTCAGAACATCAACTGATGACCAAAGAGGAGATTCGTGAAATTCTGAAACGCGGAGGATTCCTGTCATGAAACTGCTGATACTTGGTGGGAACGGAATGGCCGGCCATATTCTGGTCGACTATTTCCGCCGTCAAGGTGTACACAGCGTCTTCTACACAACTCGGGATGTCACGGACCCGAATGGTCTGCTCCTGGATGTGAACGACAGCTTCATGGTCGACCGAATGGTAGAAGCGGTGCACCCGGATGTGGTTATAAATGCAGTAGGTGTATTGAACAGCTTCGCAGATGAGGACAAAATTACCGCATATCATATTAACGGTTTCCTGCCGCATCGTCTGCGGCGGGTTGCGGATACGGTTGGTGCACGTCTGATTCATATCAGCACAGATTGTGTGTTCAGCGGGGACCGGGGAGCATACCGGGAAGATGATGTCACAGACGGGACCTCTGCTTACGCCATCACCAAAGCACTTGGCGAAGTTCAGGATGAAGGCCATCTGACGATCCGTACGTCCATCATTGGACCCGAGATTCGGAAAGGCGGCATTGGTCTGATGCAATGGTTTATGTCCAGGACAGGTGAAGTTGGCGGATATACCCGCGTATTCTGGAACGGTGTGACCACGCTTGAGCTGGCCAAATGGGTAGACCATTACCTGGCTTCATCCGTTAATGGTCTCATCCACCTGGCTCATCCGGTACCTGTGAGCAAGCATGACCTGCTTGTGTTGTTCAAGCAGACCTGGGATAAGCAGGATGTGACGATTGTGCGTGATGACAGTATGGTGCAGGACCGTACGCTGGTGTCCACTCGCGAGGATGTGAAGACAGACCTGCCGGATTATTCTACAATGCTGAAGGAGCTGGCATTATGGATGGAGCAGAGCTGACAGGCAAGAAAGTACTGATCACAGGCGCCTCCGGATTTACCGGGCGACATGCCGTGTCTTATTTTCGGGAAGCAGGTGCAGTGGTTGCAGCGGTAGTCCGGAGACCCGACGTGTATTCATTCGGTAAAGGCGCCCAAGTCCATGTCTGTGATCTGAATGATAAACAGCAAGTGCGTCATCTGATCGACAAGGTGCAACCCGACTATGTGCTGCATCTTGCCGGCAAAAATTCCGTACCTGATTCTTGGGCAGATCCATTGTTGGTTCTGGAGACCAATGTAATGGCCGTTCTGTATTTACTGGATGCGCTTCGCAGTTGTCCGGCAGCACGCACCGTTATTGTGGGATCAAGGTTAAAATATACGCCGGAACCCGGCCGGATTCCCCAGCCTCCGCATCCGTACAGTCTCAGCAAAGCACTGGAAGAGATGGTGTCTTTGTCCTGGATGTCGCTCTTCGGACAACAAATTATGTTGGCGGAGCCGGGCAATCTAATCGGAGCCGGTCCATCCACAGGTATCTGTTCACTGCTTGCACGTCATATTGTTGCCTGTGAGCAGGCGGGCAAAACCGAGGCATTCCGCCTGTCCGGGCGAGATAGTACTCGTGACTTTCTGGATGTGCGGGATGCCGTCAGGGCATATGCGACTCTCTTGGTACAAGGAACCAGTGGTACGGTATATCCTGTGGTGTCCGGAGTCGAGCGCAGTCTTGGTGAAATTGCAGATCTGCTGTTGTCCATGACAGAAGCAGAAGTCCCTGTTCGCTGGGATGGAGCGTCTTCCGGTCCGGATGGTGCGGGGAAACAGGAGGAATTATCATTGCTGCGCAAGATAGGCTGGCTGCCGCTGATTCCATTTGCCACATCGCTACAGGATATTCTGAATGATGTTCGTGCCCAGCAAGGGAGGACGCCAAGTTGAGTCCAAGAGTGTCCATTGTGATTCCGTTCTACAACTGCCCTTACGTGCCACAGGCGATTCAGAGTGCACTGAACCAGACGTATCCCGATGTGGAGATCGTTGTCGTGAACGACGGCGCTACCCGGCACGCGGAGTTGCTTCAGCCCTATCTTCCATATATTAATGTGCTTGGCAAAAGCAATGGAGGTACAGCTTCGGCACTTAATCATGGCATCCGCCATGCCTCTGGTGAATATGTGGTTTGGCTTAGTTCGGATGATTATCTGTACCCTGATAAAATCCGGTATCAGCTTGCGTTTATGCAACGCGAGAATGTGCTGGTTTCTCATACGAATTTTCATTACATCAATGAACATTCTGCCGTGACCAAGTTGAACGGAGGAGCTGAACCGATGGCCGATCTGGATTGGCTGCGATTGTTCGTTAACGGCAATCCGGTCAACGGTTGTACCGTCATGATCCGCAAGGATCTGTTCAGCGGGGTAGGTCTGTTCGATGAGCTGCTGCCATATACGCACGATTTGGATCTCTGGCTGCGTATTCTTCTGAACGGTCATCGTTTTCCTTACCTGAACGAGCCACTTACTGCGTATCGTTGGCATGGAGGAATGGGATCAGTTCGTCATGCGGATGTCATCGGCAGAGAGGCATCCATGGTATGGTCCAGATATCGTGAACCGTTATTGCAGCGTATAGCGGCGCTTGGCGGGTAGCGTAGGAGGGCAGTTATGAGGCCGCAAGATGGCTGATTAACGCCCTCTTTGCGCAGCAATTTTGTCAAAGATAATGATGCTAAAGAGGGATACTTAATTGTGCTATCATAATTAGTGAGAATGTACTTATAATTAATAAGAGAACTATTGCAAATTTACTGATAAATATATAGTTATGTATTTTTATGCCGTTTTCCACTTTATAAGTATTTTGATGATTTTATTGATATGGCTAAAAGACTCACTATCTGCGTTGAGCATGATCAAGAACATGAGTTCAAAATCATTATGATATTAACATAGAAGTCCGTCATTTTTATAGACAACATAAGAAAACTTACTAAGTCTGTATACTATAATGATGGATTCAAAAGGGTTTATAGTGAGTTTAGGATATAACACGGGGCCACAAGTGCAGCAGAGACAGAGATTAGTCCTAAATGGATTAACTAACTTTTTACTAAGCGACTTGTAGTAGCCTATTTGTGGGATTTCACTGGTGTAAAGGTTCAGTCTCATCTCCTCAGCGATTTAAAAACGAATAGATTTACTCCTCACTTACTGGTAGTATCCCCTCAAGGTAGACAGTGAAAAAAGGCCAAACCTTTATCAATATAGTGAAGAACGAGAAAGAGGCTGTTCGTCTGCGATTGGAAGAAGGTTGGGCGTAACGTCGGATCATGGAGAAGTTTGGTATTAAGGAGTGAGAGCCAGATTATTACTTGGGTACGGAAAAGCCAAAATGGAGAGAGTTTTGAGGATTACCCTGGACGTTGGACGAAGAAGCATTTTAGCAGTGCAGAAGAAGAAAATGCTTATTTGAAAGCGCAGGTAGAATATCTAAAAAAGCCCAATCCGAATTTGCACGGAGAGTGAAGCTGGATTTCGAAGCCCGGTGCCAGTCCATTCAAGAAATAAGCAAGTGGGGACCTGTGGTTTGGTTGTGTAAAAATGCTGAAATTTCTCGTGCAGGGTACTACAAATGGAAGAAGAATGTTGTCCTCAGAGAGAAACGAGCAGATCGGGATGCGGATCTAAAAGCACATTATTTTAGGCATTCACCGGCTTCGTCCTTATTCGGCTACAAACGTATGAGAACCGCGTTAGGAAAGGAAGGCCTCGTGGTGAATCACAAAAAGGTACGCCGCTTAATGAGAGAACTTCAAATTCGTTCCGTGATTCGCAAGAAACGTCCATTTGCTGGCCGGAAACCGTCAGTTCTGTTCCGTAATGTCTTAAATTGGGAATTCTCGGCGGAAGCTCCTGTGCAGAAGCTCGTGACGGATATTACGTATGTCCGGATTGGACATGATTTTGCTTATCTATCGGTTGTGATGGATCTGTACAACAACGAAATTGTAGCCTGGGAATTCTCCGGGCGAAATGACTTAAAAATCGTTATGGACACAGGGAAGAAACTGAAATGTGGACCTACCTTGCTCCATTCGGACCAAGGGTTTCAGTATACAACACAGAGTTATGCCAAATTGCTTGAAGAGAAGAAGCTAATAGGAAGCCATTCTCGGCGTGGAAACTGTTATGACAATGCCTGTATTGAGTCGTTCTCCCATTTGAAGACGGAGAAGTTATATTTGGAGAAGCCTCAAAATCTGGAACAAGCAAGGACCCAAATTATGGAGTATATTTCGTTTTACAACAAGGAACGTTTCCAAAACAACTCGGCGACCTCTCCCCGATTGAATTCAGGGAAAAAGTCGCCGCTTAATGAAATTTCTCTTTTTTTATTGTCTACTTGACGGGGCTATGACCATACCGGGCAGTGTTGGATACCGCTTTTTTAAGTGCTCGATATTTGCTCTAAACTCCGCGATGTCTTTCTACGCTCGCGAACTTCGTCTTCGGTCATCCTTCATAAAGTATCTTGCTCAAATGGCTATCCTTTCCGATAACGCTTCACTCATACTTCGACTTGTATCTTATTTCGAATCTTAATTTTCCTGGATACCTTAGGTTACCAGTTTAACGCCTTACATTGTCAACTGCTCATGAGTATGAGAAATAAAGGAATATCAAGCTATTGATCCCAGGAGTTAAGAGTTAAAATAAAGACAACTAAATGCCTAAGAACAGTGCTGTAGAAAAAAACTACTTGAGCACTGTCCGCATACTCAATTATGAGTTTAGTTTGCTGTTACTAAGTTTTTGTTGTACAAATTAAAGTAGTGTGTCTGTCTTTTCAGCAATTCATCATGGTTACCACTTTCGACGATTCGACCGTCCTTCATAACAAGAATCCGGTCTGCATTTTGAATGGTAGATAATCGGTGTGCAATGACTAAGGTTGTCTTTCCAATCATCATTCTATTCAATGCTTCCTGAACAAGGCGCTCCGACTCATTATCTAAAGATGCCGTAGCTTCATCTAAAAGTAAGATCGGTGCATTACGAAGAAATGCTCGTGCTATAGCAATGCGTTGCTTCTGGCCACCTGAGAGGTTTGAGCCTCTTTCACCAACTTCAGTTTGGAAGCCATCTGTCAAGTTAGTGATGAATTCATAAGCATTTGCATGAATTGCTACCTGAACTATTTCTTCCTCTGTAGCATTCGGATTTCCATAGATGATGTTTTCAAGAATAGTTCCGGAAAAAAGGTAAGGCTCCTGAGGTACCATAGAGAAGTATCTTCGGATGTCTTCCTCACTCAAGTTTTCATAAGAATGGCCATCCACTGAAATAGTTCCTTTTGAAGTTGAATATAAGTTTAGTAATAGTTTGAATAAGGTAGATTTCCCGCTCCCACTTGGCCCAACAATGGCGACAAACTCACCTCTGTTAATATTAAAGGATAAGTCTTGTATTACAGATTCATTATCGTATTCAAAGTGAACTTGATGTATTTTTAAATTGTTAAACGAACTATGGACTGATTTCGCATCTTGTGGTGCGCTTGATTGTTCTGGTGATCCGTCCAAAATTTCAGAAATTCTGTCTGCAGCTCCCATAGCATACTGAAAATATCCCCAAATGCCTGAGAATGCTATGAAGGGCATAATTAAGTAATTCATAAGTTGGGTAAAAGCGAGTAAGCTTCCTATAGTCATATCGCCTTGAGAAACGAAATATGCACCAAGAATGAATGCAACAAGGAATGCAATGTTTGCTACGACTTGTGTAGTGGAGTCTAATGCGCCTCTCATTCTACCGTTTTTAAGTTCCAATTTAAATATTGTCTCTGCTTGTTTCACGAATTTTTTATGGAAAGTGTTTTCTAGTGCAAAAGTTTTGAAGATAATACTTGATCCCAGAACATCCTGTAAAAAACTAGAAGTCTGCCCGTTTTGATTTTGTAAATCGTTAGAAAGTCTTCTCATAGCTCTACCGAAAACGATTGCAACAGCTAAAGTGAGAGGGCTAATCAATAAGCATATAATCGCAAGCTTCCAGTTTATCGAAACTAAATAGATAAAAGAAAAGATAGCAAGAAGAGGGTTCTTAATTAGTTCTATAAGTGTATTCCCAAGAGCATCACCTACCATTGAATTGTCATTGGTCAGTCGAGTAACCAATTGTCCAGAATGATTTTTATCATAAAAAGATTGTTTTAATTGAAGAAGTGTGCTCATTGTCTTTTTCTTGAGATCGTTTCGGATCATACTGGCCACTTTAGCTTTTAAATATGTATCAGCATATGCATTAAAACCGAGTACAGCTAGAATAATACATCCTGCATAAATCATGAACATCAATTGTGAGGAGTCTTGTAATATGGCCGCATCAGTTATTCTCGAGATAAACCAAGCAAAGGATAAATTTAGTGCAATGCCGACAAGCATTGTAAGGGCTAAGGGTACATAGAGATACCAGTACTGTTTTAAATACGCTCCAATAAATTTCATAGTGGTTCACCTCTTTTAAAATTGATTAAGTTTCAGATGAGTTACAGGAAATTATTATTTTTTATTGTATCCAATGTAGCGCTTTACTAGCGGGCTAGCTTAGATCTACCCCAAATATTCTATTTTCACTGTTTCGAGTGTTGTTCTGGGTAACATCCAGTTCGAAAATTGAGCATTCCTATTAATCTCCAGACTTTGATTTGTGGTGCACTACTCTACTAGTTCAGATTGTTTATAATTAAATTGCAGCAAGGACCCTACTGGACATCTGGTTGGATATATGCGTTGAAGTTAGATTTCGCACCGAAGTTTAATGAGAGCGGTTCGATTTGAGTAAAATCCTTGTCGACCAGAAGATCAATGTAACAGAGATAAACAATATCAATATTAATCGTGATCTTCTCTATTTATCAATATTGTTCATTTTTGAATTAATTCCTCACCACGGTTTCTATATTGAAATAATCATTCAAAATCTATCTATGAATGCTTAAAACACAATCATCAAACATCCGTGTACCACCCAAGTAGATTATATGTAAAAGAGAATCGAAACTCAAGATCGATAGACTATGTCTTTTTTAGGAATTGTAGGATTTTTTTTAGATTATACTGTTAAATATACATGAGGTTGGACTAATGCAAAATATGTGGTAGGAATGGGGAGGCGAGACATGTTGTACCAAAAATAGCATTAAAGATTTTAGAAGGTAGGTTTAAATGTGTGCTTTCTAGAATTTAGAAATATATTATTGTTGTTTCTATGAAATCGTTAACTTTATATAAAATGTTACCATAACTGTCATATATGATATGACTAATCATTATTCAAGCAAAAAAATAAAATATTGTATATCGGGCAGCTTACCAATTTTTGATAATGTCGAGGAATCAAATCTGGTAGTTTTAAGATTGAAGTCTTTGAATTTCTAAAATATCTCTGTTAAAAAGACTGGAGCGTGATTTGGTTGTATATAAACTTAAATTCCAAAAGTATCGACGAATGTTGCGAGAAAAGGCGATATAACTATAAGGCTTTTGCAGTTTTCCCACTAATTTTTGAAAGTCAGAAATGATTTTTTAACATTAGTCATGACAGCTACTTAAATGTGCTTATACAGCACTACAGATGTCCGATACCGATTGAAACGTTCTTCATATAATAGAGAAAAAGCAATGGCTGTGCAGAGACAAGCGGAGGAAGGGGAGGCCCGAATGGAGCCGAAAGTATCGATCGTCATTCCTTTTTATAATTGTGCGTATATCGAGCAGGCTGTTCACAGTGCCATTCACCAGACGTATCCGCATATTGAAGTCATCGTGGTGGATGATGGGTCAACGGAGCACGTGGAGAAGCTACAACCATTCAAGGATTCTATCTGCTATATTCGCAAAGAAAACGGTGGAACCGCAACAGCATTGAACGAGGGGATCAAGCAGGCGACAGGGGAATATTTTGTCTGGCTCAGTTCAGATGATGTCATGCTGCTGGATCGGGTGGAGAAGCAACTGAAGTTTATGCGCGAGGCCAAGGCTTCATTCTGTCACGGTGCCTACCATTATGTGAATGAAAACAGTGAGTGGTTGGATACAGTGCAGCCTGAAGTGGGGAGCCGTCTGGAGATGTTGCAGGTACTGCTCGAAGGTTGTCCGATCAACGGCTGTACTGTCATGGTAGAGATGGATGCATTTGAGCGGTTTGGCTTGTTCGATACCGATTTTCGCTACACGCATGACTATGAGATGTGGATGAGACTATTTCCGATGTATGAGCTGTTCTATTACAATGAACCGCTGATGTGCTACCGTTTGCATGAGTCGATGGGGACCAAACGCCATTTCAAAGCACTGGTGGCCGAGATGGAGCGGGCTCAGGCGAAGCATCGTCCAACGCTGCTTAATCTGCTGCATGTGGGCGGATATTGGAAGTAAGAATATTTAACCGAGTGCAAATTCCATATTGAATACCGGCGACTTAACTTTGCCAATAATTCATGCTGAAAAAGGAGCAGCCTGCTTATAAACTGCAGACTGCTCATAGATTATAGAACTAACGGTTACCGTTAGTTTAATGAATTAATCATGTGGTGTTAATTTTTCGCCGATCCGATTAGAACTTTAAAGTCCATAGTGACCTGCTTCAGATTCAACTGAAGAACTTTTTCAATGCGCTCTTCAGAAGTCCCCCATGATAATGGCGTCATACCCAACAACGGTTTGATTAATTGTGTATTTAAGTTCACCTGATATTGGATGCTCTCAACATCAATTAAATTGAATTGTTTCTTGAAGTGGTTGATTGTAAGTGAATTGGAATAATTTTGCTTCTTAGACCCCATATAAAGGATTTCTCTTAACTCTTTTAGATAGTCCTGATTAGGCACGACTTTAATCACCAAACCATGATCACTTAATAACCTCTGAAATTCCGAATAATTGGCTGGCGAAAGGATGTTCAAAATGAATTCGAACTTTTGACTTTGAAAGGGGCAGTTTGCAATATCCGTGACACACCAGATAGCATTTGGATGTTCTGCTGCAGCAGAACTAGTTCCCTCTTTAGAAATATCGATTCCTACAGCCAATAGATCCATAGGTTTTGTTCGGTTTATTTCGGTGTGTATGTTATTTAAGTGAGACCCCTCTCCACAACCTGCATCGAGCACCCTTATCGGCTCATTGCTCAAATGGTTATTCATTATAATCTGACTTACCGCACCATATAATGGATTGAATATACCGTCTTTACTGATTAATCTTCTGTACTCAAAAATCTTTTTATCATATTTCGTACGCATACCTCGGGACAATAAGTTTACATATCCTTGCTTTGCTATATCGAAACAGTGATGATTGCTGCATACTAAACTCTGTAAATAGACAACTTGCATTGTTTTTTTACATAACGGACATCTAAATATGTCTTGATGCTTTTCAAGTATTGCAGCACTGATTAACTTTTTACTTTTTTGGAACACAAAGAAGCACCCTCTCATTCATAATAGGTGAATGGAAAAAAGGCACAGTCAAACAAACCCTAGCTATTTTGTCAAAATTGCCGGGTTATGTGATCTGCACCTTACATTACCTATAGCGAATGAATTGGATGATCATGGTCAAACTCTCCTTCATGAAATACATTTTGAACACTATTAGTTTAACATGTTTCGCTTATATAAAAATACTTGCACGAATAATTCCCTGTATAATGAAACGTAATTGTACACAGAAGGGAATGGACTATGCGCAGATATCAATATCTTAAACCTAACTATTAATAAACTGATGGAGGTAAAAGTATTGATTACAGAGTTACACACAGAACGGTTACAATTGCGAAAAATGAAAGTATCGGATTCGGCCAGTTTGTTTAAGATTTGGTCTGATCCGGATGTTACGAAATTTATGAATGTTAGTTGTTTTACGGATGAAAATCAAGCCACGGCAATGATTAATCTTCTGGAGGAGCTTTCTCAGGAAAACAAGGCTATCCGGTTTTCTATCATTGTACAAGAGTCCAATGAAATCATTGGTTCCTGTGGTTATAATTCGCTGGATTTTGAAAATCTAAAAGCAGAGATTGGGTATGACATTGCCAGATCCCACTGGGGGAAAGGATACGCTACAGAAGCGATCTTTTCTTTGTTAACTCACGCATTCTCGACTTTGAAGCTGAATCGAATTGAAGCAAAGGTTGATCCCGAGAATGTGAATTCGATCAAGCTTTTACAGAAGCTTAATTTTACATTTGAAGGAACACTTAGAGCATACGAGAGGGCGGGCGAAACGTTCAACGATCTGAGTATGTATTCCAAATTGGCAGCAGATTAAAAGCAAATTCTAACGAATCTCAGTCACGTTATCCCTTTGAAAAATGGCTTTCGAGCTGGAAAACTGACCATGATGGACGAAATAACGTCTCTGTGATTCGTTACAAGTCAGACATGCGCAAAAGAAAGCAAATAGCGTGTTCTGGTTCCGTTAGACACATGAAAGTAAATAAGGGGTGTCCCCTGTCATTCTTATGACATATGGGACAGCCCCTTGTTTGGTATTCAGGCATGTTATTTAAACATGGCGTGGTAGTGGAAACTTAATCTTTTGAATTCAGTATCATCATGGATGCAGGATCAGGAAATACGTATCCTTTGGGAAGCTTCTTCATCAGTTCATTCATTGTAGCGTAATCCACGTCAATGTGAGGTGTGGAGACAGGCGTAGAGAACCAGCGATTGTACAAATCACTAGGCACAAGCAGTGTCATATGGAATGCCCTCCTCTATAAATGGCTTCCTGGTAGACATGTAATGTACGAAGTCCCATCTCTTCCAGAGAGCGGTTTTGTTCGGCCCAGGCTTTGGCCGCAGCCCCTACTTGTTTACGGGTAATGTCATCCTCCAGAAGTGCATCCAGCAGTTCACGGAGGGAATCAACGTCCTGCGGAGGAACGACCCATCCTGTACGTCCGGGTTCAACCATCTCAGGCATGCCGGCTGTACCACTGACGATAACGGGTACACCCGCGAGTTGTGCTTCGGTGACGGAGAAAGGTTGCGTGTCCTGCAGACTTGGCTGGACATAAATGTCGGCATGTCGCAGGAAGGAAGGAATATTGTCCAGCTTGCCCCAGAATACAACATCGGCTGAAATACCAGCCGCCGTGGCCTGGGCCCGCAATTCATCAAACAGATTGCCTTCTCCTGCGATCCAGCAGACCCAATCAGAACGTTTACTTTTCAGACTGGCTAAGGCTTTGATTAACACATGAACGCCCTTGATATATTCAAGCCTTCCGGTAAAGGCAATGACTTTCTTGCCGGTGGGTGGTCGCTGGCGGAACTTCGTCGCTGCTAATGCACGGTAGGCCGGTAGATCCACGGCATAAGGGATTATCCGGAACTTCGATTCGGGAACCGCAAGCTCTGTAAGCGTACTCTTGATCCAATGACTGGACACCAGAATGAGCTCAGACAGGGCTGCACTTCGTTCTTCCAATGAGAGAAAGTAACGTCCGCGTTTCGATTGCAAATATGCAGAGAGGGTTAGCTGCGGGTTGGAATTTTGAGCATCATAGAAGGCTTCGCGTGCAAGTGCTCCATGATAACTGGTGACAAGCGGGATATTGCGGTTCAAGATGCGTTTTATGGCGACGGCAGCTACCGGATCTTGCGCATGGATGACATCATAGTGGTCCACCCCCAGATAAGCGGCGGCCATCTCGAAGGCATATCTGTTCAATTCATAATAAGCCAGAAGAGGATCAGCTGTGAATTGTGGCAGATCGGTCGGATTGAGCTTCGCTTGCAGCATAGGCCACACTTTATCCTTGGAGAATGCCCGGTTCAGATTACGAATATATACTTCGTTATTGGCACCATTCGTGCCCATGATATCAACTTCAACACCAAGTGCGATCAGCCTGTCAGCCAGCTGTTTGACATATGTCCATATTCCACCCATATGTGTAAGCTCCCAATACGTAACGAGCAGAACTCTCATAGCTACCTCCTTGTCACGGCCTCCATAGGCCGAGCTTCTATCCTTTTATTCTATGAAAAAAGAGGACCGGAAGGTCGGGCATTTCCGTTTAATTGCTTGGAAATGGGTGAATGCAAATGGCAATGGACGAGAGGAAGCATATCCTATCTACAGGAAGTTTCATGCAATGAAGGAGGGATCTATAGTGGCCGCATATTTACTCGAAATTCATGAGAATCTGCTACAGACTTTTGTTCCCGTGAAATATATTGACGTGGAATTAGCCTATGTTGGCGGAGAGGAAGGGACAGATGTATTTGTTGGTGGGGCCAGTATCCACGGGGAGCTATTCCGACATCTTTTTCATATCGGATCGGGATCGGGGGGAGCGGGTGGTAACCAGGTCATTCATAATCTGGATGTGTCATCCGAGCCTTATGAAATGAGGATCATCAGCAACAGTTCAGCACCGAATCTTCTGGTTATTCGAATGTATTGCAGGAGTATTCACGGTCAGACGTTGGGCATACTGTCAGAATATCAGATGATTAAACTTGCAGATTGATATGGATATCATTGAATAGGCATGATCAGCCAATGTGTGGAACAGGGAAGTACCTGTTCCATTTTTTTGTGGTGCATTCATAGTAGAAAGTTCTAAAAAAATAGCTTGACAGCAAAGGTATTTTCATTAAAATTAGATCAGTGTTAAACGAAAGTTTAAAACGACGGTTTAAAACGATAGTTTGAAATTAGCCGTAAAATATAGGCTGAGCAAGACGCAGAGATAAACCTGTGCTCGGCTGGCTGGAAAAGAGTGTGGAGAACGTGAAAGAACAAACAACAGTATCCCAGGAGCTCGCAGAGTTTTCAATCAAAACGATTATACTGCCACTCCTGGCCATTATCGTCGGAATGATTATGGTCATTCTGGACAGCACGGTGGTGAACGTGGCCATTCCGAATCTGGTTCAATATTTTGAGACAGATCTAAAGACCATTCAATGGACGGTTACGGGTTATACCCTCGCTTTGTCTGCGGTTATTCCACTGGCAGGCTGGTTAACTGACCGGTTTGGTGCCAAAAGAGTATTTCTGTTCACGATTGTCATGTTCACCTTGGGTTCTGTATTATGCTCGATTGCTCAATCGCCTGAACAATTGATCATTTACCGTATCATTCAGGGCCTCGGTGGAGGCATGGTTGCTCCTATTGGTATGGCGATGGTCTTTCGTCTGGCTCCTCCTGAGCGAAGAGGCTCCATCATGGGTATGCTCGGAATTCCCATGCTGCTTGCCCCTGCATTGGGTCCGGTATTGTCCGGTTGGTTTATTGAATCACTGAGCTGGCACTGGATCTTCCTGATCAACTTGCCAATTGGTATTGCAGCTTTCATTCTATGTATCAAGTTCTTGCCTGATACGGATCGTGGACGCACGCCTGCACTGGATCTGCTCGGCATGATTCTGGCTCCAATTGCATTCTCGATGCTCGCTTATGGTGTGAGTGAGGGAGGAACGAGCTGGACATCTGCAACAACACTGACGGGTGTAATTGTGGGTGGTGTAGCGCTCATTTTGTTCATTATTGTAGAATTACGTCATCAAAATCCGTTGCTGGAACTCCGGGTGTTTAAATCATCTGACTTCTCGCGGGGGATTGTTCTCGCATGGGTGTCACAAGTGGCGCTGTTCGGTGCGATGATTCTGATCCCGCTCTATTTGCAGCAGATCAAAGGCTACACTGCACTGGAGACAGGACTCATTCTGCTGCCACAGGCTCTGGCTTCTGGAGTAGGTATGCCGCTTGGCGGTCGATTGTTTGATAAAATTGGTGCGAGACCTTTGGCTTTCGTGGGTCTGGGCATTATCTCGGGTGCATTATTTATTCTGTCCTCCATCACGGCAGAGACAGGTCTTGGTCTGATTATTACGGCTCTGATCATGATGGGCCTGGGTATGGGCTTGTCCATGATGCCGCTCAATACGCATGTATTGAATGCCGCACCACGTAAGTTGGTTGGACGGGTTACGCCGCTCACGGCTGCAGCACAGCAAGTGGTCGTATCCTTCGCAGTTGCAGGGCTTACAGGCTTTCTTACTTCAAGAATCGCAGACAATACAACAAGTACGGAGCCGACGGCTATAGTGCAAGGTCTGGTGGGTGGCTTCAATGATACATTCTTCCTGGCTGCTTGTATTGCATTGTTCGGATGTTTGCTCAGTCTGATCCTGCGCAAACCGAAACCAATGCCGAAGGAAGACCTTCATGGCGACGAGCCTGATCCTGCAATGATGATGGGACACTAAAAATATCAACCCTATTAAGGCAGTTCAGAGCATCCCTCTGAGCTGCCTTTTTGCGATCCTCAATGGAAAATACGCAAGGCGGTCATCATTTCACGGAAAGAAACGGCATACCGATCTGGTGAGAAAGACAAGCTCATATGCTGTCTGCCCTGGATGCGAATATATTCACGCAGTTTCTTGTTGTTCATGAGGTCCATTGCTTCGGAGACAGCTGCCATGACATTGCCAATCGGATAGAACTTTCCAGTCATGTTATGTGTGATAAATGAACGTACACCGTCCGAATCTGTACTGAGTACCGGGCAGCCACAAGAGATGGCTTCAGCGACGGCATAGCCGAACCCTTCAAGTAGGGAAGTGGATAACATGATGCCCCCTGAAGCGGCAATCATGGAATAGAAGGTAGGCATCTGAGAATGGGGAACATTGATGAAGATGCCAATCTTATCTTCAAGCCCGTATTCTGCCAGCATATGCCGGAACATGACTTCATCTTCAGGATTAGCCAGAGTGGGATCGTGGAACAACCATAGTCTGGCTTGCGGATTTTTTTTGATGACTTCACTGGATATGGTTAGGTATTCACGCCAGTTTTTGTTGTGTTCGAGTCGGCCTACCCATGCGAGTACCGGATAGGGTGGGGTATCCACCAAGATCGGGGCAAAGGTGTCCGTATCCAGCATATTGGGAATCACAAACCGATGAAGCCAAGGGCAGATATGAATGAACATATCCAGCAGGTGGTCTGTGGGGGGCAAAACAGCAGCATCGCAGTGGGCTTGAAGGTAAGGTACAGCCATTTGGATGGTTTCCAGAGCCTGGTCGCGCGTTCCAAGTCCTTGGGCTTCAAAAATAATTCGTCCGGTATAACCGAGTCCTCTCAAGCGGCCGGGCATAGCGATATCTGATGTGGCAATGATGGCATCATAATGATGTGTCTGAATTAAATGATGAATATCCTCGTCACTGGACGCGGTGAAAATGGGCGTATCACTGTTGTTTTGTAATCCCGATCCAGTGATGAGATACAATAAGTGCGCTTCTATGCCATGACGTTTCAGAACGGCGGTGCGTAGTCGATTTAACGTATCCACGCCACCGCTTGGAACATAAAACGTGAATAATACTTTCACACGATTCACCCTCTGACTTTTGGTCAGGAGCACATTCTCCTGTACTCTATGGTACGTTGGCTTTAAGCGCAGGGTGTGGGTGTTACTGCGAATGTTCACATTTTAGACAATTATTTTTAAGCTTTCTTTCAAGTGACATTAAGCTGAGTTTAGGATAGTTCACGTAAGATACAAGGAACTTCCCGTGCCCAACATCTACTGTAATGATGGTGCACGGGTATTTTAACGGGAAAGGATGAATGATGTGCTCGAAGTGAAACAGGTCAGCAAAGTGTACGAAGGGCAGCGCGGCGTGCATCAACTCGATTTCACCATGGAACGTGGTGAGATTGTCGGGTTTCTCGGGCCCAATGGTGCCGGAAAAACAACTACAATGCGTATGATTACGGGCTATCTGCATCCAACCGCGGGTTCCATTATGGTGGATGGTGCATCGGTGCATGAGCAGGGCCAGCGTGTTCGTTCGAAGATTGGGTACCTGCCAGAAACGCCGCCCCTCTATCCGGATATGACAGTGCAGTCCTATCTCCGATTCGTAGCGAATCTGAGAGATGTCCCGGCCCGTGAGGTTAAGTTGCGGGTCAGTGAGATGGTTAGCAGATTGGGACTTCAGGGTCGGGAAAAACAATTGGTGCGTGGATTGTCCAAGGGGTACAAGCAACGTCTTGGACTGGCGGGAGCCATCATTCACAAGCCAGATCTGCTGGTCCTGGATGAGCCAACATCGGGACTTGATCCGAATCAGATTATCGAGATTCGGGATCTGATCCGGGAACTGGGCGAGAACCATACGGTACTGCTCAGTACGCATATTTTGCCGGAAGTGAGCACGCTCTGTAATCGAATGTTGATCATTAATCAGGGGCAGCTTGTGCTGGATGGTTCACCACAGCATTTCGGCTCAGCAATGGGGGATCAGTTCAAGGTTTCGATTGAAGTGAAGGCCACTGCGGAGCAACTACATAATGTGCTGACACCATGGGAGAAGGTACGGAGTGAAGTCATTCAGGCACCGGATACGAATACCGCCAAAGACACTTCACTTACATCAAGTTCAGTGGATACGGTTAAAATGCTGCTCACAGGAGAGAGCGCGGAAGATTTTCGGGAAGAGTTGTTCTACCTTTTGTCCGGTGCAGGATTACCGATACTGGAGATGAAGAAGGAGAATCTGAGTCTGGAGCAGATCTTCCTGAAGTTGACTACAACCGAAACAACAGACACGGACGTGAATTCGGCAGATGTGGATAAGGTTGCAGGGGCACAAACGGATCGGGACGTAACTTCGGACATCGACTCGTCGAGTATATCGGGAACAAGTACATCAGCGGATTCCTCGTCCCATTCTCGCAAAGGGGAGGGCTCCAAATGAGACGAATGATGGCGGTATGCAATAAAGAGCTGCAAGCTTATTTTCTGTCCCCGACGTCCTATTTTGCTTTTGCGGTATATGTACTGATGACCAGTCTGTTGTTCTACTCCAGCTTCGTGTATTATCAGCCGAGCATTGTCGATTATCGTCTCGTACTGGGGGACACGTTATCTATGCTGCTTTTTGTAGTTCCATTATTAACGATGCGACTCGTTGCAGAGGAATTCAGACAGGGAACGGATGAAATATTGCTAACCTCTCCGGCACGTGTCACGGAAATTATTTTCGGCAAATATCTTGCTTCTCTCGCCATCCTGGTTGTACTCATTCTGTGCAGTCTGGTGTACCCCTTCATCATGTCGTTCTATGGGACACTGGATATGACGACGGTATGGATGTCTGCGCTGGGTCTGTTCTTCCTCGGCGGAAGCATGATGGCGATAGGACTATTCGCTTCTACGTTATCCCAGCATCAGATGGTGTCTGCGGTCGCTGGTTTTATTATTTTGCTCGTTTTGTGGATGCTTGATTCATTCGCAGGCAATACGGGATCTGCTTTGCAACAGTGGCTGGATCCGTTTGCTCTGACCAACCGGTTCGACAGCTTCATGAAAGGTGTGCTCAGTGGACCGGATATATTGTATTATGTCACCCTTTCGGGTGTGTTTCTGCTGTTAAGCATTCAAATTGTGGAACGGAAGCGGTGGAGGTGAGAAAATGAAAAAATGGTTAAGTCATACCAACAGTACCGTGCTGTCCGTAGCGGTGATTGGCATCTTTATTTTGCTAACACTGTTCCTGAATTCACTTGGCGGTTTTCAGCTGGATCTAACCTCGAACAAACAATATACGTTATCTGACCAGTCTCTTACTGCGATCAAAAATGTGAAGGATGACGTCAACATTCTGGTGCTAACCGTTGAAAATACCAACAATACCGTCCTGAACCGTGAAGTCACGGATATGGTGGAGGAATACACGAAACGTAATAGCAAGTTGAAGCTAAAACAGTATAATCTGACGCAGGAACCTGCGCTTGCATCCAAATACGGCATAACTGGCAGTTCCATTGTTCTAGAGCAAGGAGATCAACACAAAGTGATTGATATCGCCAGTTTGTTCACCGCAACAGGCGACGGCAGTGATGGATCATATCAGTTCACAGGTGAGGAGAAGTTAACGCAGGCGTTAATGAATATGTCCTCTACCGAGATGCACAAGATGGTATTCCTGACTGGGCATGAAGAGCTGAGTCTCGCTCAGATGACTACGCTACAGTCCTCCCTGGAACAGAACAATGTGCAAACGGAGGAATTGCAGCTGAATCAAGCTGGCAAGGTTCCCGAAGATGCAGATGTGCTGGCCATTATTGGGCCACAACGTGATCTCAGTGATACCGAAATGAAGGCTATTCGCACGTATCTGAGTAATGGAGGCAAGTTGTTATTATCCCTCGGATTCGTGGAAGATATGAAATCCAGTTGGAAAAACATCGATGCCCTCATGGCTGACTATGGCGTTGTTGATGAGCATGCGGTCATGGTGGATAATCAGCAGGCCAGTACGATGGGGCCCCTCTGGGTGGTACCAGAGTATGGTACACATGCAATCACGGACAAACTCGCTGCCAGCCAATTGTATCCGATGTTGTCGCTGTCGATTGCGTTGACCAGCAAAGAACAGGATAAATATACACTTTCCCCATTAATTCATTCTTCGAATGATAGTTACGGTGAGACAAATATCGGCGGCTTATTGCAAAATGAAACGACCAATGATCCGGAAGAGGACATTCAGGGTCCAGTGGAACTAGGATATGCAGCCGATACGACGGATGGCCAACCGAAGGCGGTTATTCTGGGCTCGTCCATTTTCATGCAGGATTCGGAAATTGCGAATGGCGGTAATCGGGATTTTATTTTGAATACCGTGAACTATTTGAGTGAAAAAGAAGATGGATTGACGATTCGACCACGGGTACAAGCCGGTTATGAGATGGCATATCTGAATGGTGAACAGGCCAGAACGATCTTCTTCGTGGCGATTGTCGCGTTCCCGCTTATCTTTGTTATAATCGGTGTACTCTTATGGTGGAGGCGCAGACGGGTATGAGAAAATGGGTTCCAACGATATTGGTGGTCATCGTACTGATTGTGGGTTGGGTGTACGCAGCCAGTCAAAATTATTTTCGGGAAGAAGAAGCGGTACAAGAAAAGTTGCTTGGCATTCAGTCCGGGGACATCCAATCTATCACGATACATGACACAACGGAGGATACAACTGGTGCAGTAGCATCGTCGACTGTAGAGCTTGAGAATGGCGTCTGGCAGATGGTTGAACCGAAAGCCTATCCTCTGAACGGTTACAGTGTAAGCAGTTGGCTGGATGCTCTGAGTGGTGCGAACCAGGAACTGTTGGTAGAAGAAGCACCGACGGATCTGAATAAGTACGGATTAGGAACAGATGCTACACGAATCGATATCAAACTAAAAGATAACCGGGAGATTAAACTGGCTATTGGCGGCCAGCTTCCAGCAGATGATGCACGTTATGTGCGCGTTGATTCGGGCCCCGTGGTTGCCGTGCAGACAGAGACGATGACCAACATCAACTTGTCACGTCGTGATCTGTTGGATACAACCCCTTTTAACATGGATGAGACGAATGTTGCTTCTCTGGAGTGGGAGGGTGAAGCTGCCACCTGGATGTTGAAATCGACATCGGGGGATGGTGCGGCAGAGCAGGTCTGGACACTGAATGGAAAATCCATTGAAGCCACAGATGCCGTATCGCTCATTGGCAAAATCAAAAACCTGTCTACAGCCGATGATGTGCGCAAAGCTTCGGAGCTGAAGGGTACTGTTCCCCGATTCACCCTGTCTGTTGAACAGACGGTAAGTGGGCAACAAGTTCGAGATGTGTACCGGGGGCTTACACTGCCATCCGAACCGGATCAGATCTGGGTCATTACGCCGGATGGTCAGTGGGCATATGTCATGGATGCGACGAGTCTGTCGGAAGCGGAGAAATTCCCGGATACGATTAAAGCATCAACAACTTCTTCAGAAGAGTCATCGAATGCCGCAGATGAGTCAACGAATTCCTCATCAGATGAGGAATGAACGTTAAGTAAGAAAAGTGAGTATGACAAACTTAAAATGAAATTCAAGTTACCTTAAGGCAGTGCTGCGAATAAGCGGCACTGTTTTTTTATAGGGAAAGGTACCATATCCTTTCAGCATATCGGTACGTACAGAAGCGCATCCTATCTTTGTGACCAAAACCAACAAACATTGGAGGATGAGTACATGCCAGCAGTCAAAAAGGCAACAGCTATTACGTTATCATTGTCTACTGCAATCTTTGTAATGGCCGGTTTGACAGGTTGTGGTACGAATCGGGATACCAACAATATGCATACGCAAAGTGTTCGTGAGCAATCCAACGGGATTAACCGTTATGGTGTGGAAACGAATGGCATGGATGGTATTCGTGCGCAAAGCTATCGTATGCATAATGTGACTGACCTGAAATCCAGTGAAGAGCTGGCCAAACGCATTACGGAGATGAAGGAAGTTCAATCTGCCCGTGTCATGCTAACGGATCGTAATGCGTATGTCGCTGTTCGTCTGACAGATGGTCATGCAGGCAAGTTGGATAACAAGTCGAATGGTCGTACGAGCATGCTGGGTGGAACGATGCGTAATCATGCCAGTAATACCATGCGTGGTGGAAACATGAATCAAGATATGGGTGGTATGCGTGTGAATGGCGGCACGGGAACCACATCCCCATACAGTACCAGCGGAATTGCTCCAGGATTGAACACGGGCTCAGCAACAGATCGTGGGCATATGGGGAATGACCGCAGCATCTATGGCACGATGGGCACAGGTACAGTTGGTATGATGCGTGGTCTGACGAACAGTGGCAGAACTAATACGATGAACGAAGGAATGCAAAGTGAAGGCCAACGTGTAAATAGCACGGACGATAACACATCGGATGAGATCAAAGGTAAGATTTCAGCCAAAATCAAGCAGTTTGCACCGAACATCGAGAATGTATATGTATCAGCCAATCCGGAGTTTGTGGAGCATGTGGAGAACTATGCCACAGATATGCGTAATGGTAAACCGGTGAGTGGCATGATCGATACGTTCCAATCGATGGTAGAGCGCATTTTCCCAACGAACGGAACAGATACAAATAACCGTGATGGCATCCTTAACGATGGTCTGATGAACCGTAATAATAATGACGGCATGATGAATCGAGTGAACCGGTAGTTTAGAATCAGACAGATAACCAATGTGCCTTTGCGGGGATGACAACATCAGCTGCAAGGGCATGTTTGGTTTAAATAATTTTTACATAAAAATTGGAACATGTTCTATTGGGACAGTGAAACACATAATTACTGCCCATTTTTCTTATAAAACTGAACCAACGCCCTTGACCTGACATAAGATGAGTTGACTGTATCCCCTTAACCTTGTTACACCAACACAACCCGAGCAAGGAGGGGTGAACATTGAAGGGTATCGATCATAAAAGCAAATTTTTGTTGACCCACCGTGAACGCGAAGTATTCGAATTACTAGTTCAAGACAAAACAACGCGTGACATCGCAGGGCAGTTATTCATCAGCGAGAAAACGGTGCGTAACCATATTTCGAATGTGATGCAGAAACTCAATGTTAAGGGTCGTTCGCAGGCAGTTGTCGAGCTGATTAAGCTTGGAGAACTGAAGATCTGATGCGAATTACAGTTAGGATTAAGTAGCAGCATGAAAGCCTTTCTCTATTCTTTGTCATGAAGAATGGGGCAAGGCTTTTTTGCTGTTGATATATAGTTAATTAACCTCTGATTATGCGTAGTTCCGGGATTGAGTCACCAAACCATGTGGCCAGGGATCATTTTACACCGTTCCTTCACTTGAAAGTTGTGTGAAAATCCTCTTGATTTGCAGGATCGTCTTGATTAAAATGAAGTTATAAAAATGATTTTCTTATTTAATTGAAAATAAATAAAAATAATTTTCATGAAGTGAGGTCCTCATGGCAGCCATATTACGTGCGTTGCAGCAAGAACTGAATAACCTTCCGTCTCAGGAGCGACGTATTGCCGAAGTCATTATGCAATCTCCATCGGATATTCCCGGCTGGACGATTAGCCATCTGGCAGAGCAGAGTGGAACAAGTGCGGCGACAGTAACCCGCTTTTGCAAGTCGTTTCATTTCAAAGGTTTTCCCGATTTCAAAATGAAGCTCGCCGCAGAGTTATCACACGCTTCGGATGAAACGGCATATCAGGATATCGTCGCTGGCAACCCGCTCTCCAAAATTGTTGAAGCCATTGAAGCCAATCACCTTGCATCTATTGCAGATACTACTCGTTTACTGGATTTGGGCAGATTGGAGCGTGCGGTTCAATTATTGTGCCAGGCTCGCCGCATCGATCTGTACGGTGTGGCTACCTCGTCGATTGTTACGCAGGATTTCTATCAGAAACTGGTGCGGATCGGCAAAAGCTGTACGGCTTTCTCCGACTCACACATGCAGATTACATCGGCATCTTCGCTCGCTGAGGGAGATGTGGCGATGGCCGTATCCTATTCAGGCGAAACACCAGAGACTATCGATGCCCTGCATTGTGCCAAAGAGGCTGGAGCTTCTACGATTTCACTGACTTCTTACGGCACGAACACACTTGCAGCTGTATCCGATATTCCACTATTCACGTCCTCTCTGGAAGAAGGCATGAGGCGTGGAGATATGGCTTCACGTATTGCACTTCTGCATGTGGTCGATATTTTGTTCACAGGCATGGTAAGTGCCGACTTTGACCGTTTTATCCCCAGACTGGAACAATCCTATCACAATGTGCAGTCTTATCGAGTACAACACAACGGAGGTGCCTGACAGATGAATATCCGCATTTTTGAAAATGAAGAAGATTTGAACGCCACGGGTGCTGGCCTTATTGCCAGTTTGTTGCAGACCAAACCACGGGCTGTATTGGGACTTGCGACAGGAAGTTCTCCTGTAGGCATATATAAACAGCTTATCACATTGTATCAGAAGGGGCTTGTCAGCTTCTCACAGGCTTCTTCTTTTAATCTCGATGAGTATGTCGGACTTCCAACAGAGCATCGTGAAAGTTATCGCAGTTTTATGAATGAACAATTATTCAATCATATCGATATAGATCTGGCTAGAACCCATGTGCCTGATGGTCAGGCTGCCGATCTGGAACAGGTATGTAATTCCTATGAACAGCGCCTGGAAGAGCTTGGACCGGTAGATCTGCAATTGCTCGGCATCGGACATAATGGTCATATTGGCTTCAATGAACCGGGAACGGAGCTGACTGGGCGGACACATGTTGTGGATCTGAAAGAAGAGACCAGAAAGGCAAACGCACGCTTCTTTGACAGCATCGATGAAGTTCCGGCTCAGGCGATTACGATGGGTGTCGGTACCATTTTGAAAGCCAAACAGATTCTGCTCATTGCCCGTGGTGAGGGAAAAGCGGAGATTATCCGCGAAGCTTTCATGGGCCCAATTACAACGGCTTGTCCTGCATCGCTTTTACAATGTCATCCGAATGTGGTGGTATTGCTGGATCGTGCCGCAGGGAGGCTGGTAAGATGATTGCATCCAGTAACCATGTTGACGGAAGTAATCGAGAAAAACACACATCGCTTCTTCGAGGCCAGCTGCTCCTTGCAGATGAAATGTTGGAAGACGGTGTACTAGCTTGGAGGGATGGGAAAATCCTCTATGCAGGGATAGCGGAAGGTCTGTCTGAACAGATTAGGAAAGAGGCCTTGCCTATACCTGTACCCGAACGTGGTCTCATTGTGCCTGGATTCATTGATATCCATGTGCATGGTGGGAACGGAGAAGACTTTATGGACGCAAGCCCGGAGGTATTGGACAAGATCACTTCTTTCCATAGTACACAGGGCACAACAGCCATGCTTGCGACTTCCATGACGGCTCCAAAAGAGCAACTGGCAAGCGTACTTGCGGAAGTCAACCGCTACCGTTCTGGTTCAATGCCATATGCACAGCTTGAGGGCGTACATCTGGAAGGTCCGTTTTTCAGTCCAAAATGGCCTGGTGCGCAAAATCCGGAACATATCATTCTGCCTGATGTATCTTGGCTCGAAGCATGGGAAAAGCAATATCCCGGTCTGATCCGTCAAGTAACGTTGGCACCGGAACGTGAAGGCGCACTGGAGGTTATCTCATGGCTGCGAGAACAGCGGATTACAGCGGCACTCGGGCACACGGATGCGACCTATGAAGAGGTGGAGCGGGCAGTCGAGGCAGGACTGCATCATGCAGTACACACGTTCAATGCCATGACACCGCTGCATCACCGTCTACCTGGGGCTGCGGGAGCCGTGCTGAGTGATCCACGCATCAGTGCCGAGGTAATTGCTGATGGCATTCACGTGCACCCTGCAGCGATATCAATCCTGGCTCAATTGAAGCAACATAACGATCAACTCGTGTTGATCACAGATGCCATGTCTGCTGCGGGTTTGGATGACGGAGAGTACAAAATTGGCGACCTGCCCGTGATCGTGAAGCATGGAGAGGCCAGACTGAAGGACGGCGGCGCGCTGGCTGGAAGCACACTGACGATGATTCGCGGTTTCCGTTATCTGGTGCAGGAAGTGGGCTTGAGTCTGAAGGCAGCTTCACGGGCAGCAAGTCTAACCCCTGCACGTCTGCTCGGCATTGATCACCGGACAGGTTCCTTGGCTCAAGGAAAACAGGCAGATCTCGTTTTGCTAAATGCGGAGTTGGGTATTGAGGGTGTGTGGGTGAAGGGCAGACGGATTGGTGAGTAAGATAATTTGTAGGGAGATGTGAGGAATGAGGACAGCGTAGTTGAAATCCATCTTCTTTGTTCGAACTTAGCGCAAGGACTTCCAAAGAGGAAATGGTATGGATAATATGCTAAAATAGATCTCAAAAAGACGGGATCTGCGGATCACGCATAACGGAGGCGTGAAACATGGAACGTAACGCTATGCTCGAACATGATCCGTTCATCACAGTGCTGGCGAAGAAGTTGCACATACACGGATACTATGCCTTTTATGGCGAGCATTACAATGAGACCGATATGGAGCAGTATCGCAGGCATCTGTTCACATCATTCAGCAACATCGTATGGGTAGAGCTGGATGCACGCAAAAAGTATATGATTGTGGATCATCGTGGACGTAACACCGTCATGAAACTGATCGAAGGTATGCTGAACACGCGCAGAACGCTGCGAGCGAACCAGGCTATGGCGGGCACGGATACCTCAGGAGTCCAGCAGGAGATTGCACACTTATCCCGGCTTGTGCACATGCTGAAGTTCACAACATTCCGCACATAATTGGAGGGAATGAGGTGAGTAGAATCTGGAGGATGTCCCGAAAGTGGGTTTCTCCTTCTAGTCACAGGGCTAATGAACGTCAGCCACGTTATTCCAGTAGAAAATTGATGAATGACATGCAAAACGAGGAAATAAAGCGTCTACGATTCGTTATTTCGTCAAAACTGCGGATTTTCGTCGAATAGCAAGTTCCCGGTTCGTTAAAAGTAAATAAACGAATATATCTAGATCTACCAATTACAAAAGGGGTGTACCGTCATGAAGTTGGACGGCACACCCCTTTTATATACTTATATACCTACACTACCCTTCATTTGTAAAGTAGGCTCAATCTTAAAATCAGTCATATGAGAAGCTGCATCGTAGTGAAGGGGACGAAATCGATTCAAACAAAAACGATGACCTGTAGGCCAGCGTTTTTGTAATATCTATCTGCCCCTACTCTATGAAGTTGAATAAATAATTTACACGTTAACGGAGTGGGGAGAAAAAAGCTGAGGAAGCAAAGCGTTCGCCTTTATCACCCGAATTTCTCCCTTTAGAAAAGGGAATCAAAGAAATCGGGGGATAACAGCGATCGGAAGCTTATTCTCCCCGCGTAGTGACCTCCGTGTAAGAGTATTTTTCAACTTTTACAAACTCTTCAAAAACTGAACAATCGTCAACAACCCTTTATCAAAGTTCTCCAGGTTGAAGTGCTCGTTCGGTGCATGCAGATTCTCATCCGGCAAGCCGAAGCCCATCATGACAGCAGGGATTTCGAGAACGCGTGAGAGCTTCTCAACAATCGGAATGGAGCCGCCATCTTTGGTAAAGAGGGCACGAACGCCATATACGTGCTCATATGCATCTGCCGCTTTTTGCAGAATTGGATTGGAAGGATCAGTATTAAAAGCAAAAGCTTTCTCGATCTGTTTCACATGCAGCGTTGCACCCGGTTGAACGTGAGCGCGCAGATGTGCTTCGATACGATCCAATACATGTTGTGGATCTTGGTCCGCAACGAGGCGACAAGTGATTTTGGCATGAGCTTCCTTCGGAATAACCGTTTTGCTGCCTTCACCCTGGAAACCACCCCATACGCCGTTCAGTTCCAATGTTGGACGAGCGCCAACACGTTCCACGAATGAGTAACCTTCTTCGCCGTACAATTGCTCCAGCCCGAGGTCTTGACGAAGCTGTTCCTCGTTGAATCCCTGTTTCACAAATTCTTCTCTCATCTCAGGAGACAATGGCAGAACGCCGTCGTAGAACCCGTCTACACTCACGCGGCCTTGCTCATCATGCAACGAAGCGAGCAGGGACACGAGTGCATGCAGTGCGTTGGGTACACCGCCACCAAATGAACCGGAGTGCAAGTCGGTATTGGCTGTGTTCAGATCTACGTGAAGCGAACAGAGGCCACGCAGGCCAGTGGAGATCGCCGGTTTTCCTTTTTCAAGCAGGGACGTATCCGAGATCAGTACCATGTCTGCACGCAGCTTGTCTGTATGTTCATTCAGATAGATGGGCAAGTTCGGGCTGGAGATTTCCTCCTCTCCTTCAATGCAGAACTTGACGTTAACCGGCAGTTCTTTGTTTTCGGCCAGAATGGCTTCTACTGCCTTGATATGTAGGAAAATCTGTCCTTTGTCATCCGTCGCACCACGGGCAAACAGCTTGCCATCACGAACGGTAGGTTCGAAAGGAGGCGTCTCCCACAGGTGAAGCGGATCAACAGGTTGTACATCATAGTGTCCATAGATCAGAGCTGTCGGTTTGCCGGGTGCATGCAGGTGATCTGCATAGACAATCGGATGTCCAGCCGTTTGAATGATCTCTACGTTTTCCATACCTGCACGTGTGAGTGCATCTGCTGCCCATTGTGCTGCACGATTAACATCCTCTTTATGCTCGGAAATGGCGGAAATACTCGGAATGGATAACCATTCATTCAGTTCTGCCAGGTGTTTTTCTCTATTTTGTTCAAAATAAATCTGTTCTTTCATTAAAAAGGCCTCCTTCATGTTTGCTTTATCTCATTGTAATCCATTTTGTCAGGTTAATAAAACATTGGTTAAAAAAATGATCGGTTACATATCGTTTCATTGACCTGATGATTATGCGTATAATACAAGAAAAGGATTTCATCCATATATTCTCAGGGGAGTTGAGGAAGTTTCCATGACAGTCAGACCGATGCGAGCAGGCAGGTGAGTACCGATGGAACCGACTAGGAGCGATCGAATATTGGGCACGTTCAATTGGTTATCCGGATTAAAGGCAGGAAGACACAAAGGGCGGTTTTATCGAAACAGCCTCATGCTTATTTTACTCATTGCCAGTATTCCCGGGCTAATCACAGGTATCGTCATGTATCAACAGGTTGTTGGCCGGATGGAGACCGAATTCAATCAGATGCATCAGAACCAGATTGAGAACCGGGCACGTAATGTGGATGATCAGCTGGCTTATCTGGAGATGAACTTATCCCATTGGGCTTTTGAGCCGAGGTTTGGCAATGCACTGCGAACGCTGGATTTTGTGTATTATTTTAATGAAACGCAGGAGATTGTGACTACCTTATATGTATTACAAGGTTCCCACCCACTGATCAAGTCAGCACAGCTGTATTTGCAGGAACCGAAGCCAATCTTGTTTAATCGGGATTATACCGAATTGAAAGATGAAGCCAAGATACAGGCATATGATCGTTACCTCTCCATGGGCAACCACGTGTACTGGACAGACTGGGTTTCCAACAACAACAGAGATACCGCACCTTTGACAAACGATAGTCTACTGCATACAGATGCAGGCAATGCACTGGTTCTTGTACATAAGATCCCGGGGGAGAGCATTAATCCATTTGGTGCACTGATTATTACGTTGGATAACGAGAAAGTCGCCAGTTTGTTGAAAACGCTTACTCCATATGACGAAGGGTTAACGTTCCTTATGGATCAGGAAGGGAACACACTGGTTACCGGTAATCCGGGAACGGCGGGAGAGGATTCTGCTTTTGAGCAGCAGCTAAAAGAAGAAGTGGCCCTGCACGCAGACAGCCGCTCATTCCTGTTCCGATATGAGGATCAGACCTATTCCGTCTCGTACGGGTCATTGAGTCGGATCGATTCGGACTGGACTTACGTCTCCGCGGCACCTTTGACATCAGTCACTTCGCCGGTCAAGCTGGTATCCAAAATCATCGTTATTGCCAGTGCAGGCAGTCTAATCCTTGGGTTACTGTTATCCTGGTTTGCTTCACGCCGAATCTATTCGCCCGTAGCGCGGATGCTGCATCTGCTTACGCCTGGTAGAAACGAAACAACACCAACGGATGCAGAGCTGGACGAGTTTGAGCTCCTGGAGCAACAGTGGAACGAACTGACCTCCCGCAGTGTCACGGCACATCGCCAATTGCAGGAGCAGCTACCCCATTTACGCGACAGTTTTGTTTTACAACTTGTACAGGGGCATCTATATGCCTATAACGAGCAGGATCTCCAGCAGCGGATGCGTAATCTTGGCTTTGAACTGGAGGGCCAGCAGTTTTTGCTGGTGCAGATGTATTTTACGGGATATGAGCAGTTGGAAGGCAGATTTGGAAGCCGGGACACAGGACTGGTTACTTTTGCAGCAGTGAATATCACTCAGGAAGTCGCCAAAAATTATTTCAGGCAGATTAGTGTCATGAACTTCCACGACCTGTCTTCAGCCATGCTTGTGATCGCTCCTCATGACGAACCTGTGAAGTCACAGGCGCTCTCATGGGGACAGGAACTGGTGGAGGTCATTGGGCGAACGCTCAAAATGAAGGTGACTCTGATGGTCAGCCGCCCGGCTGCTTCACTTCAGGAACTGCCCGGACGATTCGTCGAGATGGAACAGGCCGTTGCCTATCGCAGTGTGGAGGAAGGCAGTCAGATTCTGGACCTGGAGGATGAACAATGTTTCCATAGAAATGAAGCAGCTTCCTATCCATTGGGGCTGGAACGCGAGCTGATCCAGGCGATCAGGCTGGGCAAGCAAGCCGAAGCGGAACGTGTGCTGGAGCAATTCATGAGTGAGATTACGCAGACGGACAGTACCGAATTCCAGGTGCAACAGATGATGCTTCAATTACTGGGGAGTGTTCAACACATGATGCTGCAAACGGGGGTAACACCTTATAAGCTGTTTGGAGGTCGCAACATGTATGAGCAATTATCCGGTTTTCGTGAAGCCACGCAGATGAGACAATGGATGGCTAATGAGGTATTTATGCCGTATGTACAAGAGATCGAGGAACGGTCCCAGGAACCACTGAAGCTGGTGGTGGAACGTACGATGTTGTATATCGATAAGCATTACCAGAATGATATTTCGCTGGAGAACTGTGCGGATACAGAGCAGATGACACCCTATGCCCTGAGCAAGGCATTCAAACAGGTATCGGGCATTAATTTTATTGATTATTTGACACGTGTGAGAATGGATGCGGCGAAGCAATTGCTACGTGAGACAACGATGAAGATTAATGATGTTGCGGCGGCTGTGGGATATCAGCACAGTTATTTTAATCGGATTTTCAAGAAACAGGAGGGAGTTACGCCGAGTCAGTATCGCGATCAATGGTTCGGACAATAACCGTTCATACAGCTGTCTTTTCTGACCGGAATCCGGAATTAGCGGATACCGGTTTTTTCTTTTTTACCGTGATACAAAGAAAGATAAACCTGCAAAAATGTACAATTTTCCCTGCTACGATATATTCAATACCATGTGAAAATGGCGTTATAGCGGGCTTCTTGGTCATAGTACCAGAGGTATGCAAAAAATGAAGGTTGCCGGAAAAAGATCGGCTGTATAGTCTGAGTATCAGGTTAATTGATAACGCTTACATCGTTGAGGGAGGGGAGACATGATGAACGGGAAGACGGACTGGAATACCAATGCCACTGCAACTGTTCAAGGGGAGCTGGCTACAAGACCCTTAAAACAGGAGTCCAATTGGAAAAGGCAGATCAAACGAAACAAATGGTTATATGTGCTTGTGCTTCCCGGTTTTTTGTACTTTGTGATCTTTAAATACTTGCCTATGTGGGGGATCGTCATTGCCTTTCAGGACTATCAGCCTTTCTTGGGTATCCGTGAGAGTAATTGGGTGGGGCTGGAGAACTTTACGAACTTCTTCTCCAATCCGGACTTCTTCCGACTGTTACGTAATACGCTGGTCCTTGCCCTGTATGATCTCATCTTCTTTTTTCCGGCACCGATTATTATCGCCTTATTATTAAATGAAATTCGGGTCGCTTTCTTCAAAAGAACGATTCAAACGCTGGTCTATGTACCCCATTTTGTATCCATGGTTATTATCGCCAGTATCACGTATGTGTTCCTGACCCCGCAAGGCGGGGTGTTATACGACCTGATCGCCTGGATTACAGGCAAACCGATTGATGTGCTCTCCAGTCCGGGTTCGTTCCGTCCGCTCATTATTGTCCAGATGATGTGGAAAGAAATGGGATGGGGCACGATTATCTTCCTGGCGGCCCTCGCAGGTGTGGACACGGAGCAATATGAAGCTTCCATTGTGGATGGCGCAGGACGATTACGGCGGATGTGGCATATCACGCTTCCAGCGATTCGCACGACCATAGTCATTTTGCTTATTCTCCGATTGGGGAACTTCCTCGATACCGGGTTTGAGCAGATCTATCTGATGACCAACTCCCTCAACCGGGATGTAGCAGATGTGTTTGATACGTATGTGTACACGGTGGGGATTACGCAAGGTGCATTCAGTTACAGTACTGCTGTTGGACTATTCAAGTCTGTGGTGGGGATTATCCTGGTGCTTGGCAGTAATAAACTTGCGAAAAAATTCGGTCACCCCGGAATTTATTAAGGAGGAGCGCGCATGAACAGCCGTCTATACAACAGCCCTGCCGGCAAGGTATTTGATATCTTCAATTACGTCATGCTGGGGATTCTGGGCATATTAACCGTCCTTCCTTTCCTGTATATTATAGGGAATTCTTTCGCAACGGAAGCCGAGATCACCGAACGCAGTTTTTTCCTCATTCCGAAGGTGTTTTCCTTCAGTGCATATGAGTATATTTTTTCCTCGTCCACGATCTTTCGCAGCATTGGTGTTTCCATTTTCATCACGGTGGCAGGTACACTGGTCAATCTGTTCTTCACACTAACGATGGCTTATCCACTATCCAGAAGTGACTTCTGGGGCCGTAATGTCATGATGAACATGGTGATCTTCTCGATGTTATTCGGCGGTGGCATGATCCCGACGTATCTCGTCATTCGTGGACTGGGACTGCTTGATTCCTACTGGGCCCTTATGCTTCCTGGCGCGATCAGCGCTTTTAACTTAATTGTTGTCAAAAACTTTTTTCAGCAAATGCCGCCTGGGCTGGAGGAAGCGGCCCGCATCGACGGCTGTTCGGATCTCGGGGTGCTGTGGCGAATCGTTCTGCCATTATCGAAGCCGGTCATTGCCACGTTCGCCTTGTTTTACGCCGTAGGACACTGGAACAATTTTTTCTCGGCACTGCTGTACATTTCCGACAGTGACAAATGGCCGCTGCAAGTCATGTTGAGGCAGATCGTATTACTCTCGCAGGCCAGTGTCGGAGATATGGCGAACATGGACCCCAATTTTGTGCAGCCACCAGAGCAGTCAATCAAAATGGCGGTGATCGTTGTAGGTACCATTCCGATTTTGCTGGTGTATCCGTTTTTGCAGAAGCATTTTGCCAAAGGTGTCATGTTAGGTTCAATCAAAGGCTAAAGCCAAGGGGGAGAACGTATGGGACAAAAAACGGGATTCAAAAAAGGTGCACTGCTACTCTCTGCTTCACTGGTACTAAGTACAATTCTGGGCGCATGCTCCACCGACAAAGAAGGTTCAGGAACCGCTACGGGTAGCACCGATCAGATTACAATCATGCTGCCGAACTTTGAAGCGGAGAATCCGCCGGAGAATAGCCCAGTCATCCAGAAGCTTGAGGAATTGACCAAGGTGGATGTGAACCTGCAATGGGTGCCGAGCAGCTCGTACGAAGACAAATTCAATATTACACTGGCCTCGGGAAAACTGCCTCAGATTATGGTGGTGTTAGGGAAGTCCCCAAGTTTCATTAATGCGGCACGAACCGGAGCATTCTGGGAGCTTGGTCCATATCTGAAAGACTATCCGAATCTGAGCCAGATGAATGAAATCATCACCAACAATGCGTCAATCGATGGCAAAACCTATGGGATCTACCGGGCACGCGCCCTAGGACGTAATGGGGTCACAATCCGCAAAGATTGGCTGGAGAATCTGGGGCTGGAAGAGCCGAAGACGATTGACGAATTTTACAATGTATTGAAAGCGTTCACGAAGGATGATCCGGACGGTAACGGCAAGGATGATACGTACGGTCTGGTTGCCAGCAAATTCACGGGCCCATGGGATAACATGCAGGTATGGTTCGGTGCACCGAACAAATGGGGAGATGATGGTAGCGGAGGCCTGATCCCGGCGCATGAGACACCAGAATATATGGAAGCCCTGAAATTTTTCCGTCAAATCTATAGTGAAGGTCTGGTAAACAAGGATTTTGCCGTGATGGATGCGACGAAACTGCCTGATCCATTTGTAAACGGTCAAGCAGGTGTCATGGTGGATGTGGCAGATAATGCGCAGCGCATGGATCAGAAAATACTGGATAAAGACCCGAATGCGACAGGACGTGTAGATGTGCTGCAAGCAATGGAAGGTCCAAAGGGATTGCGCGATATGCCAACGTCCGGCTACTCCGGCCTGATTGCCATTTCCAAAAGCAGTGTCAAAACGGAAGAAGACCTGAAGAAGGTACTGAGCTTCCTGGATCAGTTGAACGAACCGGAATTGCAGGCATTGTTGTACAACGGATTGGAAGGTAAGCAATACGAGAAAAAAGAAGACTACATCGTACCGAGCACTGACAAGCTTGCACTCCGCGACCTGCAGGGCTTAAATCAGATTTTGATGTTTGTGCCGGAAGACAGAACGCTTCGTGTACAACAGACACCTGTCCG
This sequence comes from Paenibacillus sp. Z3-2, assembly GCF_054161325.1. NCBI lineage: Bacteria > Bacillati > Bacillota > Bacilli > Caryophanales > Paenibacillaceae > Paenibacillus > Paenibacillus sp. Z3-2. Next base: position 5,211,633 of record NZ_CP096397.1, on the reverse strand, counting down.
TGAAAAGGTTGCACAGGTGCAGAAAGCCAACGAAGAGATTGTCATCGCCAATCCTGGCGAACCGCTGATCTCTGATGTTTACGCTCAGAAAGGACCGCAGCTGGATAATATCATTAACGATGCACGGATCAAATATATCGTAGGTCAGATTGATGAGAAAGGATTCGAAGATGCTGTTGCCCTGTGGAAGAACAACGGCGGAGACGATTATGTGAAAGAAGTCAATGAACTGTACGCTGCACTGAAATAGTTTTATAAGCCAAAGCCCGGTAGCCGTGCTTTCAGCGTAACGGAGACAGCCGGGCTTTTTCTTATCGCTGTAATGGCTTGATCCGTGAACAAAAATTTCATCCAACTTTCTGGAAATTATGACTTCCTGAATATGGTTTTTGATGTATAATCAAAGCGAAACAAACCTATTTGAACTCAAATGAACGTTATTGGTAAAGTTTAACGACCACTCTTGAACATGCAGGGAGGAAGGCAACATGTGGAACGGGGATGCATTTGAAAATCCCGAGGCGCAGTACAGGGTCCATCCCTTTTGGTTCTGGAACGGGGACATGGAAGAAGAGCAGATTAAGCGGCAGGTGGCTGAGATGGACGCGCAAGGTGTAGGCGGATTCTTCATCTGTCCGCGTCAGGGACTACAGATTCCCTATCTCTCTGAAGCATGGTTCGATAAGGTGCGGGTTGCAGTGCAGGCAGCTGCCGACCATGGCATACAGGTATGGTTATATGACGAATATCCATATCCAAGCGGGATGGCTGGCGGAGAAGTGACCCTTGATTTCCCTGAAGCGAAGCAGCGACAGCTCATACATCACCAGCTGGTGGTTCAGGGCGGAGAAGCTGTGGATCTGGAGTTGCCGTGGGGACGAGTGTTGGTTGCCAAGGCGATTCCCAAGGATGCACAGGGCAAACGGTTGTGGCAGGAATCCATTGACTTGCGCAGTAAAATCGGCAATATCCAGACCGATCAGGTCTATCAGGAGACCGGACTCACCTCGTATAATCGCAAGCGGTTTTTCACCTACCGAACAGCGTTCCGTCTATTGTGGGATGTTCCCGCGGGTGATTGGGAGCTTGTTGTTTTTCAGGAAAAGGAGATGGATGATTTCAAATATTACGGCAACTTCGTTGATCCTTGCCACAAGGAAGCGATGAGTCGATTTATTGAACTGACACATGAGCGTTATAAGTCAGCGGTTGGAGAACAATTTGAAAGCGTAATCAAAGGCATGTTCTCAGATGAGATCGCACCGCTGGGCCGTATCCCCTGGTCACCACAGCTTGCCCGTTATTTCAGTGAGCGTTGTGGTTATAGTCTGATCGATTCGCTACCGGCCCTGCTATATGGTGATGTTCCGGACGCGCATCGAATTCGGTATGACTATTACCAGTCACTCCACCTGCTTCTCAGGGAGTCCTATCACAAACAGGTGCATGATTGGTGTGAAGAAGCAGGAATCCAATATGCGGCTGAAGTGCCTGGCGTACGGATGACGACCCAGTTGTTCAGCCATATGCCAGGGGGGGATTCGGCACATGAGAAAATCGGACGATCCTTATCGTGGATTCTGGAACGATACGGCCAAAAGATGCGAGACAATCCCAAGATGGTCAGTTCGCTTGCCCGGCAGCTTGGACGAAGCCGCAATCTGATTGAATGTTTTCACAGTGTAGGCTGGTCCATGACACTGCAGGATGCCAAGTGGATGATTGATCGAATGGCCGCCATGGGCACCAATTTTTATAACTTTCACGCCTTTTTCTATACGATTGGCGGGCTTGCGAAGCATGACGCACCGCCATCTCAATTTTTGCAGAATCCTTACTGGAAGCATTTCCGGCAGTTGGGGGATTACACCGGACGTTTGAGCTATCTCATGAGCACCGGAGCAGCAGACATTCGTATTGCTGTGCTTGACCCAACGACGACATTCTGGAGTCTGATGGGTAATCCGCTGCATGGATTTGAGTATAGCGGTGAAGACGAAGCAGAGCGGATCCAACTGAATCGTCTGACGAAGGACTGGATGAGGATCACGACACATCTGCTCGAAAACAGACGAGATTATGATCACCTTGATCCCGAATTGTTGGCTGAAGCTAACTTGACGGATGGTATCATTCAGATCGGTATAGCCCGTTATGATGTGTTGATCCTGCCACCGATGCTGAATCTGGAGACTGCGGCATGGGAACAGGTGAAGCGATTCGTTCAGCAGGGAGGAACCGTCATTTCTGTTGGGATGCCTCCGCATATTGCGATCCAGCCGGGAAGTCCGGAGGGAGATGAAGCTGCCCAGTTCTTTGGTGCGGGCGAGCAGCCGCAAGAGGTGTACTGGGGCCGTAGCGGGTCAACAGATCATGATGACCGTGAAATCATGTGGCATCAGGGTGAGGGGAATGCCTATTTTCTACCCGCAGGAACGGGGCAGGGAGATGACTTTTCGCTGGAGCTAATCTCTCTCCTGCTCGATCAGGTATTGCCGGAACCCATCTGCTGGATCATGGAGGAAGAAAGTGCATCCCTGCTGATGCACACCCGTCAATTGTCCGATGGGGAGCATATGGTTTTTTTGACCAATCAGGAGGGGCTGGATCTGAAGGGGCAATTAAAGCTGGTCGCCAGACAGCTGTGGGATGGGACGGAGCTCACAGAGAACACTTGTCTCGTGGCAGAACGACTCGATCTGGAGACAGGGCAGCTTAAGGCATTACCGTATACGAGCAGTGGCGGGGAATGGTGCATTTCACTAACGCTGGCGCCTTATGAAGCGCATGCTGTTCGTCTTACTTTACAAGCTGCGGGGGCAGAGGTATTAACAACAGGAGTGGAACAAGCCAGTAAGATCAGAATTCCTGCGGAAGGGCCATGGCGACTCGAAACGGTACAGCCTAACATCTTGCGAATGGGACAATTCCATCTTCAGGCTTCCAATGCTAACGGTGTAATTCTGGAAAGCCTGCATGCAGCTGTGAAACCATTTATTGATCAGGCGGCAGAATTATCGGAGCAGCAGCATCTGCCAGTCCAGTTTAATCAGGTATTTGGCACACCGAAGAACGCATCCGTAGCCTATCCCATCGAATGCCGATATACAACCACATTCGAGCTGAGAACGGCATTGCCTGTATGTCTGTTATTCATGGACAGAGCAGCGATCTCGGGCACTTGGTCCATGGAGATTAATGGTCAACCGCTTGGGAAGGAACAATTCAATCCAATCGAAATAACCGACCACAATAACATCGCTTGTGATATCACGGCGTTGCTGCGCAGTGGTCTCAATGAAATGACAGTGATTGTTGAGGTAACGAAAGATGAGGATGGCATCGTGGATCCCTTGTATCTACAGGGAAGATTCGGCGTGGAGTTCCATCATGGAGGCATGGCTTCGCTCGTGCGGGAGTCGGACACGGCCCTTCGCATCGGACCTGAACCTCAGCCGCTGTATCCCTATTTTGCCGGGGAAATGAGTTATAAACGCACGTTCTGGCTGGATGAACCAGAAGAAGCCACCATCTTCGAACTGGAATTTAGCGATTGGCGTGTGCAGGATGTGGTGGAAGTGCGGGTGAACGGACACAGTCTTGGTGTACGATGCTGGTCTCCGTATTGCTGGAAGGGGGATATCTCATGGTTGCGTCCGGGAGACAACGACATTGAAGTGCGTGTTACCAACACGTTGATTGGCCTGTTGGAAGGCACTTATTTTGATTCGGAACATCATCGATTGCAGGATGCAGGTCATGTGCCTGCTGAAGAATTCAGATGAAGGAGTGGAAGTATGAATACAACCCAATTTGACCAACAAAGACTGGGCTCGGTCTGGGTCGCAGATCAGGGTGACGGTACATACCGCAATCCGATTCTGCATGTGGATTATTCGGACCCGGATGTGATTCGTGTAGGAGATGACTTTTATATGACGGCCTCCAGTTTCTCCCATACTCCGGGGCTACCGATTTTACATTCGAAAGACCTGGTGAACTGGAAGCTTGTAAGATATGCCATTGAACGGCTGGATCTGCCAGGATATGATGTGCCTCTTCATGGCAAAGGCGTATGGGCACCCAGCATTCGGTATCATGACGGGAAGTACTGGATTTTCTTCAGCACACCGGATGAGGGCATCTTCATGACCACAGCGGATCACCCTGAAGGCGAGTGGTCGCCGCTGCATCTGGTTCATGAAGTGAAGGGCTGGATCGACCCTTGTCCTTTATGGGATGAGGACGGGCAAGCATACCTTGTACATGCTTTTGCCCATAGTCGCAGTGGAATCAAGAGCAAAATCAAAGTGTGCCGGATGGCTACGAATGGCAGGAAGCTTCTGGACGAAGGCATGATCGTCTTTGATGGGACCGAACATCATCCGACCATTGAAGGGCCCAAGTTCTACAAGCGCGATGGGTATTATTATATCTTTGCTCCGGCTGGTGGTGTGAAGCCGGGGTGGCAGACCGTTTTGCGCTCTCAACAGGTATTTGGGCCATATGAGGACCGGATTGTGATGCATCAGGGATCTTCCTCTGTGAATGGGCCTCATCAGGGAGGATATGTGGAGCTGGAATCGGGGCAGTCCTGGTTTATTCATTTTCAGGATCGGGATGCATATGGCCGCATTGTTCATCTACAGCCGATGACGTGGATGGAAGACGGCTGGCCTGTCATTGGAATTGACCGCGAAGGAAATGGAACGGGTGAACCAGTGGATGTGCACATCAAACCAGATGTAGGAGCCTCCTATCCGATCACTGTACCTGAGGTATCCGATAATTTTCAGGCTGATCGTCTGGGGCTGCAGTGGCAATGGCAGGCGAACTCCCGTCCTGATTGGGCTGAGGCAGGTACAGAAAGAGGGATCGTATTGCCTGCTCATCCATATCCGGAGGGTGTTCAGTCTTTGTTTGGTACACCTCATCTTCTCTTGCAGAAGCTGCCTGCCTCTGAATTTGAAGCGACAACCCGGCTCACGTTCCTGCCTGGACAGGAAGGGGACCAGTCAGGTCTCATTATGTTTGGTGATTCGTATGCAAGCCTGTGCCTGTTACAGACAGAAGACGGAACCATTCGGTTATCCTTGATTCGCGGAGCCAAACGCGCAGACAGCCATCTGCATGCAGAAGAATGGGAGGAAACGGGATTAAACTGGGAGGGCCAGGGTTCTCAGGCAACCGGCTGGACCATTCATCTTCGGCTTACTCTGACAGAACCTGCTTTGTGCCAGTTTAGCTGGAGTGAGGACGGAGCGGAGTTTCAGCCGATCGGTACACCGTTTAACGCCACAACAGCACTCTGGGTAGGCGCGAAGATGGGCATCTATGCCGTAAACACACGGTTCGCGAATCGTGGAGGTCAGGGTGTTTTTCGCTATTTTAACGTGAAGGAAATTCAGAAATAGGGAGCAGGAAAAGAAGCAGGAGAAAGAGGAGGAGGAAGAGGATGGGACATCGTATTCAGTTTGACCGCTATCCAGGTGGCGTGATGAAAGCGTTAACGCTCAGCTATGATGATGGAGTGGTGCATGATCGCAGACTGGTGGATATCTGTAATCGGTATGGACTGCGGGGAACATTTAATCTGAATTCCGGTACCCTGGGCAATCCAGGCCGCATCGAGCCGGGAGAAGTCGCGGAACTGTACGCCGGACATGAAGTAGCTGTTCACACCGTTACTCACCCTACGCTGCCTTATGTTCCAAATGAATTGCTGACCGAAGAGATTATTGAGGACCGAAAAGCGCTGGAGAAGCTTGTCCATTATCCGGTACGAGGTATGGCCTATCCCAACGGAGGATATGACCGTACGTTAAGTACGAAGCTGGAGTGGCTTGGCATTGATTATGCCCGTACTGTTGAATCTCATGGCAGATACACCCTGCCAGAACGGCCGCTCGAATGGCATCCAACCTGTCATCATAACCATGATCTGGCGGCTCATGCCGAGCGTTTTATCCAGCATTCCAAAACAGGTACGCCACTATTGCTCTACGTCTGGGGTCACAGTTACGAGTTCAATGACAATGACAACTGGGAGATTATCGAGCAGTTCGGTGAGCAGATTGGCGGCAGGAACGACATCTGGTACGCGACGAACATCGAAGTGATCGCCTATTGGAAAGCAGTTCAACGACTGGAGTGTTCGGCCGATCGCTCCATCATCCATAATCCGTCTGCCATTTCGGTTTGGTTCACGGCAGATCAGCAGGTTGTTGAAGTACAGGGCGGAGAGACATTGCGGCTAAGCGAACGAATCAAGGTATAAGGAAGGGAGCTGACGATCATTCGTTATTTTCATGAGAACGAGGCGATTGCAGGCAAGGTGTACGATTCAATTCCGGATATATTGACTACGGTGGCTCAGCGTTATATTGGTGATCATCCAAAACATTCATTTTTGTTCAGAGCCTACCATCAGGGAGGTTTTCGCAGGCTTGGCGATTATCGCTACGACCTGAATCTGAATGAGAAATGCGTAGAGGCGCATGCAGGGCAGTACGTGTATGTATGGGGCAAGTTATGGAGCGAGCAGAATGCAACGTTAAATACGGGCCTGAACTGTTATAGTCCGGTGACGATCTATGTGAACGGCGAAGAGGTATTCAAGTCTGAGTTGTTGCAGGAATTATTTCCTGAGCGAAGAACCCAGATTCCGATTTCCGTTAACTATGGCTGGAATGATGTGTTGCTGTGTTTTGTCAAAACAGAAGTGGGATTCGGCGGTATTTACGGAACAGCCTCTTTCAAAAATTTCCCGCTGCACTTCCTCACACCTGGGACAGATCGTCAAGGACAGGAGGGCTGGTTATATTCGGAACCCGTCGATGAACCTGTATTATCTCTTCCTCGTGACGGCATGACGGAAGAAGAAACGGGCCTTTCCTGGTATCCGCGCAAGGCGTGGACAGACGAGGAGCGGAGCATGGGTTCTTTTGCCCGAATCTTTGGTACAGAACAGCCGGCTGTGGCCTACGCATGGTCCAAACTGGATGTAACCTTGCCAGGATCAACGCCAGTTATTTTAAAAGGCCGTCATGATGGTGCTTTGACCTTGTATGTGGAAGGCACGGAAGTATACTCTGCTGGAAGTAGCGGTAACTTTCACGTTGAACTCCCACGTCGTTACGGTTCCTCGGATTTGGTCGCAAAAGGTGAATTTCAAGCACCTGGTGGTTCTTGGGGATTCTCTTTGGAAGATGCCGAGCGTTCGGGTTCCACAGGCTGGAGACTGAAACCTCCTCATCCGGTTGCGGGATGCTCTGACCCCTGGCTGTACACAGGTGTGTTTGCTCCCGGCGCTGAGCCATCCCACGCCGACATCATGCGAACAGACACTGTATTTGATGATGGCGCACAAGGTGTGTATTGGCACGTAGATCTTCCCGATACGCATGTTCGTCCCTATCTGGAGAATACACATTACGGAAAGTGGAATTATCCGCTCGGCGTCACCCTGCTTGGACTGCTCCAGACGGGACAGGAATTGGGGCGAGACGATTACATTCAGTACGTGCGGCAACATATTGAACTGAGTACTTCATTTGATCGCTATGGTCTATGGGATCGGGAAGGGTACGGTGCGGCAGGAATCAATAATCAGCTGTCTGCCATCGACAGTCTGGATGATTGCGGTTCGTTCGGATCTACGTTGCTTGCTGCGATGGAATTCGGCGATATTCGTGGGGGAAGAGATACCGCGGATCGGATTGCAGGCTATATTACGGATAAGCAGGAACGTCTGGAGGATGGCGCCTTTTACCGGGTACGAGGCAGTGGGGAGATGCGTCAGGAGACGATGTGGTGTGATGACTTATATATGAGTACGCCTTTTCTTATGCGTTATGGTCAGTTGACAGAAGATGCAACGTACTGGGACGATGCGGTCAATCAGTTCCTGATGTTCCGTAAGTATCTTTACCTTCCCGAACAACAGATCATGTCCCATGTGTATGATTTTGTGCGTGGGCGCGCGACAGGCATTCCGTGGGGACGCGGGAACGGCTGGGTGCTCTTCTCCTTAACCGAACTGTTATCCATCCTGCCGCGTGATCATGTTAAACGGCCGGAACTGCTAACTTTCTACCGTGATTTAAGTCAGGGTTATCTGGTGCTGCAAGGGGAAAATGGACTTTGGCATCAGGTGTTAAACCGCCCGGATTCGTATGAAGAGACCTCCTGTACATCGATGTTCATCTACGCCTATGCCCGTGGAATCCGGGAAGGGTGGCTGGAACAACCGGAGCCTTATCTGGAGGCCGTACGTAAAGGATGGGAAGGCATGACGCGCTTGTCGATTGACTATAAAGGCAATATATACGGGGTATGTCGCGGTTCCGGGTACTCGTTTACCGCCTTGTATTATCGCGATGATCTGGGGTGGAATCTGAACGATACCCATGGGATCGGCATTGTGCTCTTGGCTGGCATTGAAGCACATAAGATGAATCAGCAGCTCTCCAAGGCGTCTATCGATTCTTCGGTTACGGCTGCGCAGCGCTAGTGCTTGACGGGACGGGACGGATATTTGCGGATAGCCTTCAATAGGAAGATACGAGCTGAAAAAGCGGCAAAGCCCAGGGCTTGCCGCTTTTAGTTGATTCCAATTTGAATTCCGATTCCCAACTTTATGAGAGCAGTGACAATAACACTTATCTTAAGATGTGAACAACTTCGTCGTTAATACGGATCAAAATAATTCCAGCTGCTCTGGTCCTTCTTCCTGCTCAGGCTCAGAACGGTCAGGAAAAGGCTTTACCGGCAGGTTCAGCAGGTCCATCATCATCTGGGCATTCGCCGCTGCATCGCCACCAGAGTTGTTGTTGAAAATAACGTAGACATCCTTGCTCTGCTCCTGCAATTGCTCCAGATACCCTTTCCACTCCAACAGCTCTTCCTTGTTGTAACGGTACAGGTAACGGGTCTCGCGCCAATTGGGCGCACCATTCTGATGCCAGCCGGACACGTTGCGCCCATGCATGCGAACCAGCGTCATCTCCGAATCCGTGGCCTGCGGCACGATGGGAATGGAACCTGGACCCGCCTGGGGTTCGTCACAGACACTGTGAATCCAGCCTTGTTCCTTCATGAACGCAAGCGTCCGCTCGCGCATGCCATCTTCATACCAGCTGCGATGGCGGAATTCGAGGGCGCTTGGAATACCCTCCATTCTAAGCTTCACTTCACGAAGCTCTTTCACGTTGTCCTTATTACACTCAAACCAAGGTGGATATTGAAACAAGGCTGCCTGCATCTTGCCAGCTTCAATGACGGGTTCCAGTGATTCTCGAAAAGCCTTATACATCTCCGACGTGCTCGTGAAGTAGGGTTTGCCTCGCAGATGTCCAGTCATTCCCTGATAGGCTTTGATGATAAAAGCAAAGGATTCGGGCGTCTCTGCAGCCCACCGTGCCATTCGATCCCGCGGTTGAACGGCGTAGAAGGAACTATCCACCTCCACAGTGGAGAAGTATTGACCGTATAGACTGAGCTTGTCTTTGGCTTTGGTACGGTTCGGATAGAGATCTTCCTGATCCCCCCATCCGGTAAGTCCGATGCGAATCATAAGAACACCTCCTGTTGCTTATAGTTAACCGATTCGCAGGGGTATGCGCATGTTAAACATTATATCGTGTACATTTTTGGTCTTCAATGCGGCTGATTTACTGGAATTTTTTGAGTTTGCAGAATAAAGACGTTACAATAACTTAAAGCTTAGGGGAAATGATCAGGCCTTTACAACAGCGTACTATAGACAGAGGGCCAGTGACCATGTGGAGGGCGAGAATTAATGGAATGGTATGAAAAGAGTTTTGGAGAAGATTATCTGCTCGTATACAAGCACCGGGATGTACAGGGTGCCTATCAGGAAGTACATAAAATGATCAAGTGGTTGAAGCTTAAGCCGAGCTCTGAAGTATTGGATCTATGCTGCGGTATGGGACGGCACTCACTGGCACTTGCGGACGCAGGATTGCGAGTGACCGGGGTCGATCTGTCCGATGTGCTTTTGCGCGAAGCCCGCCTAATGGATGACGAACATCGAGTAACGTGGTGCCATGCAGACATGCGTGAACTCCCCCTGAAAGGCGGCTTCGATGCCGTAGTCAATCTGTTCACATCGTTTGGTTATTTCCTTGAGGACGGAGAACAACTGAAAGTATTACGCGCCATTCACCGTATGCTTCGGCCGGGTGGCAGCTATATTATTGATTTTATGAATACGGCTTATGTGACTCGTCATCTGGTGCCGCACTCGGTTCGAGAGGATGAAGGGCAGCGGATTGAGGAGTTCCGCAAGATTGATGATGGATTTGTGCAAAAGGAAATACGCATTACGGATACCGCATCCGGACATGAACCGCGGGTATATCAGGAACGTGTGAAGCTGTATACCCGGGAGCAACTGAGTGAGCTGTTAAGTGAAGCTGGACTTCAGGTAGATCAGGTCCATGGCGGCTATGATGAAGAGAAATATGACGAGCAGGCTTCTCCGCGTATGATTTTTGTGGGTCATCGTCCTGTGGAGTGAACAGACGTCTGGAAGGGGAAAACGTATGAAGCGAACAGAAGAGATGTCCATGACAGAGGGCATACATCGGGTCAAGATTACCATGTCTTTTCCTCTGCGATGGGTGAACAGTTATGTGTTGTCTGAACCGGATGGAACGGTCACTATCATAGATCCGGGACCACGTAATTCGGAGACGGAACAGGAGTGGCATGAAGCGCTGGCAGATCTCGGCCGGACCTTTAGCGATATTCATCAAATTGTGCTGACCCACCACCATCCAGATCATCTTGGGTTGTCGGGATGGATACAACAGATGACGGGTGCACCCGTTCGAATGTCCACACGCTCCCGCCAAGAGGCCGATTATATGTGGGGATCTGACTCACGCATTAATACAATCTTACCTGATTTTTATGGTCGTCACGGTATGCCCGAAGACAAGACAGAGCAGATACATGAACATATGAAGGCATTTACTTCGCAGATCACACCACTTCCGAATGTGACTCCCATTGAAGACGGTGAGTGGCTCGATATGGGCGGGAAACGTTGGGTTGCTGTGGAGACGGGTGGACATGCCCCAGGCCATTTATCCTTTTATTCACCGGAGTCGATGGAGATTCTGTGCGGAGATGCAGTATTGCCACAGATTTCACCGAATATCAGTCTGCAACCGGGCAGTGACCCTCAGCCTTTATTTTCTTATATGGAAGGATTGCATCGTCTCGGAGCTCTGAATGTCAAGCGGGCGTACCCGGGACATCGAAATCCTTTTGCCCAGTTCAGCGAACGAACAGCTCACTTGCTTGCTCATCACGAAGAGCGCCTTCAGAAGTTGACGGAGCGAATTCAGGAGTCACCGGCCAATGCGTATGATATCTGTGAATACATGTTTGGTAATCGGCTCGGTACCCATCAACTGCGGTTTGCCATGAGCGAGACGATGGCCCATTTGCAGGAGTTGATTCGACGGGGGATGGCGAGACAAGAGCAGAAACCGGATGGCACGTTCTATTTTCGAATCTAACGAAATAATGATATGAATATGAAATGATAATACGCTCCTATATAAAGGCTTTGTACAGGCAATTCACCTGTTCAGGGTCTTTTTTTGTTTGAAACGACTCCCGTGAAATAAAGCTTTAGCCTCTCTTAACCGTTCATTCATCTATTTTTAAGCCAGCGCGCCTAAGATACACCTATGAACTTCGCTAGGGCGTGTCTTAGAACTCCGAAGGAAGCAGATTTTGCCGAGTTTTCGTTCCAAGCAAGGAAGTTTTTCGCAGGCGTGCCGGGGCACGTCAAGGGAAAGTGACGCGGCAGGGGGCGAAAAGACGGTAAAAGATGCACTTCAGCGAGTTTTGAGACACACCCTAAAGAAAGCAGGGAAGAGCGATGACCAGAAGAAAACGGAATCAATGGAGAAAATGGCAAGCTTCAGCGGCAGCAACGTTGACCCTGGCTGCACTCTTTCAATATGTAAGAACCTCGGATGCCTTTGAAGTGGCCTATGCAGCAGCGAATGGCACAGATACAAGCGTTACTGCTTCAAGCCAAGTGAATACACGTGATGATGTGATGGATGAATGGATCAGCAGTACAACGGACAGCAACAACTGGAACACGCAGGGCAATGACAATAACGATAATCAAGATAATGGAACATCCGATAGCTCACAAGCCGCTGTGCCGAATCAGAGCATGAGTAACAAGGGAAGTTATTCAGATGCTCAGCGCTTTGGGCAAAATAACCAGGATGCGAACTCCGGATACAGCAGTGGCAACTATCAGTCACGCACAGGTGCATCATGAGCCGCACGGAGCAAGTCGCTCGTCCGCTCAAATTTCAATTCCGTGCAATGAACACGGATGTTGAAGTACAATTGTCCGCTGGGCGGGAAGAAGCCGAACATGCAGCAACCTTGGTAAAGAATTGGTTTGAGACACAGGAGCAACGATTCAGTCGATTTGTGGCAGAGAGTGAATTGAATTGTCTGAATAATTCTACCGGATGGATGCCTGTCTCGGCTGCGATGGATGAAGTTTTGAGTCTGGCGTACGGTTATATTGGCCTGACCGAAGGGATTTTTCAACCGGGCATCTCGCAGGCTCTTCAGGCTTCGGGATACGATCTGTCCTTCGAGAAGGTGCAACAACGACAACAGCAACGTCCATTGTTTGAACGCATATTGCGAACGAGAACACCTGCATCATCAGGTATGGAAGATCGATGTGATCACAGTCGTCCGAGCTGGATTCAGCGGGAAGGTAGCCGGATGGTTCACCTGGACCCCGGAGCTGAACTGGACCTGGGAGGCATTGTTAAGGGCTGGGCAGTGGAACGCATTGCAGACTGGTTGCAGCGAACATTGCATATTCCGGCGGGTTTGATTAACGCGGGTGGAGATATTCAAGTATGGGGTACACCAGACCATCCCCAGTGGACCTTGGAAGTAGCAGATCCTTTGGAGGATCAGGGGAATGTGTCAGGTACGGTTCGCTTACAGCGAGGAGCTGTTGCCACTTCAGGTATTTCCCGCAGACAATGGCAGAATACGGACGGAAACCTTGCACATCACCTCATTGACCCCCGGACGATGGAGCCGGCGGATACGGACGTATTGCAGTGTACCGTTATGGGACAGCATGCTTCGCAATGCGAGATCATTGCCAAGACGGTCTGCATTTTGGGGAGTGCCGAGGCGGTAGGTTGGTTAAACCGACATTATGATCGGCATGACGTCCTGTGGATGACACGGGATGGGATTACTTATTTTAGAGGAAATACGGATACGCTCGCTGAGCACTGGCCCGGTTTTGATCCGGATCATCGCTTCAGTCTGATCTAAATCAGGACAAGTCTAACAGATGTGGGGGAGCCGGTTATGGCGCAATGGATTGTAGATTACCTGCCGACGTGGAATATCATTCGAATTAGTGGGATTGCTGCTTATGTGCTGCTCTTTGCTGGTGTGTTTCTGGGCATTGCTCAAGGGATGCCTATGGCTAAAGGCAAACCGAAAGCAGTTATGTTCAAATGGCATACCCGAACGACCTGGCTCGCCTTCGGACTTGGACTCGTACATGCGTTAACGTTATATATTGATCACTATAGCCCGTTTACCTGGGGAGACCTTCTGATTCCTTTTACCTCCTCCGTGCATCCGATCGGCAGTGGACTTGGAACGTTATCCTTCTACGGATTAGTGATCGTTCTGTTATCCAGTGACCTGAGGAACAAGCTGGGCCGCAAATGGTGGTTCATGTTCCACATGCTGTCCTACCCGGTGTTCATTGGTCTGCTGGTTCATGGCATGGTGACGGGAACAGATTCTGGCAATATCATCATGCGGATGATGTATGTATTCACTGGACTCAGCATCCTCGGCATCACTGTGCTGCGTGGTATGTTGCGAGAGCGCAAAGGCCCGGAAATCACGATTGGACCAAAATGGACACCATCTGAGCCAGCTGCCGAAAAGAAGTGGGTTGAAGGTTATGGTTTGGCGGGAACGGTACGACCTAAACATCTGAAATAATAACGTGTAAATCATCAAAAAAAGTATCGTACACATGCAAAAGAAGCGGCCATCAGGCCGCTTTTTTCATGAAAAGTTATTTCATCGAACAGCTATTTAACCAAGCATCCACACACATGTCCAATGTCCCACACGACTTCAGCTATGGAACGAGTTAAGTGTTATACAACATCATCGCTTACAGGTTTTTCTCCAAGTGCTTCTTCAAGCTCAGACTGTTTGCGATGGGCGATCCGACTGCTCGCTGCCGAGGCAATCGCGCCGACAATATCGTCGAGGAACGTGTGGATAGGACCCAGGTTCTTGTCATTCAGTCGTCCAAGCACCCCTGGCTTCAGCTTGTCCACATATCCGTAATTCGTGAATCCAATGCTGCCATATACATTGACGATGGAGAATGCCAAGATCTCATCCACGCCATAGAGTCCTTCATCGTTCTCAATCATTTCCTGCAAAGGAGATAACAGTTGACCCTGTTCTGCCAGGATATCGAGCTGAATACCGGTCAGAACAGCGTTCTGTACCTCGCGTTTGCGGAGAACCTTCTCCACATTATCGATACATTCTTCCATTGTAAGATCAGGGTAGTACTTTTTCTGCAACAACATGACCAGTTCAGCGATTTCAGGGACCTCGACGCCCCGTTTATGCAGCCATTCTCTTGTTGCCTCCTCGACTTTACGACTATTTAGGCTGTAGGGAATTTTTTCTTGCTCAGGATGTTCCATGGGTGATTCCTCCTCTGATGTTAGCAATGTCCTTACTCTTGCTTCCTAATACGTTATTAACCTGTTTACGTTTCTTTAAGATTATAGAATTTATACGTTTTCAGCGAAGCTGAACAATTCGATTATCGCAAGAAAAATTCCAGCTAAACGCGGTCTGTCTTCTGTGAAAGTGCGTCGATAGATGTTTTTCTTATGATCTTTTAGTTATTTTTTGGACAAAGGCTCGTATACATGGTAGTACAAACTGTAAAAATGATGAGGGGGAACGTGATCATGAGAAAGACCCATTCTTTGCGTACGGTATCGGCAGCAGCGCTGCTGAGCATTCCTATGGTATTGTCAGGCTGCGGCATGTTTGGAGCACAGTCTTCCGAAGCTGTTGACCCACCGCCGCCCATCCAGGAAGCAGCCATGATTCAGGCAGCCGAAGGGAATGGTGCACTCGCAACGCTCCCATTAACGACGGTATATCTGCAAGACCAGCAGGGGCTGCTCGCTCCGGTATCCCTGACACTTCCTTCCGGAACCGATGCCAGCAGTCCGAAGACAGCACTGGATACACTTGTCACAGGCGGGGCCTATGCGGGCATGTTGCCTGAAGGATTTCAGGGCGTTCTCCCACAGGGAACGGTTGTTCAGAATGTAACGATTCACGCGGATGACAAGCTGGCGGTCGTGGAGTTCTCGGGTAATTTTGCCAAGTATGATGCGAAGGAAGAACGGAAAATGCTAGAAGCTGTCACGTGGACATTAACGGGAACACCTGATGTGGAGAATGTGCAGATCTGGGTGGATGGTAAAAAGTTAACGCAAATGCCGGTGAACAGCACGCCGTTGCCTGAACCGCTGAATCGGGCTGTGGGAATCAATTTGGATCTGGGCGATGCGTTTGTGACCAATAGCAGTCCGGTAACGGTCTATTTCTCCGCTGCTTCGCCAGCAGGCATCCAATATTATGTTCCGGTTACACGTCTGGTTACCCCTGGTGAAGATCGGGTACAGGCGGCTTTAAATGAGCTGATCAAGGGACCTGACAAAGGCGGGGAATTGGAAGAGGTCATGACAGGTGGAACAGAGCTGCAATCGGTCAAAACGGGCGAGGATGGCACGGTAACGGTTGCGCTGAAAGACGATATGTTTGCTGAAGGGGATATCGTGCCAAGCGAGCTATTACAGTCCGTCGTATTAACTACTGCAGAGAATACAGCCAGCAAGGATGCCAAAGTGCAGATCGAATGGAACGGCCAAAAAACGGTCATGGGTGACGACAACAGGGATTACAGTGCGCCGGTTTCCAAGCCTGAATATATCAACGAAATTCCGATTTAATGAGCAAGGAATGCTTAAGGATGCTTTTAACCGAACTCTTTGGTAAAATATAAGGGATTAGTAAAAGTGTGAACAAGCTCAACATTACAGGATGCTTAAGTCGTAGGAGGCAGAAAAAATGAGATCAAACGGACGAACCAGCGAACAGCTGCGCCCGCTGAATTTAACAGTAAACACGAATAAATACGCCGAGGGCTCTGTACTGATTGAAGTTGGAGATACAAAGGTTATCTGTACAGCTACAGTAGAAGAACGTGTTCCTCCCTTTATGAAAGGGCAGGGTAAAGGCTGGGTAACAGCTGAATATTCCATGTTGCCACGTGCAACACATACCCGGAATCAACGTGAAGCCAATCGCGGCAAATTAACTGGACGCACCATGGAAATCCAGCGTCTGATTGGTCGGGCACTGCGCTCGGTAGTGAATCTGCAGGCTCTTGGTGAGCGTACCATTACCTTGGACTGTGATGTCATTCAAGCCGACGGAGGCACACGCACAACGTCCATAACCGGTGCGTTTGTTGCACTGGCGCTTGCCGTGAACAAGATTTCCCAACAGCACAAACTGCAAGTATTCCCGATTACGGATTTCATTGCAGCGGTAAGCGTGGGTGTTGTGGGTGAACAGCCTGTACTGGATCTGAACTATGATGAAGATTCCAAAGCCAAGGTGGACATGAACCTGGTGATGACAGGTGGCGGTAAATACGTCGAGTTGCAGGGAACAGGCGAGGAAGCACCATTTGATCGCCGTGAGCTGAACGCAATGTTGGAACTGGGCGAGCAGGGAATTCTGGAAATGATCGAGCGTCAAAAAGAAGTACTCGGACCGATTGCGCTCAAGATCGGCGCACGTGGATTAGGGGAAGCCTAAGATGAGCTTGGACAGCCCAATCCTCATTGTCGCAACCCGCAATGCGGGTAAAGTCCGTGAATTCGCTCATGCTTTCGCACCACTGGGCAAAGAGGTCAAGAGCATGTTTGACTATCCAGAGCTGCCGGATGTAGTAGAAGATGGCGTAACTTTTGCGGAGAATGCCTGGAAGAAAGCCAAGGCGGTTGGTGATGCGCTTGGATTGCCCGTTCTGGCAGATGACTCAGGACTTTGCGTAGATCTGTTGGACGGGGAGCCGGGAGTGTATTCAGCGAGATATGCAGGCGAAGGAGCAACGGATGCACAGAATAATGCGAAGTTGCTGGAGACGCTGGAATCATTGAAATCCGGTGAGGACACCGAGCAGCCACTATTGAGTCCCGCTCGTTTCGTCTGTGCGCTGGTACTGTACGATCCGACAACAGGTGATAAGTATGAAACAGAAGGCGCTGCGGAAGGCTGGATCACAGCTGAAGCTGCAGGTGCTGGTGGTTTTGGATATGACCCGCTCTTCTATGTCCCTGAATACGAGATGACAATGGCAGAGTTGACGCTGGAGCAAAAGCAGGCGATTAGCCACCGTGGTCATGCGCTGAGAGCGCTCGTATCCAGACTTGAAGGTTGAGACTAAACGGAACACCTTGATTTAACTTCATGATATGTGAACATCAAAGCGTTAATGGAAGGACAGAACATTCCGATGGGATGGTTCACCCGCCATTAACGCTTTTTGTATGAAATGAAGTATTTGATCGGGTTTGGCGAGGTCCATCCATATACCTAAATGAAGATGGCTATTTCTGCGACTATATAGTAGAGCATATGTTCCTATACCTGTATGAGAAATGGTTTACATTGCACGATTGGGAATCTACTTGGGACTGGAGTTGGAAGAAGTTGCAAGCCTTGTGTGGTATGGGTTAACATCTAAATTAACGAATCATATATGAACCTTAGACGGAGGGATTTGCTCATGCAAGAAGTGAAGCTGGTTGTATCCTACGATGATTATGAGGACGGCATTCGTATGGAGAAATTAATTAAGGAACTGGCAGCTAAACCAGAGGCCAGCTCACTGGAAAGTCTGGTCATCGGAGATTGGGGACAGGCTTATGAAAATTCGCCTGACGAGTTCATGGGTACACTCATCGAGTCGGCTCCAAGCTTTCCGTCATTGAAAAAACTGTTCATTGGAGATATGGGATTCGAGGAATGTGAAGTATCGTGGATTATTCAGACGAATCTCACCCCGCTGTTGGGTGCTTTTCCAGAATTAAAATCATTCTCTGTAATGGGGAGTAGCGGCCTTAGTCTGGAACCGCTTCAGCATGCCAAGCTCGAAGAATTGATTATTATTTGTGGTGGTCTGCCGAAAGATGTGTTATCTTCAATCACCCATGCCAAGTTGCCTCAATTGCGTAAACTGGAATTATATCTGGGCGTCGATAATTATGGTTTCGATGGTTCACTTGAAGATGTGCTTCCCCTTCTGGAACAAGGATTATTTCCAAAGCTGGTTTACTTGGGGCTGAAAGACAGTGAAATTCAGGATGAGATTGCGAAAGCAGCAGCTGAAGCGCCTATTCTGGATCAACTTGAAGTACTCGATTTGTCACAGGGCACATTGTCTGATGAAGGGGCTGAGGCCCTGCTTGCCAGTGACAGGATCAAGAAACTGAAACACCTCGATCTAAGTTACCACTACATGACCAATGAAATGATCAGTCGCTGGAACAGCTCTGGCATATCCGTAGATGTTAGTGACCAGCAACAGAGCGATGAGGATGACTGGCGCTACCCGTCGTTAACGGAATAGTTGATGTCAGGCGTAACGGAAATGAAGGAAAGCCTGCATCAACCCATAGATGTGCGCGATTCAACGGAAGATCAGCTCTTATTGTTGATTGGAAACCCAAATAATCGCCGAACCCAAGGGTTGCAAGAGGCCCGAAATAGATTGGGTTTGAAACCTGCGGTTGTACTGCCATATGCTCAATTGCTTCAGAACTGGAGACACGGCGGAACGATCGCTGATACAGTGCATTCCAATCTACCTGTACCCCTGATTCGGATTGATGCTCCTGGTGAGGATTGGGAAGTAGAGCGTGAATTGCTATTCCTTGGCGCTATGAACAATACGCCACTCTTATTGGATGGAATGGGTGCAGAGGCATTCTCCGCAGAACAGGTACTTGGACTGGAACAGGAGTGGGGAAGAATCTACGCTCCTGCCCAGTGGTTCCGTGGCTGGAAAGCATGTCTGGATCGAATGGGCCGTGAGGCTCGTGAAATATGGCCTGAAGTCCGATTCATGAATGATCCTGGTGACATCCAACTGATGTTTGACAAGAGAGCATGTCAGCAGCATCTATCTTCTCATGGGGTTCAGGTACCGCCTACGCTCCAGTCTTCACAGCCGATCCGAAGTTACACCGACTTGCGTACAGCTATGCAATATGCCGGTATGAACCGTGTATTTGTAAAGCTCGCATGTGGCTCCGGAGCTTCAGGCGTTGTGGCGTATCAAGTTAACCCGCGTACGGGTGACGAAATCGCTGTAACGACGATGGGAATGGAACAGGCACAAGGCAAGACGATTTTCTTCAATGAGGGACGTTTACGCAAGTATACCCGCAGTGAAGAGATTGCTACGTTGATGAACTGGCTATGTGCAGAAGGTGCACAGGTTGAACGGTGGATGCCCAAGGCCACACTTGATCAACGCGCCTATGATATTCGTCAACTGGTTGCAGGCCGACAGGCAGGTCATGCGATTATGCGGCTGAGCCGTACGCCGATTACCAATCTTCATCTGCGCAATGAGCGTATGCTGCCTGCTGAAGCAGGCCTGGATGAACAGCAGATGTCGCTAGTTCGGGCGGAAGCGCAAGCAGCCATGTCTGCATTTCCCAACTCGTGGTCAGCGGGGATTGATGTACTGCTTACTAGTGGCGCGAACCCGCTTGCTTATGTGCTGGATGTGAATCCATTCGGAGATTTACTGTACAGAGTCCAACATCATGGACTTGGAACCTACGAATGGGAAATGGAACTTTTACGAAAGGAGCCTATTCAACATGACTGATATGAACACCATTGTGGGCTCCCATGATCTGTTAATGATTACCTTGGATACTTTGCGATATGACGTAGCCAAGCTTGAAGAGGAGAATTGTCCTAATCTGTGTGGTTCGGGTCCATGGGAGAAGCGTCATACCCCGGGCAGTTTTACATATGCGGCGCATCATGCTTTTTTTGGTGGTTTTATGCCCACTCCTGCCAATACGGACAAGGCATCTCACATAAGGCTGTTTCATTCCCGGAATACCGGACTCAAGACACATCCGCACACCTGGCTGTTTGATACACCGGATATCGTATCTGGATTCGCGGCTGAAGGTTACCGTACCATCTGTATTGGCGGTGTCATCTTTTTTACGAAAAAGAATCCGCTTGCGAAAGTATTACCCGGCTATTTCCAACAGAGCTACTGGCGAATGAACTTTGGGGTAACCAATCCCAAATCGACAGAGCATCAGGTACAGCATGCATTAAAGTTGATTGAAAAGACCGCGCCGGATGAAAAGGTATTTATGTTTTTGAACGTGTCTGCTATTCATGGCCCCAATCGTTATTATGTAGAAGGAGCCAAGGAGGACTCGGTGGAGACTCAGCGTGCTGCACTTCGATATGTAGACGAGGCTCTTGGACCATTGTTCGAGGCGATGAGGAAACGTGACCGCCCTGCATTTTGCCTCGCTTTTTCCGATCATGGTACGGCTTACGGTGAAGATGGATATCAAGGGCACCGGCTTGCACATGATGTGGTCTGGACCGTACCTTATCGCGAATTTTTATTATAGAGACAGGAGGAAACCAATGGACAAACAATCACATCATACGACAACAGGCCATTCCACACCGTCTGGATCCAACGTCGCTACAGGTCTCAGTGAAGTACTGGCATTCCCGTATCGTTCTTACTTATATTCATACCCGCACAAGACCGCATATCGGGAGCTTGACCCACCGCTGCCGCTGGGGCCACTATGGGAAAAAGAGAATACCGATACATATTTTTTATATATGCACATTCCCTTTTGCGCTGCTCGTTGCGGTTTCTGTAATCTGTTCACACTGCCGGATCGACGGGATGATACCCATGAACGCTATGTGGATGCGCTGGAACGTCAAGCGAAGCAGTGGGCACCCATTACATCTCGCAGACCGTATTCGAGGTTCGCGATTGGTGGGGGGACTCCTACATTATTGAATGAGGTTCAGTTGAATCGTTTGTTTGATATTGCCGAACATGTGATGGGAATGGACCCTGCTCATGCATCGATTTCGGTGGAAACGTCGCCGGATACGGTTACGGAAGCCAAGCTTGCCATTATGAAGGAACGAAGTGTGGATCGTGTCAGTATGGGTATCCAGAGTTTTATTGAAGCTGAAGCATCCGCCATCTATCGTCCACAAAAACCGCAGGAGGTCGAACGAGCGCTTGAGAAGCTTACGCGTTATGATTTCCCATTGTTGAATCTGGATCTGATCTATGGTCTGCCAGGGCAAACGGTTGAATCATGGATCTATTCACTGGAGAGAGTGTTAGCCTACGAGCCGGGTGAAATCTTCATCTATCCCTTGTATACACGGGAAAATACGATCGTGAAGCCTGATGATATTCGCCGTCAGGGACCTGATATTCGGATGGAGCTATACAAAGCTGCGCGTGAGACATTAAAAAGCAAAGGTTATGTGCAATATTCGATGCGCAGATTTGCCAGGGAACAATCGTCCTCCAAAGCACTTCTGCCATACAGCTGTCAGGAGGAAGGCATGGTTGGTCTGGGATGCGGGGCACGTTCCTATACCAGTGAAGTACACTATGCTTCCAAGTATGGCGTGAGTTACAAGGCCACGCAAAGCATCATTGCCGATTATGTGGCTACTGAGCGCTACGATGTGGCGGACTATGGTATCGTGTTAAGCCGTGAGGAACAGAGACGGCGCTTCATTCTGAAAGCCTTGCTGCATCGGGAGGGATTGACGTTGTCTGACTACCATGAGCGCTTCGGTAACGCTGTGATGTCCGACTATGTCTGGTTGGCTGAACTGTTGACAGAGGGTATGGCCGAGCTGGAGAATGATGAGGGCAAGCAGGTACTGCGTCTGACTGAAGAGGGACTGGGTTACTCCGATGCGATTGGAGATTGGCTTATATCTGCCGAAATTCGTGAACAGATGGAAGGGTTTGTTTTCTCATGAGAGCGACTTTGTATTATCGGGGGAAGTTGTCTTCCTGTAATTACGACTGTCCATACTGCCCTTTTAGCAAAACGGTGGATTCCAATGAGACGTTGGAAGTGGATGAACAACAATTGCGTCAATTTGTGAATTGGGTGAGGGAGCAGGAAGTTGAGGGGCATCAATTTTCCATTTTCTTCAATCCCTATGGTGAAGCTTTGGTACGGCGCTGGTATCGTGAAGCCTTGGTTGAGCTGTCACATATGCCACATGTGGATAAAGTTGCGATCCAAACCAACCTGTCCGTCAAGCTGGATTGGGCGAGGGAGTTAGATGTGAATAAAGCAGCCTTTTGGGCGACGTATCATCCTCGTGAGACAAAAGAAGTTTCTTTTGTAAAACAATGTCTGACCTTGCGTCAGATGGGGCTTGCTTTTAGTTTTGGTACAGTGGGAATCCGCAGTGCATTCCCCGCCATCGAATCCATGAGACGGGCTTTACCGGATGATGTGTACATGTGGGTTAATGCATTTAAAGATCGTCCAAAGTATTATACGCCGGAAGAGATTCAGTTTTTACGTGGACTTGATCCGCTTTTTGAAGGCAATCTGCAGGACTATGAGAGCTTGGGCAAACGATGTGCTGCCGGTTCGGAAGTGTTTTATGTACAAGGGTCAGGGCATGTGAAGAGGTGTTACAAGGATCGCCGGATCATTGGGCATCTGTATCGTGATGGTTTGCAGGCTTTGTCCGCGGATCGGCCATGTCGCATGAAAAAGTGTGGCTGTTACATTGGTTATATCCATATGGAGGATTCTCCGTTCAGGGATACGTTTGGCAGTGGGCTGCTTGAACGAAATCCGGTATTCATTAAGCAACGGGTTTCAATGTCCATTTCAGCACATATGAATTGATTTGTGTATAACAATAAGATGTCCGTCCGGTGAGCAACAGTTATGCTGTTCACCGGACGTCTTTTTTTTGTGAATGGAAATCAGAAGGCAATTCTATCGAATAGCGACTTTATACGTTCTCAACCAGGTATTGATCTGAGTCAGATATGCAAATAACTGTGGACCTGACATTAACTGTCCGAACCAGGGCAGATTGGAAGCTGCATCGGGTGAGGACGCAAGATTACGGATCTGAGCTTTGTCGATCAAAGGCAAAATAGGGGATGTGGGATCATCCAGGATATCAAGTACCTGTTGTTTGACTGCGGCCAGGTATTGCGGATTATGTGTTTTCGGGTATGGACTCTTTTTGCGGTATAACACATCGTCAGGCAGGACACCTTCGAGTGCTTTACGCAGAATGCCTTTTTCCCTTCCACCCGTTATTTTCATTTCCCATGGGATGTTAAACACGTATTGGATCAGACGATGGTCACAGTAAGGTACACGTACTTCCAATCCTGCCCCCATACTCATCCGGTCTTTGCGATCCAGAAGAGTAGGCATGAAACGTGTGATATTCAGGTAAGACATCACCCGCATTTGTGCAGCTTTACCCGTTTCCCCATCCAAAAGAGGTACTTCAGCCACGGCATCAGAATAGCGGTCTGCCAGATAGTCAAGTGGCCGAATCCATTCCCGAATGTCCGGGGATAATAAGGCTGCTCTCATATCAGGCGCTACAGACCACGGAAACGTACCGGAGTTCAGCATATCTTCCCGATGGAACCAAGGGTAGCCGCCAAACACTTCGTCCGCCGCTTCGCCTGAAATGGCAACCGTGGCTCCTTTTTTGATTTCCTTACAGAACAGATAGAGCGAGGAGTCCACATCCGCCATGCCGGGCAGATCCCGCACAAGCATAGCCTGTGTCAGTGCATGAACCAGTTCTCCGTTCTCGATCTCAATCCAATGATGATCGGTCTTGAGTTCATCTACCATTCGCTTAATCCACGGTCCATCTGCTCCCGGCTGGAAGGAATGGGCCTGGAAATGCTTGGCGTTATCCACATAATCGACAGAATACGTACGGACTTGGCCTTGCCCCGTCCGGTTGTAATAATCCACGGCTAATGCAGACAAGGCACTGGAGTCCAGTCCTCCTGATAAAAGCGAGCAGACAGGGACGTCTGATGCCAACTGGCGCTCCAGTGTATCTTGCAAGAGGGTTCGCACTTCGGCGGCCGTCTCTTCCAGGTTATGTTCGTGATTGTGGCTTTCCAGTTTCCAGTAGGCATAGGTACGAATTCCGTTTCGGTTGTAGATTAGCGCATGCGCAGGCTTGAGTTCGCTCAGTGAAGAATACACACCGTGTCCAGGTGTCCGTGCGGGCCCTACAATGAAGACTTCGGCTAATCCTTCCGGGCCAACAGCAGCTTCCACATCCGGGTGAATGAGCAGTGCTTTGGGCTCCGAGCCGAATACGAGGGTGTCTTTTGCATTACTGTAGAACAGAGGTTTCACGCCAAGGCGATCCCGTGCGATAAAAACCTGTTCACGTCCACCATCCCATATGGCAAAAGCGAAAATACCGTTAAACCGGTCAACGCATGCCGGTCCCCACTCGATATAAGAGGCGAGCAACACTTCCGTATCACATTGCGTACGGAACTGATGCCCCCGCTGGAGCAATTCCTTTTTCAACTCGGGTGCATTGTATAGTTCTCCGTTATACACGACGGTATAGGAGGTATCTCCTTGTAACGCATGCATGGGCTGTGCCCCGTTCTCGGGGTCCATTACACTAAGACGCCGATGTCCAAAGGCACAAGGATTGGAGATCCATGTACCTGAAGCGTCGGGCCCCCGGTTCGACAAGCTGTCCGTCATCCGGACCAGCAGCTCTGATTCCTGGGTCAAATCCCGATTCCACTGTATGAAGCCGGTAATACCGCACATGGTTGTTCATCCTTTCTTGGTCGAGTCATTCATCCGTATGGCTGCTTGAGGCAATGACAGCCAGCAAATGTTGTCTTTTTCGTCAGAAGTCGTAACAAATATATGCCGAAAGCAGGCATAAAATGTCTGTCCTCTTCGGAAACTAGTTCTAGGGACAACGGCCTCAACATGCCTGTGAAGGAGAGAACATGCAATGGACAGTATGAAGTATTATGTGTCTGTCATGGGCCGCTCCGTTATTCCGGATCCGTCTGTAACATCGTATGAATGGATCATTCAGGCAACACCACAGGAAGCGGAGCAATTACTGGGCCTGCTCAATCTCATGCAGGAAAAGGAGGAAGAGGCCTTTCCTGGCATGGTATTCCCATGGCCGGATACACCGGAGGAGTCCGTAAACCGGGCGTATGAAACGGTATTACAACAGGTGTATCGGGAGATTTATCGATTGGGCACACCAGAGACGCGATACCAGATTGAACAAAGGACATGACAAGCACAAAGGAAAAGGAGCGCGATACGAATGTATGCCATTCAAGATGCCAAAATACGCAGATTAACCGAGGTAGATGGATTGTCCTGTGCAGAGGTGGAAGTGCAGCCTGGAAATGCCGGAGACCCATCATTACTTGTATACGTGGCCTCCACTCAGCCGGGAAATTCGCTGGAAGTTGTTCGAATTGTACGTAATCACTCCGATTCGGCGATCGACTGGTATAACAATAATATGCATACCGCATTTGAAGAGGCGACGGAAACCGCCTTTGAGAACAGCGAAGGCATTACTGCCGAAGAAGATAAAGCTCGTTTTCAAAGTGAACTGTTTGCCTTTGGTTTGCTTGGTCCAACACTTCAGCGTTATCTAATCGGGCAGGCTTAACAGGGAAGACTCCGGCAACACATGTAGCGATTGCGGATAGGAATGGACGTTGAACTGTTCAGCGTACACATTGACCTTCTAATGCATCTATAACTAGAAAACCCCGCCGTTGTTGAACGGCGGGGTTTGTTATGCGAGGTCAGATCCAGGTGGAGAGGTAATCAAGCATACTCACGAAGCACTTGAATCCCTTTGACCACGTTGTATACAAAGCTTAATCCGTAGATCACAAAGAATAGAATGACAAACCCGATGGCAGAACCCAGGCTATGCGCAGTCACGAAGAAATAAAATAGCGGAATGGCCGCGAGAAACGGGAATAGATGTGAGAATAAGGCGCGTTTGGCATGTCCCTCAATGTAAGCATCCTTGGCAACAATCCATATAATGATCGGAAACAGGAACGGGGCAAAGAAAATGCTGAAATAGGATAGGGCTGATAAAAGTTGTCTCATGACGATTCTCTCCTCCAATGGAACATTGAAATGTATGTATGCAAAAGATTACCCAGCAATCCTGACATTGAAAATGCTTATGTTAATCCTGCTCAAGTAGTACCCATCTCCTCAATATAGCCCGGTTCAAGCTATCATATTCCGAATGGTACTGGAGTATGAAAAATAACACAGAAAAGTACATTTATAAGTGTGATTATTAATTTTTTTATAAAACTATTGAAAAATATAGAAAACAGAGTATAATAAGAACCGCGCCGAAAATTTATTATACATATTTGTCTCAGTAGCTCAGCTGGATAGAGCAACGCCCTTCTAAGGCGTCGGTCGGGGGTTCGAATCCCTCCTGGGACGTAAAAAGAAAACTTCCTTCTGGGAAGTTTTTTTGCGTTCAGGGGAAGAGAACCCCAACGGTTCGTCGGAGCATTCGCTTCGTTAGCATTACTTCGCAGTCTCGACTGTAGATTTATAATGTCTTCCAAAACGTAAAAAGCTCCTCAAGAACTCAAGAGGAGCTTTCGTTATTTCAAAAAAGTTTAACTTAGACATTATACCTTGAATTTACCAATGACTTCCTGAAGCTGTTGAGCCATTTGGCTCAGATTGTCTGCGGATGCAGATACCTCTACCATGGATGCACTTTGTTGTTCTGTCGATGCCGCAACGTTTTGCGTATTACCTGCGGATTGTTCTGCAATGACTGCAACACTTTCAGCCATATTGACCATATTTTGCGCACTGGCGTGTACCTGTTCCACGATGGAAGACACATCGATGGATTCAGAAGCGACACGATCAATGGACTGCACAATATCATTGAAAGCCTCCCCAGTTAAAGAAACCAGAGATATTCCTTCCTGTACTACAGCTGTTCCTTCATTCATGGACGTTACCGCATTAGCGGTTTCTTCACGGACTTCATACACCAATTTGCGAATTTTCTCGGCGGATACCGTTGATTGTTCAGCCAATTTTCTCACTTCATCAGCGACTACAGCGAATCCGCGACCATGTTCTCCGGCACGAGCTGCCTCAATTGCAGCGTTCAGCGCAAGCAGATTCGTCTGACTTGAAATTTCGGTAATCAAGCCGATAAT
The DNA here is from genome assembly GCF_054161325.1 of Paenibacillus sp. Z3-2. Classification (NCBI taxonomy): domain Bacteria; kingdom Bacillati; phylum Bacillota; class Bacilli; order Caryophanales; family Paenibacillaceae; genus Paenibacillus; species Paenibacillus sp. Z3-2. The sequence continues at coordinate 5,184,110 of NZ_CP096397.1, read as the reverse complement.
ATTTCCAATCTCGTCCGTTTTCTGTCCCAATGCATGAACGACGTTTGAGGTATGGTTAACTTTTGCGGAAATAACATTCATTTGCGTTACCGCATGATTGACGACTTCTGCACCCTCTTTTGCTTTCTCGTTGGCGCTGGTTGTTAATTGAGTGACATGCTGAATTGATGTTGCAGCCTGATTCATACCTTTGGATATTTCCTCAGTGGACTGTGTAAAGGCAGTTGAATTGTTTACAAGCTTTTCGGAGCCGTCAGCAATATGCTGCACAGCCTCTGAGATAAAGTCGGCCGTTGTCCGGGTTTGTTCAGCGCTGGCTGATAATTCCTCTGATGTGGCAGCGACCTGTTCTGAATTAAATCCAACCTGTGAAACTAATTGTCTTAGATTACCGGACATCTGATTCACCGCTGCGGATAGTTCACCCAGTTCATCTTTTGAGGTAATCTTGACTTCGTTTGTCAAATCACCTGCTGCAATATTATTGGTAGCGACCATCAATCTTTTCAACGGTATGTCGATGGAGCGGATGACCCAGAATGCAAGTAGGGTGCCACCAACAATAGAAATGCCAATAATAATCAACGTTGTAATCAAAATTCCACGGCTTGCAGCTGAAATTTCTTCTACATCAATGATGCCAACAATTTTCCATCCTGTAAGCTCATTCGTTTGATATACAGCGATCTTATCGTTTCCATCGGATTCGAATTCTACATCGCCGGAAGGCTGAACATTCATTTGTTCAGTATAAGTCTCCGTGTCTTCCGTACCAATTTCCATGGTTGGATGAGTTATGTATTTATAATCTTTATCCAAAATGGAGACAGTTCCTGTCTCGCCAACCTTGATCTTGTTTACCTGTTCAGCAAAATTAGTAAGACTCAGAACGATACTTACGACACCAGAACCATCAGCAGTTGCCATGGAAGGAACTACGATGACTTTGCCATCTTGGCTAATGATTGGGCTATTTACAAGTGCCTGACCTTTCTTATCCATCGCCATGGAGTACCATGCCCGTTCTCGTGGATCGAAGTCTTCGGCAAATGTTTGCTGTGGTGAATTCAAAAGCTTACCTTCTGTTGTGGCAAATTGAACATGATCATATTCTGATTTAACTGCTTTAATGGGATCGAGAATTTGTCTTAGTTCAGGGCTTTCATCACCTGCGATCATTCCATTGTTAACCGTTTGAGACAAATAATCCAGATCCTCTAAGCTGGTATTGATTAACGTGTCAATCTGAGTATTCACGCTTTCTACAGACTGACGGGTATTTTTCATAAATTGTTCGGTAATATCATCTTTGGCTGTGAGGTAGGATAACCATCCCAGACCTGCAGTTGGTAGGACAAGTATAACTAGAAAAGCGATACTCAGACGTGTTCTGATCGTTATATTTTTGCCCAATTTAAGCTTGTCTAGTTGAAAACGGTTGTTGGAGGATGATGCTGTTGGCTTCTTCATTTCTCATATCCTTTCTTTTGCAATCGTATTTAAACATATAATCGTTCCGCATATGAAATGGGACAGTTCTTTATGTCGGTATGAAAACTTGAAAAGTTTAGGTATTTAGTCATAAAATTTATGAAAGCGTTAAGATTCGACGAATAAAATAGAACTATTTCACATAATTTAAGTATTTTTTAATAAATTATAATATTTTATAGTCTTAAAGACGTGTTTATTTGTGCATATAATCCAGAAAATTAGTCTTTAGTGCCTATTTGAAAATTGACAGAATGTGTACTTGTGATATAGTTAGCGAGAATATTTTAATATGCATACATAGGAAAGGTTGTTGGAGATGACAAGTAAACAGACAGGAAAAACGATACGGCGATTGACGGCTGGCGTGCTTGCGTTGCAGTTGAGTTTTGCCGCAATCAGCGCTCCCGCATTCGCTTCTAAAGTTACCGTGGTTTCGCCCCATGGCGTAGAGACCTTATCCCCCAAAGGTGCCATCCAGTCGACAGGCACCTGGGATGTAGGAACTCGTGCAGGAGATTATATTTATGTGGCAGGTATGCGTGGGATTGATCCCAGCACGAACAAGCTAGTGGACGATGAAGAAGGACGGATTCGTCAGGCGTTTCTCAATATGAAACTGATCGCTGAATCCGAAGGGGCTTCGCTTCAAGATGCGACGCGTCTTGTCGTTTATGTAACAGACATGTATCGGTACCGTCCTATCGTCAATCAAATTCAGGAAGAACTATGGGGGGGAGGTCCTTACCCACCACGTACGATCATAGAAGTGGATCGTCTGAACCAAGACGATATTGTAGAGGTGGAAGGTACGTTCTATGCACCGAAAGTAGCATCTAAATCGGGGATTTCTCAAGGTAACTCCGTCAGTAATGGGAAAACGACAATAAACACCAATGTATCGCCAAATGGAGTAAAAACGCTTTCCCCTAAAGGGGCTATCCAGTCTACTGGAACATGGAACCTGGGTTCTAGAGCTGGAGATACCATTTTTGTTGCAGGCATGCGTGGTATCGATCCAAGCACCAACAAACTTGTGAGCGATGAAGAGGATCGAATTCGTCAGGCATTCCTCAACATGAAGCTGATTGCTGAATCCGAAGGGGCTACGCTTCAGGATGCGACACGTCTCATTGTATATGTGACGGACATGTACCGTTATCGCCCCATCGTCAATCAAATTCAGGAAGAACTGTGGGGGGCAGGACCATATCCGCCACGTACAATTGTAGAAGTGGATCGTCTGAACCAGGATGACATCGTAGAGGTAGAAGGTACGTTCTACGCACCGCAAGCAACAATGAATTCGGGGAATTCCAAGGGGAACTCCAACAGTAGTGGTAACGCGGCAAACGTTGTAACTTCGAATACCAAACCGTCAACCAGCATCACCGTATCCCCAAATGGAGTAAAAACACTTTTACCTAAAGGGGCTATCCAGTCCACAGGGACTTGGAATCTGGGGACTCGTGCAGGAGACAACATATATGTGGCGGGTATGCGCGGGATTGATCCAAGCACTAATAAACTTGTTGCTGATGAAGAGGGTCGAATTCGCCAGGCTTTTCAGAACATGAAGTTAATTGCTGAATCTGAAGGAGCCAAACTGCGGGATGCGACACGAATCATCGTATATGTTACAGATATGTATCGTTATCGTCCCATAGTTAACCAAATCCAAAAAGAACTTTGGGGTTCAGGACCTTATCCACCCCGCACGATTATTGAAGTGGATCGTCTGAATCAGGATGATATTGTCGAAGTCGAAGGTACATTCTACGCACCTGAACAATAAATGAAGATAAACCAGAAGGGGCCTGCATAACGTGGGCCCTATTCTAGCTGGATTTAATATAGGTATAACCTATCGAATAAATAGAATTTATATATTTAAACAATAAGTTGTTTTGTGCCACAATGAGGATACCAATAACGAAAGCGACGGTGGTTCCTTGAAATCATTAAATCAGTGGCAGGCAGAAGAATATGATAACAAACTGGCTTTTGTGTCCGGATACGGCAAAAATCTGATCTCTTGGCTTCAACCCCAAAAAGGGGAATACATCCTTGATCTGGGTTGCGGGACGGGGGATTTGACGTATGAAATTTCTCTGGCCGAAGCTGAGGTTAGTGGCATGGATGCATCGCCGGATATGATTCGCCGTGCGAGAGAGAAATTCCCTGATATTGAGTTCGTGGAAGGAGACGGTCATCAGTTTGAGATGAATAGACCGTATGATGCCGTCTTCTCCAATGCAGCTCTGCACTGGATGCGAAGTCCACGACTAGTAGTGGATAGCATATGGAAATCTTTGAAGCCCGGAGGGCGTTTTGTCGCAGAATTCGGCGGTAAAGGGAACGTGCAGATCATTGTGAATGCTATAGAGGAGGTATTGGAACGCAACACGGGGATTCGTGCATCAGAACGCAATCCGTGGTATTTTCCTTCGATCGGAGAGTACAGCAATATCTTGGAACAAAATGGATTTTTGGTGCGACAGGCCTATCACTACGACCGTCCTACCAGACTGGAAGATGGTGAGCAAGGTATAGTAGGCTGGTTGGCTCATTTTGGAGGCGACTATTTTGCAGGTTTCAGTTCTGATGAGATACAACAATTGTGTCAGGAAACCAGTCAGATTGTGATGCCTCACCTCTGGAAAGATGATGCGGTATATGCTGATTACAAACGTTTGCGTATTGAAGCTGTTAAGCCAGAAAATTAAAATTTGATATTATTCAATCTCTGTTAAAAGAATTATATTGATCCTTTGTACAATATCTATCCTTCAAATTAAGTCCAGGGATCTCTTGCTAATAAAGAGAATCTTGGTCTTTTTTAATACATTATTATAAAAATGGAATATTCAAACGACAAATAATTACAAATGGATATTTTTATCATACTCAAGACCCATATAAGTAATTTCTATATCATATTTGTAATTATTTAGAAGGGAAATGTGGTATTTTGATAGAATAATTTACCAAGGGTCAATCCTCTTGCAGATAGGCGGTGGAATTGGAGTAAGTATTGCAGTACTTGCGAACAGCAGGAACCCATCATTTGGTGAGGTACTCACATTCAAAAAGGAGGGGCATAGCCTTGAGTAAACGATTGATATCCACGTTATTAAGTGTTTTGATGGTCTTTTCTATTATCCTCCCAGCGGCTGGAGCCGCTCCCGCAGATTCAGCTATTCAGCTTGAGAACATACCAAGTACAGCCGAAGCGAAACAATGGAGAGAGATTCTTGCAGGGCGAGAAGCAAAACTTGCCGCAGATCCATTTTTGGATAAAAGCTTGGAAGGCCTGGGTGGAGAAAACACCCGAGTTATCGTTGAACTTTCCAATAAACCTGTTGCAGTAGCGCAAGGCGAATCAACCCTCTCAGGAAAATCCTTTACCTCCTCTATGGAAACAAAGGCTGTGACTCAAGTTGAGCAACAACAACAGTCATTTGTACATAGCCTCACTCAGAAGAAAATCAAACATGAAGTATTGGAAGAGTATGCATATGCCCTGAACGGTGTAGCGATTGAGCTTAAAGGAAACCAAGTGGGACAATTGCTACAGATACCAGGCGTTGTCAGCGTATATCCTGACCTTGAAGTTACTATAGCTCCCGAGACAGATGAAGTGAACCCATACATGAAAGACACAGCACCTTTTATTGGTGCACCTGAAGTATGGGATCTGGGTTACAAAGGAAATGGCATCAAAGTAGGTGTTATTGATACAGGGATTGACTACGAACATCCTAATTTGTTAGAAGCCTACAAAGGCGGATGGGACTTTGTTGGAAACGACAGTGATCCGTATGAAGCAACATATCAAGAATGGAAAAGTTCAGGGGAACCTGAGTTTAACGCTAATGGAAGCGCCTATTACACATCCCACGGTACACACGTAGCAGGTACCATTGCTGCTCGCGAAGCGGGGGACTACGGCATTGTTGGCGTTGCTCCTGAAGCAGATATCTATGCTTACCGTGTACTTGGGCCGTATGGTAGTGGTCAAACGTCATGGGTACTCGGCGGAATCGATCGTTCGGTTGAAGATGGCATGGATATAATCAATCTCTCGTTGGGTAACGCCGCTAACGATCCGAGTTATGTTACTTCCGTTGCTCTTAACAATGCGATGTTGTCTGGTGTGACAGCGGTTGTAGCAAGTGGTAACAGTGGACCTAACCGTTATACACTCGGTTCTCCGGGTGCGTCTGCAATGGCCATTACGGTAGGTAACTCCACAGGTCCTAGCCAGCTTATTACAGCGGATACTCACTTCTGGATTGGTGAAGAAGGCGAGGAGACGTTGCCTGAACAACAACCGGTCCCAGAGGTTGAACAATCTCCTGAACTGGGGACAGTACCTGGAACGGAAGCACCAGAAGTTTCAGAGCAAGGTGTACCCGCAACTGCTGATGAGGAAAGTGCAGTAGCTGTGGAAGACGCAGTTTCTGATGAAACTTCAGTTGCTGGATCAGAACAAGATGGAATTACAGCTGAAACGCCTGTCGACGCTGAAGTTCCGAATGTAGAAGAAGCTACAGCGGAAGAAAATACGCCATCTGCATCACCTTCTGCACCTGTTGAAGATTCTCCTGAAGCTGCCCCTGTGGAAGAAGAGTCTGTAATTGCTCCGACTGAAGCTCCGCTGGCTATTACAGAGTCGGTTTACCGCCTGGATCTGATGGGCTGGAGCCTGTCGGCAGACCCTGAAACTGTTTTGACAGAGAAATATGAGCTTGAATATGCAGCACTGGGTAAGCCAACTGATTTTGAAGGCAAGGATTTTACGGGTAAAGTCGCATTCGTACAGCGTGGTGAACTCGCATTTGTAGAGAAAATCGCCAATGCCAAAGCGGCTGGAGCCGTGGCTGTTATTGTATATAACAACATTCCGGGTCCGATCAGTGTAAGTCTGGGCGATAACTTTGAACTCATTCCGACCCTGAGCATGTCCAAGGAAGATGGAGATGTGATCAAGGCCGAGCTGGACGCAGGACAAGCCGTTGAAGTGAGCTTTAGTGATTTTGAACGTGCTCAAACTCCGGGCGATGAAATGAATTCATCCAGTTCACGTGGACCTGCAAAGGTAACGTTGGATATCAAACCGGATATTGTAGCCCCAGGTACGAGCATTTTGTCTACGATTCCTGCCTACGGCAAGGATGAGCCAGATGCAGATTACGCACAAGCATATGATCGCAAAACAGGTACAAGTATGGCTACACCTCATGTAGCAGGTTTGATTGCGCTGTTGATTGAAAAGCATCCGGACTGGACGCCATTTGATATCAAAGTTGCGCTCATGAACAATAGTAAAGTGCTGGATACGACGAAGTTTGATGTATTTGATCAAGGTGCAGGCCGTATTCAGGCTGTGAACACCATCGATCCTGCTGCTTTTGTCAAAGTGCTTGATGTTACTCAATACACGGAGAGTGGCGCAGTTGTTGAAAAGGAAAATATCACTGGAAGCATCAACTACGGTAATTTCCTGAGCACAGATGAAAAGACGATTACCAAAACGATCAAAGTTGAAGCGCTGAATGCTAGTGGTGGGGACTACACTGTAAATGTGAATCCGACTCGTAATGTCGCTGGCGTTTCCGTTGCCGTAGACAAGAGTTCGTTCACACTGAATGGTGAGGAAGAACTTGCAGTGACAATCACCGTTCCACGTGGGGTTACTGCCGCTACAGAAGCCCAAGGATACATTGAGTTGTCGAACGGAACCAATACCTTTACGGTGCCATATGTTGCTCATTTCAACGTTACGTTGACTGGAGTTAAATATATTGAGACGGTAAAAGGTACTGAAAAAAATCCATTCCACTATCCATTGAAGGCTGATGGTACATTGGATACGCTGAATGTTGCGATGGAATTCTATAATCCGATGACTTTCGCCCTGATTGAGATTTATGATGGTCTTAACCCTGAAGGTGGATACTATCAGGATGGATACATTGGCTCCATTTATGGTAACTATTTTAACTTCAACGCAAATGCAAGATATAACCTTGCTTGGGACGGCACATATGCAGATTACACGACCGATGAAGTGACTGAGATTCCGGATGGTTTATACACAGTTGACATCACTACCATTGGTACGGACGGCAAAACCTATAAGGAAGATACTTCTCCATTTTTGGTGAAAAAGACAGCTCCGGCTGTAACTGCACCAGAAGTGTTGGAATTTAAAGCCGATCAATCTGCTATCATTAATGGTAGCGTGGAAGATTTGTATTTCCGAGTTGCTCCTGCGCTTGCCAGCGGATGGGACATAACGTTTGATCCTGCAGCTTCTCTGGAAGCAACGTATGTTGTGAAAAACGAGGATGGTTCGGTTCAAAACGAGGGTGCTTTTGAAGTACAAGCGGATGGCAGCTTTAGCCTTCCATTGGTAGGGATCGAAGCGGGTGAGTATACCGTTGAACTTACGGTGAAAGACCAACAGGGACTTTCGGGTACAGCTAATACGGTACTGAAATTGGAAGCCGTGGAGACCGAACCTGAAACTCCGGCTACCAAGGCCCCAGGCACGCCTGTACTTTCTCACAATAACTGGGTGGGCAACGGCCTACCCGAAGGCTCGTATATCGTTACCATGAACCTGTGGTGGGGCGAGAACGCAACCAGCTACAAATTATATGAAGACGGGGTTTTGGTTGATACGCAGAAGTTGACTTATAACGCGCCTTCGGCGCAGTCTGCTCAGACGAAAATCACGGGCAAAACTAACGGTACGTATACGTACGTAGCGGAGCTAACTAACGACAAGGGAACAACGCGGAGTCAGACGTTGACTGTTAGGGTTACCAACGCAACGCCAGGCAAAGGGGTTCTCTCTCAGGATAATTGGGATGGCGACGGCAATTATAAGGTGACCATGAACCTGTGGTGGGGGACGAATGCTTCTGAGTATCGTCTCTATGAAAATGATAAGTTGATCGACACGCAAGAACTCCGTGCGGTTACACCTCTTGCGCAAAATGCAGTGACGACACTGTCCGGGAAGGCTTCGGGCACGTATACGTATCGAGCTGAGTTAATTAACGCAGCCGGGGTTACCAGCACAGACACGATTACGGTAAAAGTGAAATAAGCTTGTCCACACAATAAGCTGATCGTTGATTAGATTATTGAAGGAACTGTTTTTCGCACAAACGGCCTCCATCCTGATTTAGCAGGATGGAGGCCGTTTCATTTTGTTTCTTTTTTGCCACATAAATGAGAGTGTGATTAACTAACTACGCGATCTTTGCTGGCCTGGGTCCCTGCAATAAGTAACGCAATGGCAAGAATAACCTGTATAAGCAAGGGAAGAGTCCATCCTTTTGTCCAGTCATGAAGCATACCGAATAGCAGGGGTCCCAATGCCGCGAGCATATATCCGTATGACTGGGCCATACCGGACAGACTTGCAGCTTGTCTGGCATCTCTTGTGCGAAGGACAAAGAACATCGTTACCAGTCCAAACGAAGAGCCAGCGCCTATTCCTGCCAGCATGACGCCGATGGTTACCAGTGAAGAGATGCCACTCAACAATAAAGCATACCCAATAATTAAAGACGAGCATGTGATCGTGGTCAAGGCACGTTGATCTCGTGTTCTGCCGGCCAGGATCGGAACGATAAAGGTAGCTGGCACACTGACCATTTGCATCAGGGAGAGCATCCAGCCTGCAGACGTTGCGCTGAAACCTTGCTCGGCTAGAATCTCTGGAAGCCAGGTGATTGTTGTATAAAATATTAGAGATTGCAATCCCATAAACAAAGTGATAAACCAAGCCAGGGAAGAGGTCCGTAGACGTACAGGTGTGCCTTCGCTCTGTGAGGCTACAAATAACATTCGTTGTCGTCCCGCGGCGATCTGGGGGAGCCACAAGAGAAGCGCCAGTATGGATAACAGGGCCCACATGCCCAGCGAAGTACGCCAACCCATAGATGTTGCTCCTGCTACGGGCACACTAACACCTGAGGCGATGGCGCCAAATATGTTCATGGATACAGAGTATAATCCGGTTACGATACCCACCCGCAATGGAAAATCACGTTTGATCAAACTTGGCAGGAGCACGTTGCTTAATGCAATGCCGCATCCCAAAATTGCGGTTCCTGCATATAAAGCCAAGACAGAAGGAGATAAACGTAAGGCCACCCCTAGGGTTACGATGATAATTGCGATCAGCAAGGCTGATTCGAGTCCTAAACGTTTGGCGAGACGTGGTGCAAAAGGAGAGACTGCTGCAAAGGCGAGCAAAGGAAGCGAGGTCAGAAGCCCTGCCATCGTATGGCCAATGCCCGTATCCGAGCGGATCATCTCCACGACAGGTCCGGTTGCCGTGATCGGTGATCTCATGGTAGCGGCAATGACAATAATGCCTGCTAATAACAAGCCGAATCTTTTGGATGTCGAAGAATGTTCTCCCCCGGCAAGAATAGATGATTGTTGCTGTATTGAAGATGACATGATAAAATCTCCCGTTTTCTAATAAGTTGATATGTATGGATTGTTACATTATCCACTCCACAAGCATAACATTCTGTGTCAACATCGAGCAATGAAATGGATAAGCAGCCACTGGAACGCAAGTGCTCTGACGAACCGTTGTGATTATTCTCATATCCAGAACGCAAAAAAACTTCCTTCGGGAAGTTTTCTTTTAATACGTCCCAGGAGGGATACTCTCCTTGCAGTCGAGACTGCGAAGTAGGCGCTAACGAAGCGAATGCTCCGACGAACCGTTGGGGTTCTCATCCCCAGAACGCAAAAAAAGCTCCCCGAGGGAAGCTTTTTTTAATACGTCCCAGGAGGGATTCGAACCCCCGACCGACGCCTTAGAAGGGCGTTGCTCTATCCAGCTGAGCTACTGAGACATGAATTTTTTCAAGCAAAATTGATTTTATCATATGCAAACAGGAATATCAAGCATTTTATTTTAATATGTTTTTCATATATGATATTTGGCGTCAGTAACGTTTTTTTCATTATATTTAAGGTTATGTTAGAATATCAGGAGAACTCAGAAAATAGATCGACAATCGTTAATATATACATCTATTTATGTTGATTCCAACTGGAGATTCAGGATATAGAGGAGGTGCTCCCATTAAGGAATCCACGACCCCGGAAACCGAGCACAACAACAATATTGTGCTGTTTCCTAAGACGCTGGACTATTACCAGATTCAATTGACAGTGATGCTTGAAAATGAACGGTATGGTGAAGCGATGAAATTGCTTCACTTTTTGCTGCAATGTCAGGGACAGGAAGAACGCCACTATGATGAATGGCGCGCCCTTCTCGAATGGCTTCAGGCTGCGTTCCCTCATTATGAAGAGACCTCGCCTTCCGTAGATGAAGAACGGGAAGAGGAAGAGATCAGTGAGGAAGACATGGCACGGCAGCACGCCCGTTTGAAGCTTGAACAGGATGATGGTTATGCAGATAAGATGCTTCGCACAGTCATGGAAGAACCGTTGTCTGAACAGACAATGCTGGCTTTGGAGCAGCTGGCCTATCTTGATCTGCCGAAGATTGATGAGGCACTTACGAGTTGGTTAAAAGAGAAGTCGCTTCACCCTTTGCTTCAATTTCGGGTGCTGCAAACCTTGCGTCGCCGAGGCGTTCAAGGTATGATCCTGTTTACGAGAGGCGAAGAGCAGGTTGAAGTCGAGATTGATACCGTGCCTCTTAAACCAGAGGAATTCCCGCTCCAGATCGTTCAGATTCTGGAACGAGTGGCAGACCAGACGGAGGTTCATGAACCTACGCTCTTTTATTTTGCCCAGGAGTTATGGATACAATATGTCATGGCAGTGTATGGAACTCGTGATTATGTATCAATGCTGGAAGAAAATGATTCCATGACAGATATATGGGCAGCAGCTTTACATATGACCGTTGCAGACAGTCTGGGTGGCTCGCATGATGAGGAAAATACTCGCTCAATGTATGCTGTGACAGGGGCAATGCGCTTTCGGCTGGAGCAGGCTTATCGTTCCATGAAGCAGTTTGTATCTGCTGGATTGGATGGTCAATAGAGGCCGGAAACGTTTTCCTCAAACCGTATCAAGGGATTCCCCTTGAAAAAGAATCTAATCTTGTTTATACTAAAATGGTTATTTTGTACGTGATTGCCTACGTGAACATGTGAATTTTGGAGGGGAAAGTATACAATGAAAGCAACTTGGGAAAAGATAGAGAAGAACCTTGGGGTTCTTGAGGTTGAAGTGGATGCAGATCGTGTAACTGCAGCACTCGACAAAGCTTTTAATAAAGTGGTAAAACAAGCAAACGTACCTGGATTCCGTAAAGGTAAAGTACCACGTTCAATCTTCGAAGCTCGTTTTGGTGTAGAGAGCCTTTATCAAGAAGCAATCGACATTTTGCTTCCTGAAGCCTATACAGAAGCAATCGACCAAACGGATATTTTCCCGGTTGATCGTCCTGACGTAGATGTTGAACAGTTCGCTAAAGGACAAACTTTCAAGTTCAAAGCGAAAGTAACTGTGAAACCTGAAGTTACCCTGAGTGACTACAAAGGAATCGAAGTTGCTGTAGCAAAAGGTGAAGTAACTGACGTAGAAGTGACTGAAGAACTTGAGCGTCTTCAACAACGTCACGCAGAACTCGTTGTAATCGACGAAGGTTCCGCTGCAAACGGCGACGTTGCAGTAATCGACTTCGATGGTTCCGTTGATGGTGTACCTTTTGAAGGTGGACAAGCTGAGCGTTATTCCCTGGAACTGGGTTCTAACACATTCATTCCTGGTTTTGAAGAGCAAGTTGTGGGTCTGTCCACAGGCGACTTCAAAGACGTAGAAGTGACTTTCCCAGAGAGCTACCACGCAGCAGAACTTGCTGGCAAACAAGCGGTATTCAAAGTGAAAATTCACGAAATCAAACGCAAACAACTTCCTGCATTGGATGATGAGTTTGCTAAAGATGTTAGCGAATTTGACACACTGGAAGAGTACAAAGCTGATCTGAAAACACAATTGGAATCCCGTAAAGCTGATGAAGCCAAAGCTGCTCAAGAAAATGCAGTGGTAGAAAAAGTGGCTGAGAACGCTGAAGTGGACATTCCTTCTGCAATGGTAGAAAGCGAAGTACAAAACATGATGCGTGATTTCGACAACCGTCTGCGCAACCAAGGTATGAACCTTGAAATGTTCCTGAGCTTCTCCGGCCAGACTCAAGCTGACCTGAGAGGACAAATGCAAGAAGATGCTTCCAAACGTGTTCGCAACAACCTGGTTCTTGAAGCTGTAGGTAAAGCGGAAAACATTGAAGTATCTGACGAAGAAGTGAATCAAGAACTCGAAAAAATGGCTGAATCTTACAAGCGTCCTGCTGATGAGATCCGTGGCATCCTCGAGGGTAATGGTTCCCTGGACAGCCTTCGCGATGAAGTTAAACTGCGTAAAACGATTGACGTTCTTGTTGAGAACAGCACAGTTGTTGAGCCAGTTGAAGCTCCAGCTGAAGAAGTTGTTGCAGAAGCTGACGGAAAATAAGACAAGCTGTCTTGAATTAGACAGTTGAATAAGTGATAAGGCACGTGAGTTATTGCGTGCCTTATTTTTAAATTATGACATCCATTTTATAGAAAATGAAGTAATGATATGGGTTATTACTAATTCTATTGGTCGGTGTACACTTTTTACATACCTATGTACTTCATGCAAATAAAAAATGACAAGACGGCATAGGATGGTTCCAATTTGCACATACATAGAAAACATGGTTAAATATGATCAGGCTGAAAAGTAAACTAACTGACGTCTGACGCCTCTTGTGAAAAATGACATTGTCACAGGAAAGTGTTAGAATGAATTTGGGTTTGCTTTACAGGTGGCCTATGTCTAATTACATGTAGAAAAGAGGTTGGTCTCATGAGTCTGGTGCCAATGGTTATAGAACAAACCAATCGAGGCGAGCGGTCTTACGATATATATTCGCGTTTGCTGAAGGATCGCATTATCTTTCTAACCAGTGCGATTGATGACGATGTAGCCAATCTTGTCATAGCACAGCTTCTGTTTTTGGCAGCCGACGATCCTGAGAAGGATATCAGCTTGTACATTAATTCACCTGGTGGTTCTGTCACCGCAGGGATGGGTATATACGATACGATGCAATTTATCAAGCCGGATGTATCTACCATTTGCGTAGGGATGGCAGCAAGCATGGGGTCTTTATTGCTGACAGCCGGTGCACCTGGCAAGAGATATGCGCTGACGAACAGCGAAGTGATGATTCATCAGCCGCTTGGCGGCATTCAAGGACAGGCTGCGGATATTAAGATACACGCAGAATGGATTATAAAAACACGTCAGAAACTGAATCAAATATACGTCGATCGTACGGGTCAGTCTCTTGAGAAAATTGAGCGGGATACAGACCGTGACTTCTTTATGAGTGCTGACGAAGCTAAGACGTACGGTATTATTGACCAGGTGCTCAGTAGACCGATCAATTCCTAAAGGGGTGGTTTCATGTTTAAATTTAACGATGAGAAAGGGCAACTGAAATGCTCTTTTTGCGGTAAATCTCAGGAACAGGTACGTAAGCTGGTCGCTGGACCAGGCGTGTACATTTGTGATGAATGTATCGAACTTTGCACCGAAATCGTTGAGGAAGAACTCGGTCATGATGAAGAAGTAGACCTCAAAGATATTCCAAAACCGAAAGAAATTCGTAATATCCTGGATCAGTATGTCATTGGACAGGAGCAAGCGAAGAAGTCATTGTCTGTTGCGGTGTATAATCACTACAAGCGGATCAACACACAAAGCAAGATTGAAGATGTTGAACTGTCGAAGAGTAACATTTTGCTGTTAGGACCTACGGGTTCTGGTAAAACGTTGCTTGCGCAAACGATGGCCAAAATTCTGAATGTACCTTTTGCTATTGCTGATGCTACTTCATTAACGGAAGCGGGTTATGTGGGTGAGGATGTAGAGAACATTCTGCTCAAGCTGATCCAGGCTGCTGATTATGATGTGGAAAAAGCAGAGCGTGGCATTATTTATATCGATGAGATTGATAAAGTAGCACGTAAATCCGAGAACCCATCCATTACTCGTGATGTATCGGGTGAAGGTGTTCAACAAGCACTCTTGAAAATTCTTGAAGGAACCGTGGCTTCTGTACCACCACAAGGTGGTCGTAAACACCCTCATCAAGAATTTATTCAGATCGATACAACGAATATCTTGTTCATTTGTGGCGGTGCATTTGATGGTCTGGAGCAAATGATCAAACGCCGGATCGGTAAAAAAGTCATTGGCTTTAATACCGTTACTGAGCAAAAAGATCTGAAACCAGGTGAATACCTGGGCATGGTATTGCCGGAAGACTTGCTGAAATTCGGTCTGATTCCGGAATTTGTAGGCCGTCTGCCAGTCATCTCCACTTTGGAGCCGCTGGATGAAGATACGTTGGTACGGATTCTTTCCGAACCGAAAAACGCGCTTACCAAACAGTACCAAAAACTGCTTGAGCTGGACAATGTCAGTCTGGTATTTGAACCAGCTGCACTGCTCGCGATTGCAAAAGAAGCAATCAAACGTAACACAGGTGCACGTGGATTGCGTGCCATCATTGAAGGCATCATGCTTGAAATCATGTATGAAGTGCCTTCACGTGAAGATGTTACGAACTGTGTCATTACCGAAGAAGTCGTTGAGAAAAGAGTCGTGCCTGAACTAAGCCAAACGAAGGACGATAAGCAGGAAGAAAGCGCCTAATGAAGGCTTGAATCCCGTTGAACTCTGAAATATAGACTTGTCAGTTCTCCACTTTGGCAGAAGGCGAATTCATGTCTCTGTCAGGGTGGAGCTTTGACGTTGTGGGGAGAGAAATCACTCATGTATTTAAGACAAGATACACGTCCCGTAAAAGTCGGGAATGTAACGATTGGTGGCAGCAACGAAGTCATTATCCAGAGTATGTGTACGACCAAAACGGCAGATGTTGAGGCGACGGTTGCAGAGATTCTGCGACTGGAAGAAGCCGGTTGTCAGGTGGTACGTGTAACGGTAAATAATGAGGAAGCCGCAGCAGCCATTAAGGAAATCAAGAAACGTATTAACATACCGCTCGTAGCGGACATTCATTTCAACTATAAGCTGGCTTTGCTTGCGATTGAGAATGGTATTGATAAAGTACGGATTAATCCGGGTAATATCGGTAAACGTTCCAAAGTGGAAGAAGTGGTAAAAGCATGTAAAGAGCGTGGTATTCCAATTCGTATCGGGGTAAATGCCGGTTCCCTGGAGAACCATCTTCTTGATAAGTATGGGTACCCTACGGCGGATGCTATGGTCGAAAGTGCATTGTACCACATTGGTATTCTGGAAGAGCTTGATTTCCATGATATCATCGTGTCTCTCAAAGCATCGGATGTGCCGATGGCGATTGAAGCTTATACCAAAGCAGCTCAAATCATTCCGTATCCGTTGCATCTCGGGATTACCGAAGCAGGCACACTGTTCTCCGGTACAATCAAAAGCTCCGCAGGAATGGGAGCCTTACTGTCGATGGGAATTGGTTCAACGATGCGGATCTCGCTTAGTGCGGACCCGGTGGAAGAAATCAAGGTTGCTCGTGATCTGCTCAAAACCTTTGGTCTCATTACGAATGCAGCTACATTGATCTCCTGCCCAACGTGTGGGCGTTTGGATATCGATCTGTTCTCCATTGCCAACGAAGTAGAAGAGTATATCTCCAAACTGAAGGTGCCGATTAAAGTATCGGTGCTGGGTTGTGCAGTTAATGGTCCAGGTGAGGCCAAAGAAGCGGATATCGGGATTGCCGGTGCTCGTGGAGAAGGTCTCTTGTTCCGTCACGGTAAGATGATTCGTAAAGTGCCTGAGGAAATCATGGTTGAAGAATTGAAAAAAGAGATCGACAAAATCGTCGAAACCTATGAAGAGACAGGTGTTATTCCTGGTCGTTCGCACTGATTGATTCATATCTTGTTTCTGTAACAGCCCGCCAGCAATGGTGGGCTTTTTATTTTCTCGCATACAAATTCCGCATCGCCCGTTTACGTCGCGTTGAAAAGGCTATACTACCAAGTATTAGCATGATCTCATATGAGAATAGTGACAAAAATAGGAGGATGTGAAGACATGGAATTTGGTATGGTCATCATGTTGATTCAGTTATTTTTTGGAGTGGTGATTGGTTTGTATTTCTGGAACCTGCTGCGTGGCCAGAAAACGAACCGCAGTGCCGTTGAGCGAGAATCTCGCAAGGAACTGGAGAAGCTGCGTAAGCTGCGTTCAATCTCACTCACCAAGCCGTTGTCGGAGAAGACGCGTCCAGCTACCATTAACGATATCGTTGGGCAAAAAGATGGACTGCGTGCCCTTAAGGCTGCATTATGCAGTGCGAATCCGCAACATGTTATCATTTATGGCCCCCCGGGAGTCGGGAAAACAGCGGCCGCACGGGTCGTGTTGGAAGAGGCTAAAAAGAATCCAACATCTCCTTTCAAGCCAGACGCCAAATTCACAGAGCTGGATGCAACAACAGCTCGTTTTGATGAACGTGGTATTGCAGATCCCTTAATTGGTTCGGTTCATGATCCGATATATCAGGGAGCGGGGGCCATGGGCGTTGCAGGTATTCCCCAACCCAAACCGGGTGCGGTGACGAAAGCGCATGGGGGGATGCTCTTTATCGATGAAATCGGTGAATTGCATTCCATTCAGATGAATAAGTTGTTGAAAGTGCTTGAGGATCGCAAGGTGTTTTTGGAGAGTGCGTACTATAACTCGGAAGACACGCATACTCCTGCTTATATCCACGATATTTTTCAAAATGGCCTGCCGGCTGACTTCCGCCTTGTTGGAGCAACGACACGCTCGCCTCATGAGCTGCCGCCAGCTTTACGTTCACGGTGCATGGAAGTCTATTTCCGTCCTTTATTACCTGAGGAGATCGGGCGAATTGCCGAAGACGCTGTTCAGAAAATAGGGTTCAGTCCATGTCCGGATGCCGTCGATGTGGTCAAGCGATATGCAACCAATGGACGTGAAGCGGTCAATATCATCCAACTGGCTGCGGGACTTGCGCTGACAGAGAAACGTGAGACGCTGCTGGCGTCTGATGTGGAGTGGGTGGCAGGTAGTAGCCAGATTCAGCCACGGTCTGATCGTAAGGTCCCTTCGCAGCCACAGGTGGGGTTTGTTAACGGCTTGGCGGTATATGGACCGAACATGGGAACCATTTTGGAGATCGAAGTATCTGCTGTTCCGGCTCTCAAAGATCAAGGCCGAATCAACATTACAGGGGTTGTGGATGAAGAAGAGATTGGAGGCGGTTCGCGTACACTCCGGCGAAAAAGTATGGCTAAAGGCTCGGTTGAAAATGTGTTAACCGTATTAAAAGCCATGGGTATTCGTCCGAATGATTACGATTTACACGTGAATTTCCCAGGTGGGACGCCTATTGATGGCCCATCGGCAGGAATTGCCATGGCGACTGCCATTACATCAGCCATTCAGGGACGCCCTGTGGATCATGAGACAGCGATGACTGGCGAGATCAGCATCCATGGTCGGGTCAAGCCAATTGGCGGCGTACTGGCCAAGGTGGAGGCTGCTTTTCAGGCAGGAGCGAAGACCGTTATTATTCCTGCGGAGAACTGGCAGTCCATCTTTGAGAATCTGGAGGGCTTGCGCGTGATTCCGGTAGATACGGTGCAGGACGTATTCCGTGAAGTATTCGCTTGGGTTCCAGAGTCGCAAAAGGTGGAACAAACGAAGCTTGCAGAGGAGACAATTGCACCTGCACCGGAGATTTTCCCACCGGCATCTGCTTCCTATTTCCGTGCTGACGTGCCTCGCCCAGGACAGGTTACAGATTCGGGAAGCTGCTAAGTGCTTCCCTTCATTGGTTTTTTATGTGAACATTTGATAGAATAATGAATGACTACAACCTGAGAGCCATTGGAGGTGCGAAAGCGATGGGACCGAGCAAAGCGAAAGGTCGTCGTTTTCCTTTACTGCCTTTAAGAGGACTTCTCGTCTACCCGAGTATGGTACTGCATCTCGATGTGGGCCGGGAGAAATCGGTCAAGGCTTTAGAAAAAGCGATGGTAGAAGAACATTTGATTCTCCTATGTTCCCAAGCCGAAGTAAATATTGAAGAACCAACACAAGAGGACATTTTCAGAATCGGAACCGTGGCCAAGGTCAGACAGATGCTGAAGCTTCCAAATGGTACGATTCGTGTACTCGTGGAAGGCTTGGAACGGGCTGAAATTATTGAATATACGGACAACGAGGAATATTACGAAGTACTGGCAAAAGAACTGCCTGAAGAGGAGAATACTCATCCGGAGACGGATGCCCTCATGCGTACGGTTCTGAACCAGTTCGAGAATTATATTAATCTGTCCAAAAAAGTCACACCAGAGACACTTGCGGCTGTGTCTGATATTGAAGAACCGGGACGCCTGGCTGATGTCATCACGAGTCATCTTTCCCTGAAGATCAAGGATAAACAGGAAATTCTGGAGACCATTGATGTTCGGGAGCGTCTGGAGAAATTGCTGGATATTCTGAATAACGAACGCGAAGTGCTGGAGCTTGAACGCAAGATCAGCCAACGTGTGAAGAAACAGATGGAGAAAACGCAAAAGGAATATTATCTGCGCGAGCAGATGAAAGCGATCCAGAAAGAACTGGGTGAAAAAGAAGGCCGTGCAGGTGAGGTTGAGGAACTTCGTAATCAGATGGAAGAACTCGGCTTGCCGGACAAGGTGAAGGAGAAGGTCGAAAAAGAAATTGATCGACTGGAGAAAATGCCTGCAAGTTCAGCTGAAGGTGGAGTCATTCGCAACTACGTGGATTGGCTGCTCGCCCTTCCTTGGAGCCAGATGACAGCAGATGATCTGGATATTCAAAAAGCCGAGGATGTACTCAATGCAGATCACTATGGGCTCGAAAAGCCCAAAGAGCGTGTGCTTGAATATCTGGCTGTTCAGAAGCTCGTCAAGAAGCTCAAAGGGCCGATTCTCTGTCTGGTTGGACCCCCAGGGGTTGGTAAAACATCACTTGCCCGTTCGATCGCGAGATCGCTGGGCCGGGAGTTTGTAAGAATCTCTCTTGGCGGCGTGCGTGATGAAGCCGAGATTCGTGGGCACCGACGCACCTATGTGGGAGCCATGCCTGGTCGTATCATCCAGGGGATGAAAACGGCAGGTTCACTCAACCCGGTATTCCTGCTGGACGAGATTGATAAGATGGCTTCAGACTTCCGCGGAGATCCTTCCGCAGCGCTACTTGAAGTGCTGGATCCTGAACAAAATAATACGTTTAGTGATCACTTTGTCGAATTGCCGTTTGACTTATCCAACGTTATGTTTGTAACCACTGCCAATACAGTGCACAACATTCCGCGTCCATTGCTGGATCGGATGGAAATGCTCAACATCCCAGGTTACACGGAGCTGGAGAAGCTGCAAATTGCGAAAAATTATTTGCTGCCCAAGCAGAAGCAGGACCATGGTCTGGAAGAAGAGCAACTGGAAATTCCGGATGATGCGCTCTTGCGTGTCATTCGTGAATATACACGGGAGTCAGGTGTGCGTAACTTGGAACAGCAGATGGCTTCGTTGTGCCGGAAAGCAGCCAAGAACATTGTATCGGGTGTGGAAGGTCAGATCAACATCACATCAGATGAGGTCAAAGACTACCTTGGACCTGGTAAATTCCGTTATGGCATGGCCGAACTGGAAGATCAAATTGGTACCGTAACGGGTCTTGCGTGGACTGAAGTGGGGGGAGATACCCTTGTCATTGAAGTGACTGTTGTACCAGGAACAGGGAAGTTGACCCTGACAGGTAAACTGGGTGATGTCATGAAGGAATCGGCTCAAGCCGCATTCAGCTACACCCGTTCCAAAGCTACACAACTCGGGATTTCGCCTGACTTCCATGAGAAGAACGACATTCACATCCACGTTCCGGAAGGAGCCATTCCGAAGGATGGTCCATCCGCCGGGATTACGATGGCAACAGCGTTAATCTCAGCACTGACGAACAAACATGTGTCCAAGGATATCGCCATGACCGGTGAAATAACGCTGCGTGGACGTGTACTGCCGATTGGTGGTCTGAAAGAGAAATCACTGGCAGCCCATCGTGCCGGCTATAAAAAAATATTATTGCCTAAGGATAACGAACGTGACCTGCGTGACATTCCAGACAGCATCAAGGAAGATGTGGAATTTGTCCCTGTAGCCCATATGGATCAGGTATTGCAGCATGCACTTGTTGAGCAGGCAGGCATTAACCTGTAATCCACGTATCCGAAAGGTTCGTATGAAGAGTAGACCGTTCTGCGGAGGCTTCGGCGCCCGCTGGAACGGTTTTTTTGGTATGATAGAACAATCCATGGCATAATACCATCAACAGGTTACGCATAGCACAAGCGTTCAAGAGAGGAAAGATACAATATGAAAGTAAATCAATCTGAATTTATTATCAGTGCCGTTCGGCCTGAACAATACCCCGAGGATGGTCTGCCAGAGATTGCCTTGGCAGGACGCTCCAATGTCGGAAAATCATCCCTGATCAACCGTTTGATTAATCGTAAAAATCTGGCTCGGACAAGTTCAACACCGGGTAAGACACAGCAATTGAATTACTATAAGATTAATCAGGACCTCTACTTTGTCGATTTCCCGGGATATGGCTACGCCAAAGTTTCTAAAGAGCAGCGCTTTGCCTGGGGCAAAATGATGGAGAAATACTTGTTGGGACGCGAGGAATTGAAACTGGTCATGCAGATGGTGGATATGAGACATGAGCCGTCCAAGGAAGACAAGATGATGAATGAATGGCTTCGTCATAACGGATTGCCTTTGGTTGTTGTTGCCACCAAGATGGACAAGATACCAAAAACACGCAGAGCAAAACATATCAAAGTCATTAAGGAATCACTGGGTCTTCGTTCAGGGGATCTGTTTGTACCCTTTTCATCGGAAGAAGGATTGGGCAAGGAAGAGTTATGGGACATCATTACCCGTCATGCACGCATAGATAAGTATGCACCAGAAGTACTGGAAGCAGAGGGCGCAGCGGATGAGGGAGAAAATAACGAAAATTAACGGATGACGGAGATAGTATACCGTTTTAGTGCGGGAAAGTGAGCATGTTAAGTGAATCTTTAATGAGATCAAGGATTAGTCCGGTTTTTTATGGAATTTTGTGAGAATTCATCATGTGGGCTCGGAGCAAAATAGCGTTATGGTAGTGTATAATGAGCATAGGCGCATGTTGCCAACAGTACCAAAATACCGGCGTTGCCGGCCTGAAGAATTTTGAGATGACTGCTACATGTGCAGGAAGGCAAAACAATCGGGAAAGAATCGAGGAGATTTGTATGGCTCAGCGGTTAGCCACAGAGTATGTGAAGGCCACTATGAAATTGTCAGAACCCCAGATGCATCAGTTTTTGCGCATGACAGAAGACGGCAGGCTTCATCATCGGGTTAAGGTGTTGGACAATGGCTGTCAGGAGGTTGTGCTGGGGGATGTGAGTGGAGAAGAAGTTCATTTCCCTTTTGACCGCATAGAAGGGTTTTATATCTGTGAGTTATCTTGCCGCCTGGTGAATCTGCATCTGACTAACGTTGTCCGGAAGCTCTTTATGACTTTTAAGGGTGACGGGGTCGTTCATCGGATCTATGAAGGGTTCATCATGACGTATGTTTATGCTCAAGGCACTGTCCGTAAAATTGTGGAGAAGACCGGGGAGAACACCCGTGTGATCTATGAATACAAAAATACGTTGCTTGAATTGCAACATCTGTTCCAGGCCCGGGATGTAGAACGCGAAATCAACCGTGTATATGCCGAGATTGATTCCCTGCTGGATACTAGAAATGGTGCGACTGCTGATCAGCTGCATCAGATTGATGAGACACTTGCTCGTTATCAAAAACGGTTGTTTGAGCTTGAAGCTTATTAACCTGAAAGTGTATGTTTATACACGTATATGAATGTAATGAATTCCCTTGTTTCTTCCGGGCACTGGCACTTGCCTATGCGGAGGTTGCAGGGGATTTTTTGATGCGAGATATTTATTTTACAATCTTCTGGAAAAGGGTTGCTTTCACTCTGATTCAATGTTATTTTTAATCTCGTTGAAAAGAATATTAGGAACCAGGATTCACTCAGGACATTATATGTTGCGAGAGGTTTTTCCCTCGGGAAGTGAATGACGTAGGTCCTAGCGGATGAAATTTTTCAAACATTTTATTCCTAGGAAGGGGGAACCGAAGGATGGAATATTCAACTTTCGGAAGACACGTTGCTGTTGACACTTGGGGTGTCGACTTTGATCTACTGAACAATGCGGAGTATTTGCAAGCCCAAATGGTTGAAGCAGCGGAGGCATGTGGTGCGACAGTGATGTCCGTACAGTCCAAGCAGTTTGATCCACAGGGAGCGACAGTGCTCGTACTATTGTCTGAGAGCCATCTCTCCATTCATACGTATCCTGAGAGAGGTTTTGCAGCAATTGATTGTTACACTTGTGGGGAGACCGTAGACCCGCAGCTCGCCATTGACTACCTGGTATCCGTATTAAAACCTGAAAAAACGTATGCAAAGAAGTTGGTACGTGGATTGGGCGAATTGCAAGTTGAAACACCAGAGATGAACAACCAGATTGAACTGGTGTAAAAAGAAGCACATCACATGAACAATGTTCACATATCGGGATGGACGCATAACCTCCCTAATCCTAATAGCCATGGAATAATTCCATGGCTATTTGTTTTAATATCCGGATCGTTATGAATATTCATGATCAGCACATTTTAACGCATAACGGTGAACTTTGGTGAGACACTACAATAAATGACAGTGCAGATGATGATGAACATGGTGATTTCATAAACATTTCATAAAAATGACCCGGTCACGGCTATGATGTGTGATATAATTAACCATGTCAATCATAAATGGATAGACATATGCAGTAAGCACTTTGATTGGAAATTTATTAGGCAGGTGAACTTGCAATGCACATCGTTGTCGTTGGTTTGAATTATCGCACGGCGCCTGTAGAGGTTAGGGAACGATTCACATTTGCAGAAAAGGACTTGTCTGAAGCGCTGCAGCAGCTCAAGCTGACCAAGAGTGTATTGGAAGGTGTAATCGTAGCCACATGTAACCGTACCGAGTTGTATGTTGTGGTGGACCGTCTTCACATGTGTGGTTATTTTATTCGAACATTCATGGAACAATGGTTCAATGTACCACGAGAAGAATTTACGCAACACTTATATATATATGAAGATGACCAAGCCATGCGCCATTTGTTCCGTGTCATCTGCGGACTAGACTCCATGGTCATTGGTGAGACTCAGATTCTTGGACAGGTGAAACAGGCTTTTCTGAAAGCTCAGGAAGAGAAATCAACAGGTACCTGGTTTAATAAATTATTTAAACAGGCCGTTACGCTGGGCAAACGGGCACATTCGGAGACTTCCATCGGGGAGAGCGCCGTATCTGTCAGTTATGCTGCTGTTGAGCTCGGTAAGAGGATCTTTGGCATGTTCACAGACAAGAAGGTACTGATTCTGGGTGCCGGCAAGATGAGTGAACTGACCGTGAAACATCTCTATGCCAACGGAGCATCGGAAGTCATTGTGGCGAATCGTACGCTCGCAAGAGCCGAGGAACTGGCAGCCAAGTTCCGGGGAACCCCTTGTACCATGGAACAGGCAATCGCAAGGCTGAATGAAGTCGACATTGTGATTAGTTCCACTGGGGCCGAACGTTATGTTTTGGATGCTGGTGTAGTTCGGGAGAGCATGAAGCGTCGGCAATCGCGTCCACTGTTCCTGATTGATATTGCGGTTCCACGTGATATTGATCCGGCAATTGGTGAATTATCCAACGTATTTCTCTATGATATTGATGACCTGGAAGGAATCGTGGAGAGTAACCTGGAGATGCGTAAGGTGGAAGCTGCCAAGATTGAAAGAATGATTGAGCTTGAGATGGAGGACTATTACCATTGGCTCAAAACGTTGGGCGTTCGTCCTGTCATTCGTGCTTTGCAGGAAAAAGGTGTCTCCATTCATGAAGAAACGATGGATAGCCTGTTCAATAAACTGCCTGAGCTCGATGAACACCAACGTAAAGTCATTCGTCGTTTGACGAAAAGTATTGTGAATCAAATGACGACAGATCCGATTAACCGGATCAAAGAAATGGCAGGTACGAAGCAAGGTGATGAAGCTCTGCGTATGTTTACTCAGATTTTTGCTCTGGAAGATGCAGTAGACATGGCTGCTGAAAAAGTAAATCAGAGTGATGCCACGGCTCTGGGCAAACCAGCCGTTCACCTTAACGAAAACCGGCAAGACCCCGTGCCGGCTTATGCTCCGGCAGGCGTATAAGGCGGGTGGGCAGCTTGACCCTTGCTGAACAAGTCTATGAAGCTCTAATCTATATGTATGCCCTGAGCCTACTGTTCTATTTCTCGGACTGCATTCGACGCAATGCGGGGGCGAAGCGGACAGGCACAGGGTTTCTTGTTGTTGTTTGGGGGCTACAGGTAACGCATGTTATTTTGCGTATGTGGACCGAAGGACATTTCCCGATCTACACCACCTTTGACTTTTTGTTTATATTTTCATTCAGTATTGTGTTGATGTCGCTCGCCATGACACGAATCCAGCGTTCTGAGTTTGTCATTCTGTTGCTGAATGTTGTTGGTTTTTCTGTTACCGTATTGAACCGACTCTGGTTCACGGCTGGTGAGATATCACTGCACAACTGGCAAACCGTTCATGGATTACTTATTATGCATATTACCTTGGCGAATCTCGGTTTTGCAGCGTTAACCGTTGGTACGGTATTTGCCTTGTTATATCTGTTCTTGCATCACAAGCTGAAGAAAAAAAAGTGGAATGATACGATGCGACGGTTGCCAAGCCTGGAAGTGATCGGGAAGTACATGGATGGTGCTACTTTGATCGGGACACCGCTCCTTGGTGTTTCTGTGATGCTTGCCGTATTATCCATTGTGGCGGAAACACGCTGGAATCTGCTTTTGGATCTCAAAGTTATTTCGACAGGTCTTGCCATAGCCATCTATGTCGGTTACTTTGTATCCAAAAGAAGGAAACAGTTCTCTACGATTATTATGGCAAGATGGACACTGATCGGATATGGATTTGTCATTATGAGTTTTTTATCCAATGCATATTCAGCGTTTCATCGTTGGACAGGAGAGTGAAGGGTATGGACCGTTACACGCCGATATTTGTGAATACTTCAGGCAAGAATTGCTGCGTGGTCGGTGGTGGACGTGTTGCCGAGCGTAAAATAAAGGGATTGCTGCATGCCGAGGCACAGATAACGGTCATTAGTCCGGAGCTTACTCCCGTGTTACAACAACTGCATCATGAATCCCGAATTCAATGGATAGCCCGGTCCTACCGCAATGGAGATTTGCGGGGGGCCTTTCTCGTATATGCAGCGACTGACCGTTCAGAGGTCAATACAACGGTGGTTCAGGATGCGGAGACCGCGGGCATACTGGTGAATGACGCGATGTCTTCCGAGCACAGCAGCTTTATCACGCCAAGCGTGGTCAGGCGAGGGAGATTAAGTATTGCCATCTCGACAGCTGGTGCAGGTCCGGCAGCTGCAGCGGAGATTCGTGCCACACTTGAACGACAGTTCGGGGATGAGTATGAGACGTACCTTGAATTTTTGCACCAGATGAGGACTGAGGTGAAGTCACGTGTAACTTCTCCGAGTCTTAGAAGCACGTTGCTCCGGCAGTTAACTGAAATGCACATATTAGAAGATATTCGTACAGGCCATTTCCGGTGGTGGACCGAAGAAGAAATCGGGGACTGGATATCCTGTAATCAGGAGGAATTGTAGATATGCGTACAATTAAAGTGGGAAGTAGACAGAGCGCGCTTGCGCTAACCCAGACAGGTCATGTCATTCAGGATTTACGCGACATTTGTGAGCGCGAAGGATTAGCTTTTGACTTTGAAGTACATAAGATTGTTACCAAGGGAGATCTCATTCTGGATGTAACGTTGTCAAAAGTGGGAGGCAAAGGATTGTTTGTCAAAGAGATTGAACAGGCGATGATTGATCGTACGATTGATATGGCTGTTCATAGTATGAAGGATATGCCTTCCGAGTTACCCGAAGGATTAACGAATGGGGCTATTCCCCGTCGTGCAGATCCACGGGATGCACTGATCTCCAATGGTGGACTTACTCTGGATCAACTGCCAGAAGGAGCTAGAGTCGGAACAAGCAGTCTGCGCCGGTCCAGTCAATTGAAGGCCTATCGTCCAGATTTGCAGTTGGAATCGATTCGCGGCAATATTGATTCCCGTCTGCGGAAGCTGGAGACCGAAGGATTCGATGCGATTATTCTGGCAGCTGCAGGATTGTACCGTATGGGCTGGGAAGACCGGATCACAGAGTACCTGACGGAAACAGCATGCCTTCCGGCGGTGGGTCAAGGCGCGCTTGGTATCGAATGTCGTGAAGACGATGAGGAACTGTTGCACTTGCTGCAGCTGTATAACGATCCGGAGACAGCATTTCCTGTACAGGCGGAACGCCGTTTTCTCAGTGTATTGAATGGGGGCTGTCAGGTTCCGATCGGTGCTCATGCGGTATGGGTACCTCAGCAAGATGCAGATTCCCTGAATGGTGAAAACACGTTACAATTGACAGGTATGGTCGGCACGCCGGATGGTGGACTGATTCTTAAAGAAGCTCTGATCGGCAAGGACCCGGTTCGTCTGGGTGAAGAAGTGGCTTGGAGATTGATTGAACGGGGAGCAGAGCAGATACTGGCAGAAGTTAGGGGATGAAGACATGGTGGGGAAGGTCTTTTTGGTAGGGGCAGGTCCTGGGGATGCGAAGCTGATTACGGTAAAAGGATGGGAAACCATCGGTAAGGCCGATGCTGTAGTCTACGATCGTTTGGCAAGTCCGAGATTGTTGAAACAAATGAAACCCGGTGCGGTCAAGATATACGTGGGCAAGCGCCCGGATCGGCATACGATGAAGCAGGAAGAGATCAATCAACTGTTGGTTGATCTGGCTCTGGAAGGTAAGGTTGTAGTTCGACTTAAGGGTGGCGACCCGACGATCTTTGGACGTGTGGGCGAAGAGGCGGATTTGCTGCACAAAAACGGAATTCCGTTTGAGATTGTACCTGGAGTAACCGCTGCGATAAGTGTACCTGCTTATGCTGGAATTCCTGTGACTCACCGTGACTATGCATCTTCCATCTCTATTATTACGGGGCATGAGAGTCCGGACAAGCTTGATCGCAGTATCCATTGGGATAAAGTGACGAATGCAACGGGCACACTTGTATTTATGATGGGGGTTGCCAAAATTGGATATATCAGCGAACAATTGATTCGTCATGGTCGTCCAGCGCAAACACCTGTGGCTCTGATTCGTTGGGGAACACGAGCGGAACAGGATACCATTACAGGTACCCTTGAAGATATAGAAGCGAAAGTGATCGCAGCCAATTTCCAACCGCCTGCAGTTATTGTGGTGGGGGATGTCGTCAATCAGCGGGAACAGTTGAAATGGGCAGAAGCGCTGCCGCTATTTGGCAAACGAATTCTGGTGACCCGTGCTCGCAGTCAGGCGAGTGAACTGGTGAATCGTATCGAGGAACTCGGCGGGGAACCGTACGAGTTTCCGGTCATTGAGACGGTTATGCCGTCCAGTGAATCTGCCAGGCAAAGTGTTAAAGACGCCTTCAGTGCTTTAAATACCTTTGACTGGGTATTTTTCACAAGTGTGAACGGCGTTGAGTTTTTCTTCCGCCATCTGGAACAGGAAGGCAAGGACATTCGCTCGATTCATCAAGCGAGAATTGCTGCCGTAGGACCTTCCACAGCAGATGCTTTGCGCAAACATGGCATCGTTGCTGAAGTTGTCAAAGGCCCTTTCCAGGCCGAAGGCATGCTTGAGGCTTTTGAAAGCGAACTGAAGGAAGGTCAGAGAGTACTGCTTCCACACGGTGATCTGGCACGTACATGGTTGCGTGATCAGATGAGAGAACGAGGACTTCATGTCACTGAAGCCATCATCTACGATACGATCCTCGCTGGTGAGGATGATGATGAACTGATTAAGATGCTTGAAGAAGGTGGCATTCATGCGGTGACCTTTACAAGTTCATCGACGGTTACCAACTTCATGAGTATGTTGAAACGTATGGGATTGCAAGATCCACTGCCTTTATTGAAAGATGTGGAGGTTGCGTGTATCGGACCTGTTACAGCGAAGACGGCAGAGGCAGCTGGACTAAAGGTTACACTGATGGCAGAGGAAGCAACGATGGATAGCTTGATCACAGTGCTCTGCGACTGGAAACGGACAGGCACCAAAGAAGGCGCTCTTCGAAATTAATACACATGTAATCATGTCAACATATGAAGCGTGCTGAATTCGATAGGATACCAGCGCGCTTCCCTTTTTGCTCTATTTAATTTCCAAGGAGGTTTACACGTATGAGTTTTCCAATTGTACGGCATCGCCGTTTACGTCAATCCACAGGTATTCGCAATATGGTCAGAGAGACCCATCTAACCGTGGATGACTTTATTCAACCGATCTATGTGACATATGGACATAATGTAAAATCCGAAATCAAATCCATGCCTGGCGTGTTCCGCTTCTCGCTGGATCGTCTTCAGGAAGAAGTAACGGAAATTGCCGAGTTGGGGATTCCAGCCGTGCTATTATTCGGTATCCCGGAGACCAAGGACAGTGTAGGTTCATCTGGTTTTGCTGAAGATGGCATTGTGCAGGAAGCGACGAGATTGATCAAATCGTGGTATCCAGAACTGCTGGTTGTTGCAGATACTTGTCTGTGTGAATTCACGGATCACGGTCACTGCGGTATGGTACACACCGTGGAGATTGACGGCCACATCTGCGGAGATGTGTTAAATGACGAATCACTGGATCTACTCGTGCAAACAGCAGTGTCCCAAGCCAAAGCAGGAGCGGACATTATTGCACCATCCAACATGATGGATGGATTTGTACAAGCGATCCGTGCCGGGCTGGATGAGAATGGCTTCAGTCACATTCCGATCATGTCCTACTCTGTAAAATACGCGTCGGCATTCTATGGTCCATTCCGTGAAGCTGCGGATTCCACACCACAATTCGGAGACCGCAAGTCGTATCAGATGGACCCGGCGAACGCGCGTGAAGCCCTGCGTGAAGCGGAGACGGATGTGCTCGAAGGAGCGGATATGCTAATGGTTAAACCTTCCCTGTCCTATCTTGATGTCATGCGTACGATTAAGGATCAATTTGATCTGCCGCTTGTGGCCTATAATGTCAGTGGCGAGTATGCCATGGTGAAGGCAGCGGCGATGCAAGGCTGGATTGATGAGGAAAAAGTCGCCATGGAAATCCTGCTCAGCATGAAACGCGCAGGCGCAGATATGATTATTACGTACTACGGAAAAGACGCTTCACGCTGGCTGGCTGAGAAATAAAATAAATTATATTAAGGAGGATATTCATGACTGCACAACATAGCAATCGTCGCAATGATGAGCGCTCACGCAGCGCATTTGAAGAAGCAAAGCAGTACATACCCGGGGGTGTGAACAGCCCTGTTCGCGCATTCAAATCGGTGGGGCTTACCCCGATCTATGCAGAGCGTGGAGAAGGGTCCAAAATTTACGATATTGATGGCAATGTTTTTATTGACTATGTGGGATCGTGGGGACCACTCATCATGGGACATGCTCATCCTGCCGTAGTAGAAGCTTTGCGTGAGACAGCTTTGAAAGGAACAAGCTTTGGTGCACCGACTTTGCTGGAGACCGAGATGGCGAAACTGGTATGTGAGCGTGTACCTTCCATCGATATCGTTCGGATGGTCAATTCCGGTACGGAAGCAACGATGAGTGCCATTCGACTGGCACGCGGGGTAACCGGACGCAGTAAAATTCTGAAGTTTGAAGGATCATATCATGGACATGCTGACAGCTTGCTGATTAAGGCTGGATCGGGTGTTGCAACGCTGGGTCTGCCAGATAGTCCGGGAGTACCTGAAGGGGTAGCTGTAAATACGATTACAGTACCTTATAACGATCTGGAGTCCGTGACGCTTGCTTTTGAACGTTATGGGGAAGAACTGGCCGCTGTCATTGTAGAACCTGTGGCGGGTAACATGGGCGTTGTACCTCCGGCTTCCGGTTTCCTTGAAGGCTTGCGCAATTTGACGACGCAGTATGGCAGCTTGCTTATTTTTGACGAAGTCATGACCGGTTTCCGCGTAGGGCTGAACTGTGCCCAGGGACGCTTTGGGGTTACACCTGACCTGACTTGTCTGGGCAAAGTAATCGGTGGCGGACTTCCAGTTGGCGCTTATGGTGGTCGTCGAGATCTGATGGAACAGATTGCACCTACAGGACCGATTTATCAGGCGGGTACACTAAGCGGGAATCCGCTGGCTATGGCAGCAGGGTATACCACGCTCAAATTGTTAACACCAGAGGTCTATGACCGTCTGGAGACATTGTCAGCACGTCTTCAAGCCGGATTCGAGAAAAATGCAGCTGAGACGGGTGTAGCGATAACCATTAACCGTGTTGGTTCGATGGTTTGTCCGTTCTTCAGTGCCGTTCCGGTAACCAACTATGACATTGCCAAAGAAAGTAACCTGGATCAATTCCGTCGTTATTTTGCGGCCATGATTGATCAAGGTGTGAGTGTTGCCCCTTCGCAATACGAAGGCATGTTTGTCTCTGGTGTGCACACGGAGCAGGATATTGATGATACGATCGAGGCGAATCGTAAGGCTCTTCAATCGCTATGACCATCAAAAGTTGGAAACGCCGCGGGGAATGGCTTGAGCTGATGCCAGGGAAAGCCGTAACAGGCAGTTCAGACAAACAGATGGCTGCAGAACAGTGGCTATTGTCTGAGCTTCAGTTTCCGGAGAAAATGCTTCGTCAGCTGAAAGCAAACCAAGGCATACAACTTGCAGGGGACCGGCTTCGGCTGGCCCTTTTTGCGTCCCAGCCGATTGATGTCGAGCCACGCTGGGCTGAGGTGGATGTATTGTATGAGGATGATTTCTGTCTGGTTGTGCACAAACCGGCAGGCATGAAACTGCATCCAGACGGAAGCCGTGCTGATCAGGCGATCACGCTGGATCATGCGGTTGCTTGCTATTATGAAATGAATGGAATTCAGGCGAGCGTACGCCATGTTCATCGACTGGATGAGGATACAACCGGACCTGTCTTATATGCCAAAAATGCTTTTGCCCTCGCAAAACTGGATGAAGCGATGCGGCGCAAAGAGATTGGCCGCCATTATGTAGCCATTGCAGGTGGACAAATCCCCCTTGAACTCCACAAAATTGATGCTCCGATTGGCAAGGACAGACATCACAAGCAGCGCAGACGTGTCTCAGAAGGTGGACAAGAAGCTGTTACTCATGTAGAGATCGTCAAAGTATGGGAACGAACAACTCTTGTTCGTTTAAAGCTGGATACAGGACGCACTCACCAAATTCGTGTTCACCTAAGTTATGCTGGACACCCGCTTATTGGTGATGCGTTGTATGGAGGTAGAGCGGATGCCATTGGACGGCAAGCACTTCACGGAGAGATGCTTAAGTTTAGTCATCCTTTAACCGGAGCGATGATTGAAGTGAATGACCCTTGGCCATCCGATTTCACACAACTGGCGGAGCGTGAAAAGGTGTATTAATAAATGATATAAAGCGAACTTTAATAGTTAAACGAGAACGGAGAGGACAGAAATAACGTGAAGAAGCGAAGCGTTCGCCTAAAAGCTTTCTGAAAGAAAGCTGCTTCGGAAGCATAAGCTATCCCCGGATTTTCCCTTTGAAGAAGGGAATCAAAAAAATCTGGGGATAACAGTGATCGGAAGGTTATTCTGTCATCGAAGTGGCTAGGTGCAACATTCTCTATTTCGCTTTATATATCAAGGTTTTTCAAAAGGTGGCATGCCCATCCCATTTAAGGCATATAGATGTGATAACGAAGGATTTGGACCATGGATCAGTCCCATGAGAAGGATCATGGTGAACATATGCCGAAAGGAGGACGCCACCTTTGTTCAATCAACCTTATGGTTTGCGGTTCGATATTTATGAGCGCGTTCATTTGTCTGAGGGAGTCCCTGCAATTGAGGAATTGGAGGAAATTGAACTATACCCGCGCATTCAAGTCATAGGGCAGGATGATCATGCCACGTTAAGAGGGCATCTGTTACTTACAGGTGCGTACAGAGGAGAAAACGAGTCTTCAGAGGAGCTCAAACACTTCATTCCTGTGGAGATCACGGTGCCTCTGAACCGGGTCAGATCGATCGAGGATATTTCCATCGAAATCGAAAATTTTGACGTGGATCTGTTATCCAATCGTAGTCTGAACATTACAGGCGTGTTGTCGCTGCGAGGCATCGAGGGTTTTCCTGTTGAGGAGCCACAAGTGTGGTCAGCAGATGAGTTTACTGTTGTTCACTCACCTGACTCTCAGCAACTCAACCGTTCCGATGAAGCAGAACAGTCAGGCAGCGATCCCAATGCATTTGCACAAGAGTATCTGCTCCAGCGGAGTGAGGAAGAGAGACTTGCGAATGCAGCAGAACTCGCATATGGTGCCCCGGAATTCGCTGATCTGTCCACAAGAGAAGAGACCTTAAGAAATAACGAAGAATGGCAGCAGGAATATGCACTTCCGTCTTCGACCGAGTCAATTCAGTCGGAAGAGCAAAGCGCAGAGAATGCTAACGATCCCAGACAACCTGATGCAAACGAAGATCTCGCATCTCTGATAACGGATGGAGATGAATTGGCATCCCATGAGCAACAATACAGCGAACCTACTCCCATCTCGTCATTTATGGCTGAGACCGCTGATCGGCTAGCTTCTTACCCTGAATCAGAACCGTTGCTACCTCTCGAGGAAGAGTCTCCTGTGTTGTCCGAGCCTTCCGTAGATGCATTGCCTGCAAACCCTAGAAGTTCAGATCAACAAACCTCTGAGCTGGCTGCACAATCATCTGATGAGTTGGCACCACCGAGTGCACCGGATGCACCTGACGTATGGCACTTCGAATCAGCGAGATCTGTACCCCAGCAGGAGAATCCGGCCGTTGCCGATGTTCCGGTGGAATCACAGGCGGAGAACTGGCAGGGTGTATTTGCTTCGTCCGAACCAGACAAAGCGGAGGAGGATCGTCCGACCTTTGAAGCGAATGGGGCAGACGAGTTCGTGCAGAACGAAGCATTTGTTCCTGAACCTGTGGGGGAGACGGAAGACAAGCCAGAGTTGAAGGTTGCTTTTGGCAGCAAGAAAGAATCCGCACCAAGGCAAGAGGAGGGCGTAGGCATCTCTTCCTTGTTATCCTCTGGTAGAGCAACGCGCGATGCCGAAGTGGAGCGAGGCGAGGAGATCCCTGCTGGTGTGACACAGGAAGAGACGTATCCCGCGGATGATGTGGAGTGGAAGAATCTGTTCCTGGGGACGATCGTGGATCAGACCCCATTCCGCAAGGTGAAACTGTGTATCGTTCAGCGAGAAGATACACTTGATGCCATTGCAGATCGATACCAATTGAGCACGAGGGAACTTCAGTTATATAACCGATTATCTGAACAGGTTGTGGAAGAAGGTCAGATATTGTACATTCCTTAATCCGTAGTTAAAAGCCTTCGTTAGGACCCGTGATCCCCTTGAGGATTGCGGGTTTTTGCATAATTCGTCCTAAACCTGCATTCCAGCGCTCTTTTTCCGCTGTTGTCAGGTTGACTATCACGCACGAGCAAGGTATGATGTGTGTATGTTTTTTGAAGAACAACGTGGAACGGGAGTAGTAGACAGTATGACCTATCAGAGAGTGGAATTGTAGCGCTGTGAGATTCCGCAGGAACCAACTGATCGAAGTCGCCCGGGAGTTGCCTGTTTGAATACAAGGGATGAATGAGATTTATCGTCATCATTTATTTCTGAGGTAGGATGGGCCGGTCGCAGCCGTTATCTGCTTGAAGTGTCACGTCATGTACAGAGGGTGAAGTCTATCTTGCTGTCAGCGTGAAACAAAGGTGGTACCGCGAAAGCTAACCTTTCGTCCTTTGATGGATGAAAGGTTTTTTTTGTTTTTTTTGGCGAAGATGATAAGTAACGGAGGAATGACACATGTCTGAGGAAAAAAAATCAGCTGCAACAGAAATGCCGACCACTTACGATCCAAAGGCGGCAGAGGATAAATGGTACTCCACCTGGATGGAACGTGGATATTTCAAAGCCGGTCAACGTAAAGATGCCGAGCCCTACACGATTGTTATCCCACCCCCGAATGTGACCGGGATGCTGCACATTGGGCATGCGCTCGATTTTACACTGCAGGATATACTGATCCGTACGAAACGGATGCAGGGCTATGATGCACTGTGGCTTCCGGGTTCCGACCATGCAGGCATTGCTACCCAAACCAAAGTGGAGCAGAAACTGCGTGAAGAAGGTCTGACGCGTTATGATCTGGGACGTGAGAAGTTTCTGGAGAAAGTATGGGACTGGAAAGATCAATATGCCACTACCATTCGTCAGCAATGGGGCAAAATGGGGTTGTCGCTTGACTACTCCCGTGAACGTTTTACGCTAGATGAAGGTCTGTCCCAAGCGGTTCGCAAAGTATTTGTTCAATTGTATGAAAAAGGCCTTATTTACCGAGGCAAACGGATCATTAACTGGGACCCGGTGAACCGGACAGCTCTGTCTGACATTGAGGTTGAATATAAAGAGGTTCAGGGTCACTTGTACCATCTGCGTTACCCCCTCAAAGACGGAAGTGGCTACGTTACCGTGGCAACAACGCGTCCTGAAACGATGCTGGGCGATACAGCGGTTGCTGTACATCCGAAGGATGAGCGCTATGCAGATATGATTGGTAAAGTACTTGTACTGCCTATCATTGGGCGCGAAATTCCAATTATCGCTGATGATTATGTGGATAAAGAGTTCGGAAGTGGTGCCGTTAAAATCACGCCTGCGCATGATCCGAATGACTTTGAAGTAGGTCTTCGTCATGATCTGCCTCAAATTACGGTGATGGATGAGAGCGGCACAATGAATGCAGAGGCAGGCAAGTATCAGGGACTGGATCGCAGTGACTGCCGCAAGCAGATTGTTGCTGACTTGAAAGAGCAAGGCGTATTGATCAATATCGAAGATCACACGCATCAGGTTGGACACAGTGAGCGTACTGGAGCTGTTGTTGAGCCGTATCTGTCTACCCAGTGGTTTGTTGAGATGAAGCCACTTGCAGAGAGAGCGATTAAGAAACAACAGAGCGGCGAAGGGGTTAATTTTGTTCCGGATCGTTTTGAGAAAACCTATCTGAACTGGATCGAGAACGTTCGTGACTGGTGTATTTCGCGTCAACTGTGGTGGGGACATCGTATTCCTGCCTGGTATGATGAGGAAACAGGTGAAATCATCGTATCTGCTGAAGACCCGACGACGCTGCCAGAGAATGCCGGACGCAAGCTCAGACAGGATGAGGACGTTCTGGATACATGGTTTAGCTCCGGATTATGGCCATTCTCCACATTGGGCTGGCCGGAAGATACGGAAGATCTGCAACGTTATTATCCGACAAGTGTACTTGTGACAGGGTATGACATCATATATTTCTGGGTTGCACGTATGATTTTCACTGCATTGGAATTCACCGACGAGATTCCGTTCAAGGATGTGCTGATGCATGGTCTTGTTCGTGACGCAGATGGACGCAAAATGTCCAAATCATTGGGGAACGGTGTAGACCCGCTCGATGTGATTGAGAAATACGGCGCAGATGCGATGCGTTACATGATCTCAACCAGTAGCACGCCAGGTCAGGATCTGCGTTTCCGTTGGGAACGGGTGGAGCAGGCTCGTAACTTTGCCAACAAGATCTGGAATGCTTCACGCTTTGCATTGATGAATCTGGAAGGATTCACCTATGAGGAACGTGACATTAGCGGAGAGCTTGGCACAGCGGATTATTGGATTTTACACCGTCTGAACGAAACTTCTCGTGATATTACGCGTCTAATCGAAGCGTATGAATTTGGGGAAACGGGCCGTGTGCTGTATAACTTTATCTGGGATGACCTGTGTGACTGGTACATTGAGTTTGCGAAACTGTCCTTCTACGGAGAAGATCCGATTGCCAAGAAGAAAACACAATCCGTGCTGGCTTATGTACTGGATCAGACGATGCGCCTGATTCATCCGTTTATGCCATACATCTCCGAAGAGATATGGCAGCATCTGCCTCATGAGGGAGAGACCATTACGCTGGCTTCCTGGCCGGTATATGATCCTGCACTTGAGAATCCAGAGGCTGTTGCCGAGATGAACCTGCTCATGGATACCATTCGTGCAGTTCGGAACATTCGTGCAGAAGTGAACGTGCCGATGAGCAAAAAGATCGAGTTGATGGTCAAAGCAAACAGTGCTGAGACGTCCAGTATCATTGCGCGTAACAGTCACTACATCAAACGTTTCTGTAATACGTCCGAGTTCGATAGTGGGCTGGAGCTAAGCTCACCGGATAAGGCAATGACTGCGATCATTACGGGGGCAGAGCTATACTTGCCACTGGCAGGTCTTATTGATATCGAGCAAGAAGTGGCTCGCCTGGAGAAAGAGTTGCAGAACCTTGAGGGCGAAGTACTCCGTGTGGAGAAAAAGCTGGCGAATGAAGGCTTTGTAGCCAAAGCTCCTGCCAAGGTTATTGAGGAAGAGCGCTCCAAGCAAGCAGATTATTCCGATAAACGGGATAAAGTGATTGCACGAATCAAGGAACTGAAAGGTTAATATATCTGGGTCGGATGGAGAGTTGTTATGCCATCCGGCCGCTTTTTTCAATCAAACTCGGGACCGAAGGTGAATCAGATGACGCAATTAGACGGGACAGATGCAGCAGCTCCTTTACTTACGTATAACGAGGCCGTGGACTGGATCAATGGCCTTATTCCTTTTGGCATTCGACCTGGATTGGAACGAATCGAGAGTCTGATGTCCATGTTGGGCAATCCACACCAACGTCTCAAATTTATTCATGTCGCGGGAACGAACGGCAAAGGTTCGACTTGCGCTTTTTTGACGTCAGTGCTTCTTCAGGCTGGATATGATGTGGGCACCTTTACGTCCCCTTATATCACCAAGTTTACAAACCGTTTTCAATACAACGGTGAGGATATTCCCGAAGAGATCCTGCTTAAGCTCTCGAATCGGTTGCGCCCGCTGGTCATGGAAATGGCCTCCACTCCGCTTGGATCACCAACGATGTTTGAGGTGTCCACGGCTCTCGCGCTTCTGTATTATGCAGAAGAGTGTTACCCTGACGTTGTGGTATGGGAGACGGGGCTAGGGGGAAGGATGGACGTAACGAATATTGTTGCACCTGTTGTGTCCGTCATCACCAACATTGGTATGGATCACACGGATGTGCTTGGAGATACGATTGAGCAGATTGCCTGGGAAAAGGCAGGGATTATCAAGCCGGGAGTACCCGTTGTGACCTGCGCGACTCAACCCGAGGCTGTGAAGGTAATTCAGGAGAAAGCACAGCAGTCTCAATCAACCTTGTATTTGGCTGGAGATCAATTCTCTTATCATAGACTGGATAGCAATGAGAGCGGACAATCATTTCATTTTACAGGCCCGTTTCGTGACCTGGACGTTCGCATAAGCATGCAGGGTTCACATCAATGTGACAATGCAGCGGCCGCACTAATGGTGCTTGAATTGCTCAGACAATACATGGCATTTATGCTGGATGACAACGATATTGCACTTGGACTGGAGAATGCCTTCTGGGCAGGAAGATTCGAAAAAGTCGTCGATGAACCCCGAATTGTGCTCGATGGAGCACATAATCCGGAGGGGGCAGAGTCACTGGCCAAGAGCATTATGGATGTATATCCTCACAATAAGTTAATTTTGATGATGGGTATGTTGGCGAATAAGCATCACGAAGCGTATTTGCAGCATATACTGCCACTAGTGGATACGCTGATCCTGACCGAGCCAGATTTCCGACGCAAAATGGATGCAGCCGAATTGCTGCAGATTGTCGAACGGGTACGTCCCGCCATTGCGAAGCAGGAGCTGGAAATCATCGTCGAGCCCGAATGGGCAAAGGCACTTGATCTATTGAAGTCACGGACGGAAGCGGAAGATCTGGGGGTGGTCTCCGGCACACTGTACCTGATTGCGGATGTGCGGGCAGCCCTTTTGCATCAAACCGATTCTGAAAAAGGTTGGTGAAAGTTTTGTTAAATACATCGGAACACGTTCATTTTATAGGGATTGGCGGATATGGCATGAGTGCCATCGCAAGAGTTATGCTGGAAATGGGATATACCGTTACCGGATCGGATGTCGCTTCACAGGAGTTGACCGAGAAGTTGGCAGCCAAGGGAGCGAAAATATATATCGGACATACCGCAGAGCATGTCACTGGAGCAGACCTGGTTGTCTACTCTACGGCAGCGCCTGCAGATAATGTGGAACGGGTAGCAGCTGCAGAGCTGAACATTCCGATTCTGCATCGTTCCCAGATGCTTGCACGTTTGTTGAACGAACGTAAGGGCGTGGCTGTGGCCGGAGCCCATGGTAAAACAACAACCTCATCCATGATTGCACTTGTTATGGATAAGTGTGATACGGACCCGACATATATCATTGGCGGAGAAATCATGAATGTGGGCACCAATGCGAAGGCCGGTCAAGGGGATTGGGTTGTCGCTGAGGCGGACGAGAGTGATGGTTCATTTTTGCAGTACCATCCATGGCTCGGTATTGTAACGAATATTGAGGCAGATCATCTGGAGAATTACAACAGTGATTTTGAAGAACTCAAAAAGGCTTATGTGCAGTTCCTGAGCCAGATTCGTCCGGAAGGAACAGCCATTGTGTGTTCTGACGATGAGAATGTTCAAGCGATTTTGCCAGAACTCAAGTCACGGATCACGACTTATGGTATCGACCGTTCTGCGGACTATACGGCAACGGATATTGTACTGGGCGATCGCCGGATCTCCTTTACGATGAACCATCAGGGTGTTGCTATGGGCACGGTGGAGTTATCTGTTCCTGGTAAGCATAACGTGTATAATGCGATGGCTACTGTGATTACCTGTCTGGAAGCAGGTATTCCGTTTGAGAAGATTGTGGCGGCCATCATCCAGTTCCACGGAGCCAAACGCAGATTCCAGGTATTGGGCGAGGCACGTGATATGCTGATCATCGATGATTATGCTCATCACCCTACCGAGATTGAAGCGACCATTAGTGCGGCCAAAGCAACGGGCAAGCGCATTATTGCTGTATTCCAGCCACAGCGTTATACGCGGACATTCTTCCTGCTGGATGCGTTCAGTCGTGCTTTTGCGGAAGCGGATGAAGTGCTTATTACCGATATCTACTCTCCTGCGGGCGAAAAACAGATCGAAGGGGTAACCTCAGCAAGACTGGTTGAACTGATCGTTCAAAACAGTAATGCTTCTGCGCGTTATCTCCCAACGAAAGAGGAAGTTGTAGCTGATTTGCAGCATCGTCTGCAGCCAGGAGATCTTGTGATCACGATGGGCGCAGGTGATATTTGGAAAGTCGGCGATACCCTTGCCAAAGGATTGAAATAAATCAATTCAGAAAACGCCTGTCTTCGATAAGAAGCAGGCGTTTTTTTTGCGTTGAATGGAATGTCTTCTCCCGTTTATGCATATAGCTGATATAAATGGGACAAAGGAGAGGGTACGGGTGAGTAATGCTAGAATGACGTTTCGCTTCGGGGATCATGAGTCGGACAAGCCTGAAAGTAAGAGGATTTCCGCGTCCAGTCCATTGGTGACGTTGAGTGAAGAATTACCGCACAATCATACGCTAACGCCTAAGCAGATGGATACAACCCCGTCCTGGACGCCAGAGGATATCCCCGGAGACTGGGGAGAGACGGTGCTGACAAGCTCTACTGTACCTGAACCTGAACAACGGATGAGCCCTGATTCGAACTTCGATGAGGCCCATTATCTTGGGGACCGATCAGGTTACGGTTATCATAATCACATTGCAGATCCGGATGAAGAGCGTCGCGATCTGTCCAATACCCATGATGATCAAGGACACGACTGGCTTGCAGATTCCGAGAACTATTCCTATAAGCGGAATCGCCCTCCAAGGGGCTGGAAAATGATTGGCTCTGTTACCGGGGCACTCGTTACGGGAGCACTATTTGGCATGGTTATTCTTTCATTTTTTAATAAAGAAGGAGCCGCGAAACCAGGTGATCTTCTTCCCGTCAATCAGGCAGTTTCCTCCGTGACAGACCAGGAGGGGGTTGCAGGAACAGAGCAGCAGCTTCAGGCAGCTGCGACTGGCAGCACGTATTATGCACTTCAATACGGCGTGTTTAGTTCACCCGAACGAGCTGAACAGGCCAAGCTTGAGTTGGCTCAAGCAGGTATAGCCGCAGGTTCTGATCCTGAAGATGGTAATCGGGTATATGCGGGTATTTCAGCTGATCGTGAAGAGGCCAAGCTACTTAGCACCAGGCTTAAAGCTCAAGGAGTCGAACTGTACGTCAAGGAGATCGTAAACCCTGAGATCAATCCGGCCATATTCGGTGGCAAGCAAGAGGATGTACAGCTTTTCTTTACAAACAGTTCTGCACTAATCGAACAACTATCAACCTTGTCCATTCAGCAACTGGGACAGTCTACCCCAGTAGCAGTCCCAACAGAAATGATGACCGCAATTCAGAATAAGCACGAGTCATGGTTGACCGGTTTGAATAGTCTTTCACCCGGCCTGACCGCAGAGGTACAAACTATTATTGGCGGAATGGAGAAATCGATGAACCGTGCAATTACGGCTATCGCGGAGTACAATAAAAACCCGGATGATGTGCACATGTGGTCTGTACAGTCCGATCTGATGGAATACGTACTGCAGCAGAAAAAATGGCTCGAAGCGATAAAGCAGTAACATGCTCTTTCCCATAACAACGCTTGGAAATACCTGTCCGGCAAGGAACTGGAAATAGTTCCCCTTGCCGGATTTGTGTTTGTATTGACGTACAAAACCCCGTATAATAATGTGGGTGTCAAAAAATGGCGAGGGAAGATTACCGATGAAAAAAAACTTCGGCATGTTATTGCTGTTTCTATTGCTCGGCTGGATGGCCGGAGCGTGGATCGCCAACGCACTGCAGCCTGTTAAGGCAGTAGCCTTTCTTACGAAAGCCACGACCATACGGTGGTCGCCACAGGCTGATCTGGATATTATCAGTTATGATATTTCACTTCAATTTCAAATGAGCCTTCTGAGTCTGATCGGTATTATTGCCGCTGTGTGGCTGTATCGCAGACTGTAGGAGAATGACGAGTTATGACGAAAAAAATAAACCAGTGACATCTATTATCGTGATAAGGACAGGATGTTGCCGTAGCATAAGGAGCCGTTCATGATGAATAACACTCAGCAGCGCCCTATTATTCTGGCCTCCACATCGCCTCGGCGCAAAGAACTGATCGCATCACTCCACCTAGCGTTTGATGTAATACCAAGTCATGCTGATGAAGATACGCCACCAGAATGGACACCTGAACAGACGGTACAGGAGCTTGCTTTGCGCAAGGCGCTTGCGGTGTATCGCGGGCTAGAAGGCCGTGAGCAGGAAGCGATTATTGTTGGTAGTGATACCGTTGTTGTTCTGGATAATGAGATTCTGGGCAAACCCGTAGACGAAGCCGATGCTGAACGGATGTTATCCCGGCTACAGGGCCGTGTACATCGGGTGTTTACCGGTGTCGCTTGTATTGATGCGGGTAATGGACAGTCTGTAGTTCATTATCGCCAGACCGATGTAACGATGAAAGAACTTTCGGATGCGACGATCCGTGCCTATGTGCAGACTGGAGAGCCTTCGGATAAGGCAGGGTCTTATGCCATTCAGGGCATTGGCGCTACACTGATTGACCGTATTGAAGGATGTTATTTTAATGTGGTTGGCCTTCCCCTATCCTTGCTGAGTGATATGTTGGATGGGTTTGGCGTCCATGTGTTGCCGCGAACATGAATGAAGCCAATTGACGTTTTGAAATGAAAAGAGGGAACATATGGAGTCGCCTCAATACATGATGCGCGACATCCCCCAGGAAGAACGCCCGAGAGAACGCATGATGGAATACGGGGCGGGCGCCTTAAGCCATGCTGAATTGCTGGCGATTTTACTTCGAACAGGCACAAGACAGGAATCCGCAGTGCATATGGCACAGCGGATTCTGGCCGAAGCGGGTGGAATTCGCTCGTTGATGGATCTGAGTCTGGAAGAATTGACCGCAATGAAAGGGATCGGCAATGCCAAGGCTGTGCAATTGAAAGCCGGTATTGAGCTTGGACATCGAATTGCAAAGAGCAGACGCATACAGTCGACTTCAATTCGTACACCGCGTGATGCAGCCGATATCCTAATGGAACAATTGCGTTACTTGCAGAAAGAGCATTTTGTGTGTCTCTTTTTGAATAGCAAAAATCATATTATTGCTCAGGAAACACTCTCCATGGGCAGCCTTAACGCTTCGATTGTACATCCGCGTGAAGT
Organism: Paenibacillus sp. Z3-2; assembly: GCF_054161325.1. Lineage (NCBI taxonomy): Bacteria > Bacillati > Bacillota > Bacilli > Caryophanales > Paenibacillaceae > Paenibacillus > Paenibacillus sp. Z3-2. Next base: position 5,140,889 of record NZ_CP096397.1, on the reverse strand, counting down.
GTTCAGGGCTGCCATCAAATGCAGCAGCGCGTCAATTGTGTGCGCACACAACCACCCGAGTGGTGATCCTACGCCCAGTCCGGAGGATATCCAAATAACCAAGAGACTGATTGAAGCAGGTGCTATTGTCGGCATTGACGTGCTTGATCATATTATTATCGGAGATGGAACGTACGTAAGTTTGAAGGAGAAGGGCTTAGTATAATATAATGGTTGGCGTTGATGTTTTCCTATGAATGTTAACGGCGTGGTCCGTAAAAGATAGGTTCACTTTACAAATGCAAAAAAAAACAAATGCGAATATTAGCTCCACGTGTTGCGTGGGAATGAAAATTGTTACGCTCTGGATCAGCATAGAGCGGCTATATGAGGCAGAAAAGGAGATTATGTTATGTTTGGTGGTTTTACGAAAGATTTGGGTATTGACTTGGGGACAGCAAATACGTTGGTTTATGTACGAGGCAAAGGAATTGTGGTGCGCGAACCTTCGGTTGTCGCTATACGGACAGATACTAAAAGCATCGAGGCAGTAGGCGAAGCCGCCAAAAAAATGATTGGACGTACACCAGGTAACATTCGTGCCATTCGTCCAATGAAAGACGGCGTTATTGCCGATTTCGATACAACGGCAACGATGATCAAATATTTCATCCGTGAGGCGCAAAAGCAACGCTCCATGTTCCAACGTCATCCGAACGTGATGGTATGTGTACCATCCGGGATTACTGCAGTAGAACAACGTGCGGTTGAAGATGCAACAAAACAGGCTGGAGCACGTGAAGCCTATACGATTGAAGAGCCTTTTGCAGCTGCAATTGGTGCAGATCTGCCTGTATGGGAACCAACGGGTAGTATGGTTGTCGATATTGGTGGCGGTACAACGGAAGTGGCTGTTATCTCTCTTGGCGGTATTGTAACGAGCCGTTCGGTTCGTGTAGCAGGTGACGAAATGGATGAATCCGTGATCCAGTACATCAAACGCCAATACAATCTCATGATCGGTGAGCGTACATCGGAGCAATTGAAGATGGACATCGGATCAGCAATGCCATTGGAGCAAGTAGAAACGATGGAAATTCGTGGACGTGACCTTGTAACAGGTCTTCCGAAGACGATTACAATTACTTCGGATGAGATCAGCGAAGCGTTGGCTGATACAGTGAATGCGATTGTTGAAGCGGTAAAAGTAACACTCGAAAAATGCCCGCCTGAACTTGCTGCCGATATCATGGATCGGGGTATCGTTCTTACAGGTGGTGGGGCGTTGCTTCGCAACCTGGACAAGCTTCTTGCTGGTGAGACAGGAATGCCTGTCATTGTGGCTGAGAACCCGCTGGATTGTGTAGCGATCGGAACAGGTAAAGCGCTAGAGAATATTCATTTGTTCAAAAGCAGAAGCAGTTCGGCAGTTCGTTCCAGACGTTAATTGGTATTTGCCTAACTTGGCATTGCGACCAAGTGGCAAGGTAACGCTATAGAGGACCCGGTTAACCCCGGGGATGAGCTATTACCCGCTTAACAGGGGAGGATCAGCTGATATTCTCGCAGGGACTACAGGTCTGAAAGTCTCCCCGCCGGGCATGGCTCGGAAGAGAATAATGGATGTTAGAGGGTGTTCGAACTGTTTAAACTGCTTGGCAACAAAAGACTTTTTGTTTTGCTGGTGGGCCTTGTTACATTTATCGCGTTAATGGGCTTTACGCTCAGTCCGCGAACCACTCTATCCTGGCCGGAGAAATTCCTGAAGGATTCAGTTGGATTTGTACAATACGTATTTTACAAGCCCGCTTCCTATGTAGCGGGCTTTTTCAAAGATGTAGCGAACATGCGTACGGTATATGAAGAGAATGAAGAGCTTCGCATCGCAATGGGCCACTATACGCGGGATCGCCTGAAGTACAATGATATGGAACAGGTGAACGAGCAGCTTCAAAAAGCACTGAATTTCACGGAAGAACAGAAAAATCGGTATAATTATGGTTCACGAATTGCCCAAGTTATCAGTGCCAATTCGGATCCGAACAGCAGAACTATTAACATTGATATCGGTGAGAATGCGGGAATTAAGCCAGGTATGGCCGTTACCTCGCAGGAAGGGCTGGTTGGCGTGATCAGTCATGTCAGCTCATATACATCTACGGTTAATCTGTTAACGTCGATGGATGCTAATGATCCCACATCCAATGCCATTGCAGCAACGGCAGTAGGTAAGGAAAAAGTGTTTGGTATGATTGAGAGTTATGATCCGAAGACGGGCATGCTCAAGATGACCAAGATTTCAGAGGATTCTGATATCCAAGAGGATGATGAGATCATCTCCTCCGGAATTATTAACAATTTTCCGAAGTACATGCGGATTGGTAAAGTGAAGAGTGTCGAGAAAAGTGAGTATGGTTTAACAAAAACAGCTACAATTGAGCCATACGCAAGCTTCCTTGACTGGAAAGAGCTGATTGTCATTATCCCGCCTGAGGTAAAAGAATAATGGTAACGCGCAAGCAAGTTTTGTTCCTGTTACTATTCGTTTTGTTCATTGCGGAAGGCACGATTCTGCCGCTGCTTATTCCTTCCGGCTGGCACATGCGTATTGCTGCCAATCTGGTCTATATCGCAATTTTGTTTATCGCTGTATATCACCATCGACACACGGCTTTAGTGCTGGGTATATTATTTGGACTATTACATGACGTCGTATTCTATGGCGAGATGATTGGACCTTACGGATTTTCAATGGGTTTATCGGCATACATGATGGGACTCATTTTTCAAGCACCGCGTGCACCACTGCCGGTGATGGTGTCGGTTGTCATTTTGGGGAGTCTGCTTAATGACACCATGCTATTCTTCCTGTACAAGCTCTTCCAACTTAACCATGTGACCTTTGACTGGGCGTTGCTTGAATACATGATTCCTAATTTGTTCATTCATTTTGTGTTTGCCTTGATCATTTATGTCCCGTTTCGGAAACAACTGGAACGGATCGGCAAGAGACGGAGCAAGACAGAAGAAGCTTCCTAAATACATTTATGGAGCGCAAAGCAGGAACTTGGGGCCCCGGGCACGAAATGTAATGAGATGGGAGGGACAGGCTTATGACGGTAAAATCGAATCACGTAACGATTAAAGGCATCCGAGACGGCCTGGTTTTCCTGTTGGACGATCAATGTGAATTCGAGGAATTGCTCTATGAGCTCCGCTATAAGCTGGAACACAGCCATCAAAATATTTTGACCGGACCAATTGTTCATGTGGATATCAAGTTGGGTGCCCGCGAAGTGACAGAGGACCAGAAAGAAGCAATCCTCGATATATTGAAGCAAAAAGGGAATCTCCTTATTCGATCCATCGACTCACCTGCACTCCAACCGGAGGTTAAAGGACCGCCGCCGATTGTGACCATGTGTGGTATGGTGCGTTCAGGTCAGGTGCTTCATCATGAAGGAAATCTCCTGTTTCTTGGGGATATCAATCCGGGGGGCACAGTGACGTGTACCGGAGATATATATGTGTTGGGTTCACTCAGAGGTATGGCTCATGCCGGAATTGGCGGGGACGAAGAAGCGATCATTGCCGCTTCGGTATTTGCACCGACGCAGCTGCGGATTGCCGATATCATCAGTCGTCCTCCCGATGAATGGGAGAGCCGAGAGACCGGAATGGAATTTGCTTACTTACAGGACAATCAGATGCAGATAGACAAAATGAGCAATATCGTTCGGTTACGCCGAGATTTTAATGTGTTTAAAGGAGTGTAGCTCATGGGAGAGGCGATCGTGATCACTTCGGGTAAAGGCGGCGTGGGTAAAACAACCACCTCGGCAAACATCGGGACAGCGCTGGCGCTGCTCGGCAAAAAGGTTTGTCTGGTAGATACCGATATCGGCCTTCGTAATTTGGATGTCGTGATGGGACTCGAAAACCGTATTATTTACGATCTGTGCGACGTTGCAGACGGCCGCTGCCGTCTGAATCAGGCTTTGGTCAAAGACAAGCGTTTTGAAGAATTATACATGTTGCCTGCGGCGCAGACGAGAGATAAGAACTCCGTGTCGCCTGAACAGGTAAAGGATATTATCCTTGAATTAAAAAAAGATTTTGAATACGTCATTATTGATTGCCCAGCCGGCATAGAGCAGGGCTTCAAAAATGCGGTAGCAGGAGCAGATCAGGCCATCGTGGTCACTACACCGGAAAATGCTGCAGTACGTGATGCGGATCGTGTCATCGGCCTGCTGGAGAGTTCGCACATTCAATCACCGAAGCTGGTGGTGAATCGAATTCGCAATAATATGGTTAAATCGGGTGACATGCTGGATATCGATGGTATTTTACAAGTACTTAATATTGACCTGATTGGCATCGTACCTGATGATGAACTGGTCATCAAAGCTGCTAATTCAGGAGAACCTACGGTCATGAATCCGGATTCGCTTGCGGCGATTGCGTATCGTAACATTGCACGACGCATTTTGGGAGATACGGTTCCATTGATGCAACTGGATCAGAAAAAGGGAGCTTTTACTCGTTTCAAAAAGTTCTTCGGAATGGGTTAATTCGTTTAGATGCACTTATTCATTATCTGATTACACGACAGCCGTGGCTCATAGCCCGGCTTTTTTTGTTACCTGCCGACAGGCTTGTTCATATTATCAACCGCCTCTTCATAGGATGTAGTAAACAAGCCTCGGCGGGAGGACATTCCATGAATACGAAACTCAGAATCAAGCAGAGAAGAGAAGAACGCATTCGGCGACTGATGGACGGTGCGACTGTTGAAGTCTTACAGGAGCAAAAAGTAGGTTCGCTATTGGACAAGAATGAGATCATACAACGGAAGCCGTTTGCGTCTGGTGAGGAGACACAGGAAAGAGATCCGGAATGGCTGTGGAAAAAAGAGAATGGTCATTTTGTTCCAGGGGAGCAATCGAGATTCAACTTATTTAAGTCATTTCTAAAACGGACAGTCATCAGCGCTTTGATATTTGGCGGAGTATGGGGGCTGTTTCAATTGGATACGTCATGGAGTGCATCAACTAAAACGGTCATTGCTGATGCACTCCATCGGGATATGAATTTTGCCTCTGCGGCGGCATGGTATGAACGGCATTTTGGAGGGACGCCTTCGTTTCTTCCGGTTCTTGGACATACAACGGATGCTGTCAATGGTTCAGGCATTCGGCAGTTACTGGATAGACCGATCTCAGGAACAGTGGTTCAGCCATTTGCACTGAGCATGAAAGGAATTGAGATCGTTCCAGATGATGCAGGTGCTGAACTTATCCAGGTTTCCAGTTCGGATGCAGGGCGTGTCATGGAGGTTATCGGAGATTCGACAAGCGGGTTCACGGTGGTCATTAAGCATACAGGTAATGTCACGGCAATATACGGTCGACTGAACGAAAGTGAAGTGAACGTGAATGACTGGGTGGAAACGGGAAATCCAGTGGGGAGTCTCAAGGCTACGGGTGGTGAACAACCGGCAACGCTTTATTTTGCGGTCAAAGAGGGTGAGGAGTACGTAGACCCAGCGGAAGTCGTTGCCCTTGATTAGGGTGTGGGGAGTACGTATTACGTTTCATCCGTTTTTTGTAATCATCATGTTGGCCTCACTTCTCACCGGACATTTTATTGAGCTTATTACGTTGTTTGCCATCGTATTCATTCATGAATGTGGACATGCTGCGGCTGCGGCTCTTCTGGGCTATCGTGTCTTGTCGATCCAGATGCTCCCTTTTGGAGGAGTTGCGGTTATCGAAGATGGAGGTACTATCACGGCCTACCGGGAAATTATGATTGCTCTGGCAGGCCCATTACAGAACATGCTGATGGTTGGCGTTGTTTTGCTGTTGCAGTATGGCAATCTGGGCGATCCTGTTTTTCTCAGCTATATCATTCAGGGGAACCTGCTCATTGCCCTCTTTAATCTGCTTCCTGTACTCCCACTGGACGGAGGTAAAATTGTTCAGGCACTTGTCAGTCTGTGGGCACCCTACTATACAACATTAATGTGGACTTACAGAATTAGCATCCTGTGCAGCGCAGGAGTTATTTTGTATGCGATCAGCCGGTGGCTGACCGGAGACTACGGCCTGCCGCTCAACATTCTGTTAATCGGCCTTTTTTTGTTTTATTCCAACCTGACGGATTACCGAAATGTGCCCTACCGCTTTATCCGTTTTCTCATGAATCGAGAGGGCGCGTTCGCCAGGCATGCGGCTACTGGCAGTTTGGCGCAGCCAATAATCTCATTTCCGGCGAAACCTTTGGACACTATTTTGCGTCTATTAAAGAGAGAAAGATACCATATGGTATACGTGATGAACAGACAGGGTCGAATTATGGCTGTCTTGCCTGAGCAACGGATTATTGGTTCCTATTTTCAACAAAATGGTGATAAATTGTAGTGTTCTGGTGGACCTGTTCTGAAATGGGTTAATACATGTACAATGAGAATTATAAAGATACTGAAATGGATGTGGATGAATTGAATTGTCTTCTAGAGGTGAAGCCATGAAACAAATGATTGTACATAATGAACATAACCTCATGCAAATGGCGCTTCTGGAAGAAGGCAAAGCTGTGGAATTCACGGCAGAGCGTACACGCGAGCGTGGACTGCTGGGTTCCTTTTTCAAGGGACGGGTAGTGAATGTGTTACCGGGTATGCAGGCTGCTTTTGTGGATATCGGTCAGAAAAAGAATGCGTTTCTGTATGTGGACGATGTGTTGCATCCCCATTTGGAGAAGCAGCCCAAGGTGAAGCCTTCCATTTCGGAGTTGCTGCGTCCGGGTCAGGAAGTCATTGTTCAGGTTCTGAAGGAACCGGTAGGAGGCAAGGGAGCCCGGGTGACGACTCATTATTCACTGCCGGGCCGCTGGCTTGTCTACATGCCTATTGCTGACTATGTGGCGGTATCCAAGAAAATAGCCCGTGAGGGGGATCGTTCCCGCCTTAAAGCACTTGGAGAACAACTGAGACGAGATGAAGAGGGGCTTATTATCCGGACCGTATCCTCAGAAGAACAGCATGAAGCCATTCAGGCAGACTTGGAAACATTACGTGCGCAGTGGTATGTGATTCGTGAAAAAGCAGACAGTTTGCCTTCGCCAAGCCTCTTGCATCGGGATCATAGCATGGTGCAGCGAATCATCAGAGATGTCTATACACCAGGCAGTGACGAAGTCATCACCGATAGCGAAGGACAAGCCCATGAGGTAAAGGCGTTGCTGGAAGAGATTAGTCCGGGGCATCAGCCGAAGGTACAAGTATATCGGGGAGCAGAGTCTATCTTTGCTGCTTATGGTGTCCAGGAGCAGTTGAACAAAGATTTTGCCCGGAAAGTGTGGCTGCCCGGAGGCGGATATATTGTCATTGATCACACCGAAGCTCTAACTGTCGTGGATGTGAACACAGGCAAATACACGGGAGCTGGTGGTGACAGTCTGGAAGAAACCGTGACAGAGACCAACATGCAGGCAGCAGTGGAGATTGCCCGTCTGATGCGCCTGCGTGATATCGGTGGTATGATTATCGTCGACTTCATTGATATGGAGGAAGCCTCGAATCGGCATGAAGTGGCGGCAACCTTGGAGGGTGAGCTCAAGAAGGATCGGACCAAAGCCTTCGTAATGGGGTGGACCAAGCTGGGCCTGCTTGAACTGACACGCAAGAAAGTCCGGGAAGAGAGTACACTGCCCTATGTGGAGCCGTGTTCTTCCTGTCATGGTACGGGGAAAAGATATATTTCACCTTTGCATTGATTTTTGATATACTGCGTGATATAATCTTCAAGTATGTGTTTAGCCTATTGGTCTTGCACATGCTGTAACCGCACTGGCCGGGTATAAGAACAGTTCCGCAAGGACACTGTCACCTGAGAACGGGCGAGTCTGAGACATGAGGAGGTGCAAGGCAAATGTACGCAATTATTGAAACAGGCGGCAAACAGTACAAAGTCCAAGAGGGCGATGTTCTGTTCATCGAGAAATTGACTGCGAACGATGGCGAAAGCGTAACGTTCGACCGTGTCCTGGCTGTATCTAACGATCAAGGTTTGACAGCAGGTACACCATTGATTTCCGGAGCTACTGTAACGGCTAAAGTGGAGAAACATGGCAAAGGACAAAAGGTTATCGTATACAAATACAAACCTAAAAAGAACTACCATGTGAAGCAAGGTCACCGTCAACCGTACACTAAAGTAACTATCGAAAAAATCAAAGCGTAAAGAAGGTGCGATAAGTGATTATCGTTCAAATCTTTCGTGATGAGGACGGGAACATCGAACGCTTTTCCATCGAAGGGCATGCTAATTTTGCCAAACGGGGAGAAGACATCGTATGTGCCGGGGTATCCGCTGTTACAGTGGGTACGGTGAACTCGATTGAAACATTGACTGGTGTCGAAATGGACGCCAAGATGAAGAATGGCTTTTTAAGTGGTTCTTTACCTTTGTTAGAGAGAGGGGAAACTTGGTCCCAGGTACAATTGTTACTCGAATCCATGGTGGTTATGCTCTCTAATATTGCAGAGTCATACGGGAAGTATATTAAAATACAGCAATTCAAATAAACAAAGAAGGAGGACAACCAATCATGTTGAAATTAAATCTTCAGTTATTCGCATCGAAAAAAGGTGTAGGTTCCACGAAGAACGGACGTGACAGTAATGCTCAACGTCTGGGTGTTAAACGTGCTGATGGCCAAACTGTAACTGGTGGTAGCATTCTCGTTCGCCAACGCGGAACGAAAATTCACCCAGGAACTAACGTTGGCATCGGTAAAGATGACACTTTGTTCGCGAAAATCGACGGCGTTGTAAAATTCGAACGTTGGGGACGCGATCGCAAAAAAGTAAGCATCTATCCTGTTAATGTTGCTCCTGTAGCAGCTGCAGTAGAAGCGTAATATCGGCATTCCGCCTAAGGAGCCTTCGGCATTTTTGCCGGAGGTTTTTTGTATTCACGGTTATTCGATAATGAACTGGCAGAAAAGACATGTTATACTTGGTTACGGTGGGTTTAGACCAACCGAGTTTTGTAGAACGGGGAGAAGCCATGAAATCTTGGAAAAGAGTGCCGTGGATTGCGGCATGTTCACTTCTGATTCCTTTGGTTTTCGTTATGTTGTATCCGGCGATGATAATCTCGAGCGTCGTGTGCGCATTGTGGTCCGTCGCAGTATTGTTCATTTCTGTGAATGCGATGAAGAAACAGGCGGAGGCGGAGCGCAGAACCATCATACAATCCATGGAAAAGACAGCAATTGCTTCATTAAATCATCATCGACACGACTGGATGAACGACCTTCAGGTGTTATATGGATATCTTCGGCTGGGCAAACTTGATAAATCCTTGCAATGTGTGGAAAGAATAAAAGAGCGGGTAACGGAAGAAAGTCGAATCTCCAGATTGGGTATTCCTTCCCTCGTATTTTATCTTCAGTCTTTCCGCGCCAGTGGAATAGCGCTGGAATTGCATGTGGAAATAGAAGATGAGCTGCAGCTTAGTGCTCTGGTCTCTCCCGAGGATGGCGAGTCACTTACCGGAGCGATTGCGGATGCAATCAGGGCTTATCAATATGGCGGCGGCCGGTCGTCTTGGGGAGAGGTTCGCAAACTGACCTTAAATTTCGGACAGGATCATGGAGATGTGGTTGTCCGACTGGATGGGGATCAAACACCCGATCCGGAAACACTGCGGCAGCTTACTGCCGTACTCAAAGGAAAAAAAGTCAGAACGGAGCAACTTCCGTCTGAGGATACGTTTATACAATTCAGAATGCCGTGTGGAATATAGGAAGAAGGGGTTAGCCGATGTTTGTAGATAAAGCGAAGATTTATGTAAAAGCCGGAGACGGAGGGGACGGAATTATTTCGTTCCGTCGTGAGAAGTATGTACCAAACGGCGGACCTGCCGGGGGCGATGGTGGCAGAGGAGCTGACATCATTTTCCGCGTGGATGAAGGTTTACGGACGTTGATGGATTTCCGTTACCAGCGTCACTTCAAGGCCCCTCGTGGTGAGAAGGGACGTAATAAAAGTCAGCATGGTGCAAACGCTGAGAACATGATTGTGCGCATTCCACCAGGAACGATCATTTTGGATGAAGACAGTGGAGAAGTACTGGCGGATATGACACGTCACGGTCAACAGGTTGTTATTGCTCGTGGTGGTCGGGGCGGACGGGGTAACATCCGATTTGCCACACCGAACAATCCTGCACCTGAACTTGCCGAGAATGGTGAAGAAGGCCAGGAGCGTTACATCGTATTAGAGCTAAAGGTTATGGCAGATGTTGGTCTGGTTGGTTTCCCGAGTGTCGGGAAATCCACATTGCTTTCTGTCGTTTCGTCAGCCAAGCCAAAGATCGGTGCATACCATTTCACAACCATTACACCGAATCTGGGTGTAGTCGGTGTAGGAGAAGGCCGAAGCTTCGTCATGGCCGATTTGCCTGGTCTAATTGAAGGCGCACATGAAGGAATCGGATTGGGACATGAGTTTTTACGTCATGTCGAGCGTACCCGTATTATTATTCATGTGGTGGACATGTCGGGTTCAGAAGGACGCGATCCATTTGAAGATTGGCAGAAAATCAATGATGAGCTGAAACTGTACAATCCGCTTCTCGCTGAGAGACCGCAGGTTGTAGCAGCGAACAAAATGGACATGCCAGACTCGGAAGCGAACCTGGAGCAATTTTTGTTGCAAGTTCGTGAGGTGCAGCCGGATATTGAAGTGATGCCTATTTCATCCCTGACTCGTAAAGGGATTCAAGAACTCTTGTATCGTGCCGCTGATCTGCTGGATCAGATTCCGGACGAGCCAGTGGTTGAAGAGGTGGCAGACGTATCCGAACGTAAAGTGTACAGCTTGGACAAAAAAGAGGACGATGGGTTCCGTATTGTACGTGAGAATGAAATGTTCATTGTTGAAAGTGCCAAGATTGATCGCATGATGAAACGGATGCAACTGAACTCGCATGAGGCTATACTGAAACTCGCACGTACACTGCGCCATATGGGTGTGGATGCTGAGTTGCGTAAGCGCGGAGCTGTAGAAGGCACCATCGTGCGCATCGGAGACTTTGAATTCGAATTCGTGGAAGGCAGCAGTTACTACTAAGTAGCCGTCTTCCGTGGAGAAAGATAGATATATGAACGCAGAGAAGTGGGAAGTTGACCCACCGCTCTGCGTTTTTTTGTTTTTTCCTGACATGGGAGAGGGATTAACTTGTATACTGTGAGGAACGTATTTCAAAAAATAGGCATGTCATGTATTGCCCTTTTGGCGTAGATCCTATATAATGTCCACTATATGAATACATGAGTCTTTGAGGAGAGGACGTTCTGTGAACGAACGCTATTACTTAGTACGGGAAGATATTTTACCAGAGGCTGTGGTGAAGACCATGCAGGTCAAAGAGCTACTAGCTTCCGGTGATGTGAAAACAGTGCATGAGGCGGTTGAACAGGTCGGATTAAGCCGGAGTGCCTTTTACAAGTACAAGGATGGAATTCATCTGATCAACCAGCTGGAGCGTGAGAGAATTGTGACGATCTCCATTGATCTGGAGCATCAGTCGGGGATCTTGTCTCGTGTGCTTGGACATGTAGCTGGTTATGGGGCCAATGTACTTACAATTAATCAGAGTATCCCGCTTCAGGGAAGAGCCAATGTAGTCATTTCAGTGGAGACGACGCATCTTCACGGCGAAATTGGAGAAATGCTGGATCGGATGCAAGATATGCCTGGCGTGAGACGAACGCGTATTGTAGGCCAAGGTTAATTAGGCTTTATCATACAGGACTGACAGACAAGAATAGACATTAGGGGGTAGATCGTTAGTGAAACCGGTAAAAGTCGGACTGTTGGGTCTGGGAACTGTCGGAACGGGAGTCGTTCGCATTGTGGAAGGAAATCAGGAGGATCTGAGCAGTCAGGTTGGATCGCCGATTGTCATCGAGAAGATCGCAGTGAAAAATACAGAGAAAGACCGTGTCATTGCTGTAGACCGCGCCAAGCTTACAGAAGATCCTTGGGAAGTCATTCGTCATCCGGATATTGATGTTATCGTTGAAGTCATGGGCGGCATTGATCAGACGAAGGAGTATATTCTTGAAGCGTTGGAGCGGGGGAAACATATCGTAACAGCGAACAAAGATCTCATGGCCCTGCATGGTTCAGAAATTTTGGCGAAGGCGCAGGAAAAACAATGCGACGTGTTCTATGAAGCGAGTGTTGCGGGAGGTATTCCGATCATTCGTACCCTGATTGAAGGTTTCTCTTCTGACCGGATTACCCGTATCATGGGGATTGTGAACGGAACAACGAACTTTATTTTGACCAAAATGAGTCAGGAAGGCGCATCCTATGAACAAGTACTGGCCGAGGCACAGGCGCTGGGATACGCTGAAGCGGATCCAACTTCGGATGTGGAAGGACTTGACGCAGCCCGCAAAATGGCGATCTTGAGTACGCTCGGTTTCCGCACCAATGTGGAGTTGAAGGATGTAACCGTTAGAGGGATATCCTCTGTAACCCGTGAAGACATCACGTATGCCAGAAGACTTGGCTATGAGATGAAGTTACTTGGTATTGCAGATCGTGTTGGCGATGAGATCACGATTAGCGTTCAGCCGACTATGGTTAGACAAAATCATCCGATTGCTTCAGTCAATGGTGTGTTCAACGCAGTTTATGTACACGGTGAAGCTGTAGGCGAGACCATGTTCTACGGTGCGGGTGCGGGAGAACTGCCAACGGCAACTTCTGTTGTAGCTGACATTGTGGCGGTTACCAAAAACCTTAAACTTGGCGTGAACGGTCTCAAAGCGATTGTGCCTTATAAGACGAAGCGACTGCAAAGCGACGAGCAGATCATGTCGAAAAACTTTATTTTGTTGCATGTAGATGATAAAGCCGGTGTACTGGCACAAATTACACAAATTTTCGCAGAATATGATGTCAGTCTGGCTTCGGTTGTTCAACAGCCGAATGAGCATAACCCGGATGCCGAGATCATTATCGTTACACATAATGCAAGTAAGGCAAGCATGGATAAGGTCTTAAAACATTTTGAATCACTCAGCGTTATTCGCCGCATTAAGAGTGTTTATCGGGTGGAAGGATAATTGTCCGTATTCCATACTGCATCTCAATTATTTAAGTTATAACGTACAATTTAATTATATCCGGTTCAACAGGTCATCATTTCAGATTATTAAAACATAAAGGAGTTTACCCACAATGAGATATCAAGGACTTTTGCAAACGTACAGAGAGCACCTTCCGGTTAATGAAAATACACCCCTGCTTACGCTTCAGGAAGGAAACACACCTTTGATTCATGCAGAGAATCTGTCTGAGGAACTCGGTTTGAATGTTTACTTCAAATACGAAGGTTTGAACCCTACGGGTTCTTTCAAAGACCGCGGCATGGTTATGGCTGTTGCCAAAGCGATGGAAGAGGGCAGTCGCACAATCATGTGTGCATCCACAGGTAATACATCAGCAGCTGCAGCGGCCTACGCCGCACGTGGTGGTCTCAATTGTATCGTGCTGATCCCGAATAACAACATTGCACTGGGTAAACTGGCTCAAGCCATGATCTATGGAGCTAAGGTGATTGCGATCAATGGTAACTTTGACCGTGCGCTGGAGATTGTGCGTGAGATTACAGCTAAACATCCGATCACGCTTGTGAACTCCGTGAATCCGTTCCGTATTGAAGGACAGAAGACAGCAGCGTTTGAAGTTATTGAACAACTTGGCGAAGCTCCTGACGTTCTGGCTATTCCGGTCGGTAATGCGGGCAATATCTCAGCGTATTGGAAAGGTTTCAAAGAATATAAAGAGGCAGGCAAATCCAGCACGCTGCCACGCATGGTTGGTTTTGAAGCCGAAGGTGCGATGGCTATTGTCAAAGGTGAGCCGATCCTTGAACCTGAAACGGTAGCAACAGCGATTCGAATCGGTAATCCCGCGAGCTGGAAAACGGCAGTAGCTGCAGCTGAGGAATCGGGTGGACAGATTAATTATGTAACGGATGAACAAATCCTGACAGCTTATCGTACGCTTGCTTCTCGGGAAGGCATCTTTGCTGAACCAGCATCTGCAGCTTCCCTTGCCGGTGTATACAAACTGAAGAGTGAAGGGTACTTTAAAGGCGGAGAGACTGTGGTTTGTGTACTGACAGGCAATGGCCTGAAAGATCCTAACATTGCAATTAAAACGGTAGCGACTGAGCCGCTTGTTGTTGAAGATACGGAAGAAGCGGTAATGGCGGCTATTGCACAACTGGAGCAGCAATCTGTATGAGTTTGCGAGAAAAGGTAACCGTAAAAATACCTGCAAGCACAGCCAATCTCGGTCCGGGGTTTGATACCCTGGGCATGGCATTGTCTTTGTATGCCTGGTTGGAAATGAAGCCTGCCGAGCAGACGACATTTCATCTTCACGGCAATCATTTGACAGGTCTGCCTACGGATAAAACGAATTTGATCTATGAAGTTGTACAGATGGTATTCCAAGAAGCAGGGGTATCCGTGCCTGAATTGGAGATTTCCATGTATTCCGATATTCCACTGACACGTGGGCTCGGGAGCAGCGCATCTGCCATCGTTGGTGCGCTGGCAGCAGCGAATGCATTAATCGGCTCTCCTTTATCCGATGCCAAGCTCCTGGATATGGCCACATCCCTCGAGAAGCATCCAGACAATGTAGGAGCCTCGCTATATGGTGGTATTATTGCAGCTGCTTGGGATGGTGAGCGGGTAGATCATATTCGCATTGAACCACACCAGGATTTGCAGGCTTTGGTTATTGTACCTGAATTCCAACTGTCTACTTCCAAAGCAAGAAATGTGATTCCAGAGCAATTTGGCATGTCTGATGTCGTGCATAACATTAGCAGATCCTCGCTGCTCGTTGCAGCTTTGGCAAGTGGACGACTGGACATGATTCAGAAGGCGATGTCAGATCGAATTCACCAACCATACCGGGCATCATTGGTACCGGGCATGGCTGAAATACTGGAACATGCCGTTGATCATGGAGCTTTGGGAGCTGCCCTGAGCGGAGCTGGACCGACCGTGTTGACTTTGGTCGATCGTCATGACACCCGCAAAGCGGAATTGGAACACTATTTGCTGAACACCATGGAGCGGGAGGGCATATCTGCTTCTGCACTGTGGCTCGATCCGGATCTGGACGGTGTAACCGTGCTGCCTGATCAAGACGAACGTCCTTTTTTGGACAGAATCAAAGGGGAAGTTAATGCATGAAACGAATTGCAGTATTACCTGAAGGCTCAGTCTCTCATGAGGCAATTGATTTCCTTTTCAACGGAGAACCGATAGATTTGCTTCATTCCAAGCTGATTTCGGACGTGTTTCGAGCAACGGATAGCGGGAATGCACAATACAGTGTTATTCCGATTGAGAATACCATTGAAGGCTCCGTTAGTCTTCATATGGACTGGCTTGTGAATGAAGTGGATATTCCGATGCAAGCAGAGTGGGTATACCCATCCATCCAGAATGTTATTGGACATGGCTCGGAATTTAAGACAGAGAGTGGCGAGTATGACTTTGGTAGAATCACCAAGATTATGTCTCACCCTGTGGCTATTCCACAGTGTCAGAATTTTATTCGCCTGCATTCGCCTGGGGCAGACCTTGAAGGCGTGAATAGTACGGCTGAAGCTGTTGAAATTGTGAAAAAAAATCCGGGTAAGGGCTGGGTGGCGATCGGTACAAAGCTTGCTGCCCAGAAGCATGGCTTGGACATTATGGCTGAACGGGTTACAGATCATGACAACAACTACACCCGTTTTGTGCTCATCGGACATGAACCTGTGAACATTCCACGTGAACCGGATCATGTAAAAACCAGCTTGCTGGTGACGTTGCCAGAAGATGCACCGGGTGCGTTGCATCAAGTATTGTCGGCTTTTGCATGGCGGAAGCTGAACTTGACCCGTCTCGAATCTCGTCCAACGAAGAAACGATTGGGCAGTTACTATTTTTACATTGATGTTGTGGAAACGGTCGATTCGGTATTGCTGACCGCAGCCATGGCAGAGATTGAAGCATTGAATTGTCAGGTGCGCGTTCTGGGTAGTTATCCTTGTTATACATATCCTTCGAGGTAATCGACCTGATGGTGGTTGGGAATGTTAGAAGGTTGTCATAAGTCGGGATAGAATGAGCGAGTAATGGCTTGTCATTTGGTGTACAATGGACGGGTTAATAGCGTTTCGGAGTTTAGGGAATGGATATTTTATGGAGGTGCAGTCATCCGTGGCAGAGCAATGGATCTATTTGGATGGTCAGTATGTGACCAAGGAGAACGCAACCGTTTCGGTATATGACCATGGATTTTTGTATGGAGACGGGATTTTCGAAGGTATTCGGATCTATAACGGAAACATTTTTAGATGTAAGGCCCATCTGGATCGTTTGTATGATTCGGCGAAATCCATCAGTTTGAATATCCCGCTGTCTATTGATGAGATGCTGGAAGTGATGGCCGAAACAGTACGACGTAATGATATGCGTAACGGCTATATTCGTCTTATTGTATCGCGTGGCCCTGGTAATCTGGGATTGGACCCGCTACGTTGCCCTAAGGCATCCGTAATCATCATCGTGGAGCAATTGGCGATCTATCCGGAAGAAGCGTATCTTACAGGGTTGAAAGCAGTGTCCGTATCCCAACGCCGGAACATTCCGGATGCATTAAATCCAAAAATTAAATCATTGAACTATCTGAATAACATCCTGGTTAAAATTCAATCCAACTATTCAGGTGCCGGTGAAGCGATTATGCTGAATTCCCAAGGGTACGTTACTGAGGGTTCAAGTGATAACATCTTCATCATCAAAAATGGTGTAGTATACACGCCTCCTTGTTATCTCGGAGCACTTGAAGGGATTACACGTCAAGCCATTATCGATCTATGTGGCGAGCTTGAGCTTGAATTAAAAGAAATTCCATTCACCCTTCATGATGTGTATATTGCAGATGAAGTCTTTTTCACCGGGACAGCTGCAGAAGTTATTGCCGCATACGAAGTGGATGGAAGAACGATTGGTACGGGTGTAGCAGGTCCGATAACGCTGAGACTGCTGGAAGCATTCCGCCAGATCGTTGACAAAGATGGCTACAAAGTGTGGGAATCTTAAGTTTGAATTGAATAGCATAGGGAATAAGAATCCTCCTTGTCCGATAAAATTCAGCATACCTGGTGTATGAGGATTTTAGAGACAGGAGGATTTTTTTTGTTTAGTTGATGTCATTAGCCCGGTTTCTGCATAGGATGTAGTAACGGTATGGGCGAATGTACTGCCCAAGTATGACGTCTAGGAGGTTAGTTCCCTGTGAAAATACACATGGTGAAAAAAGGCGACACATTATATCTGCTGTCCCAAAAATACAATGTAGCGCTGGACAAATTGATTGCGGCTAATCCGCAAATCACAAATCCCGACAAGCTGGACATTGGTATGAAGGTCAAAATTCCTGCAGAGCCAGTAACACCGAAGCCTGAAGGCGTGCTTCACAGTCACAAGGTTCAGCAAGGGGATTCGTTATGGAAGTTGTCACAAGCTTGGGGAGTTCCTTTGAAAGATATGATCAATGCCAATCCACAGTTGAAAAATCCGAACGCTCTGCTGGTGGGGGAAACAGTTTATATTCCATCTATGCACGCACAAGGAAACAACGCATCTAATTCGGGTGCCAGCAACATCGCTGCTCATGAAAAGTTGTCGCCTGAAGGTAAGGAATACACGGGAGTAAAAGAAGAGCCTGCACCACCGGTACCTGTCGCGCCAAGTCCTCCTCCGGTATCAGAGGTTCCAGTACCCGTCCCACCGCCAGCTAACCCGGTAATGCCGAATGTAATGCCAGAACTGGAGATGCTGCCACAGTTGCCTGAGCTTCCTGAAGTGAAACCCGAAAAGGAAAAGCACAAAAAGGAAGAGGCTAAACCCGAAGTTCATGTAAAACCGGTAGCAGAAACCAAGGAATACACAATGCCCAATCTTTCACCTGAAATTATGCCTTTGCCAGTAATGCCTAATACCAAGTCTCCGGTTGAGGTTGCACCATCAACGAAAAAGCCTTGTGGTTGTGGTAATAAATTGCATCATGCGCCAGCGGAGCACCCTTATGTTCAAATCCCGGTACCTGCACAAGAGGTGTACGTTGTTCAGCAAGACATGTACACGGCAGGAGCGAGCAATAATGCGCCATTTCCAGGTATTCCGGAAGTGAGTCCTTATGGTGGCAGTGATCTGTCGAACAGTCCGTGGACTGGGGCGGAGCAAAGCCATAACCACAACAACGTTATGCCAAATGTGTTCGCAGGCATGCAAAACAATTCATTTCCAATTGCACCAGCTGCCCATGTAAACAGTCCATTCCCAACCTATACAGCACCTAGCCATATGAATCATCAGCCACCGTTCATATCTCCGTATTCGATGCTTCCGTACCCGCCATGCGGATGTGGTTCACATACACACATGCCTCAGTATACTTATCCTACTCATGGTTATCAGGATTCGGCTTGGAATATGTACGGTCCTTCGTATGGTATGCCACCTGAAATGTCAACATCAACGATGCCGCATCAGCCCATAGAGTATGCTTATCAGAATCCATATCCTACACAGAACATGGTCCCTCCGTCCCCGCTTGGTGCTTTTGGTGATTTGTACCCTCCACAGGGCCAAGGCAAGGGTGGTAAAAAGGAGGGACGTGACGACGCAAACTTAAGTCAGGTAGCAATGGATGAGGCTGGAGCGGATTCGGAGGCAAAGTCCAAGCAAGACGGGAATAAGCCGGCAGCTGCGAAACGCAGAACAAACAACAAAGCTCCTCTGAAGAACAAATCCAAGGTATCCGTGTCCGGAAAAACATCCAGAGAAGGTGCAACATCTTCCAACCAACGGAAATCCAATAAAAAACGTCGTAATCCATGGATTCAAAACTAACCTAATGGATTGCAATTGGTGAAGTAGTAGGTACTTGTTATATCAGGCGAGAAGCCAGCTTTGTAAGAAAGAGCTGGCTTCCCGTTTACCAGGGTAGACATTGAGTTTCACATAACGGAGATAAAGTGTTCAGGACTGCTGGAGAGCATTTTGTTGCGAAAGTATTGTGAACCCTTTCAGAAGTGTGTTAGAATATTTGTACCCTATGAGCGCACCATTATGATAGGACAAGGTAGGGGATATTAGTGGCGGTTTTAGATAATGCAAAACTATTAAAGAAAAAATGAAAATAACTGTTGCATTAGATTCAACCATATGATATATTATTTAAGTCGCCGCTGAAACACACGGCTGACACGGGAAACACAATGAATGATGAAAAAGAAGTTTGATCTTTGAAAACTGAACAACGAGTGAGTAAACATTCTGCTTGCAGAATGAACGCGAAAGTTTGAAACAAGTCTTGGCTTGAATCGACTGGAGCACAAATGAGATTTTTAATCTCGTCAGATTCAAAATGAGCTTATCGCTCTTTTCAATTTATTGGAGAGTTTGATCCTGGCTCAGGACGAACGCTGGCGGCATGCCTAATACATGCAAGTCGAGCGGAGTTGATAGGAAGCTTGCTTCCTGGATACTTAGCGGCGGACGGGTGAGTAACACGTAGGCAACCTGCCCTCAAGTTTGGGACAACTACCGGAAACGGTAGCTAATACCGAATAATTGTTTTCTTCGCCTGAAGAGAACTGGAAAGACGGAGCAATCTGTCACTTGGGGATGGGCCTGCGGCGCATTAGCTAGTTGGTGAGGTAACGGCTCACCAAGGCGACGATGCGTAGCCGACCTGAGAGGGTGATCGGCCACACTGGGACTGAGACACGGCCCAGACTCCTACGGGAGGCAGCAGTAGGGAATCTTCCGCAATGGGCGAAAGCCTGACGGAGCAATGCCGCGTGAGTGATGAAGGTTTTCGGATCGTAAAGCTCTGTTGCCAGGGAAGAACGCTTGGGAGAGTAACTGCTCTCAAGGTGACGGTACCTGAGAAGAAAGCCCCGGCTAACTACGTGCCAGCAGCCGCGGTAATACGTAGGGGGCAAGCGTTGTCCGGAATTATTGGGCGTAAAGCGCGCGCAGGCGGTCATTTAAGTCTGGTGTTTAATCCCGGGGCTCAACCCCGGATCGCACTGGAAACTGGGTGACTTGAGTGCAGAAGAGGAGAGTGGAATTCCACGTGTAGCGGTGAAATGCGTAGATATGTGGAGGAACACCAGTGGCGAAGGCGACTCTCTGGGCTGTAACTGACGCTGAGGCGCGAAAGCGTGGGGAGCAAACAGGATTAGATACCCTGGTAGTCCACGCCGTAAACGATGAGTGCTAGGTGTTAGGGGTTTCGATACCCTTGGTGCCGAAGTTAACACATTAAGCACTCCGCCTGGGGAGTACGGTCGCAAGACTGAAACTCAAAGGAATTGACGGGGACCCGCACAAGCAGTGGAGTATGTGGTTTAATTCGAAGCAACGCGAAGAACCTTACCAGGTCTTGACATCCCTCTGACCGGTACAGAGATGTACCTTTCCTTCGGGACAGAGGAGACAGGTGGTGCATGGTTGTCGTCAGCTCGTGTCGTGAGATGTTGGGTTAAGTCCCGCAACGAGCGCAACCCTTATATTTAGTTGCCAGCACTTCGGGTGGGCACTCTAGATAGACTGCCGGTGACAAACCGGAGGAAGGTGGGGATGACGTCAAATCATCATGCCCCTTATGACCTGGGCTACACACGTACTACAATGGCCGGTACAACGGGCTGCGAAATCGCGAGATGGAGCCAATCCCAACAAAGCCGGTCTCAGTTCGGATTGCAGGCTGCAACTCGCCTGCATGAAGTCGGAATTGCTAGTAATCGCGGATCAGCATGCCGCGGTGAATACGTTCCCGGGTCTTGTACACACCGCCCGTCACACCACGAGAGTTTATAACACCCGAAGTCGGTGGGGTAACCGCAAGGAGCCAGCCGCCGAAGGTGGGATAGATGATTGGGGTGAAGTCGTAACAAGGTAGCCGTATCGGAAGGTGCGGCTGGATCACCTCCTTTCTATGGAGAATCGTTTCCTGTAACGGAAACATTCAAATAAGCAGGTTCTTAGAACCTGCAACCGCAATTCATTTCGGTCCTTCACCTTGGTGTGGATGAAATGAAGAGCAAAACACTCACTCGTTGCTCAGTTTTGAGAGCTCAAACTCTCAAAACAGCTTGCTTTTGCATGGAGCTTGTTCTTTGAAAACTAGATATCGAAACGAAAGTAAATGCGAATTAGAACATTCCTTTTTAGCTGAACTTGTGTAAACAAGTTTCAATAAAAACGGTAGTTAATTGCTTTTGCGATGGTATTGAATGGGAGCGACTTTTGGCTTTGCGAAAGCAAAACAAGGGAAGCGAGCAGTCAAAACCGGATCAATATGGTTAAGCTACTAAGAGCACACGGAGGATGCCTAGGCGCTAGGAGCCGATGAAGGACGTGGCGAACAACGAAACTGCCTCGGGGAGCTGTAAGCAAGCTTTGATCCGGGGGTGTCCGAATGGGGAAACCCAGCTGGGGTAATTTCCAGTTACTCACAACTGAATACATAGGTTGTGTAGAGGCATACCAGGGGAACTGAAACATCTAAGTACCCTGAGGAAGAGAAAACAATAGTGATTCCGTCAGTAGCGGCGAGCGAACGCGGAGAAGCCCAAACCAGAGAGCTTGCTCTTTGGGGTTGTGGGACGTCTCACATGGAGTTACAAAGGAACCGGTTAAGCGAAGAGGTCTGGAAAGGCCCGCCAAAGAAGGTAAAAGCCCTGTAATTGAAAGTCTGTTCCCTCCGAGACGGATCCCGAGTAGTGCGGGGCACGTGAAACCCCGTATGAATCCGGCAGGACCATCTGCCAAGGCTAAATACTTCCTAGCGACCGATAGTGAAGCAGTACCGTGAGGGAAAGGTGAAAAGCACCCCGGAAGGGGAGTGAAATAGAACCTGAAACCGTGTGCTTACAAAAAGTCAGAGCCCGTTTTAGGGGTGATGGCGTGCCTTTTGTAGAATGAACCGGCGAGTTACGTTCCCGTGCAAGGTTAAGGTGAAAAGCCGGAGCCGCAGCGAAAGCGAGTCTGAATAGGGCGAATTAGTACGTGGACGTAGACCCGAAACCGGGTGATCTACCCCTGTCCAGGGTGAAGGTGCGGTAACACGCACTGGAGGCCCGAACCCACGCATGTTGAAAAATGCGGGGATGAGGTGGGGGTAGCGGAGAAATTCCAATCGAACTCGGAGATAGCTGGTTCTCCCCGAAATAGCTTTAGGGCTAGCCTCGGAAAACAGAGTCGTGGAGGTAGAGCACTGATTGGGTGCGGGGCCCGCAAGGGTTACCAAGCTCAGTCAAACTCCGAATGCCATAGACTTACTTCCGGGAGTCAGACAGTGAGTGCTAAGATCCATTGTCAAAAGGGAAACAGCCCAGACCATCAGCTAAGGTCCCAAAGTGTGTGTTAAGTGGGAAAGGATGTGGAGTTGCACAGACAACCAGGATGTTGGCTTAGAAGCAGCCATCATTTAAAGAGTGCGTAATAGCTCACTGGTCGAGTGACTCTGCGCCGAAAATGTAACGGGGCTAAACACACCACCGAAGCTATGGCTTGATGCTTGCATCAGGGGTAGGGGAGCGTTGTATAAGGGTTGAAGGTGTACCGTAAGGAGCGCTGGACATTATACAAGTGAGAATGCCGGTATGAGTAACGAAAAGATCAGTGAGAATCTGATCCGCCGAAAGCCTAAGGGTTCCTGAGGAAGGCTCGTCCGCTCAGGGTAAGTCGGGACCTAAGGCGAGGCCGAAAGGCGTAGTCGAAGGACAACAGGTCGAAATTCCTGTACCACCGTAAGCCGTTATGAGCAATGGGGGGACGCAGTAGGGTAGTGACGCGGACTGATGGATGTCCGTCTAAGCAGTAAGGCTGATGTGTAGGCAAATCCGCACATCGTAAGGCTGAGCTGTGATGGGGAGTGAAAATTACAGTAGCGAAGGTCATGATCTCACACTGCCAAGAAAAGCCTCTAGCCAGGTGATGGTGCCCGTACCGCAAACCGACACAGGTAGGCGAGAAGAGTATTCTAAGGCGCGCGGAAGAACTCTCGTTAAGGAACTCGGCAAAATGACCCCGTAACTTCGGGAGAAGGGGTGCCCCGGTAGTGTGAATAGCACGAGGGGGCCGCAGTGAAAAGGCCCAAGCGACTGTTTAGCAAAAACACAGGTCTGTGCGAAGCCGTAAGGCGAAGTATACGGGCTGACGCCTGCCCGGTGCTGGAAGGTTAAGGGGAGTGGTTAGGGAGCAATCCCGAAGCTGTGAACCGAAGCCCCAGTAAACGGCGGCCGTAACTATAACGGTCCTAAGGTAGCGAAATTCCTTGTCAGGTAAATTCTGACCCGCACGAATGGCGTAACGACTTGGGCGCTGTCTCAACGAGAGATCCGGTGAAATTTTAATACCTGTGAAGATGCAGGTTACCCGCGACAAGACGGAAAGACCCCATGGAGCTTTACTGCAGCTTGATATTGAATTTGGGTACGATCTGTACAGGATAGGTGGGAGCCTTTGAAACGTGAGCGCCAGCTTGCGTGGAGGCAACGTTGGGATACCACCCTGATCGTATCTAGGTTCTAACCTGGTACCGTAATCCGGTGCGGGGACAGTGTCAGGTGGGCAGTTTGACTGGGGCGGTCGCCTCCTAAAGAGTAACGGAGGCGCCCAAAGGTTCCCTCAGAATGGTTGGAAATCATTCGAAGAGTGCAAAGGCATAAGGGAGCTTGACTGCGAGACCTACAAGTCGAGCAGGGACGAAAGTCGGGCTTAGTGATCCGGTGGTACCGCATGGAAGGGCCATCGCTCAACGGATAAAAGCTACCCTGGGGATAACAGGCTTATCTCCCCCAAGAGTCCACATCGACGGGGAGGTTTGGCACCTCGATGTCGGCTCATCGCATCCTGGGGCTGAAGTAGGTCCCAAGGGTTGGGCTGTTCGCCCATTAAAGCGGTACGCGAGCTGGGTTCAGAACGTCGTGAGACAGTTCGGTCCCTATCTGTCGTGGGCGTAGGAAATTTGAGAGGAGCTGTCCTTAGTACGAGAGGACCGGGATGGACGTACCGCTGGTGTACCAGTTGTTCCGCCAGGAGCACCGCTGGGTAGCTATGTACGGAAGGGATAAACGCTGAAAGCATCTAAGCGTGAAGCCCCCCTCAAGATGAGATTTCCCAGTATGTAAGACCCCTTGAAGACGACGAGGTAGATAGGCTGGGGGTGGAAGTGCAGCAATGCATGGAGCTGACCAGTACTAATCGGTCGAGGGCTTATCCAATAGCAAGTTTTAAATCGCAACTTTCGTTTCGAATCTAGTTTTCAGAGAACAACAACTCTGAAATGTAAGCTATGCTATGCGTTTGGTGGCGATGGCGGAGGGGTTCCACACGTACCCATCCCGAACACGACCGTTAAGCCCTCTAGCGCCGATGGTACTTGGACCGCAGGGTCCTGGGAGAGTAGGACGCCGCCAAGCGAACTCTTTCATCATACATAGAATACAGGCTCTGCATGTGGACGTTGTACGATGAGTTGCATTTGCACTGCAAATGCATATTATTCCCTGATAGCTCAGTTGGTAGAGCACTCGACTGTTAATCGAGTTGTCACAGGTTCGAGCCCTGTTCGGGGAGCCAGTAAGGCCCGTTGGTCAAGGGGTTAAGACACCTCCCTTTCACGGAGGTAACAGGGGTTCGAATCCCCTACGGGTCATATAGATGGAGGCTTAGCTCAGCTGGGAGAGCATCTGCCTTACAAGCAGAGGGTCGGGGGTTCGATCCCCTCAGCCTCCACCATATAACTTATTTTTATAACGACGCGGGGTGGAGCAGCCCGGTAGCTCGTCGGGCTCATAACCCGAAGGCCGCAGGTTCAAATCCTGCCCCCGCAATTATACTTTCCTTTGAGAAAGTGATCTGGAACCGTGGTGTAGTTGGCCTAACATGCCTGCCTGTCACGCAGGAGATCGCGGGTTCGAATCCCGTCGGTTCCGCCATTTTTATATTTATTAATACCGTATGCGGAAGTGGCTCAGCGGTAGAGCATCGCCTTGCCAAGGCGAGGGTCGCGGGTTCGATTCCCGTCTTCCGCTCCAATATTTGCGCCCTTAGCTCAGCTGGATAGAGCGTTTGACTACGAATCAAAAGGCCGGGAGTTCGAATCTCTCAGGGCGCGCCATTATAACTTCAAATTTGCCGGCGTGGCGGAATGGCAGACGCGCTCGACTCAAAATCGAGTGGGAAACCGTGGAGGTTCGAGTCCTCTCGCCGGTATATATAACGGGATGTAGCTCAGCTTGGTAGAGCACCTGGTTTGGGACCAGGGGGTCGCATGTTCAAATCGTGTCATCCCGATCTCGAAAAAGTACTATCTTATTATAGATAGTACTTTTTTATATTCACTTTTATAAATCGCGATATTGCAAGTTATTTACTATCATGACAAGCTCTCTAAAATAACATATCCAGGGTTCCCCTTCAGACGACAGGTTAGTTTTGCATAAAGCCTCGTTTTTTAGGTCACAATAGGTTTAAAAAGTGATAGAAGGGGTTCATGTGAACACGTTTAACTTCAGGAAACAATTCAAGAGACGTTGGCGACGCTGGAAACGAACACTATGGATGACTACGGCTTTGCTTGCAGTAACGATACTGGCTTACAGCGGTTTGCCTATCTCATCTACGATTGAGCGATTACTGACGACTAATTTTAGTGAAGCAACCACTGTGATGGGACCTGTTACACAGGAAACAAGATCTGAACAGGAAATCCAAGTACTCATGGAGCAACTTGATTCTGATCCGGATCATTTAACAAGTGTGGTTTTGGAAACGCAGTACATCTGTGGAGTGGAGACCGAGCAGTTAGGGAAAATGGCTAGACCACAGTTGAAGATGCTGCTGGTTCAACATCCGGAATGGGTTGCTACCGTTGGAACATCAGACGAGCTACATTTAAAACAACGTGTAGATGACCTTTCACTGCTCTGTAGACAGCAAGCGTATATAAGTATAGATGCCGTAGGTAATCTTAATTTGTACGAGGGTAAGCCAGCAGAAGAGAAGGTCATTCGTACGTTCTTTCAGTTAGATGTTGGGACGTTGGAGAGTTCTTTGCCTGAAGGAGTACTGGAGCAATTGCAGCAGGGTATTCGGATCCAGGATAAAGACGAATATGACAGCGTGATCTCTACGTTCAGTGACTATGCAGTGGATGAAGATCATCATTTAATCCGAAATGGCGGGTAACGAGTATCAGACAACACTCAACAAAATACGTGGTGTGTTTAAGGACATCGAAGAGATGTCCTTTTTGTCGTTTGAACTATAATACATGAAAATTCGAAATAACATGTAAAAAATTCATGAATAAAGGCGAGTAATCAGTTAGACAAAGTTTTTCCTGCCGCAGGGTCTATCTTTTGTTATAATGAAATGAACGATACATATGTTCGCTTTTGTGAGGGAGAGATGGTTTTGCGTTTTTTGGGAATTGACCCGGGGATTGCGATTGTTGGTTTTGGTTTTGTGGATAAAATCGGCAGTAAGGTGGTACCCGTACAATATGGATGTATTCAGACGGAAGCTCATACCCCTGAAGAGGAGCGGTTGCTTCACGTATATGAAGGTATGGTGCAATTAATTGATAAATACAAACCGGACGCAGTAGCGCTGGAGAAACTTTTTTTCAACCGGAACGTTACAACAGCGATGTCTGTCAGTCAGGCTAGAGGCGTCATGGTGCTCGCTGCCGCGCAGAAGGGTTTGCCTATTGCAGAGTATACGCCAATGCAGATCAAGCAGGCCGTTGTTGGGTACGGTAAAGCGGAGAAGAAGCAAGTACAGGAGATGGTCAAAATGTTCTTGCGTCTTCAGGTCGTTCCTAAACCGGATGACGTAGCGGATGCACTGGCTGTGGCCGTGTGCCACGCGCACTCTTATACATTAAATTCCAAGTTGAATGAGGTATTGCGAAAATGATTGATTTTCTAAGAGGACAGTTCATTCATGTAGAGAATGATTATATTGTGCTGGATGTTCATGGTGTGGGGTATCGCGTATTCTGTCCGAATCCATTTGCGTTTGCGAAGCAAGAAGGCGAAATTACGGTGTATACTCACCATCATGTGCGTGAGGATGCGATGTTGCTGTTTGGATTTGTTACACGGGATGAACAGCGTTTGTTCCGTAAATTGATTGAAGTATCTGGTATCGGTCCAAAAGTGGCACTGGGCATACTCGCTGGAGGTACACCAGAACATGTGGTTACGGCGATTTACCAGGAGAATCTTACGTTCTTGACCAAATTGCCAGGCATCGGCAAGAAGACTGCACAACGCATGATCCTCGATCTCAAGGATAAGCTGGACAGCTTTGGTGCGGCAGCATATGCAACAGGTTTGTTTGCTCCTCCATCGGAAGAGTCGGGAAGTGGTTCAGCCTGGGATGAGGCACGTGAAGGTCTCAAGGCACTTGGGTATACTGACAGTGAGCTTGATAAAGTATGGCTCAAATTGAAAAAGGATGTTACTACAGCGGATTCCGTTGATGTGTTGATGAAAAAGGCGCTGCAAATGCTGTTTACGGGATAAGACAATTTGCATATTATAATATAGCTGTAGCCTGCAAAAAAAGGTAGGGATGAACATGGATGATCGGATTATTTCCGCGAACCTGATGATGGAGGACCAAAATGTTGAGTTGAGCCTTCGTCCCCGGTATCTGAATGAATATATCGGGCAGAATCAGGTGAAGGAGAATTTAAAGATATATATTGAAGCTGCCAAATTTCGTAATGAGGCATTGGATCACGTTTTGTTATATGGACCACCTGGACTTGGTAAAACAACACTTGCCAATATTATTGCCAACGAATTGGGCGTTAACTTACGAACTACATCAGGTCCAGCCATTGAACGCCCGGGTGATCTTGCAGCATTGTTAACCAATCTGCAGGAAGGCGATGTCCTGTTTATTGATGAGATTCATCGTTTGCATCGTACGGTTGAAGAAGTCATGTACCCGGCTATGGAAGATTCCGCATTGGATATTATGATTGGTAAAGGTCCAAGTGCACGTTCCGTTCGGCTGGATCTGCCACCATTCACTCTAATTGGGGCTACAACGCGTGCTGGCTTGCTGTCTGCTCCACTTCGAGACCGATTTGGTGTTATCAGTCGCTTGGAATTCTACACGGTTGATGAGCTGGCCTATATCGTCTCACGCTCAACTGAAATTTTGGGTGTGGAGATCATCGGCGATGCTGCGGAAGAGATTGCATTGCGCTCGCGTGGGACACCGAGGATCGCGAACCGTTTGCTAAAACGAGTACGGGACTTTGCACAGGTGCGTGGTGATGGGATTATTACGCAGACACTGGCAGAAGAAGCGCTGCAACGTCTCCAGATTGATCCGCGTGGGCTGGATGATATTGATCATAAGATGCTCAAATCGATGATCAATAGTTTTCGAGGAGGCCCTGTAGGTCTGGATACAATTGCTGCTACGATCGGGGAAGAAAGTCAGACCATCGAGGATGTCTATGAACCGTATCTGCTTCAGATTGGAATGATTCAACGTACACCAAGGGGCAGGATCGTGACAGATCTCGCCTATCATCACTTGGGTCTGCCTGTTCCACCAAGAGACGGGAAATAATCGAGCCAGTTGAATATTCACCACACCATTGAAATAATTACGTGTTAACCTGATATAAAATGAAAGAAATGCATGGAGAGGAGTCTGATTGTGGGAAAAGCAATACGAACGAAGAAGTGGAGTCGTCGATTGAAGGTACTGGCGGCAGCTCTTTTGACAGTAGGTTGTCTACAAGTACCTGCTTATGCAGCAGGAAATGATGGACAGACGATCCGGGTAGCCATGTTTGCGAATTTGGGCAGTACGTATAAATCAACTACACCGCTCATTACGCTTGAATCGACGGGACAATGGAGTATCCAATCAGAGAGTGGCGCTAATTTAAGCCTTCCGACAGGGCAAGTCCGTTTCAGTGCTGATGGATTCCGAGTGAAGGTGTTGGAAACATCGGACTTTAAGGCAGCATCTGCAGCGGCAAAGTTGTTGCAGGCAACCGCGGATAAGCCGTTGTTGTTCACAACCTCTCTGAATGGTAATGCCATCTACCAGCTCTATACGGGCAACTATGCAACAGAGGCACTGGCTGGACAAGCTGTTACACGGGTACAAAAGGTAGCAGCAGCTCAATTGGCGGGTCAGAAGCCAGCTGTAACAGGAAGTAAGCGCCTGTCTGCTGGAACCTATGGTTCGATTCAGGAAGCAGAGGCAGCACAAGGCAACCTTTTGGCAACAGGAGTCAATGCTTATCCAGTCCTTCAATTGAATGGGGGAAGTCAAGCATATTCGGTATGGGTTGGTGAAGCTTCAACGGATGCGGAATTATCCACATTGAAGAACAGTGTAGAAGCCAAAGCTCCGGGGGTAAGCCTTACACCTGTCAACAATAGTGCAGGGCTAATCATCCGTCAGGATGCAGGATTAAGTACGGATGCACTCAAAACAGCTCCGCATTACACGATTGCAGGTAGTGAATCCAAAGCATTGGTACAAGGAAATGGAAATGGTATCAAAGTCGTGGAACGATCCCAACGAACGTATCGTGGAGATATGGAAATCAGCATCTTGAGCGGTGACCTGGCGTTGGTCAATGTTGTTCCGCTAGAGCAATACCTTTACTCGGTCGTAGGCGCAGAGGTGTATTCCTCTTGGCCTGCTGAGGCTCTGAAAGTTCAAGCCGTAGCTGCTCGATCTTACGCCCTTCAACAGGGTGAACGCTTTAAAATTGCCAATGTGGTGGATACAACACTTAGCCAGGCCTATAACGGGATTGGTTCGGAGAATGATAAAGTATCCAGCGCAGTGGATGCAACGGCTGGAGAAGTGGTCAAGAGCGGTGGTAAAATCGTCGAAGCGGTGTTCTCCTCCAATGCGGGGGGCCAGACAGCTCATCCTTCTGAGGTATGGAACGGCGGAGCAGGTGTGTTCACCAATGTGGTTAGCTCAGGAGATACATCAGCCCAGGCAGGATTACATACGTGGTACCATGTGCTGCTCAATTCAGGTGTTAGCGGGTATATTCGTGAGGATAACATCAAAGAATTAACGACCAAGACCGAGGCGGGACTGGCGAAAGTGACGGTAACGGCTCAGAATACCAATGTGCGTCCCATTCCGTTAATTCAATCCACTGTTGAACCTGTAGCTAAAATGAATCCAGGCAACGAAGCCGTTGTACTGGCAAAAGTCGCTCAATCCAATGACTATGCTTGGGTGAGAGGACCTTTCACGTCTGCCCAGTTGGTTAAGTCCCTTCAGGGTAAAACGACAGCATCTGTTCCTGCGTCAATCTCAACTTTGGAAGTAACCAAGCGTGGACCTTCCGGAAGAGCACTTGAAGTTACTGCCAACGGACAAGCTATGACGGTGAAATATGCCGATACATACCGCTCTGCGCTCGGTGGATTACCGAGCACTTTATTTGATATTGCAGGGACCGGAAGTTATACTGTATTAGGCGCTGACGGCAAAACAGCCAGTAAAACCGGCTCAAAAGGTGCCTCTGTACTGTCTTCCTCAGGCACAGGAACATCATCCGGTAATGCACTTGTGGTTATGAGTGGTGATGGTCAAGCGAGAGCGGTAACGCAGGGTCAGACCTACATGTTCATCGGTCAGGGCAATGGCCACGGATTGGGCTTGTCCCAATGGGGAGCCAAAGGCATGGCAGATGAAGGGTATGATTACCAGGCAATATTGAAACACTATTATCAAAATGCGACTATTGTTAAGGAATGAAACTAAAATGAATGTGAACTTATATGATTTTGAATTACCAGAGCAATTGATTGCACAGACGCCGTTGCTTGATCGCACGGCATCCCGGTTGCTTACCTTGAACAAAGATAGTGGTGAGATTAATCATCAAACGTTTCCTGATATAATCGACTTTCTGGAGTCTGGCGATACACTGATTCTGAATGATACACGTGTTCTGCCAGCCCGTCTGTTCGGTACAAAAGAAGATACCGGAGCAAAAGCTGAAGTATTATTGCTTAAAAATGTCGAAGGCGACACGTGGGAAGCTCTGGTTAAGCCAGGGAAGAAGCTGAAGGCCGGTTCGGTCATCGTATTCGGTGATGAACTGAAGGCAATCATTAATGAAGAGGGCGAAATGGGAGCCCGTACACTTACGTTTACGTATGATGGGATCTTCCAGGAGATACTGGACCGTCTGGGCGAGATGCCGTTGCCACCTTATATCAAAGAGACCTTGGATGACCGCGAAAGGTATCAGACTGTATATGCCAAGCATGAAGGATCGGCGGCTGCACCTACAGCGGGACTGCATTTTACGGATGAATTGTTGGATCAGATTCGTGCCAAAGGTGTTAATGTGGCCTTCATTACGCTTCATGTAGGACTGGGAACGTTCAGACCGATGTCGGTCGACGTCGTAGAAGATCATGTCATGCATGAGGAGTATTACTCCTTGTCACAAGAAACAGCAGACCTGATTAACCGGACCAAAGAGAATGGACACCGTGTTTTTGCGGTGGGTACAACGAGCTGCCGTACTTTGGAAACGGTAGGCAGTAAATTTGAAGATGGATTACTGCAAGCAAGCAGCGGATGGACGAGCATTTTCATCTATCCAGGCTATTCCTTTAAAGTGATCGATGGGATGCTTACGAATTTTCATCTTCCGAAATCCACGTTGGTTATGTTGGTTAGTGCACTTGCAGGCAGGAAACATATAATGCAGGCATATGAGGAAGCCATCCAAGAACAATACCGTTTCTTCAGCTTCGGCGATGCTATGTTGATATATTAATATAACGATTAACTTTTAGAGGATGATTAAAACCAATGGCAGCAATTACGTATGAACATATCAAAACTTGTAAACAATCCGGTGCACGTCTGGGGCGTGTGCATACACCTCACGGTATTATTGAGACACCGACCTTTATGCCTGTAGGTACACAGGCGACCGTCAAAACAATGAGCCCTGAAGAGTTAAAAGAAATGGATGCTCAGATTATTTTGAGTAATACCTATCACCTGTTTCTCAGACCAGGACATGAAATCATTCGTGAAGCTGGCGGATTGCACAAATTCATGAACTGGGATCGTCCAATTCTGACGGACAGCGGCGGATTCCAAGTATTTTCTCTTAGTGAGATGCGCAAAATTACAGAAGAAGGCGTTAACTTCCGCTCCCATCTGAATGGAGACAAGAAGTTCCTTTCTCCTGAGGTGGCAATGGAAATCCAGAATGCACTTGGCTCCGATATTATGATGGCTTTCGATGAATGCCCACCGTATCCGGCTGAATATGAATATGTAAAAAAATCACTCGAAAGAACGAGCCGCTGGGCAGAACGTTGTCTCGAAAGTCACGCTCGTCCACATGACCAAGGTCTGTTTGCCATCGTACAGGGAGGCATGCATGAAGATCTTCGCCGTCAGAGCGCCGCAGATTTGACTTCCATGGATTTCCCGGGGTATGCTATTGGTGGACTGAGTGTTGGAGAACCGAAACATTTGATGTATGGTGTATTGGATTACACATTACCTTTGTTGCCGTCCAATAAACCACGTTATTTGATGGGGGTAGGTTCGCCCGATGCGTTGATTGAGGGATCAATTCGTGGAGTGGACATGTTCGATTGTGTTCTGCCTACTCGTATTGCCCGTAACGGAACAACGATGACCAGCCAGGGACGACTGGTAGTTCGCAATGCCAAGTTTGCAACTGATTTTGGGCCACTTGACCCTGAATGTGATTGCTATACTTGTCGCAACTATTCCAGAGCTTACCTGCGTCATTTGATCAAAGCAGATGAAACATTTGGCCTGCGTTTGACGACGATCCATAATCTTCATTTCTTGCAGAATTTGATGCGTAATGTACGTAAAGCCATTATGGAAGATCGTTTGCTTGATTTCCGGGATGAATTTTTCGATCAATATGGTCTTCATGACAATGACAAAGGTTTCTGATTGAGGCTTTAAGGAAACCTTCGTAACAAGCAATATCTGTATGTATAGTCGATAAGGGGGAGTTTGAATGTTTCAGGGAATGTCTTTAACAGCAACGGGAGCAGGCGGTGGAATTGTATCTTTGATCGTACCTTTGGTACTCATGGTTGCGATTTTCTACTTCTTGATGATTCGTCCACAGAACAAAAAGCAAAAGCAACGGAATTCCATGCTGAGCCAATTGAAAAAAGGCGATAAAATTGTAACGATTGGTGGCCTTCACGGCACGATCGCTGAGATTACGGACGATGTGGTTGTATTGCGTGTAAACGATGTAACTAAGCTTACGTTTGACCGTAATGCAATCAGTACGGCTGTAGCTCGTGACACGGCTGTTGAATAGTTACTGTAACATAGAATAACGAGGGTGCGTTTGTGGCGTATTCCCTAGTAGAGAACCAGTCTCCTTGGAGATCGGTTCTCTTTTTGTTTTTATGAGGGAAGGTCGATGTACTTCACCAGTGAATTAGGAACGATGCGTGTTAACGCCGAACATGCCACCAAGAGCTGAAATGAAGAAGGCACTGAGCAGTTGCAAACTATCTTTCCAATTAAACGAAGCATCCAGTGCGAGAAATCCGATCAACAGCACAAGGAGTCCATATACGATTCCGGTAATCCCTCCGTAGTACCATCCTTTTTCACCAGAGCGTTTGCCTGCCACAAAACCACCGACCAATAACGACAAGCCATGAACAACATAGGTATAGAGCGAGAGGTCCTGTTCCCGCATTCCGCTCATCCACAGAAACAAGGAGAGAATTAATGCTCCGATAAACATCCATACAAAAGCCTGACAGAGGCCTGACAGAATCGGATTGGACACTCGAAACGAAACCAAGCGGCGGATCAATTGCATGAAGCAACCCCCTTGTACGAGTTATAAGTTAATACAGTGTATGGTCAAGCCTTCGGACTTATGAACTGAATTTCCATTAAATGAACGGATTATTTCTGCATGAGCATGTAAGGTTCAGGTCAAAATAGGGATTGCACTACAACTAACTGTAAAAAACTCAGTTTCGAAGGAGGACCCCTGTTGTGAACTTCCCAGATGTCGGATCACATATCTTTCGAACCATTCTCATGTACTTTCTTGTGTATTGTGCTATTCGGGTTATGGGTAAACGCGAGATCGGTAAACTATCTATGTTTGATCTGGTCGTGTCGATTATGCTCGCTGAGATGGGAGCTTTTGTCATAGAAGATATCGATAAACCACTTTTTCATGGCATTGTACCCATGCTGACTGTCATTTTAGTGCAGATTGGGATGGCTTATGCAGGTCTTAAAAGTCGGGGGCTTCGCTTAATGATTGATGGCAAACCTACCGTATTGATCTCCAAAGGCGTTCTTCATCGGGATGTGATGCGTAAACAGCGATATAACCTGGATGATCTGTTGTTACAGCTCCGTGAACAGAATGTAGATAGTATAGGTGAGGTTGATTTCGCAATATTGGAGACCACAGGTAAGCTGACCGTCTTTCCAAAAGATCAGACTGCTTCTAATGGCAGCAGTTCTTCGAACTCTGACTCAGAAGGGTCTTCTTCCAGTAAATCCAAAGCAGGGAAAAATGAAATCGACGGATTTCCAAATATCAAATATGAAGGTCTGCCACTGCCTCTGATTATGGACGGTAAAGTTCAGGATCAGAATCTGGAACTCATCCAGAAAACAAGATTTTGGCTAAAAAATGAGATTCAACAGAATGGAATTCTGGAATTTAAAGATGTATTTATATGCTCTATCGACCACAATGGCAAAGTGTATGTAAGTCCAAAAGGTGATAAAAAATGAAGTCATTTGCCTGACCGACGTTTGAACCACGAACCTATAAAAGGAGCACGGGACAGATCATGAAAGTCAATCATTTTGGTCCAGCCCATAACAATGAAATAAACGATAAGTCCGACTAAAGGCGCGAGAAGCATTCGCACCCAGAAAGGCAATATCATGACCGTCTCTTCGTACACAAGCAGGGTCGCTGCTCCCATAATAAACATGCCAGCACCCGTTTTGACCCAATCCATGATCTTGAAGCGGAACTGTAGTAGTTTACGAACGCTTTGGATATGTAATAGCGTAACCACAGTAGAATTCACACAGATAGAGATAACCGCACCGAAGATGCCATACTCGGGCCGGGAAGCGAGCGTTAAAATTAACGTGACTTTGATAACAGCACCGATAAATGTATTTAGCAGTGCTTTCCCTGGACGGTCAAGGGCTTGTAACGCAGCTTGAAGAGGAGCTTGAATATAAATGAACAAAGCAAAAGGAGCCATTAGCTTCAGCATGCTTCCGATCGATGCATCATTATACAGAACAAGACACATCGGTTCGGCAAGCACATACATAAATACAGAAAACGGAGCACCTGTCACAAGTGCCAAGCGTAACGCCTGATGCATTCTTTTGTGAATCAG
This sequence comes from Paenibacillus sp. Z3-2, assembly GCF_054161325.1. Classification (NCBI taxonomy): domain Bacteria; kingdom Bacillati; phylum Bacillota; class Bacilli; order Caryophanales; family Paenibacillaceae; genus Paenibacillus; species Paenibacillus sp. Z3-2. The sequence continues at coordinate 5,105,271 of NZ_CP096397.1, read as the reverse complement.
TGCGCGATCTCCCTGAGCAGAAGCTTCGGACAGTGAAGGCACGAGTGATGTCGCAAGCGATGAGGTTAGTGCGCCTGGCAGCAGTAGCAAAGGGATAATCATGCCTTGTAGTGCACCATACTGTGCTGTGGCGAGTCCTTTGGATATGCCTGCCAGAGCAAGACTCTGGGCAGTAACGATGGTTTCAGCCAGGTAGGAGAGGGAGCCAACCAAACGACCTGCTGTAACGGGAATGGAGATCGCAAGCAAACGCCGAATGAGTCCGGTCTGCGGAGCACCCGTATCTTTTATAACAGGCGTTACTGTGGTTATAGGCTTGGCTGAGAGATTGGACATGTTCTGATGCTTGGCAAGCGGTAACTCTTTCTTCTGTCTGCTGTACTTCCACAATAAGACAAGCATACCGCCGAATTCTCCGACGAGTGCACCGAGCATGGCACCAGCAGCAGCCTGGGCAATACCGTGGGGGAGAAGAAGCCAGGCAAACCAAATGACACAGACGATGCGAATGATGGTTTCGACAATGGATGAAATGGCAGTAGGCATCATGTTTTGTTTGCCTTGGAAGTAACCTCTGTAAACGGCAGATACGGCGATAATGGCAATCATGGGACTCATACTAACGAATGTATGATACACCCGCTCATCAGTGAGCACGTACTTGGTCACCCATGGGGCAAATATAATGCACAAAAACATGAATACTACGCCAAGCGTCAGTGTGAAGCTTAAGCTTATTTGCAGGATACGCTGGGGGGAATAACGATTGGCACCGGTGTCAGCTTCGGCTACGAGCTTGGCTACGGCGAGCGGAATACCACCTGTAATTAATGTCACCAGTACGATAAAAAAAGGATAGCTCAATTGGTAGATGCCAACACCTTCTGCACCGATGACTCGTGGCAGCGCTATGCGCGGGATGAAACCAAGTATTCGATTAATTATGCCTGCCGCGAGCAGGATCATGGCCCCCTGGATAAATGTCTGTTTCTTCAAGACTACCCCTCTTTCCCGGTTGAAAGTACAGGTTATCATCATAAACGGGACAAAGCCGTTGTTCTTCATCCTATGCCAGTCCTTTATCTTCTCATGACAACTTGGACACGATTAACAAAAAGAACCATAACCAGCAAGAAGGAATATGATTGGGCGAAGTCGAATGTTGTAATATTGATGCCGTTATAAAGGCTTGGATGTACGAAGGGAGGCTCCCCGTTGGAAGAAATGAATGATGTGGAGTTGGAACAGTCAATAGAGATGCTCTGCCGTAGCAAGGCGGAGGAATTAAGGCTTGTCGGTTACGAATATGTCACCAGCAAAGATGTCTGGAATTGCGTCAGTCATAAATATGAAAAACAGGGCATTCCACCGCTTCACCAGCTGGTGAACGACATTTTGTCACTGAAAGCAACAAGCTTTATGAACTTTATGACCGTGTCTGCATACCGGGGGTCCTCTTTCTAGACGAAAGGGATCTTTTTTGTTGAAAATTGACTGCTTTTTACGGCATCGCTATAATAGGAATATTGAGAACGAAAGGGGATCTAGGAACGGCATGAAAAGAATTATCAGTTTCATTCTGGTCGTGCTTGTCACCACAGGGGTAATGGTGGGAACAAGCCCGGAGCTGCTCAAAAATATACGCTTGGGCCTTGATTTAAAGGGAGGCTACGAGATCTTATATGAAGCAGAGCCGCTCGATGAGGGACAACAAGTCACCAAAGCATCACTGGTGCAAACGGCCAAGAGTCTTGAAAGCCGCGCCAATGCGCTCGGAACAAGCGAACCGGAGGTAACTACTGAAGGAAGCAACCGGATTCGTTTGAAGTTGGCAGGAGTTACGGACGAGGCTGAAGTTAGAGCCAAAATGAAAGAACCAGCCGTTTTGACCTTCCGTAGTAAAGCTGAGAATGACAAGGAAGGCGAATACACGAAAATTGAGCTTCGCGGAAATGAATTTGTTGAGAATGCAGCCAAAGTTGTGTTCACTCAATTGAATGAGCCTATGATTGACATTCAAGTAAAAGACAAAGCCAAATTTTCCGAGATTACCAAACGTTTGATCGGACAACCTCTCGCTATTTATTTGGACGATGAGTTGCTCTCTGCTCCAACCGTTAGACAACAGTTGACAGATGGTTCCGCTCAGATTTCGGGTGCTTACACACGTGACGAAGCAAACCAGCTTCGTGACACCATTAACCTGGGTGCATTGCCACTGAAACTTACAGAGAAATACTCACAAAGTGTTGGGGCAACACTGGGTAAGCTTTCTCTGGATCAGACGATTAAAGCTGGATTGATTGGCTCCGTTATCATCCTAATCTTCATGATTGGGCTCTATCGTATTCCAGGTATTATTGCGAGTTTCGCCTTGATCGCACATACATGGCTGGTACTTGCGATCTTCTATATGGGAGAGTTCGTACTTACCCTTCCAGGGATAGCAGCATTTATCTTGGGTATAGGAATGGCCGTAGATGCCAATATCATCACCTACGAACGGATTAAGGAAGAGATGCGTAGTGGCAAGTCGATCTTGTCTTCGGTTAAAGCAGGTGGTAAACATTCCTTCCGTACGATCATTGATTCTAATGTCACTACCATTATTGCTGCTTCGGTTATGTTCTTCTTGGGAACAGGTGCGGTTAAAGGGTTTGCACTCGTGCTGATCTTTGACATTGTCACCAGTATTATCACGAATATTTTCTTCTCCCGCTTCCTGTTGACCCTGCTCGTACGGGGTAACGTGTTGAAGAAGCCTAAGTACTTCGGAGTGAAGGAGAGTGAAATTCGTGCGCTTTAATTGGAATTTTGATTATGTTAAAGGTAGTAAGATTGCCTATACGTTTTCCATCATCCTGACAATTGCGGGTATTATTAGTCTCTTGTCTCTGGGATTGAATTATGCGGTTGATTTCCGCGCAGGCTCCAATGTAGATATCAGTGTATCCAAGTCGATTACTGCTGAGCAGATTAATCCGATTGTCAAGGATATCGGTGTGAACGAGGGTGACGTTACGATTACTCCGGGTTCAGACAGAGTGAATGTTCGCTTCTCCAAAGAACTGGATGAGAATCAAGAAAGTAAGTTCAAGCAGGAATTTACCAAATTAGATCCGGCTGCCTCTTACGAAGTAAATACGGTTGATCCAGAGATGGCAAAGGAACTTGAGCGTAACGCCATCTATGCCGTTCTTATTGCGAGTATCGGGATCATGATCTATGTAGCGATTCGATTTGAATGGCGCTTCGCTTTAGCCGCGGTCGTTTCCATATTCCATGATGCTTTTGTCGTGATAAGTGTATTCTCTCTCTTCCGTCTCGAAGTGAATCTGACCTTTATTACTGCTGTACTTACTATTGTCGGATTCTCCATCAACGATACGATTGTTATCTTTGACCGAATTCGTGAGAATCTGCGTTTTGCCAAAAAGTCTTCTAAAGCAGACTTGCGTGCAATAGTTAATCACAGCTTGTCTCAGACGATGACCCGTTCACTGAATACAACGTTTACGGTGTTTGCTGCATCACTTTGTTTGTTTATTTTTGGTGGTGAATCCATTCGCATGTTCTCGCTTGCGATGGTCATCGGGACATTTTTCGGCGCATATTCTTCAATCTATATTGCAGCTCCACTATGGTTTACACTTAAATCTAAACAAGTCACTAAACCTAAAGTTGAAGCCAAAACATCCAACTAAACACTTTATTGTGAAGCCGCGTCTGCCAGGCGCGGTTTTGCAACTTTATGTACAGAATTAAGGGGGAATATTCATGACCAGAGAACATATCCCATCTGCTCAAGCTGCCACATGGAGCGGTATTGCTGGTAATATGGGACTTGCGGTGATCAAGGCTGGGGTCGGTTATATGGCAAACAGCAAATCGTTGCTCGCAGACGGCTTGTATTCTGCTTCTGAAGCTGGTTCTGCCCTGGCTGGTCTCTTTCCCTCCAAGTCTGTACGCCATAAGAGCAAGGCACGCAGGGAACGGTTTAAAGAACATTCACGTGTTGCTAGACCGGGACTCTCAGTATTGTTATCTGTGTTGATCCTTATGGGCGGCTTGCAGCTTGCCATCTCCGCATTGGGTAGTCTGTCCGGAAGTGAGCCTGAAGCGCCAGGGAAGTCGGTGCTTTTGGTGGCTGTAGCAGCTCTGGCTGTGAAGGAAGCGATTTTTCAATTTCAGTACAGATATTTCCGTAAACGAAACCAGTCTCAGGCGCTGGCATATGCACAGCAACATCGCCGCGCACTTTATTGCTCGCTCACCGTATTAATCGGTATTATCGGTTCGATGACGGGAGAAGAGACGGGTCTGAGCATGCTGCTCTACCTAGACCCCACGGCTGCGTTGATTGCTTCCTGTTTTGTGCTCCACAAGGGTTACAGAATGATTGTGGACACAGTCTATGGTTCACTCGTTCAGGAACTGGAGCAGGAAGAAGCGTCAGATTTCAAAGAGACCGTACAGCGGGTATATGGCATCATTACCATTGAGCACTTGGTTGCACGGGAACAGGAACATGACGTTACGATTGAGCTGGTCATTAGTGTGAATCCGAGGATTTCAATACTGGAAGCACAGGAGATTGCTAATCGGGCGAAGACACTACTGCTAACCCGTTTTAGTCATGTGAAAGAAGTACAGATTCAAGCGATACCTTATGATCCAGGCTATCCTTATAAATCCAATCATGAACTGCCCGATCACGAAGCGACATTAATTCAGTAGTGAAGCGCGGGTCCAGTAGATCAGGAAAGGAGCGTTATCATTGCTTTATTCGCAATACCGGTGGAATACACCAAATATCGATATGGAGGCGGCTGCGGGACTCTCGCAGGCGCTTTCCGTTTCACCCCTTGTGGGACGTTTGCTTGTGAGTCGAGGAGTGCACAATGAGAAGGAGGCAGAACGTTTTTTGCATCCTGATCTGAATCAGATGCATGATCCGTATCTGCTACTCGGCATGAATGAAGCTGTACCTCGAATCAAGCTGGCTTTGGAGCGGGAAGAACATATTTTAATCTATGGTGATTATGACGCCGATGGCGTATCCAGTACATCGCTGATGATCCACCTGATGCGTCATCTTGGGGCCTCGTATGATATATATATCCCTCATCGCTCGAATGAAGGGTATGGGTTGCACAACCATGCGTTGGATTGGGCCCATCAGCAAGGCGTTTCATTGATTATTACCGTGGATACCGGAATCAGTGCTGTTGAACAGATTGCCTATGCGGCAACGCTCGGCATCGAAGTCATTGTGACAGACCACCACGAGCCGCCTGAAATTTTACCGGAAGCTTATACTCTTATTAATCCGAAACTTCCGGGATGTCCGTATCCTTTTAAAGGTTTGGCAGGTGCGGGGGTAGCCTTAAAGCTGGCTCAGGCATTGATCGGGGAAGTGCCCGGTGAATGGATGGAAATTGCTGCTATCGGCACGGTTGCCGATCTGATGCCTTTGGAAGGTGAAAATCGGGTTATCGTCAGTTATGGGATAGAATCTATGCGTGGTTCACGTCTCCCCGGTGTAAGTGCATTGCTTGAAATTAGTGGTGTGGACCAGAGTCAGGTGACTTCGATTAATATTGCCTTCGCCATGGCACCACGTATTAATGCCAGTGGACGTTTGGATCATGCGGGGCGGGCGGTGTCGCTGCTCACAACCGAGAGTCTGGATGAAGCTCATACGCTTGCCGGTCAGCTTGATCTATTGAATCGGGAGCGGCAGCAAGTTGTAGAGGGCATATTACAAGAAGCAACGGCACAGTTGGAACAAAAGATAGAGCTTCGTTCAGGATCAGTTCCAGATGTGATCGTATTGGCTGGTGAGGGCTGGAATGTCGGAGTGGTTGGTATTGTGGCTTCCAAATTGCTGGACCGCTATTACAGACCTACACTTATTCTTGGGATTGATCCCGAGAGTGGCGTCTGCAAAGGCTCTGCGCGCTCCATTGAGGGCTTGGATATCTATGAGGCACTCACAGTCAATAAACACACGATGGACCATTACGGAGGGCATCCGGCTGCAGCAGGTATGACATTGCATCGGGATCAACTGGAAGAACTTGAGGCGGGCTTGAATGAGTTTGCTGCAACCGTGTTGACCGAAGAGGATTTTGTACCTCAGCGTCTTGCGGATGATGAATGCAGAATTAGTGATGTTCCGCTGAAAGTGATCCAGGAGATCGACAGATTGCAGCCTTTCGGGATGAGCAATCCTTCGCCACGGTTTGTGTTGAGAAGCGTGACTGTGAAGGAAACCAGAACGATGGGACGAGAGAAACGCCATCTGAAACTGGTACTTGAACAGGATGGTCAGCAACTGGAAACTGTCGCATTTGGCAAGGGAGCTTTGGCAGAGTTTCTTCTCCCAGGTACCGTAATTGATGTGATGGGAGAACTGTCCATCAATGAATGGAATGGGATGAGAAAACCTCAATTGATGCTTCAGGACATTCATGTTCCTCAGGTCCAGGTGTTTGATTTGCGTGGCAATACCGAGCCGTTGAATGCGATGAAACAGTTCTTGAGCTCATTAGAGGTGCATCTGCGATACAAATCAGGTTCTATAGGTGCTATTGTTCGGAAAGAAACCAATGTTTCCGAGGGAAATTCATTGTATGAACCTTGCCTTTGGGTATATGATAGAAAGGTCGGGTTATTTCCGTGTAATGCTGCTGCACAGCATTATGGACAGGAACAAGTCCGGACGTTATTTGTGTTTGATACGCCGGAAACCCCGGAACAACTTGATGCCATGCTGGCTTTGTTCAGTGGAGCAGAGAATATCATCCTTCTGCACGGATCAGGCAACCGCCGAGATCGCCTTCAGATGCCTTCCAGAGAACTCTTCAAGCGTATTTATATGCAGGTGTTGAAATGGAAAGCTGAACCCGTGGAGGAACAAGAGATTACTCCTGTGCTCAGTCGTCAGTGTGGTTGTTCGCCGCGCATGATTACGATGATGTTGGATGTATTCGAAGAGTTATCCTTCATTACCCGTGATAACGGCAAAATTGCGTTTGTGGATAACCCGCCTAAGCGTGAACTAACCGCTTCGCGTCATTATCAGGCGCTCGAAAGCATGGCCGAGACAGAACAGGTGATGCTGGATGCATCCACGCCGCAACTGACACAATGGATGATATCCCGGATGAAGGGCGTATCTTAGATGGAAGTTTGTGTATTTATTTTAGGAGGAGATTATTTTGGATTTTAAAGATTATATTCGTGTCATTCCTGACTTTCCACAACCGGGAATCAGCTTTAAGGACATTACGACATTGTTGAAAGATGGAGAAATGTACCGCAATGCGATCAATGAACTGAAAGTGATGGTTTCTGATCTCAAAATTGACGTCATTGCTGGACCTGAAGCACGTGGTTTCGTTGTGGGCGCCCCTCTGGCGTACGCTCTTGGTGTCGGCTTTGCACCGATTCGCAAAAGTGGAAAACTGCCTGGAGAGACGATTGAAGTCGGTTATGATCTCGAGTATGGCAAGGATACACTCGCAATGCACACAGATGCGATTGAGAAAGGTCAAAATGTCCTGATCGCAGATGATCTGCTCGCAACGGGTGGAACGATTGCTACTTCCATCAACTTGATTGAACAGTTGGGCGGAAAAGTTGTCGGTGCTGCCTTCCTGATCGAACTGTCTGATCTGAACGGTCGTTCTAAATTGCCCGAAATCGATGTATTCACATTGATGAACTATTAAGCTTAAATCTCCACACGCACTGCTGTGATGAAACATGAATTGCTTTCCCCGTTTCCCGGGAAATAATATACAGCATTAATGATTATCAAAAAGCCTGTTCCTTCATCCGTTAAGGTTGAAGAGAACAGGCTTTTTTTGCTATATATGTGAAAGAATTAATCGGGCGTTTTTTCAGTGATAGGCTGTTTTCTGGAGTCTTCATTCAACCAACCCAGCACTTCAAACAACTTAAACAACAAGCTCATCAGGATTCCAACGATGGTTGCGAGTGCCATCCCTTTTAGATGAACGCCGTAGAAAATAACTTCTGTACCACTCAGTCCGATGACCAGTACAAGTGTAGTAAGAAGCAGATTGGTTGGTTTGGCAAAGTCAACTTTCTGTTCAACCAGAATACGCAGACCGGATGCGGCAATTACCCCGAACAGAAGCAGGGATACGCCACCCATAACGGGTACAGGAATGTTGGCTACAAGCGCCGAGAATGTTCCTGAGAAGGAGAGTACAATTGCAATAACCGCTGCGCCTCCAATAACATATGTGGAGTATACCCGAGTCAGAGCCATAACACCGATGTTCTCACCATAGGTTGTATTCGGGGTTGATCCTACAAACCCGGACAGAATGGTGGATACGCCGTTACCAAGCAGGGAACGATGAAGCCCAGGGTCTTTGGACAGATCTTTGCCTACGATGCTGCTTGTTACAAGCAAATGTCCAATATGTTCTACGATAACCACAAGCGCTACAGGCAAAATGGTGAAGACAACAGACCAGTCAAATGTAGGTGTAGTCACGGTTGGCAGTGAGAGGAAATCAGCGTTTCCAATAGCCTGTTTATCAACCAGGCCCATAGAATAACCAAGGATATAACCCACTACAATACCGATTAGAATATGAATGATTTTGGGGAATCCACGGAATGTTACGGCACCAATGACAGTGATCCCGAGCGTGGCCATGGAGAGTATAATAGGTTTCGCCTGAGGAATCCAGTTGGGATTAGCTACAGGATCGGAATTAATTAATCCGGCCATACCAGCTGCAACAGGTACAAGTTCAAGACCAATGAGGGCAACAATGGCGCCCATAACTGCCGGTGGGAATACCACGTTAATCCAGCCTGTTCCCGCATATTTCACAATAAGAGCTACAAGGCAGAAAACAATTCCTGTTATTATAAAAGCTCCAAGAGCCATGGAGTAGCCGTTCTCTGGATGTGTTTTTAACACTGAAGTGACAGGAGCAATAAAAGCAAAGCTGGAACCCAGATAGGCGGGAATTTTTCCTTTACACATCAGTATGTACAACAGGGTTCCAATTCCGTTCATCAGCAATATCATACTAGGGTCGACACCGAACAGGTTCGGTACAAGCACCGTGCTACCAAACATGGCGAACAAATGCTGAAGGCTAAGCAGTGAACCTGAGCCGAGTGGCATCTTTTGATTAACCTGAATTTCGCGTTGCAATGAATTTCATCTCCTTTTCCGAAACACAAACTTTCAATAGATTACAGAGTTTCTCCTAATTAAGCAATAACATTTTTGACGTAGCACCGCGATAGAATTTATATTTTCATGAAATTTCCTTCTATTTCAGCAAATAACGGCAATAATACATAATAATTAAGAAACATCTTCAATCACTTGTCGCTCTTAGGGGGAAGTACTTAGAAGTAGTGCAGATCATCAATATAAAAATTGGATAAGTACTCTTATTCGTCAGTAGTTGACGGGAAACGGGCGAAGCGTCATAATTATAGGAAATTACTTTTACGGGGAACCTGTGTTGAGACATTGTCACGGGTTCCATTTGGTATAGAAAGGACACGGAACAGATCAGAATGGGCATAGAGCAATTACTCGAGAAGGCTGGGGCATATATCAAAGAACCCGATCTGGTGCGCATACGAGAAGCTTACGAATTTGCTGATCAGGCCCACCATGGACAGACGCGAAAATCGGGAGAACCGTATATTCTGCATCCGCTTGCGGTTGCCGACATTGTTGTGAACATGCAGATGGACACCATCTCCATAATAGCAGCGCTTCTTCATGATGTAGTAGAGGATACTACGGTTTCACTTGAAGAAATCCGCAATCATTTCGGCAATACGTGTGCCATGCTTGTTGACGGCTTGACGAAGCTGGAACGTATTCAGTTTCGCTCCAAGGAAGAACAGCAGAACGAGAACTACCGCAAAATGTTCATCGCCATGGCGCAGGACATCCGTGTCATCGTGATTAAATTGGCCGACCGTCTGCACAATATGCGGACACTCAAGTTTCAGTCGGAAGAAAGCCAGCGCCGGATCTCTTATGAGACGCTGGAGATTTTCTGTCCGATTGCGAACCGGTTGGGTATCTCTGCAATCAAATGGGAAATGGAGGACATCGCCCTCCGTTATTTGAATCCGCAGCAGTACTACCGCATTGCGAACCTGATGCACAAAAAGCGTGCGGAACGTGAGCAATATATTGATACGGTTATGGACGGAATTACGAACAAGCTCGATGAGATGGGAATTCAGGCAGACCTTTCAGGCCGCCCGAAACATATCTACAGCGTGTTCAAGAAAATGACCACTAAAAACAAGCAGTTTAACGAAATTTACGACCTGCTTGCCATCCGTATTATTGTGGATAATATCAAGGATTGTTATGCTACCTTGGGCATTATACACACGCTATGGAAACCGATGCCTGGACGCTTTAAGGACTATATTGCAATGCCTAAGGCGAATATGTATCAATCGTTGCATACAACGGTAGTTGGTCCCAATGGTGAACCAACGGAAGTTCAGATTCGGACATGGGATATGCACCGGACTGCCGAATTTGGTATTGCTGCTCACTGGGCCTACAAAGAAGGCGCTGCGAATGGAAATCATTTTGAAGATAAAATTACGTTCTTTCGTGAAATTCTTGAACTTCAAAACGAGGCACAGGATGCGTCAGAATTTGTAGAATCGCTTAAAATGGATTTCTTCTCTGATTTGGTATTTGTATTTACGCCAAAAGGAGAAGTTATCGAATTGCCGATTGGCTCTGTTCCTCTGGATTTTGCTTACCGAATCCATACGGAGGTTGGTAATCGCACCATTGGTGCCAAAGTGAATGGTCGAATTGTTCCGCTTGATTACCATCTGAAGACAGGCGATATCATCGAAATTTTGACGTCCAAACATTCTTACGGACCGAGCCAAGACTGGATGAAAATTGCGAAATCTTCTCATGCACGAGCGAAGATCAAGCAATGGTTCAAAAAGGAACGCCGTGAAGAAAACGTTGAAAAAGGTCGGGAGAGCTGTGAACGTGAACTGAAACGCATGGGGCTTGATCCTTCTGCGTGGATGACGGATGACAAGTTGATGGAAGCTGCCAAAAAGTATGCCTTTAACGATATCGAGGATATGCTTGCGGCTGTTGGATTCGGTGGGATTACCGCTGCACAGATCGTGACCAAAGCAACCGAGAAATTGCGTAAAGAGCAGGAAGAATCCAGTTTGCTGGAATTGAATTCCGAGATGCGCGAGCTGAAGCCTGCTCCTGAACGCAAAAATCGTCCAACCAATGGCATTCGTGTCAAAGGCATTGATAACTTGCTTGTTCGTTTTGCACGGTGCTGTAATCCTGTACCTGGGGATGATATCATCGGTTATGTTACACGGGGACGTGGCGTTTCTGTTCACCGGAGTGACTGTCCGAATATCCCGTCAAGTGCAGATGGAGAAGAAGCAGCTCGTGTTATCGAGGTCGAGTGGGAAGAGAATATTGAAGCCAACTACAGTGTAGATATTGAGATTACAGGCCATGACCGCAATGGATTGCTCAATGAGGTGCTTCAGGCTGTTTCCGAGAGTAAGACAAATATTTCTGCCGTCACGGGACGGACAGACAAAAATAAATTAGCATTGGTGCACGTGACCATTCTGATTCGTAATACGGATCATCTGCAATCCGTTGTAGAACGGATCAAACGGGTGAAAGATGTCTATTCGGTGCATCGGATTATGCAGTAAGGAGCCTGTAAGATGAGGGTGCTTGTACAACGCTGTAAAGAGGCTCAGGTTACCGTGGGAGACGAGCTGACGGGTAAGATCGAATCCGGATTAATGCTGCTCGTGGGCATTACCCACGAGGACACCGAGAAGGATGCTCAGTATCTGGCTGACAAAATTAGTGGGTTACGGATTTTTGAGGATGAGCAGGAGAAGATGAACCTCAGTCTGCTTGATGTAGGCGGTGCTGTGCTGTCTGTTTCCCAGTTCACCCTGTACGGGGATTGTCGTAAAGGGAAACGTCCAAGCTTTGCGGCCGCGGCCCGACCCGAAGCGGCAGAACTGTTGTATGAAACGTTTAATCAACTGTTGCGTGAGAAAGGTATTCGGGTTGAAACCGGCCGTTTCGGAGCGATGATGGATGTGTCGTTTACCAACTGGGGACCCGTGACTTTGATGCTTGAAAGTCCGATTCGTCAGGAACCGCGTGCATAATTTCATGGAGTACAGGCCATAATAAGGATAATTCGTTGATGACTACTTATTAATCAAAGGAGTATCCACCCTATTATGCGCCAATCTGCAAAAGAAACACGTACGCGTACGGAACCTTTGGTATTTCCTGGAAACCTGTATGAATCATTACACCTTGCCCGTGCCGCTGCTGAATGTGTTGCAACGATCTGGGCACTTCAGGATTCGGACAAAGGGAAGCAAAATCATCTTCCGCGATCTTGAGTGTTTACACAGATATAAAAAAAGTCCTGGCTCGTTATCGAATCAGGACTTTTTGTTGTGTATTATTTGTTTTCTAGCCTTAACTTGTGCAATTTGCATCAGTGAATACAAATGGAGTTGTTATAAATTGCTCTGGTGAGGGTAATAACAAAATGAGGCACAACGAAGTGCCAATGTACTGCAAGACCAAGACCCGATTCCTAAAGAAAGTTCGAACACGGAAAGGAGAACATACGTTATGAGTAAAGTTGCTTTTTTATTGGCGAATGACTTTGAAGATTCGGAGATGCAGGTTCCGTATGACGAGGTGAAGAAAGCTGGTCATGAAGTGGAGATTATCGGATTAAAAGCCGGTGAGACTCTTAAAGGTAAGGGAGGAAAGGCCTCCTATACTACAGATAAGGCGATCGCTGATGTATCCTCTTCAGATTATGATGCAGTCGTAATTCCTGGTGGATCATCCCCTGAGAATTTGCGGAGTGATGCAAACATTCTGAAATTCGTTACCGAGATCAACAGTGCGAAGAAACCAATCGCAGCGATCTGTCACGGTCCACAGATTCTGGCCAGTGCCAATCTGTTGAAAGGACGAACCATTACGTCCTATCCGCCACTTAAAGATGACATGGTGAACGCAGGAGCAGAGTTCAAAGATCATGAGGCTGTAGTGGATGGAAATTTTATTACATCCCGAACGCCTGAAGATGAGCCCGCGTTTGTGCGGGAACTGCTAAAAGTTATTTAACTTAACGAAGTTTAACTGACATACATGGATGTATCTTAACTACGTTACATCGTGAAGTTTACAAAGTTCGCGTTGCATTTTATTCCGAAAAAGGAGGGTTTGATATGACAAAACATATTCAGGCGTATTTTCGAACCGAAGACGAGGCAGAAGAAGCAAGAACTTCTCTTCAGACGTTCCGTACAGAGCATTTGGAAGTAGGTCAACTGGATAGTGCGGTTGGCAGAGACACACGTGTGATGGTACCATTGGTGCCATATAATACAGCAGGTGGTGTAGGCACCAACGGGGCAATGGGTGTGGGTGCTGCCCCAGGTGTTCCAGCCAGCGAAAATGTGATCCCTGTAGTAGCCAATGTGGATCGTGATACAGAACGAGATTCTCGTGACAGAGTGAATGAGGATGGTGACATGCTTGATGCTGCGGACGTGTCCTCGGCCGATTATGATGATCTGCATTATGTTTTGTCTGCCAAAGTAAGGGATGAGGATTATGACGAGATTGTTCATAAGCTTCGTTCGAACCATGCCTATGTGGAAGAGTTGAATTAACGTGTAGATACTTCTTAGCCCTTGCACTGCTTGACTATACAGTCGAGCGATGTGCAAGGGCTTTTTAAGCGTGAGTATATTAAAAAACCTAATTATAAAGCGCTATCATTTTTGTAATATTACTGTAATATTAGTTACATAAGCCTTTAACATAGTGGGCTTATAATAACACACATGACCCCCTTTTTTTATATATCCTTTGAGCCTGCACACCGTGTGCAGGCTATTTTTTTGGATGAGAATGTATATGTTTTGAGGGAAGTGAAGCGAAGTTTACCCCTTTATATAAATTTTTGCTAGAATAGAGAAATGGATTTTGAATAATCTAAAGCCGATTTTATTCATAAACATCAGTATGTTCAAGAAACATTGTAAGTTATATAGAATGCCTCGTTTGAGAAAATGACACCTATCATACTATAGCAAGAGTGTCCTCATTCGAATGGCTGGTGACAGATTTAAGGAGGAATTAGTTTTGAGTAAGGTTGGAAGAAATGATATATGCCCATGCGGAAGCGGCAAAAAATATAAGAAATGCTGTCTGGGCAAGGAGGCCTCTGCGGTAGAATCCATACTGCAACTGATATCAACGGAGCAGCCTGTTCAGGAAACCTCGGCTCAGCTTGAGAGCAAGCTGACCCTGACCAAGCTGAAAAAGATGGTGGAGCGCGAACTGAAATGGGAGCATCCGACTCATGAACAGTTGGCTCTGCAGCTTATTGAGAACATGAAGGACCAATATGAACAGGAGTTGATTTTGGAAGCTCTGGTGCTATGGAACGGATATTCTCGCCAGACCCGTCCTACTGTGAAGAAGACAGGCTCGTTCTGTGCCGCAATTGAGTATTTGCTGTCGGAGGAATACGGCTTCAATGTCTCAAAGGCTGAGCTGGCCTCTAAATATGAGGTAACGACAGGAACGATCTCCCGAAAGATTAAGGAGATGTTTAATTACATCGAAGAATACGGTATGGGCGGCGAAACGGACGAGCTGATGATGCTGAACGGCCCAGGCACACCGAAGGAAAAAGCGCAGGCTCTGCTGCATAAGGCGATGGAAGCCAGCTCTACCAAACGCAAAATACAGCTGGCCGAAACGGTGCTGGAGATTTATCCTGACAGCCCTGAGGCGTATCTTATTCTGGCTGAGGAATCGGACAATGAGCAGGATGCACGGGCGTACCTTAAGGCCGGAATCGCTGCTGGCGAACGCGAACTGGGCGAACTGTTCTTTGAGAAGAACAAAGGGCACTTCTGGGGGCTTCATGAGACTCGCCCCTATATCCGGATATGCAAAAGCTACGCCGAATCCTGCTGGTTTGGCGGAGATGCCAAAGAAGCGGCACAAATCCTGGAGCATATTCTGGAGCTTAATACGGAAGACAATACCGGAGCACGTTACCTGCTCGCTGCTGTGTATTTGTACAGCAACCAATTGGATCAGGCAGAGCAATTGCTGAAGAAGCATGGAAAAGGTGAAGCCGCTACTGCCTTTGCTTATGACCAGATCATTCTGGAGTATAAGAAGAACGGAATCACCTCCCAGCTCAAAATGCTGTACCGTGCGGCCCGGGGTGTGAACAAGCATGTGCCTGATTACCTGTTGGGTTTGAAGAGGCTGCCGCATAACCTCCCTGATTTTGTCGGAAGAGGCGACTCCAACGAAGCAATTGAGTATGTCATTATGCACTCCCGTCTATGGGCGAGCGCGCCGGATCTACTGAAGTGGATGCTGAAACAATAGAGTTACGAAGCTATAGAGGTTGGAATTCATTGGAGGAATCCAGCTTCTATTAGCAGAGATTTCTGTGGACTCTCTATCCCGTAAGGCGTATGAGTAATTTTTTTGTGTTGTCTTTTCGTGTTAACCCTTGACTTTAGTACTGCGGTTCATTACAATCAGAAAATAATACGTTGACTATAGTCAATTAAAGTCGTTTCTTGAACTATATTATTGATTTGATGACGGGACCAAGTACTCCGTGCCCACATGACCAGAGAGGAATCCCCAGGCTGTAAGGATTCTCTTGATGAGCGGACGAATGACTTCCCCGAGAACAGACAGCGAACACAGCAGACTTGATCTGTTGACAGTAGCTGGCCTGCGCAGGACGTGCGTTACACGTAGAGCGGAATATCTGCTTGATCCAGGGGAGTTTGACAATCTAGATCATCAGAAGAACCTGAACGGCTAAAGTGTCAGGGTTCCGGAATGTGGGTGGTACCACGGGTGAATGTATATTACACAATCTCTCGTCCCTTTGTTTGCTGTATACAGCGACAGGGCGAGGGTTTTTTTTGTTATATAGAGAAAATCAATGCTGGAGGGATCAAGATGGCTTTTCAAAAACCGACTGGAACGCAGGACTTACTGCCTGGAGTTGTCGAGAAGTGGCAGTATGTAGAAGAAAAAGCACGAGATCTATGTCGACGGTTTAATTACCGTGAGATTCGTACACCGATCTTCGAACAGACTTCTTTATTTGTACGCGGTGTAGGAGAGACTACGGATATTGTTGAGAAAGAAATGTATACCTTTGACGACAAAGGCAATCGCAGCATGACTCTCCGTCCGGAGGGAACAGCGGGTGTTGTCCGCGCGTATGTAGAGAACAAAATCTATGGTGAACCGGATGTGAGCAAACTCTATTACATCGGTCCGATGTTCCGGTATGAGCGTCCGCAGGCAGGCCGTCAGCGTCAGTTCCACCAGTTTGGTGTAGAAGCCATCGGTGCGCTGGATCCGGCGATTGATGCGGAAGTGATCGCACTGGGCTACCAGTTGTGCGTAGAGCTCGGCTTGAAGGATGTCAAAGTGGAGATCAACTCCGTGGGTAACTCAACCAGCCGTGCAGAATACCGTGAGACATTACTCGGGTTCCTCAGACCGATGAAAGACAGTCTTTGCAAGGACTGCCAGTCCCGCATGGAGCGCAATCCACTGCGTGTACTCGACTGCAAAGTCGATCAGGACAAATTCGTAGGGGCACCGTCCATACTAGATAGCCTGGATGAAGAGTCTTTGAATCACTTTGCCAAGCTGCAGGCATACCTGGATGATTTCGGAGTAGATTATGCTGTGAATAATCGTCTGGTACGTGGCTTGGATTACTACACGCTGACTGCTTTTGAATTAAAAGCCCAAGGTATTGGAGCGATTGATACGGTTGGTGGTGGCGGCCGATACAATGGTCTCGTTGGGGATATCGGCGGACCTGATCAGCCTGGCATCGGCTTCGGTATTGGCTTGGAGCGCATTCAACTGATTCTGGAACACCAAAACATTGAGGTTACTACACTGGCTCCACTGGATGTGTACTTTGTTGCTCTGGGAGAGGCAGCTGATCGTGAAGTGAACCGTTTGTTGTTCAAACTTCGTCAGTCTGGACTGTCTGGTGAACGCGATTATCTGGGCCGCAAGATGAAAGCACAGATGAAATCAGCTGACCGTTTCAAATCCCGCTATACTGCCATCCTTGGTGATGACGAGCTGGAGCGTGGTGAGATTGCCCTCAAGTCGATGGATACAGGTGAACAACAAACCGTGAAGCTTGATGATCTGGTAGCGGCTATACGCGAAGGTAAATAAGCACGAAGTGTAACAATAAGTATAAAACATTCAAGTAAAACAATTGATCCGGCAAAATTGCTGAGGTTCACCGGCGATTCCGACGAATCGGAAAAGTTGGCGGGCAAGAGGCAACATGCCTTTTCGAATACATGGTCTACAGCAACCGGGCTGTTAAAGAGCAGGCACGAACTGCCCACACAGAACGGAAATTCACATAATGAGGAGTTTGGTTATGAAAAGAAGTCATCATTGCGGCGCATTAACACCCGCACACATCGGTGAAACAGTAACATTGAACGGTTGGGTTCAGACCCGCCGTGACTTGGGGGGCGTACTCTTCATCGACCTGCGTGATCGCAGCGGGATTGTACAAGTTGTCTTTAACCCGGCTTACTCCGGTGAAGCTCTGCAAATCGCAGATCGCGTACGTAGCGAGTATGTTATCGCTGTAACGGGTAAAGTCGTTAAACGTGATGCAGAGACTGTTAACAAAAACCTGCCTACAGGCGAAATTGAAGTTCAAATTACAGAAATCGAAGTACTGAACGCGGCCAAAACACCGCCATTCTTCATTGAAGATGGTGTCGAAGTCGACGAATCCCTTCGTTTGAAATATCGTTACCTGGATCTGCGTCGTCCTGAAATGTTCGAAACACTGAAACTGCGTTCCAAAGCATCCAAAGTGTTCCGTGACTACCTGGACGGAGAAGAGTTCGTTGAAGTGGAAACACCGATCCTGACCAAGAGCTCCCCGGAAGGTGCGCGTGATTATCTCGTACCGAGCCGTGTGCATGAAGGTGAATTCTTCGCCTTGCCACAATCCCCACAAATCTACAAACAATTGCTGATGGTGGGTGGAGTTGAGCGTTATTATCAGATCGCTCGCTGTTTCCGGGATGAGGATCTGCGTGCAGACCGTCAACCAGAATTCACTCAAGTCGACATCGAGACTTCCTTCCTGCAACAGGATGACCTGCTGCCAATGATGGAAGAACTGATGGCCAAATTGCTACGTGAAACGAAAGGTATTGAGCTGGAACTGCCTTTCCAACGGATTACGTATGCGGATGCGATGGGGAAATACGGTTCAGACAAACCAGATCTGCGTTTTGGTATGGAACTGGTTGAAATGAACGATATCGTAGCCAACAGTGGTGTAAAAGTATTTGCTTCTGTCATCGAAAAAGGTGGAGAAGTGAAAGTGCTGAACGCCAAAGGCTGTGGTACATGGAGCCGTAAAGAGATCGATGATCTCGGACCATTTGCTGCACGTTACGGTGCGAAAGGTCTGGCTTGGATTCAAGTGAAAGACGGCGAGTTCAAAGGGCCAATCGTGAAGTTCTTCACGCCTGAAGAAATCGAAGCAGTCAAAGAACGTACAGGTGCTGAAGAAGGCGATTTGTTGCTCTTCTCCGCAGACACCAAAAAAGTGGTTGCTGACGTTCTGGGCGCATTGCGTCTGAAAATCGGCCGTCAACTCGGACTGATCGATGACAGCAAATTCAAATTTGCTTGGGTTGTGGACTTCCCACTCCTTGGATATGATGAAGATGCCAAGCGTTATGTGGCAGAACACCATCCGTTCACACGTCCAAAAGACGAAGATGTACATCTGTTCGACACAGATCCGGGTGCAATCCGAGCTCAAGCCTATGACCTTGTTCTCAATGGTTATGAAGTAGGTGGCGGTTCGATGCGTATCTACAAACGTGATGTTCAAGAGAAAATGTTTGCTGCCCTTGGACTCTCACCAGAAGTAGCCAATGAGAAATTCGGTTACCTGCTGGAAGCATTCGAATATGGAACTCCACCGCATGGTGGTATTGCCTTTGGTCTGGACCGTCTTGTGATGTTGCTGGCGGGTCGCACGAATCTGCGTGAAACGATTGCCTTCCCGAAAACGGCAAGTGCAACGGATCTGCTCATGAATGCACCTTCCGAAGTGGATGATTCTCAATTGGAACAACTTCACATCCGTGTAGCCCGCAAACCGGTAGCGGAAAAGAAATAAAGGAGGCATCGATTCTCAATGCTCCATCAATTTTCAAGAACAGAACTTGCGATCGGACCTGAAGGTCTGAACACATTGAAGAATAGTACAGTAGCCGTGCTCGGTATTGGCGGTGTAGGTGGTATTGCTGTAGAAGCTCTTGCCCGCAGCGGTGTAGGTCGCATCATCCTGATTGATAAAGACGTAGTGGATATCACCAACATTAACCGCCAGATTCATGCTCTGACCACAACTGTAGGGCAGAAAAAAGCGGATCTGATGGTGGAACGTGTGAAACTGATCAATCCGGAATGTGATGCGATTGCCCTGAATATGTTTTACACGGAAGAAACGTATGAAGAATTATTCAAATATGAACTGGATTATGTGCTGGATGCATCCGACACGATTATCTACAAAATCCATCTCATTAAAGAGTGCCTGAAACGTAAAATTCCGATGATTTCCAGTATGGGTGCGGCAAATAAAATGGACCCGACGAAATTCCAGGTTGCAGATATTTCGAAAACGACCATGGACCCGATTGCTCGTGTTGTACGCACGACACTTCGCAAAGACGGCATCAAAAAAGGTGTGAAAGTGGTCTTCTCAACTGAAAAGCCGATGAAACCGCGTGCTGATGTTACAGAGAAGATTGTTCCCGAGAATGCACCGGAAATTCGCAAGGCCAAACAACCACCTGCGAGTAACGCATTCGTACCTCCGGTAGCCGGACTGATTATGGTCAGTGTTGCCGTTAAGGATTTGTTAGAAATTGCAGAGAACAAGCAGCAGTAATATGCTGCCAACAGAACAGCGTGGATGCCGACAAGGCATCTGCGCTTTTTTGTGTGATCATACTTCGAACTCAAAGCAATCGGACGTCAATCGTCCATGATAGCCGAACTACATCCCCGCATAAGTGTCAGAGCTACGTCATGTACTTCAAAGTGAAAACCGTGTATGATATTGATTGCTGCGCGAAATGATGATACATACATAAAGAATTTGCGGCATATAGGTTCAACTTAACTTTTTACACGAGAACGGAGAGGACAGAAAAAAGCTGGAGAAGCGAAGCGTTCGCCTTTATCACCAGATTTTCCCTTTGGAGAAGGAAATGCAAAAAAATCTGGGGATAACAGCGATCGGAAGGTTATTCTGTCATCGGAGTGGCAAGTGTAAACATTCTTTAGTTGAATTTATATATAGAGAGGGGAATAGAACGAAATGAAACACGGATGGATGACCAGACGTCTTGGCATGGAGCCAGGAGACCAGTGGAAAAAGGAAGTTGTGGCGGGAGCCATCTCCTATTTTGCCGTGGTCTATATCGTTATGGTCAATGCTACAATTCTTTCCGATGCCGGAATGCCCTTGCAGGCCGCCATGGTTGGAACCCTGCTAACGTCCATTGCAGGCTGTTTGCTCATGGCATTTGGCGGGAAATCACCGATTATTGTTGTGCCTGGAATGGGGATTAATGCATTTTTCACGTATACACTTGTACACTCGATGAAATTAAGCTGGCAAGAAGCGTTGGCCGTGGTAACCGTTACAGGTATACTGTTTGCCATTGTTGCGTTTACGTCACTATACAAAATGATCAGCGAAGCGATTCCAAAGAATCTGCAGCACGGGATTACGGTGGGGATTGGCTTGTTCCTCACATTCATTGGTTTGCAAAAAAGTGGAATTGTCATCGCACACCAGACCACGTTTGTCGCGATTGGGCACTTCAATGATCCGAATGTCATTACAGCCTGCGTTACGCTGGTGCTTGCCTTGATTTTATTTATACGGAATGTACAGGGCGGACTTCTCATCAGTATTCTGATCGGGACAGGCCTTGCCTATGTACTTGGAGCAGTGAACCCGGGTGAATCCGTATCAGCGATGGATGCGCTGCGTCAATACGGCGGCTTGTTTGGCGAATTGTCTTTGGTGAAGCTGGCTGATGTAGCGTTCTGGATTGCGGTATTTTTGCTACTGCTGATTGTGGTGTTCGAAAATATCGGATTAATTACAGCTCAGACACAGATGATTGGTCGTCCGGAGCGGTTCAAAGGAAGTCTGCGCGCCCTATCGATTAGTACCGTGCTGGCAGGCGTATTCGGAAGTAGTCCTCCAGTTGCCGCAGCCGAGACTACAGCCGGGATTGCGGCAGGTGGACGCACAGGGTTAACTCCGCTCGTTACAGCCGTTTTGTTTGGGGCGACCTTCTTCTTCATCCCGCTGCTCGGTTATATTCCAGACAGTGCGATTGCACCCATTTTAATCATTATTGGTGGCCTGATGGTGCAAGGTGTGAAGGATATGGACTTTGGTGACTTTACAGAGGCTTTCCCAGCATTTCTAATCATGGTCATGATTCCATTTACATATAGCATCGTGGACGGTATGGCGTTTGGATTTATTGCCTATCCATTAGCGAAGCTGGCAGCAGGTCAAGGGAAACAGGTGCCTGTGGTCATGTATGGCATTTCCATTCTCTTTTTAGCCAATTTTGTGTTGCATGGCGTTTTGTAATAAGAGAAGGCAGAGGGAACGTCATGTAAGTTCATACGTATGATCTCTGGTGAGCAGATGGAGAACGGGAGGAACGGGAATGGAAGAGCAGCAACAAGCAGGGCAGAATGAACCGAAGGTAGGAAAAAAGGGGTTTAAGGATTTCGTCAAGCTTATCGCTTCTACGAACCCGCCAAAACTGATCCTGATTCTGGCCCTCATCTTAACCCTGATTCAAACAACAGCCGGACTGATCGTGCCATTGATGACCAAAGGTCTGATTGATGGACTTACTACTTCGGCACTAAACAAATCTGTTATTTTGTTATTGCTTGGGGCATTTGTGATCCAGGCAATTGCCTCGGGCATCAGTATTTATATGTTAAATTACGCCGGACAACGTGTGGTCGCAACGCTTCGTACCAAGCTGTGGAACAAGGTATTGTCGCTGCGAATGCCATATTTCGATCGCAATCGCACGGGCGATACGATGAGCCGGATTACGAATGATACAAGTCAGATCATGACGTTGATCGCGGATTATCTGGTTTCCTTTGTATCCAACATTGTCGCTGTTGTAGGTGGCGTGGCGTTACTATTTTACTTGGATTGGGTGATGTCGCTCATTATCCTGAGTCTGGTACCACTTACGCTGTTGATTTTGTTGCCGGTCGGGAAGAAAATGTACAAGATCTCCAAGAAACAACAGGACGAGATGGCAGGTCTTACGTCTGTACTTAGTCAGGTTATTGGTGAGATCCGCTTGGTGAAAGCCTATGGAACGGAGAAACAGGAATCAGAAGCAGGAGATTCGCGGATTCGTAAAATGTTTGCTTTTGGCTTGCAAGAGGCACGTATCCTTGCGCTGATCGGTCCTTTGTTTACATTTGTCATGACTGCGGTGTTGGTCGTTATTCTGGGTGTGGGGGGAATGCGTGTAGCTTCTGGCATGTTGTCACCTGGTGAATTGGTAGCATTCATTCTGCTTTTATTCCAGGTCATTATGCCAATGGGACAATTCACGACGCTATACTCCCGTTTGCAAAAAGTTGTAGGTGCAACGGAGCGCATACAAGCTATCCTTGCCGATGAGGAAGAGCCGCATGACAGTACCAAGGTAGCTCCAAAAGGAAATGAGACGATTGCATTCCATGATGTACACTTTTCCTATGTTACAGGTGAGGAAGTGTTGCACGGAATAAATCTGACGGTACCTACACGCAAAGTGACGGCGATTGTCGGTCCAAGCGGTAGCGGCAAATCAACGCTGTTCTCTTTGATGGAGCAGTTCTATATGCCAGATTCAGGCTACATTTCATATGGAGGACAAGCGATAACGGATTATTCTTTGGCCTCTTGGCGAAGCAAGATCGGGTATGTATCACAGGAAAGTCCGCTTATGGCAGGCACAATCAAAGACAACATCACGTACGGATTGGATCGTGAAGTTACGATGGATGAGATCCGGCGAGCTGCTGAGATGGCCTATTCTGCCGATTTTATCGACAAGCTGCCACAGGGTTATGACACGGAAGTGGGTGAGAGAGGAATCAAGTTATCCGGGGGCCAACGTCAGCGGATTGCTATTGCTCGTGCCTTATTGCGCAGTCCGGATATTCTCATGTTGGATGAAGCGACATCCAGTCTGGATAGCACCTCTGAGTATGAAGTACAACAGGCTTTGTCCAATCTGATGGAGGGCAGAACCACAATCGTGATCGCGCACCGATTGTCCACAGTTGTGGATTCCGATCAGATTGTTGTATTGGAGCATGGACATGTTACCGGAACCGGAACACATGCGGAATTAATCAGCAATCATAAGGTATACCGTGAACTGGCTCAGAAACAGTTCGTGGCTCAGGAGGATGAAGGCATGGGAACTAGTAGCGGTAAAATACGAAGCGAAGAGTAACACTAGTTATATTGAAGAAGGATTTTCGTAATTACCTGCTCAGGTAATTCAACGGAAGTCCTTTTTTATTTTTCTAAATTCCTCATATTGACAGTAGAACCAACATACTCTATATTATAGATACCGACCGTTGGTATGTATAAGGAGGGAGTTATGGCTAGAAATAAATACCCTGAACAGACACTGGATCAGATATTGGTCGTTTCAACACAGATGTTTACCAAAAAAGGATACGAAAAGACCAGCATTCAGGACATTATAGATGAATTAGGCATGTCTAAGGGCGCAATATATCATCATTTCAAGTCCAAGGAGGACATTCTTAGTGCGGTAATGGAAAAGGAGCTTGGGCGAGCAGAAGACATGTTTATGGAACTCATCCAGAACACGCATGCTCCGAATGCCAGACAGAAGCTCATCAGTATTTTGGAAAATATTATCGTTGATCCTGGAATTCAGTCTAACTCAATTGATCAGGTTCTAAGCACTCAGATCAAGAATCCACAGTTTGTACTTGGTGGAATCAGGAAGGGTGTTCTAAAAGACGCACGAATTATTGCCAATATCATGGAGCAAGGCAAGAGTGATGGATCGATTTCTGTCGAATATCCGCTGGAGTGCGCTGAAATCTTCATGCTGCTCGTTAATATCTGGATTAACCCTCTCCTTTTTGGACGGGATCAGGCACAGACATTGGAGAGACTCAAGTTTCTACAGCACATGATGAAGCTCTTGGGAGCGGATATCGTAAGCGAACAACTCATTCAGCGAATTACGAATCGGCATGCCAGCACGGGAGGGTATGCGGAGGCGGAATAAAAATACATATGATTGTTTGAAATGGAGAGGGAAAAGATGTTGAAAAGTAGTGAGCTTGCCATATGCAAGAGCATAGACATTGATCAATCCATTCATAATATACAGCTAAATTGGTTGTCAGGAGATATCAGAGTTCTTACGAGTGTGGATGAACTGATTCACGTCATACAATATGCGGATACGTGGTTTTCCAAGCGAAGCCTGATGCAAGTTAACATTCAAGGGGTTACCTTAAGCATTGCGGACGGGAGAAAAAGGAGGGGCCTCGTTGGAATAAATATCGGTAGAACAGCATTGGAGATATATCTACCTGCTCGGGTCTTTGATACTATTTTTTTAAACTCCACGGGAGGACAACTCCAGTTGAATCGGTTTCAGGCCAATCGCTGTCGATGCAACATCACCTCAGGTTGTTTAGACCTAGCGGGAAGGATGGAGGAGCTTGAACTGCACGCAGTAGCATCCGTGGTAAAAGGACAACATCTTAGTGCAGATAGACTCATTCTTCAGTCCACTTCAGCCAAGATCGATATTAGGGGAGAATTCCGCCACTTGCAATATACAACTACAGGCAGAGGATTGAACATGGATTGTCTCAAGATGCCGGAGAGCTTGCATTCCGTATCCACAGGAGCAAAAGTAGTGGTTTCCATTCCAGATAACGAAGGTTTCGAAATTTTGCTTAAAAAAAGATCGGGAATATTAAAAAGTGATTTTGATTTGACTCCCCTTCATAGAGACAGCAACTATTTCATACACAAAATCGGAAAAAGTGAATTCAAAATAGATATTAGAGGAGGAGCTTTTCTTCTAAAAGCCAGGAAAAGTGAGACTGACCTTATGTACTGAAAACAAAGGGGGCAGATAAAATGGCTGGTTGGATCGTAGGAATAAGCTTTTCCACCATCGTATTGCTGATCGGCATTTATGGGACATTGAACAGCAGACGCAGGCAGGTCAGAAACAAGTGGGCCTGGTGGTTTATTTTGTTCGGTTGTTGTGCGCTTGTCAGTGCCATCATTAATTATCAATTCAGATAAGCTTCATGCCTTACAAAAGTAAGCCCTACAAAACGGAAACGGATGTGGCTTTCAATTGCCCTATATGATATAGTAAGTATCCTTTTGTATTGCCAGATCTAGGCGATGCAGAACAAAACATATTCTTAGGAGGTAACTGAAACATGTCAGACAGCTTTCAAAGTGCCTATCAAGAAGAAGAGTACAGGTTAGAGCGAACGATGGAGGAAGTGGACAGTCAGCTGGAACGACTGCAGAATATTCCGGTTTATACCGGCCATGACTTCACAGAACAAGTGCTGGAAGCTGGACGCGAAGAGCGCCGCACCGCCTTGTCCAAGAGCGCGCAGCAACCCTATTTCGGACGCTTGGATTTCGAAGAGCAGGGCAGTGGTGCACGGAAACCGCTGTATATTGGCAAAATCGGCGTAGACCGCGAAGAGGTGGGAGAGCATCCGCTCGTCATCGATTGGCGTGCTCCTGTCGCCAGCCTGTTTTACTCATTTACGGGAGGCGAAGCCTCCGCTACGTATGAAGCCCCGGAAGGGCTTATCGAAGGTCTGGTCTATCTGAAACGAAACGTTGTCATTCGGCAGCGGATATTGGAACGTGTGGCAGATACATATAACCGTGACAGTGACCAGCCAGCGGTATCCGATGAATTCCTCGTTTATCGTCTGGGAGAGAACAAGGATAACAAACTCCGTGACATCGTATCTACGATTCAGGCGGAGCAGGATCTGATCATTCGTGCGGCGAGAAACACCGCATTGATCATTCAGGGTGTGGCCGGATCCGGGAAAACAACGGTTGCCCTGCATCGGCTTGCCTTTTTGCTGTATCAGTATAAGGAGCAGGTATCTGCGGAGAAAATGGTTATTTTTGCACCCAACCACATGTTCCTGGATTACATCTCGGATGTGCTCCCTGAACTCGGAGTAGGGGACATTCAGCAGCGGACATTCCCGGATTGGGCAATGAACCTGCTGGGGCTGGAGATGCCTTTGGCGGATACGTCGGAGACATTGAACACCTGGTTTGAAACACCTGATGCACGGCCTGAATTGAATGATGATGTACCTGGACGTTACAAAGGATCAATTCGCTTCATGGAGCTTATTCGAGAGTGGCTCTCGGGCATGGAAGAAGATTCCGTACCGGGTATGGACTTCTGTCCATGGGATGGTAAGGTGCTCAGCAAGACGGAGATCGAGAACTGGTTCGGTCAGGAATACAAGCATTATCCACTGGCCAAACGCAAAGAACGGGTCATGGCGCGTGTTCACCGCTGGATTGAGATGGAGCTCAAGAAACCGATGCCAGAAGCTGTGCGCAAAGAACGCAAGAAAAAAGCGTCCACTCGTGAGAAAGCCTATACCAAGAAATGGCCTCAATACGAGCCGCTTACACTATACAAACAGCTGTTCAAAGCTGCAAAGGGTGGTTCTGTGCCAGCGTCACTCAGCGGGCTTATTCCAAAACTAGTCATGAAACAAACGACAGCAGATCTGAAACAGGATATCGTCCGTGAAGAAGATTTGCCTGCATTGGTATACATTCATACACTGGTCCATGATATTGAGGGTTCGGAGCGGTTCGATCATGTCGTGATCGATGAAGCACAGGACTTTTCACCTTTTCATGTGGCATTATTGGATCAGTTCGTCAAAGGGCATTCCTTCACCATACTGGGTGACTTGTCCCAAGGAATTCATGAGTACCGTGGTGTTCACGCGTGGGAAGAGATGAGTGCTCTGTTTCCTGAGGAACAGAATGCATACTTTGCCTTGACGCGAAGCTATCGTTCGACGATGGAAATTATCGATTATGCGAATACGATTCTGGAACGTGGCGTCAAGAGCGGGATTACGGCGATACCTGTTTTCCGGAGTGGTGATCCGGTTCGGACGTTAGCTTATGGAGGCGAAGGGCGGACGGCGAGTCTTGAAGAGGCTTTGAAGGTGTTAACGGTCAAAGACTACCGAACGGTCTCCATTCTGACCCGTACACTGCATGAAGCAGAGGAACTTCATCGTGAACTGCAGTCTGCAGGCTGGGATCTGAACCTGATCGATGGTGGGAAAAAGCAGTACACAGGTGGACACTCCGTTTTACCAGTCTATCTGTCCAAGGGGTTGGAGTTTGATGCCGTTATTGTGGCAGACGTAGATCAGAAGCATTATTTGCCGAATGCGGGTGATGCGAAGCTGTTGTACGTTGGTTGTACACGGGCCTTGCACGAACTGTGGTTGTTCCATGATGGTGAATTGCCGATCTATGCGGCTGCAACACATAATCCCGACGGCGAGCCAGTAACCATTCAGGGTTGGCCAGAGCTTGGTTAGATAAAGTTTGCTTATACAACAAAAGGCATGACGTTTATGGGATAGATCCATAAGCGCTTGCCTTTTTCTGCTTTGTGCGAGAATCCGCTTAATTTTCCGACGAAGAACGACGGGGAGTTCAGGGTTATGTTACGCTATTTCTCATTCTGGATGAGCGACGGTTCACCAGGAATATACCGACACCAATGAGTAATCCACCTGCCAATGCAAACCACTGAACGTACTCTCCCAGCAAAATCCAACTCGACAATACACCAAAGAACGGTGCCAGAAACAGATACGAACTGGTTTGGGCGGGGTCACTATGTTGCAGCAAATAAAACCAGAGTGAGAACTGGATGATGGAGCAAACAAGCGTTAACCAGAGCAGCACCATAACCGAGGTGGTGTTCACCATAAAGTGAGGCTGTTCAGTCCATACGCTCAGCAGAAGCAGCGCAGCCCCTCCTGCAAGCATCTGATAGGCTGTTAAGACAAAGGTATCGTAGGCATCGCCCC
This sequence comes from Paenibacillus sp. Z3-2, assembly GCF_054161325.1. NCBI lineage: Bacteria > Bacillati > Bacillota > Bacilli > Caryophanales > Paenibacillaceae > Paenibacillus > Paenibacillus sp. Z3-2. The sequence goes on along the minus strand of NZ_CP096397.1, from coordinate 5,076,833 downwards.
AACGTTTGATGAGCAATGTCGATACTGCAAAGGAGATCGCACCGCCAAATCCAATCCAGGTTCCAGGGTTAAAGCTCATATGCCATCCAAAGGTTAATATAATCCCCACGAAACCGAGCAGAACACCAATCCATTGACTGAAACGGTAGGTCACTCTATATAAGAGAGCACTGAGGATAATGACCAGCAACGGATTGGTAAACGTAATAATGGCCGATTCACCGGATGTAATCCAGTTCATGCTGTAGTAGGCGCAGCCCATCACTCCTGCGGATTGGAACAGGCCAATGAGGATTATTTTCAACCAAGACTGCCACGCGGTAGGTAAAGGACGTTTACGCAGGAACCAGGCCATCAATCCACCAGCCAGTACATAACGTATGCCCATGAGCAGGAAAGGTGGGGCATATACCATGCCGATCTTACCAACTGGAAAAGAAGTTCCCATGATCAACGTTGTCATAATGATCAATAGTGTATATTTCAATGGTTTGATGATCCGGGTATCCTTTTCATGACTGGAGCTCATAACGTCTGTCCACTATCTACAGTAATTAGCTGTCCGGTCATGGAGTGCTGTTCAAGCGCAGCACAGATCATGTGTGCGATATCCTCAGGAGAGGCAATTTTCTGCAATAACAGCTCTCCACCGAGACGATGCATTCGATCCTCGTTTCCAGCCCACCACCTTGTAGCAACCGCGCCAGGAACGATAGCATTCACCCGAATATGTGGTGAGAGAGCGTGCGCAAGTGATAAGGTCAGACCGTGAACTGCCGCTTTGGAGACGGAGTAAGGAAGGGAGGAGCCTGAACCCGTACTGCCTGCGATGCTGCCCAGATTTACGATAGAACCACCGCCAGCCCGCTTCATATCTTCCGTCACGGCACGAGCACAATGAAACATGCCTTTCACATTTACATCAACCAGTTCATCCCAGACGTCATCTGTAACTAATTCCAGATCGTGCAGGGGGATATGATGAGTGATGCCGGCGTTATTCACAAGCGCAGTGATTGGGCCATGGGTTTCAGTTATTGTAGTGACCATCCGCCGGACATCAAGGTCATCGGCAACGTTGGCTTGAACGGCCAATGCATGACCTCCTGCATCCAAAATATGTTGAACTGTCTCGTTTGCTGCATCCCGTGAGCGGGAATAGTTGACGGCAACCCGCGCTCCACGCTCAGCCAGCATCAGACTTACAGCACGACCTATACCCGTTCCACCACCAGTGATCAAAGCAACTCTATTTTTCCAGTATGTCATGCTGAACACTCCTTATCATCATCCAGTCAGCTGACTGGTTTGGGATCTATATGAATTGTAGTCCGGTTTACACATGAAGTATAATGATTGGTAATGAAGTGGATATCATTTTGAATGATGTCAGAGTGGAGGGACCATGGAGAGCGGGGATCTTAGAATATTTCAGTGTGTTGCACAGGAAGGAAACTTGACCAAAGCTGCTTCTAAACTGGGGTATGTGCAATCGAACGTAACGGCACGAATCAGGCATCTGGAAGCAGAAGTGGGTACAACGTTGTTTATTCGTCATAATCGAGGCATGACGTTATCTCCAGCTGGAGAGATGCTGCTGACCTATGCGGATAAAATCATTGGTTTGCTAAATGATGCTTCCAAGGCGCTTCGGGCGACGAGTACACCATCGGGGCCGTTGCGAATAGGGTCTACACAGACGGCCGCAGCGGTACGTTTACCTGAGCTTTTTGCAAAATACTATAAACAGTATCACGACGTGTCCTTGTCACTGGCAACTGGCAACTCGCAGATGCTTATTGATCAAGTGATTGGGTATGAATTGGAAGGAGCGTTTATTGGCTGTGCCTGTGATCATCCTGATATCGAGTCTATCGATGTATTTGATGAAGAGTTATTTGTAGTTTCGTCGGGCGTGGGATCAGAAGATGAACTTACCCGTAAGCCGATCCTTGTTTACAGCATGGGATGCTCCTACCGACAAACGTTAGAGGAGTGGTTGCTCTCAAGTGGGGTAAACCGTCCGGTGATTATGGAATTCGGTACATTGGAAGCGATTATCAGTGGAGTAGCATCGGGTATGGGGATTTCTCTGTTACCGGAGATTGTAATTCGGCAGCAAATTGAAAATGGCAGCCTTCGCAAACATTCGCTCCCCTCCGGCATAAGCCACATGATGACTTGGTTTATTACACGCAAGGATGCGTTTGTCAGCAGTGCGCTTGGTGCATTTATGGCTATGTTACCGCGGGAGTATGATATGATAGAGAGTGGAGAACCACCAGAAGCGTAATTGTACACAAGTCAAGGCAATCCGTTAAGGAAGTGATGAGCAATGGATTTATTTTCGTTTCAACAGGATTCAAAGCCACAAGCTAGATTGCTTGCGGACCGCATGCGGCCAGAGCACCTGGATGAATATATTGGACAAGAACATATCATTGGACCGGGAAAATTACTCCGGCGCGCCATCGAGGCTGATCAGATTTCGTCGATCTTGTTATACGGTCCCCCAGGATGCGGCAAGACAACCCTGGCACATATTATTTCCCAGCAAACACAAGGACAGTTCGTTCGCCTGAATGCAGTGGAAGCTTCCGTCAAGGATGTGCGTGAAGTCATTGAGCAGGCACAAACGAACAAACAGCTGTATGGAACGAAAACCATTCTGTTCCTCGATGAGGTACATCGGTTTAACAGTTCACGTCAGGACGCGCTATTGCCAGCGGTAGAGAAGGGCACGATTATTTTTATTGGCGCGACAACAGAGAATCCCTTTCATTATGTCAATGGGGCCTTGATGAGTCGCTCCACCCTGTTCCAGCTGGAATCGTTGAACAAGGAGCATTCCCTTATTGCAATGCGCAGAGCATTGAGCGATGCGGACAAAGGTCTCGGATTCATGGAACTGCAGGCGGACGATGAGGGGCTTGAGCATATTGCCACGATGGCCAATGGGGATATTCGGCGTGCGCTTAACGCGCTAGAACTGGCTGCGTTGACCACGCCACCGGAGAAGGATGGATCCATTCATATTACGCTTGATGTGGCAGAAGAGTCTATTCGGCGACCGATTGTGAAGGCGGATGAATCCACACAGTATGATGTGCTGTCTGCATTTCACAAGAGTATTCGGGGTTCCAGTGATGCTGCGCTGTTCTGGTTTCTATACGCGGTGGAGAAGCTCGGCATGGACCCGATGACCTTTATTCGGCGTCTGATTGCAGCGAGCAGCGAGGATATAGGACTTGCGAACCCGCAAGCGATGACTCAGGCGATTGGAGCACTTGATGCGTACCGGAATAACGGCTGGCCCGAAGCCAAGCTGAACATTGCACAAGCGATTCTGTTCGCAGTGGAAAGTCCAAAATCCAATGCGGTGTACACCGCCATTTCCAAAGCCATGAACGCCATGGATGAGGTGAAATCGGCAGAAGTTCCGCTTCACTTGCGAGATACGCATTACTCGGGTGCCGTAAAACTGGGACATGAGGGCTATCACTATCCACATAACTATCCAGGGCATTACGTGAAACAGGAATACTTGCCAAAGCAGCTCTCACGCAGAGTATTCTATGAGGCCACGGAGCAGGGTAACGAATCGAAGATTAGGCTGAACCAACAACGACGCAGGGAATTGTAAGATCAGATAGATCACTCGGGAGATGCACATAACATGAAAGAAATTTTATATATAGGAGCAGGTGGATTTCTCGGCACATCGACCCGATATGCCATACAGTTAGGGATACCAGCTGCTCATGTAGGCTTTCCTTGGGCGGTGCTGCTAATCAATGCGATTGGCAGCCTGTTTTTGGGTTGGTTCTTTACCATCGCTGTTCCGGATAAAATAACCCCACAACTTCGACTTGCGATTGGCACAGGTTTTACTGGCGCATTTACGACATTCTCCACATTTACACTGGATATTGTTCGTTTATCTGAAGGGGGAGAATGGGCTAAGGCAGCAATTTATACACTCGTAAGTGTGTTGGCGGGAGTGTTACTCTGTGCGCTGGGAATCAGACTCGGACAGCGTATATTGGGTTCACGAAGCCAAGAGGGGGATGCCTCATGATCCTATGGATTGGTTGTGCAGGTGTGTTGGGGGCGGTTATGCGTTACAGTCTGGGAAAATGGGTCTCTGGCTTGCTGGGAACGGCTTTTCCGTGGGGAACATGGATTATCAATATCAGTGGTTCACTTCTGCTTGGGCTGTTATATGGGTGGCATCAATCTGCATTGGTCTCAGATGGGGTCTGGGTGATCTGGGGAACCGGATTCTGTGGTGCATACACCACATTTTCGACCTTTGGCTATGAGACGGTAGGGCTTATGGGTCGACAACGATACGCCAGAGCGGTGCTCTACGTCGTAAGTTCGGTTGTAGTTGGGGTATTGGCCTCATTGGCAGGAGTCTGGTTGACTGCATAACGAACTAATTTTATTTTTTTTGCAAAGAAAAGCAGGAAAAAAGCCATCCTTCATGGTATACATGAAAGACGGCTTTTTTAATAGGGATACACGGTATTGTGTATAATCCGCATTTTAATGGACAAGCTCTATTACTGCATTGCGGGTACAGGTACTTTTTGCACTTGATCGATCGTACCTCCGCCGAGGCATACCTCTCCGTCGTAGAAAACAACGGCTTGTCCTGGCGTAATGGCTTTTTGTTGCTGGTCAAATTGTACATCCACACTTCCATCTTCCTGCCAGGTCAATGTAACACCTTGATCCGGCTGACGATAGCGGAACTTGGCAGTACAACGAAATGGTACATTAGGCATGTGCTCTGCACCAGCAATCCAGTTCACACCCGTTGCGGTTAGACCTGTGGAGTACAGACTTGCGTGGGCATCACCCTGAACAACAAGCAGTTGGTTCTTCTCCAGATTCTTGTCTGCAACGAACCAGGGCTCACCATTGCCGGAACCACCAATGCCAAGACCTTGACGCTGTCCAAGTGTGTAGTACATCAGACCGTCATGGCGGCCTTTGACTTCACCAGTCGCGATATCAACCATGTCTCCGCCTTTGGCAGGCAGATAGTTACTCAGGAACTCTTTGAAGTTGCGTTCGCCGATGAAGCAGACACCTGTACTGTCTTTTTTCTTGGCGGTATACAAGCCAGCGGCTTCTGCAATTTTGCGTACTTCCGGTTTAGGCAGGTGACCAATCGGGAACATGGCTTTGGACAACTGGTTCTGATTGAGTGCATTAAGGAAATACGTCTGATCCTTGTTGCTGTCCACGCCGCGCAGTAGCTTGAACGTACCATCTTCTTCAATCAGACGAGCGTAGTGTCCTGTAGCTACATAATCTGCGCCGAGATCCAGAGCTTTGTTCAGGAATTCACCAAATTTGATCTCACGATTACACATGACATCCGGATTTGGCGTGCGGCCCGACTTATATTCATCAAGGAAATAGGTAAATACTTTATCAAAATATTCTTTCTCGAAGTTGACAGTGTAGTAAGGAATGCCGATCTGTTCACATACGCGGCGTACATCCTCTGAATCTTCTTCAGCGGTACAGTGGCCGAACTCGTCGGTGTCATCCCAGTTTTTCATGAAAATGCCGATGACATCGTAACCCTGCTCTTTCAGCAGCAGTGCGGTAACGGAAGAATCGACGCCTCCGGACATGCCAACGACGACCCGTGTATTTTCAATTGTTTTGGACATCGTTATCACCATTTCTATATATAAATGTGTTTCGTTTCTTATTCTAGCATAACCGGACTCAAGATACGATACACCCGGCCAATTTTGGATAGTGTCCACCACAGACGCACATTTTGGAATATCGTCAATCTTTCTTTACCATAAAGCATGCAGATATGTTAACATTAGCTGAGGGTTATGATCGGAATACGGAGGATTAGAAGGTTAAAGCTTAGTTCTATGAATCTCTGCTGTGGACAGATCGTGAACCAGACGGTTATGGACCACAGGATAAAATATAAAGTTTCCAATCGTTTCTGAAAATTGAAAGAGGTGACTCCTTTGAAAATATCGACAAAAGGCCGTTATGGCCTCACGATCATGATGGAGCTGGCTGCCAGAACAGGCGAAGGTCCTACATCACTTAAAAGCATTGCTGAGCGCAACCAGCTCTCGGAACATTACCTAGAGCAATTGATCGCTCCACTGCGCAATGCAGGACTGGTTAAGAGCATTAGAGGTGCTTACGGCGGTTATATCCTTGCAGGTGATCCTGCAACCGTGACTGCAGGCGATGTGATCCGTGTACTGGAAGGGCCCATCTCTCCAGTAGACTTCACAGAGGAAGATGATCCGGCGAAGCGTGATCTGTGGTTGCGTATTCGTGACGGCATTGCCGAAGTGTTGGATTCCACAACACTGAAAGACCTGATTACCTTCCAGGATCAGGACAAAAAAGACAGCTACATGTTCTATATTTAAGGTCATTAATTCGCATCACAGAAGACATACTAAAGCCCCCAACTTGGGGGCTTTAGACATGCCAATAGAGGTAGTTCAAAAAAGTCCACTTTTGATTACGAACGATGCCTAGCGGCATCATCAGCATCGAAGTTGAAATTTAGCCGAAATGTCCGTTGCTCACGTAGTTTCCCTACGCTCCGCTACTCCATTTCTAGCTGCATTCCATCTTCTCGGTACTGAAAACCAGACTTTTTAAAAACGCATCAATGGGTACTTTGTTCTTCGAATTCTACAGATTATTTTAATTGAGCAGGGGTTATGTATTCAGCCGCGGGATTTACAAGATGGTCAAATGTGAACTTAACTGGATAACTTGTAAATCAGCGACTTTTTAAGGTTTCTATATCAGCTTCCATGCGTAACTGACGGCGATTCAAAATATCGATGCTGTGCTGATGGGTATTCAATTCGGTAGTTACTTTGCGTTCAGAGGCGGAGTGGGAAGCGTCAAGACGTTTCGTAACGGTCAATGTTTCCAGAACAGCTTGTTGAAGAAGCGGAATGTTTTTAGTTTGTTCCTCAATGGCATTAAGTCTGTCATCGACAGTGTCTAGTCTGCTCTCTACTGCACCGAGTCTCTCTTCCATAGCATCGAGTCGGTGGTCTATTTTTTCAAGATGTCCATCAATACTGTCGAATCGTTTGTCCATTTGTTGAAGCTGATTCAGAATCTGCCCGAGAATGGGATCACTCATGTCTCTCTCTCCTTTTTGAAATGGATATAGAATATTATACACGAAGATGTGACAATAGAGCATTCGTTTAGATTTCCAATTTTAATAGTATGCCATGAGATAGAAATTTAACATATAACGGGGTGAAGATAAATGAAACGAATTTATTTGGATCACGCCGCATCGACACCTATGCATCCACAAGTCGCAGAAGCGATGATGAACGTCATGACAGGGCAATATGGCAACGCATCAAGTATCCATGCCTTTGGGCGTGAAGCCAAACGGACCGTCAGCGGAGCAAGGGATGTCATTGCGGCGTCTTTGGGCTGTTTCCCGGACGAGTTGGTATTTACCGGAGGCGGCACGGAGAGTGACAATCTGGCAATCTTTGGAGCAGTCTCAACAAGACAGGATAAGGGGAAACACGTTATTACGACGGTAATTGAGCACCATGCTGTTTTGCATACGTGTCAGGAATTGGAACGTCAAGGCTATGAAGTAACCTATCTATCTGTTGACCATGATGGACGAATAAGCCTGGATGAGCTGCGAGAGGCTATCCGACCGGATACGGTGCTGATTACCATGATGTATGCCAACAACGAAGTGGGCACGATTCAGCCTATACGCGAGGTGGGTGAGCTTGCCCGTCAGCATGATATTCTGTTCCATAGCGACGCGGTTCAGGCTCTGGGCAGCCAGAATATTTCCTGCAAAGAACTGCCTGTGGATCTGATCAGCTTCTCTGCCCATAAAATCAATGGACCTCAGGGCGTGGGTGCACTCTATGTACGGCGAGGGATTGTGCTGGAAGCTAGAGCTCATGGTGGGCTGCAAGAGCGTCAGCGGCGCGCAGGTACAGAGAACATAGCTGGCATCGCCGGATTCGCAGAGGCCCTTAAAATTGCTACAGCACATACGGAGACGCATCGTCAGCATGATCTGGAATTACGGAAACTTCTGCTGGATCAGCTCAAAATTCATGTGGGGACGGAGCACTTTCATGTGAACGGGCACCCGGAGTATACGCTGCCAAACATCCTGAATATCAGCTTTCCGGAAGTGTCCACAGAGACGATGTTAATGAATCTGGATATGGAAGGGATCGCCGTTGCAAGCGGCTCGGCCTGTACTTCCGGTTCGCTTGAAGTATCTCACGTGCTCAAAGCGATGGATCTGCCTGAGACTTTTTTACACTCTGCGATTCGATTCAGCTGGGGATTGGGTAATACTACGGAAGAAATCATGATAACCGCCGAAAAAATTGGAACCATTCTTGGGCGATTGCGTAATAGACCCTGAGGGGAACTTTACACATGGAACAGAAGGAGGGAAGAAGTTCCATTTCATCGGTTGGATAGAAGCGGTTTTGATGATCGGCGTCTGATTGCCACTCATCAACTTTGGGCATACCTAGCAATAGCGCCGCGCCTATTTAATGATAAGAAGATGAGGAGGACCCAACGATGAAGCTTCAGGAAATGATCGGACTTGCCGTTTTTGATGTTGAGGACGGGAAGCAGGTCGGTAAAATCCAGGATTTCATTGTGAATGATGATTGGCAGATTGAAGGCATTGAACTTGAGAACAAAGGCCTGTTTACCAATCATGTCAAAATCGTGCAGTGGCAAGACATCGTTGCCTACGGCGAGGATGCCGTCATGATCCGTAATCAACAGGCTGTCCGCAAGAGGGGAGCCGACGACATAAAATACACGTACCTCCTCGGTCGGTCTAAATTGAAGGAGATGTCCGTGCTCACCGAAGAAGGTTTGCTGCTTGGACGTGTCTCTGATGTTTATTTTGACCAAGAGTTGGGAAATACAATAATAGGGATTGAAATTACGGACGGTTTTGTGTCCGATCTGATTGAGGGCCGTAAATGGCTGCCATGTACAAGTGATATGTCCATCGGGGAAAGTGCCATTATGGTGCCGCCGCTGAGTGAACAACGCTTGGAAAATGCCATTCATTCTGTTAATGGATAGGTGAATGAATATGAAATGTCCAAACTGTAGTTCCAAAGATATCGGGAAAATTGGTTCCCACCAGTTTTATTGCTGGGGATGCTTTATTGAATTAACGGTGAACGGTGAGAAAATGTCTGTATATCAGGTGGAAGAAGACGGTACGCTGAGTTCCCTGGATGATCTCTTTTTCGGGGACGAGCTGCCGCAAGACTTCCCTCATCTTCACGCTTCTTCTTAATAAGCAGCATAACTTCCTCTATATGCGGTTTCATGACAATCTCTGTCATGGGATGTTGTCATCCATTGTTGGCAGATGTATATAGATGCAGTTACATAATGGTTCGGAAAAGATATGGTTAATTATATGCTAACCCGGACCGCAAGATGCGCTTCCTTCTCTGATGAAGGAGGCGTTTTTTTGGTTCCGGAAAAAATGTGAGGATTGCTGCTTTCCACTTCTGCGCTGTGTTAATAAATATTACCTTTCCTACATATACTGACTCTCAGAGCCAGTCCAAAAGGAGGGATGCACGTGGAGCAATTAACTAAACACAAGCTGTTCCGTTACGCGATCTGGCTGCTGCTCGGGTTGATTATTCTTTATTTTATATGGCTGCTGCGGCCTTTACTGCTTCACATATATGCTTTCCTGAAAACAGTACTGGCCCCCTTTATCGTAGCCCTTATCATATCCTATGTACTCAATCCGATTGTCAGCATGCTGGGAGGGCGCAAGGTGCCGCGTACGATCGCGGTATTGCTCATATATGCCTTTTTCCTGACCTGTATCGGTGTCATCCTGATGAATGTCATTCCGGTATTGATTGAACAGCTGGAAGAACTCAACGAACATATGCCGGAGCTGTCCATGCGTGCCCAGAGTCTGATGAACAATATGGATCACAAATTAATGCCCCCAAGTATCCGAACAGGCATGAACAGCTGGTTCTTTCAGATGGAGGATCGACTAACTCAGGGAATTGCCGTGCTCATGGACAATATCGGGGCGACCATCAATGTGTTATTCAATGTGTTTATCGTGCCTTTCCTGATCTTTTATATGTTAAAAGATTTTGAGGTATTTGAGCGCACCATTGTGGCGTATCTTCCGCGTTCACGACGTAAATCAATTGTATCAGTGATGAAAGAGATTGATGCTGCGCTGGGAAACTACATACGAGGACAGTTTATTGTCTGTGTCATTGTCGGTATCTTTGCCTACATTGGTTATATCGTCATTGATATGCCGTATGCCCTGCTGCTTGCGAGTATCGTGGCTGTATTTAACATCGTGCCCTATCTTGGGCCATTCCTGGGCGCTGCCCCTGCCGTGGTCATGGCATCGACGGTATCATTTAAAATGGTGCTATTTGTTGTCATTGTGAACACACTGTGCCAAGTTCTGGAGAGCAACGTTATATCTCCTCAGGTAGTGGGACGTACGCTGCATCTGCATCCACTGTCGATTATATTTGCGCTGCTCGTCGGAGGCGAATTGGCAGGCATTGTAGGTCTGATTCTGGCAGTGCCCGTTTTTGCCGTCCTGAAGGTTATCGTGCAGCACTTTTTCGCCTATTACATCAAACGAAGGACCGACTAAATAGTAGTGTTAAAACATCAAGGAGGCCGCGTTGACACCCGCTTGTGCTACCGATATAATGAGTGTGTATGTTTAGAACATGAAATCGATGATGGAATAAAGTACGCCGAGGGTTCCTTTCCTCAGAGAATAGACTTCTTCGGATCAGGGTGAGCCTGAATCGATGGCTGGAAGAGTCTTGAAAGATGAAGCGGCGGAAAGCTAATTTCGGAGTGCAGGACAACCCTGCCGGGAGCGACCGTTATTTCGCATTAACGAGGAGATTGTTTGTTGATCCGGGCAGCAAGGGATGAACAGCAATAACCAGGGTGGTACCGCGATAACATCGTCCCTGATTATTCAGGGGCGTTTTTTGTGTTTATTTTTACAAAAGCAATGTTGACCAACCGGAGCGAATACGCAACGGACTATTATAATTTAATGGGGGCATCCAGTATGAAAGCCAGTGAAATCCGGTCCAAATGGATAGAGTTTTTTGCAAGTAAAGGTCACAAAATCGAGCCGAGCGCATCGCTCGTGCCGCACAACGATCCTTCTCTTCTGTGGATCAATGCGGGTATGGCACCGCTCAAACCATACTTTGACGGACGTGAGAAACCAGAGAACCCGCGTCTTGCGAATTCCCAAAAGTGTATTCGTACCAATGATATCGAAAATGTCGGCAAAACGCGCCGTCACCATACGTTCTTCGAAATGCTCGGCAACTTCTCCATTGGTGATTACTTCAAGGAAGAGACTGTTACATGGGCATGGGAGTTCCTGACCAGCAAAGAGTGGATCGGTTTCGATCCGGAACGCCTATCCGTTACGGTATATCCGGAAGATGAAGAAGCTTTCAAACTGTGGAATGAAAAAGTGGGACTGCCTGCGGAGCGTATCATCAAATTGGATGAGAACTTCTGGGATATCGGTGAAGGCCCATGTGGACCTTGTACGGAGATCTTCTATGACCGCGGCGAAGCTTACGGAAACGACATGAGTGATCCCGAAATGTATCCAGGTGGGGAAAATGAACGTTTTCTGGAAGTGTGGAACCTGGTGTTCTCCCAGTTCAACCATAACAAAGATGGTAGCTACACACCGCTTCCTAACAAAAATATTGATACAGGTGCTGGTTTGGAGCGTTTAGCTTCCATTCTGCAAAATGTGGATTCCAACTTCGACACAGACTTGTTCCAACCGATGATTCAGAGAACAGCCGCTCTTGCGGGTGTGAAATATAACGACAGCGTAGAGATTGATGTTGCACTGAAAGTCATTGCCGATCATATCCGTACCGTTGCTTTTGCAGTGGGTGATGGCGTTCTGCCAAGTAATGAAGGACGTGGATATGTCATCCGTCGTTTACTCCGTCGTGCAGTTCGTTATGGAAAAGTACTTGGACTTGACCGTCCATTCCTGTATGAACTGACAACAACCGTTGGTGAAGTAATGGGCATGTACTACCCTGAAGTAGTAGAAAAGCAAGAGTTCATCGCTAAAGTGATCAAAACCGAGGAAGAGCGCTTCCACGAAACACTCACAGATGGTCTGGCTATTCTGGCTGATATCAGCGGCACTGCCAAATCCGAAGGGCGCACTGTTATTAGCGGACCTGAAGCTTTCAAACTGTATGATACGTACGGTTTCCCGTTTGACCTGACAGAAGATTATGCCGCAGAGCATGGTCTGACTGTGGATCGTGAAGGTTTTGATGCTTCCATGCAAAAACAACGTGAGCTTGGACGTGCTGGGCGTCAAGAGAACGAGAGCATGAAAGTTCAAGGCGGACCACTTGCCGATCTGGAGGTTAAAAGTGAGTTTGTTGGTTATACTGACCTGTTGACGGAAGCAAAAGTGGTAGCCATCGTTGCAGGTGACGCTCTTGTTGACACTGTAGGCGAAGGACAGACATGCCAGGTTGTACTGGACAAGACTCCATTCTACGCAGAAAGTGGCGGTCAAGTAAGTGACCAGGGCTTGCTGCTTGGAGCTGCTGTAACAGCGAAAGTACAAGGTTTGTTCAAAGCTCCGCAGGGACAACACGTTCATCTGGTAACGGTAGAATCCGGTGAATTGCGTGTGGGTGAAGTTATCCGTGCTGAAGTAGATGCAGCCAAGCGTGGCGACATTATCAAAAACCATACAGCTACCCACTTGCTGCACAAAGCACTCAAAGATGTGCTAGGAACTCACGTAAACCAGGCGGGATCGCTCGTTGAGCCACAGCGTCTGCGGTTTGACTTCTCTCACTTCGGCAGCATCACGCCAGAAGAGTTGACAGAGATTGAGCGTCAGGTAAACGAACAGATCTGGAATCGTCTGAACGTGAACATCGAGCTGAAAGCTATTGATGAAGCGAAAGAAATGGGTGCGATGGCCCTGTTTGGTGAAAAATATGGAGATATTGTACGTGTCGTTCAAGTCGGAGACTACAGTTTGGAACTTTGTGGCGGCTGTCACGTAAATAATACTTCAGAGATCGGAATCTTCAAACTGGTGAGCGAGAGCGGAATTGGCTCCGGCGTACGCCGAATCGAAGCTGTAACTGGCCGTGGCGCATATCTGTATGTGGAAAGCCAGTTGGAACTGCTCAAGCAATCAGCATCGTTGCTCAAAGCGAATGTGGGTGATGTACCTAAACGGATTGAAGGTCTGAACCAACAACTGAAAGAAGCAGCCAGAGAGACCGAATCCCTGCAAAGCAAACTCAGTGCCATGGAAGCAGGTCAACTGACCGATCAAGTGGTACAAGCAGGAAATACACAATTGCTGGCAGCACGCGTAGATGCTCCGAACATGGACGCGCTTCGCACGGTGGCAGATGAGTTGAAAATCAAATTGCCTGACGCCGTACTCGTATTGGGTGCCGCAGCCGATGGCAAAGTGAATTTTGTAGTAGCTGTACCTGCTGAACAGGTAAAACAAGGTCTGCATGCAGGCAAAATCGTCAAGGAAGTCGCGGCAGTATGCGGCGGTGGCGGTGGTGGACGTCCAGATATGGCACAAGCCGGTGGTAAGGACGCGACCAAGTTGGATGAAGCGTTGAAACTGGCGGTTTCGTTAGTTAGCCAGTAAAGGACAAGCAAAAAACACAATTGCCTTATCCTTTGTTTACTTGTGGCAGTCAGAATATGTTATTATATAAACAGAAATCAATTCGGCAGGACATGGTCCCCATGTTCATGCAGGAGCGAGGTGTCATCAATGGACTCCATGGATAAGACGGTTAAATTTAATGTGAAAGGTGACGAACAGGAAGCATCATCCAAAGAGATTCTTCTCACGGTTTATGATGCATTGGTCGATAAGGATTATAATCCGATCAACCAGATTGTTGGGTATCTGATTTCCGGAGACCCGGCATACATTCCTCGTCACAACAACGCACGTAGTCTGGTCCGGAAAAAGGAGCGCGATGAGCTGATTGAAGAGCTTGTACGTTCCTATCTGGCCAATCACCGGTAATGTACGCCGCTTCCGCTGTGTTGCAGCTATGCAGGCAGCGGGAAATGAACCGACAGAAGACAGCCTGAAGCTTGAGAAGGCGATTAATCATCGACCTGAGCAGGCTTGAGGATGGGAGAGCATGGATGAAAATATTAGGTTTGGACTATGGGGACCGAAGAATCGGGGTTGCCGCGAGTGACGCCTTCGGTTGGACTGCCCAGGGATTGGAAGTGCTTGAACGCCGCCGTGATGAAGGCGAGTTCGCTCGGATTGCCGATCTTGTGCGTGAGCACGAGATTAGTGAGATCGTAGTCGGACTTCCCAAAAACATGAACGGCACCGTAGGACCGCGCGGTGAGATATGTATTGCTTTTGCCGAACGCCTGCGGGGCGAACTGAATTTACCTGTTCACCTTTGGGATGAACGGCTGACAACCATGGCAGCAGAACGTACGCTGATTGAAGCGGATGTCAGTCGGAAAAAACGCAAGCAGGTTGTGGACAAAATGGCCGCAAGCTTGATTTTGCAAAATTATTTGGATGCCAATAGTAGAAGGTGAGGGGGATCAACAATGGCTGAAGATCAACTGGGTATGGAAGAAGAAGCGGAGATTATTTACATTGCGGATGACGAGGGTAATGAAGAGGAATTCGAAGTCATCATGAAGTTCGAAGTAGATGGTTCGGAGGCCAAGTACATGATGGTTGCTCCGGTTGAACCTGAAGATGGCGAAACGGATGTATATGCATTCCGTTATGAAGAAGAGGGCGACGATATCAAACTTTTCGTCATCCAAGATGATGCCGAATGGGATATCGTCGAGGAGACGTTTAATACATTTCTTGCTGAAGATGAAGAGGAAGCGAACTAAATGATGGAATATAGCCGCAAAGACCTGAAATGGACAGATTCACTGCGTCTGGCATTCGGTGCTCATGTTGAGCTCGAGGAAGAGAACGGTAAATCACAACCGTATGACTTGTTGGCTGAGTTCGAAGTGAACGGTCAGCAGTACGCGGTGCTCCGCAGTTCGTTGCGACCTTATGACGAGGTTGAACTTCTGCGGGTATCACCTGGAAGTGAAGACCAGATCATGCCAGAGTTAGTCACGATCGACGATGATGATGAGTGGGAGAACATCTCGGAACTGTATGATGAATGTACACTCCCCATTGACGAAGATTAATCAGCTTCAAATAGAAGAAACCGGGAGGGCGGAGAAGTCCGCTCTTTTTGGTTGTGTAAAGGAGTTGTTTTTTTTTTGAAAGGGAAAGCAATAGTAGTCATACTGCTTATCATTGTAGTTCTTGCCGGAGGCGCGGGCGGATACGTATGGAGCATGATGCGTCCTGTGGAAGCTTCTACAGAACCGATCGTATTCGAGATTAAGAGCGGATCGGGAACTTCGAAAATCGCGGATCAGCTTCAAGAAGAAGGCCTCATTCGAAGCGGGTTAACGTTTAAAGGGTATTTAAAGT
This sequence comes from Paenibacillus sp. Z3-2, assembly GCF_054161325.1. Classification (NCBI taxonomy): domain Bacteria; kingdom Bacillati; phylum Bacillota; class Bacilli; order Caryophanales; family Paenibacillaceae; genus Paenibacillus; species Paenibacillus sp. Z3-2. Next base: position 5,061,205 of record NZ_CP096397.1, on the reverse strand, counting down.
GGAAAAAACTAGGTTCTAATTTCATGGCGGGTACATACTCTATGAATCCTGGCGTGACATATGATGAGATTGTTAGCAAACTGAGCAGTGGCGAAGTTGTACCGGAAGACATGATGAAATTTACAATTCCGGAGGGGTATACTGTTCTGCAAATGGCGGACAAGTTGTCTGCGGAGGGTGTAGTTGATCAGGATGAATTCATTAAGCTGGCCAATGACCCTTCGGCCTTTGATGTAGATATCGTCAAAGATATTCCAGTGGATGAAGAACTTCGCTACGTATTGGAAGGATATCTGTTCCCGGAGACGTATGAGCTGAAAAAGGGAAGTTCCACCCATGATGTGATGCAGCGGATGCTGGAAGAATTCCAGACCAAGATTAATTCCATTCCTGATATGGAAACCAAGCTCCAGGAAAAGAACCTTTCCTTGCATGAGTTGCTGACGATTGCTTCACTGGTAGAGAGAGAAGTTGTAGTGGATGAGGAACGTGCTCTGGTTGCAGGTGTAATCTATAATCGGCTCAATCAGGATATGAAGCTGGAGATTGATGCTACCGTGCAATATCTGCTCGACAAGCCGAAGGCGCGATTGTTTTTCAAGGATCTGAAGGTGCAAAGTCCCTATAATACGTATCTGAACAAAGGCTTGCCACCAGGCCCAATTGCCAGTCCAAGTCTTCCGTCCATTGAGGCAGCGCTAGATCCGGAAGCTTCGGAGTATTTGTTCTATGTGACGAAAAAGGATGGATCGTCCGGACATCTGTTTGCCAAAACGTATAAGGAACACCAGCAAAATATAGCCAAAAGTAAGGCTGCGCAATAAGCGGAGGGGATTATATGAGTAAGAAACATGAACTGCTCGTTACAGCAGCGAATGTGAAAGAGGCAGAAGCGCTGCTTCAGGCTGGAGCAGATGCTTTGGTCATTGGAGATGATCGATTCGGCATGCGTCTTCCAGGCAGCTTCAGCGTGGAAGAGACAGCAGAGGTGGTTGCCATTGCAGCCAAACATCAGGCGCGCGTGTATGTATCCATGACCAATCTGATGTCTAACGATCTGTTGAAAGAATTGCCTGAATATGTTCAGGCTTTGGGCAGAATCGGTGTTGATGGTGTGGAGTTTAATGACCCATCCGTGCTGGCTACCATGAAGGAATACGCGCCACATGTTAAGCTGCACTGGAACGCGGAGATGACTTCAACGAATTATGCGACAGCCAACTATTGGGGAACCAAGGGAGCTAGTCGTGTTGTGCTTGCCCGTGAGCTGAATATGGACGAGTTGACGGAAATGGTTCCTTTTTTGAAGGTGGAAGCTCAGGTTCAGGTGCATGGCATGACGAATATTTATCATTCCAAGCGTAGTTTGGTGCAAAGTTATATGGCCCATCAAGGACGGCCAGTCGAGGGACATCTGGGGAAAGAACGCGGATTGTTCCTGATCGAGGCTGAACGTCGGGATGAGAAATTCCCGATCTATGAGGACATTAACGGCACGCACATTATGAGCTCGGAAGACATATGTATTCTCGAAGATCTTCATCTGTTGATGGAGGCGGGTGTGCACAGTTTCAAAATTGAAGGTATGTTAAAATCGCTTGCCTACAATGAAGCGGTTGTGCGTGCATACCGGGCAGCGATTGACAGTTATGTAGCTGATGCTGATGCATATGCGTTCTCTGAAGAGTGGTTGGATGAAGTGCGGAAATTACAGGACCCTGAACGTGAATTGTCGTTTGGATTTTTCTATAAAGAACAAGTGTACTAATAGACGAGGTGAACAGAATGGAAACAGTGGCGGTACAGCGGAAGTTCTCGGGTAAACGTAACCGTCTGGACAAACCGGAGCTCCTAGCTCCGGCGGGTAATCTGGAAAAACTGAAATTTGCGATCCATTATGGTGCAGATGCCGTATATATCGGTGGACAGGCCTATGGACTGCGTTCCAACGCGGATAACTTTAGCTTTGAAGAGATGCGTGAAGGTGTGGAGTTTGCCAAAAAGTATGGAGCCAAAGTGTTCGTAGCGACGAACATCTATGCACATAATGAGGATGTTGAAGGTATAGAAACGTACCTGCAAAACCTGTACAATGCGGGAATCTCCGCGATTATTGTAGCCGATCCAGCTATTATTGAAGTAGCTCTTCGTGCTGTGCCGGGCCTTGAGGTACATCTGAGTACCCAACAATCCACACTCAACTGGCAAGCCGTGAAGTTCTGGAAAGATGAAGGTCTTCCGCGTGTGGTTCTTGGACGTGAGACCAGCTTCGAAGAGATTGAAGAGATCAAGGCGAATGTGGATATCGAAATTGAAGCCTTTATTCACGGAGCGATGTGTTCATCGTATTCCGGACGTTGTGTGCTCTCCAATCACTTTACGGATCGCGACTCCAACCGGGGAGGCTGTTGCCAGTCTTGTCGCTGGAAGTATGATCTGTTCGAGGATGCGAGAGAAGATACCGTGTGGGTCAGCGAAGAGGACATGCAGATGCAGGCACCTGCGCCATTCAAACTGGGCGAGAACCAGCTTCCCCTGTTCCAGGAACAGGATAATTCATTCTCCATGGGATCTAAGGATCTGTGTATGATTGGTCATATCCCAGAGTTAATTGATGTGGGCGTGGACAGTTTCAAGATCGAAGGTCGCATGAAATCGATTCACTACGTGGCTACCGTGGTTAACGTATATCGTCAAGCCATTGATGCCTATATGGCTGACCCGGAAAATTATGTTCTGAAGCCTGAGTGGGTTGAAGAAATGAACAAAGCGGCAAATCGTCCGCTCAATACCGGGTTTTTCTATGATACACCAGACCATGAAGATCATATCTATGAACCGGAAGAAAAGGCCGTACCTTTTGACTTCGCTGGCTTGGTCATGGGGTATGATGCTGAAACAGGAATGGCAACCATTCAACAGCGCAATCACTTCAAACCAGGACAGGAAATTGAATTTTTCGGTCCGGGAGGTCACTTTTTCAAACAGGTTGTCGGTGAAATACAGGATGAAGAAGGCAATGTTCTCGATGCTGCCCGTCACCCGTTGCAACGGATTAAAATGAAGGTAGATCAACCGGTTTCGTACTTCGATATGATGAGAAAAAAGAAATAGGCTCAAATACCTACATTGTGTCAATATTGTATTATGATTTAACAAAATAGTGTTATAAAATTTACATTTTGGACCTCCGTCTATCGGCATTTGGGGGTCTTTTTTTTATAGAAAAATAGGAATAAAGTTGTAAAATATTTCTGGAATGTGAAAGGTGAAAGAAGAAAGCTGTCGAATACTACATATTTATAGGGGAGAGAAAGAAAAATCCAACAAGTAAATTACTGGCAGGTGAATGGGATTGGTTCAAAAGAAGCAGAAAGACAGTGGGGAGCAAGTGACAAAAGCCGAGCAGGTTAATCCTGAGAAGGTTCAGAAAGTGAAGAAAGAAAAAGTAGGCAAAAGCAAAACGACAGGTAGTGGAAAAAGGTGGTTTAAGATTGACCGCAACAAGCTCAAGCTGGGCTGGATCAAGACTGATTGGGTGAAGAAACAATTGAAAAACCGGGATTGGAAAAACTTTGGGGGGGCTTCTTTCGAACAGATTAAGAAGGCAAATCCGGTTAAATCCGTAGGGGTTAAACTGTTCTTGATCTTCTTTGCGGGAATCATGATTTTTGTAGTGAGTTTGGGTCTATTATCCTATTCGAAAGCCAAGGGTACGATTGAGACCAATGCCTCACGAGCCAATCAGGAGACGATTGATCAGACCAAACAAAAAATGGACATCATTTTGGAGAGATTTGTTGACACATCCACACAGATTTTCTTTGATCCGGAAATGCAGTCCTTGCTACAAAAAATGTCAGATCAAAATCTGACTGCGTATGATACATTCATAAACTCAAGTTCAATCAACAAGCAACTGTCCAATGTTGCATTTACAAATAAATCTATGGAAGCGATTTATTTGGTACCTACGGACGATACAAAGTCCATTATGGGTACAGGTAGCAACAGTTCATCCATGGGCAACATTCGCCAGGAAGCATGGTACAGTGAGTTGATTGAGGCGGGCGGTTATCGTTGGCTTCCAACAGAGGTCAAGGAAGATGGATCAACCCCAACGTTTAAAATTGCACGTTCAATGAAAAACCTGCAGGGAACGACCCAGTCGTATGTTCTGGTTATTGAATTGAAACTGGAAGTTCTGGAGGAACAATTGAAATCGCTTGATCTGGGGCAAGGAGCTATTCTTCAACTGATTGCTCCGGATAATAAAGTGGTTGCATCCTCCATCCCGGATCGTACGGGCCAAGATACAGAGCTTGCATTTGTCAAAGAACTGACTGAACCAGAAGGTAGCACGAATACGGAGTATACGGTGGATGATAAATCTACTGAAATGCTGGCTGTATACAGCACAATGGATACAGCCAATTGGAAACTGGTTGGTATGATACCTACCTCTGTTTTGGTTCAGGATGCAAAAGGTATTCTGACCCTGACACTGTGGATGGCGCTGATTGATGCAGGTATTGCAGTGTTGATCGGGATCTGGATGGTGCGTATGATTGCTCGTCCACTCGGCAAATTGAAAGATCTGATGCAGGAAGGTGCAAAAGGTAATCTTAAAGTTCGTACCCCATATAGCTCCAAAGATGAAATTGGTCAGCTCTCATCGGCATTCAATCTAATGATGGAGCAGATCACGAAGCTGGTTGAACAAACCAATCGTTCGGCGCAGGAAGTATTGGATACGGCCTCCGAACTGAGCAGTGCATCCAAGAAAACAGCCGTATCTGCTTCTGAGATCGCCGTAGCTACAGAAGAGATTGCAGGTGGTGCAGGCAGTCTGGCAACTGAAGCAGAACGTGGTAATGAATTGACTGATAATATCTCTCGTCAGATGGAGAGTGTAATCGCTGCCAATGAACAGATGGGTGATTCTGCTCGTCATGTAGAGAAGTCCAGTCAGACAGGAACACAACATCTGAATCAGTTAATGACCAAAACCCAGAAGACAGAAGAAATGATTGGTGCACTGGTGAATAAGGTTGATTCCCTGAAAGAGAGTACATCTTCTGTTCTGAAAGTGCTTGAAGTGCTGCAAAACATAACCAAACAAACCAATATCCTATCCCTCAATGCGACCATTGAGGCAGCACGTGCCGGTGCAGCCGGACGCGGATTCATGGTAGTGGCTGATGAGGTTCGTCAGCTGGCGGCTCAATCCAGACAATCCATTGAGATGGTTGGAGAGATTACAGACAAAATCATGACCGAAATGAATGAGACTGTGGATGCTTTGTCGGCAGCATACCCGTTATTCAAGGAACAAATGGATGCTGTCAAAGATACCAACGTCATATTCGCTTCCGTACAGGAGCAGATGGGTGCATTTGTGGAACGTCTAGGTATGGTGACGGGGTCAATCGGAGATTTGAACAAATCTCAAAGTACATTGTCCGAAGCCATGAGCAACGTCAGCGCAGTAGCTGAAGAATCTTCTGCAACGTCACAAGAAGTAGCTTCACTGAGCAGTGAACAGCAAAATATCAGTAACCAGCTGGTCAATCTGTCTGGCAAACTGGAGAACGTGTCCACTGAGCTGAAAGAAACATTGTCACGCTTTACGGTGTAACAAGCCAAGGCTGAAATGAGGAGAACCTGTCCCGCACATGGGACAGGTTTTCTTTATGTTTACCGGATAATTCCAAGCCTTATCAGCAATAATATGTCAAAACGACAAAAGGTGAGATTTGGATGCATCTCCTGGCTAAACGGCGTATTTATATAGTTTGTATTCTTCTAACCCTTATCTTTGGGTTGCTTATATTGCGATTGGGATGGGTTCAGATCGTTCAGGTGAATCAGACCATGCCTGGATTTCACCGAACAGTACGTGAAATGTCTGTATTGCAGCGTGAGCGCGGTGTGATGCTTGATCCAGGGCGGGGACAATTTACGGATTACAAAGGCGAGGCATTGACCGGGAAGCTGCAATGGGGATTGATTCTATTTCCGCAAGCAGGTCCATTAGAGAAATTACGCAAGTATGGGGCATTAGAAGGCTCCGAGATGAGACAGTTGGCCGCTATATTACATACGGATCTGGATCAATTGAAGAAGGAGTGGAATCAGGAGAATATACCTCATTTCTGGACAGCAGGTTCACATCAGCCTGTTCATTTGTCCGAGGCTCAGGTGCAGCGCTTACGTGGTCTGCATCTGCAAGGCGCGGGTATATATCCGATGATGACAAGGTACCTTCATGGGTACACGGGAATGCAGTGGCTGGGTTATGTGACAGAACAGCCTGAATCTTTCAAAGGACAACCTGGACATCAGGATGAGGTAAGACAGCCTTTTGCCATGAAGTCAGGGGCAGCTGGCCTGGAGAGAACACTTGAACCCTTGTTGCGAGGAATTGGCCCTACACTTGTGTCACGTATGGTCTCGGGCGGGGGAGAGATTATACCCGAGATTCAGCCGCGCGTCATCGCACCAGCCAACAGCCATTATCCTTTACGTGTGGAAACTACTGTGGATAGCAAGTTACAGCAAGGGTTGGAGCAGCTGACAGAAGAGTCTGGATTACAAGAAGGGGCTGTTGTTGTGCTGGATGTCGCTAACGCAGATGTTCGTGCCATGATATCCCGCCCTTTCTATCAGCCGCAACATGTGGATCCCAAACAATCAGACTGGGGGAATCGTGCAGTACAGGGAGCCGTACCAGGATCCATTTTCAAAATTATCACTGCCGCTGCCGCTTTGGAGTATCATGCGGTTTCTAACGGAGAAGAGTTTCATTGTGGTGGCGAATACGGTAAGTATGGACTGTCCTGCTGGAAGGAGCATGGGCATGGGGACTTGAATCTGGAGCACGGATTCGCCGAGTCTTGCAACATTGTATTTGCAGAAACGGCACGCAGGCTTAGTATGGAGCAACTGGAGCAGACGGCAGATCGTCTGGGACTGGCGCGTCCGATTGGCTGGGAGGGTGAGCAGATGGCAGGAATGCCGGTGCTGCGACACTTTGATCATGAAGATCACGGGCGAGTCAGAACAGAAGCAGTTTCATCTACGGATGAAGGCGCCAAAATACAGACAGCAATCGGTCAGCGAGATGTCCTGGTCACACCTTTACAAGCCGCGAATCTGATCGTGACATTGTTGCATGATGGGAAGGTTAGTGCCCCGCGTCTTGTTGAGCGAATCCGGTATGCCGATGGTGGCACCATGCTGGAGATGCCTTTGCATGATTCGCCTTCAGCAGCAGGACAGATTGCTCCCGCAACGGCACATACACTGCTGTCCTGGATGGATAAGGTAGTCCGTGAGGGCACAGGAAAATCCCTGCAGCGTGCACGATGGCATGTTGCAGGGAAATCGGGTACAGCTCAGGTACAGAAAATTGGGAAGAAACGCAATCACCAATGGTTCATTGGTTATGGACCGATAGAACACCCCAGGTATGCAGTGGCTGTGCTTGTCCAAAACGTATCGCCTGATAGCCATCATCAGGCGACGGCTATCTTCAAGAAGGTCATGGACTACTTGGCTGAGTCTTCGTGATCCTTCCCAGGAACAGGAGGTTGTACCGTCGATTCGGCAGAATGTGCTGAGGCTGTGCTAACCGGTGAGTCCATGACCAATGGAGAAGACTCAAATTCATCTTTTGGCAAGTGAATCCACTTTTGCAGGTATCCTTGTTGTAACAGTTCTTTCAGAAGAATCAGGAGCACCGGGGATAACACAACACCGGCGAGGCCAAAGATCGAAAGGGAAATCAGCATAAACGAAAGCATCAAATATGCCGAAGATACACCGATCGAGTTCCCCGATATTTTCGGTTCCAACAATTGTCGTGTCAGCATCGTCACTACGAGAATGACGATCAGGCCGATGGCCAGGCTGCTATTGCCTACAATGAACAAGTAGACGATCCATGGAATGAATACAACAGGAACGCCAAGCAACGGTACCAGATCGAAGACTGCGCAGATGGCTGCAATTGTAAATGCGTTAGAAGTTCCCAAAATCAACAAACCTGCATAAATCAATATGAACGTAATGAGCATCATGATCATCTGTGCCTTCAGATACGAGCGGATCGTCTTGAACACGTGATTACGCATGAATTCGATAGCTAACTTCAATGTTTTTGGCGTTTTTGCACGCGCAAACTTGCGCCAGGATTCGATCTCGATACTTAGAAAGAATGCCAGAATTATCGCAATTCCGAAGTTCGTAATAAACGAAGAGAATGAACTGAGGAAGCCGACGACGAACTGTGCTCCGCTAGTTACCCATTTGGACAGGAAGCCGGTTAGCGTTGCAAAATATTCGTTCGCTTTTTCCATAATCCCATCAGGGAGAGCATCTGACTTGTCTTGAATGAACAGCACCAGATTGGTGAATTCACGCTGTATCATTTCAATGTACACGGGGAAATTATCTTGAAGATTGGAAATTTGTGAAATGATAATCAAGCCTACCCCAAAAAATGCAGCGACAATCAGTGCAAGAAACAAAAAGACGGAGATGGCCGCTCCAAGCGTCTTGGGTAATCCTTTGCGATGTAAAAATTTGGCCAGTGGTTCGATCATCCAATATACGATGAATGAGAGAAAAACTGGCGCAGCCAATTGATATAATTGACTGAAACTGTACATTATCACATACACGGTTAATACGAGTAACGCGATATCGAAGACGGTGCGCCCGTATTTTTTGTAAAGCGGCAGCATGGACATGGCTCCTTTGCAGGCAATCATTAGAATGTATTTATTGTACACGATAGCTAACTTTTTGGGAAAACAGGATTCAAGAAAAGTCTGAATTATGATAAAATTAAAGGCGGTTTATTTTAGATAGTGTCATTGTGCACCGTAATTCAGCATGAAAAGTGGGGAGCTTGCAACATGACAACGATACTTCATAGTATTCTACTGTGGTTATTGTATCTTTCATTTTTTTACGCCTTTATTCCGAGTTTGATTAGCAGGCTTTTCGGTTTTCGTGTGTTCAGACGGGGGAGAAGTGATACACAGTTTGCCTTAACCTTTGACGATGGGCCTGATCCGTACTATACGCCGCGACTACTTGATCTGCTCCGTCAGCATCGAGCGAAAGCAACATTCTTCGTCGTTGGGGAACATGCGGCGAGTCATCCGGAACTCATTCAGCGGATACATGAGGAAGGTCATCTTATTGGCATTCATAATTATATTCACAAAACGAACTGGCTCATGCGGCCGCGTACTGTTCGTAACCAGATTCAGCGAACAGGTCAGATTATCCAGGAAGTAACCGGAGTGAAGACTTGTTATTATCGTCCACCTTGGGGGATTATGAACCTGTTTGATTTTTTCAGTAAGAAAGAACGAAAGATTGTACTGTGGTCTTCCATGTTTGAGGACTGGAGAAGCCGAGTGGGTGCCCAAAGATTGACTGAACGGATGCTGAAGGAACTAAGAGGCGGCGAGGTCATGCTGCTGCATGATCGAGGAACAACCCTAGGTGCTGATGCACATGCGCCGGAGCAGATGCTTCAGGCGCTGGAAGTCGTCTTGCAGGAAGCCCAACGGTTAGGTCTGCAAAGTGTACGCGTCGATACGTTGATGGGAGGTGTTACAGTGAACGAAGCTCAGAACAAGAATAAACCACAGACACCGTTGAAGCTATGGAAGCGAATCGTTGTTGCCTTGTGGCTGGGTTGGGAGAAGTTGTTCCACTGGGTATTCCATCTACGGACGGCTTCGCCAGAAGATCCGATGCTGCACTTCCGATCTCGTGTATATCACGGAGCGCGAGTGGAGATGAATGACGGCCATGTCATTCAAAACGGAGATCAGGTAATTGAACTACATTTTGATAATCGGAAATTATTCGAACTTGGAGTGACATCACGCTCCAATATGCACTTGGCTATTCGCATGATCCGTACCATGGAACAGCAATTGCCGGATCTGGCGCGCATGGTTGCTTTCGAACCTGATTTACGTTCTGCCAAGGCCATATACGGTGTGAGTATGATTAACAGAGGGTCAGAAAAATTTGGCTTTACCATACAAGATCTACCCCCTGGACCGTTCAGTACTGCATCCAAAGTGTATCTGAAGCTGCTGTTAAGTGTGATCCATCCGGCAGGAACCAAACGTTTGAAACAGCGCACAGAACAATTGGTACCCAAGATGATTGCCATGCCGGTGGAGATGCTGTTGGAACGTTATGGTCAGCATATGACGATGGTGGCAGCAACGGCAGAAGAGTCCATAGAAGGTGCACTTGTGATCGAAAAAGAAGTACTTCCAGAGCAGAACTAATAAAAGAAAAGGGTTGCCCTTCGCCAAATCTGGCAGAGGAGCAACCCTTTATTTATTAGTCTGTATCCTTTACCTCAAGTAAAGGATAGCTTGAATTAGATACTCAGTACCCCACCGTTGCTTGCATTTGTAACCAGTTTGGAATAACGAGCCAGGTAACCGGTTTTCACTTTCGGTTCAAAGCCTTTCCAACCTGCGCGACGACGTTCAAACTCTTCGTCACTGATGTGCAATTCGATGATACGGTTGTTCAGATCCAGCTCGATGATGTCCCCTTCTTCAACAAAGGCGATTGGACCACCTTCAGCTGCTTCTGGAGAGATATGTCCGATACTGATCCCGCGGGATGCGCCAGAGAAGCGTCCATCGGTGATCAGACCCACTTTGGCACCCAATCCCATACCTACGATCTGGGAAGTTGGAGCCAGCATCTCAGGCATACCTGGTCCGCCTTTTGGTCCTTCATAACGGATAACGACAACATGTCCTTCTTTTACTTTGCCATTAGCAATGCCTTCAAGCGCTTGCTCTTGGGAGTCAAAGCAGATGGCAGGACCTTTGTGGTATCCGCCAACCGAAGCATCAACTGCACCAACTTTGATGATAGCGCCTTGTGGTGCAAGGTTACCAAACAATACAGCCAAGCCGCCTTTTTCGGAATGCGGGTTGTCCAGATGGTGAATAACGTTCGTATCCTGAATTTCTTTGCCTTCAACGTTCTCACGGATCGTTTTACCTGTTACTGTAATGCAGTCACCATGAATTGCGCCTGGTTTCTTGAGCAATTCGTTCAGCACTGCGCTTACGCCGCCTGCATTATGAACGTCTTCAATGTGAAGATCTGAAGCAGGGGCAAGTTTCGCCAGATGCGGAACGCGGTTGGCTACTTCATTGATACGCTCGATTGGATACTCGATGCCTGCTTCATGAGCCAGTGCCAGCGTGTGCAGTACCGTATTGGTAGATCCGCCCATCGCCATATCCAGTGCAAACGCGTTATCGATCGCTTCTACAGTAACGATATCACGTGGTTTCAAGTCCATTTTGATGAGTTCCATCAATTGGGTAGCGGATTGTTTAACAAACTCACGACGTTCAGGAGCAACGGCAAGGATGGTTCCGTTACCTGGCATAGCCAGTCCCATTGCCTCAGCCAGACAGTTCATGGAGTTTGCGGTAAACATACCAGAACATGAGCCACATGTTGGACAGCCGAACTGTTCCAGTTCAAGCAAGCTCTTATCATCGATTTTACCTGCTTGGTAAGCACCCACACCTTCAAATACGGAAGTCAGGGAGAGAGCTTTACCATTACTGTCACGACCCGCTTTCATTGGTCCACCACTTACAAACAGGGTAGGGATGTTTACGCGAAGCGCACCCATCATCATGCCTGGTGTGATTTTGTCACAGTTCGGGATACATACCATGCCGTCGAACCAGTGTGCAGATACAACGGTTTCCACGGAATCAGCGATAATATCACGGCTTGGCAACGAGTAACGCATACCAATGTGTCCCATGGCAATTCCGTCATCTACACCGATGGTGTTGAATTCGAATGGAACGCCACCGGCTTCACGAATAGCATCCTTTACAATTTTACCGAATTCCTGCAGGTGAACGTGGCCGGGCACGATATCGATGTAAGAGTTACATACGGCAATAAATGGCTTGCCGAAATCCTCTTCTTTAACCCCCGCTGCGCGGAGCAAACTCCGGTGCGGTGCACGGTCAAAACCTTTTTTGATCATATCGGAACGCATCTTCTTGGCTGACATGGTGTGTTTCCCCCCAAATATATAATATTGAGCAACATGAATGGAAAAGTAAAAGGCAGTGCATCTGTCGTTTAATTTCATCCGTACTCTAAAAAAGGACCGGCTTGCCGGTGTCGAGCTCACCGTAGTTTGTGAAATTCTTTGCTGCTTTAAACCCGTGAACACCCGGTTTTTCTATTGAGTCTATCACAACCGTCGTCATATTTCTACAATCAATAGAAAGAAGCCTCAAACCATTTTCATGGAATTAGACTTCTTGATTTGCGGGAAAGCTATGATTACGTTTTTATGTGGCGAGAGAGGTTCTGTTAGTTACTTCCGCCTTTGCGTCCAATTTCACGATAGAATTCCTTATTATGTGTTTCTGAGGTTGCTTCTCCGCCCTTGCGTCCAATCTGCTTGTAAAAGTCAGTGTCATGGGCATCTGAAGTCGCTTCTCCGCCTTTTTTTCCAATCATCTGATAGAAGCTTCGATCATGGTTTTTGGAAGTGGCCTTACCACCTAATCTTCCGGCTTCTTCACGACTCATCTTGCGTTCTGACGTCGGTTGACGTGCCATTACAAATCACTCCTTACAACGATAAGTTGTTTTTTGTAGCGCGTATCCCTCATTTACCACATCATTTCCAGCCTGAAACAACATCACCAGAATGGTACCGGTACCGAAGGATAAGAGATCCGTCAGCGCGTTAGACCGACCGTTTAAACACCTCATGCCGATTGAAAGAAAAGCGGGATATATCCGGTTCAATTAAGGGTTTGAACGCGTGACGTACAACTGGCAGAGCCAGTGTGACTGCAAATAGTACGGCGATGAGAAGTATGACTGGAATATACGCCGAGCTTCCCATATAACTGTAGACTCCAGACCAGATCGCGAGGCGAACGAGAAACCCATGCAGCAGGAACACATAGAGTGTGCGTCGTCCAAGGTCCGTTAGTCTGGAAGTTAAGGACGGTACCCAGGCCAAGAATAGCGCTGCCGATGCGATCTCCAGCAGGTAGACACCAAGTCGGAAGATGCCGGCATACCATTCGTGATGACCCAGTTCGGCGTACGTCATACTGCCAAGTAACCATCCTGATGAAATATTCAAACCGCCATACCCAATCCATACCAACAAGGCGGTGGAGAGGATAGCTGCAATTCTTCGCCCCCAACCGGGTAGCAAACGAGAACGGATGGATGCTCCATAGTCATAACCGATGATAAAGAATGGTAGAAATACAAACGTACGACTAAAGCTGAGCCAGAACCCGTCGACGGGCAAATAGCCGGCAATTACACCGAGTGCAATCGATCCAATCAACCGATACATCGGTTTCCATGAAATCGTAAGACGGAGTAAAAGTCTCCAACAGAAATGACTCGCGAGAAACCATAACAGCAAGTAAGGTGCAAAGAAAGATAGCCGCATATGGGGTGTATGGAACACGGTAAAGTCCATTAATGCGTACAAGGACTGAAACAGTACATATTGTAAGGCAATCTGCTTCAGAACGTTTCGCCCAGGCGCGCCTTGGAGCGAGTGTGTCGCAAAATATCCGGTTACCCATACAAAGAGTGGCATGTGAAACGTATATATCCACAGGAACAGAGCTTCCGCTCCTGCAAAGCGTGTGATGAGTGGTTCAAGTGCATTACCTGCAAGAACACAGACGATGAGCATAAATCGCAGATTGTAAAAGAAAGATTCCTGATCATCCCGGATCAGTGTCTGATTTTTCATGGTGTAGCCCCCTTATAGACCCTTATTGCAAAGGTCATTTGCATCTGTAATAAGGGTAATATGGATGTACATTCTCTATTGTGATTTATTTCACAATAGTAAGCGTTATCTTTTCTCAAAGCTGTGACAACAAAATGAACGCAACGGGATTGACAACGGTTGCATAGAGGATGACAATAGTAAAAGAAGATGAGGAAATGTAAATATAAGGAGGGAAGAACTCATGTCAACGATTCCCTATCCAAGCCCGGATATTATTACATTTGGGGAAAGTATGGGTTTGCTGACTGCCAAGGATACAAGAGGGCTGGAATATGCAGCCACACTGGACAAGTCGTTCGGGGGGGCTGAGAGCAATCTGGCTATTGGCGTATCCCGCCTTGGACATACCAGTGGTTGGTTTGGACGTTTGGGTAATGATCCGATCGGCAACATGATTCTAAAGGCCATTCGTGGTGAAGGCGTAGATGTATCCCGAGTCCGGTTAAGTGAACACGAGCCCACTGGTTTGATGATTCGTGAGAACGCTTCCGGGAAAGCCTCGGTGCATTATTATAGGAAGCTATCCGCTGCAAGTGCGATCACACCAGATGACCTGGATCCCGATTATATTGCCGGGGCTAAGATATTGCACGTTACAGGTATTACCGCAGCGATAAGCGCGTCCGGACTTGCTACGGTGGAAGCCGCCATACATATTGCCAGACAGGCAGGTGTGAAAGTAAGTTTTGATCCAAATCTGCGTCTCAAACTATGGTCAGCGGATGAGGCCCGTCCAGTTATACTGCGTCTGGCTGAACTGGCAGACTACTTTTTACCGGGTCTGGACGAGATGAAACTTCTATATAACGAAGAAAATGATCAAAAAGTACTTGAGCGTCTATCTGCCATGAAGGCCGTGTGCATCGTGAAGGGTGGCCCTGATTTGACCTACGTATTGGCGAATGGTACCCTAACGGAAGTTCCGTACTTTAAGGCGGATCATGTTCTGGATACGGTAGGGGCAGGAGATGGATTCTGCGCGGGATTTTTATCTGGTTTACTAAAAGGGTACTCCCCGCAGGAAGCAACTCGTCTCGGCAATTTGACCGGTTCCATGGTTATACAGGCTGTTGGTGATTGGGAGGCGCTCCCGACGTGGGAGCAGGTCGAGGCCAAGCTGAATAACGTTGTCCATGTTGAGCGCTAGTCGCTGCTGAAATCATATATGTCTCATCTTCGTTCTGAAATGTAAGGCTTGTATACACAACCATCACATTGATAAGGGAGAGATTGAAATGAAGAAGCTTCAGCTGTTGCAAAAAATTACGGATAATGGGGTTGTTGCAGTTCTGCGTGCAGATTCTGCTGATCAAGTCATTGCCATGGCCGAGCAAGCGATTGCGGGTGGCATTAAAGTTATCGAGATTACGATGACGGTACCCAGCGCACTCAAAGCCATTGAAAAATTAAGCCGCGTATACCATTGGAACACACAAGACCCAGAGAAATTTGCGATTATTGGTGCGGGAACAGTGCTTGAACCGCAGACGGCGAGAGCAGCGATCATGTCGGGTGCCGAGTTTGTAGTCGGACCTTCCCTGAACCCGGATACGGTTCAGATCTGCAACCTGTATCGAATTCCGATTCTGCCTGGTGTGATGACGATTGCTGACGTTCAACGCGCATTGGAGCTTGGTGTGGACATTGTGAAGTTGTTCCCAGGCAACCTGTATGATCCTTCGATTATCAAAACGATGAAGGGCCCTATGCCACAGGCAAATTTTATGCCAACTGGCGGGGTATCCTTGTCTAATCTGGGGGATTGGATCAAGGGTGGGGCGGTCGCTGTAGGGATCGGCTCTGACTTGACATCGGAAGCTGTGAAGACGGGTGACCTGAGTCATGTCCGTCGCAGAGCGGAACAATATATGGATGCTTACCGCAAGGCCAAGGCTGAATAGCACTTCAATATGGAGAAGGGAGCCTGATGAGCGAAGGCTCCCGCTTCTGTGAGCCGCGGCACCTGCGGAAGTGAAGAAAGGTGATTAACGTTGAGAAATCGGTATAATACAGGGCGCAAGAAGAGGGGCATCGGGAAATTCCTGCTCGTACTTCTGGCGCTCATTGTCATTGGTTGTGGATTTGTTGCGTGGAAATTATTCACACCATACGGTCCACAGGAAACAGCTCAAACGGCCATGGAAACAGCCAACCATGTGACGGTGAGCGAACAAGAGAACTGGATTGATTTTGTGCCAGACAAACCGACTGGGAAAGGTATACTTTTCTACCCTGGTGGACTGGTAAAACCGGAAAGTTATGCACCACTTGCGCATGAGTTGGCCGCTGCGGGTCATCACACCATTATTGCCAAAATGCCAGTCAACCTGGCAGTGATTAAGCAAAACTTGGCAGATGAGATTCTGGCCGCATATCCAGACGAACAATTCGTTATGGGGGGACACTCTCTCGGCGGGTCGATGGCTGCACGTTATGCATCCGCACATCCTGATGCACTTCAGGGCATCTTCTTTCTGGCATCCTACCCGGATGAAAAAGGAAGCGTAAAGTCACTGGGAATCCCTGCTTTATCCATTCTGGGAACTAAAGATGAGGTCGTGAATGTCACGAAGTACCAGAATGGACGTATGTATCTTCCAGAAGACACGGTGTATTACACCATTGAAGGCGGAAACCACGCCCAGTTTGGTGATTATGGTCATCAAAAAGGGGATGGCGAGCCGGAAGTGAGTGGAGAAGAACAGCTGAATCAGACCGTCAAGACGGTTCTGGATTGGTTAAGTACCATCAAGTAGATTTTGATTATTCTGCATTAAGGGCTGTACGCATTTATAGCATAACTTGATGGAGGTGATACGGATGACCATGCTTAAAGTACATGGAGCGCAGATCCCCTGTAAAGCTATCCTGTTCGATAAAGATGGTACACTGCTGGAATTCCTCCAGCTATGGGGGCCGTGGGCAGAGACATTGCTGAATCAGTTACAAGCTCGTATGAATGAGCTTGGAGCTTCATTTACGGTTGAACTGGAGCATGTTCTGGGGACCATCCATAATTCAGCAGGTCATATTGTCGGCTATGATCCGCAAGGCCCTCTGGCCATTGCGACTGTTGATGAGTGCACGGGATTGCTTGCCGGGCAGCTATATGCGGCAGGTATGCCATGGAATGAAGCGATCACAACGATACGCCAATTTTCAAGTGTAGCCATGCTAGAGGTTAGGCAGAGGAAACTAGCTGAACCGATGCCAGGATTGCTAGCTTTCTTGCAGAGCTGCAAGGCAGCAGACATATCATTGGCAGTCGTCACTTCTGACAGTACAGCGGCAGCAGAAACACATCTGGATTGGATGGGGATTCGTTCCTTTTTCACATCCATTGTGGGCTGTGATCGGGTGACTCAGGGCAAACCGGATGGAGAAGCAGCACTTTTGGCTTGCCGTGAATTACAGATCGACCCTGCGGAGGGCGTTGTTATTGGAGACAGCAATGGGGATATGCAGATGGGGCGGCACGCAGGCTTATCCTATACGCTCGGTTACTGTCAACAGTCAGATCAAGGATCTCATCTGTTTGATGCCCATGCCATTATTCGTCATTATAATGAGCTAAGCGTGATTATATAAGTCACCCTGGCCAGATTGAACTAGTAAAAGGAGGAGAGAGGATGAACGCAACAGAACAACTGGCTGCCTGGATTCAGGAAAGCTCCCGTATTGTTTTTTTCGGAGGGGCCGGGACTTCAACGGAAAGCGGGATTCCCGACTTCCGCTCGGCTGCGGGTCTGTATCAGACGGAACAGCATTCGCCTTATCCACCGGAAGAATTGTTAAGCCGACATTTTTTTGATCAACATGCCGATATTTTTTATGATTTTTATCGAGGCAAAATGCTTCATCCGGATGCGGAACCTAATGGATGCCATCGACTGTTAGCTCGTTTGGAGCAGGAGGGAAAACTTCATGCAGTCATCACGCAAAATATCGATGGACTGCACCAGAAGGCAGGCAACAGAAATGTTTTTGAGCTTCACGGCTCGGTTCATCGTAATGGCTGCATGGATTGCAAACATTTATATACGCTGAATGATATTATGCAATCCCAAGATACCGTACCTCGCTGTACCGCATGTGGTGGTGTGATCAAGCCGGATGTGGTGCTGTACGAAGAGGAGCTGGATCAGACGACATTGTATCGTTCCATTGATGCACTGTCTTCTGCAGATCTGTTACTCGTGGGCGGCACGTCACTGACGGTATATCCAGCCGCCCAGTTAATTACGTATTTTCAGGGAAAACATACTGTTCTGCTGAACGCTACACCTACCGCTTACGACCGCAGGGCGGATTTGCTGATTACAGAGCCGATTGGTGAGGTAATGAATAATGTGGACCAGCTTCTTGGTTGAACGTATGGACTGAATAACCGCATTCTCCGGCACAGGCCGGACACAAGAGGCGGAACCTGGGGAAAGAAGGGATTCATAATGGTCTACGTAGCAAGCGATACTCGCTATGAAACGATGAAATATAACCGCGTTGGACGTTCAGGTTTGAAGCTGCCAGCGATTTCACTGGGGCTGTGGCATAATTTTGGCGGTATTAATAACGCTGAGAATGGCCGTAATATGATTACCCGTTCATTTGATCTGGGCATTACCCATTTTGACCTTGCCAACAATTATGGTCCACCGGCAGGTTCGGCAGAGCAGCTATTTGGACAAGTACTGGCCCAGGATCTGAAACCTTATCGTGATGAACTGGTGATCTCCACTAAAGCGGGATACTATATGTGGCCCGGGCCGTATGGCGAGTGGGGCTCACGCAAAAATCTGGTATCCAGTCTGAATCAGAGCTTGAAACGTATGGGCTTGGATTATGTGGATATTTTCTATTCTCATCGTTATGATCCCGAAACGCCTTTGGAAGAAACGATGATGGCACTGGATCATATTGTTCGTTCGGGCAAAGCGCTCTATGTAGGGATCTCTAACTATCCCGCAGAGCAGACGAGACAGGCTGCCGAAATACTGAAAAGTCTGGGAACACCGCTGCTAATCCATCAACCGAAATACTCGCTGTTGGAGCGCTGGATCGAAGACGGTTTGCAGGACGTGCTGGATGAGTATGGAACAGGCAGTATTGCATTCTGTCCATTGGCACAGGGTGTGCTCACGAACAAATATTTGAATGGCATCCCGGAAGATTCACGCGCCAAAGGGCCGTCGGTATTCCTGAATGAGAACAACATCTCTCCAGAGACGCTCCGCAAAGTGCGTGCGCTGAACCAGATTGCTGCGGCCCGCGGTCAGAGTTTGGCCCAATTTGCACTCTCCTGGGTTCTGCGCAATGGCAGGGTAACTTCTGCGCTGATTGGGGCAAGCCGTCCTTCCCAGATTGAAGAGAATGTGGCTGCACTTAGCCAGTTGGAATTCTCTACAGAGGAATTGGAACGTATTGAATCCATTCTGTCTCCGGAGCCTGATGACAAATAAATAAAGTGTAAAAGGTGCATCTTAGCCATAATGGCGGAATGCACCTTTTTTCGTTGTAATATGTTGTTCACTGTTTATTTTGTAGGGTATTCTTCTGTGACCCCTGGTGTGACGGACGGGACAGTATTTTCTCTCGATACAAGCTGGGTGCTTCACCATGAAATCGTTTGAACTGTTTGGAGAAATACAGTGCGTCAGGTAGTCCAACTGATGCAGAAACCTGTTCAATGGACAGATCCGGGCGTTCACGGAGCAGTTGACGCGACTTGTCGATCCGCAGTTTTAGCAGATAGGTAACTGGGGAAAGTCCGGTTTCCTGTTTGAAAATACGGGATAGATATGCACGGTTGTATCCAAGACTCGCAGACATTTGTTCAATGGAGACAGGATAGGCATACTGGGTGGACATATATTGAATCATCTGTTTCACCGTACGCCGGATGGAGGATTCACCTGGAATTAAGGTTTGGCCCTGCGAAAGGTGATTCTGTGCTTCAGCTAGAATCATATATAACGTACCCAGTGATGTGAAATGGGAGCTCTCTTTGCGCTCGGCAAAAGCATCCTGCATCACGGATAGCCAATCGGATATTCCGCAGGATGACCCGGCATGAAAAACGGACTTTTCCGGGCGGAATCCGGCTTCTTCGGTATGTTGGGCAGCCTGGCTGCCTGTGAAGGCAATCCAGCGGTATTGCCATGGGTTGCGGGCATGAGACTGATAACTTACCAGTTGCCCGGGATGAATGAGGAAACAATCCCCTGCGGATAACTCGTAGGTGTGCAGTTCGGTACGGAACGTACCCACCCCTTTTTCTACATAATGCAGTAGATAATAATCATACAGTTTGGGCCCGAGGGCATGACCCGGAAGTGTCTGGCTTGCCCCGGCAAACAGGACATGCAGTGGTCCTTGTTCATAATAGACGGGATTGGAGGCAACCGAATAACTGAGTGCTCCGCTTTTACCGGAAGGTGGTTCCTGAATTTTCTCTATAGAAGATGCAAGGGAGTCTTTCTTGGAGTTTGAGAGATCTGCCATGGTCGTTTCCTTCTTTCTGGGATGCTCCGATCATTATACGCCTTAAGGTCACATTTATCCATATGAAACACACATGGTTGCATTACAAGAGGCACCGCTTTCTTATATAATAACATTAAGAAAACCACAACAACGAGGCGAGGTGCACCAGCAGTGAACGTAACTGAATTGAAACAAAAGTTTATTGAGAAATACGGAGTGAGTGGAGCGGACATCCGTGTGTTTCATGCCCCGGGGCGTGTGAATCTGATCGGTGAGCACATTGACTATAACGGTGGATACGTGCTTCCGGCAGCACTGGAATTCGGGACAACATTGATTATTCGTGAGCGTCAAGACAATCAATTGCAACTGGCTTCCACGAACATGTCCTACGAAGGGGCACTGAATACCTCCACAATAGGTAAGGAGAAAACCGGAGAATGGATCGACTATCCAGTTGGCGTCATGGTTGAACTGCAAGGGAAAGGCGTGAAGGTAACGAAAGGGTACGACTTCCTGTACCATGGGGAGATTCCAAACGGGGCAGGACTTTCATCGTCTGCATCTCTGGAGGTACTCACCGGATTCGCGATTCAGTCTCTGGAGGGTGTATCGGATATTGATACGGTTCAACTGGCGCTTCTGTCCCAAAAGGCAGAGAATGAGTTCGTCGGCGTCAACTGTGGAATCATGGATCAGTTCGCTGTCGCAAACGGTGCTCAGGATCACGCGATCCTGCTGATGTGTGACACACTGGAGTACGAAAAGGTTCCTTTCCGTACAGGCTCCTACAAATTAGTCATCGGGAACACGAACAAACGTCGCGGTCTGGTGGATTCGGCTTACAATGAACGTCGCTCCCAATGCGAGCAGGCACTTGCCATCTTGAAGGAACAGCTGCCTGCACTGAATTACCTGGCTCAATTGACGCCAGAGCAGTTCGTAACATTAAAGGATCAGATCAAGGATGAGAAAGTAAGAGAGCGTGCACAACATGTCGTGGAAGAGAACGCACGTGTGCTCGCATCGGTCGAAGCATTGCGGATCAATGATCTGGAATCCTTCGGCAAGCTGATGAACGCTTCACATGAATCGCTTCGCGACTTGTACGAAGTAAGCTGTGATGAGCTGGATGTTATGGTTGAAGAAGCTCAGCGGATTCCAGGCACGCTCGGTGCTCGGATGACTGGCGCAGGATTTGGCGGTTGTACCGTATCCCTTGTGCATGAAGACGATGTTGAGCGTTTTGTGAGCGAAGTGGGCGCGGCGTATGAAGCGCGTACCGGTCTCAAAGGTGATTTTTATGTATGCGGTGTAGGCGACGGTGTTAAAGAATTGAAGGAGGCGAAGTAAAATGGCAATTTTGGTGACAGGTGGAGCAGGGTATATTGGATCTCATACGGTAGCAGCATTGTTGGAACGTGGGGAAGAGGTTGTGGTACTGGATAACTTGCAGACAGGGCATCGTGAGGCGTTGCTCGGCGGTAAGTTGTATGAAGGGGATCTGCGTGACAAAGAAATTCTGGCGAAGCTGTTCGCTGAGAATACAATCGATGCGGTTATTCATTTTGCAGCGAGTTCCCTGGTAGGGGAGAGTATGAAAGAACCTGTTAAATATTATGACAATAATGTGTTTGGCACACTGTGCTTGCTGGAAGCCATGAACGCAGCAAATGTACGCCGCATTGTCTTCTCCTCTACGGCAGCGACCTATGGTGAGCCTGAGAAAGTGCCAATTGAAGAAAGCGATCGTACCGAGCCAACCAGCGTGTATGGCGAAACCAAGCTGATGATGGAGCGCATGATGTCTTGGTTTGATAAAGTACATGATATCAAATACGTTTCCCTGCGTTACTTCAATGCAGCCGGTGCTCATGACAGTGGCAAAATCGGTGAAGATCACCAGCCAGAGAGTCACTTAATTCCACTCGTACTGCAAACAGCTTTGAAACAACGCCCACACATCGCAGTATTTGGTGACGACTATGCAACAGAAGATGGAACATGTATCCGTGACTATATCCACGTGAGCGACTTGGCTGATGCGCATCTGCGTGCAGTAGATTATCTTCGCAAAGGTGAGAACAGCAATGTATTTAACCTGGGTAACGGTACAGGATTCTCGGTGAAACAAGTCATTGAGACAGCTAAAAAAGTGACTGGCCTCGATATCCCGGTTGTACAGGAACCACGTCGTGCAGGTGACCCGGCTGTGCTGGTAGCTTCCTCTGCGAAAGCGAGATCCGTCCTGGGCTGGAATCCGAAGTGGACCAATCTTGAAGATGTCATTCAAAGCGCTTGGGGCTGGCACCAATCACGTCCTGACGGCTACGGAAAAAACTAGGAGGCGAATACCTTATGTCACAGACTCATATTGCAGCAGGTGCCACAGAGCGGACACCGGAGCAGCAGGAAGCACTGCATGCCATTGAACGTCTGGTTGCATTTGCCTTGCAGAAACAATTAATCGAGGAAGCGGATTGGGATTATAGCCGCAACCTATTGCTTGAACAATTCGGATTCTCAGAGCCTTATGCCGGAGAGTTGGACACAACTGTGCCCGATGGTCCACAAGCTATGCTGGATACGTTGATTGATTATGGATTCACTATTGGACTCATTCCTGAAAATAGCGATACGTTCCGTGATTTGCTGGATGCCAAAATCATGGGCCATCTAATGGCTCGCCCATCCGAAGTGGTACGCGCATTCCGTCACACGGAGCAAACGGAAGGCATTGAGGCAGCCACCTCTCAGTTCTATGACTTGTCGATTAACTCCAACTATATCCGGATGGATCGGATCTCGAAGAACGTCTACTGGACACAGGACACGGCCTATGGAGACATGGAGATAACCATCAACCTGTCGAAGCCGGAGAAAAGTCCAAAGGAAATTGCCATGGCGAAATTGCTTCCGCCTCCGGTATATCCAAAATGCCAACTGTGTCGTGAAAATGTAGGCTACGCTGGTCGGGTGAATCACCCGGCTCGCCAAAACCTGCGTGTCATTCCGCTGGAGCTAAACAACGAGCCTTGGTTGTTCCAATACTCGCCGTATGTATACTACAACGAGCACTGCATCATTTTCCATCACGATCATGTGCCGATGAAACTGACGAAGGATACGCTGCGTAGACTGCTTGCCTTTGTCGGGGAGTACCCGCATTACTTTATCGGATCTAACGCGGATTTGCCGATCGTAGGCGGATCGATTCTGACACATGACCATTTCCAGGGTGGACGTCATACATTCGCGATTCAAAATGCACAGCCTGAGGCCGTCTTCCGCCATGCGGATGCACCTGGACTTACACTGAGTCTCGTAAAATGGCCGATGTCTGTGATGCGTCTGGCTTCACACGATCCTGCAGAGTTGCTTGAAGCAGGTAATGCTGTATATGAAGCGTGGAAGCTCTACAGTGATTCTGCTGCGGATATCGAGGCATTCAGTGAAGTAGATGGGGAACAGGTACCGCACAATACGGTAACACCAATCGTTCGTCGCAGTGCAGACGGTGGGTATGAGATGGATCTCGTCTTGCGTAACAACCGCACGAATGATGTGCATCCTGAAGGGATTTTCCATCCGCATCGTGAGATGCACCATTTGAAAAAAGAGAACATTGGTCTGATCGAAGTGATGGGACTTGCCATTCTGCCAGGTCGCTTGAAAGAAGAACTGGACAGTATCGCGGATATCCTCGCTGGAGATGCCAAGCTTGCTGAAGCGGCCAAAGCTTCCGATCATGTCTTGAACAAGCATCTGGGCTGGGCGGAAGAATTGATTGGACGTTTCGGTCCTAAGTTGGACAAAGAACAAGCCGTTGCTATTGTACAGCAGGAAGTCGGTTTGAAATTTGCCGAGATTCTGGAGCATGCAGGTGTCTACAAACATGATGAAGCAGGACGTCAGGCTTTCCGTCGTTTTGTGAGCAGCATGGGATACACTGAATAATAATTAACATAATCAACAAATCAAGAACACCCGCCCAATCAGGAGCGGGTGTTCTTGTCATGAGTACGCATTGGAATGAGCTTCCGAGCCAGTTATAATGGAGAGAAGTCCTAGAGTAACACAATGAATTGAGGAAATGGGGTTAATGAATTGGAAAAGAAGGCATTGAATATTCCATTGATTACAGATGCAGAGGAACTGCAAAGCATGGTGGGGGAACCCCATGAACATGTGCGTAACAAGGCAATCTCATTTGTGGATTCACATGTTCAGAATTTTCTAACCATGTCGCCTTTATTTTTCCTCTCTACGTCCGATCGGGATGGAAATAGCGATGTATCGCCACGGGGCGATGGAGCGGGATTTGTGAAAGTATATGAACCATATCGGCTCGTTTATCCCGAGCGCCCAGGCAATCGGCGGATAGACTCGTTGTTGAACATGTTGTCTAACCCTGGTATCGGTATGCTTTTTTTGATTCCGGGACTGAATGAAGTGCTGCGTATCAATGGTACAGCATCCATTACCAAGGATGAGGAATTCATCGCCAGTATGGGCTGGAGTGGTAAAACCATAGGTGCAGCTGTCATTGTGGATGTGGAAGAGTGCTTTATTCATTGTCCTCGGGCATTCAAACAGGCTGGGTTATGGGCCACCGAAACATGGGCGAACGCTGAGGATTTACCTTCAACGAGCGAGATGTTTCGAGCACATTTGGAGATTAACGGGTTGTTATAAAGTGAGTGACTATCGATTTGTTTTTCTATAAACAGGGTACTATAATTGGAGTTGCACAAAAATTCTAAACTCCATTGGAGGCGACAATAGATATGAGATCTTTCCAATTCTATAATCCAACCCGGCTGATTTTCGGCAAAGGACAACTGGAAGCATTGAAAACAGAAGTGCCGAAATACGGTAAACGGGTTCTGCTTGTATATGGTGGCGGCAGTATCAAACGCAGTGGGCTGTATGATCAAGTGATCGGTTTGCTTAAGGAAGCTGGAGCAGAAGTGACTGAACTGGCTGGCGTGGAACCTAACCCGCGTCTTTCTACGGTCCATAAAGGGGTAGACATCTGCAAAACAAATAACATCGACCTGATCCTCGCTGTAGGTGGCGGTAGTGTACTGGATTGTTCCAAAGCGATTGCTGTAGGTGCCAAGTATGATGGCGATATGTGGGATTTTGCTCAGCGCAAAGCTGTTGCACAAGACGCTCTTCCACTCGGTACGGTACTGACTATGGCAGCAACTGGTTCGGAGATGAACTCCGGTTCGGTTATTACGAATCAGGATACCCAAGAAAAACTGGGTTGGGGCAGTGCATACTCTTTCCCTGCATTCTCTATCCTGGATCCAGTGAATACATACACTGTTCCACTGGACCAAACGGTATACGGCATGGTGGATATGATGTCTCACGTATTGGAGCATTACTTCCATCTGGACGCCAACACACCGGTTCAACTCGGCTTCTGTGAGACGATTCTGCGTACCGTAATGGAAGCAGCACCTCGTCTGGTTGAAGATTTGGAGAACTATGAGCTGCGCGAAACAATTCTGTATTGCGGAACGATGGCATTGAATGGCGTGCTGAATATGGGTCTCGCAGGAGACTGGGCAACACATAATATCGAACACGCGGTATCCGCAGTGTATGATATCCCGCATGGCGGTGGACTCGCGATCTTGTTCCCACACTGGATGAAACATAATCTGGATGTCAATGTGGATCGATTCAAACGTCTGGCAATCAATGTGTTCGAAGTGAATCCTGAAGGCAAGTCGGACAGACAGGTTGCTGAAGAGGGTATCGATGCGCTTAGCAAATTCTGGACATCCATTGGTGCACCTAACCGTTTGGCAGATTACGATATCGATGATAGTCAGATCGACGTAATGGCTGACAAAGCGATGCTGTTTGGTCCATTCGGTAACTTCAAGAAACTGCAACGGGAAGATGTTGTATCCATCTACAAGGCTTCTCTGTAATTCTATAATCCCTGACAAGTGAACGGACACATGCTGTTGTCCGATAGCCGCAAGTCTCCTTCATGGGGGCTTGCGGTTTTTTTCATGTATTCGGGCTGTACACGTGAATAACGAAGGAACATGAAGCAAGGAGAACAGAATGTCGTGATAATACCCATTATCGGCTCCAGAATACATTTGAGGAAAGAATTTGAAACATTTTGATGTTAGCTACGTATTTATTTACATGTGGAATGCTCAGTTAGAATGAATTTGCGGCAGAGGAGAGGAGGAACAGGGGATGGAGACAATTTATTGGGGGTGTCTAATCGGAGGAGCAATATTTGCGGTTGTCAGCCTTGTGCTGGGTGACTTGATTGATGGCTTGCTGGACGGAGCTTTCGAAATGCCAGGTCTTGATTTTTTCAAACCCGTTGTGTTAGCTGGTTCCATTACAACCTTTGGTGGGGCAGGCATTATGCTGACACGTTATAGTTCATTAAGTGCGATGTCCGGTCTAATATTATCCCTGCTTATAGGTATTGCTGCAGCCATGCTGGTATTCTTCGCATATATCAAACCGATGCGTAACAGCGATGTCTCCATTGCATTTTCAATGAAAGAGTTATCAGGCAAAATTGGGGAAATTACCATTCCGGTGCCGGAAAAAGGTTTTGGTGAAGTGATGATCCGCTTTGCATCCGGTAGTACGATTCAGACAGCATCCAGCTTTGAACACCTTCCCATTGCGGCGGGAGCACGTGTTGTCGTGGTGGATGTCGTAGATGGTGTACTGCGAGTGTCGGAATGGGATGAAAATGTACTTAAAGATTTATAAACTAGTCTAATCACCTAATTAGTTTAAGCACTCATCATGAATGAATAAGGGGAGAGATGTGGAATGGATTTAAATTGGGATGTGTTGTTGATTCCTGCAGTTGTTATTGGTGTGATTCTGATTTTGGGTTTGGCTTTCTGGGCGAGATACAAAACGGTTGGACCGGATGAAGCGATGATCGTTACGGGGTCATTCCTGGGTAGCAAAAATATATCCGATGATGATTCTGGCCGGAAAATTAAAATTGTTCGTGGTGGCGGTGCATTTATCCTGCCGGTATTCCAGCAATCCGAGTTTATCTCCTTATTGTCCCACAAGCTGGATGTCTCCACACCTGAAGTGTACACGGAGCAAGGTGTTCCAGTTATTGCTGACGGTGTCGCTATTATCAAGGTTGGGGGCGCTGTAGAGGACGTTGCTACGGCAGCTGAGCAATTCATCGGTAAACCTGTAGAAGCGCTGAGAAGCGAAGCACAGGAGGTACTGGAGGGGCATTTGCGGGCCATCCTCGGTACGATGACGGTGGAAGAGGTGTATCGGAACCGGGATCGATTTGCTCAAGAGGTTCAAGGAGTAGCAGCTAGAGATCTGAAAAAAATGGGACTGCAAATTGTCTCATTTACCATCAAGGATGTTCGTGACAAACAGGGCTACCTGGACGCTCTCGGTAAACCGAGAATTGCGGCAGTGAAGCGTGATGCCGAGATTGCTGAAGCGGAAGCAATGCGTGATGCGCGTATTCAAAAGGCTAATGCGGAAGAACAGGGCCAAAAAGCAGAGTTGCTGCGGGATACCAATATCGCCGAGGCAGCCAAAGAGAAGGAACTAAAAGTAGCCACGTTTAAGCGGGATCAGGATACAGCAAAAGCGGAAGCCGATCAGGCATACCATATCCATGAAGCGCGTGCGAGACAGACCGTGGTAGAAGAAGAAATGAAGGTTGAACTCGTTCGTAAAGAACGTGAGATCGATCTGCAAGAAAAAGAAATCGTCGTACGTGAGAAGCAATATGATGCCGAAGTGAAGAAAAAGGCAGAAGCGGATCGTTATGCGGTGGAGCAGGCTGCCGAAGCGGATAAAGCCAAAAGAATGCGTGAAGCCGATGCAGTACAGTACTCCATCGAAACACACGCCAAAGCAACAGCTGAACAGAAGCGGCTTGAAGGTCAGGCCATGGCGGATGCGGAACTTGCCAAAGGTACAGCTGATGCAGAAGTTATTCGTTTGCGTGGACTTGCCGAAGCAGAAGCGAAGGAAAAACTGGCCGAGGCGTTCCAGAAGTTTGGCGAAGCGGCTGTACTCGATATTATCGTCAAAATGCTGCCTGAGCTGGCTGGAAAAATTGCCGAGCCGATTGCATCCATTGATAAACTGACTGTGGTAGATACAGGTAAAGGAGAAGGTGCAGCGCGTGTAAGTAACTATGTTACGGAACTTATGGCGACGGCTCCAGAGATGCTTAAAAGCGTATCCGGCATCGATGTAGAGCAGCTGATTAAAGGCCTTACCAAGTCCAAAACACCTGCGCCGGTTGCCATTCAACAGAGCGAGGCTGTGACAACCCCTTCCATAATCGACAAGATTGTGGAAAGAGCTGGGGTTGACGAGTAACAACCACTTCCAATGTTGCGGTATACTCTATTGACCTTAAGGCGAATTTTTGTTACTTTTTAAGCGAGACGTCCGGCGCGGTTTGCCCGCTCCGGATGTCTTTTCGTTCGTAACAGGGTGTGACTTATCACACCTAAGATGGTGTGAAAAATGAGGTGCAAACAATGAGCAGCCTGCATGTAGATAAAGCGCTAAATAATAATGTAATCATTGCACAGCATCCTGATCATGGGGAAGTCGTTGTCATTGGTAAGGGCATTGGTTTTAACCGAAAACCGAGTGATCACATTCCACTGATGGCTGTGGAGAAAATGTTCATTTTGAAAAACCAGCAGGAGCAGGAGCAGTACAAGCAGCTTCTTCCACAGGTGGATGAAGCCTTGATCGAGATTATTAACGAAGTCATTACGTATATCGCAGAGCGTACGGACGTTCCTCTGAATGAACATATCCATATTGCATTAACCGATCATATTTCTTTCGCGTTAAAACGCAAGGAACAGGGAATTGTCATACAAAATCCATTTCTATATGAGACCCGCGAGATTTATCCTGAAGAATATCGGATGGGAGAATACGCTGTTCGTCTGATCAAGGAGAGAATGGGAGTAGACTTGGGGATGGACGAGATTGGTTTTATTGCCCTTCATATCTATAGCGCAATGACCAACCAAAATATATCCCAGGTACGTGAACATTCACAATTGATCACTGATCTGGTGAACGTGGTGTCTGACCAACTTGATTATTCGTTTGAAACGGAATCGCTGGACTACTCCCGTTTGCTCACTCATCTTCGTTTCGCCCTTGAGCGTGTACGCCGGGGGGACAAAGTCGAAGAACTTCATAAATTGGATTCGCTGCTCAAGTTGGAGTATCCGGAAATGTACTCGCTTGCATGGAAGCTGACCAAAGTGATGGAGAAAAGGCTGAAATTGCCAGTTTATCCCGCGGAAGTAGGGTATCTGACCATTCATCTGCAACGGCTGAATCAACGGAAGGAAGAAGAGAATAAGTGAAATCATTCCAGTGATGGAATGCGGGAATAATTTTTTTGGTGTAAAGGCTTGCAATGGATTAGAACTGGTGCTACAATGGTCTCCGTAATCAAGCAACTGAATTAACATAAGCGACGTGTTACTGACTCGATCAGGCATGAGTTAATAAGAGTGTGATTGTTCTTACCTTATACAGGGTATGCTATACCCCAAGGTTGGCACAGTTCACTTTATTAATTCATGCCTTTTTTTGTGTTCCCTTGCTTGCATAACAACATATAAACTTAGACGAAAGGGTGTAAGCGAAGCGATGTTTAAGAAGCTTTTTGGTGTATTACAAAGAGTAGGTAAAGCGCTCATGTTACCTGTAGCCATTCTGCCAGCGGCAGGTTTGCTGCTCGGAATCGGAAACATGCTGGTTAATCAAGACTTTTTGCAATATGTATCTGCACTCGACACCCCTTGGGTGAACTCGATCGCAACAATTATGATGAACGCAGGTCAGATCGTATTTGATAATCTGGCATTGCTGTTCGCCGTCGGTGTAGCCGTTGGATTGGCCGGTGGCGAAGGGGTTGCGGGTCTAGCAGCCATCATCGGTTATCTGGTCATGAACGTCACACTGGGTACCGCAGTAGGGGTTACCCCGGCAATGATCGGCGAAGTACCGGGTTATGCCAGCATCTTGGGTATCCCAACATTAAGTACAGGCGTGTTCGGAGGTATTATCATAGGTATTGCCGCCGCGCTGTGTTACAATCGATTTTTCAAAATCGAACTGCCGTCTTACCTGGGTTTCTTTGCAGGTAAACGATTTGTTCCGATTATCACTTCGGTTGTTTCCCTCTTAATCGGGTTGCTTCTCGTGATTATCTGGCCACCGATTCAAAATGGATTGAATGCTGTGTCTCACTTCATGGTAGATACAAGCCCGACATTGTCGGCATTTATCTTCGGTGTCGTGGAACGGTCATTGATTCCGTTCGGTCTTCACCACATTTTCTACTCCCCATTCTGGTTTGAGTTCGGTGAGTACGTGAACAAAGCTGGAGACGTCATTCGTGGTGACCAGCAGATCTTCTTCAATCAATTGCGTGATGGTGCAAACCTCACAGCGGGAACGTTCCAAGTTGGTAAATTCCCGTTCATGATGTTCGGTTTGCCAGCGGCCGCTCTTGCGATGTACCATGAAGCAAGACCGGAACACAAAAAGTATGTTGCAGGCATTATGGGTTCGGCTGCGCTGACCTCGTTCCTGACAGGGATCACAGAACCACTTGAATTCTCGTTCCTGTTTGTAGCGCCAATCCTGTTTGCAGTACACTGTATCTTTGCAGGTTTGTCTTTCATGACCATGCAAATTCTGGGTGTCAAGATCGGTATGACCTTCTCCGGTGGGTTCATTGACTTCCTGATCTTCGGTATTATTCCGAACCGTACACCATGGTGGAACGTTGTTATCGTCGGCTTGATTCTTGCGGTAATCTACTACTTCGGATTCCGATTAATCATTCGCAAATTCAATCTCAAAACACCAGGACGTGAAGAGGCAACGCCTGAAACTGCGTCTGGCGGAAGCTCCGGTTCAACGGATGAGCTGCCGCATAACATTCTCGAAGCTTTTGGTGGTAAGGAGAATATCAAACATCTGGACGCTTGTATTACTCGTTTGCGGATTGAAGTCAATGAGAAATCCAATGTGAAAAAAGATCGTTTGAAGCAATTGGGTGCATCTGGTGTGCTTGAAGTGGGTAATAATGTTCAAGCCATCTTCGGAACACGTTCCGATACGATTAAAACTCAAATGCAGGATATCATTGCAGGACGAACACCAGCACCAACGCCAGCAGCTGCTAAACCGACTCCAGAAGAGGAGAAGGCTCAAGGTGAACAAGGCGAGCGTATCGTTGCTGAGGATATCGTAATGCCAGTTAATGGTGAGTTGCTGGACATTTCGAACGTACCTGATCCGGTCTTTGCTGAAAAAATGACAGGTGACGGATTCGCTATTTTGCCACATGATGGCACAATAACATCTCCTGTGTATGGTAAAGTGTTTAATGTATTTCCAAGCAAACACGCCGTGGGCATCATGTCCGACGGAGGCAAGGAAGTGCTTGTTCATATAGGTGTCAATACGGTGAAGCTGAAAGGTCAAGGCTTTAACGTACTGGTGCAGGAAGGTGATCTGGTATCGGCGGGTCAGCCGATTATGGAAGTGGATCTGGAGTATGTCAAAGCGAACGCTCCATCGATCATTTCACCAGTTATTTTCACCAACCTGCCAGAAGGCTCCACAGTGACCTTGAAGAAGAGTGGAGTGCTCAAAGTTGGCGATCAGCCAATCATTGAGATAAAATAAGAAGTGTTACGACGATGGCAAGCAAGTGTAAATATATGCAATGCCTAAACCAAATTACTGAAAGTGAGATGATTGTAATGCAACAAACATTTAGAATTACAGACGAAGATGGTATCCACGCACGTCCGGCGACAGCCCTGGTTAATACAGCTAACAAATTCAAAGGTGCAGAATCCTTTGCAGAAGCTAACGGTAAAAAAGTAACTTTGAAATCCATCCTGGGTGTTCTTTCCCTCGGTTTGGAACAAGGCGACACCATCAGCATCATCGTTGAAGGCGAAGGCGAAGCTGAAGCTCTTCAAGCTTTGACTGACGTTATGGTTAACGAAGGGTTGGGCGAAATTAATGCTTAATGTCTCCGGGATCGCGGCTTCGGCGGGTATTGCTATCGCCAAGGCGTTTATCTTGGAGCATCCTGATTACTCTGTAGAAAAACGCCAAATTACCGACGTTGACGCAGAGATCGCGAAACTCGACTCAGCTCTGGGCAAGTCCCAGGCTGAGCTTGAGGCGATCAAAGAGCGCACTTTACAAGAGCTTGGCGAGAAAAAAGCAGAGATTTTTGCTTCGCATTTGCTCATTTTGAATGACCCGGAACTGATTGATCCGGTTAAAGCTAGAATTGCAGATGACATGATCAATGCAGAATTTGCTTTGAACGAAACGGCATCGCAATTTATCTCCATGTTTGAGAACATGAAGAGTGCTTACCTGCAGGAACGTGCTGCAGATATGCGTGATGTTACCAAACGTGTGCTAAATCACTTGCTTGGTATCGACTTCATGAGTCCAGCTGAGATCAATGAAGAAGTGATCGTGCTTGCGGAGGATCTGACGCCTTCGGATACGGCACAACTGAACCGTCAATTTGTTAAAGGTTTTGCAACCAACATTGGTGGTCGTACTTCTCACTCGGCGATTATGGCTCGCTCTCTTGAGATTCCGGCTGTCGTTGGAACCAAGGACATCTTGGCTCAAGCGAAACAAGGCGATATGATTATTGTTGACGGTCTGGATGGTCACGTACTGGTTAACCCTACAGATGACGTTATTGCTGAATACCGTGCCAAACAGGAACAGTATGATGCACAACGTGCAGAGTGGAGAAAACTTCGTGATGAGCCAACGGTAACGGTAGACAACGTTCATGTTGAACTTGCAGCCAACATCGGTACACCGAATGATGTAACGGGTGTTCTGGAGAACGGCGGCGAGGCTGTAGGCCTGTACCGTACCGAGTTCCTGTACATGGGCAGAGACAAGCTTCCTTCCGAAGACATTCAGTATAATGCTTACAAAGCGGTACTGGAAAAAATGGAAGGTAAACCTGTCGTTGTTCGTACACTCGACATCGGTGGAGACAAAGAGCTTCCATACCTGGATCTGCCAAAAGAAATGAATCCATTCCTCGGCTTCCGCGCAGTTCGTCTGTGTTTGGACCGTCTGGATATCTTCCGTACACAATTGCGTGCATTGCTGCGTGCAAGCGTACATGGCAACCTGCGTGTGATGTTCCCAATGATCGCAACACTGGGTGAATTCCGTGAAGCAAAAGCTGTCTTGCTCGAAGAGAAAGAGAAGCTGGTTGCTGAAGGTATTGCTGTTTCTGACAGCATTCAACTCGGAATCATGGTCGAAATTCCTTCGACTGCAGTTCTGGCGGATCAATTTGCCAAAGAAGTGGATTTCTTCAGTATCGGAACGAACGATCTGATTCAATACACCATGGCTGCTGATCGTATGAACGAACGAGTGGCTTATCTGTACCAACCGTATAACCCGGCCATTTTGCGTTTGGTTAAAATGGTTATCGATGCAGCGCATCGTGAAGGCAAATGGGTTGGCATGTGTGGTGAGATGGCAGGAGACGAAACTGCAATTCCATTGCTGCTCGGTCTTGGATTGGATGAGTTCAGCATGAGCGCAACATCCATTCTGCCAGCTCGTAGTCAGATCACCAAGCTGTCCCGTGCGGATATGCAGGAACTGGCTACCAAAGCTTTGGATATGCAAACGGCTGAACAAGTCGTTGAATTGGTTCAAAGCATTCAAGCGTAATTTTGCCGGGGTATCCTCCGGATTTGAGGTTTTTCTTTTTCCGATAATGAGCTGCGTTCATGCAGCGATTTTGCCGGTATCCGCGAATCATGTGGATATCGGCTTTTTTTGTTGGGCGAATGTATAGGAAATAAAGGGGAGTACGAGGAGAGAGAGCCTGTAATGTATAGCCAAAAAATGCTCTTACTGGTGTAGTTAACATCAGCAAGAGCATGGATTAGAAACTCACTTAGTTTAACTGCAAGCGCAGTTCAGTACAGGTTTACGGGCTGCGGTAGTCTCATCGAGTCGAGTAACCGGTGTGCCATAAGGTGCGTTCAGTACCAGTTCTGGTGTCTCTTCTGCTTCTTTGGCAATCCGTATCATCGTATCAATGAATCCATCCAACGTTTCTTTACTTTCGGTTTCTGTCGGCTCGATCATAATGCATTCTTCGACGTTAAGCGGGAAGTACACGGTTGGTGGATGATATCCAAAATCAAGCAATCGTTTGGCAACATCCAGTGTACGCACACCATACTGCTTCAGTCCCCGTCCAGACATGACGAATTCATGTTTACATACGCCTGGATATGGAATCTCGTAGTAAGGGGTGAGGCGGGCCATCATATAGTTGGCATTCAGTACCGCGCATTCAGAAACACGGCGTAAGCCTTCCGGTCCATAGGTGCGAATGTAGGCATAGGCACGTACCAAAATACCGAAGTTACCGTAGTAGGCTTTCACCCGGCCAATGGATTGATCGCCTTCACGATCGAATGCATACATACCGTCATCATTTTTGATCACCATCGGCTTAGGCAGGAACGGAACCAGACGGCTCTTCACGCCGACTGGTCCGGCGCCAGGTCCACCACCGCCATGAGGCGTACTCATCGTTTTGTGCAAGTTCAGATGCACCACGTCAAAGCCCATATCACCCGGACGGGTAATGCCCATAATGGCATTGGAGTTCGCGCCATCGTAGTACAGTAAGCCACCAGCCTGGTGTACGATGGATGCAATCTCCTGAATGTCTTTCTCGAACAAACCAAGTGTATTCGGGTTTGTCAGCATCAATGCTGCCGTATCCGAACCGACGGCTGCACGGAGTGCGTCCAGATCAACCAGTCCGTCTGCCCGGGATGGAATCGTTACAGTATCAAATCCTGCAACGGTTGCACTTGCCGGGTTGGTACCATGCGAAGAATCGGGCACGATGACTTTGGTACGTTGTTCGCCACGACCTTCGTGGTAGGCACGAATCATCATAAGTCCCGTCCATTCTCCATGGGCACCCGCGGCGGGTTGCAGGGTCACCGCATCCATACCTGTCAGACCTGCAAGGTCGTTTTGCAACGTATATAACAGTTCAAGTGCACCTTGAATGCTGGATTCATGCTGGTACGGATGAATTTTGGCGAAACCATTATAACGTGCAACATCCTCATTAATCTTTGGATTGTATTTCATCGTACAAGAGCCCAGTGGATAGAATCCGTTATCTACGCCGAAGTTGCGGCGGGACAGAGCAGTATAGTGTCGAATAACATCTACCTCGAACACTTCCGGCAGTGCCGCTGCTTCTGAACGGAGCATTTCCCGGGGAATCAACGCATCGACAGCTTGACGAGGAACGTCACATTCTGGCAGGGAATAAGCGACACGTCCAGGGCTGCTGAGTTCAAAGATCAATGCTTGCTCCGATGCAGGGGATAAGGTTTGTGCGTTGAATTTTTCTGTCACAGATTGAGCTGAAGTGGAGACAGAGGTACCCGTTTCCGATTGTCCTTGTGCCGGTGTTGTCGTCGTTTCCTGAGTCACAGCGATCCCTCCAATGCTCGTGCGAATTCGTCAATCTCTTCCTTACTGCGTCGTTCGGTAACAGCAATCAGCATATGTCCGGCAAGCTCCGGATAATTACGTCCGAGTTCGTAGCCACCAATGAAACCCTCATCTAGCAGTTTCAGCTGAAGTGCATCCACGTCTGTTCCTTCAGGAAGCTTAATCACAAACTCATTGAATGTTGGTGCATTAAACGTCAGGCTAACTCCAGGAACCGCAGTTAATGTATTCAGGGTGTAATGACTCTTTTGCAGATTCAGATCGGCTACATCGATCATTCCTTGTTTCCCCATGATAGACATATAGACTGATGCGCTGAGTGCAAGCAAAGCCTGGTTGGAACAAATATTAGATGTCGCCTTTTCGCGGCGGATATGCTGTTCACGTGCTTGCAGTGTAAGTACAAAACCGCGCTTGCCGTTGCGATCTGTGGTCTGGCCTACAATTCGGCCAGGAATTCGGCGCATATGAGGCTGGGATACGGCGAAATATCCGCATGTCGGGCCGCCAAGTGAAGCGGCGATACCGAGGGGCTGCGCATCGCCTACTACGATGTCAGCACCCAGCTTGCCTGGAGCTTCCAGCAGACCCAGCGATAGCGGGTTAGCACTTACGACGAGCAGACCCTTGTGCGCATGCACGAGGTCAGCGGCTTGCTTCACATTTTCCACGGCACCGAAGAAGTTCGGACTCTGGATCATGACAGCAGCGGTATCGTCTGAGATGGCGGCTTGCAGGGCATCCCAGTCAGTGACGCCATCCTTATAGCCAATCTCGACAATCTCCAAACTCAATCCGTGCGCATACGCCTGCAATACCTGACGTGCTTCCGGATGAACGGTACGGGATACGATGAGCTGTTTGCGACGAGTTGCCGCTGCGACCAGATTACCTGCTTCCGCAAAGGCCGTTGCACCGTCATACATGCTGGCATTGGCTACAGCCATACCGGTTAATTCACAGATGTAGGACTGGAATTCGAAAATGGCCTGTAGTTCACCTTGGCTGATCTCAGGCTGATAAGGTGTGTAGGCAGTGTAGAACTCGGAACGGGAAATGACATGATTGATGACGGAAGGAACATGATGATCGTATATGCCTGCACCGAGGAAGCTGGCATGTGTTTCGAAATTGGCGTTGGCGCCAGCCTGTTTGGACATGTGACGTGTCAGCGCATATTCATCAAGTTTGGAGGATACGGGCAGCTCGCCCTGATAACGAATCTCCTGCGGAATGTCCTGAAACAGATCATCCAGTGTATCCACACCGATGGTTGCGAGCATGGCGCTCTGATCCTGCTCGGTCATGGGAATGTAACGGTGCTTGCTCATGCTTGATCAACTCCTTGGGTAGGTGTCTTTGACGTACGTATCCGTTTATGAAAAGGGGTCTTCACGACCACGGCTTTCAGCTTCTTGCCGCGGATCTCAATCTCAAGCGGGGTTCCGAGTCCAGCATGTTTGCTGTCGATGAGGGCAAGCCCCAGATTACGCTTCAATGTAGGTGATTGCGTACCTGTCGTCACTTCGCCAATCTGTACGCCTTCGGCGTAAATCGGATAGTGGGGGCGGGGAATGCCACGCTCCAGCACTTCGATACCGACCAGTTTGCGGGCGGGACCGTCATTTTTTTGTTGTAACAAGGCTTCGTGTCCGATAAAGGGTCCAGCGTTCAGCTTCACAAACATACCTACGCCAGCTTCGAGTGGAGAGATGGTTGCCGACAATTCCTGTCCATACAGAGGGAGCCTTGCTTCAAAGCGCAGCGTATCCCGGGCACCGAGACCTGCTGGTACAAGTCCGTGACCTTCTCCAGCCTGCATTAATCCATTCCAGACCGCAGAGGCTTGGTCCGCAGATACATATAGTTCAAATCCATCTTCACCGGTATAACCAGTACGGGATAACAGCAATTTTACTCCACAGACTTCGGCATTCTGCACAAAACGAAATGGTTCAATGGTGGATACATCCGTATCTGTAACTTTTCCGATAATATCTACAGCCAGTGGACCTTGCAGGGCGAGCAGCGCCGTCTGCTCCGAATCGTTGGTCATGCTTACACCAGGGATCAAGTGCTCTTGCAGCCATGCCCAATCCTTGTCGATGTTGGAGGCGTTAACCACGAGCATATACTGCTGATCTTCCAGCTTATACACGAGCAGATCATCCACCACACCGCCATTCGGATAACACATCAGGGTATACTGGGCTTGACCGGGAACCAGCGTGGTCACATCATTGGTCATCATTTGTTGCAAAAATGCTTCAGCCTGCTCACCCTGTACTGTGAATTCGCCCATATGGGATACATCGAACAGTCCAGCGCGCTCGCGTACCGCTTCATGTTCTTTCTGGATTCCGCTAAATTGTACCGGAAGCTCCCAGCCTCCAAAATCAATGCACCGTACGCCTTCATATTGCTGATATAGTGGGAAGAGTGGTGTTCTAAGCAAATCGGACATCAAATCACCTCGTCATGGGCCGTCAGCCGGCCGAATATGCAATCGTGGATCAATGAACCAGGGTATTTTTAAATTTTCATCTAGAGACCTTTAGTGGGTAAGTATGATAAGGCAGCTATGACAGCGCCGATCTGAATCCTGTTTTTCGTTTTTTGGGAAAAAGGAAAAGGACAGGCCAAAGAACCGGCATGCCAAGTAGCACGCTGTATTCTAAGGCTCTGTCCCTTGTACCTGAGAGTTACCCCGCCGCGTCGTACAGCAGGTTTCCCCTTGGGTGATCATAACGCCCGCACAGGGCGAATAGATGCTCTCCAGAGTTGCGTCCCGTAAAAGTCCTTTTGCCTGAGAGATTCACCTCCGCTTATCGGTGGTTTACTCCTTCGGCGTTACCTCATGTACATCCCGAGTCGGGTGTCGCGGGTAATCTCTCCCTTTACATTCATCCGCGGGTATAACATAGTCCAATAAACACGTTTACTCCTCTCATTAAAACGTGAATCCACTATCGATGTCAAGAACGATATCATAGAAAGTGATTAAAAACCGAATATTTAGTATAGTTTTAATATAATTGTTCGTGTATTTAAAAAGACTACGCTTACTATTCTAATATTCACCAGTATATGTAGAAAGAGTGTATTCAGGTTACGGTTTGAGGAGGGGATCAGCAAATAAATTGTAAGGTATCTTGACATTTGATTCATAAATATCATACGCTATGTTCTGGGAAAAAGGTTAAGGTCAAAGATCGCATGCACTCATTAATGAAAAGCGAGGCGGATATCGATGAGCGAATTGAAAAGTGATTTCCTGTACAGTGAAGAGCACGAATGGGTGCAAACCGTAGGGGAGGATACTGTACGTATTGGCATTACCGAGTTCGCGCAGCATCAGCTGGGTGACATTGTGTTTGTGGAATTGCCTGACCTTGAATCCAATGTAAAAGCAGAAGACAGCATTGGAACGATCGAATCGGTCAAAACGGTGTCGGACTTGTTTTCTCCAGTCACTGGTTCAATCATTGCGGTGAATGATTCGTTGCAGGACTCACCTGAACTGGTAAACAGCTCTCCTTACGAGGAAGGCTGGATGATCGAGATTCGTGTTGAGGGAGATCTGTCTGCAGCGTTGTCCACATTGATGAATGCAGATGCGTATCGCAAACATACCGAAGAATAGAATCAATGAACTTGTACTTATTAACATATGTTATTACAAAAATGAGATGTGCTTCGTGTTATTGCGACCTGTGTGAGCTTGATGCTTGCACAGGTTTTTTTGTGTTTTCCAAGGAACGATGTGAATACTGTTTAAGCAGATTGTGGATGCAAATTGTCTGATTAGATCAAGCTATAGGGTAGAAAATGATTTTGGAAATGATAAAAGTCATAGGCAAGAAAAGCCTTATGTACCAATGAGTTCAGCCATTATGCATAGATAAAAACGATTACATAACCTAATGTTGTCATCATTGTTCATGACGAAAGTACGCTTTCATTTCATTGAACAGGAGAGCATTCTCGCTTAGGATTACAGCAGGGGAGAAATGATACCCCTTTCATAATCATAATCACTTGATCCAAGGAGGATAATACAATGAGTAATTTGGACCAATCGTCCAATTCCAAAGGTGGGCTACGGGTTGGTGTTCAGCGTTTTGGCCGATTCCTGAGTGGTATGGTCATGCCGAATATGGGAGCGTTCATCGCCTGGGGATTAATTACGGCTCTGTTCATTCCAACAGGCTGGTACCCTAACGAGACGCTTGCACAGCTAGTCGATCCGATGATCAAATATTTGCTGCCACTGTTGATCGGTTACACCGGGGGTACGATGGTGCATGGTCAGCGTGGTGGTGTCGTGGGTGCCATTATGACCATTGGGGTCATCGTGGGTAGCGATATTCCGATGTTCCTCGGGGCCATGATCGCTGGACCTCTGGCAGCATGGATCATCAAAAAATTCGATAAATCGATCGAAGGTAAAATTAGAGCCGGATTTGAAATGCTGGTTAACAACTTTTCAGCCGGTATTATTGGCGGAATCTTGGGCATATTTGCGCTACTGGGCATCGGGCCTGCTGTAGAAGCAATTAGCAAAGTATTGTCTGCCGGAGTGCAAGGCTTAATGAATCTGGGTTTGCTGCCGCTGGTCAACCTGATTATCGAACCGGGTAAAGTATTGTTCCTGAACAATGCAATCAACCACGGTATTCTTACACCCATTGCAACAGATCAAGCGAGAGAATTAGGGCAATCCGTATTATACATGCTTGAATCCAACCCGGGTCCGGGACTTGGTATCTTGCTTGCTTATTGCTTCTTCGGACGCGGAATGGCCAAATCTTCTGCACCAGGTGCCGTTATCATTCATTTCTTCGGGGGAATTCATGAGATCTACTTCCCTTACATTCTGATGAGACCGATTCTGATTCTTGCCGCAATTGCAGGCGGTGTTGCAGGAACATTAACATTCATGCTTACAGGCGCAGGGCTTGTCTCAGCACCATCACCGGGTAGTATTATCGCTTATTCCCTTTTAACACCAAGAGGTGGATACCTCCCAATGCTCGCTGGGGTTCTTGTAGCAGCGGTTGTTTCCTTCCTTGTAGCAGCATTGTTGCTGAAAACGGGTAAACAAAAAGACGAAGATCTGGAGTCCGCATCCAGTCGGATGAAAGACATGAAGAGTCAAGGAACCGTGCCAAACGCTGGCATTACGGCTAACCAACGTGAAGCAGACAGAGCTGCGGATATGGCTTTTTCTACAGTGAAAACAGATGTGAAGAAGATTGTCTTCTCCTGTGATGCAGGTATGGGATCGAGTGCCATGGGCGCTTCCATTCTACGCAAGAAGATGAAGGCCGAGGGGATTGACGTTACGGTGACCAATACGGCCATCAGTGATATCCCGCCGGATGCAGATGTGGTGATCACACAACAAGTATTAACAGATCGTGCCCGCTCTGTGGCACCGAATGCAGAACATATATCCATCGACAACTTCCTAAAAAGCCCGGAATATGATGCGCTCGTTGAACGTCTGAAGTAATTGCAAGCATTCGTTTTCCCTGAGCCGGAGGCTGAGATATGAGTATTACCAAAAGACAACGTGAAATCGTGGAGTTTCTGCTGGAGCATCCACATGAGGTCACTGCCGGCGAAATTGCCGTTGAAGTAAAAGTCAGTACCCGAACCGTTCACCGCGAGCTGCAAATGATTGAACAATGGCTTGAACCTTTGGGGATGAGACTGGAAAAAAAATCAGGAACCGGAATCCGAATTGATTCCGGTTCGGATGATCTGACTGCATTGCGACAGCAACTGGAGGGTAAGGAATATGTAGAGTTTACGCCAGAAGAGCGTAAGCTCTTCATGCTTTGCATCCTGCTTGATGAGTCAGAGCCTGTGAAGTTGCTTGCTCTTGCTTCAGACCTGAAGGTGACTGTGTCCACGGTAACCACTGATCTGGACGATCTGGAGTCACGGATTCTTCAGGCTGGACTGAAGCTGGTTCGCAGGCGAGGATATGGTGTCAAGATTAACGGAAGTGAGACGTTTCATCGCACAGCCATAGCTGCACTTGCCCTCGAATTTCTGGATGAGTCCGACCTGTTCGGAAGACAGCCAGAACAAGGAGGCTCCATCGTAAACCAAAAACTGCTGGATATGATCGGACATGGTGATGTGCTAACGGTCGAAAATGCGTTATGGCAGCCGGATATCGAATGGCTGGAGAACATCCCGGAACGGCAATACATGAAGCTGCTGATTCAATTATCTGTTGCGGTCGTACGTATCCGTAAAGGCTTTGGCATTGGCCGTATATCTCCTCGGGAGAAGAAGGGAAATGAAATTGCAGAGCAGGGTGAGATAAAGGTTCCACCGTATCTGGCTTCCCGCTTGTGCAGTGTTCTATCTACCCAGCTGGGGCTGACATTCTCCCAGGATGAGCAAGCTTATTTTCACAGACTATTAATTGAGACAGAACAACGCATTCACTCTTCACGGCTGTTGCCAATAGACGACTTGATTTTACTGGACAGGGTACATTCGCTGATTGATCAGATGCAGGCTAGAACTCATTATGCCTTTCATGAGGATCGTTTGCTTCGTGAGGGTCTGATTGGTCATATGCAACCTGTAATGGAGCGAATTGAAGAACAGCAGATCATTCGTAATCCGTTGCTGCAGCAGATTCGCAAGGATTATGATTCACTCTTCGAAGATGTCAAAAAATCCGTGCATCAAGCTTGGCCGGGTGTGGAAGTTCCGGATGAGGAAATTGGTTTCTTGGTCATGCATTTTGGAGCTTCCATTGAGAGGTTGCGTGCATTGAAACGGGAAATCAGGGCGATCATTGTGTGTACAAGCGGAATCGGATCATCACGCATGCTTTCCAGCCGACTGACAAAGGAGATTCCCGAGATTCGGATCATGGACAGCGTGTCCTGGTATGAAGCTACCCGAATCCCTACAGATGAATATGACCTGGTGTTATCCACTGTCGATCTGCCGATGGATGAGCATCAGTATTACAAAGTGAGTCCACTGCTCACGGCAGAAGAGAGTGAGCGGCTGCGCCATTTTATCAGAACAACAACGTTACAACGCCAGCATAACAAGCCGCTTGAAACAGAGATTCAGACGACAAGTCGTTACTCGGACCCTGACGGAATGGAAGCTCTTCTGGTTGAAATTGTTCGGATTATTGGAAAGTTTCAGGTGTACCCGCTGGATAATCGAGATATCGGTTTCTATAAAACCGTATATGCGATGTGCAACGTACTCCATGGATCTGGTGTGTTGAAGGAACCGGAGGAGATTGCGAAACGGTTGGAGGCACGTGAAGCAGTGGGGAGTCAGAAGATTCCCGGCACAAGACTTGCGCTGTTTCATACACGCAGTGAGGGCATCTACAGGCCGTCTATCAGCCTATTTCAGCTCACTGAGCCACTCCTTCGTACGCCGGATGATCCGGCAGGAGTTACCCATATCCTCGTGATGCTCGGCCCCAGGGAATTATCCAAGGAAAGTCTGGAGGTTCTCAGTGAGATCAGTGCCCTGTTATTGCAGGAAGAAATGATTACATTGCTGGAAAAGGGAATCAGGGATGAGCTCATTCATTACCTATCCCAGGAACTCGTTGGATTTTATCGCAGTAAAACTGAAATTGGAGGTCAAAAATGATGAGTATGTTAACAACAGATAAAGTCATCATGAATGCGACGGCTCAGGACAAATATGAAGCGATTCGTATGGCAGGACAGATTCTGAAGGATGCGGGACATATTACCGCTGATTACATTGAGAAGATGATTGAACGTGAAGAGATTGTCTCGACCTATGTAGGGAACGGCCTTGCGATCCCGCACGGTACGAAGGAGTCCAAATCTTTCATTTTATCCACAGGTATCTCTGTCATTCAGTATCCACAAGGTGTTGATTTTGGCGAAGAAAAAGCCTATATGGTGATTGGTATCGCGGCTCAAGGCGGGGAGCATATGGAGATCTTGACTAGCATCGCGGTGATCTGTGCTGAAGATGAGAATATGGAGGCCCTGCGACTGGCCAAAACTGCCGAAGAAGTTATTGCTATTCTGGAAAGTGAAATGGAGCTATGAAGGCCTTACACTTTGGCGCAGGTAACATTGGACGTGGGTTCATCGGATTGATTCTGTCCCGTGCAGGATATGAGGTGATTTTCTCCGACGTGAATCAGGAATTGGTAACGGCTCTCCAGGAACGGGGAGAGTATACCGTAGAACTGGCTAACGAAAGTAAGGATCGGGAGACCGTCAAGGGTGTAAATGCAATCGATGGGACCCAGTTAGAAACGGTTGCCCAAACTGTGGTGGAAGCGGATCTGATTACAACCGCAGTGGGTGTAGGCGTACTAAAGCATATTGCACCAGGCATCGCGAAAGGACTTGAGAAGAGACTGAATTCAGGTTCTGCTCAAAACCCTCTCCACATTATTGCTTGTGAGAACGCAATTGGAGCCAGTACGCAATTGAAAGAACATGTATATGCTCTGCTCAATGAAGATGTACGTTCCCTTGCGGATCAGTACATTTATTTCCCCGATTCGGCCGTAGACCGGATTGTGCCTATTCAACATCATGAAGATCCTCTGCATGT
Organism: Paenibacillus sp. Z3-2; assembly: GCF_054161325.1. Classification (NCBI taxonomy): domain Bacteria; kingdom Bacillati; phylum Bacillota; class Bacilli; order Caryophanales; family Paenibacillaceae; genus Paenibacillus; species Paenibacillus sp. Z3-2. The sequence continues at coordinate 5,016,621 of NZ_CP096397.1, read as the reverse complement.
ACAGGTAGAGCCTTTTTACGAATGGGTGGTGGATCGTTCCCAGATGGCTCCTGCATTCAAACCGGTTGAGGGCATCGTATATGTCGATGACTTGGAGCCGTATATCGAACGGAAGCTGTTCACTGTAAATACAGGGCATTGTGTTGCAGCATATATCGGTAATGTGCACGGGTATGACACGATTCAGAAGGCTATTACTGACGAAAAGGTGAAATCCATTGTATACGGCGCTTTGCAGGAAACCGGGGCTGTTCTGGTGAAACGGTTTGGATTTAATCCTGACGAGCATGAGCAGTATATTGTCAAAATATTGGGAAGGTTCGTCAACCCGTATCTCACCGATGAGGTTACTCGTGTTGGTCGTTCCCCGCTGCGCAAGCTGTCTCCGAATGATCGTCTGGTTCGCCCGGCTCTTCAGGCCTATGCGGATGGAACTGAAACGACCTATCTGGCTATGGGCATGGCAGCTGCCTGCAAATTCGATGTCTCCGATGATCCGGAAGCAGTCGAACTGCAGGACATGATCCGCCAGAAGGGGATTGCGGCTGCACTCCATCATTATACGTCCATGGATGAGCATCATCCGGTGCTTCAACAGGCTGTTGCTCAGTATAACCAAATGTAAGAGCAGTGTTCGTAAGCTAATAGTATAGACAATGCATCATAAAAGAAGAGCCATACAGTCGTTAACTGTATGACTCTTCTTTTTGTTTGAGCACCTCGGCGTAGTCATCCAAACAGCGTTGACATATGCACGACTTTCGGCGCTGCTCTGGCGGAATGCGGTCAAATATACCTTCGGGGAAAGTAGCCCGGTTACACCAGCATTCCGAATGAGGATGTCCTGCGGCATAGGAACAGCTATTAGCTTCCCCGCATAAAGGGCAGACAAGAACATCGATGTTCAAGCGCTCCTGATTGTCTTGTTCTGCAGACATTCGGTTCTTCCTTCCTTGTGGAATAGCTATGAGTTGAAGATAAACATACTGATCTCAGTATAACAGAAACGTGTGGGTGATCATGGAATTCACTGTACTTAAATGTACATATGAATTCCACTTCACTATATTTGTTTTTCTCACTTAACTATTCTTCAGGCGGTAATTCGATCTGTAGACCTTCTACATGCTTGCGTCCCATTAGTTTGCGTTTCTTCCGGTTTTCTTTTGTCTCAAACACGATGTCCAGATCGTAGTCGTCACCCGGATATAGTTCATCGGCAGATATATGGAGGGTCAGGCGTTTTTTATGGATTTTGACTTTGCGCCCTCTCAGTATGACTCCGATATTTCCCCGGCTATCCTCCACATCACAGACGATGCCCGACTGGTTGAGATAGGCCGCATACACCCGATCCCCTTTGCGAAAAGGTTTGGCAGGAGCAGGAGAATCAGACTCTCTGGTTGTTGTCTTTTTGTGGAGACTGACGGAATCCTTTGATTGCTTAGACTTATTCCGCCTGGTCAACTCTGCTGGGTCCTCTGCTCCTGTAACGGAACGATCAGGCATCAGGACCGGATTCTCCAAAGGAGGTGACGTGAACACGAATGTACGATCTCTCGAACTACTTTGATCCGATAGGGACTTGGAACGCTCGATAATTCGCTGTGGCATGCCTAGCTTCGATGCGATGGAATAAGCATAGCTCTCACCAGCTTCTCCTATACGCAATCGATAAAGAGGCTGGAGTGAGATCGTATCAAATTCCATGCGCGCATTTTCAAATCCTGGGGTGGCAGCTGCAAAATGTTTGATTTCCCCAAAATGCGTTGTCGCCACAACGGTTGCTCCGCGGCTGTGCAGTTCCTCCAGCATGGCGATGGAAAGTCCGACGCCTTCACCGGGATCTGTGCCGGATGCCATCTCATCAATGAGCACCAGAGTCGATGTATTGGCCTGTTCCAGTATGCCGATCATATTGCGAATGTGTGCAGAGAATGTACTGAGTGCTTGTTCCATACTCTGTCCGTCACCAATATCGACCGCTACTTCGTGATAAACGGCCATCTCGCCACCTTCCTCCACCGGAATAAGCAAACCGGATTGCATCATCAGGGTGAGCAAACCTAGCGTTTTGAGTGCTACCGTTTTACCACCGGTATTCGGTCCGGTAATAATGAGCGACGAGTACGTTCTGCCGATTGCAAAATCAAGTGGGACCATGGAAGAACCCATGAATGGATGACGTGCACGTTGAACACTGATGTGGCCTTGTGTATTGACTTGAACAGTACGTCCGTCCATGGTGGCCGCATATTTGGCTTTGGCAAACAGGAAGTCCAGCACGCCTACCGTTTCAGTGTTCAGTGCAATTTCACGGCTATAGGATTCAGCCAGGGAGGTTAAATCACCGAGAATTCTCATCTCCTCTCGGGACTCCTCAGCCTGTAGAGCGGCCAATTCCATCTGCAGGCCTACTAACTCAACGGGTTCAATATATACAGTTTGCCCGCTCCCCGATTCATCCAGCACACTGCCTTTCACCTGTTTACGGAATTCTTTCTTAATGGGAAGAACCGTTCTTCCTCCGCGTTGACTGATGACATGTTCCTGCATAATGGAGCGATGTTTGCTCACCAGAGAATCAAGCTTTCTTTTCATTCGTTCCTCATTCACGGTCATTTTTTTACGGATTCGAATCAGTTCCTTGCTTGCCTGATCCTGAATGCGTCCACTATGGATGCAACGCTCGATCTCACTCAGCAAAGGTTCGATCATAATCATGGACGCTGCATAACGACTGACGGTGGGGGCGGCCCCAGATTTGCCCTCCATGTATTTCATAAGTTGTGCACAGCTCCGCAGGAACTGTGCGAGATGACTGAAGTCACGTTCACTGAATAGATAACCGGTACCGAGCAGATCCATAATGGTTTCCATTCCATCCAGTGAAGGGAGGGGGATACTGGCGCCAAAACGAATCAATGCAGCCGCTTCAGCAGTTTCCTCCAAGCGAATCTGAATCAACTGAGCGTCAACCATTGGTTTCAGTTCTCTGGCATAACGCTTCCCTAGATAAGACAGGGCGCAGTCTGCAACGTTTTTTTGAATTTGTGGATAGCCCAGACTGTTTAAGGTGTTTTCATTCATGTGTAATCTCTCCTTGGATTTCAAATGGTATTTCAGTTAAAGTAGTGAAACGTATTCCTGAAAACGCAAAAAGGGCGGAGAATGAACAAACGTCATTCTCCGCCCTAAACGTATGGGAAAGCAGAGTCCACTACAGGTCTATAATAAAAAAATCCGCGCTGAACACAGCGCGGAAATAGACCCGGACAACTACAATCCCGGAGGCGATTTATGATATCCGCTGTTCTTAACTAAGTACAGGGATCTGGCGCATCATGAAATACACGTATGCCATAAGGGCACAAGCGCAATGAAAAGCCAAACTCCTGAATATGAAACTTGGTTAGTTAAGAACATTCACCGACATTAAAAATCTCTCCTTTGATTGAGGAATATGCAACCAATATAAACTGGAAATTGGTTTGAAGTCAACCTTTAGAATAAATGAGTGGACTTGAATAAGAATGGGTTTTAAAATAACAATAGTAAAATAATCCAATGAAAGCGATTTTATATGAAGGAGGATGCTCTTCTTGCCTAAATATTTATTGCGTTTGCTTTGCTTTACCCTGATCCTCGGAGCCCTTCCGGTTATTGTTATTGGTTCCGTATCGTATACGATTGCTTCGCGTGACATTGAACAGAAAGTGCGTGAGAGTAATCTTCAGATATTGCATCAGACCCAAATGCGGGTAGAGCAAGTACTACGTAGTCTGCAATTGTCATCCATCCAGTATGTGAATTCGCCTTTGGTATTACAAGCGATGAAGAAACCACTGGACAGTAGTGAGTTTCAGGAGATTCGTGATCTGACATCCGGCTTCAACAACTTGCAAGCGGTCACGAATATTGACCAAGCCTATCTGGTTAATCTGGACGAAGATTGGGTTGTCTCGATGCGTTCTTTTGGCAAATTGGATGATTTCAGCATTCGAGACCGGATTGGTTCGTACCTGACCTATACGAACAGCCTGTTCTGGGTCACCCAGAATGCCAGTTCAGCCAAAGAAAGTGTACCCGTTTCAGCTGGCATGGGTGAACTAACACCCGAACAGGCGCCTACCCTTATATCATCCGATAATGTGGTCAGCATGGTATTCAAGATTCCGATGGTACCAACGAATGTGAAACCCAAAGGTTTTCTGGTTATCGATATTGCCGATACGGAGCTTAGTACATTTCTGAGTCGCAATCCGAATTCAGGTGACCTGTACGTTCTGGACCGGGAACAGAAATATTTCTTGAATGATACAAGACAAGGTGCGAAATATGACACTTTAAATAAGGAAATCCACGAGATCGTCCAGACGACGGGGAAGCCAGAGGGCTTCTTTAGCGCGGAGGTGGAAGGTAACCAAGTAGCAGTCAGCTACAGACAATCTCCGCTCAATGGCTGGTTGTATGTGTCCGTCGTATCTCTAGGGCAGATCACGGCCCAGTCGCAGAAAATTGCCCTGGTTACCGGCGTTGCTACACTGGTCATGTTATGTGTAACGGGACTTGTCGCCATATACGGCAGTCGGCGGATGTATTCACCGATCTCAAGATTGCTGCAGTTTACAAAGGGGCTGGATGCTCCAGTTGCTTCGTCAGGACGTCGTCAGGATGAATTTATCTATATCGAGGAACAGTTGTCAACGTTGTTCAGTTCAGAGAAAACGATGCGTGAGCAGATGAAGGGGCAGCATGTGCACCTCCAGGAATTTTTTATGACCAAGCTGCTAACAGGCAAAATCTCGGAAGAAGATTTCAGATATCAGGGAGAATTGTACGATTTTCCGACGGGGTGGGCAAGTCTTGGTGTGCTTATGCTCCAGATCGATACATTGGAAGGGACCAGATATGAGGAACAGGATCGGGACTTGCTGCTGTTTGCTGTCAACAATATGGTAGGTGAGCTTCTTCCTTCGGCAGTTCGGTTCACCCCTGTCATGCTGGATGATGCTCAGGTCACCGTACTTGCCTCCGAACTGACGGATGAGGTGAACCTGAAGGAATGGATGCATACACAGGCAGACTGGATTCGGGAACGTGTCGTGACTTATCTGAATCTGCCTGTAAGCATCGGCATTAGTCGTTCATATTCCTGCATTGGAGATACCCCAAGAGCGTATCAGGAGAGTAGGGAGGCTCTGCAAGGTCGGGTAAGTCTGGGCAGCCGTATTATCTTGCATTACGAGGATATTCAGCCACGTGGTCAGATGGAGGCCGCGTTGTATACCCAACTGCGGATGATTGAAGATCAGCTCGCTTCTGCCCTCAAGCAAGGAGATGAGGAGAAGACGGATGCGTACTTCAAGCAATATTTGGGGCTACTTGCAGACAAGAAGCTTCATTTCAGTGAATATCCTGTCATTATGGTTCAGTTATTGTCTCGTGTATATCAGCTTGTGCAGGAGCAAGGGGGAGATGTGGCTGAAGTATTAGGTGAAAAAGCATCCATGGCACATTTGCTGAAGTTGTCCACGTTGGATGAAATGACCACTTGGTTCCGCAAGCGGCTGTTCCTGCCCGTCATCCGTTTCTGGCGAGAACAGGAAGAATCCCAATACATGAACATTGCAAGGCGCATGATTCGATTAATTGAGGAACGCTATGATCGTGAATTGTCGCTGGAAGCCTGTGCAGCAGAGCTTAATTTCCATCCTGTCTACCTAAGTCGGGTATTCAAGAAGGAAGCGGGAGTTAATTTTACTGAATATCTCGCAGAGTATCGTATGGAAAAAGCCAAAACATGGCTGCAAACGACGAATCTTAAAATATCGGAGATTGCCGAGAAATTAAACTACACCAACCCAACCGCATTTATCCGTACATTTCGCAAAATCACAGGAACGACCCCCGGTAAATACCGGGAGCAGCAGCGATAAAACAAACCTGCTCTGCCTGCCATGGCAGGCAGGCTTTTTCATGTCCGGATGAAGGAAGCAGTCCGCTTTTGCCATGGAGTTAAGACAGGAATATCGAGGTTGAAAGCAGTTCATTGCTCCTTTTAATTCTGTGAAAGAAATGGCCTGATCCCTTGCTACATAAGGGAAAACAAGAGGCTAAAAGGAGACGATAGCCAGTCATTCGTTTATCCGCCACAATGAAGACATGAATTCAGGAAGTGATATTTTGTAATCGTTTCCAATGTGGGGAGGAAGACAATATGAAAGCCGAAACGGCGGCTCGGACACGGCCCGCTACCCGCAGTGACAAAAACCTGCTGTGGAGGGACATTATCAAAAACCGGTGGCTGTATATCATGTTAATACCGGGTGTGCTTTACTTTGTTATTTTCAAATACATACCCATGTATGGCATCACGATGGCTTTTCAGGATTACACGCCTTACAAGGGCATCTTGGGGAGTGAGTGGGTAGGGTTCAAACATTTCCAGCGTTTCTTCGGAGAACCGCAGTTCTGGACATTATTTCGAAATACGTTTTTGCTTGCCATCTATAACATCGTTTTCTTTTTCCCACTGCCGATTGTATTGGCACTCATGATGAATGAGGTTCGGCGTGAACGCTTCAAACGATTTGTACAAACGCTAGTCTATGTTCCACACTTTGTTTCCTGGGTTGTTGTTGTCGGTGTGTTCTACATGTTGTTCACAACCGAGGGCGGAGCCATTAACGAATTGCTCTATAACCTGACGGGGCAAAAGGTGGCTTTCTTGCTTGAACCGGGATGGTTCCGAACCATGATCGTCGGACAATCCATCTGGAAAGAGGTTGGTTGGGGCACGATTATCTTCCTGGCGGCACTTTCGGGTGTAGATACACAACTCTACGAAGCTGCACGGATTGATGGTGCCAACCGCTGGCGTCAAACCTGGCATATTACGTTGCCGGCCATTCGCAGTACCATCGTCATTTTGCTCATTCTGCGTCTGGGCAATTTCCTGGATACAGGCTTTGAACAGATCTTCCTGATGCTGACTCCGACGAACCGGGATGTAGGCGAGGTATTCGATACCTACGTGTACACGAAGGGTCTTACCCAGGCACAGTACAGTTATAGTGCTGCTGTCGGGTTGTTCAAATCGGTTGTCGGGCTGGCGCTTGTCCTTGGTGCCAATACGCTGGCCAAAAAATTCGGGGAGGAAGGCGTCTACTAACCTTCGGGAGCAGACGCTCTTCACCAGACAGGAGTGAACATTAAGATGCAACAGGATAAAACGTGGGGCAACCGGATCTTTGATTTTATCAATCATGGCTTGCTGCTGTTAATTGGAATTGTGACCGTCATTCCGTTCATTTATATTTTGGCGGTCTCGTTTACCAGTCCGCATGAAGTGGCTAAGGGAGGATTCATTCTTTTTCCTAAAGAGTTCTCTCTGGCTGCGTATCGTTACATTTTCTCGACAGATACCTTGATTCGCAGTCTGGGCGTATCGATCTATATTACGGTGATTGGTACTTTCATTAACTTGCTGTTTACGTCACTTATGGCGTATCCGCTCTCCAGAAGATATTTGCGTGGACGCCAGCCCATTTTGCTGGGTGTATTGTTCACGATGCTCTTCAGTGGCGGGATGATTCCAACATACTTTGTCGTGAAATCCTTGCATCTGACGGATACGTTGTGGTCGCTGATGCTACCTACCGCTATTAGTGCATTTAACTTGATCGTACTCAAAAACTTCTTCCAGGCTATTCCCGACGAGTTGGAGGATGCAGCCAAAATTGATGGATGTAACGATGTCAGCGTATTGTTCCGGATTGTACTACCGTTGTCCATGCCAGCCATGGCAACATTTTCACTCTTTTATGCGGTGGCCCACTGGAACAGTTTCTTCAGCGCTGTTATCTATATCAACGATAGTGAGAAGTGGCCTGTTCAGGTCTGGCTACGTGAGATTGTCATTCTGGCACAGAGCCGAATCGGAGACACGAGTATTGAAGAGACCGAGATCCAGCCGCTGACCATTCGCATGGCAGTTATCGTATTCTCCACGATCCCGATTATGCTGGTGTACCCATTCCTGCAAAAGCACTTTGCCAAAGGAGTGATGCTGGGTTCGGTGAAAGGTTGAGTCGGCAGATGGTTCAAAGTGAGTTCAGTATGACTGCATAAAAAAAAGGGAGGTTTTCATGTTATGAAAGCAACAAAAAAGAAAGCCGTAGCTGTCTTGAGCACACTGGCACTGGTGACAGGTTTGCTGGCAGGATGCGGATCAGACGAGGGGCAGGCTGCCGAGGGCGGCGTACAGAATGTTTCTATAGCCATTGCACAGGTGGGTGATGTGCCAAGCAAAGGCAATGAGGTTCAGCAAAAGATTGAAGCGTATACCAATACCAAACTGGATATCCAGTGGATTCCGGCTTCAGCCTACAATGACAAAATTAACGTGATGATCGCTTCAAGCGATATGCCGAAAATTGTGAAGGTGCAATATAACCCGACGGTGACCAACGCAATGCGTAATGACGTGTTCTGGGAAGTGGGACCTTTGCTGAAAGATTACAAAAATCTGTCGGCACAGAACGAGCGTTTTTTTGACAACATCAAGGTAGAGGGCAAAATCTATGGGGTTCCCGTATTCTCGGATATTGCGCGGGCTACAGTGATCTATCGCAAGGACTGGTTCGAGAAGCTGAATCTGAAGGTGCCAACGACACCGGATGAATGGTACGAAACGATCAAAACACTGGCAACCTCCGATCCGGATGGAGATGGTCAGGATAATACGTTTGGACTGATGCTTTTCAAAAAATACAATGAGGATCAATATTCCTTCACGACGCGGCTTGGTGTAAGTTTTGGTGCACCTAACAAGTGGAAGGTCGAGGATGATGGCAGCTTCACGCCGGAATTCATGACACCGGAATATATGCAGGTGCTCGATCTGCTGAAACGCTTGTATGATGAGAAACTTTTGAATCAGGACTTTGCCGTATTCGACTCTACGGAAGCGGAGAAAAAGTATGATTCCGGTGTTGTTGGTATGCGTGTTGGTGTTGCTCAGAACGGGAAGAGTCAGCAAGAGCGGTTGTCCAAAAACAATCCGGATGGTGTGGTAGACATCGCTGGTTTGCTTGGACCGAACGGAGATCGTGTTGCAGGACAGACGGGTAACTCCGGAATTCTGGCATTCCCTAAATCAACGGTGAAATCGGAAGAAGAACTCAAGAATCTGCTCTCCTTCCTGGATAAATTGATGGACCCTGAGATGGCTACCCTGTTGATGCGTGGTATGGAAGACAAACATCACACCAAAGTGGGCGAAGATCAAGTGGAGATGAGTGACTTCGATGCATTCCAGCGTGAAGTGAAACCTTACCGTGACAACCTTCCTTATGTGGAAGGATATAACGTACCGAAATTGAAGGATACCGAACTGGGTGAAAAAGGTACGACACTTGCCAAGGAACTGGCGGAGCACGCTGTGCCAAACCCTGCGCTGACGTTATATTCTCCAACGTATGGTGACCGTGGGGCGGATCTGGATCAGGTGATTGCCGATGCGCAGACCAAATACATCATGGGCAAGATCGATCAAAGTGGCTGGGAAAAGGAAATCGAGAATTGGGGCAATGCTGGTGGAAACAAGATTCGTGAGGAATATGCCGAAGATTACAAAAAACAGGCTCAATAAGAGCCGGAAGCGGAGGCTTGATCATGAAGGAAACATTGCAATTCACATCGGTGCGCATGGCACAGCAGTTCATGGAAAGTTATCGCAACCATGAGCTGTACTCCACTTGGCATTATGAGAACGGCTGCTTCCTGAAAGCACTGGAGGAGCTGTACACGCACACGGGGGAGCAAAAGTATTTTGACTACATCCGTGAGCTGATGGATCATTTCGTTCAGGAAGATGGCTCCATTCGCTCCTATACGATCGAGGAATATAATCTGGATCAGATCAATCAGGGAAAATCGCTGTTCCTGTTGCTCGAGAAAACGGGGGAAGAGAAATACCGCAAAGCTGCGGAGTTGCTTATAACTCAGCTTAAGGGACAGCCACATACGAGTGAAGGCGGGTTCTGGCACAAGAAGATTTACCCATTCCAGATGTGGCTGGATGGATTGTACATGGCGACTCCGTACCTGACCCAGTATGGCGCAGTGACAGGGGAAGATAAGTGGTTCGACAAGGCTGCCCTGCAGCTCTTGCTTGTGGAACAGCGCACACGTGATCCACGAAGCGGTCTCTTGTACCATGCCTGGGATGAGAGCAAAGAGCAGCGCTGGAGTTCGGGAGAAACGGGATGTTCTCCACATGTGTGGAGCCGGGCAATGGGCTGGTATGTGATGGCGGTTGTGGACACATTGGATCACCTGCCGGTAGATCATCCGCAGCGCGGACAAATTGTGGGCATCTTCGAACGGGTGGCGAATGCGCTTGTACATGTGCAGGATCAACAGACTGGACTATGGCCACATCTGCTGGATCAGCCGGGACGTGAGCGGAACTATCTGGAAGCTTCCGGTACTTCAATGTTTGTCTATGCATTGGCCAAAGGTGTGCGTAAAGGATATCTGAGTGGCAAGTTCAAAGCGGTTGCGGAAAAAGGATATCAGGGACTGCTGCAGCATCTGCTGCAAACGGATCGTGAAGGCGTACTGTCCCTGACGCAGTGTAACGGCGGAGCCGGCCTCGGAGGAAGCCCGTATCGTGATGGGTCATACGAGTATTATGTAACTGAATCCATTCGAATCAATGATCCGAAATCGGTTGCTCCGTTCATTTTGGCAGGAGTGGAGATTGAACTTTACAAGTCCAACTAACATGTACATGAGAACGGAGAGGGCAGAAATAATCTGAGGAAGCGAAGCGTTCGCCTTTATCCCCGGATTTTCCCCTTTTTAGAAGGGAACCAAAAAATCTGGGGATAACAGCGATCGGAAGGTTGTTCTGTCATCGGAGTGATCTGTGTACATAACCTTATCCAAAGGAGAGATGGTTCATGAGTCCAAAAGGTCCAATGTCCCGTTTAGGCGGAATCGTTGTAATTGGTGCAATGTCCGCTGGGCTGCTTGCAGGTTGCGGGGGAGAGAAAGCACCTGCTGCAGGGGAAGGTAAACTTCCCATTTCCATCTCTTTAATGCAGGTAGGTGATATACCCGCCAAGGAGAATGGGATTGAACAGAAGATTGAAGAATACACGAATACGGATGTCAACGTACAGTGGATTCCGCAGTCTGCTTTTGATGATAAAGTGAACGTTATGGTTGCTTCAGGCGAGATGCCTACCATTATGCGTGTGAATTATGTACCAACAACGTTTAATGCCGCCAAAACGGGACTGTTCTGGGAACTGGGGCCATACCTGAAGGATTATAAGAACTTGTCTGCCCAATCCGAGGCTTATTTTAACAATATCAAAATTGAAGGTAAGGTCTACGGCATTCCCAACTTCAGGGATATTGGACGGACCGCTATCGTATATCGCAAGGACTGGTTTGATACGTTAAAGCTGGACATACCCAAAACGCTGGATGATTGGTATGAAGTGATGCGCTCCATACGCAAGGACGACCCGGACGGGAATGGCAAAGAGGATACGTATGGTGCACTGTTATTCAAAAAATATAACGAAGGTGTCTCATCCCCGCTGACTCGGATCGCTGTAAGTATCGGTGGCGTTAATAAATGGGGAGTGGACGATGCCGGGAAATTGACCCCTGAGTTCCTGACCACTGAATATGTGGATACGATGAAGCTCTTCAAGCGTCTGTTTAGCGAGGGACTGATTAACAGTGATTTCCCAGCTCTTGACCCTTCCGATGCGGACAAAAAAATGGATTCAGGCCTGGTTGGCATGAAGCTTAACGGTGTGGCTCAGAACGGAAAGTCGTCTCAGCAGCGGCTTACACCTAACGCTCCAGATGGAGAGATTGACGTTGCTCCGTTCCAGGGAACCGATGGCATTCGAATCGCCGGGGAGCCAGGGAACTACGGAATGTTGGTCATCCCGAAGGCGTCCGTACCGGACGAGGAGCAATTGAAACAGGTTCTCACATTCCTGGATCAGTTAATGGATGAGGAATTGAGTACGTTGCAGCTCCGTGGATTGCTTGATGTGCACTACACCAAGACTGCGGATGGCAAAACCGAACTTAAGGATTTTGACGCCTATCAGCGTGAAGTGAAGCCATATCGTGATAATCTGTTAAGTATTGAAGGGTATAACGTAGCTGAACTGGTCGATGTTCCGATCGGCATGAAAGGAACGAAAATGGCTCGTGAGAATGAGCAGTATGCCATTGCCAATCCGGCACTCACCTTGTCTTCGGCAATCTATACCGAGCGTGGTCAGGAGCTGGATCAGATGATATGGGATGCGCAGACCAAGTACATTATGGGTAAAATCGATGATGCTGGTTGGGAGCAGGAAATAGCGAGTTGGAGAAAAGCTGGTGGCGATCAATTGATCACGGAACTGGAAGCATCCTACAAGGAACTAAACGGAAAATAAAGAGGTCTTGAGTAAAAAAAGTGGTTGATTAAATGGAATGATATGGTTTACTCTAGGAGTAGATTTATTTTTCCAATATCATAAGAAAGACCACACCCTTAAAGCATAAGGCTATGAATCTGCGGATTCATGGCCTTTTTTTGTGTTTTTAGCGAATGCAGTGGGTCTATGGGAGGAGGGTTGCACACCTTGAAGTGATGGGGATGGACGAAAAACAATACCAATAGCCTAGTGTGACATGGTAGAATATTGATTATTATGGCAAATTTAGGTTTTGGTTATGAAGAGAAGTAATCTAGGCTGACCAAGCAAAGCACCCCCATACTAAGGTACATAGGAGCGTGAGTAGATTGAAGAAGCAGATCAAAGGACACGAGAAGAAGAAAAAACGGAACGTTTGGATCGTCGGGTTGTTAACGACAACTGTATTAGCAGGAACGTTATTGACTGTTGGACCGATACATTTGAAGTCAACAGCGAGTGCTGCATCGGGGACGAGTGACACTGCCCTTAGCAAGTTTAAGGATATTAAAGGCCACTGGGCTCAAGCAACGATTGCCAAAGCTTACGAAAAAAAACTGATCTCCGGTTACCAGGACGGAACGTTTCGTCCCAATGGCAAAATCACGCGTGGGGAATATGCGACCATACTTGCCCGGGCGACTGGACTAGACAAGGTAGAGGGGCAGAATCCGTTTTCCGATCTCAAGGGACATTGGTCTGAAGCGGCGGTTAGCCAGCTTGTAGGACAAGGATTCATTAACACTGGTGATTACGCCAAAGGGTTCAATCCGAATGCAGAACTGACGCGCTACGAGATGATGAAATGGATTGCCAATGGACTGATCAAGTCCGGGAGCAGCTTCCAGGATGCTTTTAACGATACGAAAAACACGCTGCTTCCCACACCCGAAGTGAACCGTGGCACCATTCGTGCCGAGCAGATTCCGTATCTTGCTCTCGTTCGTGGGACAGGCATTGTAGGTGGGTTTCAGGATGGCACATTGAAACCAGCGGACTCCACCACTCGTGCGGAAGTGTCAGCCATTTTGCTGCGTTATATGGATGTAGAGGGCACGGATGCGGGGAAGTATAGTGACCTGAATGAGATGAGGGAGGTCGGCACGACGGGTACGAATTTAACGACCATTAGTAATTATAGGTATAGTAATAACTCCGCTAAAGTAAGTGACTTAGCAAGAGAAGAATTTAAATTATCCAATAATTCTGGTGTAGTTACACTGCATAGATATATAGTCGTGGATATTACTCAAGGTAAGGCAAAAGGTCTCTATGCAACATTATTCATTGGTCCAGAGACACATCTTTTCAAAGGTAATTATATGGCTTTTGCAGATATTTCTTTTACATCAAAAATTGAGAGATCCAATCCAATTACCTTTAATGGAGGGCTATATAGTGGTTTTTTACAATTTAATCGTTTGGATCTTAAGCAAGCATCCAAAAATGGCCTATTGACTATCCCTGAGAGTTCGAGTGATTTGATTAAGAAGGATGTTAAGAAGAGATTTTGGATCACATCCGTTTTGGATGGTAAAAGTGGGGCATATACCTTTAATGAAAAAAGTGGAAATATACTAAAAATTCAGAATATGTAAGTCGAATTTAATGGTGGTGGAATATTTTTGTGTGCCTATGTTGAGAAGAAAACCTTAATATTTATCTCGATTTTTCTTATTAATATACTATGTTTGAATTTAACATCCTCAATAGAAGCTGCAAGTTCAGATCCGTATGGACCTAAGAAGCAAAAAATATCAAATACGGTACAGTCTACAAAAAGGATAGCAAACCCAGGTGTTTACTGGTATCAACTTGATAATGGAAATTTCAAAGCAGAACACACTACTGGACCAACTTATTCGGATAACCTAAATCCTAATTCATGTTCTAGTCCATACCCAGATGAGAAGGAAATCCCTAATGAGGTCGATTTTTCTGAATGGCCTGCAATATCTTGGCCAGATTTTCAATCTCAGACTGTTACACAGAGAATGCTAGATAAAATCCGCATTAAAAGTGTAGATTATCAATCAAGCACACTACAGTCGTCTTATACTGGTGTTGGTAATACGATTTTAAGAGAAGGAAGTACAATCGTAAAAATTATTACCAAAACAGGAGGCTCACACACAGTTACTAATCGAAGGGATTTTGAGAATGGTGGTAAAACAATTCGAAACTGTGTGAAGCAAATCGTTGCCTACCATACACCAATGGACATCATCTGGGAGGGTGATTTGGAGGAAGAGAAAGAAATCGATGTGACGCCAAATTCTACCCTTACCATAGGTCAAACCCAGCAGATGATAGCCAAGGTGAAGACGAAAAACTATGGCGAAACCAATTTTAATGAGGGCATTGACGTATCGCGAAGAGAAGCGGAGATCAAATGGTTTTCCTCTGACGAGACGATCGCGAGCATTGAACTGAAAACAGGGATGTTAAAGGCCGAAAGTCCAGGCACGGTCACTGTGCGTGCGATCTGGAACAATGGTACATATCTCATCTCAGATACAGCCACCATAACTGTTACGTCTGAGCCAGGACTCGTGGTGAATTTGCCGAACGCTTGTAAAGCCAATACAACACCACTACAGGCAGAAGCAGTTCTAACCAAACCTGATCGCTCTGTTCATAAACTGACGGCTCATCCCAAATTGACGTGGCAGAGCTCGAATCCGGCTGTGGCAACGATCGGCGCAGATGGCAAAATCACGACCAAAGGTCTCGTGGGTAGCACGACCATAAAAGCTCATTTTCTTGATCCAACCCAGCAGTTGGATGAACAAGTGACTCAGGTGCTGGAAGTGAAGGACTGTACGAATCCTGAGGGAGGCGGTAATGGTGGCGATCCGGGTGGAGACCCTGCGAACGCGTGCCCTGTGACCATCAGCCCGCCTAGTAGAGGTACAGTTATTGAAGCAGCGGTCATGGACCCATCTGTTCAAGGCGTGCTGAAGGCAGACGATCGAGGAGCTGAGAAATTTGATGTCACTCGCGGCATTCCAACTTCAGAAGACCTTTATGCCAATGTCCTAGCCAAAGGATATCTGTTCCAGCACCGGTGGGTTAACATGACTGGAACGGTGACTTATACCGTGAATGTGAAGAAGGTTTATCATAAAACCTGGACAATCCCGGGAAGACCCTCTAGTGGTGAGGGGGATCCAGGAACACCTCCTGAGCCCAGAGAACTTGATGTGCCTGGGGATAAAACCATGCAAGTAACACGGACATATAGCTATTGGCAGATCCATAACCTGGAGGTTTATCAGTTAAATGAAGCCAAGGTATCTAACTATGCGCTAGGTGGTTATGGTGACACCGTGACCCTGACGCCCAATGCATATACACCACCAACTTTGCAATCGGCTATGGATCCTGCGGTTACCACTCATGTGAAACCTGCGCCATGCCGAGAGATTGATCTTGGTACCGAAGGGGTTCCGGGTGGTTCGGCTGAACCGCCTACGCCAGATGAAACATCATTGTTTCAATCCAAAGCTGAAGCGGAGGTTAGAGAGAATACCGTCAATAATGACAAGGTAACCTTTAATGGAGCGACGATTATGGACCCTGCTCCCGTAGAGAAAACTGCTCCAAGACCTGGGATGATCCCCCAGCCTGGCATGATCGGAGACGATATTCTATACCAGAACCGACTGACAATCAAGAACACATTGATGAACAAAGCTAACCAGCCAACCACAGGTGAGATTACGTATGGACTGCTCCCTGGCAATATTAACGGAGGCCAGGATCAGAAGTTCCCCATTCCGGGCATCAACTCGGTGACAGTACATACTCCGGTTGTGAACTATGCCTGGGTGTCAGATGATCAGCCACATAACCAGAAGACAACACCTGATCCGACCAGAGCTGCACTTATTTTAGAGCGTCCATTCCTTGTGCGGATACCCACCTCAGGTCAACATCTGGATGTAGCGAGTTACCCTGGTTATGGAGACCGTGATTACGCAAAATATTTTCGGATCAAACAGGTTCGTTTCCCATTCGATGTCTATAACGGTGCCAGAAGCCAATTTATTCCGGCTCTGACATGGGTGGATATTCCGGTAAATCAGCTGGACACCCCTTTTTATCTCCCTGTATGGGTAGATGAAGGGAATTACCAGATCGAGTTCCGTAATATTGCCGAAAATGCTCCTGCAAACTTCACGGAGCAACAGGATGCCAATACAAATCTGACCCATCATGTCGCAGCAGATACCGTTGCTGTGGAGGTCATCGGACGATTGTATGATTTTCATATCACCGATATTTCAGACTACAACTGGGAGAATGTGTTCCGCAAGCGGATGGGCAGCCCGGAACCAACGGGTGTGAGCTATTGGACCGGGGGAAACAGTATAGACGGAGACCCCCGAGGTAATCTGGCACCCTATGTACTGCCAATTCGTCCCGGCAGTCATCCGGTACAGGGTTTCCGAAATGCAGCGGTGAAAACAGGGTACCATTTCAAGTTCGACCTCAAGACCAAGGGCAATATGTTTGGGAAACAGGATGGTATCCGAATCACCCCGACGTTCTCTTTTGTGAGTAAAGATGGCACCACCCGGCAAGAAGTGGATTTATATTACCACCGAGGACAGGAACGACTCATTCGGATTGGATCGGCACAGGATCTAGAAAAACGCTTTGTTGTCCTGAACTCACGATTGAGGAATGTACCCGGTACGGAATTAGGTGATACAGCGCGTTATCAGTACACTTATGAACTGTCTGAGGAGGAACGCGATCAGGGTACACTGGCGGAACATATGGTTCGTTACGTGGATCAGACTTCTCACCATAAAACGTGGGTAGGTCGGTATGACTGGATGATTCTCCCTTCACAGATCCGTACACTCATTGGTCCAAAAACAGATATTCCGTCCGGTGTTAATGTAGATCGGGCAAATGCAGCGATTCAGCGCTGGTATGGCGAATATAGCTTGCCAGCGGATGTATATGCTGTGTCCAAGGGAACCGATCTCGAATCGCTTGCCAGACAAAACCGGTTGGATGAGAAGGCAGCGGTATTCCTGAGGGACGGTTACATCGTGGTAAACTTCGATATCGAAACATTGCGCAACGGCAATACAAATGCACCACATCTGCAATATATTCATGCCCCGTTGATGAACCAATGGCAGATGGAAGGTTTTGATAATAACCCGGTAGATGGTCAGGGTAGAAGTTGGACGATGCAAGATGGAGATGTGGTTTTCTACCACGCCGATCAATCCAGCCGTAATGATTTTCAATCCCAGGTACCGCATTAGATAGACATCGTTTTACCCTTAAAGAAGGCAGGCGTGATGTGAATCCACATGGCGTTTGTCTTCTTTTGCTTAATTCGGATTATGGTTGGTCAACAGAACGGGTATAAAGGGTAAGGGGTACTCGTTCCATCCATATTCATTAATTTCTCAACGAGAGGGGAACAACAACATGATTGAAGAGGATAAGCAGGGGCTATTAATTTCAGGAGATACATACGAAGGAAGAGATCTGGGTGTCATAGTAGAAGCACAAGCCTGTCACTTCAAAGTCTGGTCACCGTTAGCCGTTCAGATGGAACTACTCCTGTACCCGCCTTTGACAGGTGGGGGCCCGGAGGAAGAGCCCAATCAACTGAAACAGAGGGCGTTACCTATGCACAAGAAAGAACAAGGCATTTGGGCTCTGGAGCTGGAAGGGAATTTAGATAACTATCGATACATGTACAAGCCCACTTTTGAAGACGGACATTCTACCGAAGCTGTAGATCCCTACGCACGAGCGGTCACCATGAACGGAGAAATGGGTGTAATCATCAGCCTGGAGCAGACGCATCCGTATGGGTGGAGTGAGGATATTCGCCCTGAATTGACCAGTCCTGTAGATGCAGTTTTGTACGAACTGCATGTGCGTGATTTTTCCATACACCCATCATCTGGAATCACGCATAAAGGAAAATACATGGCTTTTACGGAGACGGGGCTCCGGGATGCAGAGGGCAACACGCTGGGAATCGATCATTTGGTTGAACTGGGAATTACCCATGTGCATCTGCTGCCTGTATTTGATTTTGCGACAGTGGATGAATCCAGGGTGGATGGTGATACGTCTGATGCCTCCAACTATAACTGGGGATATGACCCACTTCATTACAATGTCCCGGAAGGTTCTTATGCCTCACGTGCGGATGAACCGAAGACACGAATTCGTGAATTCAAATCGATGGTACTTGCTCTCCATAACAAGGGCATAGGTGTCATAATGGATGTGGTATATAATCATACGTTTGATACGGCGGGCAGTTCGTTTGAAAAAATGGTACCCGGGTACTACTATCGCCAGAATGCCGATGGGACTTACAGCAATGGTTCAGGTACAGGCAATGAGGTGGCTACCGAACGCGCCATGGTACGCAAGTTTATTATCGATTCGGTGCGATACTGGGCAGAGGAGTATCATGTGGATGGTTTTCGATTTGACCTGATGGGCCTAATCGACACAACTACGATGAAGCAGCTTGCAGTGGAGTTGCACGCCGAAATATCCCCATCCATATTACTATATGGTGAACCATGGGGGGCACTGGATTCACCACTTGGGGATGATATGACCCTAAAAGGAGCACAGCGCGGAGCGGGGTTTGCCGTCTTTAACGATAATTTCCGTGGGGTGATTAAGGGAGACAGTGATGGTGTGGGTACGGGTTTTGCGACGGGCGCGGATGGAAAAGAAGACGAATTGTGGACAGGCGTACGGGGAGCCATTCATGATTTTACGGATGGCCCAACCGAAACCATTAATTATGTGACGGTGCATGATAATCTCAACCTGTGGGACAAAGTCGCACGGACACAAGGACTGCACGATACGCTGAATTTCCTGACCTATAACGAGGATGGAAGCATTCGCGGATGCCAAAGTGTGAAAGAGGCTGTAGAGAAGGCTAAGCCTTACCTACAGATTGATCCGAATCATATTCTGGAGAACGAGACGGTTAGGCGTTGTCTGCTTGCCAATGGTATCGTTCTCACCTCCCAGGGTGTCCCCCTGATTGCGGCTGGAGATGAAATGCTTCGCAGCAAATATGGGGATGCCAACAGCCATCAGAGTGGAGACGTGGTCAATGCCATTCATTGGGGGCAAAAGCAGCGGTTCAAGCCGGTGTTTGACTATTATTGCGGGCTGATCCGTCTTCGGCGAGAGCATCCGGCCTTTCGGCTCCGTACACGGGAAGAGATCGAGAAGCATATTCGTCTTCTTGAAAAAGGTAATGGTATACTGGCCTATGAATTGGAAGGTGCGGCCGTCAACGATTCATGGGAACGCATTGTCGTCATCTATAATGCGGCAAAAGAAGCTTGTATCGTCTCTGTTCCCACAGGGACATGGAATGTGGTCGTAGAGGAAGGGCAAGCCGGTGTTGATGCGATCCGTGTCGTACAGGACGGACAGGTAAATGTGAATGCTCTATCCATGACGGTGATGTATTCGAAGTTCTGATTGCCACAAAATATAAAACTAATCCCCCTTTCCGTCCGGAAAGGGGATTTTGTGTCGAGTTAAAGAGCAGGGGACTGGGCGAAGAGGTCTTCGTCATGCTCGACCTTTAATATAACGTCCGCCAGTTTAGTGCGTAGTTTAGTATAGTTTTCGTTCTAACCACGTGAATCCTACAATGTATTCTTACATATTTCAAACTTTTTTTGTCAGGACAGGTACAAATGCTGTCAATCTATGGCGCTTGTTTTCATATCTATATTTTGAAAGCGATTGCTAATTGAATGCTCGAATCGAACCGATATGTTGAGTACAGACAACCCCGGGTTGACAAACAACGTCCCGCTCCGTAACATCGGGACAACACGAAATCAATGGATATAAAGGCGGTGGGAACGATGCCGGAATGGACTTCTTTTCGTTACGAAGGCAACGATCTTGGCTTAACATATACTCGTGCAGCAAGTACTTTTAAATTGTGGGCACCTACGGCACAACAGGTTTATATATTGGTTTTTGAAGATGAAGGGCATTACAACGATAGTGGCAAAGTACAAGATCATGAAGGTGGGCAGGAATATTCTCTGACGTGCGATGCGGACGGAATATGGAGTCTGAAGCTAAACGGTGATTGGGCAGGACATTTTTATATGTACCGAATTATTCATGATGAACAGCGAATGGAAGTGGTTGCTGACCCTTATGCCAGAGCGGTAACAGCTAATGGGCAACGTACGGCCATTATAGATCCTGAAACGACCCATCCGGTCGATTGGGACCTGGATGTCAAACCTGCTTTTCTGCGTCCAGTGGATGCTGTCCTATATGAGCTGCATGTACGTGATTTCTCCTCCGATCCCCATGCGGACATTCCATATAAGGGGAAATATTTGGCATTCACGGCATCTGGACTCACCGATAGAGCGGGGAATAGCATTGGGGTAGACCATCTTGCCGAACTGGGAGTTACGCATGTGCATCTATTGCCTGTGGCGGATTATCAGACGGTGAATGAACTCGCTACGGCGGATGTGGGTTCAAATGCCAGAGCACCATACAACTGGGGGTATGATCCCCAGCATTATAACGTTCCAGAGGGTTCGTATGCGACCGATCCGTGTGATCCTGCGGTTCGCATTCGGGAGTTCAAATCACTTGTTCAATCACTGCACAGACAAGGTATTCGCGTTGTGCTTGACGTTGTCTATAATCATACGTATAGCGTGGAAGAAGGACCTTTTGATCGAATTGTACCAGGGTATTATTACCGTTATCGGGAGGATGGCACCCTCAGTAATGGTTCTGGTGTAGGCAATGAATTGGCGACAGAACGCCCAATGGTGCGAAAGTATATTCTCGATTCTCTCCGATACTGGGCAGAAGAATATCATGTGGACGGATTTCGATTTGACCTCATGGCTCTGATTGATACGGAAACGATGAATGAATTAACGCGCGAACTACGGGAACAGATCGATCCGGCATTTCTGGTCTATGGGGAACCCTGGACGGGTGGAGATTCGCCATTGGACCGCAAAACGTTAAAAGGAACACAGCGAGGTCAGGGATTTGCTGTATTTAATGATCATTTTCGCAGTGCAATCAAGGGAGACAGTGATGGTGGTGGAAAAGGGTTTGTCACAGGTGCCGGGGGGCGGGAATATGAGCTCTGTAGGGGATTAGCCGGGGCACTGGATGATTTTACATCTTCACCTGTGGAAACCGTCAATTATGTAACTGCCCATGACAATCTCAACCTGTGGGATAAAATCGCAACTACGATGAACATCAGACATGAATTAGGTTTTCCCGTATGGAAGGACGGACAGCCGGTGGGAGGCGGAAGTGCTGAGTCGGCTGTAAAAGCAGCAGATCCATATCGATATGTGGATGCAGATGATGTACTGGATCATGAGATGGTTCGACGCTCGTTACTGTCTTCCGGCATTCTGCTTACCTCTCAGGGCATTCCGTTTCTGCATGCAGGAGATGAGATGCTCAGATCCAAAGCCGGTGATCATAACAGCTATCGGAGCGGAGATGCGGTGAATACCATCACGTGGGCCAACAAATCGCGGTTCAGACCGGTGTTTGACTATTATCGTGGTCTTATCCATCTGCGGCGCACACATCCCGCCTTTCGTATGATAGATGCCGAACAGGTACGGAATCACCTTCGTATCATTCGTGCCGACGGCAATGTAGTTGTATTTATGCTTCAGGATGGAGCGAATCAGGACACCTGGAATCAGATTATGGTGATCTATAACGGAACGGAACATCAGAAGCATGTGGACCTGGGGGAAGGTGACTGGCATGTCGTGGTCAATGATCATCAGGCAGGTACAGACCTGATTGAGACCGTTCGTGGCACTGTTCGGGTAGAACGGTGGTCATTGATGGTTTTGTACGACACAGAGCGTGCTGGAGGCGCTGATCCGGCCACACTGGAGATTAGTTTTCCAAGACAGGTATACAGTCCGAAAGAGACCGTTCAACTGCGAGCGATCGTGAGGGACAACATTGGCAATGTAGTAGAGAATGCCCCTGTTACCTGGACTTCTTCTGAGCCGGATATTATTCGGATACAGCCTGATGGAACTATCCATGCACTGGAACGCGGAGAAACTTCAATTACAGTCCACTGTGGGGACATAACGGCAACTTGTATGTTACAGGTGGATCATCGTCATGCCGAGCGAATTGAAATTGTGGGCGAACCTGTCATGTACATGACTCGAATCAGCCGTTTCCGTGCATTGGTTCTGGATCAATTCGGTCAGCCGCTTCAGGATTCTACTATACGTTGGAGCTCGTCTCATTCGGAAATGGCAGCCGTAAGTTCAGCGGGGATCGTGCGGGCGATATCACCTGGAACAACGCAGATCATTGCTGAAGCTGGAGGAATCCGGGCAACACTTGGGGTAAGCATTCTTAAACAGGTTTCGCGAACCGTCACGCTTCGATATGAACGGGAGGACCAGCACTATGAGGGCTGGGATGTCTGGGTCTGGGGCACTGGTATGGAGGATGGAGCAGTCCCGCTGGAACAAGTCGGAAATGCCGCTGAAGCCCGCTTCCGTGTTGCTCCGGGTCTGCATCACTTGGGATTGATCATTCGATTGAACGAGTGGGAAGCCAAAGACACATGCGGAGACCGTTACGTGGATATAGTACCTGAAGACGGTGATGTGCACATTATTGTTCGCAGTGGGTCGGATGAGATGCAGGTCATTCGCGAAAGCGATCTGAGAGAGGATCGTAACAGCGCATAATTTCTTTTTTTATAATCTCATATAGTCGTTCGGTAAAAGCTTGATAAACCAGCAGTTGGAAGAGATTCCGACTGCTTTTTTGGGTCTGATTACATGAAGCACTGGTTGATTCAAAAAAGAATTATCCTGTTGAGTGTTTGAGATCCTCTATCATTGGGGTAAATATAGATATGGCCCACGATTCGGCCACAGGAAAAAGACCATCGTGGTCTATGAGAGAAGCCTTAGCGCTTTCCAACAAATATAATGTAGTGATCCCTTGAAGGAGGATGTTCAATCATGAAATCCAACGGAAAAATGGCTCAACTTACAGCAACGCCCAGAACGGAAAAGAAAGGTGCAGCACTGCGCCTGTTAAGACAAGGTGGACGAGTTCCCGCTGTCGTTTACGGCCCGGGACAAGAAGGTGCCTCCATACATGTAGATGAAAAAGAAATGCTGAAAGTGGCACGCACAGGCCGCTCCGAAATGTTCAACCTGAATGTTGAGGGCGGTAAAACAGTTCCGGTGCTGATCAAGGATCAGCAAGAGCGTAACGGACGTTTGCTGCATGTAGACTTCCTGCAAATATCCAAGAACAAGCCGATCAGCGTAAGTGTTTCGATCGACTTCCAGGGAACAGCAGCCGGCTCGAAAGCTGGCGGTGTGTTCCAGACACAAGAAACACAATTGGAAGTAGAAGGATTGCCTGCGGATCTGCCAACTTCCATTGAAGTCGATGTCAGCGGGTTGGACATTGGTGATCGCTTGACTGCTGCGGATATCAAACTGGATAAAGGTTTGACACTCATAACATCACCTGAATCCATCATCGCTTCCGTTATGCCGCCACAAGCGGTTGAGGAAGAGCCAACAGCATCTGCTGAGGAAGCTGAACCGGCAGCTGAGGGAAAAGCTGCAGAAGAATAAGCCATGCTAAGGGATCTCGCGAGATCCGATGCAAACCCGAGCCCAGTCCTAAGGACTGGGCTTTTTTTATTTTCCGAGCAAGTTCAATAGTCACATCGTTCGCATGAATGTGGAGAATGTACTACAATTCATGTTAAAGGAAAAGAAGGTGGGTTTATTCAATGTTTGATCCAACGGTATATGACAATCTGAAAGTTGGCTTTGAAAATGTTCTATATGATATGGATAACCTGGATGAACGTATTCAGATTACGGGACGTAAAGATCGGCTGGAGATGGCAGTGATGTCCAGAGAGTTCATGTTACAATTCTGTCTCAGGGATCGTCCGGAAGTAAGAGGGGAAGTCGTGTTAAGCAGTTCCCTTGAGGAGCTCGCAGCGGAGATTCTGGAGACGCCTGGCGCTCATCCAGGTTGCCGTTTGGAAATCCGGTTTGGCATGGTTATGAAGGAGCCTGAGAGGCAGTGCTCAACTATTCGTTCGATATTGCAACAAAGCTGGCCTGAGCAGCGGATCTGCCAGACTATCCAGTATATCTTCGATGAACAGCCAATCACGTATAACGTTACGGCACACGTACATTTTGACCGCAGTGTGAATGAAGACCAGATGGGAGATATTCCTGAACTCTGTGAGCATATGGCGAATGTGATGAAACAATTGAATACCATTTCATAACCAGTAATTCCTATAAATAGCCTTGTCTCTTTGAAGAGATTAGGCTTTTTTTGTATTAATTTTAGAAATTTGTATAGGCTCTCAGACTTAGGTATAAGGAGTTTATGGTAAATAATTTACGCAAGCAAGTAAGAGAATGTATATTAAAAGAGGGAAAAAGTGCAATTGAACTATATACAGACGGTGAAATTGCGAAAATAATATTGGGACTAAAGATTTAGTTCTGTACTAAAGGAACTAGTTTTCCTTGCCGATAAAATATCGAAGGGGAGAAACTACATGACAGAGAAATTAATTCGTCTGCTGCGTATACTTCAAGCTATACAAGCAAATCCTGGAATTTCGGCCAAGGAGTTGGCGATGAAATGCGGTACGACAGTACGCACGATCTATCGTGATCTTCGGATTTTGGACAGGGTCGCCCCTATTATGAACGAAGGATATGGCAAGGGTTACCGATTTATTGGTGAGTTTGCGATGTATCCGTTAGACTTTACTGAACAGGAAGCCATGGTCTTCTCCATGCTTCCATCCGTAGTCGATACCTCTAAGTTACCTGCTGAATTTGATTCAGCTTTTGACAAGGTCATGTCGGCTCATACCAAATTAAAATCAAGAAACAGTGACATTGTAGAAAATATTGCGGGAATTATTCGAATGGGTACTCCGGCTTATCGGGAGGAAGGAAAAGACCCCAATTTGCTCATTCCCATCATCGAAGCGATCCTAAGCCGGCAAACGATTCGTACTCATTATCATACGCTGACCAGAAATGAGATCACGGTCCGGGATATTGATCCTTATTATCTTATTCCGCGAGATCAACGTTTTTATCTGATTGGGTACTGTCATTTGCTGCAAAAAGTCCGATTGTTTCGAATTAGCCGCTTTCTGGATGTGGAGAGAACACATGTTGAATTCGACAAGGGTGATTTCAACATAACGCAGTACATGAAGAACACATGGTCCATTGACCGTGGCGATGAAAATATCCATTTCAAAGTAAGATTCTCTGAGAAAGTGGCCCCCTACATAAAAGAAGAAGAGATGTTTGTTCGCCCGCGAATGACAGATATGTCGGATGGGGGATTGTTATTTGAAGTGACACTGAATAGCGGCCGAGAATTTTTGAAATGGTTGTATCAATTTGGGCCCGAGGCAGAAGTACTTGAACCTCTTGAGTTTCGTAGAGAGATACGGAAGCAACTCGTGGCGTGGTTGGAGCATTATGAGAACAATGAATCTTTGTAATGTTAATCATGAAGAATACAGGAAAAGGAGCAGGTGATATGAGTACCAAATTATTCGCAGCTATGTATGGGATGGACCATTACCATGGCGTACAGGTTTTACATGTGGGGGATACCGTGTACCTCGTCAAAGATCCAGATAATGGCTTGGATCACCAAGCCATTAAGGTTGTCATTCCCCCAATTGGAGCCGTAGGTTATATCGTTAATGATCCGGTTGTTGTTCCTCATGGATGTTGGACCGGGGCTGCATTCTACGATGTATTTCATCAACTAACGTGTGCCAAAGTACGATTCATGATGAAAGATATGGTTATTATGGAGTTGATTGAAATGAGCCATATTCCCATTCCTCAGATGGATTCTTTTATTACCGGATGGCAATCACGTGAAAAAGCTTGATCTTCTTAAATAATATCTCCCTCTATTTGGGGTCAAGATGATTATCAAAACAGAAGGAGGCTCATTCACGGATGAGCCTGGTATAGGTGGCTTCCAGATGCATGGCTGTTCGGGTCCAACTGAATTGTGCGACTGCGCTATCTCGACCAGCCTTCCCCAATATTTCGGCAGAATTCGGACTGCTTGCAAGTTTATACAGGCAAGAGGCAAAACGTTGAGGACGCTTATAAGACGTCACTAGGTACCCATTGATACCTGATTCAATAATCTCACGAATACCTCCGTTATCAGAAGCAATAACAGGCAATCCCGAAGCCATGGCCTCCACATTAACCAGGCCAAAGGCTTCGTGTTCTTGGGATGGACAGACGAGACAATCGACTGCCCGGTATAACTGATCGATATGCTCATGGTTTATCTGGCCTCGAAAAGAGATGTGGACTTTTTGTTTCCGGGCAAGCTCGCGAAGTTTACGCACGTAGAGCGGAGGCCCTTTGCCTGCCACAACCAGTTGAACAGGCGTCTGTTGCTGAAGAAGAGCAGTTGCCCGAATTAATATGTCTACGCCTTTGCCGGGGATGAGCCTACCGACATATAGAATAGAGAATGGTTTAGTGATTCCAAATTGCGTACGCAGGCGAAGCTGTTCTTCACTGGACTCAGCAGGCCGGAAGCGACTTAGATCTGCACCAAGTGGAACAACGCTCATCCGGCGTTTTACAAACGGAAATCTGCGGCCCAGCCTTTGTCTCAAGGATTGGCTGTTGACGGCGATCCAATCGGCTTTTTTCATTAATGCGTGTCTGGAAGCTCCAGGCTGCGCGAACGTTAGCGAGTGGAGATAGAGTACAACGGGGGTGTGTGGAAAAGCTTGTTTAATGGCAGCCATGCTTCGGGGCCTGTTATCCACTTGAATCACATCAAAGGGTTGTTTGGATAACAGTCGTATGGCTGCTTTGGTGTACCCGACAGGGCTTGATGCAGGCACGCGCAGAATGGTTATGCCGTCGATCTGCTCCGTGGCGGCGAGACCTGCCATTTGACGACTTATGATGGTCACCTGATGGCGATGGGCAAGTTCGCGAGCGATGCCCAGAATGCAGATTTCCACTGAACCATTACCGGGCAAAGGCAATTTCTCGGGTGCAACCATAGCGATTTTCATGATCAGGCTCCTCCTTGTCCGACATCTGTAACAATCTTCGTTATATATCCTATGAGCATCAGAAGCATTTGGCTCCTGTAAACAGGCAGGTGAACCACCCATATGAGTGTGCAGGAATAATCTGCTGCATGTATTGGAGCGGAAATCTGCGACTTTTGTGATATACTGTACGGGAACATTGAGTTCGTTACATGTATAGAAGCAGGAGGAAAATGATGTTACATTCTATGCTGGGGCGCTTCCGGCTGATGTTGTGGTTGCAGGGGATTTCGTATGTGTTGCTGCTGTTTGTTGCTTTTCCATTGAGGGATGCCGGGATTATGCCGCAGGCTGTCACATGGTTTGGAAATTTGTACGGTTTTTTGTTTTTAATGTATTTGTTGTTTATGGTGAGTTTGTACACTTCACAGAAATGGCGTTTGCGCCGTCCAATTGCTCTGTTCTTCGTTTCCTTCATTCCACTGGGGAACATGATCTACGATATTGTTGTATTCCGTAAGTTGTCTCGTCAATTAAATAAAGCTTGACTTTATTTAACGTTATGAAATATGATGAGTACAGGTTAAACAACCCGTTCCAACTAAAACTACATATTCCTGTTAAAGGGGAGTAGCTTTTACAGTAAAGTCGTCAATTCGGGATCATATCCCCGGCTTTATTGGCAGCAATTTTGTTGTTAGCGAGACCTTTACCAAGTTTTCATGCTCGGTAAAGGTCTCTTTTTGTGGATATAAAAGGACCTTACCAGTGATGGTAAAGGTCCTTTTTTTTGTACATCATAAGAATATTAAGGAGGAGTCAATTTTGGATGTTTCATTATTATTAGAATATGGGTGGGTGCTTGCTGTCTTAGTGGTCCTTGAAGGATTACTCGCAGCAGATAATGCATTGGTACTCGCAATTATGGTTAAACACTTGCCTGAAGATAAGCGCAAAAAAGCGTTGTTCTATGGTCTGATGGGTGCATTTGTTTTCCGTTTAGGTTCGTTGTTCCTGATCTCTTTCCTAGTCGATGTATGGCAGGTACAAGCGATCGGTGCCCTGTATCTCCTGTACATTTCGATTAACCACATCGTTAAAAAGATACTTGGCAGTCGAAATAAAACAGATGAAGCAGCTGATTCAACTCCGAAGAAACCGAAAAAACAATCCGGTTTCTGGATGACGGTATTCAAAGTCGAAGTAGCGGATATCGCATTTGCAGTCGATTCTATTTTGGCTGCTGTTGCTTTGGCCGTGGCGTTGCCACCAAGTGGATTGCCTCCAATTGGGGGACTTGACGGTGGACAGTTTATCGTTATCTTCCTCGGTGGATTCATCGGGCTTGTGATCATGCGTTTTGCAGCCACATACTTCGTGAAATTGCTTCATTCCCGTCCAGGGCTTGAAGTTGCGGCTTTTGTCATCGTAGGTTGGGTAGGGGTTAAACTGGCAGTTATAACACTTGCACACCCTTCGTTGGGTGTTCTGGATGAGCATTTCCCGGAAAATAAAATTTGGAAATTCGGATTCTATATTGTACTGATCACCATTGCGGTATGTGGTTGGTTCCTGTCTTCCAAAGCTCCTGAAAAAGAAGACGAAAATCCGGTTGAAGAGTTGGAAAAACAAGCAGGATTGTAATAATAATGTTACGCTAACAACATCATTATTAGCTGCAAAACAGGAGGCTGTCCTAGGACAGTCTCCTGTTTTTGTTGCATATGAAATATGCGTATGGTCCATTTTCCAAGAAAAGGGTTGACACATGAATTCTAGTCCCCTTAATATAAGACTAACATTAACGAAGGGAGGCCGAGAGACATGATGCTTGGTTATGATTTGATTCAAACAGGGCGCAACGTAGACACAATAGCATATCCGGCTCATCGTTTCATTGGCCTCATACGGTCGACATAGGAGATAGGCATATCGCTTAACAGGTGTATAAACGATATGCGTTCTTCGCTTATATTATAGCGATGGATGACAGACACAGCATATTCATGCTGCTCTGTTCTCCGTTATTGTCATTCAGTAGAAGTCATGGGCGAATAGCCTATGGCTTTTTTATGTTTATTTTATACAAGGAATCAGCAAACCGAATTTGCTGAACGTACAGGAAGGAATAAAACACATTTATGAATACAGAGTTTAATTTATTGACCAAGCAGAACGAATTCGCAGGTGACTATCGGCATGAAGTGAAATTGCCTGCAGGCGACCTAACCGTATATGCGGCGCAACAGCTCTTCTCCTCGCTGGATTACAAGGTGTTCGAGATGGCGAACAATAATCTGCAGATTCCGGGAATCTCTTATATGAGTTACACACCAGACGTACATGTCGGTGTAGGTACCTGCATTGGAACGACAGCTGTGTGGGATGCGCAGAGTGGATATGTATCTCCCTCCATCGTGGGCAGTGATATTGGCTGTGGCATGCGAGTGCATATGACGAACCTGCACAAGGACGAATTGAAAGATATCAAACTCCGCCGCAAACTCGTTAAGGCCATTGAGAAAGTATTGCCGATGGAGGCGAACCAGCGAGGCCATTACTCAGATATCAGACTGGAACATATTGTTCGTAAAGGGCTGCATGGGTTACCCAAAAAGTATATTCCGGACAGCTATACCCCGAAAAAATCAACCTCGATGACGCATGTGGAAAGTAGTAAGTTCGTTTACGATGAGGATGTGTTAAACCACATTCCAGATATGACGTGGCATCGTTCACATCGTCAGCTCGGTACACTGGGTGGGGGAAATCATTTTGCCGAAATCCAGGCGATTGAAATTGCAGAAGAGAATCGTGAAATCGCCGAAGCTTGGGGATTGTACGATGGGCAGGTCGTGGTCATGATTCATTCCGGCTCGCGTGCATGGGGTGGTTATGTAAGTCAGACGAGTTCGTCGGCCATTGCCAAAGTCATGCAGCGCCTTAACCTGGGAACATCCGACCCGAGACTGGTCTTTGCCCCGCTTGAGCATGCGGAAGGTCGTCATTATGTAAATATGATGTATTCTGCTTTGAATTACGCCGTTGTCAATCGTCATCTGATTGCGTATGCTATTCGCGAGGCTTTCCGGGATGTGTTTGGCTCCAAATGTGAATTTCGTACATTGTACGATCTGATGCACAACTATGCCTGGGAGGAATCTCACGCAGATCAAGGTTCCATATTTGTGCATCGAAAAGGTGCGACACGTGCGTTGCCAGCAGGGCACCCGGATAATCCAAAGCCTTATCTGGCAACAGGACATCCCGCGCTTATTCCCGGTTCCATGGGAACTGCTTCGTATATCATGGTGGGTCAGCCACAAGGCGCCGATAATTATTATTCAATATGTCACGGTGCGGGTCGGATCCGTTCACGGACGGCAACGAAGCGACTGGTTTCCGTGGAAGATTTTGCTTCGGCACTGGGTGTGGGTACAGAAGATGAGATTGTGGTAAACCAGCGCTCGCTTGAATCCATTATTGATGAGTCACCTCAGGCTTATAAAAATGTAGATGAAATTATAGACAGTGTTACCGGCGCAGGCCTGGCTCAAGTTGTAGCCAAATGCAAACCGCTTGTAGCGGTAAAAGGAGCGAAATAATGACAATAAACGAAAAACAAACCGATCCAACGCAAGCGATTTATACCTATGACGAACAACATGATACCCGAATTCGAGTGGAAGGGTACGCTATCTATTCAAGGCTCATCCGTGGAATCAGTGAGGCACTCAATCAGCGTTATGGGGTCGAATACAAGCTCTATGCCAGTTCTGACCCGAACAATGAATATTGGGAGTTACTCCGGGAAGACTTGCAGAATGGTAGTGCCGAAGTGGAATTGGTAGCCCGCATATTCGAGGATCTGGAGCTTCAGACGTTGCATTACGACGATGATGGAGATGTGCCCACCTATGGTGTGCATTACTCCATTCGTAATAACGTATTTGCCTATCCGAAATGGGGCGTTGCGCTTGTGCGTGTTCCATTTTTCCGAGAGAACGGAATCTACAGTGAAGACTTTGTCTTTGCTGTCGGTGATGAGGAGATGAAGCAATTTCTGGGAAGTGTCCGCGAACGGGAACGTCAGCAAAATATGAAAAAAGTGACGGTTTACACCGATGCCCGGAATGGCAGCGATCGCCATGTCGAATCTATCACTCGTTCCGTGGGAAGGGAAGATGTCGTTCTCTCGGCCCAGATCAAACAGGATATTTTCCGCTCGCTGGATCAATTCTTTGAAGCGGATCGTTCTTTTTACCGAGATTATGATATCCCGTACAAACGGGGAATTCTATTGTATGGACACCCTGGAAACGGCAAGACCACATTGGTGAAATCCATTGCTGGAAGTATCCCGGGACCGGCTGCGTATTGGCAGATTACGGAGTATACCAATAGTGAATCGGTGCGTGAAGTGTTCGAGGCTGCCAAACGGTTGGCACCGATGGTGCTGATTATTGAGGACATCGATTCGATGCCGGATGAAGTCCGTTCCTTTTTCCTGAATACACTGGATGGAGCAACTTCGAAAGAAGGCATTTTCCTGATCGGGACAACGAATTATCCGGAGAAAATAGACCCAGGCCTGATGAACCGAGCTGGACGGTTCGACCGAGCTTATGAAATTCCGTTGCCAGATGAAGAGCTTCGCCTGCAATATTTGCGGCAACGAGGCTTCACCATATTCGCGGGTGAAGCAGGCACGGTAGAGGCAGCCCGCCTGACCGACACCTTCTCTCTTGCGCAGCTGGGTGAGTTGTATGTCAGTGTTGCGCTGGAATGGCATCAGAATGGACAGACAGACATTGTGAAAGTCATTCAGTCGATGCGTGGCGAATTGGACAAGAGCCACAAACATACCTGGCTAGCGCAGCCGGGTAAGGAACGTGCAGGATTTTATTGATTGGTAGGATCGATTCATAATCGGAACATGGCCACTGTGACGTACATGAACTTTTAGTATGGGACTATAAATAATCCTACCTCAATTGGTGATACTAACCTTGTCTGATCTAACATACAATGACTTTCGGGAGGTACATAACGCAGCCCTGAGCTGGTGAGATGCCGGAAAGTGACGCGATCTGTTTCCATACTGGGCCGAGGCCTGTTTTGCAGAGAAGGATGCATCCGGACAAAAGGTAATATGCAAAAAAAATTTATGCCAATTGTTTAAATGCTTCTGTAGCGGTTAATAGTAGACAGACAACAACAAAAACTTTAATTAGAGGTGAATGATATGGGTTGGTTATGGTCATTAATTATCGGTGGTATCATTGGTTGGTTGGCAGGTCTGATCGTTGGTCGTGACATCCCGGGTGGTGTAATTGGTAACATCATTGCTGGTTTCATCGGTGGATGGTTAGGTGGAGTAATCTTGGGAGATATGGGTCCTGAGATGGGCGGATTCCACATTGTACCTGCATTGATTGGTGCAATCGTTCTTGTAGCGATCGTAAGCTTGATCTTCCGTTCGATGGGACGTAGTCGCGGGTAACGAATTCTAGATAACTTCTTGAATAAGTTGTCAGCCATATGTAGTACAAAATGAAGAGGTTGATTGAGAGCCATATCGATGGCTTTCAATCAACCTCTTGTTGTTTTACAATATAAGAATGTATGCGCACATTAGCATCAGTATTATATAGGTAGTTTCGATAAGAAGGGATGAACGGAATGGAAAAAGCTACATTCGCCGGCGGATGTTTCTGGTGTATGGTTACACCGTTTGAAGAACAACCGGGCATTCATGGTATTGTATCGGGTTATGCCGGCGGTCACGTCGAGAATCCAACATATGAGCAGGTCAAAACAGGAGAGACTGGTCATGTCGAAGTGGTCGAAATAACATTTGATCCAGATGTATTCCCTTATGAACGACTGCTGGAGCTGTACTGGCCCCAGATTGATCCGACGGATGACGGAGGCCAGTTCCAGGATCGGGGTACACAGTATCGTACAGCAATCTTTGTGCATAATGAACGTCAGCGTGAGCTTGCTGAACAGTCCAAGCAGGAACTTGCAGCTAGTGTAAGATTCGATCAACCCATTGTTACGGAAATTCGTGATGCTGTCGTATTTTATCCGGCTGAAGACTATCATCAGAATTACCACAAGAAAAACGAGAAACACTATAAGGAAGACCGTGCGTTATCCGGACGGGACGAGTTTATAGAAGAAAATTGGAAATAGAATAAGGATATCCTGACAGTGAAAAGCCGGAGAGTTCTTTATAGAACTTTTCCGGCTTTTTTTGGCTAGTATATGGAACTAGAATCACTGGCATACGATAAAGATCCTGATAGACTCTTTTTTATTTTGCAGGAGTGGACTTCAGTACATATTTGGACAATGACTCATTGTTCATGGAATAGATGATATCATCCATATAAGTAGAGATACCTTCTAATGAAGGAACTGAAGCACTGGTGGTGTAGACATGTACGTCCTCCAGTTTCTGTGGATCAAGAATGTATCCTGTTTTGGCAAAATCAAGCTGGTACTGTCCATCCTGCGTCTGGTCCACACGCATAAGTGCAGGTTGTGCGTCCTTGAATGTACGCTCGGTCACTTTGCCTTTCATCGTGTACAGTTCCAGCTTCTGCCCTGTCAGGACTGTATAGCCGTTGCCAGCTGTCTGAATGTAGGCATCACCAGCAATGGCACGTCCCCAAGCGAGCTTGCCATCGATGCCAAAGCCCATCAGTCGGTTACCCGTGTTCTCGAAATTGGCACGCATAAGAATGGAACCATCGCCCAGAATAGCCAGTGATTCACCGCCGCCATCTCCTAGTGTATTCGCACTGGCGGGGAATTGGTAGAAGGACAGACGATTCAATGTACGATCATAGATCTCCACTTTGGGATTCGCGGCTTGTTGCCAGAAGTTGCCTACCTTGGTTTGTTTACTGGCATCCACTACAATTCGGCCATGATCAGCTTTAAGCACAGCACCGTTAATCGTCTTTTCGTTAATCAGC
Organism: Paenibacillus sp. Z3-2; assembly: GCF_054161325.1. Taxonomy (NCBI): domain Bacteria; kingdom Bacillati; phylum Bacillota; class Bacilli; order Caryophanales; family Paenibacillaceae; genus Paenibacillus; species Paenibacillus sp. Z3-2. The sequence goes on along the minus strand of NZ_CP096397.1, from coordinate 4,981,972 downwards.
TTGCCCTTTTTGTCATATAACGAGATGGCTGAGCGAACTGAACCATTCGATTGTACGCCCTGACTTGTAGCAACCATCAGCGTATCGTTATCCAGTAGGGAAATACTTGCAGGTGAATTCACCGTTTTGACCCAGTTGGTTTTGCCAGATGTATTGAATGAGTACAATTTTTTGGTTTTGTCCGAATACTCCATATACACATATGCTGTACCGTTGCTTGCATATACCGAATCGGAGTAGGTTGTGTAAGGGCCACTTTTCTCATGGAATATCGTATTCCACTTCAATTGTCCAGTTGTCGCATCGAATGCCTGAAGGGAGTCCAGTTGCCAGTCCAGTGTTGTTTTGCTGCTTGTTTTGGTGACGGGCTGGGAAGCATGCACATATACGAGATTTTTCGAAGGCACGGCATAGATTTCCTTGATCAGGACATCTTTCTCTGTATTGGCCTCAGACAGCAACAGAGAAGATGATGTCCACGCCGGTTTGGGCATGGATTCGGGTGAGGCGGCAGCGTAACTCGTTGTATGCATGGTGAAGAGGAGCATGCCGCTAAGAATGAGGGCAGCCCATGTTTTGGACTTGTGTTTGGTCAATGTATGCAAGTGATAAACCACCTTTCTTCTTCGGTTCAAAATAGAACCGATTGTTGAATTTTACCATTGAAGTCAAGTTGAATTCAACCGAACATACTGTAACCTTTTATTATTAGTATATCGTATTATCTCTGTTTAATGAAGTGGGACGGTTACAGGGATTTCATCTTCTTTCGATGAAGGGGGAAGTCTGATATATTTAGTGCGGTGACAAGCCATATCTGCATAAGACGTTGGATACAACATAGGAATGAACAAGGAGAAGAGCTATGAATTGGAGTGAAAATGTGACCCTATGGGTCATTGGATGTATCATCATATTGTTGATATTGACCTGGATTATTCGGCGTGTTATCGGGCGCGGGCAGCGGATCCGAAGTGAAGCCAATCCTCGTAAGATTACGATAAAGGACATCGACAAGATGGAGGACGGTTCGGAATTTGAATTATATCTCTATCATCTATTTGAAGAGCTCGGGTACGATGAGGTTCATAAAACGACAAGCAGCCGGGACTTCGGGGCTGATCTTGTATTTGTTGATCGACTCGGTAGACGAAGTGTTGTACAAGCGAAGCGATATGGTGCGAACCATCCCGTAGGGTTGAGTGCTGTGCAGGAAATCTATACATCCATGCGTTATTATGAAGCCGACCGATCGATTGTATTGACGTCTGCCCGTTACACCGAAGCCTGCAGGACACTTGCAGCGGTCAATGGAGTGAAGTTGCTGGATCGGGAAGACCTGATGGAGTTAATTCTGTTATTCAAAGCGAAAAGAATGGCAGAAGCACTGGAACTGATTGAGGAAGATGATCACGAACCGATTGAGACGTGGCAGTCCAGGCGAAAGCGGCAATCCCGCTAAGTACTTGGGTTGGGTGGAACCCTTTTAATGATGTATATGCCTATTCCAGTAGGAGCACCTTCACTTGCGTAGCTGCACATGATATATTGAGTGTATATCAACCAAAGGAGAGTGTAATCCATTATGGCACGTACACAAACACAAAAAGCATTACGCAAAGCAGAGCGTTCAAGTAAGTGGTGCTCGGAACAGAGCCGGAGAGTCAACGGTGATTATGGTGCGCTATCCCAGCATGTACGCCTCATGCCTACAAAGCAGGAAAAATTGCAAAAGGTCAAACACAAGAAGCAGATCATCCAGGATGGTGGTGCTTCTTTTTATTTTGGGAAGAAGAACCTATACATATGACAACAGCGCTGCACATGAATAAGAAAATCGTTCGGCGTTTTTTGCTGCAAACACAAGCTTTACTGGGACGTTGGCCCGCAGTTTCCTTACCTTCGGGACCCGACCAAGTTTTGAGTCTGATCCGCTCCCTTGGCTGTGTGCAGATCGATCCTGTGGCTGCTGTAACCGGGAACCAGCATTTGGTGCTGGGTGCTCGTGACCCTGGTTATACTTCTAACAGTTTAAATGCGCTGCTGAGTGATCACAAGGTGTTTGAATATTTTGCAAATGCCGCCTGTGTCATTCCAATCGAAGACTATGCTCTTTTTGAACCTGTGCGTGCTCGGTTAAGGGAGCGTCTGGCTCCGTCCTTACAAGGTCTGGAGAAAACAGTGCAGCATGTGTTACAGCGTTTGAAGGAAGAAGGGCCTTTACCTTCGAGAGCTTTCCGTGCTGTTGAACGGGTAAGTGGTTATTGGGACAGTGCGGATGTGCCGAAGACCAAGGATACAACACTTGCTCTGAATCTACTGTTGGACTCCGCTGTGATTCGTGTGGTGGCGAGGCAGGGGAATGAACGTTATTTTGATATTACCGAATCCGAATTGCAGCAACAGGGGCTTCCGATGAAAGAAGACATGGATGTGTTTGCCCAGAGACAGGCTCTGCTGGATAAATACATTCATGCATATCGGGTTGTAGATGCCCGTGATCCCCGTCTGGGTTGGCTCAAATCTACAGCGGCTGAACGTCGGGCTGATATCGCTGCCCGTGTGTCAGATGGACGAATGATCCCGCTTGAGGTGGAGGACGTGGCGACACCTTATTATATTCGTGCTGAAGATGAGGATTTGCTACTACGTATGGAAAGGGAAGAGCCACACTATGATCCGTCAGGTCCGGTACGTTTCTTGCCGCCGCTGGACAACCTGTTATGGAGAAGAGAACGTATTGTGGATTTATTTGATTTTCATTATAAATGGGAGATTTATACGCCAGAGGTGAAAAGAACCTACGGGTATTATGCCATGCCTATTCTTCACGGTGATCGGCTGATTGGACGGATGGACCCCAGACTGGATCGCAAAACAGGAGTACTTACGGTCCGCTTGTTATCCATGGAGGAGACAGCTCCACCTGTGGAGAAATGGATCACGGATTTCAGAGAGGGGCTGCAATTCTTTGCATCCATGCATGGAGCGCGTTCCATCACCATGGATAAGACGGTACCGAAAGGGTTGAAAAAGCTGCTAAAATCGATTTGATTAGGGAATATGCGAGGAGTATACGGGTACGGGAATTGGAATTAATGAAAGGATCTAAAAGGACAAAAAAAGGGGGAGCCCAATGGCTCCTCCTTCATTGATTTTAAAATTATAACTTTAGCAATACATCCGCAGTGCTAACGAAAACCTAAGCTCACGTCCACACAAAGAATTCTTTAGTTCACCAGATGGGGCATTTCAACGTTCGGATCAACATCTGCTTCATAATCCACGCCATCTGTCTCAAAACCAAACAGTTGGAAGAATTCGCGACGATAACCTTCCAGATCGGACAGATCGTAGATGTTCTCTGTGGTCAATTCATTCCAGAGGTTCGCTACTTCTTCCTGAACGTCAGCTCTCATCTCCCAATCGTCAATACGAATACGGCCTTCGGCATCGGTTGGAACTTCTCCTCCAGCATACAGGCGATCAGCGAACAGACGTTGCAATTGCTCGATGCAGCCTTCATGCAGGCCTTTTTCTTTCATGACTTTGTACAATGCTGAGATGTACAGCGGCACCACTGGAATGGCGGAGCTGGATTGGGTCACCAGCGCTTTGGCTACTGTTACGTACGCACGTCCACCTTTTGCACTTAGACGATCATTCAGCTTGCGTGCAGTGGTTTCCAGATGATTCTTGGCCTGACCGATGGAACCATCACGATAAATGGCATGGGTAAGTTCAGGGCCGATGTAGGAGAAAGCGATCGTTGTTGCATCATCAGCAAGCACACCACCTTGTTGAAGGGCATCCATCCACAGTTCCCAATCGTCTCCGCCCATAACGGTTACCGTTTGACGAATTTCTTCCTCAGTTGCCGGTTCAAGAGTAACGGAACTGATCTCGCCTGTATGGAAATTCACTGTTTTGTTCGTGTAGGATTGTCCGATGGGCTTCAACACAGAGTTGTATACTTCTCCCGTGTTCGGATCAATACGACGTGCGGAGGCTACGCTGTATACAACCAGATCCACTTGACCGAGTTCACTGCGAATCAGTTCAACGGCTTTGTCTCTTGTTTCGTTTGCGAAGGCATCACCTGTGATGCTGTACGATTTCAGGCCTGCTTCTTCAGCGGCTTTTTCGAATGCAGCGGAGTTGTACCAACCTGCTGAAGCTGTACGTTTTTCTGTAGAACTGCTCGGACGGTAAATGCCGATCGTATTCGCTCCTGCTCCAAAAGCAGAAACAACGCGTGACGCTAGTCCGTATCCGGTGGAAGCACCGATGACGAGCACATTTTTGGGGCCTTTCAGTTCCGGCTGGGATTTTACATAATCAATCTGTTCCTGCACTTGCGCAGCGCAACCTACAGGATGGGAAGTGGTACAAATAAAACCACGTGTTCTTGGTTTAATAATCATTTATTTGCATCCTTTCATATTCAGCTCATGTTTTCAGCATTTCGATAAAATGCTCTTACACATACTCTCTTATTGTAAAACAATTATCTGGGAAACGGAAACCGTTTCGGTTGATTTTGCCGGAAGGGTGGCGTGATATCTCCAATTTTGCGATGATATTACAAAGGCTGCGGCTCAGGATGAGGAAACACTCGAATTTTGAAATAAAAAACGACATTGTTTACAAGCATAATCTAACTTGATATAATTTAACACGTAAAAGCGTTTAAGCGTTTAAGTGGTAAATATCATTAGAGAGGTGAAACTAATGAAATTCATCGTTTCAGCTAGTGTGATTGTACTTAATGAAAAAAACGAAATTCTGTTAATGCGAGGTCGTCGTGGTTGGGAGATGCCTCAAGGATGTGTAGAAGAAGGGGAAACAATTAGGGAGGCCGCTATCCGAGAAGTGAAAGAGGAAACAGGAATCGAAGTAGAACTAATTAGTTTCTGTGGGTTGTATCAGAATATAACTCGTGGTGTATGTAACAACATTTTTACAGGCAAGCCAGTGGCCGGTACATTAACAACAAGTATAGAGAGCGATGAGGTAGGTTACTTCTCTTTGGAAGAGGCAAGGAAAATGATAACTTGGGGCAATTTCATAGAAAGAATAGATATGGCACTTAATAATCAAACTCAGCCCTTTCTCGTAGAATTTCGAGAATCACACTAAGGAAAGTAAATCATCTGAAATGGTTTCATCATTGACCTAACGGGAAACTCTAGTTGAATAGACCCAGTCTAAAACCTCTAGATTTAATTTCCGAGGCATGCTGAGCTATGAAAAAGCCAACCATACAAATGCTTAACTGCGCGAAAAGCGACAGAGAGAACTTTCTCGCCGCTTTTTTAACTTTTTATAATTAGATGATATTATGATTAGTGATAGGGGGCTATGATGTGTAAATATTTTTTCGTTTTGTGTTTAGGTTTTATGTGTGTTTCTTTGGTTACGGGGTGTAGTTTTCTAAGCGGGAATACCTCAGTAAAAGAAGCCAAAGTAACAGAATATACTTCAAGTGAGTTGCAGGCATTAGTGAAATCAATAGCAGACCATGTTACTTACAATGTATCAGGGAAAAAACAAAGAATTTATTACGAATCTGATATTGGGAAAATTGTTGTTCAGTCAGAACTAACGGACAGTGAAGTCGAAGAGCTTAACAAGCAATTTGGAAAAGAGCTAATTAGTTTAAAACCTGTAGATAATGAGGAGTTTGTCGGATTAACTCCGTCACAAGACAATCCTTTCCTCCACTAAATACAAGGCATAGAAGAAATCAATGGGTATTTCAGGATTTCGCTAACGGGGACAATTACTTTTATAATGCCAGAAGCATATCCGCGAACAATATGGATTAGTAAAAAAGATTAGAATTAAAGAAGCATCTTTGTGAAAATTGAAATATGAAGCATAAGTTTGCCATGAGTTTTTGAAAGCATCAGTGTGTATAGCGGAAAACTTATGGGTTAAATAACACTGTTTTTGGCATGATTATGTACATTGCCGAAGCATTTGTCACAAAATATAGTCTCGAATGTTCCTTACTTAAGAAACGATCATCCTGTGATTCAATTACGGGATTTTTCGTTTTTTTTTTGTATGCAGTCAGAAGGTTTTCAGGGACAAGCCGCCGTGATTATAATTTAACTATAAATAAAAATAAAACAAATGAGGTGTTTAATACATCGGGAGGCCATCAATCAGAGTCTGGATTCGGCGAAGCAGGCACAATTGCGGCGAGTGGTTCTCTGCCTTTGACAGCAACGGCTGCGGTGGTGACGATGACCGATACGGGGAAACTGATCAACTTTGATCCGATTGTTATGCTTGTATTGGATGTAACGGAAACGAATGGACACCAGTATCAGCGAACATTGGAGACACTGGTGTCCAAGATGCAGATTCCGCGAGTAGGCGATCGGGTGGGATTAGGGCAAAATCCGGCGAATCCGTCCGAGTTGATCTATATGGGTCTGTTGTCCGTTTAGAGAGTATTCAGTTACGAGACAGTGATACTTTTTTATGTAATACAGCTAACAATGTTATATAGAGATGACGGGAAAGGGTGGGGCATATGGTTGAATCCTGGCCATCGCTTGTTTTCCTCCTGATGAGGTAGACAAAAGAATAGATTTACTAGTGGAACTCATAGAGTCTCTTGATTCACTAGATCGGATGATGCTAAAAAAGGATGCCCCATACGTCATACTAATGACATATAGGACATCCTTATTTCATTAGACCTGTACGAGAGAAGCAAGCAATATACTACGTTCAGACAATACCAAGGCGCATGCGATAAGAAAAGAGTACTGTTCTGGATTCTCCGTCAAATACACGATCAGCCAGCGCTCTGAACTCGTCGGCAGCTGTTAATAGATCATCCGCTCCGAGCTTCAACGCCGTTTGCAGCCCACCTTGACTCAGAGCTAGGTTGACGTAGCGGTCTGCATCAAAGGTCTCGTGGTGATGAAACACAATTTCCCGAACATATCGGAACAAGCCAGATTGCTGAATCTGCTGCAGATGTCCATCCTTGCTCCACTTATGTGCCTGATTCTCTTGGCTAGAAAGTTGGGAAGCGCGGTCATCTGCTGTAAAGACTAATTGTTGGTACGCTTGTTCAAGCTGCCAATTCAGCATTGGAGGCCAGTCACAGTCATAAGCGGCGAAGATGCCTCCCGGTCGCAACACACGGGCGAACTCGCGTAATGTGGATTCAGGCTCCATCCAGTGAAACGATTGGGAGCAGGTCAACACATCGACACTACCATCCGGAAGCCCCAGGTCATGAGACAAGCCGGACACGAACCGGAGGTTATCCGGCTTGCCCGCAGATTCCCACTTGGACTCCGCTACAGACCTCATGTCATCGCTGGGTTCGAAGCCAATAATGCGTTCTGCCTTATTAAGCCAGATCCACGAGGATAAGCCGGTGCCACAGCCAACATCTGCGACCATACGCGGTGTTTTGCCAAGATATGTCGTTAGAATATCCACCACTTCTGTGGGAGCAGCAGGTCGATTCTGATCGTATAACGTACCGAAACCTTTGAAACGTTCCACATTGTTGCGTCTGATGTCCTGCATGGATAAACCTCCTTCGGTCAGATGTAGAATGAGAGTCACCTGTAATCAAAAGTTGTATAGGCCTATATTATATCATTCATTGTCGGGTTATTTGTACATGACGTTCTGCAAATGTTCAACGGCTTTGATGTGGCGCCTGAGCAACTCTTGTCCAACATGAGCGGGCTCGATTACGGTCAACTCGGAACCAAACGATAGCAGGAAGGAGTAGAGCCATTCCCCTACATTTAGATCGAGAGAAACACGGAGCCTGCCATCCGGCTCCTTTGTAATGAGGGAAGGTTCAAAAAAATCATACACTCGGTATGCAATGTTGCTGGAGAACGAGAGTGTAAGAGGAGTCAGGACAGGAGCTGTTTCTGATTCAGGGTAGGTTGACTCCGCATGAACAGGATGATCATATTTTCGCGTCAGAAAAGTCAACTGGGTGATCCGTTTCATCTTGAATGTCTCGAATTCTCTCCGATCAGGATCATCATGAATATATCCTTTGAAGTACCATGTACTATTTTTGAATATAAGCTTCTGTGGCTCCACGGTTGGAATACTCTTCTCACCATCCGAATTAATGTAGTGAAATGTAATCAGTTGATTCGTTAATATGGCTTGTTTCACTTGATTGAACACTTCTCTCTCCTGCAGGGGGATACTGCCCCAGGGTGAAAAATTGAATTCGATCCAGTCTAGCTTATGATCAAACAAGGCGGTTAACCGTTGAAGCATATGGGCACTGTTCAGATGGGGAATCGCACTGACGCTATAGAGACCCATCAAAATTTCATTTTGGTCTTCTTCCGACAGCAGCGACTTGTCCATGACATAGTTGTCCATCAGATGTATACCCCCATGCTTGCCGGTCGTGGTATAGACGGGAATGCCCGCAGCGCTCAGCCGGTCGATATCACGGTACACCGTGCGTACAGAAATCTCGAACAAACGGGCGAGTTCGGGAGCAGTAGCTTTCTTTTTCTCCAATAACAAAAGCAACATTCGAAATAATCGGTTATTTTCCATGCCATAATTATACCATGACAATAGGTGTCAGGGTATGGATGGTACACTGGTTACATAGTCTTTGTTGAGATATGAAGGAGGAACTGATCATGACAATGAAAGAAGGATTCTACTGGGGTGGCGCAACGGCTGCCAATCAATTCGAGGGTGGATGGAATCAAGGTGGCAAAGGACCGAGCACGTCTGACATGATGACAGGGGGAACCCACACGATCCCACGCCGGATTACGCCTGTATTGGAAGAAGGCACGTATTATCCGAGCCATGAAGCGGTTGATTTTTACGGACATTACAAAGAAGATATTGCCATGATGGCAGAGATGGGCTTCAAAATGTTCCGCATGTCCATCAACTGGTCCCGGATCTATCCAAATGGTTACGATCTGGAGCCAAACGAAGAGGGATTACAGTTCTACGACAACGTCTTTGCCGAGTTGAAAAAGTACAATATTGAGCCGCTCGTAACGATCTCCCATTACGAAACGCCATTTGGTCTGACACAGAAGTATAACGGTTGGGCTTCCCGTGAAGTCATCGACTGTTATATCCGTTATTGTACAACGCTCTTCAACCGGTACAAGGATCAAGTGAAATACTGGTTGACATTCAACGAGATTAACTGTCTGACGATGCCGATGGGTGCTTATATGGCTGCAGGTATTTTGTTTGAAGGCAAAGAGACGCTGGTCGACGGAGTGGATGATCCACAGACTCGTTTCCAGGCATTACATCATCAATTCGTCGCGAGTGCCAAAGCCGTGAAGCTGGGACATGAGATCAACCCTGATTTCCAGATCGGCTGTATGGTCGCTTTTATGACAACCTATCCAAACACATGTAACCCGGACGACATGTTGCTTGCACAGAAGAAAGACCAAATCTCCAATATGATCTGCGGCGATGTTCAGGTTCGTGGTGCATACCCTGGATTCGCCAAACGGTTCTTCGCGGAGCAGGGCATCCAGATCGAGATGCAACCGGGAGACGAGCAGACTTTGCGTGAAGGTTGCGTAGACTTCTATTCCTTCAGTTATTACATGTCTTTGGTTGAAAGTGCAGACGAGTCACTCGAGAGAGCAGAAGGTAATCTGCTTGGCGGTATCAAAAATCCATATCTCGAAGCCTCTGACTGGGGTTGGCAGATCGATCCGAAAGGACTGCGTTACACGTTGAATCATCTGTATGATCGTTATCAGATTCCATTGATGGTGGTTGAGAACGGTCTGGGCGCTGTTGATGTGGTAGAAGAAGACGGCTCCATTCAGGATGACTATCGCATTGATTATCTGAAAGGTCACATTGAACAGATGAAAGAAGCGGTAGCTGACGGCGTAGATCTCATTGCCTACACGATGTGGGGATGTATCGACCTGGTTAGTGCTTCAACTGGAGAGATGAAGAAGCGTTATGGCTTCATTCATGTCAATAAGGACAACGACGGTAATGGGGACCTTAGCAGAACACCGAAGAAGAGTTTCCACTGGTACAAAAAAGTCATTGAATCCAATGGTGAAGAATTATAATTTGGCGTAAAAATACAAGACATGCCTGTTCCCTTAAATGGGACAGGCGGGTTCATATGGTCCTGAACGAGTTCAGAACTACTGTACATGAATGTAGAAATACCCGGCGATCCTTCAGTTAAGGAAAGCCGGGTATTTCTTTGTGCAGTACAATAGCTTGCCTATGCCAGTCTTCTGGAATGTAATTGGGACATGCGCTCCAAATGACGCTGATAAAACCATATGCATGTGGAAAGCCAGCAACCACTTAAGAAGTATCCGCCAACGATATCACTTGGATAGTGCACACCCAAGTAGATACGACTTATCCCGATGGTCAGTATAAAGACGGCACTGGCAATGATCATCAGCACACGTCCGGTGAAGGTAGGTACATGTTTCCAGATCAGAAAGGCGAGTCCACCATATAGGCTGAACGCCGCCATGGAATGTCCGCTGGGGAAACTGTATCCACTCACTTCAATAATACGGTTAATGGTAGGTCTGGCACGTTGGAATACCAGCTTGAGCAATGCATTTAACAGGGTTGAACCGACGAGTACGCAAGCCAGGAAAAGCAGTTCGCGTTTGTGTCGAAGGCACACGTATAACACAATCATGGCGATGATTGTAATGATGACCACGGGCTTCCCGCCGCCAATCCAGGTGAACAACTGCATGAATTGCGTCATACTGGCGGATTCCAACCCCTGAATCCATCCAATTAGGGTATCATCAAATCGATGAATCTGGTTGTCACTGATGGACAGGGCGATGCTTACAAAAGCAATCATGCATAACGCTGCAACGAGCAGCGGGAATGTGATGTTCCTTTTCCAGTTTTGCATCAAATGTTCAGTTCCTCCGCGATGTTTGATTTCGTATGTTGTGTCTGCGAAATGCGATCATAGACATATTGGTATTATGCTATAATTTTACAATAAATATTGCAGCAATAAAAATATGTAACCTTAACAAGGTTAATCAAGCAGAGAATCTAAGAGGGGGGCGGGCGGAATGAAACGACGGTTGGTGATGTGCATGTTGGTCTTACTGTTGGTTATGTCTGGGTTAGCTCTATTTCCCGGAGAGAAAGTGTATGCTTGCAGTTGTGTCGAGAATGATGTTCAAAAGAGATTGGAAACGTATACCACGGTATTTACAGGAAAAGTAGTGAAGAAAGGCGATTCTCAGCAATCGAAGCATGACGGCATCTTAAGAGAGTATACCTTTGATGTAGATTCTGTGTGGAAGGGAGTCAGTGCCAAAAAGATGAAAATTGTGGGGAAGGACGGATGGTCTGACTCCTGTGGCATTCAATTTGAAAAGAATCAGTCCTACCTGATCTTTGCCAGTCTGGATGAACGAGATAACAGGATGCATACGAACCTGTGCAGTGGCAATGTTCCAATTGAACAAGCCGAAGACGATTTGAAATTGCTGGGTGCGGGCAAGGTTGTAAGTAGAGAAGATTTTGGGGAACCCGACGAAGGGCGAAGTGGGACTTTCTATCTCATCTTATACGGTGCAGTCGTTTTATTGGTAGGGTCGGCAGTAGTGTGGGTCTGGAGACGAAAGAAAAGAATCTGATTGCAGGTCTGATGTAAAAGTTGGTTTGTATAACATGAGGTTTGTATGACGGAAAAAGAAACTAATCCCCGTACAGAATGTTAAGGTTCATTAACTTTCTATACGGGGATTTTCAGGAGTAGCGTCAAAATTATATCCATTTGGGGTCGGGACTATCGATCCGATGGAACTAAATAAATTGAACTAAACATTTACACAAAACGGAGAGGACAGAAAGAACCTGAAGAAGCGTAGCGTTCGCCTAAAAGCTTTCTGAAAGAAAGCTGCATCGGAAGCATACGCTATCACCGGATTTTCCCTTTATAAAAGGGATCAGAAAAATCTGGGGATAACAGCGATTAGAAGGTTATTCTGTCATCGGAGTGGCCAGTGTAAATATTCTTTAGTTCACTTTGTATAGTTTAACTGCAACATGTATTCATAAGCCGTGATACCGAATACCCGTTTGAAATGTCGGTTCAGATGGGTCAGATCGACAAATCCGCAATCGGCAACAGCTGCATAGACGTCTTTCTGCATTTCAATGGCTTGACGGGCACGCTCAACCTTGCAGTTCAAGAAAAACTGGTAGGGGGATATGCCCGCGTGTGACTTGAATTCGCGGATAAATTGAAACTTGGACATGCCAAATTCGGAGCTTAGGTTGTCTAGTTTGAGCACATCTTCGGTGCTGCAAAACATGATTTCCTTCGCTTTTCTAACCAGGCTATCCTGAGGCAACCAGAGCTTGGTATCCATCTCCTTCTGAGCCAGAAGGTTAACCAGATCGAAGAGCCGTTCGCTGCATTCGGCTTCGTCCTGTCTGTGTTGAACAGCGTCGTTCAGCATCAGGATGTTACGTGCAAGCTCGGGATCATAGACGATGGGGTTTACAAAACGCAATTCCTTTTTACCTATAATCTCCTCTACCAATTCCGGCTTCAAATACAGCATCACATAGTCAATGCCAGCCTTATCATAAGAGCTTCCATCATGAGACTGTTCACGGTTGAACAACATGACACCATTTTGGTGAGAAGCCTGATATTGTCCGTCCAGGTTGTATTGTTGAATGCCGCGCAGGGTTACGCCCACCGCATACTCTTCGTGGCAATGTTTTTTGTATGCAAAATCAGTAAAGCTGGCGGATAGTGCCAGCACGTCTTGCGACTTTTTATAGTTAAACCGTTCCATGCAGCACACCTCCCAAGCTTTAGATTAATCCGGATACTATAATGGCTGAGTATAACAAAAAAAGGGCCATGAGAATACTTAGTAATTTTTGGTGTCGATTCAGTAATGTCTTGAAGACCGTACCGAACACAACCCAACTGGAATAGGCCAGAAAACCGATGAAGGTAATGAGCAGCACGAACAGGAACGAAGAAAATGAACTTTGATAAAAGGGCAATACATAGCTTGGAATGACAGTGAAAGTAAACAAGACCACTTTTGGATTCACAAATTGCATGATGAAACCGTTCCAAAATCCGGTAACTTGTTTCGGTGCATCCTCGGTAGTACCCATCTTGTAGATCTGGTACGCCAGATACACCATGTACAGGCCACCGACGATCTGCATCACCTTCAGGATTCCGGGCAATACTCCGGCAAGAAGTTGATTGAGAAAAGCTGATGCGGTAAGCAGCAGACCAAATGCCAGCGTAGCTCCCCACACATATTGCATCGTTTGACGCGCCCCAACCTGCTGTACGGAAGAAAGAATTACGATATTGCTGGGGCCGGGGGTGAATGTAACGACGATGCAGTAGATTAAAAAAGATGCAAGATTCATAATGATGATGCTCTCCTCAGGTTGTAGTTTAGTTCCATGATCATACGTCCAGAGGGAGAAATCATATAGTACATTATTGCAGCAGGTACATGGTTAGCAACAGGAGCTTCCTTTTAAAAGAAGAGGGGGAGTTTTCTTTTTGAATGATTGCGTTTACAATTTAGACGAAGTACAAGGTGATTAGACTACTTGAGGAAGTGAACAGAATGAAAAAAATGCTGCTGGTTTATATTTTACTAATCTCAGCATTTGCGCTGTATGTATTGAGATTCGAATACACCAGTCAGGTAAACAGTTCATGGGAGGACCGGGGGCTGCGCGGCGATATCGGGGAGACGTATATCATGATTACATTCCAGTCTGGGCTAGAGTATTGGAAGAGCCCGCTCAAAGGCTTCGAAGATGCCGCGGATGCGCTTGGCGTGACCGTAGAATATCGCGGGGCTACCCGGTATGATGCGAAAGAGCAGACCATGGTGATTGAGCAGGCCATCGCTCGTAAACCCGCAGGCATTGCCATATCTGCGATCGATCCGCAATCGCTAATTCCAGCCATTAACAAGGCAATCGACGCAGATATCCCTGTTGTATTATTCGACGCGGATGCACCTGGTAGCCAGGCCTATTCTTTTCTTGGGACAGATAATTATAAGTCGGGTGTAATGGCTGCCGATAAAATGGCTGAACTGCTGGGTCGTGAGGGAGAGGTCGCGGTATTAACCCTGCCTGGACAACAAAATCATGAAGAACGCACGAAGGGCTTCCGCGATACGATTGAGGAGAGATACCCATCCATGCAGGTCGTTGAAGTTGCAGACGGACATGGTGATGCGATGGTATCCAGAGATGAAACACTGAGAATGATGAAGGAACGTCCGGAGCTGGCGGGTATTTTTGTGACTGAAGCCACTGGAGGAGCAGGAGCGGGTGAAGCCGTTCAAACTGCCGGGGAAAGGCATCCAGTGCAGATTATTTCGTTTGATACGAATAAGGCTACATTGGATATGATCAAGAACGGTACGATCTCGGCTACAATTGCACAGGGTACCTGGAACATGGGATATTGGTCACTCCAATATTTGTTCCATCTGCATCACCAGTTAACGGTTCCTGCCCCATCCTCATCTGGTGAAAATGCACCGCTCCCCGTGATGGTGGACACAGGTATCTCTGTGGTGACTCGATCAGATGTGGATGATTATTATGCCAAATAACAAGAAGTATTCCAAGAGGTCAAGGCGCTGGAGCATGAGAGATTTTCTCTCAACTTTCAGGAACAGGATTCGGCGTTTACGCTTGCGTAATATGCCCCTTCGCTACCAGCTGATGCTGCTTTTTCTGCTATTCGCCATTGTACCTTCCGTAGGACTCGGGTTGCTTGTGAACTGGACGGTGGAGCGGGTAGTGGAGCGACAGGTTGAAGGGCATACCATGCAACTGATTGGCAAAGTGAATGAAGCTCTGAACAGCAAGATGGAGAATTTGCAAAACATGACGTATCTGATTGCGTTTGACCCGGAAGTTGATGCTTTTATGGACGACAAAATGCCACCGAATGATGATGCAGGCATCGAACCGATGAACATGGACACAAATGCCGAAACGGATCAAAATCGGTTATATGGCATCAAGCAAACCTTGCAGGGGTTCACAACGTTGTATCCTGAAATCGCCGGAATTGTTCTCGTCAATGGAAGTGGTGATTATATTAGCAACGAGATGTATCCCCGAGATGAGCAGAGCCTGACCCAGGAAAGTTGGTACCAAAAAGCTTCGGCCAATCCGGGCATTTTCATGGTATTGGGTCAGCCAAAAGAGCGCAATCTCACGACACATGTACGGTACAAGGATGATGAGATTGTAACGGTTGCGCGTTCCATAACGGATGAAGCGTCAGGACGTGTGCGTGGCGTTATTATGATTGATCTTAAACTAAGATCTGTCTCGCAGGCTGCCCGTAATGTAACCTTGGGGAAATCCGGTTATGTGATGGTGACGGATGGAGAGGGTCAAAGTGTGTACAAGCCGGAACATCCGCTAATAGAACACATCCCTACAGACTGGTTCCCCTCCGGGGAGAGTGGAACGTTTACCGCCGAAACAAAGGGTGGAGCGTTATTATTCATGTACCAATCATCTACTTTTACGGATTGGAGAACGGTCGGGGTATTTCCAACAAGAGAATCGATATCCGAAGTACGCCAAATCCAGTTTTACGTGGTTAGCTTTGTATTTGTGGTGTGCTTGTTCGGCCTGAGTGCCTCTTTATGGTTCTCGCGTTCCATTGCTCAGCCGATTTTCCGGCTCATGTCCTATATGCGCAGGGCGGAGACCGGTAATCTCAGAGCAGGCCGATGGAGTGATCGCGCTGATGAGATTGGCATGCTTGGCAACAGTTATAACCGAATGCTGGCACAGATTCGACAACTGATATCGCTAAATGAATTGCGGGAGCGGCAGAAGCGTGACGCTGAAATGCGAAGTTTGCAGGAGCATATCAAACCTCACTTTTTGTACAATACCCTGGATACGATTCATTGGATGGCACGCAAAGAGGGTGCAGAAGATGTATCCGGCATGGTTAGTGCGTTATCTCGATTATTTCGCATAGGGCTTAGTAAAGGACAGGATTATATTCCGCTACACTCCGAGATTGAACATATGACCAGCTATCTGCAAATTCAGCAGACACGATACCGTGATCGTCTTCAGTATACATTGCATATTCCAGAGGAGCTGCGGGATCTTTTCGTGTTAAAGCTGCTTCTTCAGCCTCTGGTAGAGAATGCAATCTATCATGGAATCAAGGGCAGGCGTGGGCCGGGACACATTCGGGTGGAGGCCAGATTAGAACATAGCAGACTACTGCTGACCGTTCAGGATGATGGAGCGGGGATGTCCAAAGAACGGCTTGCCGAGATGCAGCATCTGCTCAAAGCTCCTTTGGCAAGTTTGGAAGCGTCTTCGCCTGGTATAACGGGCAAAAGCTATGGAATGTTGAATGTGCAGGCACGTATCCGACTGTCTTTTGGCGATGAGTACGGTATTGTGCTGGAGAGCGAGGAAGGTGAAGGAACTAGTGTGACCGTCATTCATCCGTTGATGCGAGAGCTTCCACCAACGCAGCAATTCAATAACGAAGAGAGGCAGGAGAGTGAATGGAAAAATTCATAAAACCGACAGCGATGACTTTCACTGAAACAGATGATATATACGCATCAACCAACGTAATTGAAAATTCTCCGGATAGCCACATGGCGAAGAAGTACCGCGTACTCATCGCCGATGATGAGCCGATCATTCGTGAGGGAATTCGGGATGCAATCGACTGGGAGGCTCTCGGAATGGAGGTTGCGGGTGAAGCAGAGGATGGTGAAGAAGCACTGGAACGGGCTGCTGACTTGGGTGTGGATATTGTTCTCGTCGATATGAATATGCCATTCCTGAACGGAATTGAACTAATTCGTGCTCTGCAGCAGAAGTGCCCGGGCTGTCGTTACCTGATCATTTCGGGACATGATGAATTTGCATATGCGCAGGAGGCGGTTCGTCTTGGCGTAGAGGATTACATCTTAAAGCCTGTACAAGCAGATCAATTATATGCTGCGCTTGAGCGATTGCATCAGCGGCTTACTGAAGAGCATCAGAGGACGTCATATGTACAACAGGCAGCCCATCAGATTGAACGCAATATCCCCTTGCTTCGCCAGCGATTTATGCTGGAATGGCTGGAAGGGCAGGCTGAGGGGAAAAATCTGACCGAGCAGCTTGTGTTTTTGCGTTTGCCCGCCATCCCACCTGTGCAGATCGGGATCGTGCGCTGGCCTGCAGCTGAAGCACGTCAGACGATTATGAGAGAGAATGATCGTCAGTTATTTCTGTTTGCAGTGGAAAATATAATCAGTGAACTGCTGGGAGACCTGCATCATGTCCTGTTTCGGGACGCAAGCGGATTGATTGGCATGTGTCTGTGGCAGGAAGCCCCTGAAGAAATAAAGTCCCTTCTGGAACAGCAGATCAGTTCTTGCCTCAATATTGCCATTCATGCTCATGTGGAGACACATGCAGGAACACTGGAGGAAACGCCGGAAACGTACCGTCATTGCCGTGAACTGGTATACGGGGAAGTGCAGTTGTCCCCTCTGGTTCGGCGGGCAAGACAACTTATTCATGAAGACTATGCCGAACGGGAACTGACCTTGGAATCGCTTGCTTCCCGTCTACAAGTCTCTGCCGTATACCTTAGTCGTGTACTGAAGAAAGAGCTGAATGATTCCTTCGTCACGCTCGTCACACATGCTCGCATTCGAAAGGCTATACAGTTGCTGGACTCAACAACACTGCCAATTCACACCATATCCGAGCGTGTAGGTTATGACACCCAGCATTATTTCAGCACCGCGTTCAAAAAAACAATGGGCATTTCGCCTGCGCAGTATCGAAAGAACGGAGGGACGGCTCATCGTCCTTCAGCGAATCGAATATAGTACTACAGTTGTTCATTCCGACGTGTGATGAATGAGATGGATATGTTCTACTTCGTGTGAGGCGAAGTGGAGCATGTCCTTTTTTTGATCCTGAAATGATCCTTCATGGATTACACTCGCAATTGACGTTTTCATCAAAAGTTAAATTTTTATAAAAAAGGTTCAAAACGTGCAAAGACCTTGCGGCATCTCGGATGCTACCATTGGTCTCAGATAGGAACGGCAAGCAACAGGATGCACCACATGCATTGTAAGCGTTATCTTAAAACTCATTCAGAACCGTATGACGTGAGGAAAGGGGAACTTCATATGAAAAAAGGAGCAATGCTCATCTTGTTTCTGGTGATGACTTTGATGCTCTCGGCCTGCAATCTGGCAGAGAGTGGTCCAGGCAGCAAGGAGAAGGGATATGTCGGTATATCGATGCCAACCAAATCATCAGAGCGATGGGTGGGAGACGGGGAGAACATGGTCCGTCTGTTTCAGGAGCAGGGGTACAAAACCGATCTTCAGTATGCTGAGGATGTGGTCGAAAATCAGATTTCCCAGATTGAGAACATGATCACCAAAGGCGTGGATGTGATGGTCATTGCGTCCGTGGATGGCAACACACTAACGGATGTGATTCAGAAGGCGCATGATGAAGGGATACAAGTGATCTCGTATGATCGGCTCATTCGCAATACGCCCTATTTGACCTATTACGCCACGTTCGACAACTTTAAGGTGGGTGTGCTTCAAGCTTCCTACATTGAACAAAAGCTCGGGCTTAAGGAAGGAAAGGGACCATATAACATTGAGCTGTTTGGCGGCTCTCCGGATGATAATAACGCCTATTTCTTCTTCGATGGTGCGATGTCTGTCCTGAAGCCGTACATCGATTCCGGTAAGCTGGTCGTACGCAGCAAGCAGATGACGATGGCCCAGATTGCCACCTTGCGCTGGGATGGTGCACTGGCCCAGTCACGGATGGATAACCTGCTTAGTGCCTACTACTCGGGTGATAATCTGGATGCAGTTTTATCTCCTTATGATGGAATCAGCATAGGTATTATCTCATCCTTGAAAGGGATCGGTTATGGTACTTCGAACAAGCCGCTGCCTGTCATTACGGGTCAAGATGCCGAACTTGCCTCGATCAAGTCGATTGTTGCCGGGGAACAGACGCAAACCGTGTTCAAGGATACGCGGAAGTTAGCCGAGCAGACGGTAGAGATGGCCAATAGTATTTTGCAAGGAAAACAGGCGGAAGTTAATGATACAAAATCATATAACAACGGGATTAAGGTTGTCCCGGCGTATCTCTTGGATCCGATCTCCGTGGACCGTACGAATGTGGAGCAGGATATCGTTGGTACCCAGTATTACACGAAGGAAGAAATCGGACTGAAATAATGAATGAAAGGAGCACATCTCATGGCTGGAATCATTCTGGAAATGAAGAACATCACCAAAACCTTTCCTGGCGTCAAAGCGCTGGAAAATGTCAATCTGAAAGTCCGGGAAGGCGAAATTCATTCCATATGTGGTGAGAATGGCGCAGGTAAATCTACGTTGATGAAGGTGCTGAGCGGTGTATATCCAAATGGCACGTATGAAGGCGATATTTTATTTCAGGGCAAAAAATGTGAGTTCAAGGATATCAAGCAAAGCGAGGATCTGGGAATCGTCATTATCCATCAAGAGCTGGCTTTGATTCCCTACCTTTCGATCGCGGAAAATATATATCTGGGAAATGAACGTGCCAGCAGAGGAATCATCGACTGGAAGGAAACTTTTGTGGGTACACGGGAGCTACTCTTGAAGGTGGGGCTGAGCGAAAATCCAAACACGCTGGTATCCAGCATCGGCGTAGGCAAGCAGCAACTGGTCGAAATTGCGAAAGCGCTCTCCAAAAAGGTGCGGCTGCTTATTCTGGATGAACCAACTGCTGCGCTGAATGAGGACGACAGTGAAAATTTGCTGCAATTAATGCTGGAATTCAAGAAACAGGGCATCGCCTGTATCCTGATCTCGCACAAGCTGAATGAGGTATCCAAGGTATCCGATTCCGTGACCATTTTACGGGACGGCAAAACGATTGAGACGTTGGATATGAAAAAGGAAAAAGTGACGGAGGACCGGATTATTAGCGGGATGGTAGGACGTGATCTCACCAGCCGATATCCGGAGCGTCATGCCACCATAGGGGAAATCATCCTTGAGGTAAAGGACTGGACGGTATATCACGAACATCATGCCGAGCGAAAAGTACTGGATCAGATCCATATGAATATCAGACGTGGTGAGATTGTAGGGATTGCCGGGCTGATGGGCGCTGGGCGTACCGAGCTTGCCATGAGTATCTTTGGCAAATCCTATGGCCGGAATATTTCGGGACAGCTCATCAAGGATGGTAAACCGATCCACAACAATACCGTCACAGAGGCCATTCAGAATGGGTTTGCTTATGTGACAGAAGACCGCAAGGAATACGGACTCATTCTGATGGATGACATCAAGCGCAATATTTCCTTAACGGGTCTGAGCAAGTTGACGCGAAACGCGGTAGTGAACGAGCGCGAAGAAGTACTGGTAGCGGAAGAGATGAAGAAAAGCATGAATATCAAAGCACCAAGTATTTTGCAGAAGACCGGCAATCTGAGTGGTGGTAACCAGCAAAAAGTGGTGCTCAGCAAATGGATTTTTGCCGGACCGGATATTCTTATCCTGGATGAACCCACCCGCGGTATTGATGTGGGAGCGAAATTCGAAATCTATACCATCATTCATCGGCTTGCTGCTGAGGGCAAGGGCGTACTGGTAATCTCATCCGAGCTTCCGGAGGTTCTTGGCCTGTGTGACCGGATCTATGTGATGAATGCCGGGCGAATCACCGGTGAAGTCAGCCGGGAGCAAGCATCGCAGGAAACGTTGATGAGATATATGACCAAGTCTGGAGGCGGCAAGCATGGAAATGATAACAAAACTGTTCAAAAGTAATATCCGTCAATACGGCATGATTATTGCCCTGGTAGTGATTATGCTCTTGTTCGAGGTACTGACAGGCGGGCTGTTGCTCAAGCCGATTAATATTACGAATCTGATCTTGCAGAACAGCTACATTTTGGTGCTGGCAATCGGAATGGTGCTGGTCATTATTACCGGGCATATTGACCTGTCTGTCGGTTCCATTGCAGCCTTTGTCGGTGCCGTTGCCGCGATTATGATGGTTGATTGGCAGCTTCCGGCTTGGCTTGCGGTCATCGCTTCCTTGCTGGTTGGTGCTTTGATCGGTGCATGGCAAGGCTTCTGGATCGCCTATGTGCGAATTCCGGCATTTATCGTGACGCTGGCAGGTATGTTGCTGTTCCGCGGCTTGACGATGATCGTGCTGGAGGGGCAGTCCATCTCTCCTTTTCCGGGTGGATTCCAGAAAATAAGCTCGGGCTTCCTGGCGGACATTCAATTCTCAGGTTTCGGTCTGGTATCCATTATTGTGGGTCTTGTGCTCACCGTCTGGTACATCGTTAATGAACTGCGGGAACGCCGCTCCCAGCGAAAATATGGATTTGAGGTCGTATCACAGGGGCTGTTTCTGCTCAAGCTGATTGTAGTGGCTGTCGTGACGAATCTGTTTACGTTTGTCCTCGCAAGTTATGCGGGTATTCCGAATATCCTGGTCCTGCTGTTTGTCTTGATCGTCGTGTATTCCTTCGTGATGAATCGTACCGTCATGGGACGTCATGTGTATGCGCTTGGAGGTAATGAGAAGGCCGCAGGTCTGTCCGGAGTCAAAACGAAAAAGGTAACCTTCTGGGTTTTCGTGAACATGGGTACACTTGCCGCAGTATCCGGGTTGATCTTCGCCGCACGTCTGAATGCTGCTACGCCAAGGGCGGGTACCAACTTCGAGCTGGATGCCATTGCGGCCTGTTTCATCGGTGGTGCTTCCGCTTCAGGGGGCATAGGTACGGTATTTGGTGCTATTATCGGTGGTTTGGTAATGGGTGTGCTGAATAACGGGATGTCCTTGATTGGCCTCGGCATTGACTGGCAGCAGGGGATTAAGGGATTGGTTTTACTGCTGGCTGTAGCGTTTGATATCTATAATAAAAATAAAAGATCTGCGTAGCACTTGATAAAATGAAAAAACAGACCATGATCTCAGGATCAGGTCTGTTTTGCTGTGTGCCCAACTTATTTACATCAAGGCATCGAGGAAACGTGTGGCGATCCCAAAATAGATAAACAGGGACAAGATATCATTCAATGTGGTGATTAACGGGCCAGAGGCGACAGCAGGGTCGACTTTGAAACGACTAAGTAGAAGCGGGATGCATGTACCGGTCAGTGTACCAATGACCAGAGTGAGGAACAGAGACACCCCGATAATGGCGCCCAGTAGCCAGTCCCCTTGCCAGAAATAAGCAATGACGGTGATCAGTAATCCGCATACCAAGCCAATCATCGTGCCTACTTTGATCTCCCGACCAATCAGTGCGAGTACGGTGGCTTTGTCGAGCTTGCGCCCGATCAGTCCACGTACCACAACAGCCAGAGATTGCGTTCCTGTGTTCCCCGTCATACCCGCGATCATCGGCATGAAGAATGCCAGTGCCACAACCTGATTCAGTGTATCCTCGAAGAAATCCACGATACTTCCCGAGATTAGTCCAATCAAGAGAAGCAATATGAGCCAGGGAAGCCTGCGTCTGACGGCAACGAGTGGTTTGGTATCAAAGTCGATATCTTTACCACCACCACCCATCTTGGCCAAATCTTCACTGGCTTCATCCATAATAATATCAATGACATCATCCATCTGAATGATACCGCATAGCCTGTGATTCTCATCCACCACCGGAAGCGCATTGAACTCATAACGCTGCAGAAGCTGTGCCGCTTCTTCCTGGTCCATATCCACTGTTGCATGAATCACCCGCCGGGTCATCAGTTCTTCAACCTGGGTCTTGTCGGCAGCCAAGGCAAGAGATCGATAACTCACGACACCGACCAGTTTGCCTTCATCATCGGTCACATAGAGGTAACTGGAGGCGGAGATATGCATGGTACCTTGGGATTGCCGTAGGGCTTCCTTCGCTGTCTCATGAGAGAGCAGGGTCCGGTACCGATCTGTCATGATGCGTCCTGCTGTCTCCGGTGGATAACTAAGCACGGATCGGATAATGGCAGAGTGATCCAGGTTCATGTTGGACAGCAATTCTTCTCTGCGTTTGGCAGGCAAATCGTGCATGAACCGGATCAGATCACTTTTGTCCATCTGCTGCATGACTTCAAGCGTTCGTTCCGGCCCGAGTCGTTCAAACAGCTGAATCTGTTCGTGCAGCTTCAAGGTCTCGGCGAGATCCGCAAGGGCATCGGGTTTGAACAGGAGCAGAAACCGATTGGTTTCTTCTTCAGGGAACTTTTTATATACAAGTGATAGGTCGTAGGGATGCAGTTCTTTCACCAATTTATAAAAATCGGGCAGGTTCCCAGATTGCACATATTGTACGAGTTGTCCGGTGATCTCTTCAACAGAAAAATCTTTCCTGGAATCAGATTCTTTCATATCGACACTCCTTTCTAAACGGTTAGCTTCATATTTTTAAACGGAATGGGTTAGCGGTTAAACAATGAATGGAAAATACAGAGTACCAAAATGATATTGTAATCTTGCTCAAACATTCGATATGGGCTTACAAACAGTCGCTGCAAGGATATACTTGTTGTACAGCAACAAAAGAGGAGGACATGTGCGAGTGGAAGCAGATATCAGAACACAATTGCTCAGCCTGGCTGAGCCGGAATATCAGAAATTCTCAGCTGCGCTCATTCCTAATATCACCAATGTACTAGGTGTGAGATTGCCGGCTTTACGGAAGATTGCCAAACAGATTGCTGCCGGGGACTGGCGCATGTATCTGGAGACGGCAGACGATGAATACTTTGAAGAAGTGATGCTGCAAGCGATGGTGATTGGACATGTACAGGCCGATCTGGACGAACTGCTGAAGGCCATTGAAGCATTTGTACCGAAGATCGACAATTGGTCGGTGTGCGACAGCTTCTGTGCAGGACTGAAATATACGAAGGTGCATTCGGAGCCAATGTGGTCGTTTTTGCAGCCCTATCTGAGATCAGATCAGGAATATGAAATCCGGTTTGGCGTGGTGATGCTGTTGAATTTTTATCTGGATGAGCGATATATCGATCAGGTTCTAACTGCATTGGATCAGATCCGGCACGAGGCGTATTATGTGAAAATGGCAGTCGCCTGGGCCATCTCGATGGCTTATGTGAAACAACCTGAAGTGACCATGCGTTATCTAAAGCATAATACCCTGGACGATTTTACGTATAATAAGGCACTTCAGAAAATCACGGAATCTTATCGCGTGGATCCGGAGAACAAGCAGATCATCCGCAGTATGAAACGAAAGGTGAAGAAGCAGGCTACCTCCTAGCATTAAGCATTCCACCGGGAAGAGGGCGATAAACGGATGAGAAAAAAGTTGATGTACACCACGATGCAGTTGGACGGTCGTCCATGGGTGCTGCTGGCTACGGAACAAGGATTGTGCCGAGTGGTCATGCCCAATGAAACGCTGGAGGACTGGAGCGGTTGGATACAGAAAGTTGCACCTGGTGTGGAACTGGAAGAGAACGAGGATGCTCTGAAACGAACAGGTATGATGGACTGGCTGCAGTCCTATTTTGCAGGGGAAACCATGGCTCATACAGATGCAATCCCACTGGACTTGATCGGAACGAACTTCCAGCAGGAGGTATGGAGAGAGCTAGGGCGTGTGCCTTACGGAGAAATTCGGACCTATGGTGACATCGCCGCTGCGATTGGAAGACCATCGGCTGTGCGAGCGGTTGGGGCTGCAAATGGAGCCAATCCGATTCCGGTTTTGTTACCATGCCACCGGATTATCGGAGCTAATCGCAAGCTGACCGGATTCCGTGGAGGCCTGGAGATGAAGCGCAGACTACTGGATATCGAACAGATTGAAGGCGTGACCGATGGAGGGCATGCGCGGTTTCATTTTTAATGCAGGCACTTCATTGTGCCTGTTTTTTGCATGTATTAAGGTAGCGTAATACAAACGATCCGCGTATGGAACACCAACGTTTTACGTATTTTTGCCCTGTGAAACCGTATGGTACCATGAATCATAGATCAATCGGTATCCGGGGTACGTAATGCCGGGTGAGAAAAGAGGGATGACATTATGAAGCAGGCCTACTGGTTAACCAATGTGACTTTGGAACGGAGTTATGTTCGGGAAGGGGAACAGGTGACGGGGACACGGACAAGCCTTGCTCATCTACGGATTGAAGATGGAGTGATCGCGGAGATTGTGGAAGGAAACGACCCGCTGTCTAGCGATCTACGACAAGTAAATGGCAAGGGACTTTTGCTGCTGCCTTCGTTCGAGGAGGCACATATTCATCTGGATAAAACGTACTACGATGGGCCGTGGACAGCGGTTAAGCGAATCTCAAGCATTTTCGAACGTATTGAAGAAGAGAAGGTTCTGTTGCCAAAGCTGCTACCAGATGCGAAGCGTCAAGCGGAAAGTATTCTGACCTTGATCCAGGGGTATGGCTCCACTCATGTACGTAGTCATTGTAATATAGAACCGGTCAGTGGATTGAAAAGACTGGAAGCGACGCGGCAGGCTCTGGATTCATTTTCGGGTAAAATCTCTTCGGAAATCGTGGCTTTTCCGCAACATGGACTACTTCGCTCCAATTCAGTGGAGCTTATGGGCCAAGCTATGAAGGAAGGTGCAACGCATGTGGGTGGACTTGATCCTCATACTGTGGACGAGCAGATCGAGAAATCACTGAACACCATGGTTGAACTGGCCGTTCAGCACCAGGCGGGCATAGATATTCATCTGCATGATGGCGGACAGGCGGGCAAACAAACGTTGCTGGAACTCGCGAATCTGACCGAAACAGCAGGGCTTCAGGGCAAAGTTACCGTGAGTCATGCGTTCTGGTTCGCCCGCGCAGAGCAGCAGGAAGCAGAAGATATGGCGCAGCGAATGGCTTCGCTGGGGATGAGCATTGCCTCCACGGTCCCCATTGGCAGAACGATGATGCCTCTTCCCATGCTCCACCGTATGGGCGTGAATGTGAAGCTGGCAACAGACAGCCTGACGGATCATTGGTCTCCTTTTGGTAATGGAGATCTGCTTGAGAAAGCAGGACGCTTCGCAGAACTGTACGGATATAGCGATGAATGGTCCTTGTCTCAATCTTTGGCATGGGTAACAGGTGGTATCACACCGCTGGATTCGCAAGGGCAGCAGGTATGGCCGAGAGTAGGAGATACTGCGAACTTTGTATTGGTGCATGCAAGTTGTTCGGCGGAAGCCGTTGCTCGGCGATCTGCGCGGCAGGCCGTATGGTACAAGGGGCAATTAGTGAGCGGATCGATATCGGATTGAGGAAAATAGAGCGTCTAGAGCCACGGGAAACCGTGGCTTTTTGGCATGGGAGAAAAAGAGGAAGGAACTGTTCGCATATACCACATTTTGGGTTATGATGGACGTAGTTAATGAAGGGGAAATTCCAATGAAGATTGAATATGCAACGGAAGCCGACTACGAATATATCCTGGAGAGAGATCGGCATGTCCATCAGCCACTTGTGAAAACGAAGATGAGTGAGAAAGAAATATTCATCCTATGGGATGAGGGGGCAAGAGTTGTGATGGATGAGGCACGGGTACTTTTGGGACAACATTCCCTTCAAGAAAATCTAGTAAATAAGCTGCAAGGAGAGATGATTGTGGATGTAAAGCAAGAGAGAAGTGATTGCCAGTAAATTAGGCTATCGCATGTTCCGCATAACATTGCGGCTAACTCGTTATATAAGCATTGCGGATTTCAGGACTTGGGTGAATTCGAGGACAACGGTGATATCATTTTAAGTTATCAGATGAGGTAATGGGGGAGAATTTGATGATAAGAGAGGCAGAAGCTAGGGATGTAACGGTTATTGAAAGGTTGTATAAAGAATTATTGCCGAACAACTTAAACACAAAAGTACTAGCAGAGCGCATTGAAGAAGTTCGGAATAACCCAAACAGTTTCTTGTTCGTGTATGAACTAGGTGATCAGGTGATCGGCACGGCTCATTTACATATTTGTCTGGATGCTTTGGTGGAAAATAGACCATTCGGCGTAGTTGAGCGGGTTATCATTACGGAACATGTGCAGAGCAAGGGATATGGATCTGAATTGATGAAACATATAGAGCATGTGTGTGTACAGAAAAATTGTATAAAGGTGTTTCTAACCAGCGGATCATCCAGAAAAGAAGCACATCACTTTTATACGAAACTGGGGTATAACGGAGAATCCAGCAAGGCCTTTAAAAAGTATTTATAACATTCATCAGGGAAAAGGAAGTAGAAAGAGCAAAATGAAAGATAACAAACATCCGGTTCAAGATCTCCGACTTATCGTTACCTTGCTCGTGGCTACTTTATGTTGTCTAGGTGTTGTTATGTATTTACGTGCTCAAACAGATACGAATATGTATCGCTTTTTAAGCTGGGATATGTTCCTGGCATGGGTACCATTCATCATCTCATCTTGCATTAGATACATATTCAATAAGAAATTAACAACGAGCGTTATATGTATGGGGCTGATGTGTGCAGTTTGGCTATTTTTTCTGCCGAATTCAGCCTATCTTTTTACAGAGATCCTGCACTCATTCAGATATTTCGATGCTCAAGGGGAAACCAGATTCTGGGCCAATATTGATTTTTGGTATAGTCTTACTCTGACGTTTGCTGTAGCGATAATAGGATTGCTTCTCTCGACTTGTTCGATTATTCAAATCCATGGCATGTTAAACAAATTAGTCAATAAGTACATTAGCATGATGGTTATAGGCGTTATTTTGCTCTTAAGCAGTATAGGAGTCTACATTGGAAGATTTAATCGGTGGAATTCGTGGGATGTGTTGTCGAGGCCTGGGAAGATCTTTGTGGATCTTGTAAATGATTTCTATGCAGCGAATAGCATGATGGTTGAGTTTGTGGCTATCGTATTTACAGTTCAAGTTTTTGGATACGTTATTGTGTCCTTGCTAACCGCAAGGTCTGGCAACTAATCTCCATTTGATTACAATTTTATAAAAACAACGCCAGAGCTTGCATACCTGACTTTCGTATTTTGAGAATCCGTTTAAGGACATGTTGGATTTGTTCGAACATTTGGAGGCACAGAAAGTGTTAATTCATGTTCACGGGGTGGAATATCTAAAGGTTCTTTAATTGGTACAATTAATTAAAATTGAGGAGGAATGACGTATGGGTTTAACCGAGTGGTCCACAGATATTCTTCAATATGATCTTTCGGATGAATATTCGCTTCGAATGGCTGAGCCTGCGGAGTGGGGCGTATATTGTTCCGTTTATTATAATATGCGTTATGTTGGCTTTTTTAGGGAAGAAGAATTCAGTTCCTCGAAGAGTAACGCTTATTGGATCTACAAGGAAGAATGCAAAATAGGCGGGGTACGAATGGAGCCTAACCAGATTTATCATTTGTTCTTTATACCACCATTCCAACATTCATTTGAGGTACTCAAGCTTCTAAGAAATATGTTAATGCAATGGTCAGATCGTACAAAACGTATACAGACATTTGAAGTTCTTCCAGACCAAGTGGATCTATACGCAAGAGCTGGATTCTGGCCAGTGGAGTTCAGATGTCGCTGGATGCAGCGGCCTACAGATCATTTTGAGATCGAGTGGGACAGCAGAGTAACTGTAAAGAGTCTGGAAATTATCGAAGATGAATCGGGTACCCGAAAGTATATGAATGAGGCTGAAATTGCTCAATGTGATCTGGATAGTTTTGCAGGAAGTCTTGAAGCTACACGAAGAAATAAGACCTCCCTTGCGGATTTTATACCTGACGAAGATCCCAATTATACGAATGAGATTCTTACTCAGGCATCTACACTTGTATACGATAAGGAAACGGGGCAGCTTATTGCCAACTGTCGCCTTTGTCTGCAAGACAATCAGGCTGCCGTATATAGCATAGGGGTTCGTCCGGCATTTAGAGGAAGAGGGCTTGCTACACAGATGTTACAGAGAGCATTGAATGCGCTTAAGGGTGAGTATCCCGTTCTGCGATTGTATGTAATGCAGGGAAATGATGCCGAGTCCGTATATCTGAATATGGGATTTATTCCGGGCGTACAGGAGATTCAGACAATGTATATTCCAGAGGAGGAATCACAATGAAGGTTGCCATCTTAACCGATATTCATGGGAATGTTCCTGCGCTTCAAGCGGTATTAGCTGATATCGATTCCAGAGTGGATGTTGAGCATACATTTTGTTTGGGAGATATGATTGGCATCGGCCCTTACTCCAATGAAGTGATTGAGATGTTATACAGTCGTGAAAATATGATAGCGATCTCAGGGAATCACGAAGAGGCCGTATTGAGTTTGCTTCAAAATAAGGGTCCATTAGAAGGGCACAAAGGCATGGCTGAGCATCATGAATGGATTGGTCAGCATTTGAGTGCAGAATCGATCAAGAGAATACAAGCTCTACCGAAATTCGTTGAAAAAGAGGTCGAAGGATATCGGTTTCTTTTGACTCACTATCATATGAACAACGACAAGCTGGATGTCATCGATAAAGAATCATCCGGAACCAAATTGGACGCAAGGTATCAGGATACGAACTATGATTTGGTTTGTTTTGGTCATCATCACATTCTTCATTATTATAGAACAGATCAACGAATCTATATGAATCCGGGAGCTTTAGGCTGTAACGATCTTGCCATTGCCAGATACGGGATCGTGGATCTCCAAGTGGGCAAACTGGATGTGAAATTCATTGGCGTTCCATATGACAACAGGGAGTATCTGCAATCGTATGAACGGTTGAACGTTCCAGATCGGGCTTTTATTTTGAAAGCATTCCATGGAAATCAGTTGGAGAGAGAGGGTATATAGGGGACAGTAAACGTTCGTAGTAATGTGCTGCTTCAGAAAGGAGAGATGTATGTGGGGATGATCATTATGTTGGTGGTGTATCTGTTTCTCGGTATTTATGTCGTGAAAATTGGAATAGATAACTCAAAAAGTAGCCAACACACAAAAGAAATATTATCAGAGTTAAGAGAAATTAAGGACCTGTTGAAAGAGCAAAGGTGAAGAGGAGGGATGACTATGATACACGATTTACAAGGTGAAGTCGATATGTCACCAGTTGTGGGGATGTTATTTTCCGCAGTAACAGAGAACGGCCAACGACTTAAATCGATTACAGAGGGGATGTCGCAAGAAGAGGTAGATTACAAAGGGGTAGAGAACCAGTTTAATAGTGTAGCTCAATTAATACGACATATTATGTTTGTTGATTTGAATTGGGTCTACAGAATAAAGGGAGCTGTCCTTCCTCAGCCATTAATAGAGCAATATGGTCCCATGATCGATGAAAATAATAGACTTCCGCTGGTTCAAGGCTTGTCACGTGACACACTTATCTCTCAATATGAGGGTGTATTAACACTTCTGAAAGAAACATGTGCACATTTAGCAGATTCTGATCTAGATCGAGTAGTTACTTTTGGGCATCAGAATGAAAAGCAAGCTACAATACGTTGGGGATTATGGCATATGGCTGACCATAACCGTTATCATCAAGCTCATATTAATCAGCTAAGAAAGTGGTTCCAGACACAAAATGATTGCTAACACATAGACAGGTCAATCTTCTAATGCCAGATCTGAATTATATCACCTCCTACCCTTTGCAGTTACTTCAGATCTGGAGAAATATAATGTTTTTGAGAAAATCGAGTTAATCGATTAGATGAGAAAATTAACTCAATACACGAATAACAATATCCTGATCATGATTACCAAAACCGGAACCATAGATCGTTAAACCACCTACGTTAGGGCTTTCCTCGTCAACTGTGAAACGTAGCGTCCAAAACGGCTCGCTAAGCTTAATATCCGCGAGTCTGATGTCCGACATCTGCTCACCATCCATATAGGTACCAGAGGCATCAATGCGAATGGTCTTCAATAATCCATACTGATTCACATTGCGATGCCACCATTCTGGTGTATATTTGCCTCGCGCTGCTCTGCCAAAGTCGGCAGGGCTTGTCCACGTTCCGAGAGAAACGCCATTGAAGGTGAATCGAATATCCGAAGGCCAATGATCCCGCAATCCCGGAGCTTCAGACGCCAGTTCCATCGAAATCTCAATAGCATCGGTTGTCTGGTCAGGAAGTACAAAATTTGGTGTTTTATATTCAACATAGCCTTTCCCAAACCACAAGATAGCGGCGTGTACACGTTCGGGATCAAGGAAGTAACGCGGATCGTCCCATACGCCGATTTCTTTCTCAAGTGTTCCTAGCCCACAGGTAGGGTGAATATCAAAAGCAGTGTAGTGTCCGACAGATATCGTCTGCTCTTTGGTTCGTGAAGTTCGGCTTGCGGATGGCAGCTCGACCTCAATCTGATTTTGCTTGAGGTAACATAACTTGTGTGTTCCTCCGTTGATCCGAACTCGTCTGCTTCCAATTAGCCCCGCATCCTCCAGTTTGCGAATATGCATCGTGACAATGGAGGGGCTAAGCTCTAATGCTGCCGCAATATCCTTCACATTCTTCTCGCGATCTGCAATCATATCCATGATTCTCCATCTGACTTCGCTTGCTAGCGCCTCATATAAAGGAAGGAACTGGGGCTCTCCATTTGCTTTGATCATCTGTACAACTCCCTACCCTTAATCTATAAAATCACATATATATTAATTTAATAAAATTAGCTCCAAGATGCAATCCAGATTCATTGCAAGTTTACACCTAATAGTGTTTAATTTTTTTAGTTGTTACGAAGTTGAATTCTTATATTTATGAATTTTATAATAAGAGGTGGAGTGGAGTAATGAAATACAATAACCCTGTTGTAAAAGGTTTCTATCCAGACCCTAGTGTGATTAAGGTGCACGATACATACTATATGGTGTGCAGTTCTTTTCAATACTTTCCGGGCGTACCGCTATTTGAAAGCAAGGATCTGCTGAATTGGAAGCAGATTGGTCACTGCCTGACTCGTAAAAGCCAGATTCAGCTCGAGACGGTGAACAGTTCCGGGGGTGTATTTGCCCCAACCATCAGGCACAATGACGGGCGTTTCTACATGGTGACAACGAATGATACGACGCATCAGAATTTCTATGTATGGACGGACGATATCTACGGAGAATGGTCTGAGCCTATCTATGTGGATCAAGGCGGGATTGATCCGGATTTGTATTTTGAAGATGGGAAGACCTTGTTTATGAGTAATGGGGTGGATGATGAAGGCGTTGGCGGAATTGTCCAGTGTGAGATTGAGATTGAAACGGGCCGCAAACTTAGCCCAAGTCGGTCGATATGGAATGGGACAGGTGGACGATATCTGGAAAGCCCGCATCTGTATAAAATAAATGGATACTACTACCTGCTTGCAGCTGAGGGCGGCACGGAGTATGGTCACATGGTTACGTATGCTCGGGGAACTTCTTCTTCGGGACCGTTCGAAGCCTATGCGCACAATCCGGTTTTAACTAACCGCAATCTAGGTGGATATGAGTTACAGGGTGTGGGTCATGGTGACCTGGTTGAGGATGATCTGGGGAACTGGTGGCTCTTTCACTTGGGATTCCGGCAGATTGGCAGATGGGCTACGTACCATCATCTGGGCCGGGAGGTGTTCCTGACTCCGGTTACGTTTGGTGAAGACGGATGGTTTACAGCTGGGCATGAAGGCACGACGCTGACGAGTTTTGAGACCAATCGTATTCCGGGCACGGTGATCCAGCAGGATAAGAAGAATTATACGTTTGAAAATACCGACTGGAACCTCGACTGGTGTTATCTTCGTCATCCGAATACAGAGCATTATCAACTTGAGTCAGACAAACTTACGCTAAGAGGAACTGAAGTGACGCTGGACGTTCCGGCATCGCCGACGTTCATTGGGTTACGTCAAAAAGACTTTAATGCTACAATCTCTGTCGATGTCAGTCTAACGAACGGTGAAGCGGGTATCACGATCTACATGGATGAGAATCATCATTATGAAGTGGCAATTCGTCACGAGCAGGACGGCTATAAGGTGATCGAGCGTCTGAATATCGGTGATATCAAATCGATTGAACATGAAGTAGATCTAGGAAATAAACAGCATGCAACACTAGTCATCCGTTCAAGTCAGGAACGCTACAGCTTCCTGCTTCAAGCAGATGGTGAAGAGATTCTGCTGGGCTCGGCACAGACGAGATACCTTTCCTCGGAGGTGGCAGGAGGTTTTACAGGCGTACTTATTGGTTTATACGCGAGTGGGCAAGATGCTTCCGCTGAGTTTACAAATTTCAAATGTGAATATCATTAAGAAGTGAAGGGGAGGGCCTAATGGTCCTTCTCTTTTTTTTAATGTGTGTCAAAATATAGATATATTAATACACGCCAATAGAGAAGAGGTGTTTAGACTAGGAAGAAGCTCCTGTTATCTTTATCGCATCCTTTAAATAATCTAAATGTAACAAAAGGTCAAAAGAACTTGTTATTTAATTATATAGCTTGATTGAATATCTAAGGAGGAGTTGCATGGAGGATCAATGGAGAATTGCAAAGTATAATCCGGCATGGCGTGATTTGTTTCTCGAAACGGGTTCGAAATTAAGAGAAGCGTTAGGAGAAAAGGCTGTGCGGATCGATCATGTGGGGTCCACTTCAATTTTGGGAATAGACGCCAAACCCATCATAGATATACAAATATCTGTTTCCAATTATGAAAATTTATTGGACTACAAGCATGAGATCGAAACAGTCGGTTTTGTATTCAGAGCAGAAAATCCAGATAAGACTAAACGTTACTTTCGGGAAGAACCCGGAAGCAGAAGGATACATATACACGTTAGACAGGCAGGCAGTTTCTCCGAGCAGATGACCTTGCTGTTCAGAGACTATTTGAGGGGACATCCAGAAGATTGTATGAGATATGCAGAAGAAAAGCACAGACTCATGTCATTGTATAAGGATCAGCGTCCCAAGTATGTTGAAGGAAAAGGACCGACGGTGTGGAGCATATTACAGAGAGCGCATAGTTGGTCTCAAGAAATCGGTTGGCATCCGGCAAAATCTGACGCATAAGAACATCCAATGAATAGAGAAACCTTTATTGGAGTGATGAGATGAACATGGGAAGAAAGCTGATGACGACCGTTCTAACCATTATTTGTTTTACTTTAGCTGCAAGTATCCTATCGATGAATAAGTCCTACAGTTTTGATTTTTACATTGTTATTTATCTGGTATACGCGACTCCCCTGATCGTATTGATCGGGCTACCTTTATCGATATTGTTGGACTATCTGCTGAGCCGAATTCAATTCGTCAATCATGTGTCGTATCTAAGTACGAGGATAGTGGGCTATGCATGTGCTGGAGTTTTAGGTATGTATATTTATTATTTGCTCATGGGCGCTGGAGAAGAAATTCTGAATTTCAAAGAGACGTTAGTTCTGACCTTATTTGGTGTTCTTGCTGCTATCCTATTTGTACTGATTGATATAGGATTGGAAGTCTTGTTAAAAATGCGAGGAAGAAAGATTTGAATTAAATTGATTCGTCAGGAGGAAAGCAAGATGACAACGCATTGTGCACTTCTAATTATTGACGTACAGGTAGCGATGTTTGATGAGGCAGATCCTGTATATCAGGGGGAACAATTGCTTCAGAAGATCCAGATGTTAATTGCCAAGGCCCGTGAAGCAGGCCATTCCATCATATATATCCAGCACAGCGAAGAAGCAGGCAGTCCACTGGAACGAGGAACTCCGGGGTGGGCCATACATCCGTCCATCACACCGATTGCTGGTGACCTCGTGATTGAAAAGGAGACACCGGATTCGTTTCACGAAACCGATCTGCATCTGAAATTGCAAGAAAATGGTGTGACGGAGTTGATCCTCACGGGTATGCAGACCGAAGTATGTGTAGATACAACTTGCCGCAGAGCGTTCAGTCTGGGATATACAGTCAATCTGGTTCGAGATGCGCACAGTACATGGCATTCAAACGCGCTTCAAGCGGATCAGATTATACAGCATCACAATACGGTGCTGGGATTGTTTGCCAAAGTGGTGGATACGGAGAATGCCCTGTAATGCTAGGAAAACGTAGGCGATTCTGGTTTTTCATAGGTGCGGCAATCATGTTTCTGTATTTTCTAATCACGAGTAACCCTGATCCAAATAAGCCGATTTCGAGAAATCAAGTGATAAGCACAGAGATGAGCATAGTCGTGTACACTAGGACAGGCGACGGTGCAGGACACGTTAGGTTTGACAATGTTACGTTAAGTAAAGAAGACATTAGCCGTATAGTCGGCTGGCTGAATGTAGCCCCGGAATCAACCAAAATACCAGTAGATGATGTCACAGGAAGCATTAGTGCAGGCATTGCTTTGAGATTAAAGCATAATGCTGAAGTTACAATTCAATACAATCGGAAACAGATTATTGTAACCAGAAAAAGCAGATTTAATAGAAGTTCGAGATATATACTTGATCAAAAGTACTTAAGAGACTTTATGGATCAAAAGCTGGAGGGAACCTACTTTGGAGAAGATCCCGTCAGTGATGAGTAAGGGGAGAGGTATTGACGATTAACAGAAGAATAATGAATCTATCAGCCTGGCTTGCTGTGTTAGCTGTCATTATTATTCCCGGAAAAGCATACACGGAAGGGGCACCTTGAACAGAATATGGTTTCCCATTCCGGTTCTTCACGGATTATCACTATGCGAAGCCAGACGATACGATATGGTTTGTGTTTACAGTAAACATCAATATTCTTGAATACTTGTTGAATGTCCTGATTATTTATAACGTCATTTTATTTATGAAAAAGAGGATAAATCATTCAAGAGAGTAGACTAATCCTGATCCAATCGTTCTTGAAGCACAAATGAAAAGGGGTTTCAAATGGAAACATTTTTTCGTTATAACTGGATGGTACGTGAGCAATGGTATGTGTGGTGTGAAGATGTATCGCTTGAAGAATTGCTTCGGCCCCGCACAGGCGGAGTAGGCAACATATTACAAACGTTTTTTCATATCATTGATGTAGAGTGGAGCTGGCTTCAGTTGCTTCAGGGCAAACCGGATGATGCAGAAGATTTTGCAAACTACCAGAATCTTGAGGCGGTAAGGCGATTGGATCGCAAGTTACGTCCTGATGTGGAGGTATTTGTTACAGCTTGGGAGCCGAGTATGGAAAAAAGAGCTTATATTGATCAGCGCTCAGCTGGCAAGGTCGGTACAGATTCATGGGGAGAAGTCATGCGACATGTGATCGCCCATGAGATTCACCATATGGGACAGCTGTCCGTATGGTCCAGAGAATTGGGCAAGCAGCCGGTATCCGCCAATGTAATCGGCAAAGGCCTGATTATACCTGACTAACAGGGAGAGAGCGGTATGACATGAATGAATGGAGGAGAACGATGACCATTCAACTTAACCAGATAGATTGGATGCAACTGGATGAACGTGTCCAGCAGGTGATCGAACAGGAGCATCGGATCATTCCCTTGGTACCTGGACTGGAAGCGAGTGTGATGACAAACTGACACGGTTGGCTGAGCGATTAATGGAGGTCCACCATTATCCGGTGAATAAAGTGGGTGATGGAGAAGATAGAGAATATATATCGAGAACCGATTTTGTTAAATACTTTTTTCCTCAAATTGAATTACATAAAGATATTCATGAGCATCTCGCAAACCTGATTCAGCATGTCCAGATCAGACAGGACCATTTGATTCATGGCGATTATAATCTGGGAAATATTCTTGAAATGGACGGCCATTACACCATTATCGATTGGACCAATGGGCAATACGGCGATCCGAGGTACGATATGGCATGGTCTATTTTTTTGATCACCATCTATAATGGGGAAAGTTACGGTGAGATGTATCGCGCTCAATTTGCACGTTCTGTAAGTTATACGTACACGTTGGAAGAGGAGCAGGTTTTTGAAGCTATAGCTTGTCTTCGCTGGATTCTGTTAAAGCGCGTTGGGGATGTACCCATGGGGCCAAAAGTAATGGAACGGGTTCACAGCATGACTGTCTATAATCCATATTTGAATGAATATCTGCTGTGATTAGGAATAGTAAGACGACATTTTTGCAAATAAAATAAACAGCCTGTCCTAAACTAGCGTTCCTCGCATACCTATGATAATAGAGGAGCGTGATCGTTATAGAAGAAAAAGTGCAATCCTACTTTGAATTGAAGCAACAGCAAAAAAATATTGAGCAACAGTTGTCTGTGCTACGAGATGAGATTGTCGCGTATTGTGCGGAACAAGGTGTCTATGAGACACAGGTTGGGAATTACACGGTGAAGACGGTGCTTCAGCAACGTAAAGAATACGATGATCAGAAGTTGTATGCTGCTCTGCCTGACCCAGATATCTGGCGATTGTTGTCCAAGGTGGACAGCCATAAGCTGAAAAGTCTGATTAAACTTAACATTCTGTCCGAGGAGCAGATTAACCCGGCATGTACACTGAAACAGGTGACTTTATTACAGGTGGACA
Source organism: Paenibacillus sp. Z3-2 (assembly GCF_054161325.1). Taxonomy (NCBI): domain Bacteria; kingdom Bacillati; phylum Bacillota; class Bacilli; order Caryophanales; family Paenibacillaceae; genus Paenibacillus; species Paenibacillus sp. Z3-2. The sequence goes on along the minus strand of NZ_CP096397.1, from coordinate 4,944,384 downwards.
AGCTATAAAGCATAATACCATTTCCAAACCTGAGTTGAATTCAACGGAATATCACTATTACAAAGCACCTTCCATGAAAATAGTTCTGTTGCCCTGGGCAGTGGAACATGGGGGTGCTTTTGTTTTACGAACAGGGATGGGGTCCAAAAATAGTTAAATATGAGGGGGAAGATGTTTAATCTGTTCATCGTAAGCGTATTCATAAAGCGATATGATGGATAAAAACAGGCAGGGAGGAATTGTAAATGTCATCAGAAATTCCATCACTACATGCTGCTTATGCAAACAAGTTCAAAATAGGTGCTGCTGTACATACCCGAATGTTGCAGTCCGAAGGGGAGTTTATCGCCAAGCACTTCAATAGCATCACGGCTGAAAATCAGATGAAATTCGAAGAAATTCACCCGGAGGAGGATCGTTACACATTTGAGGCAGCGGATCAAATTGTTGATTTTGCCGTTGCCCAAGGGATTGCGGTTCGCGGACATACTTTGGTCTGGCATAATCAAACATCGAAATGGGTCTTTGAGGATACCTCAGGTGCTCCCGCTTCCAGAGAACTGCTATTATCCCGCTTGAAGCAACATATTGATACGGTAGTAGGTCGATATAAGGGGCAAATATATGCGTGGGATGTTATCAATGAGGCTATTGAAGATAAGACCGACTTATTCATGCGGGACACGAAGTGGTTAGAGCTGGTGGGGGAAGATTACTTGCAGCAAGCGTTCAGTATGGCTCATGAAGCTGATCCGAATGCCCTGCTTTTCTATAATGATTACAATGAGACGGACCCGGTCAAACGGGAGAAGATCTACAAACTGGTTCGGTCCTTGTTGGACAAAGGAGCGCCTGTACATGGGATAGGGATGCAGGGACACTGGAATATCCATGGTCCTTCCATTGAGGAGATCCGAATGGCTATTGAACGATACGCTTCACTGGATGTACAGTTGCATGTTACCGAGCTGGACTTGTCGGTGTTCCGTTATGAGGATCGCCGAACGGATCTCACTGCGCCCACTTCGGAAATGGCTGAGCTACAGGAGCGTCGATATGAAGAAATCTTTAATTTGTTCCGTGAGTATAAATCATCCATTTCCTCTGTGACATTCTGGGGAGTAGCTGATAATTATACCTGGTTGGATCATTTTCCGGTACGTGGACGCAAAAATTGGCCCTTTGTGTTTGATCAGCAGTTGCAGCCAAAGGAATCATTCTGGCGTATTGTAAACCATATGTCCTGAACATCAGGTAAGGAAAGAGAATCGGTCACGATGTGGCCGATTTTTTACTGTACTCATATTAATTTCTACAGTACGGCTATCTTGGCGTGGTTGAAACACGTAGTTAAGTTGAAATATGGTTTTATATGGAAATGTGTGATAGGGTAAAATAAAGAAATGGTGAACCAAATTCTATTCTGAAATGAGATGAGAAGATGGAGTACATCCGAAACTATTTAATTACTTTCGCCGGGAATTGTACATTTAGTTATTATATTTTTGGTGAGGGAACCCTAATCAAGCCTCTGATGTTTGCATCCATGATGTCATTACTGATGATGGGAATGGACTATGCGAAAAGTAAAACGAAATATTCCCTAGACTAGTGGGTCCATGGATCATCTGATCCTGAAATCGTGAGTTGATCAAAATCATATATGAAGTGGTGAACATTGAGACGGCTTCCATTTACATCATGACCATTGTTCATTACACTTGATTAGTAGCACCTCGTTAACTCAATTCAGATCATCAGGAGGATATCATTATGCATCAATCCGTACATATTCAAGAAGCAAGAGATTACATATTAAACCGAATCCATACCAAGCCTGTCGTAGGCATGATTCTGGGTTCGGGGCTGGGAGCGCTCGCGGACGAGATCGAGAATGCGACCGTTATCCCGTATACAGAAATTCCGTATTTTGCACAATCCGAGGCCATCGGCCATGCCAATGAACTGGTTATTGGTGAACTGATGGGCAAAACGGTGGTGGCAATGAAGGGACGCCTTCACTATTATGAAGGTTTCACACTGGATGAAGTGACGTTCCCGGTTCGTATTATGAAAGCGCTGGGTGTTGAACAATTGCTCATCACGAATGCCTGCGGAGCCATCAACACAAGCTTTGAGCCGGGCCAACTGATGCTCATTACAGATCATATTAACCTGGTAGGCAATAACCCGTTGATGGGACCGAATAATGCTGAACTGGGAGTACGCTTCCCTGATGTGTCCCAGGTGTACAATCGCGAACTGCGCAGCATTGCTCTGAAGGTTGCAGAAGAGCAGAATGTTGGCCTGCAGCAAGGTGTCTATGCGTGGTGGAGTGGTCCGGCATATGAGACACCAGCCGAGATTCGCATGATTCGTACGATGGGTGCGGATGCTGTGGGTATGTCCACGGTACCTGAAGCCATTGTCGCCATTCATGGCGGGATGAAGGTGCTGGGTATTTCCTGTCTGACGAACATGGCCTGTGGCATTCTGGATCAGCCGTTAAGTCATGATGAAGTCATTGAAGTGGCTGCCCAAGTGAAAACAACCTTTATCGGGCTGGTAAAAGGCATCTTGAAAGAGATCTAATCGTGAGATTATTTCTATCCTAAGGATCGTGTTACATGACAGGCCAGTCAAAAACTGAAATAACCGTATGCTTCACGAGCTGTTACTCGTGAGACATACGGTTTTTTTATTTTACAGAACTATGAACCATCTGAGAACTAGCAGGCATGATTGCTGGCGTGGACTCCCTGATGATAGGTTTGGTCACAATATGCGAGATCTGATACGGCTGTGTCGGGTTTTTAATTCGGGATAATAGCATCTCTGCAGCCTTAATGCCCATTTCATTGCTGTAAATATGAACCGTCGTTAGCGGAGGTTCAATAATTCGCGATTGGGGTGCGTTATCGAATCCGCATATCGCAACATCCTGTGGAACAGCGACATTTCTGGCTTTCAAAGCCCGGATCAGATCGACCGCAATAAAATCATTAGCACATACGTAAGCGGAAGGTAAGGATGCCATCTCTGCCACTCGCTGGTTCAACCATCCGGGCTTGGAGAAACACAGGCGATCATTATCTACGATGCAATGGGACAGATCGACCTGCAGGCCCGCTTCCAGCATAGCACGGTGATATCCAGTCCATCGTTCATTAAAGCTCTTGCAGTGATTGTAATCTCCGGCAAATCCGATACTTGTGTAGCCGCTCTCAATTAACTTTTTGGTTAACTGGTAGATGCTATGTTCATTCTCCATAAGTAACAAATCTGCTTGGAATTCGGGATAACATATGTTGGAAGCGCAATCGATAAAGATCGTGGGGATGCCGAGATCCGTAATAAGCTGAGTGTATTCCAGATCAAATAATTCAATGCAAATGATTCCGTCTACTTTGGCGATATCAAAATTGTTGGGCAGTGTAAGCGCATCTTGATCGTCTTCACGCACGATATGAATCGAGAGATTGTATCCCTCCGCACTGATTCTTTTCTCCAAACCACTAATCAACAATGACCCAAAGTGGGATGTATTAGGCAGATTTTCAGTTAACAGGGCGATATTGCTCGGAGCCTTGGTTAGAACATGCTCATTTTCCATATAGGCGAATTGTTTATATTTAAGTTCAATTGCTTTTTTAATTACACGGTTTCTAGTCTCATCCGGAATGTTTCCGCTATCGTTTAATGCTTTGGAAGCCGTATTCCTGGAGATTCCCAAAGCATCGGCGATGTCTTGTATCGTGACTTTTTCCTTTGCCATCTAATGCCTCACCTCTAATAATCAATAGTCATCCATATTCTTCTCTACGTCAAATGTATAATAGAACGGGACAAATAGCAATCTTGAATTTACAAATGCACAATTTTGTTTACATTCTGAAATGAGTGCATGTTTTTTGGTTTGATCATAAGGTTCTTTTTTCATTAGTAACAATGATAGACCAATTATGGTGATAACGTGGGGATTCCTGGGTTTGATTTATAAAAATAAATACTGTCTATATGCAAATTCAGTAATGTTTAGTCACATTGATGCACAAAAATATATTTCAAATGCACAAATTATTTTTACAAAACATATTGACTAAATCCTCTGATACCTGATAAATTGTAAATTAATAAATAGGCAATTGTAAATATTGAAAGCCCTTACCGAAATCAATTGTCAACTTCAAGAATGAAACGGGGGTAGCATGTTGGATAACATAGCAGACAGCAAAAAGGGCAGAGGAAGGGTACTGAAAGTGAGGACGACCAGCGGTCATAAGTTGCAGCAGCTCAAAAAGAATTACTTTTTATATATGTTGCTCGCACCAGCCTTAATCTTGACCCTTATCTTCAAGTATATCCCAATGTACGGAGCCATCATTGCATTTAAGGATTTCAGTCCGATCAAAGGCATCATGGGCAGTGATTGGGTAGGTCTGAAGCATTTTGAGAAATTTATAGCTTCACCCAATTTCGATATCATTCTAATGAATACGCTTAAACTCAGCTTTTTGGGATTGATATTCAGTTTCCCGGTGCCCATTATATTGGCACTCATGCTGAATCAGGTACGCAAAGCTGGCATCAAGAAAAATATTCAATTGTTTCTGTACGCACCCAACTTCATATCCGTTGTTGTCGTTGTGGGAATGCTGTTCATCTTCCTCTCACCGACAGGGCCAATTAATCAATTCGCCACTTGGATTACAGGTCAGCCGATCATGTTCATGTCTGAACCGGAATATTTCCGCTGGATCTACATTTTGTCCGATATCTGGACCGGAGCGGGTTGGGCTTCCATCATATACGTTGCGGCTTTGGCCAATGTTGATCCAGAGCTTCACAATGCGGCCAATCTGGATGGAGCGAACCTCCTTCAACGTATTCGGCACATCGACCTTCCAACCATTCGTCCGATTATGGCTATCGTCTTTATCCTGGCAGCTGGGGGGATTATGTCCATTGGATTTGAGAAGGCCTATCTGATGCAGACATCCATGAACCTGCCTTCCTCCGAGATCATTGCCACATATGTCTACAAGGTGGGACTGCAATCGGGAGATTACGCTTATTCAGCGGCAGTGGGATTGTTCAACTCGGTTATTAATGTGATTCTGCTGGTGACGGTGAATCTGATCGTGAAGAAATTGAATGAAGGCGAAGGCCTCTACTAGGAAAGGAGATTATCCATGGTTGTAAAACATACGGGAATGGATCGATTGATCCTCACACTCAATGCCATCTTTCTCACCTGCGCTGTACTGGTTGTCGTTGTTCCCTTGATTTACATTGTTATCGCCTCATTCATGGACCCCACAGTGCTATTGAACCGTGGACTATCTTTCAATGTATCCGACTGGAGTCTGGACGGTTATCAGATGATATTATCCAATCCAGCCATGATCCGAGGTTTTGCGAATGCGGTATTGTACTCGGTTTCCTTTGCACTGATCACCGTGACCGTATCCATATTTGCAGGCTATGCATTGTCAGATGAAAGGCTAGCGGGACGCGGATTTTTCATGATTATCTTTATCATCACGATGTTCTTCGGCGGGGGATTAATCCCTACGTATCTACTCATACGTAATCTCGGCATGCTGGATACGGTGTGGGCGATCATCATTCCTGGAGCCGTCAACGTCTGGAACATTATTCTCTCCAGAACCTTCTTCAAAGGAGTCCCTCGGGAACTGAAGGAAGCCGCGAATGTGGATGGCGCCTCCGAGATGAAGATTTTCTTCCAGATCGTCATTCCGTTGTCAAAACCGATCATTTTTGTACTCGCACTCTATGCGTTCGTTGGGCAATGGAATTCCTATTTTGATGCAATGATCTATCTCGATAATCCGAATCTGCATCCGTTACAGCTCGTTCTGCGTTCCATTTTGATTCAGAATCAGGCTGCTCCGGGCATGATCAGTGACCAGCTAGCGATGGCAGAACTGAAACGGCTCTCCGAGATGATTAAATACTCAGCGATTGTCATTTCGAGTCTGCCTCTCATCATTATGTACCCGTTCTTCCAGAAGTATTTCGAAAAAGGTGTCATGGTCGGTTCCCTCAAATAGTGAACAGCCTGCGATACAGCAAGTTCGGTCCAATCCAACTCATGGAGGTCATGATTATGAAAAAAGTGAATAAGTCCAGAAAAGCCGTTACAACGGCGTCCATTTCCATGCTGTCTGCGGTGCTCCTTCTAACTGCTTGTGGAGGGGGTGGAGGTGGAGCTGCAAGTGAGGCGCAATCACCTGATGGTAAAGTGACATTGAATTTTATCACACAGAGTTCCCCTCTGGCTCCTGCTGATCCGAACGACAAGCTGATCAACAAGCGACTCGAAGAGAAAACCAATGTGCATATCAACTGGAAAAACTATACGAGTGATGTATTTGCGGAAAAAAGGAATCTGGCGGTAGCTAGCGGTGACTTACCGGATGCTATTTTTGATGCAGGTTACGGGGATTATGATCTTCTGAAACTGGCGAAGGATGGGGCGATCATTCCGCTCGAAGACATGATTGAACAGTACATGCCGAATCTGCAAAAGGTGCTGGAGGAAGCTCCCGAATACAAGAGCATGATCACGGCTCCAGACGGACATATATATTCATTCCCGTGGATTGAAGAACTCGGCAGTGGCAAACAACGCATTCAGTCGGTGGATAACTTGCCCTGGATTAATGTGGAATGGCTGAACAAGCTCGGACTGGAGATGCCGAAGACAACCGAGGAATTAAAAGAAGTACTGATCGCGTTCAAAACCCAAGACCCGAACGGTAACGGCAAGGCTGACGAAATTCCGCTTTCTTTCATTAACAAGCCGGGCGGAGAAGATCTGACATTTCTTTTTGCGGCATTTGGACTTGGGGAGAACTGGGATCATACCGTGGTAACGGATGAAGGAAAAGTGGTCTTTACAGCAGCCGATACGGGTTACAAGGAAGCGGTTAAATACATTCATGAACTGGTTCAGGAAGGTCTCGTGGATGTGGAATCGTACCAGCAGGATTGGAACACGTATCTTGCGAAAGGCAAGGATAATAAGTACGGCATGTACTTCACCTGGGATAAGGCTAACATTACAGGCATGAATGATACGTATGATGTTCTGCCTCCAGTTGCTGGACCTGACGGAGAGGTCAATGTCACAAGAACGAATGGTATCGGTCTTGATCGTGGCCGCATGGTCATTACCAGCAGCAATAAAAACCTGGAATCCACAGCGAAGTGGGTTGACCAATTGTACGATCCACTCCAATCCGTACAGAACAACTGGGGCACCTATGGAGATGAGAGTCAGCAAAATATTTTTGAATTCGATGAAGCCAAGGGCATGCTGAAGCATCTTCCACTGGAAGGCTCTGCACCTGTGGAACTCAGACAAAAAACGAGTATCGCGGGACCATTGGCCATTCTCGACAGTTACTATGACAAGTACACAACCAAACCGGAAGATGCAGCTTGGCGCATGGAACTTCTCGACAAGGTTATGGTTCCGCATATGAAAGCAGAGAACGTATATCCAAGTGTGTTCTTCTCCATTGATGAACTGGATCGATTGTCCACCATTGAGACCGATCTATTCGCCTACGTGCTGCGTCTGCGTACGGAATGGTATCAGAACGGGAAGGTTGATCAGGAATGGGATGCTTATCTGAAAGAGCTGGATCGCCTTGGACTGCAGGAATGGCTTCAGATTAAACAAGCGGGATATGACCGTAATACTAAATAAGAGAAATGAGGGAGAGAACATCATGTCAACCATACTTAATCAGGATCACAGAGGCGCCTATCATTTCACACCAAAAGAAAATTGGATCAACGATCCGAATGGCATGGTATTTTTCAAAGATGAGTATCACTTGTTCTATCAGCATCACCCACATGGAACCACATGGGGCCCCATGCATTGGGGCCATGCAGTGAGCAGGGACCTGATCTCCTGGGAGGAACTTCCGATAGCCCTACTCCCCGATGAGAATGGCACTATATTCTCCGGAAGCGCCGTAGTGGATTGGAATAATACAACCGGATTCTTTGAGGATGAGCCAGGATTGGTTGCTATTTTCACCCACCATCTTGAAGTTGAAAACCATGATGCCATACAAACCCAGAGTCTGGCGTATAGCAAAGACAGCGGCAGAACCTGGACTAAATACGAGGGTAATCCGGTATTAAAGCATGAGTCCTTTGTCGATTTCCGTGATCCCAAAGTGTTCTGGCATGAGCAGACCAAGGAGTGGATTATGATTATCGCTTGTGGTCAAACGGTATGTCTGTATCGTTCTCCCAATCTGAAGGATTGGACGCTAGGTAGTGAATTCGGCGCAGGGATTGGTTCACACGATGGCGTGTGGGAATGCCCCGACCTGTTCCCCCTTGCAGTGGATGGAGATTCAGGGCAGGAGAAATGGGTGATGCTCGTTAGCATCGGTGCAGATCCTGCTTTTATTGAAGGCTCCAGAACACAATATTTTACCGGAGATTTTGATGGAACTACATTTGTCCCAGACGAGGCATCCCATACGGTTCGCTGGATTGACCATGGTCGGGATAACTACGCAGGAGTTAGTTGGTCTGACGTTCCTGAGGAAGATGGAAGACGCCTCATTATCGGCTGGATGAGCAACTGGATGTATGCCAACCAGACACCAACCAATAATTACCGTGGAGCAATGACCATTGCCCGGGAGTTGACACTGGAGACAAGAGCGGGAGAAGTTATACTGATTCAACGTCCTGCACGTGAACTTGAGCAAGCTCGTACGCCGATAGTGTCCCTACAGAATGCTTCGATTCGGCAAGTGAGTGAGCAGTTGAACGCTTTGCAACTAGTGAACTATGAGATCCATGCAGAGTGGGCTCAGAATCAGTCGTTCCATTTTGCTCTAAGAAGCGGCGCAGATCACGAGACGGTCGTTGGCGTAGATTCGATCCGAAGTGAAGTGTATGTCGATCGTAGTCGATCGGGCATCGGCCATTTTCATGAACATTTCCTGAGCCGTCATACAGCTGAGTTAAAAGAGGTGAATGGGAATCAACGATTGCATATCTTTGTAGATCATTCATCTGTGGAGGTATTTGCGAATGATGGTCAGGCCGTTATTACGGATCTGATCTATCCGGATGCGGATTGCCAGGGCATCTCTGTTCATGCTGAAAATACGGATTTCGCATTCTCTTCACTTCATATCTATGAGATATCACCGACCAATGCTAACGGTCAATTGTAATGAAGGGAAGGAGTGCAGAACGATGCGTATTGGAGCCATTGAAGCCGGCGGAACGAAGTTTGTATGTGGTGTAGGTAACGAGCATGGACAGATTGAAGATCGGATCAGTTTTCCAACAGAGCATCCTGAGACAACACTTGCCAAGGTGATCGACTATTTCAAGGATAAAGGTGTGGAAGCAATCGGGATAGGCTCTTTTGGTCCGATTGATCTGCAACCGGATAGTCCCACTTATGGGTATATTACGACCACGCCTAAGCCTGGGTGGGCAAACTGTAATGTGATTGGAACCTTGAAGCATGAATTTCCGGTTCCCTTTGGATGGGATACGGATGTGAATGCTGCCGCGCTCGGTGAAGTGACGTGGGGAGCAGCGCAAGGACTGGACAACTGTGTATATTACACGATTGGCACAGGCGTTGGTGTTGGACTCGTGGCAGGGGGCCAACGAGTACACGGATTGTTACATCCCGAGGGTGGACATATTCGCACAAGACGCCATCCGGATGATCACTTTGCCGGATTATGCCCGTATCATGGTGATTGCCTGGAGGGGATGGCTGCAGGACCAGCCATTGAAGCACGGTGGCAGAGCCCTGGCAGTGAACTGCCGGCAGACCATCTGGCGTGGGAGATCGAATCCTTTTACATTGCGGAGTCGATCACCACGGCTATCCTGCTTCATTCGCCGCAGAAGATCATCTTGGGCGGTGGTGTGATGCAGCAAGATCATCTGTTTCCTATGATCCGGGAGCAGGTAGTGCGGAATCTCAATGGTTATGTGAATGCAGCTTCAATTACGCAACATATCGATCAATATATTGTCCAGCCCGGATTGGGCCAGCATGCAGGCCTGTGTGGTGCACTCGCTTTGGGTCTGGAAGCATTGCAACAAGCGGCACAAGCTTCACATGCTTCGTAGTTCTCTAAAATAATATACATCCCAGAAGGGGCGGTTGCGAGTTCGCTTATTGGTATAAGCCAACGACGCACTGTCCTTTTTGGGCTTTTTTATTTTTTTGAAGAGTTAAGTAGTTTGAAAAATATAGTACGTTCTAAAATTCGATGTTGCTCAAGTGAGCTGCCAAAGGTATGATTTTTAGTGTCCTATTCCTATCGTGCGATAAGACATTCAAAATTTAACGTGTCTCAAAATGAAAGGAATCCAACCAATGAACCAAATAACGATGCGTCAAGCCGTACAGACAGACCAAGAGCAACTGGCCGATTTGCGAGCGTTGGTATTATACGATGATTTAACCAGACTGGGAAGGTACGATGATGTGAAGGTACGTGAACGTTTCCGGAATACATTCGACCCTGCCCACACCCATATTATTGAAGTGGAGGGTTCAATGGTAGGTTGTGTCGCCTTGAAGCCTAAGTCTGAGGCATTTCTATTGGAACATTTCTACATACATCCCGATTATCAGGGCCAGAAAATAGGAACTCAGGTACTGAAATTGTTGCTGGAACAGGATGAAGTTCAGGGGAAACGGGTTATTTTAAATGTGTTGCAGGGAAGTCCTGCTCGACGATTGTATGAACGATTTGGGTTTATCCTGGACACTGAAGATGAGGTCGATGTGTTTATGTCAGTTCAATTGCAGGAATAGTATGATTGCCATACGTAGTAGACCCATTCATTTAATTCTTGAATGGGTCTATTGAATTTTTCTATTATACTTTCCAGTGGTCGTACCCTAAAATGGATAATAACCTACTTTTTACATAGGAATTATATAGTATGGAGAAGCCAAGATGCCACAATGGAAGCGAAATCTGTATATTCTGTGGTTCGGCCTGTTTTTCAATCATATGGCGTACTCACTATCCGTTCCGTTCTTTCCTCATTTCTGCAAAATGATCTTGGTATCCAAACCGGGCTGGAAGCCTGGTCCGGTATTTCCATCTCGATCAGTTTTCTGATCAGTGGATTATGCGCACCCTTCTGGGGATCGCTGGCTGATCGATATGGCAGCAAATTGATACTGGTCCGTTCAGGCGTTGGACTAGGCATTGCGCATCTGGCTAACTTTTTTGTTTACGATCCGTATACGTTTATCGTCGGCGAGTCAGTTCGGCATTGTGCTGGGACCGTTAATCGGCGCTTTTCTTGGTGGATGGATCGGCACTCCATTGATGTGAAAAAGGCGGGTGAACCGGGTTTGCGTATGACAGTAGACTCTGGCACAACACATATGAAGAAGTGAACGTTTAAAATGCCTGAAACGCGACCCATATGGCTACGATCATGCAAGCTATACCGCCAATTTTGCACATGAGGTAATAAAATTCGCTAGGTTCGGGATCTTTTAACCATATCCAGCGGAGGGAGAGCAGGAATTGAAACTTTTGAAACCTTGGATAATAGAAGCTGCACCATCCATAGATGAGTCCGGCAAGTGCAATGAACAGGAGAACAGGCGTACCTGGCGTATGATGATAATCCGGATAGGCAGCGGTCACGAGCGTGGCAGGAGTATAGCGCTCTTCGGCATCCTCCATGACTCGTTGGTTGTCTACATACATGTTGATCGGAGAGAGCATCTTCCCGGTTTCATCGTAGCTTAATAATTGTTCGGATTGTTGTTCAACTGTATATTTGTGGTCGTTAGGGTATACCACATTATACGTTGCAATAGGGGTGGATGCGATATGGGTGATGACATAGTTCTGCTGATCGATGCTGACCGTACGCTTCTGCTGATTGACGGTGACCTGAATGGGGTCTGCTGTACTGCTCTCATACGTAATTTGATTGCCTTGCTCGTGATCGTAAGTGTATTTATGCTGATCTACATAAAATATGGGCTCAGTAAAACTTTTAATACGTGAAATTTGGACATAAGTTGCAATGACTTGTTCTGGTATTTTAAGAATGGGACATTATGGTTTCTTTTTGAGAGAGTACTGTTATTATAAAATTATACCCTGTTCAAACCAGAGTGTTGGTTAAGGGGACAAAAGAGTGTTGGACAATCTGTAATTCCAGACGAGTCACAGGAGGAGATTGGGATGATTAGAGGGTTAACAAATGCGGGTTTGGGAAACATCGAGTCTGATGAACAATATATCACAGATGCGGCCAAGCACGGATTCGGATCTGTAGATTTGAATCCGCTCTCATTGATTGAAACGTATGGCAAGGAACAGGCACAACATCTGCTAGAGAGTAATCAGGTGATCATCGGTTCATCGGGTCTGACGTTGGAGTGGCGGACGACAGATGAACAATTCCGTGAGGGATTGCAATCTTTGGTCGCGATGGCAGAAGCTTCTGCTTCGCTGAACTGTTACAGCTGTTGCACGTATATTTTACCCTCAACGGATCAACCGGCAGCGCAATTTATGGCGGCGGCTACGAAACGTTTGAGACTCTGCGCAGATATCTTGGATGCTTACGGGATTAAGTTGGGTCTGGAGTTTGTGGGCTGCCATCACTTACGGACGCAATGGAAGAATCCGTTTATCTGGCGTGTGGAGGATACGCTGGACTGGATCGAGACCATCCATGCGCCTAACGTAGGTTTGTTGGTGGATTCCTATCACTGGCATACGAATGGTCTACCGATGGAAGATCTATTGAAGCTGAAGAAAGAACAGGTTGTTCATGTTCACATTAATGATGCCTATGATCTGCCCATTGAAGAATTGCTGGATTATGAGCGTTTGTATCCCGGCGAAGGGGTCATTGATCTGGGTGGGTTTCTGAGAAATCTGCAGGCGATTGGCTACAATGGTGTGGTGGCTCAGGAAGTACTGGCCCCGGCATCGAATCTTGGTACGAATGAACTATTTGCCAAGTCTAAGGCTGGGTTCGATCAGGTGTTTATCACAGTATAATGTATGAGCAAATATGTAATGACAGCAAGGGCCCATACATTGTGTGTGGGTCATTTTGTTTGTATAAGAAAACTCCCAGTTCAACTGGGGGTTCCGGAAAGCTTATAGCAATAAGTAGTCCATCTTTTGACCTTCATGATAAAATGAGTGCCGGTCTGCCAACCGCACGGATGAAACCAAGGAGGGAGAAAGATGGACAAAAGTAATCTAGCACATACGAAATGGAACTGCAAATATCATATTGTATTTGCGCCTAAATATCGAAGACAAGTGATCTATGGGAAGCTCAAAAGGGAAATTGGGAAGATTATTCGAGAGTTATGCGAGAGAAAAGGTGTAGAAATATTGAAGGCGGAAGCTTGTGTGGATCACATCCACATGCTGGTGAGCATTCCGCAAAACTGAGTGTGTCGGAATTTATGGGATATCTAAAGGGAAAAGCTCGCTGATGATTTCGATAAGTTTGCCAATCTGAAATATCGATATGGCAATCGACAGTTTTGGGCAGAGGATATTATGTGGACACGGTAGGAAGAAATAAGAAAGTGATCTGCGAATACATTCGGAATCAGTTAGCGGAGGATAAGAACTACGAACAACTGACCATGAAAGAAATATTGGACCCGGTTACGGGTGAGTCTGTGAAAAAAGGCAAATAAAAAGCCCCTTTTAGGGGTGGTCAAGACCCCATTTAGTAGACATTATAAAAAGACCCTAGGCTGCAAACTGGCGTCGGTACTCTACCGGCATCAGTTTTTTTAGTTTCCGTTGTGGCCGTTTTCGTTGTAAAAACGGATATATTTTTCGGTTTTGCTTTGTGCTTCGGTAAGCGTTCGGATATGATAAGGATAGAGTCCTTCCGTTTTGAGATACGAGAAGAAACTCTCCATAGAGGCATTTTCATAACAATTTCCTCTGCGAGACAAGCTGATTCGGGCGCCAACCTTTGGCAGCATGTCGTGGTAAGCATGAGACGTGTACTGGAACCCCTGGTCGCTGTGAACGACCAGTCCGGTCACGTTTTTTTTGCTTCGCAAATGCTTTGCTGAATGTGCGGAGCACGAGTTCATTGTCGTTGCGCTCGCCCATTTCGTAAGCCACAATCTCGTTATTAAACAGATCCTTTATGGCTGAAAGATATATCCAGCGCTCTCCCACACGATACTGGGTAATGTCCGTTACCCATTTCTGATTCGGTTTTTCTGCACTGAAGTCTCGCTTCAAGCAGTTCTCTGCTACACGCTGCGCAGGTGCATACGAGCTGATGGAGCGTCGTTTACGACGTATTCGAGATTGGATACCGAGCATTTGCATCAGCCGGAGCACCTTTTTGTGGTTCATCCAAATTCCTTGATCTTGCCAAAGGAACAACTGGAGCTGTCGATAACCATACTTGCCTTCATATCGTTGATATGTTTGAAGCACCTGGTTCTTCGCCTTTGCATCGCGATCGAATCGTTTACGTTTTACATAGGCATAAAATCCACTTCGGGACACGCCAAACACATGGCAGAGTTTCTGGATATCACCGTATACCGCTACCTTTTCTATGATCTGAAATCTTTCCTGTTTGCTTCCTCCTTCCAGATTACCAAGCACTTTTTTAGCAACCCATTCTCCCGCTTCAGTTTTTGCACATAGCGTTCTTGATCCAAGTATTCTTTTCGTCGACCTCGCTGATCCATCAGTCCAAACTCGCCTTGTTCCCGGTGTTTTCGCATCCAGCGCTTCATTCGTCCCGGGTCATGAATTCCTAAATGTTCATTTATCTTTCGGTAAGTCCACCCCTCAACCGTATGGAGACGAATAGCCTCCTTTTCTATCTTCTCCGAATATGTTTTAAACTTCTGTCCTTTAATCGCCATAAAAAATGTACCCCCTAGAATTTCATCGGCTAAACCCAGGGGTTTTGGATCGGCTACACTTAGTTGGACAGAAAAAATAAGGGCTTGTAGAATAAAACTATCATGTTAAGGAGCGGATCTCTACAATGCCTAAACAACAACGACGCACATTCACAACCGAGTTCAAAAAACAAATGGTAGAGCTCTATGAAAATGGCAAGTCCAGAGCAGCCCTTGTGGAGGAGTACGACCTCACTGCTTCGGCTCTAGACCGCTGGATCAAGCAATCGCAGGCCACGGGCTCTTTCAGAGAGAAAGACAACCGTTCACCTGAAGAAAACGAATTAATGGCTATGCGTAAAGAGCTCCAACGTCTACGGATGGAGAACGATATTTTAAAGCAAGCCGCGCTGATCATGGGACGAAAGTAGCTATCATCCAAAATAACCGTGATAAATCCTCAGTATCAGCAATGTGTAACGTCCTCGAAATTGCCAAAAGCACGTTCTATTATGAAGCGAAGGAAAAGCCAAATGAAGACAAGCTAGCGGAAGCCATTGTGGGCATCTTTCGCAAAAATCGAAATGCCTACGGTACACGAAAGATAAAAGCCAAGCTTCAGGAAAGAGGAATCATCGTCTCTAGGCGTCGCATCGGTCGAATCATGCAAGAGCACAGTCTCGTCTCCACGTACACCATTGCTCAGTTTAAGCCTCTCAAAACAGCTTGTAATGAGGCGACAACAGCGAATGAATTAGATCGGGAGTTTAATCAGACGGAAGCGAAGCGTTTCGTGGTAAGCGATCTAACGTATGTGAAGGTCGGGCATCGGTGGCATTACGTTTGTGTCCTCATTGACCTGTTCAATCGCGAGATCATTGGTCATAGTGCAGGTCCACATAAGGACGCTGCTCTGGTTTCGCGTGCCTTTGCAACGGTAGAAGGCGACTTAAGCCAAATCCAGTGGTTTCATACCGATCGTGGAAGTGAGTTTAAAAACCACACGATGGACCAGCTTCTAGGTACGTTTGGTATTGGCCGATCACTCAGCAAGAAAGGATGTCCCTACGATAACGCCGTGGCCGAAGCCACCTACAAGGTCATGAAAACGGAGTTTATTTACCAGATGGAATTTAGAAACCTTCGTCATTTAGAACTGGAATTATACGACTACGTCAACTGGTTTAACAGGCATCGAGTTCATGGATCGCTGGGGTATTTGACGCCTGTTCAGTATCGCCAAACAGCCCTTAAAAAAGTTGTCTGATTTAATGTTGACAATCCATTTTTCCAATGTCTATTCTAAGGGGTGCACTTCAGGGCAAGCCCGGGACCGCTCGCGGTTGGCAGACTTTAGGCGCAAGCTAGTACCATTTACGGTTTCATTTGGCATGTTTTTAGCCACGCTAGTTTTTCAGATCATTGCTACCCTTTTACTAATCATATTTGCAGTTGCAACCAAAGGGGTTTCAATACCCTATGATAATCTTATTTATGTCATATTAATGGTAATGCTTGTTAACCTGTATCAGTTTTCAATCGTAATCTTGTTGACAGCTCTTGTGAACAAGAGCACTACGTATCAATCAATTGCCCTAATCATATTCTATATTCAAATTTTTTTTGGTGGTTTAACATTCCCACCAGAGATGTTTCCTCAAGTCGTAAGAAATATTGTATATGTCTTTAATCCGATCATTTATGGTTTAGAAGCCATGCGGGGAATATGGACGGAAGGTCACAGCATTTTTGTTTATACGAAGGAATTTCTGATCTTGTTACTTGTCTCAATCTTTTTGATAAGCATAGGTTTATTGTTAGCGAAGAAAAGGGAGAAAATTCAGTATCAATAACTAGGTAGAATAGAGTGGAGTAATTTTGTTGTAGTAACTTTAACATTGCCGTTGGTTTCCTGTTTTTTTATGTGAACCCAGCGGCACTGTTATTTTAGGAAAGCAAAACGTGTATGTGTTATTTAATAGTAGGGTTAACTCTTAAAAGGTGCCAAAAGAGTTGAGGAATTTTAGAAAATAGAATTCTATTTTCTAAAATTCCTTTATATGGACCCTATATTTGGTTTAAATTAATTTAGAAGTAAACAACAAAAAAATGGTGGTGAGCAAATGACGAAGAATATATTGAGTGAAAAGTTAAAACAGTATCGTGAACAAAAAGAAATCACACAACAGGAACTTGCAGAGTTATTAGATGTTAGCGATAAATCCATCTCAAAATGGGAATTAGGAAATGGTTATCCAAGCAAAAAAAACATGATGAAAATTACAGATCTACTTGATGTTTCTTTGGAGGTTATGTTAATTGAGGAGAAGCAAGAGGGAAATAAATTCAAAAAAAGTTTGAAATATGGATTAATTAGTTACTGTATTATTTTTGCCGTGACAATATTGATTAAAGGGTGGAGAGAGCAAGAGCGCTATCAAGATTTATGGAGTGAGAATTTAAGTGAAGTGGTTAAAATAGTGTTTATTACGTTCGGGCAAAACATATTTACTGCCTTAATTCCATCTATGATAATTGGTTTAGTTTTTTATTTTTATATCATTCCACGACAGGAAGTTGATTGAATTTGAAATGTATTTATCCACTCCAATTGCACGAAGTTATGACCACACAGATTCTATACAGACCATCACTAGGGGAGGAAGTGAAACGACTCTAAGGGAAGGCCGACTATGATTTATGGATTGATGTTGACAATGTAAGTGTAGTTGCAATCAATTGAGTAAAAGCAAGGGCCATCCGGGATGGGGGTTGCCTTGCTTTTATTTAAGGTTTAAATTAAGGAAGACAAGTCAATAAAATCTGGGTAAGTGGTTCTATACAATCCTTTGTAAACCAGTACGATTGGATCTATAAAACCATGAGAAAAAAAGGTATTTCTTTAATGACGAATACAATTGGGACTCGTAAAAGTTGACGGCTATTTAAAGGAACTCAAAACGTGGAAGGAAATGTCCCCGAGCTGAAAGAGTGTATTCTTGATTTTTAACTGCAGAGGATATGAAATGGCTACAACCTTGTTACATGATCGACAGGGAAAATATCGTTTTAATTCACATGCGCTTAACGTTCGATCTGCCGAGCGTTTTGATGCGAACCTGTAACCTGCCGCTTTTCACCTGGTTCGGTGGCTGTACTCCTATGGCCCAACAAGCGCCGCAGCTTTGGCAGAAGCAACTGCAATGGACCGCAACTCGGTCAGCTGATTAATCAAACAACTCGAAAAGTCGGGATATGTTAGCAAAGAGCCAGACCCCGGAGATCGGCGCGGGGGGTTATTGTCTCTTACGGAACTTGGTCAACAATCGACGGTTGGTGCGCTCAAGGAGAAGGAGTCAGCTTTTTATGACCGTATATCCAGATGGGATGATGATAAGGAACTGGAGCGTTTCATGACCATGCTACGGCAGTTTAACGGTTTGGAAGGTAAGTGAGAGCTTCTATAGTGTGGGTATGCACCATTGAGCGAGGGGAGTACAAATACATAGCAAAAGCGGACATCGGTAATATCCGCTCGCGCGATGTAACCAAATGATTTTATAGTTTCCACGGGAGCTGTGGGAGCTTATAACGGAAACCCTGATGGTTTTCTTTTCTCACATATATCCAAGGTGGTGGGACAAGGGTGCCTAGTGCTTTATACAAGACCGTTCCGTCATCGCTTATGGAGTATTCTTCGATACTACTTTGGATATCCTGCCAATTAACCTTACCTTGGTAAGACAGTGTCAGCCCTTGAACGATAACATGAGGTGCACCTGAAATGATTCTCTGCGTTGTGTTGAGAACTCCAACCTTCCCTGAGGAGAGCATTACGAATTCGCTCATGAAAAGTATGATAATTAAAATGACTATGCTCACAATCCATCGCTTTTTTCTCATCTTGTGACCTCCACTACCTAGGGAGTCATTCCCTCATAGTTAATGTCTTTTAATGACATAATCTCGTCAGAGATGGTATTGATTTTGACTGAATAGGGCTTAATAGCTTGAAGGGATTCATTAATGATATTCTTGCGATCCTTATCAAAGACGGCAGATGTTATGTGATTCTCTTTTAATACGTTATCCTTCATTATGACTTGTTTAGAATAACTAACTGAATTACTATAATCGATTAGATGCGTGACCCCCGTGAATTTGCCACGTGTCAAAAAAGTCCTTATCCCCGGTTAACTTTCGTTGAAATAATCATTTTTGAGAGCAATCGTAGTTGTATGATCAGTATATCCTAGTGAGACAGTATCTGAAGAGTGGATTGCGTAATATCCCTGAGACATCTTGCCCTGATTGAATGTTCCATCGTTAATGGTGTTGTTGTAACGGTCATGTGCAGGGTAAACCTTGCCATCAGAAGTAAGATACTGTACTTCTAACCATTGCGTAATTTCTTTTCCTTTACCATGATATGTATCATTAATCCATGATCCGGTGTAGGTTTTTGTAGTGAATTCACCTGTTCCATGGCCCATATTAGATTCATTGTAATCCTCAAAGGGGACACCTCCACCTTCAACTAATGTATATGTATACTTGCCTTTTCCTTGCCGCTTACCACTCACCCAATCTCCAGAGTAAACTTCGGTTTCTCCCCATCTTGCGGTTCCTTTACCATGAGGTTTCCCGTTTAAAACTTCACCATAGTACGTCCCTCCATCTGACAATTTTAAGTTTACTTTCTTCGATGCTGCTTCTGTTGGAGTAGAGCTTGATAATAGTCCAATGATAATAGTGATCGTTAATCCAAAACCTAGATAGAATCTTTTCAAAAGTGTGCAACTCCTTCAATGGATAATGATTTTTGCGTTGTTAGCTACTGTGATAGAATGAGTTAGGTTTGGATGATGAAACGGTGGGGGCTTGGAAAATGAACAAAACGGAGCGGCAGCTTGCGATTACGCTTGAATTGCAGCGAAGAAAGATGCTAAGAGCAGAAGATTTAGCTGCTCAATTTGAGACAAGTGTACGGACGATATATCGAGATATTCAGGCCTTAAGTGAAGCTGGCGTTCCAATTATGGGAGCTCCGGGTCATGGTTATTCCCTCATGGAAGGATATTTCCTGCCCCCGGTAAGCTTCACAGCAGAAGAAGCCGTTTCCCTGCTCATGGGAGCTGATTTTATCGAACAGAGAATGGATACAGAATACGCGATGCAGGCTAAGTCGGCTCAACGAAAAATTGAAGCGATTTTACCAGAATCCGTTCGTAATGAATCAACGCGTGTTCGGGAAACGATGAGGCTGCTTCATACGGTTGAGCCCTTAACCAGAGCGAGAGTGAAAACATACCTTAACCAAATACGTAATGCCATTTTGGAACAACGTAAAATCAGCTTTATGTACCTGAAAAAAATGCCAGGAACGGATGGCAATCGGTATAACATGCGTGAGGTTTCACCATATGGACTCTCACTTGTTCAGGAGAATTGGGTGTTGATCGCACGTTGTGATATGCGGCAAGATATTCGCCATTTTCGTTTGTCACGCATGACTGAACTTTCCGTGCTGGAGGATCATTTCCTGTTGCCGCCGGATTTTGATCTGAACAGTTATCGACCTCCTGAAGACCGTAACGAACAGGTATTAATTAGGGCGAAACCCGAAATTGCTGACAAAATTATGGAGGCCCTTCATTTTTACATGGATGCAATTGAGGAGCAAGAGGAAGGTGTCATTTTTCACTTTCGTGTCCGCTATCTGGAGGAAATATTGCATTATTTACTTGGCTGGGGTGGAGATATCGAGGTCTTGGAGCCAGAGCCTTTACGCTTCCGAATGCAGGAAGTAGCCAAAAATATCTTAAAACACTACTGACATACTCTTGTCAGTAGTGTTTTTTTATACTTTGGTATATTACTAAAGGCATCACCCGGAACTTATTAGCGCTGTAAATTAAGAATAACATTACGGTTTATAGAACGAAACAGTTCTATAATGATTGTGTCTCCAGCTATGATCCTGAACTGTAACGGAACGGGAGGTTGTCTGATGAAAAGCCAGAAGAAATTAAGCGGGGGAGACCTCGTGATTTGGTCTAGGGACACGCTGGTCTTCGAAAACTGAACTTGTAATCGATGCTGTTTTTCTATTTAGCCCATACGAAATGTTAGAAGATCGATTGAATAGAACTGCTGCTGCGAGTAATGATCAGTTAAGAAAAGAAGTTGACAACATACCATAATTTATACCCAATGTGATTCCTCTACGATTCCGGCAACTTCACTTCCGAACCGGGAAGGCAATGTTGGTTGTGCATTACTATACAGGCTGGAATATTTTCCCTCATAAAAAATAGAAGTATCACGGCTGATACTTGCTGCTTCTACCCGAATACGTACCTCGCCTGTTCCTAATTCTGCTGTTTGGAGCTGATAATTCGAATATGTTCTGGGCCTCCAAACGCATGGAGTTGTACAATTTTTACGACTAATTCCCCCTATAATGTAGAAACTAATTATTAAACCTTTACATATACAGAACTGCTCGGTTCCGTTTTAAAAGGATATCATTCTGAATTAAAGAACGAGAGTACCGTATTTATAGCTAGATTTTCTTTCCGAAGTTTTCACTTGTTAAATCACTCATTTGTAAGTTAGTGATTGGTTTACTTGAGGATACTATGCAACTTATAGGTAAGTATCTGTAAATAAAGTGCGTACTTACCAAAATGAAACAGGCCTTCTATACTAAGAAATGTAATCAAGACACCAGCAAGGGGAGGAACTTAACATGAACAGATTTACAATTCCGCGAGATATTTATTACGGAGAGAATGCATTAGATATTTTGAGAACGTTAAAGGGCCGTAAGGCCGCTTTGGTTATTGGTGGAGGTTCCATTAAGAAGCAAGGTCATTTGGATAAAATAACACAATTACTTGGAGAAGCAGGCATGGAAACACTGCTTATAGAAGGGATTAATACTGAACCTACTGTGGCTATGGTCCAATCTGGAGCTGCACAAATGAGAACATTCCAACCGGATTGGGTGATTGGTATAGGTGGTGGATCACCAATGGATGCTGCAAAAGCGATGTGGATCTTCTATGAGTACCCAGAACTGACCTTTGAACAAGCTGCTGTTCCTTTTTCTTTACCAGAGCTTCGAATCAAAGCTAAATTTATTGGAATTCCTACTACCAGTGGTACGGCTGCGGAAATCTCCAATCTTTCGGTGATTACGGATGAGCAAACAGGCATTAAATATCCCTTGGCAGATTTTGGGCTCACACCGGATATGGCTGTTATAGATCCTGCTTTGGTTAGTCATATGCCTCAACATATGATTGCTTACAGTGGTATGGATGCAGTAACGCATAGCATTGAAGCTTATGTGGCTAAACCACGTACGATTTTTACCGATGCACTTGCGATTGAAGCCGCTGAGGTACTAAAAGATCGTTTGCTGACTTCGTTCCAAGGGGATATTGCTTCAAGAGAGGAAGTTCATTATGCTCAGGCCATGGCAGGTATGTCATTTGCTAATGCAGTCTTGGGGAATGTTCACAGTTTGGCACACAAGAGCGGTCCGATTTTCAATATTCCTCATGGATTAGCAAATGCCATCTATTTGCCGTACGTAATTCAGTTTAATCGCAAAGTCGTGGAAGATCGTTACGCTAATCTCGCGGCTCGTCTAAATTTAAAAGGGGACACTCCTCAGGAATTAACGGATTCCTTAGTGGAATGGGTACGTCATATTAACCGTGAAATGGGGCTTCCCGCTACATTACAAGAGTTTGGTATTAAAGAAGCTGACTTCTTCCAGCATGTAGCAACCATGGCTGTCAATGCAATGAAAGATCCATGTACAGGCACAAATCCTAGAGAAACGTCCGCTGAACAAATGAGAAAATTATATGAAGCTGCATTCTATGGCATCGACGTAAATTTTTAAGATAAAGACTATCTCAAATGCTAAATTAAGGGATTTTAGCGTAAGCCAGAAATGATAACCAAACCAAGAGGCCCATAGATTGTCTATGGGCCTTTTTGCTTTAAGGATAATCATATCCTCCACCGTTGATATTACATTTTCGAAGACGATGAATCCCTAGGGAAAGACCTTTGACCGCCCCGTATTTCTCAATAGCTTGAATCATATACACAGAACAGCTTGGCTCAAAACGACACTTGTTTCTCACTTCAATGGGGGCAAAACGTTGATAAATTCTAATACTCCATATCAGGATCACTCTAGCACGTCGTAGAACGATGAAGAACATACTTGCTATGAAAATAATCTGGGCACTCAGCAAAGCATACACTGGAATGAATGGATTCAAGAGATAGAAACATATCATAGAGACGATTAGCCCTGTGAATAATGCAAGTGTAACGTTAAGCAAAGACTTCAACCAATCGATTTCTGGAATAACATGAGTTCTTATATAGAAACTGCTTCGAGGATCGTTTTCTTCATGATGTGTATGTAAGAGTCTAATAAGTTCTTCTTCGGATGGCATGTTATTATATATCAGTTCCTCAGATTCTGAGTTTCTCATGATTGTTATACTATTATTAAATCTCTCTGTAGAAAATCAGCATATAATGATGCGTTATAACAGGTTGCTGGAGACAACCGGGCTTCTCGGTGACAGCTAGCGACTCCATGGATTGATAGATCCACCCGGATTGTGTTTGTGATTGATGATATCAGAAAATAAATTAACAGCAGCCTGAGTATCACCTCGGTTTACTTGAACATTTTTGGGACCTGGAACGACTGTGTACTCTCTCATTTAAATCATCCTTTCATATGTTGGAATTATGATAATAGACATTCCATTATTTTACTATGGGTATGGTGAACTGTCGATTGAAACTTATTAGATGAGATTGGATTAAATGATAGGCCATCTAACAGGATGGTCTTTGTTGCTATTAAGGTTTAAATTCAAGTGGAAAAGTCAATAAAAGCTCTGTAAGCAACGCTGTACAATCCACTGAAAACCAGTACAATTGAACCTATAAGAACATGAGATAAAGAGAGGGATTTCTCCATGACGGATACAAGTGGGAATCGCAAAGTTGATGGCTATCTAAAGAAACTCAAAACGTGGAAGGAAGAGTCCACAAAGCTGAGAGAGATTATTCGGGATTTTGAACTGACAGAGGATATGAAATGGATGCACCCTTGTTACATGCTGGATGGGAAAAACATCGTTTTAATCCATGGATTCAAAGAGTACGTGGCCATTCTGTTTTTCAAAGGTGCTCTGCTGAAGGATACACACGGCATTTTGGTCCAGCAAACGGAGAATGTACAGGCAGAACGCCAGCTTCGCTTCACTAGTCTGGAGCAGATTGTGGAGCAGGAGGCTATGATCAAAGCCTATATCCAGCAAGCGATTGAAGTGGAACAGGCAGGATTGCAGGTGGAAATGAAAAAGACTGCCGAATATAGCGTTCCAGAGGAACTTCAACAGCAGTTTGATGAGAATCCTGCCTTCCAGGCCGCATTTGAAGCACTGACACCCGGACGGCAGCGGGCATATCTCTATTATTTCTCACAACCGAAACAATCCAAAACAAAAGTGTCACGAATCGAGAAGTCCATGCAGCCGATCCTGGAAGGTAAAGGATTGAATGATTAATCTTATAACAATATATTTGAGGGAAATTAAGAGTGAAAACGAGTTGAAAGCCTTTCAGATATAATCCGAAAGGCTTTTTGCTGTTTTTTCTAAAAGTGTAGATAACAGGAGAGTGTCCCATATGATTCGAACTTACCAATACTACGCAGTTTTTAATCTTGCCGAAGATGGAATTAATGTTACATTTCCTGATTTGCCTGGATGTATCACCTGTGGGGATTCAGTTGAAGAAGCCTTATTCATGGCGAAAGAAGCACTTGAATTATTTTTGGATGGAGAACCTGTTGAAGATATTCCGCCTTCTCAAAGAATAATGCCTCAATTTTTGAACTCTAAAGATAAAGCGTATTTAATTGAAGCAAGTATTACGTATGATTGATGAACTCTATATTTACATATCTGAATTCACCAAACTGAATTTAGTACATCATCGACTTCTTTGAATCACGACCCTTGAGGCTGCCTGAATTCTTTAGGGGTCATCCCACATTTTTCTTTAAATATCCGATAAAAGTACTTCATATCCTGTATTCCTACCTCTCTGGCAATGGTTTGCACACTCCAATCGGTTTCGGATAACAGTTCGCAACTTCGTTGTATACGTTTATTTTGTAACATCTGCGTAAGGGTAAGCCCGGTAACCTGCTTGAATGTTCTTTGGAAATGGCGAGGGCTTATGGCAAATCGCTCGCACAAACGAGTAAGAATGGCGGATTCATCATAATGATTGGATATATAGTTCACTGCAAGTTGAATGTGGTCGGTCATGTCCCCTTGAGTAGACTGAAGATCACTTGGCTCGGCATGCCGTATGCGAGTTAACAAGTCCATCAGATGAAGATACAGCCGGTATCGATATCCTGACTCCTTACATTGAAGTTCAAGGTGTAAAGAGTACATGATCTTTCCGAATTCTTTCTTGTGCTCAGATACTTTGAAGCCGTTCCCTAAAGTACGGAATGTATGAGTGAGCTCATCAATATCATCATAGATCATGCGATCACCGATAGCTTGAGGCCCCGATAATATGTGTTTCTCCACAAGGCAATTCATGAGCGTGACCGACTGATTCAATGTGGTCTGGAACACATGTCTCGTATCTGTAGGAATGAACAACAGGTCTCCACGAGCGATTGGGATACAACTGTCATCGATCGAGAGTGTTCCTTGACCTGCCGATACATAAGACAATTCATAGAAGGAATGCGCATGCTTTTGACATTGGTTATTTCGTATTTCTACCGGATGCATGGAAATGGGAGTGTCATGGAAAGGGTGCTCCATGTAATAGGTTGAATCGTTAAAATTCATAAACAGGAGGCCCCTCCCTCTTCAATTTTTTATTATTTAATTTTAATGGATCAAGCGAATGACTTCAATCAATCAGATGTCGCATTTGCCCATAGGCTGGTCGCCTTAGACCATTTTTTATATAGGGTGAAGTCCTTAAAATGAACATGAATAAAGGATTGGAGGAGAGAATCAAGTGACATCAACATTAATGAGTACATTGCCTCAGACAAGAAAGCCTTATTTACTTCGTAAAGGAGAGGGCACGAGTTATACGTTTGGTAAACAGATAGTTACGATCATGGCGGATGCTGACAGCACAGGAGGACAGTTCGAAATGTTCACCATCGCTGGGAGTAAGGGAGAGGAGTTTCCCCTCCATTTTCATAACAGCAGTTACGAATCATTAATGGTTCTGGAGGGAAGAGTTGAGTTGATGATCGAAGGTCAGTATCATCTGCTAACTGCTGGTGACTATGCACACATACCGCCAGGGACAAGACATGCCTATCGGTTTGCAGGTCATCGAAATCGTATGGTTTCCTATTCGCTACCGGGAAATATCACGTCTATCTTTCCTGTAATTGGTTTGGCCTATTCTTTCAAGGATTACCCGCCGCAGCCCCTACACGAATGGACGAAAGAGGATTTGATCCAAGCCTCCAAGGTAGCCGATATTTGTTTTGAGGATGGAACGCTGCAGTGGGGCGATTCCGAGCTTGTTGAGACGGGAGTATTAGACGGCGGAGTCGTTCCTTATGTATTGGAGAGCGGGGAAGGAGATCGTCTCTTAACGGGAGATCAATTGCATCGCATTCTTGCTTCTCAGAAAAATACAGATGGCGCCTACATTTTCGTATCTACCGAAGGGCCGAAGGGCGAACCTATTGTAGAACATTATCACGAGAGCCATGTGGAGACTTTTTATTGTGTACAAGGCCAGATGACCATGTGGGCGAACGGAGAAGAGATTCAGCTTCATGAAGGAGACTTCCTCCATGTACCGGAAGGTACTACCCATGCCTATCGTCTGGATGCACCGTATACCCGCTTTGTTGGAATGCTTGCGTCTGGTTTGTTTGAGCCATTCTTCCGTATATTGGGAGAACCCTATGAACATTTTATTTTCCCAAATGAACCTGGCCCGTTACGGATGGACCGCGTGATGGCCAATATGAATACACTGGATCTGAAAGTGGTTGCCCAATCACCGTTGCATCGCAAATGAGTACATGATGGATAAAAAAAAGAACCTTTCACAACGATCACAATCGTATAAATTAATTTGGATTTTAGCCTTTGCGATGGTTATTTCCGTGATGAATTCCACCATGTTTAACGTGGCACTGCCTGATCTTAGAGCGGAATTTCGACTGACCTCTTCCCAGGTTAGCTGGGTGGTAACGGCATATATTATTATATACGCCATAGGGTCGGTAACGTATGGCAAGCTGGCGGATATGTTCAAGTTGAAAAATTTGATTACATTTGGATTATGTTGCTTTGCAATGGGGTCACTAATCGGAGTACTGGCGGACAGTTATATGTTCATCATTGTGGCTCGAATTCTACAATCGGTAGGTGCGTCCGTTATTCCGGCATCTTCCATGTTGATTCCAATTCGGTATGTGGCTGAAGAGAATCGCGGCAGAGCATTGGGGATTACTTCGGCTGGTATGGCTCTTGGGACAGCTATTGGTCCAATCATTGCCGGGTTCGTTCTTAGTATGGCAAGCTGGCGTTTTCTCTTCGCGATTTCCATTCTGGTACTTGTTACGTTACCGTTCTTTCGAAAATATCTGGGTAATGACAAGGGGGTAAAAGGACAGGCAGATCTTCCAGGGGGTCTATTGCTGGCGGGTGTCATTACGCTGTTAATGCTTGCGATTACAAGACAAAGCTTGCTCTTGATGCTGTTGATGTTATTGACCCTCGTGCTATTCTGGATAAGGATGAGAAGATCGTCAGCACCGTTTATATCTCTTGATTTGTTTAAAAACAAACGCTACTCTCGCGGACTTCTCATTGGGTCCATGGTGTTGACTTTGAATCTGTGTGTGCCTTATCTGATCCCCCAGATGTTAACCAGTCTCCATCAGTTGTCTGCGTTACAGATCGGATTAGTGATGTCGCCTGGAGCCTTGTTTGCCGCATTATTTGGACTCTTGGGCGGGCGCATTACGGATAAAAAAGGGAATCGTTATTTGTTTTCGTGGGCTTTTGGACTGCAATTCATTGCGTATACGCTATTGTACCTTTTTACAGGTGGTTCGTATGGTGTGGTTCTGTTCGTTCTTATCGCTGCGAACACAGGGCTGACGTTTGCCCAGATTGCTCTTGCGAATACCGTATCCAGAACGTTGCCGAGGCATGAGGCGGGTGTTGGCATGGGTGTCTATATGATGTGCAGCTTCATCGCTGGTGCGATCGGAACATCGATTCTTGGAACCACGTTGGATGCAAAAGGGGCAAGCACTCAAGTATTCGGTTCAATTTATATCTTTTTCGGGATATGGATTGTAGTCTCAGCGGTATTGTTTCTTTCCTTTACCAGAAAAAGAGTGTCCGAATCTGGATCATCCTAGGTTGTACCTGGTATCGCCGGTTTAAAATCGATAGAGATTTTCTGTCATACGCAAGTTATTGAACAGGCTGTCCCACAAGTCCTCTAAAGGGATGGGGCAGCCTATTTGTTATTTTTATATTTACGGAAAGATTCCAATATGCTGAAGCTACAGTAAAAAGATCGGAATAAATAAGGCAGGCAGTAGATTCAACACTTTGATCTTCGTAATCTTCAAGATGTTCAATCCCGTACATAGCACCAGGATACCACCAATCAAAGTAATTTCATTCATGATGTTCGTTGTCATGAAAACGGATAAGAAATCAGCCGAGAAGAAGATTAGAACTTCGATGACCAATAAAATGAACGCTGAGAAGATGATGCCGATCCCGAAGGTGGATGCCAGAATCAATGAGGTAATGCCGGAAAAAATCGTATTGATCTGTAAAAAGGTATTATCCCCCTGTAACGCACTTTGTAGTGGTCCCAGAATCGGGATCGATCCCACGCACAACAATGATATGGCAACCGTTAATCCTTCATTTAAGCCATTGGACGAGAATTTGGTCATGATGTTGGACAAGATGTTCTCGAGTTTAATCAGTTGTCCAATGATGCCGCCTAAGGTGAGGAAAATGATAAACATAATCTGATATTGGCTGGTGGATATGCTGCTCATGGTTGTACTAATGCCTATGATGAGCGCGCTGATTCCAATCACTTGATTGAGTATGGACTTATAACCGTCATTCATGAACCTTTTGGAGATGGCTCCAAGGGTACTTCCGCATATAATGGAAAAACAATTGATCAATATACCAAGCATGATTTCACTCCTGAATTCACCAAACTGAGTTTAGAACATCGTCGACTTCTTTGATTCTTGTGACAGATGGTGTTTGAATTAGATTTCCTTTGACCATGACCATAGCGATGTCAGACAAGGCCTCGATATGTTCGAGCGGATTTTGCTCCATGATAATCAGATCGGCATGTTTCCCGATATCCACCGTCCCTGTAACATCGTCAACACCGAGGATCTTCGCATTGGTTCGGGTCACCATGTCAATGACCTGTTTGGTGTTCAGGTTGGCCTGTCTCATGTAATGGTCCATCTCTCTCCACATATCATAGTGAGTCACGTAAGGCATAGCGGCATCAGTACCTATACCGATGGTGATGTCGTTTTCGATCGCCTGTTTTACGCCTTTGAGCATTGAATCGTAGACGAGTCTGGAATTCTCTTTTACCGTTGCACTTACCTTCGTTACGCTCGTATCCAGTGAAGCGGAGGGATAAGCGGCTTGCAGGGTGGGGAGGAGTGCGGTGTAGCCATTCAGGGCATTGGGATTATTTTTGTACAAACGAATGATTTCGTCGTCCATCTCCGAACCGTGCTCAATGGTATCGACACCACCTTGTAACGCGACCCTTACGCCTTCCGTGCTCTCCACATGCGCTGCCACCCGTAAGCCAATCTTATGAGCTTCATCGCAGATCGCCGCAACTTCGTCCACCGTCATCTGTAAACGGCCAGCTTCGCCCACCATTTTCGCATCTGTCACGCCACCCGTCACACAGATTATAATCAGATCCACACCGTGTTTCACATTGATGCGTACATTTCTTCGTGCTTCCCACGGAGAATCGCCTACCAGAGCGAGGAATGGAGCACCATGCCCGCCTGTGACACTTAGGAAAAACCCAGAGACAAGCAGATTAGGGCCGACAAAGTCACCGTTGTTAATCTCATCCCGCAGCTGGACGTCGGTGTAAAAAAATTCCCCGACACTGCGCATCGTTGTGACACCCGCATGGAGTGCGGTCAGTGTGTTGCGTTTCATTCGTTTTTTCAAAACGTTTCTGCCGAACTTCGTGTTCAATATCCGATCATAGGCAAACTGCAAGAAGCCTTCACTGACCGAGAGACTGAACGGTTTACCATCTGCAAAGAGGTGCACGTGGGCATTGATCAGTCCAGGCATTACGTATTTCCCTGGGAGGTCGATCGTTGTGTAGTGACTTGGGATATACAACTCATGATCTCGGCCGATATCCTGAATGAGGCCTTGTTCATTGACGAGAATGGACATGTTTTTTTGCAGATTACGGTTCGCATCCCCGTGGATCTGATTGACGTTTTTTAATGCGTAAGCGGTGTTCATGTTGTGTTCCTCCTTTGGATATGGGTGAAGCGAGTAGTTAGGGTAACGAAGATACTTGCTTCAATAATGAATAGTTAATTCATTTTTAGGTCAAAAAAATAGGCTGATCTATGATGAAGTTTTTTGCGTGCAAACCATGTGAAGTTGATCTGATCTGCACGCTTTGTCTATCCGGCATAAATGATGAGATGGAGCGTTATTCGTTGAGACTCTTCATACCGTACAGTCTGTATACATACAACGCTTCGAATATTTGTTTCCGGCTGTCTTCACTCATATCCCGCTTCAATAGATCCAGGTTCATGTCGATCACATTGTGCGCGAGAATGTTCAGCAAGATCAAGTTCTCCTCGGTGCCAATCTCATATCGTTTATATTGATTCTTCAGATAGGCCTTCTTGGTTTCGATCATCAGCTCAACAAGTTCGTTCTTGGCGTTGGTATAAATCGTACCTTTATTCTTTTCGAAAATAATCACGATCTGATTCCGGTACTTACGTAGCACATCCACCTGTTCCTGCAACAGCGCCGACTTTTGCTCGCTATCCGTTTTCTCGAACAAGGTCTGATTATCAAAGTGGATCGTCTCCACCAGTACATTTTTCAAATAATCCACCAGATCCGGCGGCACGACGGCGTAGAATAGTTCTTTCTTATTCTTGAAATAGGTATAGATATTGCCCACGGAAATATTGATCTCATTCGCGATATCGCTCATCTTGGCATCCACATAACCTTTTTCAAAAAAGACTTTGAGCGCCGCGTATTCAATCTCTTTCCTGACTTCGTCTTTCTTGGCTTGCACCATCGGGAACGACTCCTTAATAGTGAATAGATGATTCGTTATTAGGATAGACCTTTTTGGAGGGGGTTGTCAATATTTTAAATATATACTGAAAACACTATGAATTCATAGGTACGGTGATACTCATGGCTACTTAGAAAATAGCGATATTAGTTAATAATTTTGTAATAGAATGGCGAGTATATTGCATTAGAGTGAAATTCAACCAAAAGCAAGTGAGTAGTTTGGTCTAAATGTAATTTCAGTTATTAGGTCCTAGTTCTGAAAATTCTTCTAATTTTTGTAGAGGAAATAGTCTATAAATGTAGAATAAGATTTTATAGGTCAAATGTAACAGATCTAACAAGGCCTTAGAGGTAGAAATAATTGAAATTTAAGTTCTTATTATTAGAATTGGAGTGAACAGTATGCAAATTTCAAAAGTTAAGATTGAGAATTTTAGACTTCTCAAGTCCCTTGAACTTGATTTAGAAAAGGAATTGTCTCTGGTAATTGGTAAAAACAATTGTGGTAAAACTTCATTACTTTCAATATTAGACAAATTTATTGGTTCAAAAGCAAACGTAAATACATTTTCTCTCGATGACTTTAACATTGATTTTCTTAGAGATCTGATAAATAGAATAGAAGCTGAAGAAGATGAAGAAAAAGAAAGTAGTACATATTTAGGCATATCATTAATGTTATTTATAAAGTACGACGAAGGGGATGACTTATCCAATATAAGTAAATTAATG
Organism: Paenibacillus sp. Z3-2; assembly: GCF_054161325.1. Lineage (NCBI taxonomy): Bacteria > Bacillati > Bacillota > Bacilli > Caryophanales > Paenibacillaceae > Paenibacillus > Paenibacillus sp. Z3-2. Next base: position 4,912,275 of record NZ_CP096397.1, on the reverse strand, counting down.
TTGGACTTAGATCCTAATCATAGAACAATTGTTTTGAAATTTGAATATAGGCTGATACAAGAAGATCTAAGAAAGATGAGAAATGATTACAAAGAATTTCAAGATAAACAACTCATAAAAAAAAATGTAGAGATAGAGGATGGCAAAGTTGAAAACAGAGGGAATATTTTTTTGAGAGATAATCATAAGAAGTATTTTAAACTATCGAAAAAATCACTTGGTTACGATACGGAAACGTCAACTGAAATAGAAAGTGAATACATTGATTTATTGAAAGAGAAGATTGCAATCGAAAAAGTTATAAGCTTTAAAATGATCAGTGCTAAAAGAAATGTATCTAATATCGATTCGGATAAAACATTATCAATTCTATCATCAAATTATTACAAGAAAAAAGAAGAAAAGAATCAAGAATCAGAGAAAATACAGGAATTCAAAGATATTCTAAGCAGAACAGATAAGCACTTAAATGAAGTGTACAATAATTTGTTTGAGAAAATAATAGAAAAGGTCGGGATGTTTGGCGGTATTAGAAAAGGTGACTCTAATATAAAAATTGTATCTACTTTACAACATAAAGAATTATTAAAAGACAACACAACTGTAATGTATGATCATAATGGTGAACACTCCCTTCCTGAAAATTATAATGGTCTAGGATATCTCAATTTGATAAGTATGATATTTGAGATTGAGCTGATTCTAAGTGAATTTAGATTTGAAAATAAACTGAACGAAGAACCAGCAAATATAAACTTGCTTTTCATTGAAGAGCCAGAAGCACATACTCATCCACAAATGCAATACATATTTATAAAAAATATTAAAGATATTTTGAACAGTGCGAGTAAGGGTGACGATGGTAAAAAGTTCAATTTACAAACTATTATTACAACTCATTCTTGCCATATTACTGCTGAGAGTGACTTTAATGATATAAAATACTTTTATAAAACTAATCAAAATCAAGTTATTGCAAAAAATTTAAAAGATTTAGAGAAAGAATATGAAAAGGATAAAGAAATCAGTAATTTTAAATTTCTAAAACAATATTTGACGTTACATCGAGCAGAGCTGTTTTTTGCGGATAAAGCAATATTCATAGAGGGTGACACAGAAAGGTTATTATTACCTGCAATGATGAAAAAGATTGATCAAGAGACGGATGAAAATCCACTACTCTCACAAAATATTTCAATAGTAGAGGTAGGTGCATACTCTCATATTTTTGAGAAATTCATTGCTTTTATTGGAATAAAATCGTTAATAATCACTGATATAGATTCTGCTATGAAAAAAGTTAAGAAAAATGAAGATGGCAAAGAAAAAATTAAAATTATAAAATGTAGAGTTTCTGATGAGGGGGCCTTCACGACTACAAATGCTTCATTAAAATATTTTGTTAATTACAGCAATTATATTGTTTCCCAATCTTTTGGAAAAGAAGTAGCTTCAACTTCAGAGATTCTAATAAGCGAGCCTAGTGAAGAAGTCGATATTTTAAATTTTTATAGCAATTTGAACTACAGTGAGAGAATACTTTTAAAAGATCCAGAAACGAAAAAATGGTTACCCTCTGATGGTGGTAATTTATTAATTATTTATCAAACATCTGAATTAAACTCTTTAAATATTGCCTATCATGCAAGAAGCTTTGAAGATTCATTTTTTCACATAAATAGGCAGTTTATTATAGATAATAAAGAAAGTTTCAAGAGTTTAGTGAATATAAAATATTTCGAAGATAAAGAAAAAGATTCCTATTTTTTAGCTGAGGAATGTGTAGATAAAAAGCCATCTTTTGCAATGGAAATCTTACTAAATAGTAAGGAGATAAACAATAAAAAATATTGTAATTGGGATATCCCGAGTTACATAAAGGAAGGGTTATTATGGTTGAAGAACAATTAGAAGTTGAAGTTGAACAAATATTTAAATTAATCAGTAATGGGCATAATTTTTTGTTAAGTGGAGGGGCAGGTAGTGGGAAAACTTATTCTCTAATAATGGTTATAAAGAAGGCGATCAGAGATAATCCAACCGCAAAAATTGCTTGTATCACTTATACAAATGCTGCTGTTAAAGAAATAAAAGACAGAATAGATCACAATAATTTGTATGTAATGACTATTCATGAATTTTTATGGAGCATGATTAAGCCTTTTCAAAGAAATCTAAAAAAAGAATTGATTTCTCTTATCAACGACGAAAATTCTAAATTTGCTAGCCCTGATGGTATTGTTGATAAGGGATATTTTGACTCGATAGAGTCAGGTATTCAGTATAAGGATTATGTTCGAATCAGAGAAGGTATAATTTCACATGATGAAGTTTTGGAGTTGTCAAATCTAATGTACAAGAAATACCCCCTACTTTGCGATATTTTAAAGGATAATTACAGATTTATTTTTATTGATGAGTACCAGGATACTAGTCAATTAGTTATTGAAATATTTTTAGATCATCTTAAGCAAAGCAAAAAGAAGAATATAATAGGTTTTTTTGGGGATTCTATGCAATCAATTTATGATAAAGGTGTTGGTGATTTATATAAATATATTGAAAAACAGGATGTTAAGGAAATTTGGAAAAGACAGAATCGTAGAAACCCTAGTAAGGTAATTAATTTAGCAAATAATTTAAGGTCAGATGGCTTAATCCAAGAACCTTCCCTTGACAATAAAGCTCCTAACATGTTGAAAGGATTCATTAGAGAAGGTAATATAAAATTTTTATACTCATCAAACAATGATCTGAATGAAATTAGAAAGACAGAGTACTTTGCTGGTTGGAATTTTAATGACTCCAAACAAACAAAAGAATTATACCTTACACATAATTTAATAGCTCCTAAAGCAGGGTTTCCGGAATTAATGGAGATATATGATAAAGATCCGATAATTGATTTGAAAAATAAAATAAAGGAAAAAATAAAAAAAGATAATATAGAAATCAATGAGGACTATTCTTTTGATCAAGTTGTGGACTTAATCGCACTAAAAAATAGAAGTAAACTACGAAAAGATATTATCACAGAAAATCCTATTCATAGTGTCCTATACGATGAATTGAAAAACGAACTATTTTCAAAAGTTAGCAAAATATATCTGAATAAGGATTCCTTAATTGATGATAAGAAACAAGAAGAACAAGATATAAATAAAGAAGGCTCGAAAAGGGATGCTCTAATTAAACATCTATTCAAGATACAAACTATTATTCAACTTTATAAAGATAAATTATATAACGACTTTATCAGAAAAACTGAGTTAAAAATCACTTCAATAAATATGAAGAAAGAGATAAACGAAACTATCTCTATTGTAGATCAAATGTTCAATTCGACGATAGAGGAAGTTATTGATTTCGTAGATGAGAGGCGCCTTTGTCGTAAAGACGATAATTTTTATAATTTCATAAATGAAAATGAGTATATATTTAATAGAGTTAAAAAAGTGAAATATCAGGAGTTTCAAAATTTGTTTTATTATTTAGAAGGGCATACTCCGTTTTCTACGCAACATAAAATTAAAGGTTCGGAATTTGATAATGTTCTTGTAATACTAGACAATGGGAAATGGAACGATTATAACTTTGATTACTTATTTAGTAGAAGAACAGAAAAAGAAACAATTTTTTTAAGAACACAAAAAATTTTTTATGTATGCTGTACCCGAGCGAAAGAAAATTTAATAGTTTTTTATCATAATCCTAGCGAAATTGCAATCAATCAAGCAAAATTATGGTTTGGAGAAGAAAATGTAAAAAAGATATAGTGCTTAATTGTCTATTGAGATGTGATTAACTGGAATTTATTATATAAGTATTGATTTACTTAGATCCATGCAGTGCAATTAATCTATTATCAATCTAAAATGATACGTATCGACGTACCACACTTTTCTATTCTTTATGTTACCCTCTCTATACAAAGGAGTGGTGACATGACAAGAACCAACAGCGAAGACCTCGCTTTGCAGTACGCACAATTTGTCCAACAGGAAGACGATTACATCGACCAACTCATTACATGCAACAAACTCATCCTGGACGCCATGGACATCATCGCGAAGCAGGCAGGTGTGCTAGACATGGATACCGTGAAACAAGCAGCATATCACCTTCATTCCATGGAACAGGATTTGAACCGAAAGTTATTTAAAGTCCGACTGGAGAAGAGCATCTTGGCGAATCGAATGAGCCAGTCTACATAAAATCACCTTAACAAAAGGACAGTGCAGGATCACACAAGATGATCTTGAACTGTCTTTTTGTCGTTCCATCCATACGTTTTTCACTCTCAATTTAGCATTGACTTTCCCTGCAATTCCTCATACACTTCAATTATTAAAATACTTTTAAAAACATTCATTGAATGGTTCAAAATGAACGAAAGGAGGCAAACAACTAACCATGCTACACACATCACACAACACTCAGCAGGTCAAACGTATTAACGTTGAATTGGTGAAGAATACGCTCCGATCCATGGGAGTGGGCACTAAGGCTTCCATTGCGAATCTGACGAAACTCAGCGTAGCGACATGCGGCACCATCTTGAACGAATTACTCCAAACGGGTGAGATTATCGATCTGGGTCCAGATGAATCGAGTGGGGGAAGACCTGCCAGTCGGTATCAATTCAATGCGGACTACGCAAGCGTACTGTGCCTGATTATTCGAACAGAGGGCGGCATTCACTCGATCACACATACATATGCCAATCTGAACGGTGAGATGGCGGACGAACAGACGCTCTTTTTGGATGAGATTAATGTTCCGGTGGTAGAGGATCTGATTGCAAATCTGATTGAACAACACCACAATATGCAGGCGATTGGTATCGGCATACCTGGTGTGGCACACAACGGTGTTATTGGCATTTGCGATGTACCGGAGTTGATGTATCAGCCACTCGGGCCAAGGCTTAAGGAGCAATATGAAGACGTGGAAGTGGTCATTGGCAACGATATGAACCTGACGGTCTACGGGCTGTATAACCAGCAGCAATTTGAGGAAGAGAAGAACTTTGCGGTGGTGACTTTTCCGGAGAATCATTTTCCGGGTGCAGGCTTTATCATTGATGGTCGTCCGCTGACCGGGAATACGCAATTTGGGGGCGAGGTGTCCTTCTTACCTTTTGGCGTATCACGAGAAGAGCAGCTACGAATGTTGAAAACGACAGAGGGTTTGCAGGAGCTCGTCGTACAGACGCTTGTATCCATCATCGCGATCATTAACCCCGCTACGATTGTAGTCACAGGGGATACGACGGACCCTGCTATGAGGGATGACCTGACGCAAGGTTGTCTGGATCGAGTGATTCCACTGGAGCATATGCCGGAGTTGATTATTCAGAGAGACACTCGGCGCGAATATGTGACTGGTCTAGTCGCTGTTACACTGGAGAGCCTGACCTACCGCATTCAGGTTATTGAGAAGCAGTGGTAAACAACTACTTTTATGAAGTTAAGCAAAATATCTCACACGATAACGGAGAGTGCGGAACCAATCTGAAGAGCGCCTTTATCACCGGATTTTCCCTTTAGGACATGGGATCAGAAAAATCTGGGGATAACAGCGGTCGGAAGATGGTACTGCAATCGTAGTTATGAAGTGTAACCATTTTTCTGAACACAATGGAGGAACTTATTTTGAATCAGCAAGCAGGTACACAAGGAAACAAACGAAAGTTCAACAAGCTGTACGCCATGCAATTGGCAACGATCTTTCTTGGATTTATCGTATTCGGGATATCGGAAAATATTAAGGGGCCAGCCATCCCGCGCATTCAATTCGACTTCAATCTGGATGAGAAACAGCTCGGGACGTTATTGTCCCTGAATGCACTAGGGTACCTGATCGCCTGCTCCTTCACGGCTATTCTGGTTCGCAAATGGGGCATCAAGGCGGTTAGCATCATATCATTTGCATCGATGATCCTCTCGGGTGTGTTCATTTATGTGTCTCATACCTATCCACTCTTTGCTTCATCGTACTTCTTCATGTATATCGGTAACGGCATGCTGGAGATTGCCTTGGCGATTCTGGGTGCGCGGATCTTTGTAAAAAACACAGGTACGATGATGAACCTGTCCCATTTCTTCTATGGACTGAGTTCAACGGTGGCTCCTTTGCTGGCGACGGGTGTCATGTCCTTGAAAGTGTTTGGTCACGAACTGGACTGGCGCGGCATGTATCTGGTGATGTTGTCACTCTGTCTGCTGCCGATTATTGCGGCGCTGCGCAGCAAATTCCCGGGGGACGATCTTCCGCATGAAGATCGGACTTCACTGAAGACGTTAACACGTGATCCTGCCCTTTGGCTGATGGTGCTCATTCTTTCTTTTGGCGTGGTATCGGAGCTGGCGGTTGGGGGGTGGCTGGTTAATTTCTTGGAAAAAGCCTACTCGTGGGACACGGTCAAAGCCTCCGGGTTATTATCTGCGTTCTTCCTCACGTTCTCGCTGGGACGCCTGCTGCTTGGACCATTGACGGACCGGATCGGATTTGTATTGTCACTGATTCTGTTCTCGGCGTTCTCGGGAGTATGTACGTTCGTGGCGCTTGCAGGGGGAGAGCGTCTTGCGATTTTCTTTGCGATATCTGGCGCGGGAATAGCGATGATCTATCCAACAGTGATGGCATTTATCGCACGCAGATATCCGAACGGCAGTGACACTGCGATTACGTTCACAGTTACTCTGATGGGGGTTGGTAGTGTCATTGGTAACTATGTGATTGGCTGGGTGATTGAGGGCGTGAAGAATCTGTACGGTTCAACGACTCAGTTGGGACTGCTGCGCGGACTTCAGGCGGGGTATGGATTTATCGGCTTATGTGCGGTAATCTGTGCGGCATCTGGTGTAGTGTTATATGTGTATTTGAAAAGAAGGCAGGAACTGATTTAGTTGTTACGTAACACCAAGCTTCATTAAGAACTCTTTCTCACCCCAACTACGGAGTGGAAGGAGTTTTTTTATACTGCGAGAGAGACTTTTCATACATATAGATCAGGATCAACTGACCAATTGGTACGATATAGACCTTCAGTCCGACCAGCTGGACAAAATGTTACAAAATAGCATTATTTACTTTAACAAGCTGAATATTTTGGCGAATTATATATAGGAGGCATTATGGATACTTCAAAAAAATGAGTGTAGCGGCTATAGCAACGATAGCTCATTGGGAGACGGAAGTTCTTATCGATGGGAATGGACCTACGTAAAAGATGCTTTAACGATTAAAAACACAGATGGAAATGGCTCCCCAAGCTCCCGTTCGTTCGGCGGACATGGCAGTTATTCGGGTCCAGGAGTTGTCTCATTGATCACCGAGCAATTATCCATAGAAACGGGTAACACGATCGATCCGTTAAAGGGAGAAGCAGTCATGCATATTTTTGGAGTGTATCCTTCTCCGTTAAAACAAGAGTTGGAATTGGTTGAAAAATATGATTAATCGATTGGATATTAGTTTCCGTCCACCTGGATCGATTCGTCTGCATTCGTTGGTTGATTGGTCGGCGTTCCGGAGCACTTCCGCGGAGAGAATGGCCAAGCAACCATGAGCTTCGGTTATATCTTAAAAGTCTAGTGATCGTATCAATCGATGTAGGAAGTAGAGACCTCTTACCTGAAGATTAATCGTTTTGTTCAGGTAAGTTCGGATTTGTTCTGCAAGCTTGATCACCTGCTCAATGTTTTGGAATTCTAACAGTGCAATTGATTGCTTTAAGTGTACAGTCTCCTCGGAATAAACAGAACTTTGCAATATCTGGATCATCTTAATTTTAAGCAAGTGTGCTTCATTATATAGACGATATTCGTTATCAGAGTTACGTTCAGTAGTGAACAGGCCACTTTTCTCCCAGTATCGAATCGCTGATTTAGGGACCCCCGTCCGTCTAGAGACCTCGTGGATGTGGAAGCGCTGGTTCAAGTCGAAAACTTGACCTTCGTCGGCATACGAATTCAACTCCTCTACCAGTTGTTCCAAACTTGCTTTTTCCTGATGCAGTTTGACCTCCCTCTCCCTAACGACCCACAATGCGTCATCCAACTCATTTCTTTGGAGACCATGTAGCACCTCGGTCGTCACGTCCATCCCGAATGCAGGGGCCATGGCTTGAATACATGCCAGATAGGCTTCATGCCTTTCCGTATACATGCGATAACCATTGGCAGAACGCTCAGCAGGAGGAATTAACCCCTTCGCTTCGTAGTTTCGCAACGTGCTAGCGCTTATCATAAATTTATTCGCCAGTTTTTTTGGTCGCATTCCCATGTTATCCCGCCTTTCTAATAAAAAGAACATTGAAACTATTGTAACGTTAACTCTATCCTTATGTTGATTTTATTTGAACTATCCTATAAAACCTTCCAATTGGCTTACATGTTGTATGATGAAGGCAATACAAATCAAGGAGGAATAAAAATGACCTTTAATCCAGTATTCCATTACGAGATGACAATTGAGGAGATTAGCCAGGTAGGCAATCGGTACATTGAATCGGCATGGAAGCCCTTGTATGACTCTATGCACGATCAACTAATGGTCGCTTTTCATGAGATCGAGGATGCTGCCTATGGGCTGTATTTAGACAGGCTGATGCCTCTTTTTTTTGATGGCCTTGAGGACGCCGGCTTTGAAGCAATGGAATCACTCGATGATCATGATTTCGTTATCGGCCAATGTTTACTATTTCGAAATTCGCTAGAAAAGTGGGGAACGGAGGAAAATAGGTCCAGGTTATTTTGGAATGTTGTACGTAGTAAAAAAAGCCAACAACCTATTGGAACTTTATTGACGGAAATTCCTCATTCCCATCTGAAATTTGAGATTCCTACAGCACCTGTACTCTATTCGTTGAGGGAAATTGAGAAAGAACAGATCGTGCAAGGAATCCGACGCATTAAGGGATAGATCGAGATTGACGAACGCAGTGCCAGCATAAAATGATTCATTGGAAGGTGGGGTTGATTGGAACGATGTATGGGAAACTAGAGCTAGTGAACGGAAGGTGGAAGTTAAGCGAAGTTCACCCGCATGTTGTAATTCGCTTGAAGCAGCTGTTTCCACGCGTTGCAATGAAACAAGCGGGCACATTTTTGTTTTCGAACAGATCGAATATATGTACGGATCTTGTCTGGTTTACTCAGCGGTTTCCGATGGAGATAACTTCTGAAGACAGGGCTAAGTTATTGCGTGGCCACGATAAGTTCTTTGAGAAGAAAGCGTACATGGAACAGATACTCACTCCTGATTATGACCCCATCTTACGCCTAGGCCTCAAACCTGGACAAAAGATTCGCCACTATCAATTACAGGCTATCGATCTGTGCTTGGAACGCCGTTCTCTGCTCCTCGGTGATGATCTTGGCCTCGGAAAGACGTACACAGCGGCTGGTATGCTGCTGGAACCGGATACACATCCCGCTGCCGTTGTCGTTCAGGCTCATCTCCAAGACCAATGGAAAGAGAAGATTGAATCCTTTACGGAGCTTATTGTTCATAAAATTGAAAGAACACGACCATATTCGCTTCCCGTTGCAGATGTTTATTTGTTCAAGTATAGCCAGCTTGCCGGTTGGAAGAACTTCTTTGCAGACGGCTACTTCCAATGTGTCATATATGACGAAATCCAAGAACTTCGAACCGGTCTTACAAGTAATAAAGGCGAGGCCGCGAAAATTTTGTCCGATGCAGCAGAATTCCGGTTGGGTCTTTCGGCAACACCGATTTACAACTACGGTACTGAGATTTGGAATGTCTTACAATTCCTCGACCCCGACCTATTGGGAACCTATTCAGAGTTTATTAGGGAATGGTGCCGTAATGATCGGAAAGTTCATGACCCGGTTGTACTAGGCAGCTTCCTTCGCGATCAGAATGTCATGCTCCGGCGGACGAAAAGAGAAGTTGGCCAACAGTTGCCCCCCGTCAACCAGATCGTCGAGGTGGTCGAGCCCGATTTATCAAAGTTAAAATCGGTGAAAGCACAAGCAAAACAACTTGCCTTAAAAGCTTCCCAAGGGACATACCTGGAACGTGGTCTAGCAGCTCGTGAGCTGGACCTTTTGATGAGACAGGCAACTGGTGTGGTTAAGGCTGCAGGTGTTGCGCAGTATGCGAAACAGTTGTTGGAAGCAGGCATCCCCCTGCTTCTTGTTGGATGGCATCGCAATGTTTATGAGATATGGCTTAAGGAATTGGCAGATTATCGGCCAGCTATGTATACGGGCAGTGAGTCAGATATTCAGAAGATCGAATCCGTTAGGCGGTTTGTTCAAGGGGAGACAAATGTATTCATATTATCGTTGCGTAGCGGTGCAGGGTTGGACGGTTTGCAGTATCGCTGCTCGACTATATTGTTCGGAGAGTTGGATTGGTCGCCTAAGGTACATGAACAAATCCTTGGTCGTTTAAATAGGGAAGGTCAAGAGGAAAAAATCACAGTAGTATACTTAAATTCAGAGGAAGGTTCCGATCCGGTCATGCTAGACGTATTAGGCTTGAAGCAGGCCCAATCAGAAAAAATAATCGACCCTCACGATCTATCGAACACTAAGTCAATTCAAAAGCTAAACAAGACCCAAGCGCTTGTCAATCAGATTCGATAAAGGAATTGAATTGTACGAACACCCTTGTCGCTCCACAGCATCGCATCGAAAAAATATTTCAATTTAACGGAGACGACCTACCATAACGATTCTTCTCCGAATGGCTTCCTACTCCTGGATACGAAAAGGTCGATGGAATGGAATTTGAAATTACAGGAGTTAAAGACGGACTTAATTTCGTTGAGCTATGGTTTGCAGATAAGGATAATAACTTAGGTGTGATTGTTTAAAAACATCTTCTTTGATTATATTCAAATCAAATAGAGCAGTTTGCAAGTTGTCAACTGCTCTATTTTTTCGTTTAGCCCTAAGCAGATAAAACTAAACAAACTTGTTCGTTAATGAACTGGATCAGCATAGCATGACGTATGAGCAACATAAGCCTTCCAAAAATGTTGGGAAGCATGTCCAAATCTACAAATGCTTTTTCAGTTTATTTAATATGTGCTGAGTTCGGTACTATGAAGGATACCGTAGTTCCCCCACCAGGTGTACTTTGAATCGCTAAGCCTTGTCCATATATTTTTTTGAGACGACGATCCGTATTAATTATTCCCACCCCGGATGTCCCAGCTTTTTTCTTGCCATCCAATAGGGAAGAAAGCTTGGTCTCATCCATACCGACTCCATTATCGTGTATGACGAATTTGATGCAGTTTTCTTCTTTCATAGCTGTTATGGTTAGTTTTCCTCCGCTTGCCCGGTTCAATATTCCGTGACGGATTGCATTTTCAACGATAGGCTGTATCGTGAGTGGAGGAAGTTTAGCCTCCAGATGATCGGGCAGGTTCCATTCGACTTCCAAACGCTCTCCGAACCGTTCCTTTTCGATGTATAAATAGGTTCGTAGCAAATCAAGTTCATGGGAAAGGGGAACTAGACGCTCCAAATTTCTCGAATTAAAGCTTCCCTTCAGATAATCACCAAATGCTACGAGCAAGGCAATCATTCGATCTGGATCTAAGAGGCTGAGTGAAGCGATAGAATTGATCGTGTTGAATAAAAAGTGAGGCTGAATTTGAGCTTGGAGCCAGGCAGCTTCCATCCGCAGCTGCTCGTCAACGGATTGCTTGAAATGGATTAATGCACGGACTCTGGATTGTAGCTCTAACACTTCAACCGGTTTTGCCAAGTAATCATTAGCTCCTGCTAGAAATCCAGTATGAATATCCTCAGGTCGGATTCTTGCCGTAAGCAGCAATACGGGTAGCTCGAAAATGGTGAATTTCTTACGTATCAACTGGGTAAGCTCATAACCGGACATCTCGGGCATCATGACATCTACAACAACCAGATCCCATTGGTTATGGCTAATTTGTTTGAGTGCCTTCTCAGCACTGTTCACAGTTGTAACGTCATAACTGCTCAGCTCCAGCAATGACTTTATAACCTTCAAATTGATGGCATCATCATCAACAATAAGGATAGACCCAGTGACACTCTCCATCTTGTATCCGTTCTCTGAAGAAACAGCTGCCTCACTATTTCCTTTCATCGTGTGTTGTATCTGAACGGGATGATCCTCTATGACGTCACCCTTATTTAAACCCTCTATAGATGATGTTGTTGTTGCTGCCAGAGGAAGGTTGAAAGTGAAAGTGGACCCTTTTCCCAAGACAGATCTCAGCTCCAATGTTCCGCCATGAAGTTCCACTAAATTTTTGCATATACTTAGCCCTAGACCTAAACCGCTACCTTGAGAGGTGATACTCGAATCAGATTGTTCATAGGGGAAGAAGATTCTATGCTTCATCTCCTCGTTGATACCGATACCCGTATCCGCAATATGGATATAAACAGTCTCATTCAGGACTTCTGCACGAAGGGAAACACGGCCTTCCCTAGTATATTTCAGAGCATTATGCACTAAATTAAATATAATTTGAATAAGGCGGTTTTCATCTGCTGCCACGTTAGGCAGTGAATCGGGAATTTCATTCACCAGCTGCACGTTTTTATCCACCGTCATATAGTTAAGCATCTGGATTATGCCCCCTGACACAGCAGATAAAGAAACACTCGCTATATTTAGCGTGATCCGGCTGTCTTTGAGAAGAGTGATGTCTATCAGGTCATCGAGCAGATGTGACATACGTTGTCCAACTTTAGTGATCAGCATTAAATCTTCTTGGTCCATCGTATCTATCTTACTGTTCCTTCGAATGATAATGGATTGAGCTATATTAATGATCGCGTGTAACGGATTTCGAAGTTCATGTGACGTATTAGCAAGAAATTCATCTTTCTGCTTGTCCACCTTTTTGAGCTCTGCGGCTTGTTTCTCAGCACGTATTGCCGTTTTGGTGAAGCGTACAAACCAGAAAGAGGCAAAAACAACAAAAGCCACAATAAGGTCGATGGGGTAGAAAGGTAGATCATTATCAAACCTATTTTTGAAAAATCCGCTGAATACCATATTGAATGAAACGGCAATTCCGGCAAGTAATATTGAAATAGCTGCTTCTTGACCTGTCCTGACAGCTTGTCTAGAAATGATAGGGACAAGTAATATGGCTGAGAGCATAAAAATGCCAAGAATCTTAGATGTGTAATCTAGCCAAGCAAGGGGGGAGAACAGGTTAATAGCTGCATAAGAATAAAAGAAAATAGAGAAGATAATGATCAGTTTCTTAAAACTATTAATAGACAGCAGATGCTTTGTACATAGCACCAAACAGTATGAAAGGGCAGAATATCCAATGATTCTCATCCGTATTGCCCATTCAAAGTTTATAGGAAACCATTGAAGCAGCATTCTGTCATCGTCCATCCACGTAACAATCAAGGCAAATATAATAATTCCGGCAAAATAAAAAAGCTCTCTCTTTCGATGGCCGACGAAAAGCAGGATAACGACATATAACATGTGAAGCAACAGAATAATGCCAACTAGCAGCTGCATGTTCTCACTACTATACTTTTCTTTCATGACTGCAGCTGAAGTTCCAAATTTGATGGATTGAATAATTCCACCTTTGTTATGATAGTGAAAATTGCTGACGTGAATCACAATATCAATGTTTGACTGCTCCACTGTAAAGTTACCTGTATACGGTACGACCTTAGAGATCGTTCCAATTGAAGTTTCATCAGGGTGGCCTGATTCGTATAACAGGTTACCGTTAATATATAAGCGATAAGCAGTCTTGATTTCAGGAATATGAATGCCATAGGACGTATTCGATTTAGGCAAAATTACGCGAAGTCGATAAGTTCCGAAATTGGATTCTGGACTCGTATCATTAAAAGTACCGGGAACCTTTGTTGGATTTACAATACTCTGCCTTTCATTGAAGGATATACGGGGAGAAAGGAAGATATCAGGGGAGAAGTTCCATTGCCCGTTCAGTGTGATCGTCTGTCTATCATCAAATTGCCAACTTGATAAATCAAGTTCCCCTTGTACTGCATGAGGTTGACTTGGAGAAGAGTACTCCGTATACCATAAAAGCCTCATTCCCATTAAAACTGCTAAGTAAATTAGAATAAGCCATGCCAGCCTGAGTTTTAATATGTTTTTCTTAATTTGAATGAATGATGGCAACATTAACAATCCTTTATCATACGTATAGTGGAAAAAATACTGACTCTCCTAGGGAGTTGGCACAAGATAACAACATCTGCCTAAAATGCTGATTTTAAGCGGCTATGTTTCCTTTCCCATCCCCTAAACCATTGTTGAATATCGTCTCCTGGGGGCATATCGTACTCCTCTTCTAGTACTTCTACGAGTTCTTGATAACACTCAAGGGCCATTTTTGGTTCATCTATCTTGTCATAGAGCTTCATCAAAGCAAATGCAAACTTTTCCTCGGCCGGATTGAGACGGTTTATCTGTAAGTATATTGTCAAAGCTTCGCTAAGTTTCTGTTGATCTTCATACCACTGTCCTAAACATAGTGCTGTATTAAGCCATGATCGTTTGAGCCTTTGCCGCTCTCCCTCTGCCCACCAGTAATCATATTCTTGCAGATAATCACCTGTATAACTGTTGAATTTCCTAAGGTAGATCTCCAGGTTGTTTTCCGATATATCTTTAACGTCCGGAGAGGAGTCCCACTCTGCCACATCCAGGATAACATTCTCTAGCTCCAATAAGTAACCGTCATTCGCACTCTTGATCTGAAACCTCTTTCCATAAGGGTTGAGGCTTTTGCGAATATGGTAAATCGTTGTGTAAAGTTGTGAATATGCTTTATTTACATCTACATTAGTCCATAGCGAGTCCACGATAAATGATTTGCGAACTAGCTGCCCTCTGTGCTGAAGTAGATACAAAAAAAGTTCCTGCGCTCTGGTGGTTCTCCATTGGATTAACGAGAAGTGGCCAGATGTTTGCGGCTCTTCAATCATGACTTGTTTGAACAACGTCATCTTAAGTGGTTTTAGAGAATCAGCATGATTAAAGCTCACGGTATTACTACTGATTATCCGATTCATCGTTTTGGACAATCGATCAAAGCGGACCGGTTTTATAAGATAATCAATGGCGTTCACTTCGAAGGCTTTTACAGCGTATTCTTGATAGGCCGTTACAAATACAACGATCAAACCAGGTTCATGCTCCAGCAATTTTTCGGCTAACTCAATACCATTCATCTCGGGTAATTCAATATCAATAAACGCAATATCCACCCTTGTATGTTTTGATATATCTATGGCGTCATAGGGGTTTGTAAACTTACCGATAATTTCAAGACTGAAGTTATCCATCTTCATTAAATGATGCTCTAAATAAGACAAAGCTAAAAGTTCATCGTCAATAATAATAGCTCTCATCTTGAATACTCCTTATATAACTAGTGAGTTTAGTTTACTATATTGATTTTATCACGGATGTTGAAAAATGGAATTAAAACTCGAAATATGTAGTCACCTATACGTATTCTTATACAAAGAGATGATGAATAGAGATGATTTCAAAAGAATCTCACGGTAGGCGAAACCCGTCTGCGTTGGGCGTAATAGCTCCTGTGCGAAGCTCGTGAAGGATATTACTTATGTCCGGATTGGACATGATTTTGCTTATCTATCGGTTGTGATGGATCTGTACAACAACGAATTGTAGCCTGAGAACTCTCCGAGCGAAATGACTTAAAACTCGTTATGGACACAGTGAAGAAACTGAAATGTGGACCAACCTACAGTTGTATTTGGAGAAGCCTCAAAATCTGGAACAAGCAAGGACCTAAATTATGGAGTATATTTCGTTTTACAACAAGGAACGTTTCCAAAACAAACTCGGCGACCTCTCTTAGTCACGGCGTGCATGAACCAAAAAAAACAGGACATCCATGTACTTGGGTAACTAGTTTGAAATTCCATAAACTGATAAAGCCCCACTAATCGTCGTGATCGGTGGGGCTTTGCATATGAATATACGAGTAGATTAGTACGGTATATGATCTATTACTAGTATCTTAACAAATCATAACCATGGGCCATGTAAAGTAAGGATTTTTTTCATCATATATCAGCTACTCTACTATACAGTCTGCATTTCCTCAGCAAGTCTATGACTTGTTCAAAGCCGTTCTTCTTTTCCAACGTTTCAAAAGCACATACAATCCAAAAGCGCCTAAGAAGATCGCCGCTGCCGGAATGATATAAGGTTTAACAATCTCGTCCACATGCTCCCATTGAGAGCCCAATTTGAAGCCTAAGTAGATGTACAATGAGGTGATCGGAAGCATGGCCAAGAATGTAAAGATACTGAATTTAAACACATTCATCTTCGCCATACCACAAGGGATGGAGATCACGGTCCGAATGCCGGGAACAAAACGTCCATAGAAAGCTACCCCACTGCCATATTTCTCGAAGAACTTATCGGAAGCGTCCAGATGGTGGGGGCGAATCAAGAAATACTTGCCGTATTTTTCGACCATTGGTCTGCCGCCGTATCGTCCCAGGGCGTATAACGTCAGAGGTCCAAACGTTCCGCCTACGGTACCAGCCAGAATTGCCAGCCATAGCTTCATATCCCCAAGATACACCCAGTATCCCGCCATGGGCAGCACAAGTTCAGCGGGTACAAATTCAAACGACAAGGCAATGACCAGACCTGCGTACGATAAATCTTTAAAAAAGAGTATAAATTGCGTGATCCATTCAGTCATGCTTTCCCTCCAAGAATCTACCTATTTTTATATAAAAGAAACACTCCTGTACAAAGAGTAACAATAGCGAATAGAGCTTGTCAAAGCTTACATGGATATCCATTAAGCCCGTCATGGCGGGATATGTTAGGTGTTACATACGTCTGGACACGGTTCGACACGAATCAGCAGACGCTTACTTCTTAAGCAACTTGACCACTCTTATCCCCTTTCACAATGGAAAGCCGATATAACTCTCTGAAAATGTTTCCAAATATAGTATGATAAGACTATCACTAGCTTCTTCACCATCCTATACATAAAGAGAAGGAGATCAGAACATGGCCGTAACTTCGATTATCGAACAAATTCATATTATTGAATACGATCCCTCTTACGCTGCCGCACTCGCGGATATGTGGAACCGCAGTAATGAAAGCTGGGGAGGTGGCACCAACCTTAGAACAGAGGAAACGGTTCGCCGGGAGATGGAGAATTCGTCCAATCTTCATGCATTTCTAGCTGTTCATGGGAAAGAGGTGGTTGGGTTTTGCAGTTTCGCCCACTACCGCTATGACGAGAAAGCCCTATATGTACCGCTGCTTAACGTACGCCCCGACTATCACGGGTATAAGGTCGGACGCAATCTGATCCTGAATGCTGTGCGCAAGACTGTGGAGGCTGGATGGCCACGCCTGGATCTGTTCACATGGGCAGGGAATACGAAGGCTGTACCGATGTACAAGAAATGTGGATTCTTCTGGGAGAAAAAAGATGAACATGTGCATCTGATGAATTTCATCCCCACCATCTTGCAGACCGAAGCACTCGCTCCTTATTTTGAGGAGCTGGATTGGTATGCAGACAGTACGCGGGAACTCGTCACCGAGCCGGATGGCCGACGGGAGCGCGGTTTTGATTTCTTTGACTACACGTGGAAAAAGGGAGATGTCTCCCTGCGGGCTGAATTTGAAAAGTCGGGTCGCGGGCTGACTGCCCTCGAAACACCGGATTACGAAATCTCCACAGAAGTCGACGATCATGATCTGGTATTCGGTTCCAGCTATAAGGTTCGCTATCGCATCAAGAACACTTCTGCGTCTGAACTGGCGGTTGAGATCAAGGGTCAGAATAACAAAAACATTCGATTTGCGCTGGAAACTGCACGAGCAGTCGCTCCGGGAGAAACCATCATCGTGGAGGGTGAGTTTCACCTTGATCCGATTACAGAGGAACAGAATAACAATAAGACCCATCCCGTTGTCGCCAGCACATGGCTGATTAACGGCAAGAAAGCGGAGTTCAGGTTGGGTATCGCCCCGAAGTTCCCAGCCAAGATTAAGACTGTATTGCCCGTGAAAGAGCTTTACCCCGGCATCCCGGCGGAATTGGTTCTGAACGTGGAAAATAATGTGGATGCAGAAACGGAGTTCAGCTTGGACCTGCCTGAGGATGAATTCCTTGAATGGGCAGAGCCTTCGGTGCGCTTTACGGTACCTGCCAAAGGCAAAGTGTCAGTGCCAGTGCCTTTCACTTTGCGTTCGTATGGTCTCTATTCCCAAGAAGTAGAAGTGAAGGCAGTCCCAGTGGGGAACCATGCGATCTCTTTTACAAGTAAACTTTCTGTACTGATGAAGGGAATCGAAGGGAAATATGGCGGGCAGGTTGAGGATCAATGGGTGGCTGTCAATGGCGCATTCTCCATCCATATGAGCAAACAGGAAAATAACATGTGGATTGAATATCCGGGCTCCCGTCATTCGTTCTGGTGGACTTATCCGAAGCTGGGTAAGCCGTTTGCCGAAGAGTTATCCAAGAAACAAGCAAAAGAAGTGAATATCTATCCCGAAGGGGCACGTCAGGTTCTTGAGGCACTGTATGACTCGGAGGATTTCCCTGGGTTGCAGATCAAGTCTGTGGTCAAGCTGTCTGCGAATGGAATCGCTGAATTCCACCACGAGGTTGAGAATACACGAGACACCGCCTGGGAAGAGGACCTGTTTCTGATGAATAACTTCGGATTCTATGGAAGCGGGCTAATCCTCCCGTACCAAGACCGTTTTGTGGATATGGGCGATGATTATGCAGGTGATCCGAATCATTGGGACAGTGCGCAGATTACGGAAAACTGGCTGTTTTGCAAGGAAGAGTATGGCGCGTGCGGCATCTATTGGGACCCTTCCCTGAAGCTGATTCGTCCAGAGTACACGCTGGGGTTGCAGCATGAGCTTGGACGTTTGGAGGCAGGCGCTGTAGCACGAACCAAGGAAACGGTGTTTGCTCTGAACACGTTTGCCAAATGGTCGGATTTCCGTGCGTTTGCTCGCAAACAGCGTAACCCGATTATTCCGTTGCTGGACAGTCATCTGGATCTGACACTGAGTGAGGGGAATCCATTTGCCCCGGATGTGCTACAAGCTGCGTTGACTGAACACAAACTGGTTCCGCTTGCGGGCAAGCTAGAGCTGTACGTACAGCAGGGTGCCGAACCGGAGGTTATGGCAATTGCTAAGGAATTCAATCCGGAGCAGAATCTTAACTCCGCGAAGCTGATATTTTCACCAGACGAAGCGGACCAGCATGACCAACACGTGAGTGGTTGGAAAGTTCGTGGGGTATACCGGGGTGAAGATCGGATTCAGGAGCGAACGGCCCTTTGGTTCCCGCAGAGCGGAACAGAGGTTAAGCAAATACTTGAAGAAGGTTCATCTGGACCTTTGTACACCGTAGACAATGGAGTATTGTCGATCGCCGTTGCTCCTGAATTCGGGAGTGTAGTACACTCTCTGAACTATGCAGGAGAAGAATGGCTGGACAGCTCGTACCCTGAACCGGCTCCACGCTCGTGGTGGAATCCGTGGTACGGCGGGCTGGGTGTGGGGATTCCGGGCATGAATGGTTTCAGCCGTCAGTTGGAACAGAGAGCCGCTTCCTGGACAGAGCAGAAGGATCAATACGGTAACGTCTGGAAGGGTGTAAAACTGACCACCCGGATTGAGAAGCATGAAGCGAATCGGGGAATTACGATCCACCAGCATTATCTGATGCTGCCAGGTGTTCCTGTACTCTGCACCCTGCTTGAAGTGATGAATGAAAGCGGCCTGACGCTGACGAATTACTCGCTTGCGGAGGAACGTTTCCTCCAGCCTTCATCTATCTTTGCGGAAGGTTGGATAGAGCAACCGGGTAAAGATCGATTCCCGCTGGGCAAGGTGGATGTAGGCCTGCCACTTGAAGACCTTTTGCGAGTAGGATCGGTTTCGCGTGAGAATATGCTGCATGCGGTCCATCGTTACCCGAACCAGAGTGCATGGGGTTTTGCCAACAATCAGGTGACCGGTCTGAACGTGAGTCATCATCTGACACTCCATCACGGGGAAACAGTCTGGACGGAGCCGACATATCTGGTTCTGGGACCAATCCCGCTAAGTTCAGCGGATGTGCATGACCTTCTAAAACTGAATTTTGCAACTTCTACCGATGAAAAGGAGGCTTCACATGCCGATCATTGATATTCACATTCATCTGTCGGACATCGACAGCTTCCATCGAACAGCGATTGATCTATCGAAAGTGGATTACTCTGCCGCTGGTCTTCAAGCGGAGTTCGATAAGAACGACGTCATTATGGGTATCGGCATGGGGGTTACGGAGCAGACGAAGGGAGCATTCCCGGATTCCAGTTCCCCTAACCCGATGGGACTTGACCTGGAAGATAAGGTTCCATCATTCCTCATGGAATGCGTGGGCATCAATCCCAATGCGCTAGACGGTAAAAACGCTCAGGACGAGCTTGACCGGATTGAAGCAAGACTGCAATCCCCTGAGGTAGCCGGAATCAAACTCTATGCCGGATACTATCATCACTATGTGTATGACAAAATCTATACCCCGGTCTATGAACTCGCAGCTAAGTATAACTTGCCTGTCGTGATTCATACAGGAGACACGTACTCCATGAACGGGTTGCTCAAGTATTCGCATCCGCTGACGGTGGATGAATTGGCCTTTCAGCAGCGCGGTGTGAACTTCATGATCTGTCATCTGGGTGATCCCTGGGTGATGGATGCAGCTGAAGTGGTGGCGAAGAATCCTAACGTGTACGCGGATTTGTCTGGTCTTGTGGTGGGGGATCGGCCTCATTTTGAACGGTTCATGAATGAGCCTCTGTTCATGGATCATTTCCGCCGGGCCTTGGTCTATTCGGATCATTACGAGAAAATGCTGTTTGGCACTGACTGGCCGCTTGCGCCCATCGATCTGTATGCCGAATTCGTCCGCCGGCTTGTACCGGAGCAGCATCATGATAAGGTGTTCTACGAGAATGCCTTTGGGCTGTTTCCACGTATTGGACAGCGTATTGCCGATCTGGGTTAAGCGAGGGATATGATTTCAACATGGAATTCGTGATTATATAAGCTTATATCACAAAATGTACCCTATGGAGCAGACACGTATAAGTCTCTCTGTAGGGTATTTTTTTGCATGCGTGTTCGAGGTATTTTACAACGAGTATAACGAAATGAAGTACAGCATGAGAACGGAAAACAATACGATCCAGCTTATACGGTATACTCAATATCAGAAAAAAGCCTGACAACATTGTCAGGCCCCTTTCGAGTTAATCCTTTGCTTCAACTACTGACTCATTGACACGGGTATCCTTTCGTTTCAGATACAACTTGCTTGGACGATGCAAGAGCACGATGAGCAGGGAGAAGAGATGAATCAGGGTGAACAGGTTACTTTCATTGGGAATGGCAACGAGTAACGCCAGACTCAGAAACGTCACGGTGAGCTTGAACTTTCTCTTGGTGATGAATATAACAGCGAGCAGGCTTGGGCCAATCATAAACAACATTCTGCCTATGATTACGCCAGAGGCGTAAGCCAGATCATCACCTTTACGCGAGAAAGCAAGGTAAGCTTCTATGTTCTGGTTGAAGTCAATGAGGAACACGATAAAGGACACGATCACGTAGATCAGTTTTACACTCAATAAAATGCGCACGACATTTAATAGCGTGGGCAATGCTGTTTTTACCATACCACTTCTCCTATTCTACTTCGAATCTATAACCGCAGATTCTCCTGGTTGTATTCTCGCGGAGGGCCTTCCTGCTTCAGATACACCTTGCTAGGCTTATGAAGCAACAGACAGAGCAACATGAAGATGTGCAGCAAGATGAGGAAGTTCTGAAAGAACACAACGCCAAAAAATAGGGCCAGGCTCATGAAGGTAATTGTTAGCTTATAGCTTCGTCTTGAGATAAATACGATAGTCAGAATCGGCGGAACCAGAACCATGAGGACTCGGAACCCGATACTTGTAAAATAGGCGACCTGATCAGATAGCGGAAACGCGGAGTAATCCGCACTATTACGGAATAGATCTGCAATGAGGAATGTCATGGAGATCCCAATGAAGATGGATTGTACCCCTAACAGGGCACGGATGACGTTTAATAAAGTGGGCATTTTCGTATTCAATAAGTCGTCCCTCTTCCTGCACGATATGTATTTCATACATTATACGATGTTGATATCATATTTTGTATTAACCCAAAGTCTACATTTTCCAATCGTCTGCAGTGGCCTTTGACCTACAATCATCCCGCTTCAAAACAAAATAGGAATACGAAGAAACCCGCCTCTCCAAAGAGAACCGGGTTTCTCGAAAATGTGAGCATCTGTACCCATCTAAGGGTACAGGTGTTTTTTGGTGATGTGCTACTCTCCACGAACGGATGGTGCATACGCCAGCACTTCCATTTCAATTAAATAGGGGCCTAAACCGCTGAATACGGTAATACGGGCGGGATATGGTTGCTTAATCATTCGCGTATATACTTCGTTGTATTCGGGCTGATCTTCTACACGGGCCAGATGCGTGGTTGCCTTCACAATATGGTCAAGTGTAAGTCCGGCTTCTTGCAGAATAACCTCAATATTGCGAATGCACTGTTCGGTCTGTTCCTTAATGCCGCCAATGGGCTCAAGCGTCTGTGGATCGACACCTACTTGACCTGCGACGTAGACCATATCTCCTGCACGGACAGCATGGGAGAAAGGAAGTGGGAATTGGGGTGCAGCACTTGCGTGTATGGTGGTAGACATAGTCGTTGTCATTCCTTTCCTAATGAGTGTGTATGTTTGGTGTTAACTGATGCCAGTTCGTAGCCTGCTGATAATGATGAGCGATGGACAACAAGCGGTCTTCTCGCATAAGTGGACCAGCAAGCTGCATGCCGATAGGCAATGGCTTCCCCGAGGTGGTATCGAATCCGATAGGAACCGTGATGGAAGGTAGTCCTGTATTGGTAAACGGTCCGTTGAAAATTGGGCTACCCGTCTTGTAGCCATATGGGGCCACATATGGTGTTGATGGAGTCAATAACACATCCACTTCATCGAACAGCATCATCATCTCACTCCGGAATATCGTTCGGATGCGCTGTGCCTGCAAGTAATCAACGGCACTCGTCTGGTAGCCAAGCTCGAGCTGCTCCCGCATCGTATGTCCGTAACGATCAGAGGCTTCTGCGAAGCGTTCTAGATGGAAGGCAGCAGCTTCTGCTCGCATTACCGTACGATGAGCAGCACATGTCTCTTCCATATAAGAGGGCATGTCTACCTCCTTCCATTGCATGCCCAGCTTCTCAAGTATGGTGATTGCCGATTCTACGGCTAACAAGATCGCTGTTTCATCGGTCTGGAAGAAGTTGCTCGGCAGACCGATGACCATTCCTGAGATAGGATGCTCAAGAGCGCTTGTTAAGTCGGGCTTGCCATGAGGAAGCGTGAAGGAGTCCATCTCATCTTGCCCGGCTATCGCTTCCAGAACAATCGCGTTATCTTGTGCGGATCGAGTGAAGGCACCAATATGATCCAGGCTCCAACTGGCTGTGATGACACCGTTACGGCAAACCCTGCCGTAAGTGGGCTTCATACAGGTTAATCCGTTGTAAGCTGCGGGTCTAAGCAGAGATCCGAAGGTCTGTGTTCCGAGTGTGAAGGAAGCCATGCCAGCCGCTACTGCAGCGGCGGAGCCGGAACTGGAACCGCCCGGGGTATGCTCTAGATTCCACGGATTGCGGGTTGGCGGCTCTCCTCCCTGGAAGGCATATTCCGTCGTTGTCGTCTTGCCGAGCAGGATAGCGCCTGCTGCCTGCAACTTATGAATTACAGTAGCATTCGTCTCGGGTACGAAGTCAGGATAGGTACTTGATCCAGCCGAGGTGCGTATGCCAGCGGTATGGATAATATCCTTGGCTCCATATGGAATGCCATGCAGAGGACTGAGATATTCGCCATTCATCAGTTTGCGCTCAGACTCTTTTGCAGCCTGCAAGGCTTGTTCTGCGGTGACTGTAACGAAGGCTTGCACAGCAGATTCTACTTTCTCAATGCGATCCAAATAGGATTTCGTAAGCTCGACAGGAGATACCGTCTTGTTTTTGATCAGTTTTGCAGCTTCAGCAATCGTCAGCTCGTTAAGTGGTTTCGTAATCATCGCAGAGGCACTCTCCTATACGGAGGATTGGGCCCTACTTCTTCTGGCAGCTTGAAGCTTCGAATCAGCTTCAAGTCGGCTGTAAATAGGGCCAGCTCCTCGCTGGTAATAACTCCGTTCGCATATCTGGCGCTTTCTGTACGTCGGTGTGTGAGATAGTCGTCCTGCTTCAGAGTAATCAACCTTTCTCTCTCTATTTGGTGAAGCTTGAATCGATAATGTCCTCGTAAGCGAGGTCTTCCTTCAGATTACCGATGAAGCGCTGCATGCCAATTGCGGTCTCGAATGCTGATTCATTGATGAGTCCTTCCGCAGGATATACCTTGCTGTCGATCATGCGTTGTACCGCTTGCTCCACGACGTTCTTGTCTAGATTCGGGAATTCCTTCACTGCGACTGCTTTGGCGCCTTCAGGATTCGATTGAATGTAGTCCAGAGCTTGCTCGATTGAAGTCACGAAGCGCTGGGTGAGATCAGGATTCTTCTCAATGAAGCTTGCGGTTGTGTTCATCGTTGCAAAGGCGAAGTCTGGATAATCCTTCGTGAAATCATGGACAATATGCAGCCCCTCTGCAATGCCTTGATCCAGCTGAGGCTCGTAAACGATAGCAATGTCGGCTTTGCCGGCTAATACAGCACCAAGCTCGGAGCCATTTTGGACCTCGGTGATCGTCACATCCTTGTCGATATCGATGTTATTATCAGCGAACAGCTTCCGCAGTAAGCTGTTGGAGCTTGTAGGTGCCAAGCCCACTACGATGGTCTTACCCTTGAAGTCCTCTGTGGTGTTTACCGTTACTCCTTCTCTCGCGACTGCCCATACTGGAGCGCTGCCGGATAGAAGGACCAGTGAGCGAGCATCTCCGCCCTTCGCATTAGCGAATGCGACATGTTCAGGACCATGGAAGGAAAATGCGGACTCGCCTGAGATGACCGAAGACAATGCTGTTGGTCCGCTTCCGGCAGCACGGATGGAAGATAGCTCAATGCGATTCTCTTTTAGAAAACCTTGGTTGTTCGCTACATACAAGGGAAGATAGAGCAGGTTGTGATAAACCTCGGACACCATAATTTTGTCCACCTGCGTATTTTCTTGCCCCTCGCTATTAGATGCACCTGCGCCATTGGCAGGTGTTGCGGCTTTGCTGCCGCATGCACTGAGCAGTGTGGTCAATATAACCGTCATCGTTGCTAGCATAGCTATCTTTTTGAATGTACGCATTAGTCATCAGGCCCCTTTAATGGTTGTAGGTCAGCTATACAGATGTGGATTTGTTACCAGTCTTGTTGTCACTCCATGGAAGGAGACGGGATTCGATATAACCGACACAGGTGTAGAGGAGCATGGCGACCAGCATAAGCATGAACACGCCAACCCATACGGCCGGAAGGTTGAACAGGTTACCTTCGACGAATACCATATGTCCGAGCCCTTTATCTGAAGAGATGAATTCTCCGCCTACGACAGACACCAATGCTAATCCGATATTGATACGGAAGGCCGAGATGATCCATGGCAGAGAGGATGGAACGATAATTTTGCGGAAAATTTGTGACTTCTTCGCACCAAAGGATTTCATCAGATTAATCTGGGATTCGTCGATCTGATGAGTCGCTTGGTAGGCGGATAACAGTGCTACGATAAATGTTGCCACGGAGGCAAGAGCAATCTTGGAGAAGATGCCTGAACCGAACCAGATAATAATCACGGGAGCGAGCGCAATCTTCGGAATGCCGTTCAGCGCTACGATGAATGGATCGAGCACACGGGCAACGGACTTGGAATACCACATGAGCAGTCCTGCTAATGAACCAATTAAGCTTCCGGCTACAAAACCGATAACAGTGGCATTCACCGTTGCGAACGCGTCTGTAAGCAGTTGCCCTGAGCTGGCCATTGTGATGGCGGCATCGAAAATGGCGCTCGGTGACCCCATGAGGAAACCGTTAACCAGTTCCAAGCGAACGGCGGATTCCCATATCACTAGGATGACTGCAACGATAATGAATCGCCACAGCATTGTTACCAGCCATTCTTTGGAGAAGGTGGACTGTCTGCGTTTGCTCTTGCTCTTCGTAACTCCAGCAGGCTTTCCGGCAAGAGTGATTTTAGGTGATGTGCTCTTCATTAGCTGATCCTCCCCATCTGGATATCAAGCTCTGCCCAGATCGATTCAAAATACTGCTTAAACTTCTGGTCGGAGCGGGCTTTCAGTGCTGAGCCATATTGCGAGGCGAGGCCAATGTCATACACCTGCTTCACGGTCGTTGGTCTTTTGCTCATAACGGCAATGCGGTCGGAGATGGCAATCGCTTCCTCGATGTCATGCGTGATCAGGACGCCTGTCTTGCCCTCGGATTTTAGAATGGATAAGATTTCATCTTCCAGAATGAGTCTGGTCTGATAATCAAGTGCTGAGAAGGGTTCATCCAGTAATATAATATCGGGCTGAGTAACGAGGGTACGAATGAGGGCTACACGTTGGCGCATACCGCCTGATAGTGTGGAGGGATAGGCTTCTGCGAATGAAGCCAGGCCGTAGCGATCCAGATAATCCATGGCAATATCGCCGCGATCCTTTTTGGACATGCCCTTCACTTCCAAGCCTAACGTGACATTATCCAGGATGCTTCTCCAAGGAAGCAGTAGATCTTTCTGCATCATATAGCCAACATGCCCGGTCGTCTGGTCGATCTCTTCGCCACAAACGATAACCTTGCCATTCGTTGGCTTAAGCAGACCTGCGATAATATTGAAGATCGTACTCTTGCCGCAACCGCTCGGTCCCACGATACTGAAGAATTCCTGCTTCTTGATTTGCATCGAAACCTCAGCCAGGACCTGAATATCTTCTCCGGTTGCACTGACAAATGATTTGGATACGCCTTGTATTTGTATAGCCATGATAGGTAGCCCCTTTCCTACAGCCTGTTGGTTGTTGTTTCTTGATGTGATTTGGTGTTAATTAATATGACATTGATGATTATATTCCTAATCATATAGACTGTTTGCCCAATTGTCATTAGTTACTATGAACATAAAAATAGAATTGAATCAGTTAAAATGTACAAAAGAGATAGGGTTGGGAAAAAGAAAATAAAAGAACGTGTCATTATATATGACACGTTCTGGGTTATGACGTATGATTAGCTTCGCTTGGGGCTGGATTGACATTCAGCAGCGACTCCAGTGCGAAGGCGAGGCGGAAGCGCAGACTCTCACTCGGATCCTTGATGTTCCTGCCGGTCAATTTTTCGCATTTCTCAAGCCTGTAGATGACTGTATTGCGATGTACGAACAGCTCTTTCGCTGTATCGACGATCTGGCAGTGATTCTCATAGAAAGAGGACAAGGTTTTCATCAGTTCGCTGCGCTCGTTTGGATCTCGGCCAGCGAAGGGCTTAAAGGTTTCTTGATGGAACTGAAGCATTTCATCATAAGGTATCATGCGCAGCAGGCGGCTTATATCCATGGTCTGATAGGAATGAGCGAAGCGGGTCTTTCTCATCTGATAGCCGGATTGAAGCGCCTTGACTGCTTCCTTATAAGATAATCCAATATCCAGTACATTCGTGTAGGGATTGCCTATACCGAAGGATAAGCTGAGCTGCGATTCCGTATATAGGGTGCTCGCGATCTGTTCAAGCTGCTGAACCACGATGTGTTCGTCCCAAGACGATTCGGCCAAAAAGACGAGTATACCGAACTGGTCATTCTTCGTGAACATGACGAAGGAGAGATCCAGTCTGGCGAACTCCTGCTTAATCAGCTCATAATAAGCATCTCGTTCCGAGATGAACCGCTCTTCTCCAGGGGGAGTGAGGCTCTGGTTAGGCATACTCGATAAAGATTCATCCTTTTTAGCAATGATGAGAACGGAGCTTCCTTTTGCTTGGAGCCCATATTTCTTGCCACGATGCAGCGCTTCTTGTTCAGAACGAATGAAGCCCTGAATGAGATCGGAGAAATATTCATTTTTGTAACGGCGGGAGCGCTCCTTGACGGCTTGCTTCTTGGTTAACTCCAGACCAATCACATTGACGGCTTGTTCCAGTGCCAGAGTGGAGAGCTTAGAGCTTGCGGAGCTGTCGTATAGTGCGATCAAATAGCCCTCGTGCCGATCCGTGAAGATGGGATGAAGCTCAGTGTGTCGATATTTATCAGCAGTAAGCAGGCAGATCGAGATTGCGGTATGGAAGGAAGGGTGCTCATCTATAAAAGTCAGTAAGGGCGTGGCGAGAGACTGGTGATCCATCTGTTGTGCATAATGGGAGCTTGCCGTAATCTGCTTCTTTGAACCAAGCAGAAGTACAGGTGAGGATAGCAACTGAGACAGCGTATCTACGATGGAGGGTATACCTTTTCCCTGCATAACCATCGTGGAAAATTGTTTGTGAATAGATAAGGCGTAGTGGAGCTCATGGGTTTTATTCTGAAGGATGGCACTGATCGATTGTTGAAATATTTCACCGAGTGTATTGTCTATCTCAGATAGTTCGATGATAGGAAACCCCAGCTTATCGGCTGTCTCGAGCAGTTGCGGGGATAATTCAAGAGAGAAGCGCTGTGTCTTGACCGCAAGCGCTGCACAACCAATCGCGTGCATATCTGTAATGAATGCAAGATGAGCATCGGGGCGGTCTTTCAGGATATAGCCATTCGTCAGCAGCATATCTCCCGGCTTCAGGAATTGCACAATATCTGGCGCATCCATAATATTAATCGATTGCACCAAGCGATCTAGTCCGCGATGTCCAGCAATAACCTTTGCTTTGGAGAGAATGGGGATAGTCAATAAATGTTGCAGATCCATCTTCAACCCACTCGCTTTCATAATAATATGTTATAAAATCTAACATTAAGTTAGGTGGGCGTAAAGAAGAGTTTGGATAAAGAGGCTAAAAGATAGATGCAAACAAGTTTCTCATAAATATAAAAACTTTCCAATAATTTAATGCGTTATACTAAGTAGATCTATATAAAATTTGATCATTATTACTAACTCTAACACTAAAAAGGAGTTCTCCATCCATGAAAGGAAAAGGATTAGTATCGCTTTTACTTGCCAGTGTTGTTGCTGGTTCTATTATGGTATGAAATTGTGGAAAGCAAACAAATCAACACGGATGAAGTTCAACTTTATGTAGTTCAAAAGTATGCAGGACAAGACTACGAACAGTCACCACCACTCCCATATAAAATTTTCAAAAGCGAAAATGGATGGAAGGTTTTAGTAGAGCCGCTAGAAATCAATACATTGACAGGTGAAGTCACTAAAGGTACACCGATTCACGCTTTGCAGTATACAGATCATTAGTTATTTTATCTGGTTTCTACTAAAACAAATATAGAAACGATTGAGGAGTGACCTCCAATGAAAAAATCTTTATCAGTACGGCATTAATAATAACTGTTTCAGCAGTGACTGCTTTAAGTATGTATGCTAGTAGTTATGATGTTGATTCTAAAGCGGATAACCCAAACTATCCAGATTTTGATCCTGAAGTAAAATTATCAGAAGAGGAAATTAAGCGAGCTCTAGAAAATGTCAGCAGGTTAACGTGGAAACATATTTCGCACACTATAATTCCAGACTATTGTAATATAATATTTTTTCGTTAAGAATGGATGCATGTAAATAATACATATGGAGGTAATTAAGTTTGAGTACTCACTACTATTTCAGTTGGTTTAATGATTTTTTTCCAGAGAAGCTGGTCAAATTGTTGCATGAGGACATACAAGACAGAAAATCGCTTGTTATGATTAGCGCTGACCCGTCTGGTTATACAGATGAGCAAATTAACTTTGATGATATTTCTGAATGGAACTGGTTGAATCAGGCTAACATTATTTTTGATGAAAATCATTTCATTGATTACCGCATGCAGAAGGAAGATGCCCAGCGATTAATTCATCACGCTTCTGTCATTTTTTTATGCGGTGGAGATCCTGTTTTGCAGAACGATTTTTTGACGGATTATGAATTATCGGATGCAATTAAGAACAGTAATGCCGTTATCATAGGTGCCAGTGCTGGTGCGTTAAACATGGCTGCAAAATGGTTATCCTCGAAAAACGCTGGCCATAAGGTTGAAACAAGTACTATTTATGATGGTATAGGCTTTGATCATTTTGCCTACGAATCTCATGCCAGACTCGACTACGAAGCATTGGTTCAAGGCTACCTGTTTCCCTTGTCTGAGGAGATGGATGTTTATGCGGCATTACAGGAGTGCGCTGTGCGTGTAAAGGACGGGAAAATCGATATAATGGGTCCTGTATATTTACTTTCCCACTCAAAGATTCAGAAATTGGTTGAGACGCTCTAGTTGGGGTGAACCCTTTCTATGTATCGTTCGTTAGAGTATGAGAGAGGTGATATGAAATTATTAAAATGAGTAGTAACATCATAATGTTGGTACTAGTGGTATCCATGATATTTGCTGGATGTTCATCAAAAGAAAAAAATGAAGATATGGTTACTGAACGTGTAGTAGCATCTGATTTTGTTCTCGAAGTTACAACACCAACTGTTTCAGGTACTGGTGAGGCACTGAAAGTAAAAGGAACTTTAAAATATACAGGTATTAAACCTGTTGAAGTATCTCATGGAGAACCAATCATTCGTTTTTTCTTCTCCGGTAGCAACGAGGAGCGTAATTATGCGGATGTGGGATATGTAACTGAGTTTAAATCAGGTCAAGTGGTTGAGGTTGAAGATGAATTTATGGTAACCAAAAGAGGGAAACAAAATCTCTTTGTAGATATGACCGGGGATATCTCGTTAACCATGAATCCAATTGAAATTCGAGTGAATTAATCTTAGTAATATTGAACTGATGGATTCAGTCGAACAAGGAACTTTATATGAAATTATAGAATATTAAATACAGTCCATTATACCGATTTTAGCTTAACCCAATTTGAGATTGATTACGAATGTGTATTGAAATCTGGAGAGAGACTAGTAACTAATAGGTTAATTATTGGATCACAAATTCAGTTACAACAATTGGAGTTGCATTAACTGGTATATTCATGAAAATTAAACTTTCCCTCTTCTGGTAACAACAGCCTATACTATTCAATGAATCACTGTTCACTTGGGGGAAGAGTGTGACTATATTCCTGTTTTTGAGTGTTTAACTACCTGGACAGGAATAGATGTCCTATAATAAATTTTACTCCCTTGGAAAAAAGAAGGAAGTCCCTTGGCGTGCAGATCCTGATTACTGAAAATAATGTATGATATCATGATGATGTCTCGTAAAATTGATGTCTAATATAAGAAAAGAGCCTCAGAAAGAGGCTCAGAAACATTATTGAGTAAGTTCTTCGGGAACGGCCGCAGTGACGACTTCAAGTGTCTCATAGTTAATAAGCAGAAAAACTTCTGTACCCTTATCTTCTGTCAAATGTCCATAGAGCCCCACGTCTGTCCCAAGATCGGGAGGATTGAACTTGTGACGCGTAAATTCAACATTGAGATCATATTTTTCTTTAAAGTACGTTTTTCCTGCTTCCATAGCCTTGTTAACGGTTTGAGCATCTTCACGAGAATCAGACATAAAGCTACAACCTCCCATAATTAGGACAAAACAAACAAAAATAAATATAATTAGTGACTTACTTTTTAATATAGTGTCCACTCCTTGCATCTATCATGATATGGGTATATTACTATATTTTAAGTTTAAGAGTAAATATAGGAGGTTTATTTTTTGAAAACTTACATTTCAGATGAGACGTACATGAAATTTTCCAAGCTTGCATATCAAGATGTTTCCGAGGGATTTGTCCTCCCAGAATTGGAACCTTGGAAAGTTGTCGAGCCTGAGGGTGCTGAGTTACATAATAAAGTTTCAGGTTTCGACGCCTTAGTGCTTCAAAACGAACAAACCGACCAGATCGTTATTGGTTACCGCGGAACTGAACCGGGTGGAAACTGGTTTGATATGGGAGCCGATTACGAGACCGATGTGTTCGACGTTCTTGGCGGCCGAACACGCCGGCTGGAGGATGCCGTCACGGACCCGGACCATCACAACATATTTAAAAAAAGCTTTGTCGAAGCGATCAAGGACGATATTGAATGGGAGAACAACCAGTTTCGCCAAGCGGAAGTACTCTACGAGAAAGTGAGCCAGACGTATCCTGATGCGAGTATTTCGTTGACAGGGCATTCGCTCGGTGGCGGATTGGCGCAATACGTGGCGGCACGTAAGGATCTGTCGGCCATGACTTACAGCGCACCGAGCGTGACCAACCTGCTTGATGATGTGAGTTTAGCCAAAGTAAATGAGGGGTATTACGACGGTAAAGTCGTAAATGTCGTGGATCCCAACGATTCTGTCGGTGCGGGTGGAATTGTCGAGTATGACAGGCACGTGGGGAGCACCTTTTACAGAGGTCAGGATTTCGATTCTGCGAATGCCATGTATCAGAATTGGATGCTTCGATATCAACTTACGGTTCCGATTCGCTCTTTGGGAGCAAACTCGCCGATTGTATTATATGATTTTCCGATTAATATCGATCTGGATAAGTTTCAAGTAGGCAATGTCTATCGTCTTTTCGATTCCTTCTCCAAAGATGAGGGCAAAGGATACCATTCGATGAATCAATATCAGTTCGACAAAAATGGAAATCTTGTCGGACCACTTATTAATCGGGCAACAGGAGAAGAGATCGGCATATCACCACGCTGGACGGCTCATCAAGAAGCACTTGCATCCTTGTCGAGCATTGTAAGAGGTGCTATAGCACCATTGGTCGCAGTTGCGGCCAACGCACAAGCAGGTGGAGGAAAGATTCAATTAACACCGGAGGAGTTGGCGCAAGCAGCAAGGGAGATGCGGATTAGCTTGAGTGGATTTTCTAGCGATGCGCAGGCTTCCATCCAGATGTTCCAAACACATATCTCCACCAGTGAGAGTCAATCGTTCACGCCGATTGCATATAACGCGACCGCAACGCTTCAGCGGATCAACCGCTGGTACCAAGAATCGATTGGTGAGATCGCGGAATACATAGAACGCAAAAGTGAGGATTTCTTGCTGGCAGACGAGTTCAAATAATAGGAGGAAGGCAACATGGGGAGAATATCCGTATCCCTGTCGGATCTGCAAAGAGCAGTTGCACAATGTGAGCAGTTGCAGGAACGCTTGAGGCAACAGGAGCAGAAAATGCGTTCCATTCATGGTCGCTTGCAGCAAGATTGGGCCGGTAATGCTGCCACCACATTGGGGTATAAAATGCAATCATTTCTTGATGGGGCATCCGCCCGTCTGGTGGAATTGGAGACTCACAAAGAGGAGTTAAAGCGATATATCCGTAAGATGGAAGAGGCTGATCGCGAAGAACGCAGGGATCATAGAAGCCACAGCATGACACAATAAAAGGATCGAGGACTCAGAAAAAGAGCATTATTTCAAATTAAAGTGTACATACTGTCCGATACCGGTCGTTTCAATCAAAAACAGAGCCTGACGTTTAAGTCAGGCTCTTCTTGGCGATGTACTGTGTACCTACGTCATTTGAATCCTGGCGTTTCAAGAATATCTTGCTTGGTCGATGTACGAGCACAACTAACAAGGCGAATAGTTGAACAAGTCCAGTTAAAAGTCCTTCATTCAGCAGACCGATAAATAAAGCGATACTCAGGAACGTAACAGTCGATCTAAACTGTCGTTTGGTGATGGAGATGATAGCAAGCAAACTAGGAATGATCAAAAATATGATTCTCCCAGTAATTTCATTAGAGAAATTAATCAGATCATTGCCGTTCACTTGATAACCGGCAAAGGCTTCAGGATTTTGACTGAAAATATAGAGAAATACACTGAAAGAAACAATAAGGTATATAACTTTAATACTCAACAAGATGCGAACTACGTTCAGGATTGTGGGTAACTTCATAAGTTTCAATTTTCCTCCTCGACACTTCTAAACGGATACAATGTTCTAACCGTGTTTTTCGTATAACTAGACTTATATCTTTAATTAGGTATTCCGTTTTGTGTATCTCCTAAATTCATATGTGGTTATCTAAGTATACAGTTTGCTTGTAATTATTTGTATTAAACTAAAGTCCATATTAATTAATCAATTTTTCACCTCTTTTGTCCTGAAAAATGGTCGGAAATAGATTGGCAGAGGTACATAGGCACTGCACGAATATGAAATGTTTACAAGAATAATGCCTAATGAACTCATTAAAATATATAAAAAACCTCCCGTCCCGCTATAATATCTGGGGTTGGGAGGTTTTGATTATAGTGCTTATTCAACGTTTATCGTACAAACCATCCGGTGGGCTGAGGGGCTATGTCTGCGGTATCTCGTAAATCATGGACCTTGACGTTGCTGCCATAGATCATGGAATCACTGCTCAGTCGGAACGAGGGGAAACTATGCTCGGATTGCAGACGCAGACAGGGTTCAAAGTAAATCTGCTGCTGTTTGTTGATTACAAACGGAAGCGAACCCGCTTCTACAGTAACATCATCGCTATCCAGGTCGTTCAAGATCAGAAGTACCGCAATTCCGTCACAACCGCATCCATCGGTATCATAAAACAATTTGAAATAGCCCGGTCGATCGCCCAGCTTTTCAGTAAGTCTTGCTTCTGCCAGCGGACTGACTTGAATGATCATGACATCGTTCACACTCCTCTAATCTCCAATGAATTCGCTTACAATTTAATATATGGACCATAAACGCAGATTAGAAGGTGAAATAAAGAAAATCAAACATGTCCTGTGAAAATATTGACACTAATGAGTAACGCATCGAACAATTCACGTATGAATGTCATACCTAGAAACTTCTATTGGTCCAGTGTGAAATCATCCGCCCGTCAATGAAACCCATTTCATCGCCATTCCTTATCTGGTATGATAAGCAGGGAAAATAGGGAAAATTAGAGAAAAAGGAAGGTTCCGCTATGACACCGATCACCATATATGACATCGCCAAGGAAGCAAACGTATCTGTAGCAACGGTCTCCCGGGTGCTGAATGATACAGCACCAGTGCGTGCAAGCACCCGAGAGAAGATTATGTCCATCATTGAAAAACACCAGTTTCAGCCCAACGCGCAGGCGCGCAGTCTAATCAAGAAAGAGACGGGCACCATTGCCATTATCCTGCCGGACATTACAAACCCCTTCTTCCCGGAAGTCTTCTGGGGTGCGGAGAATGAGGCTCGCGGATTGGGGTACACGTTTTTTCTCTGCAATACTGCAGGTGACTATAACAGGGAATCTGAATATTTGTCCATCCTGCGAGAGAAGCGGGTAGACGGAATTATTTTTCTCGGCGGGCGAATCAACATGCAGGTCTGTCCGGATGACATGGCTCAGGAATTGATTGATATGGGCAAACGTATGCCGATTGTACTGGTCAATGGCAATATTGCCAAAGGAGGGTTCCACCGGGTGTACACAGATGAAGGGGCAGGGGCAGCCCTTGCAGCTGAGCATTTGCTTGAACTGGGGCATCGCGATATTGCGTTTGTCGGCGGTCTGAAAGAGTTGTCCACCACCATGGTTAAGGTCAGAGCTGTGCAGAAGAAACTTCGCGAGCATGGGCTCGAAATCCCGAAAGAGCGTCAGCTCCTCGGCAGTTTCTCCATCGACGACGGCAAACGCGAGATGTCCAAACTGCTGGATCGTGACAATCCGCCAACCGCAGTCCTCTGCGTTAATGACAACACGGCGATTGGTGCCATCAAGTCGACGATTGAGCATGGGCTCTCCATTCCGAAGGATATTTCCATTGTGGGTTTCGATGACACGCCGCTCGCCAGTGCCGTTATACCGGAACTGACAACCGTGTCCCAGAACACGTATCAGCTTGGCAAACAGGCTGTGGACGTGCTACATGAGCTGATTAACCAAGGCAAACCGAAGAAGCAGATCATTCTGCAACCGGAGCTAATTGTGCGTCAAAGTACAGGACCCGTTGCAAGATAAGGGGGCCTGTAATTGGAAAAGAAAGCGTTGACATTTCCTTGAAGGGTGAAATATAATGAGTGCGTGAATGAAACCCCTTTCATAAAGTGGAACGGGTTTTATGTTTCAGCTTAATGAAACCCATTTCATGAAACGGGTTTCACTGTAGTCATCCATTCATTAGTTTAAGGGGGCGTAACGTATGAGAAGAAGTCTTAAGGTCATTTCGTTATTGATGCTGGTCATGGTAATGGGTCTGACAGCCTGTAGCAGCGGGAGTAACAACGATTCTTCCGGCGAGTCCGGTGGCAAGGTTGATCTGAGCATGACGATTTGGGGCTCGGAGGATGAGAAGAAGATTTATCAGGAGCGACTCGACATTGTGAAGCAGACGTATCCCGATATTAACGTGAAGCTCAATGTGGTTGCAGGGGATTATGACCAAAAGGTACAGACCATGATCGCCGGGGGAACAGCGCCGGATATCATGATGATTGCCGAGAACTATCAGGCTTACGCCTCCAAGAATCAGATAATACCGCTGGATGACATGATTCAGGCGAACAACGTGAACATGTCCAAGCGTTATTCCGACGATATTGCAAACCTGATGAAGTACGATGGCAAGCAATT
The DNA here is from genome assembly GCF_054161325.1 of Paenibacillus sp. Z3-2. NCBI lineage: Bacteria > Bacillati > Bacillota > Bacilli > Caryophanales > Paenibacillaceae > Paenibacillus > Paenibacillus sp. Z3-2. Next base: position 4,875,449 of record NZ_CP096397.1, on the reverse strand, counting down.
CGGTTTGCCGGATCGTGCAGGCGCGATGGTCCTCTTCTATAACAAAGATCTGTTCGACAAGGCTGGAGTGGAATATCCAACCAAAGATTGGACGCAAGACGATCTGATGGCGGCAGCTCAGAAGCTGACGGTCAAGGAGAATGGCAAAACGGTGCAATGGGGTTACTACCCTGGCAGCTGGTGGCCGCAATGGATGCAACTTATCTACCAGAACGGTGGCTCACTGTTCGATGAGAGCGGTAAACCGACCTTCAATACAGAGCCTGTGCGTAAAGCATTGCAATTCATGAATGATCTGACCTTCACACACGGTGCAGGACCAACGCCAACCGAGATTGCCGACATGGGAAATATCGGAGCTGATCCGCTGTTCGCTCAAGGCAAGATCGCCATGGAAACGACAGGGTTCTGGAACATTGGTTCGCTTGCCAAGGTGGAAGGCATTAACTGGGATATCTCTCCGGTATGGGGCGAAACGAACGCATTTTTCAACGGGTTAACGATTACCAACGCTTCCAAACACAAGGAAGAAGCATTCAAAGTAATTGAAGCACTGACCACACCTGAAGCACAGATGCCAATGGTCAAAGCCGGTCAGGATGCTCCTGCAACCAAAGCAGGTCTGTCCAGTGATGAATTCCTGAATGCCGAATATGGCGGCAAGAAAATCAATATGGCTGCTTTCAGTGAATCGACGATCTACGCAGAACCGTTCAACCCGCAATGGAACGAAATGATGAAGCTCATTAACGATAAGTTGGGTGTGTACTTCAACAACAAAGCTTCGCTTGATGATACCGTAACTGAAATCCAGAGTGGACTGGAAAGACTCTACAAATAGAGGTTGTTCAAATAGCATCGACAGGAGGACAGGTGGAATTCGGCGTGAATGCGGGTTCCATCTGCTCTCTGCGTCATGGGAGGGCTTAACGTGAGAAAAAAGGACGGGAAATGGTTCTACATCTTCATCTCGCCTTGGCTGATCGGGTTTCTGGGGCTAACCCTGGGTCCGATCCTGTTTTCCATCTATATGAGCTTCACGAATTGGGATCTGTTCCAGTCCCCTGAATTTATTGGCATCGACAATTATAAAACGCTACTGACCGATGATCCGATCTTCTGGAAGTCTGTGGGCAATACATTCTTCTATGCCCTGATATCCATTCCACTGGGGATGTCGATCTCACTCTGGATTGCATATTACCTGAACAAGAAGATCAAAGGAATTACCTTCTTCCGTATTCTGTTCTATCTGCCTTCCGTCGTTCCGGTGGTTGCGAGTTCATTGCTCTTCATCCACTTGCTTGCGCCGACGGAAGGATTGATCAACCAGGCACTTGCGATCTTCGGTATTCAGGGTCCTGCCTGGCTCCTTGATCCGAACTGGGTTAAGCCTGCATTGATTCTCATGTCCTTATGGGGTGTGGGTGGTGGCGTGGTATTGCTGCTTGCAGGTATGAAAGGAATACCGCAGGAACTGTACGAGGCCGCTGCCATCGATGGGGCGAAAAGTACACAGTCGTTCTTCCATATTACATTCCCAATGCTTACGCCCGTCATTTTCTTCAATCTCGTGACTGGCATGATTGGAGCGCTCCAGACCTTCGCGCAGGTATTCATTGTTACTGCCGGGGGACCTGACAATTCAAGTCAGATGGTTGTGCCCTACTTGTTCCAGAATGCGTTCCAATTCTACAAAATGGGATATGCATCGGCGATTGCCTGGGTACTATTCATCATCATCATGGCGTTGACACTGGTTGTATTCCGTTCATCGGCGCTATGGGTGCACTACGAGGAGGGAAAAGCCAATGAGTAATCCATCGACTGTGGAGAAGACGATATCCTATATTTTTCTGATTCTGGTCGGGGTGCTGCTTGCTTCGCCTTTCCTGTACATGATCTCCATTGCACTGGCAAGTGACGCAACAACCGTCAAGTCAGCCTTTACCTTCGTACCGCTGGAGTTCCAATGGTCGAACTTCTATACGATTTTCACGAATAACAATCTTGGCACGTATCTCAAAAACTCGGTCATCATTACTATCTTTACGATTGTCGGATCGGTATTGTCAGCTTCGATCGTGTCCTACGGCTTTGCCCGAATCAAGGCGAAAGGCAGCCGTTTCCTGTTTATTGTGTTGCTTAGTACGATGATGATTCCGGGTGAGGTGACGATGGTGCCGCAGTTCATCATCTTCCGTCATCTGGACTGGATTAATACATTTTACCCGCTGATCGTACCGAGCTTCTTCGCCGGAGCGTTCAACGTATTTCTGATTCGGCAGTTCGTCATGAGTATTCCCAAATCACTGGATGAAGCCGCCATGATCGATGGTATGGGACATCCGGGAATCTACTGGAAGATCATCATGCCACTGACTTATCCGATACTTGCAGCCATTGCGATCTTCTCTTTCTCCTATAACTGGGGGAACTTCATGGGGCCGCTTATCTATATCAATGATCCGGAGAAAATGCCTCTGGCACTCGGGGTGCAGCTGTTGACTACGGTAGGTGGCGGTCAGATGCCACCGTGGAACCTTGTGATGATCGCTTCCCTGTTCCTCACCATTCCGATGGTGCTGGTATATCTGTTCGGACAGCGTTATGTCTATGAGGCCAACATTAGCGGCGGAAGCAGTGGAATCAAGTAACAGAAGGTGTCTGTAGTGTGTTTATGTATTGGACCTGACGTTCAAGGCCAACGGAGTAATCAACGTACATGGAGAAAGGATTGTTTAGCCCATGGCGCATAAAGAACAACGCAGCAGAGGCAAACGGAGCTATATCCTCATGGGTGTCGCCTTGATTGCCCTGCTGGCAGGAGGAGGAATTGTTATCAATCATTTTGCCAATGAGTCATCTAAAACACTTGTGTTCCAAGGGGAGCCAGTACGTCTGAAGCTGGATCAGTCCTATGATCATTTTGAAGGTTGGGGTACGTCACTTGCCTGGTGGGCCAACGATCTTGGCGGATGGAAGGATCAGGCGAAGGTGAGTGAAGTGATGGATCTGGTCTTTGATCCGGAGAAAGGATTAGGTCTGAACATCGTTCGTTACAATATTGGTGGTGAGGAAAATCCGGAGATGAAAGCTCTTCGTCCCGGCGGGGATGTACCTGGCTTCCAGCCTGAACCTGGAGAGTGGGACTGGGATGCTGATGCAGGCCAGCGTGCTGTATTACAGGGATCGATGGAGCGCGGCGTGAACATTGCCGAAGCATTCTCCAATTCACCACCTTACTGGATGACGATCAGTGGATCGGTTACTGGAGCCGTGGATGGCAGCAATAATTTGCGTGATGATCAGTATAATGCCTTTGCCGATTATTTGACCGAAGTCGTGAAGCGTTATCGGGACGAGTGGGGGATCACCTTCCGCACACTGAATCCGCTCAATGAACCTTCCTCCGACTGGTGGAAGAAGGGCAATATGCAGGAAGGCAGTCATTTTACGAATGAGAAACAGGCCGAGATTATTAAGAAAGTGGCCGCTTCCCTTCAGAGCAAAGGACTGGACGGAACCGTCATCAGTGCCGCAGACGATAACAGCATTGATGAGACAGTGTTCAATTTCAACCTCTATGATCAGGACACGCTGGACGTGATCCAGCAGATCAATACCCACTCCTATAATGGTAGCAAAATGGAAGAACTGCGCACGCTGGCAGAACGCCATGGCAAGAAGCTGTGGATGTCCGAGTACGGAACAGGTGGCAGTGAACCTCACAGTCATGAGGATATGACCTCGGTGCAGGAGCTGGCGGAGCGGATCATGTTCGATCTGAAAATCATGCAGCCATCCGCCTGGGTATACTGGCAGGCCGTTGAAGATGAAGGGGCCGATAACAATTGGGGATTCATTCATGCCAATTTTAACGGAGAAGAACAGTATGAGATGACCAAGCAGTATTATGGCATGGCCCAGTTTACGAAGTTCATTCGTCCTGGTGCGACAATTATTCCAACGGATGGTGGACGCACGCTGGCTGCCTATGACGCAGAACATCAGAGACTGGTGCTGGTAATTCGTAATGAATTGTCAGCGGGTACAACGGCGTTTGAACTGGAAGGGTATGCGTACGGAAAATCATCCAACGCTCAGGTGTATCAGACTTCTCCGGATCGGAATATGGAACAGCTTGAGGACATTCCGGTGTATGCTAACGGACTTGAAGTGCCTACCGCAGACAATTCTATCACAACCGTTGTACTGGAAGGCGTGACGGTGCAGGCGAACTGATGACAGCGATTGGAAGGTTATTCTATCATCGTAGTACCAGTGTAAGTCGTCTTTTAGTTTAACGAATATGGTTCAACTTATATTGTAAAAAAATCACAGGACATATGAACTATATAAATTGAACTAAACATTTACACATAACGGAGAGGACAGAAGAAACCGGAAGAAGCGGAGCGTTCGCCTACAAGCTTTCTGTAAGAAAGCTACATCGGAAGCATACGCTATCACCGGATTTTCCCTTTGAGAAAAGGGAATCAAAAAAATCCGGGGATAACAGCGATTGGAAGGTTGTTCTGTCATCGAAGTGTGCAGTGTAAATATTCTTTAGTTCAATTTATATAAATAAAGAGAAGGAGGGGATATCTTTGACAGAGAAAGCATCCCTTTTGTTTCAGGAACAGGAGAAGAACATCTCCAGGGCTGAGAACGGTGTTCAATCCGAATTAACGTACGACGCGCGTAGTTTCTTCCTAAACGGAGAGCGTGTATTTCTGAACAGTGCAACGATCCATTATTTCCGTATGCCGAAGGAGGAATGGCGTGAGGTTCTGTTGAAGGCGAAGCTGGCAGGCATGAACTGCATCGACACCTACTTTGCGTGGAACGTACATGAACCGGAAGAAGGACAGTGGTCCTTTGAAGGGGATAACGATTGCGGTGCATTTCTGGATCTGTGTGCAGAACTGGGCATGTGGGTCATTGCACGTCCGGGTCCATTTATCTGTGCAGAATGGGATTTTGGCGGTTTTCCATACTGGCTGGGTACGAAGGATGGCGTGAAATTCCGGGAAAATAATGAGACGTATCTACACTATGTGAACCTGTACTTTGACCGACTTGTGCCGATCATTCGGGAACGCCAGCTATCCGCTGGGGGCAGGGTCATTCTGGTTCAGGTGGAGAATGAATACGGATACCTGATGGATGACGTAGCGGCAAGTGACCATATGAATACGCTGAGAGATGGATTGTTACAACGTGGCATCGACGCTACGCTGATCACTTGTGTTGGCGGGGCGGAAGGCACGATTGAAGGGGCTAATTTCTGGTCGGGTGCTGACGGACATTATGAGAAACTTCGTGCCAAACAACCGGAGACACCGAAGATGGTCACGGAATTCTGGACCGGATGGTTCGAAAACTGGGGAGGGCCTTCTGCCATTCAGAAGACGGTACCTTTGCTGGAGAAACGAATCATGGAAATTCTGCGAGCCGGGTATACCGGAATCAGCCATTATATGTTCTACGGCGGCACGAACTTCGGTGGATATGGCGGCAGAACGATGGGTAGCAGTGATATCTTCATGATTACGTCTTATGACTATGATGCACCGCTGAATGAATATGGACGAGTGACGCCGAAATATGCGGTAACCAAGAATCTGTCTTATTTCGTACATGCATTCGGGGCACTTCTCATGCAAACAGAGGAAATTCCCGCAGAGCAGAACCATGTACGTCATCCTGAAGGGGTGTCTGTGCGAGGCAGACAAGCGGGTGACCAGAAGATCTGGTTCTTGGAGAGTCACAAGGATGAACGGGAGACGATGCACATTACGCTCGAAGAAGGCCGCACTCTTCCCGTAGCGCTGAATCCAGGGCAGATTATTCCGGTACTGGATCGGGTACCGATTGCCGAACAAGTATATCTGACTGCAGGAACGATGATTACGGGCAATGAAATGATAAACGGAGAATTGACCCTGTTCATCGTAGCTGCTGCTGGGCAGCGCTCTATTATTGAACTGGAAACTGGTGCATTGAACGTCACGGGCAGTACGGTGCAAGTGCTTGTCGAACACGATTCGGCTAGGAACGTATACCGCTTCGATCTTTTTCATTTCCAAGAGCCGGGAACGATCCAACTGGAAGCAAACGGCACACCGATCCGTTTCATGATTCTAGATCAAGAAACGATGAATCGAACATGGCGATTGGAAGCAACAGAACAGAAGGGGCTGCGTTATGCAATAGGCTTCGATGATGTAGACGTGTTGTCATCTGGCCAGGTCAAAGGCATGATCTCTGACCCGGATCGGACGATTACGTTGCTTGGTGACTGGGCCGATGGAGAACGTATGTTAACAGGTCGCGAGTTCCTTGCCAGTCAGGAGTCCATCGCTGGAATACAGCAGCATCCATGGACATCGCCAATTGCACCGACGTTATCTGTTTCCCCCGAGTTGTCACGTGTTACGTTAACTGCGAAGCAGCGCACGGCGAGTGCACAACCGGAAGACTTTTCCCGGTATGGACAAGATTTTGGTTATCTGTTGTATGAATGCGATTTCGAGAGTCCGAAAGAAGAGATCACTAATCTCATTTTGCCGGATATCCAGGATACCGCCAGAATAATCGTTAATGGTGTTCAGCAGGCATTAGTGCGTCAGGTAGGTGCCGCAGGAGTGCAGTTACGAGTAGTCCAAGGGAAGAACACACTTCAGATTCTGGTACAGCATATGGGCAGATTGAATTTCTCTCCACACCTGGGTGAGAGCAAAGGTCTGGCTGGTCCTGCATATCTGGGTGGCATAGTTCAGGATATACGTCGGGGTTGGCGCATGGAGAGTGGAAGTGTGCATCTTGATGAAGTAAATTCTCTCCAAGAGACTCCACATCTAAGCAGAAGCTTTACGCTGGATGGCATGGATCGTGCGATTCTCGTGGGTGCACTGAGCAAAGGTCTTCGTATCAACGGCATCGAAGTTCCGATGGATGGATATCAGGACTGGTTTGCCTTTCAGACGCTGGATCTGTCCCTCTACATCAAGCCCGGAGAGACGAATACATTGGAAATGCCGTATAGCCGTTCACCGTTGAACCGACTGGAACTGATTACGTATCCGAGTGAGGGAGAACTGAAGGATTGGCGTATGGCAGGGACAGATGCATTGCTTCCGCAACAATGGGAGATCTCGGGGGTAGGACAAAAATCGGTCCATCCTGAAGCACAGGGGTCAATTCAGCGTGCAGCACACCCTGGTATCGCCGAAGGTGGCAATTCAAGTGCCAATCGGGTAACCCATACCTCGGGTGAATCGGTCAATCGTGCTACGTTGAACGAGAAGTCTCACCCTGTATCCAACCATGATCCCGTCCAAGGCTCGTACGGTCAGTCCGTCTGGTACCGCTGGCGTTTCGCCAAGCCCGTAGTATCCGAGCATCATAAAGTGAACCTGATGCTTCGTCTGACCGGAATGAGTAAAGGAACCATTCACCTGAATGGACATCATCTGGGACGTTATTGGCAGATTGGTCCACAAGAGGATTACAAGATCCCAGTCGCTTGGATACAGGAAGAGAATGAACTGCTTTTGTTCGATGAAGAAGGCAGAACGCCAGAACGTGTACGATTCATATTGGATGAACTATCCCGTTATCCTTGGGTTGTCGTGGAGTAGCGCTCTGAAATAGCATCTATAACGCAAACGCAAAAATTACCTTTTACTGCAGTCAAACTACCTCATTTTCTTAGTTTAAATAACCCCGGTTCATGAATTTTCGGATTCAGTCTTGTGAGTAAATTGAGCTAAGGGAATGGGGAGACTGTGGTGATCAGGTCTGCACAATGAGCAAAGGTAAAACTTGTAGCATTTTATTTGTAACCGTTTACATAAATAAAGAGTGTTCATCCATGATCTGTGAAGGGAGTGATGCTTCATGTAATTGGAATTCGAACAGGTAGTCGTGAGGTGTTGCTCATCAGGGACAGTCCCAGGTACGTTTTGTATTTGGTAATACAGTAAGGTATTCCTCTGTTCATCACTCAGGGATAAGGGAGATGACCCAATGTTAACGAAGTATCAGGAGGGAGTAAGAGTAGGAACGTCCAGCGGTTTCAAGTCCGGGATGATTCTGTTCCTCGGAACATTACTTCTATTAACGATGTTATTCCCCAATACAGCCAGAGCAGCGACAAGTGTATATACGATATCCGCCTTTACAAACACAAGTGAGTCCAATATGTATATCTATGAATCGTATAATGCAACCCACTATGGTTTGCTAAAAGGGCCAGCCTATACACCTCCGGCCGATCTGATCCGCGATCCCAGCATCATGAAGCACACAGATGGTCTGTACTACGTCGTTTACACCACGAACTGGTCAGGTAATTCCATCGGTATCGCCTCCAGCCCGGATAAGGTAAACTGGACGTTTGTCCGTAACATTACATTATCCACTCCTACCACGATTGCACACACATGGGCACCGGAATGGTTCAAAGACAGCAACGGCAGTCTGAACGTTATCGTGTCCCTCTCTCCAGGCAACTATGAAAATTTCAAACCTTATGTCATTACTGCTTCAAGCAGCAATCTGACGTCTACCTCATGGTCCGCGCCTACTGAACTGGCAGGCATTGCTCCCAATTATATTGATACCTTTATCGTTCAGACAGGCTCAACCTATCATGCCTTTACCAAGAACGAAACCACCAAATATATTGAATATGCGACAGCGACCTCGCTGACCGGACCTTATACCTTTAAAGGCACAGGGGATTGGGCCGGCTGGGGCTCATGGGTTGAAGGTCCGGCGATTGTTCAGTTGGATAATGGTTCATGGCGAATCTACTTTGACGGCTATGCAACACAAAAATATTATTACAGCGACTCTGCTGACGGTTTCAAGACCTGGGGTGTCAAGCAGGAGATTGCGGGTCTTACCGGACTCGTCCGGCATATGACCGTATTGAAAGAATCCGGACAGCCTGGCGATATCCGCAAGTTGGAGTCATTCAATGTACCAGGCAGCTTCATTCGTCATTACAACTATCAGGCTCGAATCGATGGCAATGTTAGTCCAGCCGAGGATGCACAGTTCCGCATCGTTCCTGGTCTCGCGAATGCAACAGGAATTTCGTTTGAGTCCATGAACTATCCAAGTTATTTCCTGCGCAATAATAATGGCAACATCACATTGGTGAAAAATGACGGCAGCGCCACATTCCGAAATGATGCCACGTTCAAACGTGTCAATGGACTTGCTAACGCCGCTTGGACTTCGTATGCCTCGTTTAGTAACCCTAACTTGTATTTGAGACATTACAATAATGTACTGAAATTGGAAGCTGTCGTTACTGCACTCGATAAGTCAGACGCGACATTCCGAGAGGTTGCACAATAATTGGTGTTCGCGTTTCGAAAAATTCTAAGGAGTGAAGCGGATGAAGTGGTTAAAACGAATGAGCTCGCTGCTACTGGCAGGAAGTCTGCTAACGGGCAGTTTGGGACTGGGGACAGAGGTATCTGCTGCGGGAGCTTACACGGCTGTTGCCGATCCATCGAAGCAATATCAGACGATGGAGGGATGGGGAACATCTCTCGCGTGGTGGGGCAAAGTGGTAGGAGAATACTCCAACCGGGATGAGTATGTGGAGAAAATGTTCAACGCAAATACCGGACTGGGTCTGAACATCCTGCGGTACAACATTGGAGGCGGGGATAATCCATCGTCCAATATTCTCGAATATCGCAAAGCCGTTCCCGGTTATCAGCCTTCTCCGGGTGTGTATGACTGGACTGCGGATGCGAACCAGCGTTATATGCTGCAAGCTGCCAAAGCGCAGGGTGTAAACGTCATTGAGGCTTTTGCCAACTCGGCACCCTACTGGATGACGATCAGTGGCAGTGTATCGGGTGCAGCGAATGGAGGGAATAACCTCAAGCCTGAACATTATGATGATTTTGCAGATTACTTGACCGAGGTTGTGAAGCATTTCCGGGATAATTGGGGGATCACATTCGATAGCGTAACTCCGCTGAATGAACCGATCTCGACGTGGTGGAAGCAGGGCAATGACCAGGAAGGCAATGCACTTTGACCGGGCGGATCAGAACACGATTCTGAGTCAGGTACAAGATTCGTTGAATGCGAAGGGCCTGTCCACGAAGCTGAGCGCACCGGAAGAATACAGTATCGATGATACCAATGTGTCATTCAACAGCTACAGCAGTGCGGTTAAATCATCCATTAGTCAGATCAACACACACACGTATGGCGGAAGCAATCGCACTGCTTTGCGCAACACAGCGACGTCTGCCGGTAAACATCTGTGGACCTCGGAATATGGAGACGGGGATGCAAGCGGACTTACGATGTCACGTACCATCCTAAGGATATTCGTAATATGGGAGCGAGTGCATGGGTGTATTGGCAAGCCGTGGATAGTGCAGAAGGATGGGGATTCTTCAAGAATGTGTTGAACAATACGCAAACGACCAGTTACACCGTGAACCAAAAATATTATGTCATGGGCAATTACAGCAAATTTATTCGTCCCGGATACAAGATTATCGGCATGAGTGATGCCAATACCCTTGCAGCCTATGATGCAGCTTCCGGTAAAATTGTACTGGTCACAACCAATTCGGAATCGACAGATACAACGGTAACCTATGATCTCAGTCGCTTTACTAACACAGGCACGTCTGCTCAGGTATATCGGACCTCTTCAACAGAGAAGTTGCAGCAACTGACCAATATTAAGGTGCAAAACAAAACCTTTACGGCTACAGCCAAAGCCAATTCGGTCACAACCTACGTCATTTCCGGTGCAACTTACAATGGCAGTACAGGATATGAAGCCGGGGCCATCTACAAGCTGATTAATCGGAACAGTGGACTAGCACTCGATGTGAACGCTGCTTCTACTACAGGTGGAGCCACGATTATTCAATGGAATGATAATGGAGCCGCCAACCAGCAATGGAAGCTGGAGTCGGCAGGTAACGGATATTACAACATCCGCAATGTAGGCAGTGGTCTTTTACTGGATGTGAATGCGAGTTCCACACAAGGCGGAGCCGCTTTGATCCAGTGGCAGGATAACGGGGGCAACAATCAGCAATGGCTGCCCATTGATGTGGGAGGATATTTGGTACTTGCGAATCGAAACGGTGGCCTGACGGTCGACATCAATCAAGGATCTCTGACCGCAGGTGCCTCCACGATTCAGTGGGCCGACAATGGCGGATTCAATCAGCAATGGAGCCTCGTCAAAGTTCATTAGTGTTCGTGCGCTTGCATTAACGTTCTAACGTAGCATACTTTCCTGGAGGTGCAGTGCTCTGAGCAACACTGCACCCTCTAAGGAAGTAGCTGTTTTATACATACATATGTTCAAGTTGATTCAGCAGGCTTGTACTTAACGAAAACGGGACAGGGCGAACCTTCCAATATCCTGATCTGTGTGTCCTGTCTGAACCAAGTCGGATAGAACTTGTCCAATGGCACTTGCGAACTTGAAGCCGTGACCGGAGAAACCGCCTGCCAGCCACACACGCTCATGGGCAGGGTGTCGGTCGATAATAAAATCTTCATCCGAAGTGAATTCATACTTGCATACACTACCACGTTTCAATTCTCCAGCTGCCTGAGGCATATGAAGTTCGAGCAGCCTGCGCAGATCACCCTCGTCCGTTTCTTCCGTACCAAAAGGAGCCATCGTACTTCCTGGTGTCCACACCTGACCCGTATCATGACGACCCATCTTCAGACCTGATCCGCCAATGCTCGGGAATCCGTAATAGGTCCCTTCTTTTCCTGCCAGTGTGAATCCGGGGAAGTGCGCCTCGCCATACAAGGCTTCTGGGGAATCAAACCATCCAACTGTTTTACGTACAGCCTGGATCGGGAGATCCACGAAAGGTTTTAACGTCTGAAACCAGGCACCCGTGCTCAGGATGATTTGATTCGCATGGTATGTCTCACCACCTGAAGTCTGAACTGCAACGGAATGTGGTCCGTATTCGATATGCTCCACACGCGTGTGCGTTAACAAGGTGGCACCGTGAGCCTCGGCTGCCTTGCGGAAGGCTCGAATACAGGGTTCACTATACAAATAACCTGCATCAGGCTCATACATGGCCTCGTAATGTTCAGGTACTGTAATACCTGGCCAGCGTTTCATCACCTCGGTTGCATGCAACGTTTCATAACGAATGTCTGCATCATCTGCATGGCTCAATCGGCTTTGAAAGGAATGAATCTCCGGGTCAGCTATATTCAAGACGCCTGAAGGAACAAACAGTTGGTCTCCTGTCGTTTCCTCCAGCTCATGCCATAACTTCTGTGCAAGTAGTGCCATGGCAACATAGTCAGGCCCACCACTGTACACATGGCGAATCAGTCTGGTATCTCCGTGATGGCTTCCTTCCGTATGCGGAGGATCAAAGGCATCTATTAATAAAACTTTGCATCCACTGCGCGATAGATAATAACCTGCACTCATGCCCATGGAGCCGGCTCCAACGATAATAACGTCATATGATGGTGTGGTCATGGTTCCGCCTCCTAGTCTATTTCCAACGTTAATCTTCTAAAGCATAATGTAGTCTCCCAACTTTTAATAGTCAATATAACAGCTTATAGAGAAGAGAGAGATGTTAATAGAACATATTAATAGTAAAATGACTTATATAATGAATGTGATAAAGGAGACCACGCATGAGTGAGCAATTTACGTTTGACCTGTTTCCCCTAATCCAGACCGAACGATTCATCCTTCGGTCGGCAGAGGCAAGGGACAGCCAAGACCTGTTGGAGTTATATTCGGATGAAACTGTGGTTCAATATATGCCATTCACTCCCTTTGAATCCGTGGAGGATGCAATGGGTGAGATGAACTGGTATGCGAAGATTTTCAAGGAACACACGGGTTTACGCTGGATGATTGAAGACCGTGAAACTCGTAAAGTGATCGGAACCTGTGGGTTCCTGAACTACGAAGATGTACATAACCGTGCTGAGATCGGATACGACTTGTGCTCCTCTTTATGGGGCCGCGGTGTTATGACGGAAGTGGCCCATGCTGTGCTGCATTTTGGATTCATGAGCATGCAGCTCAACAAGATCGAAGCGAAGGTTGAACCGGAGAATGAGGCGTCAATTCGCCTGTTACACAAGCTTGGTTTTCAGAAGGAAGGCGTACTTCGACAGCATGAGTTCGAGAAAGGCAGATATATTGACCTTGCGGTGTTCTCCAAGTTACGAAGCGATATATAGGCAAGTTGGTGTCATTTCCAGGCCGTGAACCTTGTCCTCCTGAATTCGCTCATGCTATATTGGTGAGATGTGAGGAGATGAGGATATGAAGCTGGTGTCCTGGAATGTGAATGGCTTAAGGGCATGTGTGACCAAAGGATTTATGGATTATTATCAGGAGAGTCAGGCAGATATCTTCTGCCTTCAGGAGACCAAATTGCAAGCCGGACAGATTGAGATGGACCTGGGGGAAGATGTTTATCAATATTGGAATTATGCGATCAAAAAAGGTTATTCCGGCACGGCTGTATTTAGCCGAATCAAGCCTGTATCCGTTCGTTACGGGATGGAGGAAGACAGCGAACCGGAAGGCCGGATGATTACACTGGAGTATGATGATTTTTATCTGGTGAACGTCTATACACCTAACGCGAAGCGGGATCTGACCCGGCTGCCTTACCGTCTGGAATGGGAAGACCGATTCCGGGGTTATATTCTGCAACTGGAGCAGACCAAGCCGGTTATCGTCTGTGGAGACCTGAATGTGGCTCATCAGGAGATCGATCTGAAGAATCCGAAGCCCAATCTGGGCAACTCGGGATTTACCCTTGAAGAGCGCGGCAAAATGACCGATTTGCTTGCTTCTGGTTATGTGGACAGCTTCCGCCATCTGTATCCGGATCGTACGGATGTATACAGCTGGTGGTCTTATATGCCGAAGGTTAGAGAACGGAATGTGGGCTGGCGCATCGATTATTTTCTCGTGTCCAATCAATTGGCGCCGAAGGTTGCTGATGCACATATCGACTGCCACGTGATGGGCAGTGATCATTGCCCGGTGGGTCTAACATTGGAACTCTAGGTACGGATCATGGTGAGATGGATGAAGGTATGAGGTTTGGAATATAGATATAGATGAACTGCAAGTTTCCTTAATCGGAGATTTGCAGTTTTTTTACGTCACGGGTAGGGGAGTGAGACTGGACTTTGGTTGGGGAAAGGACTGGACTCCGGATTGTTTCAATTCCGCTATTTCTTGGGTACGATTGAAGCATACATATATAGATGAACCTTTGGAGTAAGGGGTAGAGAAGATGAAGAAGGGGTTACGGAGAGGGTTAAAAGTGCTGGGAGGCCTGATGCTGGCTGCAGGACTTTTACTGCTGACAGGTGCAGCCTATGAGGCGTATCAATCCACGCAGGATATGAAGTCTTATCCTCCGCCAGGCAAGTACTATGAAGTGAGTGGTCGCAACATGCATCTCTACACCGCTGGCAAAGGAGAGGTCACGGTGGTTTTTGCCTCAGGTTGGGGTACACCCAATCCGTATGTGGATTTCAGTCCGTTGTATGACAAGTTGAAATCAAAGGTGAAAATTGCGGTATACGATCGGTTTGGGTACGGATACAGTGACTACACAGATGAACCTCGTGATGTCGATACCATCTCGGAAGAGATTCATCAGTTACTGCGAACTTCCGGTCAACGTCCGCCTTATATTATGGTAGGCCACTCCCTTGGTGCTTTGGAGACTCTCCGATTTGCGCAAAAGTATCCCGATGAGGTGGCCGGCATGGTCATGATTGATGGCGGAAGTCCTGAATATTACAGTACGGTGGAAATGGATACGCCCGAATGGTATTTTACTTCAGCCCGATTCCTGGTTAAAACAGGCATTGCGCGTACATTGCTGCATTCGGATCAGATGATGGCAACACTGGTCATTGACCCGGAGTTGGTTTCTGCGCCGATGAAAAAGGCTGCCACCATTTCTACCCTGAAGCATGCATACAATGACAACGTGATGGATGAGATTCGTCATTCCAAGATCAACGCATTACGTGTGCTGGAGAACAAAAAGGAGTTTCCTTTCCCTCTGACGATCCTGACAGCTGGATCAGATCAACCAAGTGAGGGGAGTCGGGCATGGCAGGCAGATCAAGTGAAATTTGCTTCATGGTCCAGACAAGGAACCCAGCAGATTGTCCCTCACGCCGAGCATTACATCCATAACAGTCAGCCGGATATTGTCGCTGCCGAAATCTTGAAATTAGTGACAC
Organism: Paenibacillus sp. Z3-2; assembly: GCF_054161325.1. Classification (NCBI taxonomy): domain Bacteria; kingdom Bacillati; phylum Bacillota; class Bacilli; order Caryophanales; family Paenibacillaceae; genus Paenibacillus; species Paenibacillus sp. Z3-2. Next base: position 4,860,155 of record NZ_CP096397.1, on the reverse strand, counting down.
CGTCCAATGACCTATGAGTAACATGATTCCGCAAACACATGATGAACAGGATGAGGAGGAGGGATGGATGAAAAAGATTAGAGTTGTCACCCGATTCCTGTCCATCCTCGTAGCCAGTTGTCTATTATCTCTGAGTGTATTATCCGTATCCGTAATATGGGTCAAGAATAACGTTGATGCAGTACCTGTCATCCAATCGTTTGAACGGGATTAGCGCATAAGATCAAGAAGAAGGAGTAGTAATTGCTGGAACCAATGAGTTGCCAGAGAACTTGCCAAGTGACTTCCCTCTGCCGGAAGATGCAACCATTCGATTAGCCAGTTCAGGTGAGAACGAAGGCAAGCATCAGCTATGTTGATTTTCTCCACAGAACAAGACATGAAAACGGTATTCCAGCTCCTATAAGGATTACTTCAACACCAAAAAGTTGACGGATGCAGGAAGGCGTCATTGAACTGACATTGACCTGGACAGAATCTTAAGAATCAGATGAGGGACATTGTTCTCCTTATTTAAAATTAACGAATAGATTCCATAATACCTTGCATGCGGAACAGCATTATTGCTGCACCGCTGTAAGGTATTTTTTTATTCGAACTGGAAACCTGACAAGTTACATGGTATGTTATATCATTATACAAGAAGTAATAGACAACTATAGAAGAAGACAGGAGAGGATTGAACATGATTAGAGTAGGTATTGTAGGGTACGGTAACTTGGGTAAAGGTGTGGAGAAAGCCATTTCTCAGAACGAGGATCTGGAACTGATTGCTGTGTTTACACGTCGTAATCCGGAGCAGATGGTCGCTGAAAGTACAGAAGTTCGTTTTGAGCATATCTCTGCAGCTGAGCAATACATAGGCAAGATCGATGTTATGATCCTCTGTGGTGGCTCGGCAACCGACCTTCCGGAGCAGACACCAGCTATCGCCAAGTTGTTCAATACGGTAGACAGCTTCGATACGCATGCGAAGATTCCTGAGTTCTACAAGGAAGTTAATGCTGCGGCAGAGCAAGGCGGTCACGTGAGTGTCATTTCCACAGGTTGGGACCCAGGATTGTTCTCCATGAACCGTCTGCTTGCACAGTCCATCCTGCCAGAAGGAAAAGAGTACACGTTCTGGGGCAAAGGTGTGAGCCAAGGTCACTCGGATGCCATTCGTCGTGTTCCAGGCGTTAAGGCAGGAGTACAGTATACTGTACCTGTTGAAGAGGTGATCAACCGCATTCGTGCAGGGGAGACGCCAGAACTGTCTACACGCGAGAAGCATCTGCGTCAATGTTATGTGGTAGCAGAAGATGCTGCCAATCAGGATGAGATCCGTGAGACGATTGTGTCAATGCCTAACTACTTTGCAGATTACGATACGACAGTAACATTCATCAGCGAAGAAGAATTGAAATCCGAGCATGAGGGCATGCCGCATGGTGGATTTGTAATTCGCAGTGGGGTTACAGGTGCCGGTCAAAAGCAAATTATTGAATTCGGTCTGAAACTCGACAGCAATCCTGAATTTACAGCGAGCGTACTTGTGGCGTATGCGAGAGCCGCACAACGTTTGAGCGTGGAAGGACATAAGGGAGCGAAGACGGTATTTGATATTCCGCTCGGTCACCTGTCTCCGAAATCAGCTGAGGACCTTCGCCGCGACTTGTTGTAATTCGTAATTCATTCCTGTAGTTGATATAACAAAAAGCTCGTCCTATGATGCATAGGACGAGCTTTTTTTGCCGTATACAATTCGAAATACGATTCGAACATTAGCATGAATCAAGCATGTGCATAATACTTTCCTGCTGGCGGTTGTATCTTAACGAGACGGTTTCCCTACGTCCAGTGCGTGGGAGCAGTTAAGTGATCTGGCAGTTTGGTATGCAGATCACCTTTGGCTGCATTAAGCTGGGATTGTGTCAGGAAGATGCCACCTCTCAGGTCAGCACCGCCCAGATTCGTATCTCGCAAATCCGCGCCAATCCAATCGGAATTTCTCACATCTGCATTTTGGAGATCGGCTGCAATCATTAAAGCCCCTCGGAAGCTCGCGCTCCGCAGGTCAGCTCCTCTTAAGTTGGCGCCAAAGAAGTCACTTCCGGTGCGTTTTTTGCCCTTCTTCGACTTTTCTTGTCCATGAGTTGCAGGTGGTACATTCGCGCGTACCATTTCACTTGCCTGGACCAAGAGCTGATTCACAGTGGACCGATGTTCAGTAATATCCAGACGCAAGAGGGCCGCAGGCTCCAGGTTGCTCAGACGCTCAATCTCCTGATATAACTCACCAAATGCCGAGTGAAGCGATGATGTCTCCGGTCGCATCATCATTTCATTCATATAACTTAGCAACTCGTGAATTTGCCGCAGGGCAGGCAGACAATCAAACATTTCAGTTGCAGACTCCGGATGATCCCGCCAATCTTTGCCCGCGTAGGTCACTTGAGACAGCTTCTGTCCGGCTCCGAAACAGTCGTATACGGTACATCCCTTGAAACCTTTCTGCCGAAGCTGGGTATGGATACCGCAGCGATTGTCATTGCGCAGATTGGAACAGGGTGTGCCGCTGGCCTTGTCAAAAGCAAAGTCCGATGACTTGCCATAGGGCAGGGCAACACAGCACAGGCCGAAACATTGCTCGCAGTCTGCGCTCAGATGAGGACTCGCAGTACTGGCAAATGGTTGGTTAGACAATATAAACACTTCCTTATAATAGTACACAAAGATGAAATCACGTCAGTACCACTTTACCATCCCACCGGAATGCGATCAATTGTATTGTTAACAATTATTCAACAGCGGGCGTGGCGACAGGCACACAGGATCTGCGTTCCACAATTTCCGTATTCACATAGATGTGAGTACCGTTTTTCTCATTGTTCCCCAGGTTAGTCATAATCAGATTGACGGCCGTTTTGGCCATCATATCTTTTTTGACATGTACGGTGGTTAATTCAGGGCTGATTACATTGGCTTCGAAAATGTTGTCAAAACCCATTACCGAAATATCTTCGGGCACCCGGATGCCGATATTTTGCAATGATTTGATCGTACTGATCGCCATATAATCGTTCTCGCAGAAAATAGCAGTAGGTCGTTCCTCTAGATGCCGGATCGATTGCTGTAAATGTTCCTGAGCCATCACCAGCATGGGCTGCAGATGGAAGGTTAGTGCCTCAGAAACGGTCAGATGGTGTTCGGCTAGCGCGACACGAAAGCCATCTTCCCGTTTGATAAAGTTCGGAATTCGTGTACCGGATTTCACATATCCGATACGACTGTGCCCCAGCTTGACCAGATGTTGACCTGCCTGATATCCGCCCAATGCATTATTAATGGACACGAAATTCGCATCCACATGTTCAAAGGATGTGTCCAGAATGACGACATTGTCATGAATGGATTGAATGGTTTCAATCATGGGCGCAGTTAGATTGATCCCGAGCAACAACAGGCCTGTGGACGGTTGTTCCTTCTCCAACGTTTGCAGTTCTTGCTGCAAATCCTGCACGTCAATGGACGATATGACGAGTGTACTGCCGTGTTGCTTGACCTCTTCCGTGATATGGTGGATCAATTCATTGAAGAACGGGAGAGAATCGTAATGCTCTGTGACGATATCGGAATTTTTGCAGGCAACAAAACGAATAATAGCATTTGTTTTCGGTGCCTCTTTTCCGATTTTTACGGTTCTCGGTTTGTAGCCATGTACTTGAGCGATGTGTAGTATATGTTCACGTGTCTGTTCGCTGACACCGGGTTTGTTGTTAAATGCCAGAGAGACCGCTGCTTTGGAAACTCCAGCAAGCCTTGCAATATCATCAATCTTCAATGTGGAACCTCCTAAATGGATTACATAGGATCAGTATACCATGAATTAAGTGATAAGTTTAGTTAATATATAAACTAAACTAAACTAAAATATACGCATGAAAACTAAAATTATGATTGACTGTTTATAAATTAGATGCTAATATTCAAATTGAAAACGCATTTATATTCATTTTTTAATGTTATTTTATATTAAATTAACTAAAATAATATAATTAGTTTAGTTGGAGGGATAGGTGAAATCATGTCTGTTCAAGTTACAGCCAACCGCAGGACGTTTGAGAAGGAAGGCAAACCGTTTTTTTATTTGGCGGATACGGTATGGAGTGCATTTACCAATGCTACATTGGAGGAATGGGAAGAGTATCTCGATTATCGTAGCATGCAAGGATTCAACGTTGTGCAGATCAATATTTTGCGCCAATGGGATGCCAGCGGTTCTGATCTGAATATCGAACCTTTCAACCTGCAAGAAGACGGTTCGATGGACTATTTTTCATTTAATGAAGCTTATTTCGACCGTGCACAAGAAATGGTTCGCATGGCAACAGAACGTGGATTCACACCAGCGCTTGTGCTTCTGTGGTGCAACTATGTACCCGATACCTGGGCCACGATGTTTCAGAAGGATGGGAAGATGCCATTGGAAGCGGTTGAGCCTTATGTGACGTATGCTGTAAACCGCTTCGGGGAGTTTAATCCAATGTATCTGGTCAGTGGGGATACGGATTTCCCTTCCGAAGAAGCGAATGCTTACTACCAGACAGCACTGGAGACTGTAAAACGCATCAGCCCATCCAGTCTGACAACGTTACACATTCAAGGCAGGCTACGAGAGATTCCTGAAGTGTTTGCGAACCGTGAAGGGTTAGACTTTTACATGTATCAGTCTGGACATAACTCGGAATTCCAAGCCTACGCGCATGAGATTGCAGAACATTTCTATTATCAGTCACCTGTACGTCCAGTGATCAACGGTGAACCTTGTTATGAACAGATTAGTTATAGCCGCAACGTCTATGGACGATATTCCGCATTCGATGCCCGTAAGGCTGCATGGCATAGTTTGCTTGCCGGAGGCGGGGCCGGAGTCACCTATGGAGCACATGGCATCTGGAGCTGGCATAAGAAAGGCAAGTCTTTTGGCATTGTGGAGGGTGAAGGTTTTGACAGTCCCTATGATTGGAGATCGGCTCTCCGGTTCGAAGGTGCGTGGGACTACTCCTTTATCAAGTATCTCTTCGAGCAGTACAAGCTGGTCGGCGTGAAGCCGATGGATATTGTATTGAACAAGACGAAGGAGATCCGTGCGGCAGGCACGGAAGACACAATTTTGCTGTATGTTCCGGTAAACACCAAGGTACGTCTGGACTTCCCTGTTGAAGAATACGAATTCACGACAATTGACCTTGTGCAACGCCGATTTGCCAAGACAGCAGCTTATCGCGAGAACGATTACGGCATAATCCCCATGCATGCTTTTGAACATGATGTGGTGGTGATCGGTACGCGTAAATAAAGTCGCTAGAGAGAGACGCCATAGCTGGCACAAATAGAGATTTACATTACAGATGGGGTGAAGGTATGTGGAAAATTGGTATTGTCGGAACGGGGTACTGGTCCGAAAAACACATTAAGGCTTGGCAATTCGTTGCTGATGCCGAGATAACAGGAATTTGCGACAGGCACGAAGATACATTGAATGAAAAAGCAGAACAATTTAACATCCCGGCAACATTTCGTTATTCGGATGTGACAGTGATGCTAGATAATGCGAATCTCGATGTAATCGATATCATTACGCCACCGGAAACTCATCTGGAGCTGGTGAAAATGGCTGCAGCAGCGGGGAAGCATATTATGTGCCAGAAGCCGTTTGCCCGGTCCATTGAGGAAGCCGAGGAGATGGTACGAATCGCAGAGAAAGCTGGCGTACGTCTGATGGTGACGGAGAATTGGCGCTGGTTAGAACCTTTCCAGTTGATCAAGCAACTGCTTCAGGAAAATACTGTGGGACAATTGAATACGATTCGGTATATTCATACGGATTATTATTCTCCGAGATTTGCACCGGAAGAGAAGTTGCCACAGCCTTTTTTCAGAGACATGCCACAATTGCTGTTCTATGAGATGGGTGTGCATTGGTTTGACACCTGGCGGTTCTTGTTTGGTGAGCCTGAACGTCTATATGCCGAGACCAGAAAGATTAGTAACTATACGTTGGGGGAAGACACCGGTATGGTCATGCTGGGATACAGGGATTATGTCGGTCTCATGGATATGAGCTGGGCGACTCGCCGTGAACTGAGTGAACCTTTGCCGAATCAGGTGCTTCCGGATCATAAGGAGCAACTCATCATTGAAGGGGATAAGGCTTCCATTAAGCTATATAAAGACGGAAGGTTGTCCATCATTGATAATGCTGGTGTGGAGACGGTATATGCTGAACGTACAGAGCTAAACTACGAGGACAGCCATCGTAAACTGCAATCCCACTTTATTGAATGTTTGAATACAGGTGCGGAATTCCAGACCAGCGGTTCGGATAATGTTAAAACGCTTCGATTGGTATTCGATACGTATGACAGCGCAACCCATCACAACGTGAAGCGGTATGTACAGGAGTAATCATGCCCATTAATGATGTTGTCATGATTCTTATTGCATTTTTCCTGGTGCTTGGCGCTGTGGACAAGGCTTTCGGAAACAGGTTGGGCCTTGGAGCAGCATTCACGGAGGGCATTATGGCGATGGGCACACTCGCCCTGGTGATGGTGGGAATTGTATCCCTTGCACCATTCCTAGCGAATATGCTTATTCCGCTGATATCTCCATTATATGAAGCGATCGGTGCTGATCCGGCATCGTTCGCCAATACCATCCTCGCGGTAGATATGGGAGGGTACGCTCTGGCTGGACAGATGGCCCAGAGTGAACAGGCTGGCCTGTTCTCCTGGGTGTTCCTGGGGACCATGTTTGGGCCAACTATCGTGTTTACCATCCCTGTTGCACTGGGCATTCTGGATCGGAAGGATCATCCGTACTTTGCCAAAGGGGTACTGATCGGCATCAGTACCATTCCCGTTGGTTGTTTAGTCGGCGGTCTGGTAGCGGGCATCAATTTTACAGTGATATACCGAAATCTGATGATACCGATTCTGTTATCTGTAATTATTATGATCGGCTTGCGCTATTTTACGAATCAGACAGTGAGGTTGTTTAAAATATTTGGAAGCGGTATCACCTTGTTGTCCCTGATTGGACTGGTGGCTATAGCAGTCAAAACCCTTACAGGTTGGGTACTAATTCCCAATATGGCACCGCTCTCGGAAGGCATTACAACGGTAGGTACAATTGCGATTGTGCTGGCGGGTGCTTTTCCCATGGTTGCGGTAATCAATAAAGTCTGCCAAACCCCGCTTGAGCGAGCGGGTCGTGTGCTCAATCTGGATGCGCCAACAACCGCCGGACTCGTTGCTTCACTGGCTCACAATATTCCGACCTTTCGAATGGTCAAAAATATGAATCCAAGGGGAAAAGTTATTAGTATCGCTTTTGCAGTCAGCGGCTCCTTTGTACTTGGGGGTCATCTGGGTTTCGTAGCAGGAATGGACAAAACTATGGTAACTGCCATGATTGTGGGCAAATTGACAGGGGGCATCAGTGCGGCGATTGTAGCAGCATGGGCTACACCAATCAAGAACGATATTCAAATATAAATCATTTAACAACGGTATATAAATACTGATTTGTCTGATTAAGAAATTATTGCAAGATATTACGGCATCCATGTAAAGGAGTATATGATATGAATCACGACCAAACAGCAAAGGAAATTCTCAGCGCCGTCGGTGGCAATGATAATATCAATAACGTCATTCATTGTGTGACTCGTCTCCGATTCAACCTGAAAGATATGAAGGCACCCGACAAGGAAGAGATCAAGAAGATTGACGGAGTACTCACTGTTGTGGAGAGTGGTGGCCAGTTCCAGGTGGTCATCGGCAATGAAGTTCCCAAAGTCTATGAGTCCCTGATAAGAACAATGGGAAAAGAACCGATGTCAGCCACTTCAGAACAAAAGGGGCAAGGTGATAAGCATGGTCTGTTCAATCGCTTTGTTGACGTGATATCTGGCGTATTTATGCCGGTAATCGGTGTGCTCGCGGCAGCGGGTATTCTCAAAGGGTTGCTAGCCCTGTTCAGTACGTTGAAATGGCTTACGGAAGACATGAGCACATACAAGATATTGTTCGCAACCGCAGATGCACTGTTCTACTTCTTCCCGATTCTGCTCGGGTTCTCGGCAGGGAAGAAGTTTGGAGGTAATCCATTTATCTCTGCAACCATTGGTGCTGCACTCGTATATCCAACGATGACCGCTGCCGCTACGGCAGGGACAGGTATGTCATTTCTGGGCATTCCGGTTATTTTAATCAACTATACACAATCGGTTATTCCAATTATTATTGCTTCTTATCTGGCAGCAAATTTCGAGAGATGGCTTACGAAAATATCTCCTTCTTCCATTAGAATGTTTGCTGTACCGCTGATTACACTGACAGTAATTACCCCGGTTGTTTTTATGGCAGTGGGGCCGGTAGCAACGCTAATCAGTGACTATTTGGCCAAAGGAGCAATGTGGACTTACGGGCTAAGCCCTATTGTTGCCGGATTGCTTCTGGCTGGCCTCTGGCAAACCATTATTATTTTTGGGTTACACTGGGCATTTATTCCCATCCTGCTCAATAATTTGGTAACAAACGGATTCGATCCAATCAATGGTATGTTGTATGCTACTACGTTTGCCCAAACCGGGGCAGCATTTGCAATTGCGATCAAAACCCGGGATAAGAAGTTGAAGCCGATTGCGATGTCTGCGACAATTTCAGGCCTCATGGGTGTAACGGAACCCGCCATTTACGGTGTAACATTACCGGCGAAAAAAGCGTTTATTATGGCTTCCATTGCCGGTGGTATCGCAGGATCAGTCGCTGGTTTCATGGGTTCTACTGCGTATGGCTTTGGTGCAGGGGTGTTCGGTATTCCGTTGTTCATCAATCCTAATGGAATGGATACCGGATTCATTGGTTTCATCCTTTCTGTCCTTATCGCCTTTGTATTGGGCTTTATTCTGACGTACATGTTCGGTTACAAAAATGCAGACATGTCTTCTGCTGCAATGAAGCAGGAAAAAGCAGAACAGGTGCAACCAAACCGTATATCATCGGATTACAAAGAAACTGCTGGTGATGTTTCAGCCACGACTCCAGTTCAGGCAACTACGGAAGTGTATGGAGAGAAGATCGTGTCCAGCCCGCTGACGGGCCAACTGATTCCGTTGACAGAGGTCGGGGATGAGGCGTTCTCTAGTGGAGCCATGGGTCAAGGAGCGGCGATCATTCCGACAAAGGGTGTGGCGTATGCCCCGTTCGATGGTGTAGTGGTTACGATTTTCAAGACGAAACATGCCATTGGACTGTTGTCTGAGGATGGCGTGGAGATTTTGATTCATGTGGGTATCAATACCGTGACTCTCAAAGGCAAGCATTTCACTTCATATGTCTCTGATGGCGATACTGTTCGCAAAGGAGACAAGCTGGTGGAGTTCGATCTGGAGGGCATTACAGCCGCAGGGCTGGATATAATGACCTCTGTGATCGTATCGAATACAGCTATTTACACAGACATTCAGGCTAAACAACAAGGTAACATCGAACATGGTGAAGCTTTGATCACTGTAAAATAAAAACGTTGATATGTCAGAGCAATAGCATTTCAATATAACTACGTAACAGTACCAATAAGGGCAGTTCTCCGAATTAACGGGGAACTGCCCTTATTCATTCCATATAGATTAGTGAGAGATGAATTAAACCACACCTTGAGCAATCATGGAATCGGCGACCTTGAGGAAACCGGCGATATTCGCTCCAGCAACGAGGTTGCCTTCACAGCCATACGCTTCAGCAGCTTCTACACAGCTGGTGTAGATGTTCTTCATGATGTCATGCAGCTTCGCGTCTACTTCTTCAAATGACCAGGACAACCGCATGCTGTTCTGTGACATTTCAAGAGCAGACACGGCTACGCCGCCAGCATTCGCCGCTTTGGCTGGACCAAACAGCACGCCTGCACCATGGAAGACGTCAATGGCAGCCAGGGTGGAAGGCATATTCGCGCCTTCGCCAATGGCCTTCACGCCACCTTTGACCAGGAGGGCTGCAGCTTCTTCATCGATCTCGTTTTGCGTCGCACACGGAAGAGCGATATCACAAGGAATAGACCAGATTCCTTCACACCCTTCGGTATATGTAGCATGCGGGTGTTCTTTGACATATTCGCTGATGCGAAGACGGTCAACCTCTTTCAGACGTTTCACGGTATCCAGGTTGATGCCTTGTGGATCGTGTATGTAGCCACCTGAGTCACTACACGCCACGACTGTAGCTCCAAGCTCCTGTGCCTTCTGAATGGCATAGATGGACACATTACCAGAGCCAGAGACAACGACCGTACTGTCTTTGAAGCTGAGTCCTTTCGATTGCAGCATCTCATGCACGAAGTACACACAGCCGAAGCCAGTTGCCTCTTTGCGTGCCAAGCTTCCCCCATACAGAAGACCTTTTCCAGTTAATACGCCTGCCTCATGCCCGCCATGAATACGTTTGTATTGACCGAACATGTAACCAATTTCCCGCGCGCCTACACCAATGTCGCCAGCAGGTACATCGGTATCGGAACCGATATATTTGTACAGCTCTGTCATGAAGCTTTGTGTGAAACGCATCACTTCCAGATCTGATTTTCCTTTGGGATCAAAGTCGGAACCACCTTTACCACCGCCAATAGGCAGGCCGGTCAACGCATTTTTGAAGATCTGTTCGAAGCCAAGGAACTTGATGATGCCCGAGTATACGGATGGATGGAAACGCAGCCCGCCTTTGTAAGGGCCAATGGCACTGTTGAACTGTACCCGGAATCCACGGTTAACCTGAACTTTGCCCTGATCATCTACCCACGGAACACGGAACGTAATTACACGCTCAGGTTCAACAAGCTGTTCCAGCAGGCTATGGTTCTTGTATTTGGGATGTGCTTCAATGACAGGAATGAGGGAATCCAGGATTTCTTTGACAGCCTGATGGAACTCGTCTTCATGCGGATTTCGGGCGACAACCGACTCATAGACGGAATGAACATATTCTGCGGCAGTAACTTGAGCTGACTCTGTAGTTTGTTTTGTTATCGTGGACACTTTTTCGATGCACTCCTTTATTGTGTTAAAGTCTGTAGATGCTTATTTGTATAAATTGCATAAAAGTTTGTAGTTAAATATACAGGAAAGCAAATAAAAATACGAGATAGAAATCCATAAAATGTTTTTTATGCCGTAATTAAAATGTTCTATGGATCTACCATCTAATGTAAAGAATTAGATTATTAAATGGATGATACAACCAAATTAATTGACATTAACAGCAAGTTAGCCTAATACACTGGATTAATATTTTTCTTTTGGTAAGATGGTATGAAGGTCTCATGTTCTGAGGTCTATACGAATAACAAGGAGGAAAACAAGATGATCAATAGAAATATGCGAATCAACGTGGAGAACAAGGCTTGTATAGGGGGTGAAATTTATTATGAACCATAGGACTTCCCGCCAAAATTGCAGAGAGAAGCTGGTAAGCCAGCTATTTACATTGGGTGAAGAGAAAAGGACATTTCTCGACGCTTATTTTGACGTGCGCGATCCGCAGCGAATACAGTTGGAAAAACAGCTGTTGACATATACGCAGTATGTGGAGAAATTGCTCCTTGGCCCGGATGAAGATCTGGACTCGGTTGTATTGATTGGTAGTCTCATTGAATTTGAATACATCGATTTTCACACATCGGATTCGTTCGTGATAGTCATGCCTGATGATACTGATCCTGATAAGGGGCGTATTTCCTTTCTCTCCCCAGTAGGAAGTCAATTATTGCTAGGCAGTAAAGGGGAAGTCCGGTCCGTTCAGACGCCATCAGGCTCCATGCGGATACGCATCACGGGAATTGAGCTGCAGAGCAAAGCTATGAACGAATCGACTCTGGGGGGTGCAGATCATGCACTTTAAGGAGACCGATTTACCGGGAATTGGACGTAAATACTGGCTGCATACCCGTAGTGGCGAGCATCTGGTCATTGTAATTCATAACGACGAGCGACGGGACCTGTTTCACATGGAGGCAGGGGATACGCCTGAAGAGCTGGGGGATATGGTATCTCTGGTTACCCTGGACGATGATGAAGCGCGGGCGGTAGCCGCTATTGTCGGTGGTATGACCTACAAACCGAAATTTCAGAATGAGCGGGAAGTCATGCTCGAAGGGCTGTTAATCGAATGGCTTCGAATCGAGCCTCACGCGGCAAGTATAGGTATGACCATTGGTGAACTGGATATCCGGCAGGCAACAGGTGCCGTTATTTTGGCTGTTGTGACCAAGGACAAGGAGAAGCAATTCAATCCAGGTCCAGACTATGTTTTTACCGCTGGAGCTACAATTGTGGTCGCAGGTGAACGGGATCAGCTCAAACAGCTCAAACAATTGTTAACTGATGGACGGACATAGCCTATGGATATGCTCATATTCGAAGTGGGAATTGCCGTTGCGCTGATTACACTTACGGGGCTGATATCTTCACGATTACGATTTTCGGTCATTCCATTTTATATACTGATTGGTATGGCTGTTGGACCACATGCACCACAGATTGGCATTGTGGATTTACGTTTTATCGAAAGTTCGACCTTTATTGAATTTATGGGCAGGCTGGGCATTTTGTTTTTGCTATTTTACCTGGGTTTGGAGTTCTCAGTCTCCCGGTTACTGAAGTCTGGTAAAGCCATTCTAACCGGGGGAATGTTCTATGTAGGGCTTAACTTTGTCTCTGGTCTGTTACTGGGCTGGTTCATGAATCTGCCGCTTCAGGAGACACTCGTTGTCTGCGGGATCATGACCAGTTCTTCTACAGCCATCGTCGCTAAAGTGCTCGTTGACCTGAAGCGCACGGCGAACCCGGAGACAGAAATTATTATGGGTATGATCATGTTTGATGACTTGTTCATCGCGATTCATATCTCCATCCTGACCGGACTTGTGCTTAGCGGGGCAACTTCATTCTTAAGTGTCCTGTTGGTATCGCTGTCTGCTCTGCTGTTCATTGTGCTGTTCCTGATCATCGGCAGGAAAAGCATCAAATATATTGATAAGGCACTGAACATTAAATCGTCAGAGCTATTTCTGCTAACTGTCATGACACTGCTCTTCCTGGTGGCGGGCTTCTCGGAGACACTTCATGTAGCGGAAGCAATTGGAGCCTTAATGATGGGACTTGTGCTGGGCGAATCAAGGCATGTCAGCCGAATTGAGCATCAGATCATGCCTTTCAAAGACTTTTTTGGTGCTATATTCTTCTTTAGCTTTGGACTGACCATTGAGCCGTCGTCACTCGGCGGAGCTGTCGGCATGACAATTATTGCAGTGATTCTGACGATTGCCAGTAACTATGGTGCAGGTATGATCGCTGGCAGATTGGCTGGAATGAGCCCAAAGGCTTCACTGAATGTAGGCTTTACCCTGGTATCCCGGGGCGAATTCTCTATTATTATGGCTAACATCGGCAAGGCGGGGGGACTGATGGCCTCCATCCAATCGTTTGCCGTATTATATGTGTTAATCTTGGCTGTGCTGGGGCCTATCCTGACCAAAGAATCTCCGCGGATCTATGCACAATATGAGCGTCTAAGGAAGCGGATGAAACGAAGGGAAACGGGGTGAGCCGAACGCCGGCTTTCACGGGACAGACTAAGAATCCCGACCGTAGTGTTTAATAAGCGTCACACCATTTGGAGAGAGAAATCACTCCGGGGTGTGGCGTTTTTTATTATTGAAACCGATACAATACCGCCTTGTTATTATGTGCATCCACCAATTTATGGTATGTATCCATATCTTGTGCGTGGTCGTGAATGTTCAAGTCCGGAGACGGGACTTTGGATGTGATTTGGTAGGCATGGATTGAAAATAAACAGTTATTATGTAAAATAATGTTATATTAAAATCTAGTAGTTGAACTAACCCTTTACACAAGAACGTAGAGGGCAGAAGAAACCTGAAGAAGCGGAGCGTTCGCCTTTATCACCAGATTTTCACCTTTGTAAAATTGAATCAAAAAATCTGGGGATAACAGTGATCGGAAGGTTGTTCTGTCATTGGAGTGGAGGTGTAAATATTTTTTAGTTCAACTTATGTTTCAATGTAACAGAAGGTAGAACGGACGAGGAGGAATAGTTCATGAATAAGAAAAGTAGATTTCAACGGTTAAAATGGGCAGGTACAGGGATGTTGCTCAGTCTCGTATTATTTGCTCTGCCTGCATCAGCTGCTTGGAACGATACATATCAGGGGTATGCGACGTACACAGGTTCAGGTTACTCGGGAGGTGCGGTGTTGCTTGATCCCATCCCGGCAGACATGAAGATTACTGCACTCAATCCGTTCCAGCTCAATTATAACAGGGTTAAAGCTGCCTTGGCGGGAGCCTATCTCGAAGTACAGGGACCCAAGGGCAAAACAACGGTCTATGTAACAGATCTGTATCCTGAGGGTGCTAGTGGGGCACTGGATCTTTCACCGAATGCCTTTAAGCTGATCGGTGACCCGAAGGCAGGCAAAATCAATATCAGCTGGAAAGTGGTCAAAGCACCAATTCAAGGCAATGTCTCCTATCGGATCAAGGAAGGCAGCAGTCAGTGGTGGGCAGCCATTCAGGTCCGCAACCATAAGTATCCAGTGCTGAAGTTCGAAGTGAAACAAAAGGATGGCACGTGGCTCAATCTCGAAAAACAAGATTATAATCATTTCCTCGGAACCGGACTGGGCAAAGAAAAACTGAACGTTCGCATTACCGATATTCGCGGTCAAGTATTGAATGACACGATTCCAGCTCTTCCTAATGATGGGTCAGGCGAGGCATATATCGTACCGGGCAATGTACAGTTTCCGGATTGACAGATATATGAAGTTGTTATAAAAAGAAGTATGGTTCAGCGTGTATATCATGCAAAGGAATACGCAACGAATCGGCAATCTGCTGTCGGTCCACGATCTCCCCAAACTTCGGTAATGTCTGTGACAGATAGACTTCACCATTGACCTCGATAACGACCTCAAGAATTCCGGCCAGTGTCTCCAGTGTATATGTACCAACCTCAATAATGTGCTGTGTCTTCATTAGATAAAATAAAGCAATCGTGGCATGTCCACATAGATCGACTTCATCACTTGGGGTGAAGTAACGTACTTTGAAATCAGCCTGATCCGATGGCATAACAAACGCTGTCTCTGAAAAACCGACTTGTCTGGCAACCTCTTGCATCTGGGATTCAGATAAATGTGCTGCTTGTAACACATTCTTGAATGAATAGGTCAAGTGACCTCCGGGAAAGGGTAATGATAGAGGAGAGCATAACGATAATCCAATGGAAGGGCTGGGATCTCTAATGAAAGCAATTGTGATTGAGGAATTTGGTGGAGCGGAGCAATTGAAGGAAAAGGAAGTAGCCAAGCCAGCATGTGGAGTGAATCAGGTGCTAATCCGAACGCATGCCACGTCGGTGAATCCGGTGGACTTCAAAATCAGACAAGGACATATGAAAGAGGCGGCAGAGAACTTTCCTTTAATTCTGGGCGGTGATGTGGCTGGTACTGTAACTGAAGCAGGCTCGAATGTTACGCGATTCAGAGAGGGAGATCGGGTATTTGCACGCCCGCGTCAATTCGGAACTTATGCTGAATATGTTGCTGTCGATGCGGACATTATTGCACGTATACCGGAGAACCTGAGCTTCGAGGAAGCAGCGGCTATTCCCTTGGCTGCGATGACAGCCTGGCAAGCGCTTGTAGTTCATGGACGATTAGCCAAAGGGCAGAAGGTACTCATTCATGCGGGTGCCGGTGGTGTGGGAACATATGCGATTCAGATTGCCAAGTCCCTCGGCGCTGAAGTGGCTTCCACAGCGAGCGAATCCAACAAAGAATTGCTTCGCTCGTTGGGGGTGGATCATTTTATCAATTATAAAAAAGAAGATTTCTCGGAGATTCTCTCCGGTTATGATGTGGTACTGGACACGATGGGCGGGGATATTCAGCGCGACAGCTTCAAGGTGTTGAAGTCTGGTGGCCATCTGGTATCCCTGGTGGAGCAACCAGATGAGAAGCTTGCCAAGGAGGCCGGAGTAACGGCCAATGTATTCATGATGGAGCCCAAAGGGGATCAACTGGATCAATTGGCTGAACTGGCCGCGGAAGGCAAGCTCAAATCGGTTATTGATGGAACATATCCGCTAAGTGAAAAGGGAGTGCGTGAAGCACACGAGAAAAGTGAAACTCATCATGCCCGTGGCAAACTGGTTATTCGGGTTGAATAGAGTTCATTAACTCGTAGAAGTAGTTTGACTCATGAGTCCGATACAGATTGAACCAGGCATGTAAGGTTTCTGGTGCAAAGACATCCAACAACTTCAACACGTGCATCGCAAATTCTAACGGAGCTATTCCTGATGCAGTAACTACATTTCCGTCGGTTACTGCAGGCTCCGTTACATAATATTTTTCTCCAGTATAATCTGGGCATATCATCTTCAGGTATTCTAAATCATTGCTTGTATGCTGTCTGGAATCCAGCATCCCTATTTTTGCAAGTGCAAAAGTGGCACCACAAATGGCTGCAATAACCGTCCCTTTTTCTACAGAGGCAGCAACTTTTTTCAATAGAGGATCATGGATGGTGTCCAGCCAGGTGTTTCCTCCTGGAAGAATGATGACATCATTACTGTTCAATTCACACTCATCAATAGAAATATTAGGAAGGATATTCAATCCTCCCATGGTAGTTACCGGATGTTTATCTACGCCTACCGTTACGACCTGTAAAGGCTCGATCTCTTTCCTGAAATATCTTCCTGAGTTCAGTTCAGCAGTTAGATATCCTATCTCCCAATCTGCCATCGTATCGAATACATATAGATATACGTTCTTCGTTTGCATCATACACTCTCCTTCTGTTATTCATGATTGAATGGATTACTCTCTTATTATAAAAAAACTTCACTGACAACTACGGTCAGTAAAGTTTTAAACTTGATAATAGTCAATGAGGTCGTATAGAACTTCAACCAGTTTGTGCTTCAAACTGAGGGGTTCTAGGACTTGAACAGACCTGCCATAGGGCAAAAGCAAGCTCGGGACGTATTTATGCATATGTTCTTGATCTATTAAAAATATAGCTTCCTTAGAAGTCCGTTCTTGGAGATGATTTCCCAAAAACCAATGTTGGCATAGGCTATCGAGCGTACTTGTTTTACCTGCCAGAACCATAGAAATAAATGATTCCGAATGGTCTGCTTCTGGAAGCAGGTTACTAGTAAAAAATTCACTTGCCGAAAAATGCGGCGGAGGGTTGAACGTTATTTCTGTCTGGTGAATACGGATGATTCGCTCCACCCTAAAACTGCGAATTTCATTCCGCAAATGACAAAAGGCTATAACATACCAGTTAGTATTCCAGTAGATCATTCCGTAGGGGTCGACAATTCTACGTTTGGGTTGCTCTTCATGACTGGTGTGGTAATCCACTTCTACAGACAATTTGTTTAACACGCTTTGCTCCAATTTTCTCAATATGGGCACTATAGTTGGTTTTTCAAGGGGGCCTATGACTTCAATCCCTTCGAAATGTTGCTTAATCATGCTTTCCTGTTCTTGATTTGAGTGCATCATAAGCTTTGAAGTTGCGCTATCTAACGCCTCCCCTAAAAAATATCCAGCTTCTTTTGCGAAAACAGCGGCATGAAGTAATGTTGTTTTCTCCTCTACATCAAAAAGAAGAGGACTCTTAATAAAATGATTCAACAGAGTATACCCTCCATGATGACCCGTGTCGGATATAATCGGTACACCACTAGCACAAAGTGAATCAATATAACGGTAAACTGTTCGTATGTTGATTTCTAATTTTTCAGATATTTGTTTTGCCGTAATTTTTCTGCCTGAATTCAGCATCCATAGGATTGCCATCATGTTATCCAGTCTAGACATTAGTTTCACCTCAGAGATTACTATAACATTCATTCCGAAATTTGGGTCTGGGTTGGAAGAATTAAGAGTGCCTGCTCCCCAATTCTAGTGCAATAAGATATAATAGGAGAAATTTATTCCATTCTGTGCATGAGGTGATAGAAGGATGTCCAACGAACTCATTGAAGCCATTCAATTGTTAAAAGAAAAGAAGTGGGTGGATCTGACCCATACTTTTGGACCGGATTCTCCACATTTTTCAGCTTTTGATGCAGCAAAATTCGATACATTGTTTGATCATGATCAAGGTTTCTTTGCCCAGAGCTTTAAGTTCCCCGGTCAATACGGCACACATCTCGATGCACCGATCCACTTTGTACGTGATACCCGGTACCTTGATGAGTTGGACTTGAAAGAGCTCGTATTGCCGCTTGTAGTCATTGACCAGTCCGCTGAAGTGGCAAATAACCCGGATTTCACACTGGGTGTGGAGCACATTCTTGAATTTGAAAGAGAATATGGCGTGATTGAAGCTGGAAGCTTCGTAGCCTTACGTACGGATTGGAGCAAACGTTGGCCGAGACATGAAGCATTTGATAACAAGGATGATGAGGGCAACAGTCATGCACCCGGATGGTCGGTTAGTGCACTTATGTTTTTATTTGAGGAAAGAAAGATCAAGGCCATTGGGCACGAAACCTTTGACACAGATTCAGCCGTGGATTATCAGAAGAATGGAGCACTTCTGGCAGAGTATTATGTACTTGCCCAGGATACATATCAGGTCGAACTATTAACGAACCTGGATCAGGTGCCGGCCAAAGGCGCAGTCATCTTCAACATAGTACCCAAGGCGGAGAAAGCTTCTGGTTTTCCAGTCCGATCTTTTGCCATTTTGCCGTAAAACGAGATTAGATCAAAAGCTGAAATAGATAATCACATAAATCAGACACTAACGAAGTCTAAATGATTCACATATGTAAATAGCAAGGGAGGCGTATTCCGCCTCCTTTTTATGTTGTTACTTTTGATCCGAGTAGGGATCTTGATTAAATCTTTGAGAGATTTTCTTCTCCATTTTCTTACGTCGTATCCAGCGCTTCAGCAAGCCCTCTTCTTTGCGTTCTTGCAGTGTTTCCTTCAATCCTTGAATCATAAATTCAGATCTTCGTCTGTCATCCCGACTAATCTCGCGTAATTCCTTAATAAATTTGTCGTCCATATCTGCCTCTCGCTTGTTCAGGATAATTCCATTATACCGAACGTACGTTCTTTTATCAAGTTTTACCATGTTGATGGTTTGAGAATAACTCTCCATGAATGTATAAAGAACGAGAGAACGGAAGGAGCAATTCATGATGAAGTGGAGTATAGGCAGGTGTTACCAGTTTTTTGTTTCCGGGAATTATCCTATTGCTTGTTCTTGGCGTGATGCCTCTAGTGATTGGTATTTCGCTCATGCGCTACGTTCATTGGGAACGGGGTGAGACACTTAATCTCTATTCTGACCGCTACTGGGCTTGGACATTTTCTTTGTACACGGGTTTTGCTCTTATCATCTGGATTTTGGTGCAGGTGTACTGGATTCAGGATGTTTCCATCATTAATCATATTGACAAAAATACATCATCCTCGCATACTTACGATATACACTTTATAAAGTTTGTTTATTAAGTTAAAAGGAAATGGAGTCAAACTCATAAGCTATCAGATAGTCGTCGCATATGATGGCAACCGCGTTGCTTCTCCACTGGCTTGCAGAAGCGACCAACTGCAAAATTAAGATCCGCAGGAAGCAGGGAGGTGAGTATGGATGGTCTACGTTATTATGGCAGTTATCATTTGGGCAGGTACCTATGCAAGTATAGCCTTGTCCAAGCAACCGATAGAAGTGCAGCCTGTGAAGTCGATGGATGATTTGTTTGAGTGAACCAAGCAGCTCTGCCGATTTCGATCCTTTGCCAGCACGATGGAACTCATGTGTTCGAGTAAAGTATTATGTTATGATATGGAGTAAAATTACATGCATACCATTGCTTTGGCTCAACTGAACCAGAGTAGAAACGAGAGGGTTATGAAAAAAGCCAACGCTACAATGATGAAATACATCAATTTAAATAATGTGCGTGAAGTCATGCAGCAGATTGAGACGGCGACCAAACCGCAATTAGCTTCACTAACCAATCTTAGTGTGGTTACCATTAATGCGCTGATTCAGGAATTATGTGATGGCGGAGAGTTGTTCCAGGATAAAGTGGTTCCGTCTAACGGTGGTCGTCCTGCTCAGGCATATCGATATAATTATAACTTCAAGCTTGCTCTTGTTCTTTACATCAAAGAGATGAAAGGTCAGGAGTTAATTTCGGCAACGATCATGAATCTGGAGAATAAGGTTGTGTTGAAGGAAGAGAGTATCTTGCCTGCTTTCGATAAACAGCATGTGCTGCAACTTATCGCGCGTTTCATTGCGGAGTATCCGTCCATTGATATGATCGGCATCGGTATTCCGGGGCAAGCCGTAGATGGAGACATCACGGTGAGCAGTCATGAAGAGCTTATCCATTCACATCTGATAAGGGAGATCGAAAGCGAGTTCCAACTGAAAGTTCTCGTGGAAAATGATGTTAATGCAGCGATTAGCGGATACTGTACTCAGCATGCTGATATGAAGGAACAGAATGTAGCCGGAATTTATTTTCCAAACCGATATCCTCCGGGTATGGGTATGATGTTGAATGGACAGATGATCCGCGGGAAAAACGGGATGTTTGGTGAGATCAAGTATCTTCCTAATTCACCTGATTGGCAACGTGAAATGAGCAAAGATGATTTTGTAGTGCAGGTATGTAAAATCCTGCAAACGATTAATGCTGTCGTTGCCCCGCACCAGATTGTCATTTATCAGGAACGGGTGGAGCGAGAAGAGCTGGACTTGGCATGGAAACAGTACGGGAAGGATCATCCCATGCCGTCGTTGCCCGAGATCGTACATCAGGACTCGTTTCAACATGATTTCGATGCTGGGTTACGAGAAATGGTTCTTCAAGCGTTGAAGTCAGGCATTCTATCAAACGCCTTATGACCCACAGTTCATGTCGGTGGATTTAATTCTACAAATTGCAGGAACAAGCGTAGAGGAGGATTCATGATGGGTGAAGAAGAGAGAATCATGAAGGGCATGTTGTTCAGTCCAAGTGATCCGGAATTAAAGATCATCAAAAGGCGGGCCCATAATCTCAGTCAGCGTTACAGTCAGACCTTTGAAGAACAGACTGAGGAAAGGGATCAGATATTGCAACAGCTACTGGGGGAGATTGGAGAAGGCGGATTTATGCAAGGACCCATCTTCTTTCATTATGGTGTGCACACTCGGATAGGTCATCATTTCTTTGGCAATTACAATCTGACGATACAAGATGACGCTCAAGTGACGATCGGGGACTATACCAGTTTTGGGCCAAACGTTACGATTGTTACTCCTGTTCACCCCCTCATTGCCAGCGAGCGGAGACAGATGGTGGACCAGAACGGTGATGTGAAGTCACTATGTTATGCCAAACCTGTCACGATTGGAAACGATGTATGGATCTCGGCAAACGTCACAGTGTGCGGGGGAGTAACGATTGGAGATGGATGTGTCATTGGAGCAGGTAGTGTGGTGACTCGTGATATTCCACCGCATTCTTTTGCAGCAGGCGTACCGTGCAGAGTTATTCGCAAAATTACTGAAGCGGACAGCATGCGAAATTACCCCGATGTTCTGGCAGATTGCCGTGTGCTGGAAGAATAAAAAGGCTGTCACCAGGATCTGCAGATGATCTAGTGACAGCTTTTTGTTGTTGTACGCTTATTTGGAGGCGTTATAGTTACTCAAGAGTTCTTTTACTTTTGCAGGATCAGCTTTCAATTCATTCCCGGTCTGAACGAGCGGGCTTACTGTGGAGTATGCTTTGAGTTTGTTGTTCTTGTAGAAACTCAAAATCTCATCCTGATTAATGGAGTACAGCACGGCTTTTCTCAGGTCACTGCTCTTGGCAACTTCACGATTGGCCGTGTTGAACAACAGATAGGAGACAGCGTTACTTGGCAGACTTTGCAGTTTCAGTTTGCTGTCATTTTCGATGATGTCATACTTGGTTTCAGGTACACCGTAGTATAAGTGGATTTCACTGCTGCGAAGAGCAGAGAGGGCGCTGTCTGCATCCGCGATGAATCGGACGTTAACCTGAGCAATTTTTGGTTCATCTTCCGTGCCTTTACGGTAGGCCGGATTTTTTAAGAATACACCTTCATAGTCATTTTTATAAGACAAAATATAAGGTCCGCTAGTATAAAGGGTGTTATTGTATGCTGCGCCTTCAGTCACCGTGTTCTGATCACCGTAAGGAATATCTTTGTTGACGTCAAAGGAAGCTACATCATATGTGTTGATGCTCTCCACCTGTTTTTTGGACACGATGCCAGCAGATTGGTGGGCCAAGTAGTTCAGTACTTGCGGGAAAGGTTCAGTTGTTGTCAGTTTAACCACCTGATATTTACCTGCACTATTATCTGCTTTGGTTTTGTCAGTCACGAGTTCTGTAATTTTGGTGCCCAATCCTTGTTCCAATGCTTCCAGAATGGTGCCGTTGCCGCTGGATTGTTTAACAGATTGCAATGCACTCAGATCCGTTACAACCTCAGCTTCTTTGATGTGTTCATGCAGAGTGTATGTCCGGTGATCCGGAACGGAATCTTTGTTTTTAGCACGATCCAGGGAGAAGATGACATCATCTGCACCCACACGTTCTCCTGTGTCTACAGCTTTTTTGTTATCAATCTTCGCAAAGTTGATATCGTCTCTGAGAATGAAGTAGTAGTCGGAATTTCCTTCAGCAATACTGAAGTTATGGGACAGTGATCCATCTGCTGTCAGCTGATCGTCATCCGTCAAGTTAACGAGACGTACATACATATTGGTATTCAACTGGTTGATGGAGCCGTCATTTCCTTTGATGGGATCAAGGGAAGTCAGTACGGATGCACTTTGCGTCAGAATCAACGGGTCTGTGGCATTTTTGGAGCTGTCGTTGAATTCAATCGGTTCCCAAGCCATGGCGCGGGATTTGGAGAGACGAACCGTGTCGACATTCAGAATGTCTTTGTTCACAGCCTGACTTTTCAGGGAAATGTACAAAGGAGCGATATAAGCCTGGTCAGTTACCAAGCGATCTTCCAATTGTTTGTAAGTGTCCTTATATTGATCTGGCGTTTGGGTAGCTGCCTGATCGATGAGTTTATCAATCTCCCCATCGGCGAGGATACTGTAATCTCCACCTGTTTTGAAAAGGGAACGTACCGCATAATCGGGATTTCCCGTTACCGTTGTCCAGCTGGACAAGGCAATGTCATAATTCCCTGCATCCTGCTGGGATTTGAAGCTGCCGTAATCCGGCTGCAGGTTCAGCTTCACATTGAAGCCGTTTTTGGTCAGCTGGTCGCGGACAATGTTTACATCATTTTCGGAAGAACTCATGGCGAGCAGTTCAATGTCTGCCGGTTTTTGTGCAGTCTCTGTTGTGTCCGCTGGTGCGGTTTCCGCCTGGGATTCCGTCTTGGTTTTTACGCTGCAACCAGATATCACAATGACGAGAATTAATAGCAATGAGATCAGTGTACGTTTTTTCATGGGATTACCCTCCATATCTTGAATGTGTGATGTGTGAATTCTTTTTTCTGTATCAGTTCAACGAATCGTTTATGCTTTCTCCAGCTTGGGATCAAGCGCATCACGCAGGCCGTCACCGAGAAAGTTAAAAGAAAGAACCAGTAGAATAATAGCCAAGCCTGGATAAATCGCCAGATAAGAGTGGGTCTCCAGATATGTACTGCCGAGCTTCAGAATGTTACCCCATTCCGGAATATGTGGCTCTACGCCGAGTCCCAGATAACTCAAACTGCTGGTAGCGATAACCGCTCCACCGATCGTGAGTGTGGATTTGATAATCATGGGCGCAAGTGAGTTCGGAATAATGTGTTTGAAAATAATAGTACGATTGTTGTACCCCAGTGCACGTGCAGCTTCCACGAATTCAAAAGTAGATACATAGAGTACACTGGCTCTCATGGTACGGGCATAAGTTGGAATTGATCCAAGACTTAGCGCCAGAATGAGATTGACCGTATTGGCTCCAAACGCCGCAATAATCGCAATGGCGAGCAGAATACCCGGAATGGCATAGAGAATATCGAGCAGCCGCATGATGATGTTATCCGTATGTCTTCCGTAGAAGCCGGAGAATGCTCCGAGGACTCCGCCGATCAACACAGGAATGATGGTCGACATGCAACCTACGATCAAGGAGATCCGGGCACCGAATACAATCCGGGAAAATAAACATCGTCCGAAGTCATCCGTTCCCAAGGGGTACGCCAGGGAAGGAGGTTGAAGCAGAGCGGAGTAGTTGTTTTCCACAGCCATGCTGTAATCAAAGGTAAAGAAGCTGCAAATCGATATCGAGAACAGAAAAATGATGAAAAACAAACCGGACATCGCAGTCATATTCGGAGCAAGACGCTCCCACAGATCGTTCCAGAAGTTTGATTTTTGTTTCCCCTGTCTGCGAATTCGTCCAATAATGGAAATGCCGAGCAATAGTGCAAATACATTACCTGTGATCGAGGTCAGAATCAGTACTGCACTGACACCTATCATCCAGCGAGGGAGGATAGAGGTCGCGTTATATCGGGATACGATAATCAGTACGACCAGGTCAATGACCAGAATAAATATCAGCACCGCCATGGCCGGCAGAAAGTTGTCAGCCACATAGGGTTTGAAAACATTTAACGCGGATACACCGATCACGAACAACTGGGTTAACAGCATATACACCGCAAAGGTATACTCCACATTTCTAGCTTTTCGAATCAGATGAAAGGCTGCCGTTACGATAAATATATTGCCTGAAATGATAGCAAGCAGTTGAACCCAGGCGATCCTGCGGGTCAGAGTAGAGATCGTACCCGTACGAATCAAGTCTTTCCGAATCCGAAGGGTGATGACACTTTGGACCAGTGTGAAGAATACATAGATCCCAAGTATCGTTAGAAGAAATGGTTTGAACGCCTGCTCGCTCCAGTCATAACTGTTGAACAGCAATAATGCAGTCAAGAGAAGGGACGTGATCCAGGCAAAGCTTGCCTGACTGTATTCTCGAGAAGACTTAAGCCGGAAACGCATTTCTTGTGTTAAGGATGAGTTTGTCATAGTACACCTGCTTTAAGAGGTAGTTCAACACACACTTTAATATTGTTTCATCTTGGAGCGCACTCTTGGATCAATAAAAGCGTACAACAGATCAACCGCTACATTGATAATGGAGATTGTAATCGCTGTGTATATTACTCCGCCCATGATACTCGGAATATCGGGGATGAATTGCTTATCCACAATGTAACTGCCGAGACCGCTGATATTAAACACTTTCTCCGTTACCGCTGCCCCGCCCAGCATGGCTCCGAATTGAAGTCCAACCACAGTTACGATGGGGATCAATGCATTGCGTACAGCGTGTTTCAGCATGACCTGACGTTCGCTTAACCCCTTGGCGCGGGCGGTCATCACATAATCCTCATGAATGACTTCCAGTGTGGAAGATCGAGTCATCCGTGCCACCGCAGCCGTGAGTCCCGTGCCCAGCACAATGGTTGGCATAATGATCGACAGCCAATTTTGCGGGTTGAAGGTAGCGGGAAGCCACTGCAATTTGATTGAAAAATTCAGAATGAAAATGAGTCCTTGCCAGAAATTCGGGATCGATAATCCAATCAGAGCGATAAACATAAACGTATAATCGAACCATGAATTAGGCTTAATCGCTGAGATGATACCGATGGGCAATGCAATGACAAGTGCTAATAACAGGGAGATGACCGCGAGGGTCAGTGTAATCGGAAACTTCCTTGCAATCGTTGCTGTGACATCTTCATTTCCCGCAAAAGACTTGCCAAGATCGAAGAGAGCAACTCCCTTAATATTGTTCCAAAGCTGTGTAAGATAAGGCTGATCCAAGCCATACACCTGATTGAATGCTGCAATCTGTTCTTGCGTTGCTGTCTCTCCGAGAATGTTAGCTGCCGGGTTGAACGGAGACAGATACAAAATCGTAAATACGAGTGTTGCTACACCCAGAATGACGAATACCGTCATCAGTATTCTTTCAAATATGTACTTTAGATAAGGATTTCCATACAAAAACAGGATGCCATACATCAGACAGCCGGGAATAATGGATATCTTGAAAAACCACGGTTTTTCCAAAAGCGAACGGAACGTATCGGACATCGTTAGACGGTGACTTCCCTGTTCCTGAAGTATGCGAGAAGTCCGCTCCCTCAACTCTTTCTGAACCGTCTCTTCCAACCATTCCTCTGTCTGACGTCTGAATTCTTCCTCACTGACCTGTTGCTGGAAGAAACGATGTTTGCGTCGCAGCTGATCTTCCACTTCCAATTTAAGCTTGTTCCGGTAGGAAGATGCGAGCAATTCTTGCTCAGCCGTCTGCCTGGCAGCTACCCAGCCGTCATTTTTTCGATTCGAACGCCATATTAGAAACACGACCAGATTGATCGGTAATCCAAGAATGAACAGAACATATCGGTAGGAAGGATGAAGCAGCATTTTGCCATAAATAAAACTTAAATTGTACACCAACCGCGAGAGTCTGCTGCCTTCTGGAAGATTCAAACCAAGCGTGCCTCCTTTCATTCAGGTTTAAATTGCATTATTCCGATTGATATAGTATATATTATTTAGGGTCTAAACAATTGTCAAGGTAATAATTGTATACATATGTGTATGTGAAAAACGGATGAGAGCTGGTGATAACATGGAACCTTTATTGAAAGTTAACGATCTATCTGTCTCTTTTCATTCTGGAGAGAGTGAGTTTCAGGCAGTGCGAGAAGTGAGTTTTGAAGTGCGCAAAGGCGAGACGCTGGGCATTGTAGGTGAATCGGGCAGTGGAAAGAGTGTGACCGCACGTTCCATTATGAGGCTGCTTGCTTCCCCGCCTTCGCAGATGAAAAATGGAGAGATTCTATTTAAAGGGGTCGATCTGGCGAATAAAACACAGAAAGAGATGGAAAGCATCCGTGGGCGTGATATTGGCATGATCTTTCAAGACCCGATGAGTTCTCTTAATCCGACTATTAAAGTGGGTAAACAGATTTCCGAGAGTCTGATCAAACATCAGAAGGTGTCCAAAAGGGAAGCCAAGAAGCAGGCTATTGCCATGATGGAACGGGTGGGGATAACTCGGAGTGAAATACGCTACAACCAATATCCGCATGAATTCTCCGGAGGCATGCGCCAACGGGTCATGATCGGTATTGCACTTGCTTGTCGCCCAGAATTGCTCATTGCCGATGAGCCGACAACCGCACTTGACGTTACCATTCAGGCTCAGATTCTGAATTTGATGAAAGATATGCAGGACCAACTGGGTACATCGATTATTCTGATCACACATGATCTGGGTGTGGTGGCAGGCATGTGTGATCGGGTTGTTGTTATGAAGGAAGGACAGATCGTGGAGACCGGAACAACAACAGAGATTTTTGCTAACCCCAAACATCCGTATACCATCAGACTTCTGAATGCATTACCACGTCTGGATCAGAAGAAAAAGCCGAAACCTGTATCATTAGTCCCGAGAGATCTGGAAGATGACCAGCCGTTGCTTGAGGTGAAATCGCTCAGACAACATTTTAATCTGGGGAAAGGCAACACCTTAAAGGCCGTGAATGATATCAGCTTCCATATTCGTCAAGGAGAGACGCTTGGCGTTGTGGGGGAATCCGGCAGCGGAAAATCAACCACGGGGCGTGCGATTCTGCGCTTGCATGAGCCAACGGGTGGAGATGTACTGTTTAAAGGAGTCCCGCTCAATCGCTTGTCAGCTTCGGAGATGAAAACGATGCGCAGACATATGCAGATCATCTTCCAAGACCCCTATGCATCTCTGAATCCCAAAATGAGGATTATGGATATCATTGGAGAAGCGCTTGATATTCATCAACTTGCAGGTACTGCATCTCAGCGGGAGAAACGAGTGGAGGAATTACTGGAGATGGTAGGTCTCGATCCCACCCATGCGCAGCGTTACCCACATGAATTCTCGGGTGGACAGAGACAACGGATCGGTATTGCACGAGCTCTCGCTGTGGAACCCGAATTCATCGTATGTGATGAGCCATTGTCAGCACTGGATGTATCGATACAGGCTCAGATCGTACAATTGCTTGAAGAATTGCAGCAACGATTGGGCTTGACGTATCTCTTCATCGCCCATGACTTGTCCATGGTTAAACATATCAGTGATCGAGTGGCGGTGATGTATAACGGGAAAATTGTTGAGCTGGCAGAGAGTGAAGAACTCTATTCCAATCCGCAACATGCCTACACCAAGGCATTGCTGTCTGCTATCCCTGTGCCTGATCCGGCCGTAGAAGCGAAGAAAAAGAGACATGTTGTAAAACAAACAACAAGAGAGAATATTGAAGTAGAGGACCGTTATAATCTGGAACATTCCAAGTGGGTAGAAGTCACGGAAGGGCACTGGGTAGCCATATCTAGTTAGTGCAAGACATCCTTTTTCAGTAAAAAAAGAACCCCGATAATGATCTCTATAGATCGTGATCGGGGTTGAGTTATATGTTCTTCGTATAATGGCAGTAATCAAAAGCCATTATTTGAATTGAACCGATTTCTTGATGGTATCAATCTCGGCTTTGGTCGCATCATCCATGTAAGTGAAGATGAAGTTGAAAGCATAGCCTTCAATAATCGTACTATAGTAATCCTGAGTAACCGTTGAACCGTCACCTGCATCCATCGTGATTTGCATCAGATCCATCTCTTTACCACCGATCGTTTCGGTTGTGATCTCTTTGTAATCATAAGGGAATTGGCTGTCGACCATAAATTTTTTAGCTGCTTCCAAATAGTCTTTACCTGTACGAATACCCTGCAGCAGGCTGACTTTTTCGGCAACTGCCGAAGCGGAAGGACTCACTTCCTGACCGCCAAGTGGGAATTTGGAAGCCATCAACAGGTTCAGTGTTTTTGCCTGACCCAGTTCAAGTTGTTTCTTCTTCGTTTCATCATCACCAGCAATCGCTTCGGAAGAAGCACTTGTCAGCTCATTCATGCCTGCAGCATCCTGGAACTCCCATGCTTCCGGGAAGTTCAGAGATACGCCGAAATAGTCATTGGTGTAAGAACCTTTTTCTGTCGTCCCCAGCTCAACGTCTTGGGAATTATCGGTTTCCTTGGACTCTTCGCCAGCTGGCTCTGTGTTCTCTGTATTTTTCGTACTTGCTGTGTCAGCATCGGTGCCAGTTGTTGTTTCTGTCGGAGTAGAATCATCTGTTGCAGCCGTGTTATCTGCTTTGTCACCACAAGCGGCAGCTACCAGCAAAATCATAATGAGCATGGCGAATAAAGAAGCTTTTTTTGGAATTGTCATATTACCCTCCTGAATGTGTGTGTTTGTTTCTCTCTCTACATGTTGTCTGTTTCTTAAATTGTAGCACAAACGTTCTTATATACTACCTATAGGAATCTATAGGGGTCATCTATACATAAGACATTCGGCTGGCAATTGAAACAGCTTCTGTGCTGGATTGCACACCTAATTTGTTAAAAATCACTTTTTTGTGATGATTCACGGTGCATTCCTTGATCTTTAATTTCAAAGCAATGGCTTTTACTGTGAGGCCTCCGGCTATCATCTCCAGAATGGTTAACTGACGCTCGGTGAACTCCACCGCCGGTTTGTCGCACAGTTCACCAGTCTGTTGACTCTGATAACAGTTCTGGATGTACGCTGGAATTAGCTTGGCAATGGCGATCAATTCACCCTGCATATCCGCATTAATGGTGGACACATCCAGATAACCGAAATGTTGTGATCCCATGAACAGAGGTGTGGCGTAACAATGCCAGCTTTGAAAATAAGGACTTTCATGCTGCTCGGGCAGCAGCAGTACAGGCTTATTGTTATCCATCGTTTCTGATATGGCGTTGACTCCACAGCTTTTTGCGGTGAAGATCATACCCGGACTTATAGGGGAATGTTCCACCACAGCTTCAAGATCTGAACTGTAATCCATGGAGAGTAACACACCGTCCTTATCTATGAGTAGAAAAAGATAGGTGCCCGTTAAATTTTCTTTGATATCCGAGATACTGTTCTGGAATGCATGAATCAGGAAATGATTGATTTTGCGAAGCCTGTCCAGACTGGATTTTGGTGAATAGTCGAACGGAGCCGTTCCTGCTACATGCGAGCGAGTAACGGACTCATTGTGCCGTGAGGCAAGTGTAATGGCAGGCATGTGGTTTCCTCCTTGCTGCACAATCGCTGAATGCAAACGTTGTTCTTCTAAATGAATCTGAGGGTGTGTTCTCACCCAATCGTTTGAATGACGTGTCCTTCCTGGTTCTTAATCTCTGTTTTAACAATCTGAACAAGAAGATGATCTAACGAAATAATCTCGAATGTCCCTTCGATCGGGCGAAGGTTCTGTGCCAGCTCCTCAACAATCTGCGTGTTCACCGTCAGTGTAATTTGTCTATCTGATTCCGACACGGCAGGATACTCTCCGGCTTCGAACAGGATATTGATATCCGGTCCGATCAAGGACAGAGATTCACCTTTTGATATTCGGCTGCGAAGAATGTTACCGATTAAAACGGCCTGTTTGGCTCCAAGCTGAAGTTTGGCCGGAACCGTTTTTTGTAGTATTTTTTTGCGTGGGGACTCCCAACCCAGTTGTTGTATGAATAAAAAGGCTGTGCTGGACCCGTCTTGTTCAATTCCATGCTGGACCGCCTGCATAACCGAAGGGATATCTGCGTACGAATTTCTCATGAGATCTGTTACATATTTGGGCGTGAAACTGGAACATGCAGACAGAAAGCCACGGGTATTCCAAGTTTGAATCATCTCCAGTTCACGACCTGAAATACCCACGATCTGAATAAACTTCACTGAACCATTAGGTGTTGATATCTCGGGCAGATCAGGGTCTTCTATAAAAGCGAGTGCTGTCAGCAGTGTATCCGACTCCAGGCAGATCGGTCCATTGGCGTCCATGTAATCTCCTGCGTGAAAGACATTTCCGCTATTGAAGACATATCGTCCTACATTTTGTAATAGATTTAGTGCCCAGGCAGGTGGTTCGGTCTCTTCTTCACTACGTGTAAGACGAAACGTGAGTTCAAATCCATACCCGCTCCTGGATGCATCCTGCATCTCTTTTTCATATAATTCAGAGAAACCGTAGGTAACAAAATGCCAATGATGCATAAGTTTATCGACAGCATAGACGCTGATACCATCAAGCGGATCAGGTCCGCCGAGCATATACGGAAGGGCAGTACCGTAGTGTCGTGGCTCTTGTTCACCGTATAGATCACCGATAGCTTTATCAATCGCATCCCAACCGGATGTATTTTCTTCGTGAGTCATTTTCTGAATCCTCCCTGACTGTTCTTTCCCCGAAAAAACATTTAAAATTAAGTCTACCTGTTACAGGAGTGGATTCAAGCGGCTTAAGGATGAATTGTGTGAAATAGGACCACAGGGTTACAAATGGCGATATGGGGAGTGAAATTACATGAGTATGAAAGGTGTTTATTTCAGGGAGTTTAAGCAGGCAAGCTGGGACTCATTTTCCGAACGGTTTGAAGAACTTGAACAGAAGATGGACCCCGCGTGGGCAGAACGTGCGCGATACAAGGGATTCCGGCGGATATAAGTCGGGTGCTTTGGTGTGAAATGGGGGAGTACGCTTTGGAATGGCTGGCGAAAGATATTACGGCTTTAGGGGACCAAAGTCCCGCTACGTACCTGAAAACAGAGGAAGGAACGCAGGCATTAAGGGCAGCCATTATGCGTATGCCGCGTTAATTTTCCGATGGAGAGAGTGTGAGAACGATCATATAATCTAGTGAAGTTGATTTTGCAAAATAGATATGTTACGCTTACATTACAAGAGCAAACACAAACAGAATACGCAATAACATCTTTTGATGGATTGTAACTGTGAAGACAGGCAAAACCTAAACTGATGGTGAAATGAAAGCCCCTTTTTTTGGTGCTATTTTACCTTGAGTTTAGGTTTTTCTTGTTTTCTGCTCTGAATTACAGTTCGTTACCTGGAAAAACCAAAATAAATTTCGAAAAGAGGTTGTTGTTCATGACCACGGCAAAAAAAGGATTCCCCGAAAACTTCCTATGGGGCGGCGCTACAGCTGCCAATCAATTGGAGGGTGCATTCGATAAGGACGGCAAAGGCCTCTCCACAGCGGACATGATCGCTCATGTTCCGAAAGAGAAGCGTACAGGCGGACATGCCATGGAAATTTCCTCTTCCCGAATCGAAGAGATTCTCTCCGGCAAAATTGAAGAACGTTTCCCGAAACGTTTTGGTATTGATTTCTATCATCACTTTAGAGAAGATATTGCGTTGTTCGCCGAAATGGGCTTCAAAGTTTTCCGTTTGTCCATTCACTGGGCCCGTATTTTCCCGAACGGTTATGACCAAGAGCCGAATGAAGCTGGTTTGAAATTCTACGATGAAGTCTTCGACGAATTGTTGAAATACGGTATTGAGCCGCTCGTTACATTGTCTCACTATGAGACTCCGCTAGGCTTGACGCAAAAATATAATGGCTGGGCTGGCCGCGAAGTGATCCAGCACTACGTTCGTTATGCAGAAACGGTGTTTAACCGTTATAAAAATAAAGTGAAATACTGGCTGACGTTCAATGAAATTAACGTAATGCTGTTCAGCCCGTACACTGGTGGCGGCATTCTGATCGATAAAGTGGACAACAAGCTGCAAACCACATATCAAGCGCTGCATCATCAATTTGTAGCCAGTGCATTGGTAACGAAGCTTGCACACGAGATTATGCCTGGTTCCCAAGTGGGTTGTATGCTTGCTCGTATGGAAACTTATGCAGCAACATGTAATCCGGTAGATGTTCGTCTGGCTCAACATGAGAATCAGATCAACCTCTTCTTCACGGACATGCATGCTCGTGGTAAATACCCGAACTACATGGCTCGTTATTTTGAAGAAAACAACATCGTGATTCAAAAAGAAGCAGGCGATGATGAGATCTTGCTGAACAATACCGTTGATTTCATCTCCTTCAGTTACTACATGTCCGTAACCAAATCTGCATCCGCAGACAAGGAAGAAACAGCAGGTAACCTGACTGGTGGCGTGAAAAACCCTTATCTGGAAGCGTCCGACTGGGGCTGGGAGATCGATCCGATCGGTCTGCGCGTAACCCTGAATAACTTCTGGGATCGTTACCAGAAACCATTGTTTATCGTTGAAAATGGTTTGGGTGCATATGACCGTGTTGAAGAAGATGGTTCTATCCATGACTCCTATCGTGTGGATTACCTGAAAAAACACATTGAACAAATGAAAGAAGCCATCAAAGATGGTGTGGATCTGATTGGATTCACAGCATGGGGCCCGATTGACCTTGTGAGCATGTCTACGTCCGAAATGTCCAAACGTTATGGTTTCATCTATGTCGATCTGGATGACGAAGGTAACGGAACACTCAAACGTTCCAAGAAAGATTCGTTCGACTGGTACAAAAACGTGATTGCAAGCAATGGTGAGCAACTGTAGTTCTCCCGTTTTCAGGATTGTTACCGCATAAAAAGCGGGCAAAACCTAACACGAAAGTTGGCATTCAAGGAACTAATATTCCTGATGACCCTTTTAGTTGGAGATTGTCCGCTTTTTCCTGTCGGCAAAGGATAGAGTAAAGCATTTATACAAAGAATGAAAATATCGTTAATTAGAGAGGAATGATTGATATGACTACACCATTTCCGAAGGATTTCCTATGGGGCGGCGCTGTAGCAGCCAACCAACTTGAAGGAGCTTATAATACAGATGGCAAAGGCCTATCTGTTCAAGATGTCATGCCTCACGGGATTACAACGCCGAGAACGGAAGGTCCTACAGAGGACAACCTGAAACTGATCGGGATTGATTTTTATAATCGCTACAAAGAGGATGTTAAACTGTTTGCTGAAATGGGCTTCAAAGTGTTCCGTACATCTATCGCTTGGTCCCGTATCTTCCCTAAAGGCGATGAATTGGAGCCAAACGAGAAAGGTCTGCAATTCTATGATGACCTGTTCGATGAGTGTCACAAATACGGTATTGAACCACTGGTAACGATCTCACACTATGAGACACCGCTGCACTTGTCCAAAACATATGATGGCTGGGTTAACCGTAAAATGATCGAGTTCTACGAGCGTTATGTAACAGTGCTTTTCAACCGTTTCAAAGGTAAAGTAAAATACTGGCTGACATTCAATGAGATTAACTCCATTCTGGAGGAGCCATTCATGAGCGGCGGGATCTACACGCCAAAAGCAGAACTGTCCAAGCAGGATCTGTACCAAGCGATCCATCACGAACTGGTAGCCAGTGCCCTGGCTGTTAAACTGGGTCATGAAATTTTGCCTGAAGCCAAAATCGGCTGCATGGTACTGAGCATGCCTACGTATCCGTTGACTCCGAATCCGGATGATGTGGTTGCAGCGATGCATGCTGAACAGCGCAATGATATCTTTGCTGATATTCATGCACGTGGTTACTATCCGAAATACATTAATCGTTATTTCAAAGCGAATAATATCAATATTAAGTTTGAAGACGGCGATGCTGAAATTCTGAAGCATACCGTAGACTTTATCTCGTTCAGTTACTATGTAAGTATCTGTGAGACAGGTGATCCCGAGAAACGGGTTGAAGGAAAAGGAAACCTGTTCGCAGGTGTGCAAAACCCTTATCTCAAAGCGAGCGAGTGGGGCTGGCAGATTGATCCGCAAGGACTACGCGTAACCCTGAACAAATACTGGGACCGTTATCAAAAACCATTGTTTATTGTCGAAAATGGTCTGGGTGCAGTAGATGAACTGATTACGGACGAAAAGGGCAATAAAACAGTGAATGATGATTACCGTATCCAATATTTGAATGATCACCTGGTACAGGTGGGAGAAGCTCTTGAAGATGGCGTAGAAGTGATGGGTTACACGTCATGGGGCTGTATTGACCTGGTGAGTGCTTCAACTGCCGAAATGAAGAAACGTTATGGCTTCATTTATGTAGATCGCAACAATGATGGTTCAGGAACACTGGATCGTTACAAGAAAAAATCATTCCACTGGTACAAAGAAGTTATTGGTACGAATGGCGCAAGTCTTAAGAACAACAACGAGTAAATATTAGTTCTTAAAGCATGGTTGTACATGCACCTTCTTATGTCACATTATTGCACATTAACCGCTTTCACAAAAACATTGTCATATGGATAATTATATGGTAAGATGGGCCTAAGGCTAATGAATAACTGGATTGTTACTGTTCAATCAGGCAAAACCAGAAGCAGGGCATATCTCGTGACCTGCTTTGGTTTTGCCTTTTACTACTTTGACGGTGCAAGGTGATGTGAAGAAATGAAAATTGAGAAGGTGCTGAACAACAACGTAGTTACCGTGATTGATCCGGGAGGAAACGAACTGGTCGTTATGGGACGTGGAATTGCCTTCAAAAAGCATACTGGTGAATCGATAGACGAGAGTCTCGTCGAAAAAATATTCTCGCTCGAAAGTAAAGAAGTATCACAGAAACTCAAAACACTTCTGTCTGATATCCCGGTTGAATATGTCGAGTGCTCGGATGAGATTATCCGTTATGCCGAGACGGTATTGGGTGAGAAGCTGCATGAGAGCATCTACATTTCACTGACGGATCATATTCATTTTGCCATTGATCGACATCGTCAAGGATTGCAGATCCGTAACGCACTGTTTTGGGAGATCAAGCGCATGTACCGGAAGGAATATGCCATTGGACTCAAGGCGCTACAGATTATTGAGGAAACCTTAGGTGTCCTGCTTCCCGAAGACGAATGCGCATTCATTGCGATGCATCTGGTTAATGCCCAGATGAACGGTGAGATGAGGGAAACGATCAGCATTACGAATATCGTTAAGGACATACTTAACATTGTAAGACGTAGTTTTGTAATCGAGCTTGATGAAGATTCATTGAGTTATTATCGATTTTTAACTCATCTGAAGTTCTTTGCCCAACGTGTGTTGCAAGGAATGGCGATTGAAGATAAAGAAGAAGATAATCCTCTTCATGACTTGGTGAGCAAGCAGTATCCGGAAGCACATGCATGTGCAGTAAGGATCAGTGACTATACTCGTAAGATCTATAATCGGGTGTTGTCCAAGGAAGAAATACTGTATCTGACCATTCATATTGAACGAGTTGTCAGAAATGAACAACCAATCGAATAAAATTGGGATTGTTACTGCTAAAAAGGCAAAACCTAAACGTTGAATAATGATAAGCTTTTCTGCTTTGTCATTATTCAGTGTTTAGGTTTTTTTTTAACCTTCATTACACATAAAAGGAGCAAAACACAATGGATACACAACAATTGTCCAAGGATATTTTGAAGCTTGTTGGTGGCGAAGAGAACATTGATCAAGTCACACACTGTATGACAAGACTCAGATTCAACCTCAATGACAACAAAAAAGCGGACAAAGCGACGCTAAAAAATACACCAGGCGTTATGGGTGTTATGGAGAACGGTGGACAGTTCCAGGTCATCATCGGTAACGATGTACCTATCGTATATAACGCACTTGTTGGCAACATGTCCAAATCTCCAAACGCAGATAATGCAACATCAAGTGCTTCAACTGGGGAGAAGAAAAAGAGAAATCCGGTAAGTGCGTTGTTCGACTTCATTTCCGGAATATTTACACCGATTCTGCCAGCGATTACAGGTGCAGGTATGATCAAAGGGATCGTGGCTATCCTGGTTGCCCTGGGGTGGTTGTCCGATACCAGCTCAACTTACATCATTTTGTCCGCAATCGGTGACGGTGCATTCTACTTCCTGCCAATTATTCTGGCGATAAGTGCTGCACGTAAACTGGGTAGCAATATGTACATTGGCGCAGCACTTGCCGCAGGTATTATGCATCCAACGATTACCGCGTTACTTGCTGAAGGGGATTCGACATTTGCAGGCATTAAAGTCATTGCCGCAACGTATTCCTCCACAGTAATTCCGATCATTCTCGCCATCTGGATTGCTTCTTATGTAGAGAAAGCTGTTGATCGTGTAACACATGCTTCACTTAAACTCTTGGTTGTTCCAACAGTTACCCTGTTGATTATGGTTCCACTGACGTTGATGACAGTAGGTCCATTGGGTACAGTTCTTGGTAATGGTTTGTCCGGTGGTATTTCATGGTTGTTCGATAACATGTCCATCTTCGCAAGTATTCTGATTGGTGGTACGATGTCACTGCTTATCATTACAGGTATGCACTATGCGTTGTTGCCGATCGTTGTAGGTTCAATGACAACACTGGGTTACGATTTTATCATTCCACTGATGTTTGCAGCTAACTTGGCACAAGGTGGCGCAGCATTTGGTGTAGGTCTCAGATCGAGAAATAGCAAAACAAAATCCCTTGCCTATTCCACAGGTCTTACGGCTGTCATGGGGATTACGGAACCAGCGATGTACGGTATTAACATGAAGTTCAAAAAACCGTTTATTGCAGCCCTTATCGGGGGAGCGATTGCCGGTGGGTTCATGGGGATCTTCAATGTTAAATCATACGTTATTACAGGACTTGCAGGTCTGCCGAGTGTGGCAGCATTTATCAGTCCAGCAATTAGCACACTGCTCTATGCTCTGGCTGGTGGTTTGATTGCCATCGTAGCTGCGGCAGTACTGACGTACATTCTTGGGTTCCAGGAAGAAAATGCAACTGAGCCAGCAGCACCAGCAGCAGCTGAGCCTGCAAAATCAGCAGCAACGACTTCTGTTGTAACTGAAGAAGCAAAAGCACAAGATGAGCAAGTATTCAGCCCGATCACAGGTGAAGTTAAACCGCTGAGCGAAGTTCCAGACCCTGCATTCTCTGAAGAGATTATGGGTAAAGGATTCGCGATTCAACCATCTGAAGGCCGCGTTGTTTCTCCGATCAACGGAACTGTGTTCTCGTTATCGAAGAGTGGACATGCCATTGGTCTGGTGAGTGATACAGGCGCAGAGATGCTGATTCATATCGGGATTGATACGGTGAAGCTGAAAGGTCAATTCTTCTCTCCTAAAGTTCAAGCAGGTGCGAAGGTAACCGTAGGTGATGTACTCATGGAGTTTGACCGGGAACAGATCGAACAAGCCGGTTACACGACGATTACACCTGTTATTATTACGAACATGCACCAGTATGAGACCATTGAATCTGCTGGTCGCACTACGATCAAAGAAAAAGACTTGTTGTTCACAGCTAAAGCTTAACTATAAAAATGAAGCAGCAGCCTTACCGGATTACATTCCGGTAAAGTTGCTGCTTTTTTTGTTTATCAAGTTCTATACCACGGGAAGCATATCCTGTACCAATTGCACAAAGTGTTGTGCAGGCTTGGACAGATAGCGGTTCTGTAGCCAGACCAGCGCCGAGCCAACCGTGGAATGCTGATCCTGAATGCGATATACGTGGAAAGGGTGCTCTTGGTATAGCTGCAGTACCGTATGAGGCACGATGGAACTGGCGAAGCCGAGTCGGACCAACTCCAGCAACATATTAATGTCTGAGCATTCACCCATGATGGAGGGGGTAACCTGGTGCTCCCGAAACCTGTCCAGGATCAGCTCGAACATGCCGAGTCCCTCTGTACTTGGAAGCAGTAGAGGGATGCTTGTAAGCTGTTCGAAGTAAGTCCCCATCTCCGCTCTTAGGCTCATCTCCGTCGGGCTTTCTAGTGGTGTCGAAGAAATGTAGAAGAGCGGCTCCTGTGGCAGGTGCAGCACTTCATAGCGTTCTGTCTGGACAGGCATGCGTACACAGGCGAGTTCGACTTTGCCATCTTCCAGCAGGCGGCATAATTGTGCGGATTCATTTTGCTGAATTTTATAGGTAACCTGTGGATGTGTGGTGCGGAACTGCTGAAGTGCTTGCGGGATCAGACGATCAGATATGGTATTGATACCGATCGCAAGTTTGCCACGGATGC
This sequence comes from Paenibacillus sp. Z3-2, assembly GCF_054161325.1. NCBI lineage: Bacteria > Bacillati > Bacillota > Bacilli > Caryophanales > Paenibacillaceae > Paenibacillus > Paenibacillus sp. Z3-2. The sequence goes on along the minus strand of NZ_CP096397.1, from coordinate 4,821,053 downwards.
CATGACGGAAACTTTGCATCTCCATTACAGCTTCCTCCATATATTTGGTCAAAGTAACTGCATAATCATAGAAGCTGCGACCCGCCTGTGTTAGTTCCATCATACGTCCTTTGCGTTCAAACAAAATCACGCCGAGCTCTTCTTCCATTAACTTAAGCTGCTGGCTTAAAGGTGGCTGAGCCATGTGCAGTCTTCGGGCAGCGGCTGTGATCTGTTTTTCCTCGGCAATGGCAACGAAATAGCGACATTGTTTGATATCCAAATGATTTTCTCCTTCGCTTGCAATGTATATGTAATTCGTATGGAAAGCCAACAAAACATGTATTTTTAATATACTACGATCTTATGTTACCATACATTAGATTTGCACACCTGAATGAATAACAGTAGAAGGACCTTACATTGGAGGATGAAGCAACGTGGGTAGAACAATACATGATGCCGCTCAAGCGGGGCATACCGATGAGGTCATTCGATATATCACACAAGGTAGCCGGTTGAATGAAAAGGATGCATTGGGGAGAACACCTCTGATGGCAGCCGTACACGGTAACAAGATAGACACAGCAAGGATGTTAGTTGACGCTGGAGCGGACATTAACCTTCAGGATGCACGATTGGACAACCTGCTATTATACGCGAGTGCTGAGGGTATGTATGACATGGTTGAATTGGCTATTGCCGGGGGTGCGGATACCCGCTTAACAAATCGATTCGGCGGTACAGCTCTTATTCCTGCAGCGGATCGGGGCCATGTGGACATTGTAGAGCTTCTGCTGACACGCAGCGATGTGAATGTGAATCATATCAACAATCTGGGGTGGACAGCCTTGCTGGAAGCGGTCATTTTGGGGGATGGTGGACTGCGTCATCAGCAGATTGTTGCCCTGCTTCTGAAGTATGGTGCAGATCCAAAGATTGCGGATCGGGACGGGATTACACCGCTCGAACATGCGCGCCAGCATCAATATGCCGACATGGAACGACTACTAACTCAAGTCTGAAGAGACTTATGCGTTTATGATACAGAAGAGTGAAAGGATATTACTAACGAATGAACAGACATCAAGAGCATTTTTCACAAAAGAATATGAAGGACGTATCTGCACTGGTTTTGGCAGGCATACAGTGGTTTTTCTTCCTCTTTACCAATACCGTTGTTGTTCCGCTATCCATTGGACATAATTTTCATCTGTCCCCGGATGCCATCGCTGCCTCCATGCAGCACGCATTTATACTTACCGGAGCAGTGTGTATGCTTCAAGCCATATTCGGTCATCGGTATGCGGTCATGGATGGTCCGTCAGGATTATGGTGGGGACTAACGCTAAGCTTGACGGTATCTGCTTCATCAGCGGGTATGAGTCTAGAGCGTATTGGTGGTGGGCTGGCTGCAGGTTTCCTGTTAGCGGGACTAACGATGATGATTTTGGGCTGGCTGGGAGCAGCGCAAGTGCTGCAAAAGCTGTTTACGCCCATGGTCAAGAGTGCCATGCTGTTTCTGATGACGATTCAATTAACCATGAACTTTTTCAAAGGCATGATTGGATATACGGAGTTTGGGCGCTTCGATCTGCCTGTTGCCGCGCTATCCGTTGTCATTGCATTTCTGGTGGCATGGATTCAATTAAAGGGGAGGGGGAAACTGGGGAACTACGCGATCCTCATTGGGATTGTGGCAGGCTGGATCGCCTATAGTCTCTTGTTTCCTGGACAACATGGCGGACAGCCGAATCAGAACCCAGCAGGTCTCACTCTGTTTCCGTGGGGAGTACCCAGATGGGAGCCGGGGATCGTCATTACTGCTTTCTTCGTGGGGCTGGTGAATATGACGAATTCGATCACCACATTAAGCACAGTTGAGAAACTATACCGGACAGGGACGACGAGTCGTCAGTATCGACGCTCATACGCGCTAACAGGTCTGTTCACGATGCTATCAGCCTGTGTGGGTGTGCTACCGTTTGGTTTATTTGCATCTTCCATCGGATTCCTGGAGAGTACTCGTATCCTGCGCCGTGCTGCCTTTATTATTGGAGCAGGCTTACTATGTATGATGGGTCTTACACCTTCGATCACGGCATTCTTTGCACAAATACCACCAAGCGTAGGCAGTGCTGTTCTGTTTGTAGCGTATCTGCAGATGTTTGGCACGGCATTAAGAACGCTTGAGGGTACGACATTTAATTCTAAGACCATCTATCGTGTAGCATTGCCGGTTCTCACTGGAGTTGCTGTCATGAATATTCCTGCTGAAGCCTTTCAAACCTTGCCCATGTATCTCATTCCGATTATAAGCAATGGTCTTGTCATTGGGGTATTGGTCTCACTAGTTCTTGAAAAAACCGTGAATTGGTCCAACATGGAACAACCAGCGACAGTCAGTAAAGCGGCATAAAAAGTCTAAATAATAGGACAGTCCAACTTGTTTGGGCTGTTTTTTTGTGTTTTTTGTTATCAGGTCTATATGGCTATTTCACAATAATTTTGCCTTGTCCTGCAAGCATTCTCATCTCCCGGGAGAGACGGTCCTGGTTACCATCTTGAATCTCAAGCTGGACACCATAGTGCCATGAGGTGTTTTTTTCTTGACCCCAGCGGAGAGTGCCTTCCATATATAGGGGGTCTTCAAATAGCAACATATTCATTCCAATCCGAATATCATTATTCTCTACAGGAAGGGACAGGGGAAATGACAGCTGACAGCCGGATCGACTGATATCACATAACTCGGCCTGAATGGGTTTCGGTGGTGCAATGACCCCGTTGATGCTGAGAATATAGATCTCAAAGTTGATCGGTTCCTTCAATGTGTAGCGAAAGGGTTCTTTTCTATTGTTAATTGACATGGCTTCCTCCATCAAATTCAAAAAAGTCAGTTATGCTTATATCGACCGTTTGGAACCAGAAATGAAGAGTTGCGCAAGCAGAGTTGGCCCCCGGGTTCCTTTTACACGTGTACGAGCCTTGATATAATGGTGGGATATGGTTCTATATCGGACCTGAATCAGATCGAAGGGACGGTTGAACATGCGAGGAACATTTCAAATGGTTACAGATACGGCAACATTGTGCCTGTATGATCTGGCGGCGTTGAGGCATCGGGTCCAAGACACTTCAGACTGGTGGTCCATTCCGGAGGATGAGCTGGCTGAGGTGAACGCAGGCCATTGTCTGTTCCTGAATCTGGGTGCGGATGGAGTATATGAGGTCGAATGGAGTCTGGAGGATGCAGATTCAGATCGAGATTCAGATTGCGTAGCAGAACAGGGAAGTGTGTATCATCTGCAAGTTCCGTCGGGCAACGTCTATCTGGGAGCAGCAGAAGATGTTAGTGGCGGTGAGCTGGAGCCGGATGAGTCGTGTGAAGGTGTCCTGTTTCGATTAAAGCCGGGAAACTATGCATGTATCATATCCAGAAAAGCCAGTCGCATCTCGATTCTCATGAAACCAAGTATGCAGGGTAAGAACACGCTGGATGAATTAATCCGGATGTAATATACATATGCGAACAGACAGGAGAGATTCATATGCAGGATTGGAACGAGATAATAGTGATGAATGCAGATGCTCTGCGTAAACGGATGAGGATACTCGCTGCATTGGACATCATTTTTTCCGAGGAAGAATGGCTACGCGTACACCGTTATGATGCTGTGCTTCAGCCTGGTGTGGCATGGGGGAGTATTAATAATGGAGCAGGGGATCATCTGCATGTATTGTTTACGCATTCGGGCACGTTGATCAAAGGATTCGATCATGAGTCACCTTTGAGCCCACATGCTCGTGAGGATGGAGAAATCTATCCGGGCATGTACGACGATGTGCCAGAGAAGTTGATGGCTGTTCTGCGGCATCATGAGGAGACATTGGCCTTGGAGGATGTCACCTTTTGCCTGTGGCAGGAAGGAGACGACTTGCAATGGAAGGTTGGTAGCTGGATTCAGCTGGCGATGGCCGAGGAAGACAAAGCGGACACCAGAGGTGGAGCGGACTTTTTGCTGGGGTATATGGAGAAGAACCCGGAAGATTACGTTGATTGGGCAAAAGCATACTATGACTTACAGGAATTGTCACTGGAAGCCGTAGCTAAAGTATATGAAGAAGAGGATTGGGATGTGCTAGAGCACGAATATCTTGATCCAAAATGGTCGGTAGGCATGCTGCACATCAGTGATTTTGGCTGTGGCATCTCCATGAATCTGATCGTTAAGGGAGCCTCCTGCGGAGAAATCTGGTTTGAACTCTGATATGTAGGAGATTTGCCTGAAACAGGAGGAGGATTCTATATGGCTAAAAGATCAAAGAGAACTATGGTCGAAGTAGAGATGGAAGATATGCTGTTCATATATAATGAAGACTTTGATCTTATTCGTCCGGCATTGGATCGAATGTTCCCGTTAACTGACCCTCGATCTGGAGAAGAGAAGAAGGAACTTGATCCCTGCTGGGACAATCCCGTTATGAAGGAAGTGTGGGTGGAGGTTCCGGAAGAGTCGGGTCAACAGGTGGTTGCAGAGCCTGAATTGCGTGTGTTTTTGGATCAGTTCACCACTTGGGTAAGAACTCATCTACAATTGGCCGAAGGGATCGAAGTAACGGGTAATCTGTAGGTTAGTTGATATGAAGTATCTAAATTACACGTCAATCAGATTATCTTCGGCTGAAGTCCTATGTAATCAAGCTCCCTCATGATGATGGCGGAGCTTTTTTTGATGAGCAAATAATAAAAACCGTTTGCTTCTTTCACCCGTCTTATACCACAGAAAGAGAGAGAAGGAGGGATGCGGGGTGGAAACAAAAGCAGAGATGAACCAGAGGATATATGTACAGACCGAAGACGAGACGGCATTTGTACAATCCATTATGGAGCATCAAGATACGCTCATTTCCATTGCCTACAGTTATCTGCGTAACCAGCAAGATGCGCTGGAAGCGGTACAGGAGATGACGTGCCGGGCTTGGATCAAGCGTCGTACGCTGAACAATGAGAAGGCGTTCAAATCGTGGATCATTCGGATTCTGATCTATGTCTGCATCGATGAGCAGAGACGCCGCAAGCGGGCGACACCTCTGGCGAAGGCAGATCTGGAGGACAGCATTCCGGCGTCTTGGATGATCAGTGTCGATGATAATCGAATAGCTATGGAATCTCTTTTGCAAAAAATAAAACCGAAATATCGCCATGTATTATTGCTGAAATATTATAACGACATGACACTGACGGATATTGCCTCCATCCTCGGCAAACCGGAAGGTACGATCAAGACCTGGCAGCACAAGGGACTTCAGCAGTTGCGCAAGTTGATGAAGAACAGGAGGGATTGGCATGACCACTAACCCGGAGGAAAAAGCACTTCTTGCAGACGCCTATCAGGTGAAAAGAGAGAAACAGCAATGGAATCCGGCGGACACGACGGCTGCAATTCAACGTGGTCTCGCGAAGGCGAGAATAAGACGATCAGGTAGGACCGCTCGTATCAAATGGATCACGGCAGTGCTGGTCACGGCCCTGGCTGCGAGTTGGTTTCTTATGGGCCCGCTTGGAAACTATGGGCAACAACCGGCAACATATACTGAGCCTGCAGTCCATTGGGGAGTACTTGAGCCCTTTCGTGACATATCAACCGATATGGAAAAGACTACGATTACATCAGCACTCAATAATGGTTATGTGCAACTTGTGGATCGGACGGTTACATCAGGCATATATCACTTTACCGTGAATGCGGTTATGGCTGATGAGAACAGGATAACCATATTGTATACCGCCAGAACGGATGCTCCGCAAGAGATTTATTCGATCGTCAATACCAAGATGACGGATGCAAGTACAGGTTACGTCCTTGATAACGGAAACATAGGAGGCGTGCACTTCTCGAATGATAAACATACCATTCATGGTCGAAGTACACTTGAGCGAAATCGCAACAAACCGTTACCGGAGCAAGTGAATCTTCAATTCCAGCTTTCTTCTATTGTTCCAGATGTGGTGGAATATTCAGAAAACGGGGAAAAGGAACGTAAATATCAATTTTCCAAAAAAATGAATATTGCTTTCGCCCTGGATCCCAAGTTTTCCATCCCCAAAACGGAAATCATCAACGTTAATCGTACTTTTACCGTTGGAGGTCATGAAGTTATGTTATCAGAAGTGGAAATATCACCGCTTGTGACTCGGGTTAGATTTGTCTATGAACCAGAGCAAAAGATCGATTACAAAACGAGGTTGTTGATCAGTGAGGTAGTCCAGCCTATCGAGATTATAACTACCACTAAAGACGGGAAGCAGACCAAGTTAGCCATGGTAAACGGGAGCGGAACGGGAGATGGAATGATGTATTCTTTCAACAGCAATCAGCTAGATCATCCTCAATCGATGATATTAAAACTTCGTGGCAATCCAGGTAAGGCCTATGATGATTTGCAGGAAGCCAAGAATGATGAACTGGAAATCAAAATCAAATAAGATGAACTAAATAAGGGGAAATACTCTTATTCAGATTAGGTGGACGTTAGTGAATAAGAGAAGGGATGTCCTCAAGGTCGCAAGCCTTGTGAGACATCCCTTCTTAAATATGAAAAACTGCTACTCTTATACAGTTAGAATATCCACTCCCAGAGCTGGAAGAGTCAGCTTCTGATCCAATCTCTCGCTGGTCAACAAGCTGCGATAAGGAACGTCCAGCGTAATCTCTCGTTGCTCATTCGTCAAATTGATCAGGAACAGAAAAGTTTGCTCCCCCTTCGTTCGAATCGACAGCTCGACACCTTCTGGTAGCTGGATTTTGGGCGCCAATTCCTTTTCCTTCAATATGCCTTCAAACAGCTGATAGAAATACGATGGTTCCGGCCAAGTGCCGATATAATATACTTCACCTTCACCAAACTTATTGACAGTAACCGCTGGTACACCCTCGTAAAAGTCGTTGTCATACCAGGCGATCGGCTCTGCACCTCGCAGTTCCAGTAGATCACACCATTGCTTCGCAGCGAATGTCTTGCCCTCCGCGTTCCGTATCCGATGCTCACTGTTGCCGATTGCATCATATTCACTTACGACAACACCCGCCGCTTCCGCCAGCAGCCCCGGCAGAGGCAACATCTCACATACATTCCTCATGTTCTTCACACCAGTCCGATTGGTGAGGACAACGGTCCCCCCTTTGGCTGCGAATCGCTCCAGTCGCTGGGCTATTTCTTCACTTAACAGGAAGAGGGAAGGGACAATGACCAGCTTGTACCCGTCAAGTTCCTCGGTCCAGTTGATAACGTCCGTACCGATACCCATTTTCAGAAATGCATTATGCATAGAGGACAAGTTGTCTATATAGTGCATTCCCCCTTCCGCCTGCGGCTGAAGGGAGAGCGCCGTATGCTGAGCATGCGAATGCAGAATCGCAACCTGGGTAACAATGGTCGAGTCGGCTAGCAGTTCTCCTAACTGGTTCACCTCGCGAGTAAGCTCGGCGAACTCCCTGAACCTGCGTCCAGGAACATTGCTGTGGTCAATCAGCCCATGCCAGAATTGTTCAGCTCCGACGGTTGCACTCCGCCAGCGGAAATGGACGACCATATCTGCACCGCGGGCGATTGTCTGCCAGGAGCGAGCTCGGATCAGTCCAGGATACGGGGTGCGCTGAATCGGCATCCATGCGCCCTGCGCTCCGCTGAGCTGTTCCATTACCCAGAAATTCCGGCGTTTGATGCCGCGAACCAAGTCCAGCGTAAGCGCTCCGTTCCTCGGAAACCGATCGCCATAATCGCGATACAGCTCATTCGGATAATAATCGACAGAGACGAAGTCCAATTCGTTGTGCAGATCATAATAGTCCAGGCTATTCGGATATTGCCACATGTTATGCGTCACGAATTGATCTGGACAGTTACGGCGTAAAATCTCAAGCTGCCATCCCAGCAGATAGCCTACGCTGTCGGAACAAAACCGCTTGTACTCCAGAAGATAGGAAGGATTCATCGGTTTGCTGGGTCCGAGCGGCGTTGTTACCTCAGCCCAGCTGCTGTACTCACCACTCCAGACGACCGTACCCCACTCCCGGTTCAACTCCTCCAGATTGGAATAACGCTTCTGCAGCCAAGCGACAAATGCACGATTACATGTATCACAATGGCACTCCTGATAATGCATCTCGTTATCGATTTGCCAGCCAATGACGGCGGGATGCTTACCATAGCGCTGTGACATCGCTTCCACAAATTTGGAGCCCAGCATTCTCAAGGAAGAGCTGTTGTTGCAACGATGTCCACGCACACCTGGCCGGATGATGTGGCGTTGCTCATCCATGGGCAGTACATCCGGATAACGGGTTGTCATCCAGTTCGGCGGGGTATTGGTGGGGGTGCATAACACAATTTCCATACCGTGCGAAGCGAATACTTCTATAGCCGCATCCAACCATTCAAACTGATAATTACCCTCGGTCGGTTCCATTCTGCTCCAGGCGAACTCCGCCATTCGCACAACAGCAACCCCTGTCTCTTGCATAAGAACGGCATCTTTCTCCCATAACTCCGGAGTCCATTGCTCTGGATAATAATCAATTCCTATCTTAATTGTCATCCTGTGATCTCCTTTATTTATCAATATATTGCGATTATATGCTATATTAATTGGAGTGAATATCTTAAATAATTAATATGATATAACAATATTAAGATAACAGGAGAGTTGGTCGCATGCCTCTTCCCAATCGCAATTTCCCGGTATTATCTGCCCGAGACAAGCTGCTCCCTTTTTATTTGCTTGGCATCGGGCTGCATCATGAACAGGAGCACATCCGCCGAGACCAAGGCATTCAGGATTATCAGTGGATACAATGCCGCAGCGGTGTGGGTAAGCTCAAGCTAAGTGAAACGGAACATATCGTCAAGCCAGGCATGGGTATGCTCTTGTTCCCTGGACAGAAGCACGAATACTATGCGCTATCCGAGAGCTGGGAAGTCGACTGGATCATTTTCGATGGCAGCGGGTCAGCGAGCCTGTTTGAAACCGTTGGCATTGTCGACACATGCGTATACACGCTTGCATCGCCTGAATACCTTCTATCCCGAATGCGGGAGTTGCTGCAAGCTGCCTTAACACCACAAGAGCAGACGTTAAGCAATTACGCCTGCTCCGCCATCCTCTATACCTTATTGACAGAGATTATTCAACGCGTTTCTGTTGAGGGCAGCGATACGGTCGGGCAGCAGTATGAGCGATTAAAACCGGTTCTGGACTATATTGAACAGCATTATGCTGAAGAGATTGCTTTGCCAACGCTGGCTGGATTGATCTGTGTCACACCGGAATATTTCTGTCATTTGTTCAAGAAGACGACAGGTATTCGTCCCATTAGCTATGTTAATCAGGTAAGAGTCAACAAGAGCAAGGAACTGCTTCTCGACAATGTGCAGCGCGGGATGGAGGATATTGCTCGCCAAGTTGGCTTCGAATCTACCAGCTATTATGGAGCAATCTTCAAGAAGCTTGAACGACTTACACCCGGTGCCTTCCGCCGCAGCTATCAGAAGTCGTGATATATTATTATCCGCAAGCAATGGTTTTTCGTCAGAGGCTTTAGAAACTGATCCGAGGGCGGATCAGTTCCAAGTTGTATCTCACAGTACTCGTTTATAGAGCCGCTAATTAGCGGCTCTATTTTGTGTGAAAGAAAAGTCTATTTTGTTTTTCACTATATCTGATCTGCTGTTGCAAAAAAGATAATATTGTTGTCTTTTTGCAATCATTGTATTGTCACAACCAGAGTTACACGATATAATCGAGTTGTCTTCGAGGATAATATTATAAAGGATGGTGGAATTTTGAAGAAGTTTTCGATGCTTTTACTCGCCGTAACTCTATTGTTGCTAACTGTCTCTACGGCCCCGTCTACCTATGGTGCGGCCAGTTATCCGAACACAGGTACGAACGGGTTAACCGGTTTTGCAGGCAGTGCCAAGAATGAAAGTGGTGTATCCAAGGCAGCCACGACAGGCGGCAAGAACGGTCAGGTTGTTTACGTTAGTAATCTCAATGACCTGAGAACACACATGGCAGGCTCTACAGCCAAAATTGTCGTCGTTGAACAGAACATTTCTTCCTCCACCCTGCAAAAAGTTGAATTTGGAGCGAATAAGACACTTGTTGGTTCCTTTGACAAACATACATTAACGAATATTCATTTCAGATCTACAAGCAGTTCAAGCAATGTAATTTTTCAGAATCTGACATTTCAACATTCAGCAAATATCAATGGGAATGATGATATCCAAGTGTATATCACTTCTGGCTCTAATTATTGGATCGATCATGTGACGTTCTCTGGCCATAGCTACAGCTCCGGCGGAAGTGATCTGGACAAGCTTCTGTACATTGGTGATCGCGCAGACTATATTACGATTAGCAATTCCAAATTTGCGAACCATAAGTATGGCGTTATTCTCGGACATCCGAATGATGGTAACAGCAGTTACAATGGCGTCCCTCATGTGACGATGTCCAACAATTACTTCGAGAATCTATATGTGCGTGGACCTGGACTTTTAAGATATGGTTACTTCCATCTCAAAAACAACTATGCAAACAACTTTAATCAGGCCATCACAATTGGTGAAAAAGCGCGGATTTATTCCGAAAACAACTACTTTGGTGCTGGCGCTGAAAAGGGCGGCATCTTGGATGACAAAGGAAAAGGGGAGTTCACCGATACGGGCAGTACGCCAGCCCTTAATAGCCCGACTTCTCCTAAAACGAACTGGAGACCAAGTTCCAATTACAATTATCAGGTAGAGAGTGCCAGCTACGCGCGTGAATTCGTCACCAAGTATGCAGGCTCGTCCAATACGACACTTGTATTCGGAAAGTAAGAGTTTGTCCCGTATATGCGCATTATGCCAAAAAGCCTGTCCTATACGCCAAGACGTATAAGACAGGCTTTTTGTTTGTAAAAATGATATGTCTGCATATCATTTTGCAATTCATATTAATTTTTAATTGTGAATACCGATATACATAAAGTAGCGCTGGTTTCATACTTATGAAGTCAATATGTACTATGTTAAGGTGCCGCGTATTTGCGATTTGCGCATAAGCAGGGCCAGAGACTAATAGATGTAGTACAGAAAGGCCCTACAACTTACATTTAACCTACTTAAAAGGACGGGGTATGCATGGATCGTATGGACGAAATTATTTGGAAAAGGAACAAATTAATCGGTATCATTTTGTGGATTATTGTTGCCATTGGTATGGGTCTGGCCTTTATGATGCCGAAGTTACTTGTGTCCAATGGAGTAGCTCTGATCTTTGTAGTTTGGATTACATACGCTAATGCGAAAAAGAAGCATATTCATCTCATTCCATGGCTGATTACCGTATTAATGACAATATGTGGAGTCTATGTCGGGTGGGGAACGGTCAATTTTGCGTTAAGTTTGGTCATAACCGCAGTTCTCCTGTTATTTCCTAACAAGAAATTTTTTATGGTTGGATTCTCGGTATTACTAGTCAACAGTGTTCTTCAGTTATTTGTTATGAATACCGTTGACGCTGTTGAGCTAATAGGTAATATCGTCAATGTGGGACTATTTGCGCTCACGGGAGTTATTCTGATGCTGGTCTCACAGCTGAATCAAAGGCTCTTCCGTGAAAGTGAAGTACGCCAGAATGAGGTGGAGCACTCTAAACAAAGAGTGGAAACCATGCTGGAACGTGTGAAGGAATCCGTCGAAGGTTTATCACGTTATACGGATCAATTGAAGCAAAAAGTGAATGCGACTGGCTCCATCACCAATGAGGTGACGCTTGGGTTCAGTGAGGTTGCAAAAGGTGTTGAGTTCCAGGCGACCAGTGTAGCCGAGATTTCGGAATCCTTGTTTGTGTCAGATCAGCATATCAAGGACGTTGCGTCGTATTCCCAGCAGATGAAAGAGTTGTCCGCAAGTATGGCAACGAGCACGCAAACAGGAAGCACACAGATGGACCAGCTGAACATCCAAATGCAAGAGCTATATGAGACAATCGATACCACTGCAAATGACATGCGAAAGTTTAACGAGGAAAGTGAATCCATGACGCTTATGCTGAACAGCATAGCGGATATTGCGAGTCAAACCAACTTGCTCGCACTCAATGCAGCCATTGAAGCAGCTCGTGCGGGTGAGCATGGACGCGGGTTTGCCGTTGTATCAGAGGAAGTTCGCAAGTTGGCCGAGAACTCGGGTCAGTCCGCAAGTGATATTGCAACCATTCTGTCTCGATTGAAAGGACAGACGCAGGCGCTGACGGATCGATTCGAACGCATTCGTCAATCGTTACAACAAGGAAGAGACAGTGTGCATACGGCAGAGGAAGTGTTTCGTACGATCAACAGTAACTCTCATCATGTATTGAATCAAGCGACAGATATTGAGACTAGTTCGGCGACGATGAAGGAATCTTCCACCAGAGTTGTGAATGAGGTTTCCGAGATTTCGAGTGTGACTGAGCAATCCAGTGCAGCGACAGAAGAGATTCTGGCGAGCATGGAAGAACAACGTAACCTGACACAGAAGATGGTAGAGAGCTTTGGAGAACTGGAGCAACTGATTGTAGACCTGAATGAATTGGTCTCGGATCATCAGGCTTCTTCCGCTGAGAACAAACTTTAATAATAAATAGTTGAGAGCCTGTCGGTGCGTATTAAGCGTGCTGGACGGGCTTTTTTTTATCTGGAATACAACTTGAAAGCAGCATTTTTTTCCTATACAGTGTGGTGTAGAGTATGAAGGGTATGGGGGAGTATAAGCTTGAAGAATAAAGTAATGAAAGATAGATCGGCCTGTGATGATCGTACATACGAGGATGAAAGTGGTAACCGTGTTGAACGCGTGCGTCTGTATGATCAGCATTCGATCAAAGGCATGGACTGGCCCGATACAGAGGACGGAAGATATGCAAGAGCCTATTTGGAACCCATTATGCTGGACGGTACCCAAAGTTATATGGCGAACGTGGAGGCCACATTGTTGCTCGCCCGGATCGATGATCTCGTTCTTCCGCTAACGGTGAATGAGGCGGAGTACGACAATGCCTATGTATGCTCACCGTATACGCATTATGTAAGTTACGCCAAACAGGAATTGACCATGTTGCAAAAGCCAGTGTTGGAGAAAGGGCTTTCTGTGCTGCTCAGTCTATTGGGTTGGGGAATGAAGCAATCACAGATCAACAAGGTCGTGCATGTGAACAACTGGCTGTTCTCCACGAACCTGTATCCTTCCATGTCCGGCGAACAGGCTGTCCGTATGCTTGCAGTGATACAAGAGCGATACCCTGAGCACACCGTCGTCTTTCGCTCCTTGTGCCCGGGGCTTCACCCCGACCTGACGGAGAAGCTAAGGGAAGCGGGGTGCAGACTGATCCCGAGTCGGCAAATCTACCTGTACCGTGCGTATGATCCGAATTTTGGCAATGCGAAGTCGCGCTGGCTGTTGAAGCGGGATAATCAATTGCTCACCAAGCACGGGTATGATTTCGTTTCCGGAGCGGATATGACGGATGCGGATATTCCGCGGATCGTGGAGCTATACAAGCTTCTATACCTTGAAAAATACTCCTATGACAATCCGCAATTCACCGAGCGTTTCATTGCCACTGCGATGGCATCTGGAACGCTCATACTGCACGGACTGCGGAAGGAGGGGCGTCTGGACGCGGTCATGGGTTATTTCTGCCGGAATGGAATCATGACAACACCGCTGTTCGGTTACGATACGGCGCTCCCCCAGTCCGTCGGTCTATACCGCATGTTGTCCGCATGCCTGATCGGACAGGCACGCGAGAATGGCCATCTGTTACACGAGAGCGCCGGGGCGGAGCAGTTCAAGCGCAATCGCGGTGCTGTGGCTGACTTTGAGTACTCCGCTGTGTATGAGCGTCATCTTCCGTGGGGCAGACGCTGGTGCTGGCTGTTACTTGACCGCTTATTGAATCGCGTAGGTGTGCCGCTGATGCGCCGCATGAAACTATAAACAGACTAGTAGTGTGTTTACGTAGCCCTAGGTTGTGCATGCAGGGTTGATTGCACGTAAAACTGGTCATCGTGATACATACACTCATTTTACACTCGCCTAATTAAGCATGCTCTGCAAGCTGCACCTCGAAGCCGTCAGGATCGGTAATATAAATGAATCGCAGGTGAGGATTGGGCTGGATGGGTCCGCGCAAAATCGGAATATTCAGTTCAGCCAGTCGCTCCATGGCTTCCTCCAGCGAGCTCACCTCATAGCCGATTGACACGCCGGCCTCTGGTTTAAGAACGGATTCGCTGCCTTCAATCAGTTCCAGCTTTGTTTCATTTTCCATGCCCAGCATGGCAATCTGCCGTCCACGGCTTTCGAATCTGCGCTGGATTGGAAGTCCGAGCATGTCGTGGTAGAACCCGAGCGAAGCTTCCAAATTACTGACCCTCAGCGTGATCCAGTTTAATTTGATCAACATGGGTGAATCTCTCCTTTTGTATCCTATTTCTGAGCATTATGTTCATTATACGATAAGCGGGAACAGGGACATACTGCTTATCAGAAAACAACAAAATAGCTGCCGAGATTATTCGGCAGCCAAATGGTTTAATCTTCGGTAGTTCCGGTAGTTCTAACGTATTATTGGATCAGATCAACAGCCATTTGTGGAACAAAGGCTTCTACACCGTTATAAACAATGACACCATCCAAGGCTGTCTTCTTGCCGTTCACCAGTGCAATATTTTTGTAGATTTGCAGTTCCAGCTTGGTGCTGCCTTTTGTAACGAGGATCTTCGGATTTTTGGCATCCGTCAGGTCCAGCTTGTACGTAGCACCTTTGGCTGTAAATGCTTGTTTGGCAGGTACAAACAACTGTTTGTTCACACTGTCCAAATCGAGATCCAGCACGCGAGCCATATATTTAGCGACATCCGTGTTGTCAATCACACCGAATGGACGGTCATTGTTCGGAGCATACGTGTACAACACAACATCTCCACCTGTATGACCACCAGTTGTCCAGCCGATCCCTGCACGTTTGCTGATCATTGGGCCGATTGCATAGTTAAGGCTGCCTGGTTCGGCTGCTTTAATGGTGGCAATCTCTTCGGAAGTCAGATCGGTAATGCCATAGTATTGTTTCATCACTGCTTTGATGTTCGTGCGCTTGGCATTCAGTTTCGCTTCCACGCCTTCACCTGTCAGCTTGGCCTTTTTCAAAGGTCCGATAAATGTGGACAAGGGCTCTTTGTCGTATGTGCCACTTGTTGCATTGTTACCAATGGTGAGTCCACCATTACCATGATCAGTTACAGCCACAACCGCAGTCTCTCCGTCGGCTTTGGCGAAATCCATGGCTGCTTTTACGGCATCATCAAAGGCCAGCACGTCACTGATAATACCAATCGGGTCATTGGCATGAGCTGCCCAGTCCACTTTACTACCTTCTACCATCAGGAAGAAGCCGTCTTCATCTTTGGACAGAACTTCGATGGCTTTGGATGTCATCTCGGCAAGGCTTGGCTGCTTCGCAGGGTCACGGTCCATATTGTAAGCCATGCTCGTGGGAGCGAACATGCCCCAGAGTTTATTTGAGTCGGATGCTTTCATTGCAGCAGGTGTAGTTACGTAATCGTAACCCAGTGCCTTAATGGAGGAAACCAGATTCTCCCCGTCTTTACGCCCCGCTGGCTCAAGGTACTTGCTACCCCCACCCAATACAACATCCATGCCATTGTAGACTTGCTGTTTGCTGAGCGCATCGTAATTTTTGCGATCCGGGTAGTGAGCAGAGAAGTCTGCTGGCGTAGCGTGCATAATTTCGGATGTTGAGATAATTCCAGTTGCTTTGCCTGCCAGTTTGGATGCTTCCAGTACGGAAGCAACAGGTTTTCTTGCATCTCCAGGGGCAATCGCCTTCTGCCCAGGCATCGTAGCCTTGTCCGGCAGTACACCGACAAATCCGGTATGGGATTTATATCCTGTAGCAAAAGCTGTTCCGGCAGGGGCCGAGTCCGCAATCGGCGCATCTGCAGAGTGTGTGCGAACCATACCACTTGCCATGGAGTCCAGCGTCAGGGAAGAGCCTTTATACCAACGAGCCAGAGCAGTCGCATCGTTAGCCATGCCGTCAGGAATAAGGATAATGACATTTTTAATCGGTGATGCAGATGTAGTAGAGGTGGTACCTTCCACAGCCCACGCTGCACTGCTTCCTCCGAGCGTGGCCGTGACAATGGTCGTCACCGCTAGCATCATTTTGGCTGCACGAGTATTGAACCGGTTTAACATGAATGCATCCTCCTAGAATATATGTATCGTTTTTTTGTTATCCAAAACCCAGTGTATACAACAAATGCTAACTGAATATATGAAATGGATTAACTAAGTGTAAAATTTACAATTATAGAAGGAATATTGGCGGAGCTTGTTTTGAGAAAGAGATACTATATCAGTAATAATATATTGCGAACGCTTACATTCTGTGCTAACATCACGATAACAACAGGATTGTAACCGTATTTAGGGCAATACCTGTGTCAGTTCATTCGTTGACTCTTTAGTTATTAAACGATTGATTGCGTATACATGATCATATGGAATGAGCCTCATTCCTCAGGGTTGTTACTGATTGCAGGCAAAACCTGAATTGAGGGCAGTAGACCACGCTAAAGCGATGTCTGTTTGCCTTCGGTTCAGGTTTTTTTATATATAAAAATGCCTGATGGCATGACCGTAAGCGCCGTAGCAGAAAGGAGCGCAGCAGACCATTTTTCCTAAATAGAGATATAGACTCATCCAGACATTGGAATACTGATTCTAGATACGCATATCAAATGAACATTTCCAATGAAATTATCCCATCACACACTATTCGACAGCGAGGAGATTTATGACATGAAAACCATTAAACGTTCGATTGCCGTCGCAACAATTCTGGGGTTATGTGTATCCGCTCTACCAGCTTATGCAGCAGGGAACACAACAACCTCTTCTTCAGCAGCGATGGACAAGCTGATTCAATCCGAACTTATTCGTGGCAGTGGTCAAGGCGTTAATGCGGCTTATCTGAACAAAAAGTCTACACGCATTCAGGCCGCAGTACTTTACTTGCGTCTGTCCGGATTGGAGAAAGAAGCGCTCGCCTACCAGGGGAATGAAACGTATGACGATGCGGCTCAGGCAGGCAAAGTATTGCAACCTGTCGTTGGGTACTTGAAGCAGCATCCGTATGTGGCTGAGATCGTGACAGGAACGGAGAAGTTTGAACCTAACGCACCACTGACAGCGGAAGGTTATGCCCGAATGCTGCTGAAGGTGCTCGGATATGAAGCGGGTACAGATTATCCGCAAGGAGAGGCTTCCACTTATGCGGCTGGTAAAGGAATCAAGGCGCTTCAAGGAAAGGGAGCAAGTCAACTTACCAATCGCCTGATGGCAGAGGCAACAGCACAAGCTTTGCAGACGCAGCTCAAGAACGGCGGTGGAACCTTGGAACAGAGCTGGTTGAAACATAAAGAAGCTGGGACGTTCCAACCTCAAACGGTGCAACAGACCAAGTATGGCGCCATTGATGGCAAAACCTATGAGCAATATGGCACGCTTGGCTGGCTCGGTGTTCCTTATGCAGCACCTCCGGTAGGTGAACTGCGCTGGAAAGCCCCGCAAGAACCGGAAGCGTGGACAGGAACCAGATCGGCTAAGGAATTTGCAGCGAACAGCTTGCAGATCTCAGGCAAGACTACAGCCGGAAGCGAAGATTCGCTGTACCTTAATATCTGGCGTCCTGACACAACCAGTTCGAAACTTCCGGCTATGGTGTTCCTGCACGGCGGTGGGAATATGACCGGATCAGGCAAAGATTTTCAGGGTGAACAGCTTGCACGAAGCACGAACAGTATCATCATTTCCGTGAACTACCGACTGGGAGCACTTGGATTCTTCGAGAACGCTGCGCTGAAAACAGGCAATGCCCTGGATGACTCAGGTAACTATGGTCTCCTTGATGCATTCCGTGCACTAGAGTGGGTACAGGATAATATCGAAGGGTTTGGCGGAGATACAGGCAATGTTACATTAGCCGGACAATCTGCTGGTGCACGTGATGTGCTGGCAACCCTGATCTCACCACTTAGCAAAGGACTGTATCAAAAAGCAGTTGCTTTCAGCGGAGGATTGACGACAGCATCACCGGAAGAAGGCGAGCAAAAATCCGAGGATGTACTCGTGAAACTGCTCGTGCAAGAGGGGAAAGCGGCTACCGCAGAAGAAGCAAAAGCGTGGATTGGCAAGCAATCTCCGGCACAGCTGGAGAGCTACCTGCGTGCACTGCCTGCGGACAAGTTGGTCACAGCGTTTGGTGCTACCGCAATCCGTATGGACCCGTTCCCGCATCTGTTCCGTGATGGCACCGTGATTCCAAAAGAAGGCTTTGACGCCATCAATGACGGCAACTACACGAAAGTACCTGTATTGCTGGGCAGCCTGGAAACGGAATTCTCTGGCTTTGCCTTCGGTGATCCGAACTTCTCTCCATCCATCACGGATGAAACCCTGTTTACCGATAAAACCAAGGCGGAACAATATGCTGCTGCGTTGAAATACGGTAGCGAAGCTTATGCAGGCTTTAATGCAGAGCGTGTAGCGGAGCAATTGACGAGTGAAGCAGGTCAACCGCCGGTATATGCTTATCGTTTTGCATGGGGTACGCAACCTGGGGTCATCTCTGAGCGGCTGCTCACCTTACTGGGCGCACCGCATGGTGCGGATATGGACTTCTATACAGGACACGCAGACGGAATTGCTGCCTATTTCCCTGAGGGGTACTTTACCGATACGAACAAACCAGGACGTGATCAGTTGTCCGCCGCGATGGCAGCATACCTGAAGCAGTTCCTGTACACAGGCAATCCAGGTACAGGTGGTTCCCCTGATTTGGCGGCATGGACACCTTGGACGAAAGATGCCCAAGCACCAATTATGCGTCTGGATGCGAGCAATACAACGGCAGAGATTGGCATGTCCACACAATATAATCAAGACAAAGAAGCTGTTATGGCAAAGATGAAAAAAGAATTGCCTGAAGAAACATACAAACTGTTGACGGAAAAAGTATTTGCAGGTCGTTTCTTCTGGGAATAAGGATCACCGGATAGGAAGGTATATAGAGATAAAATGAAAGCCAAGGGAGCACGCTCTCTTGGCTTTTTAGGCTGTTCGTTATGCTTAAATATGGTATTGTTGTAAATATAAATTAATAAGATATGGGAAAGGGGAAAACGTACATTATGGATGGAGCTAGTAATTTTGGTATTGCTGGGATTATAACTCTATTGATTTTCTTTATTATGATGGGCCTCGTATTATATCTGATCTTCTATCTTGTGATGAAGAGGTCTGGTGTCAAAGAGGAAGTATCCGCATTAAGGATGGAAGTACGAGTATTACAAGAGGAAGTAGATAGGAACAGACGTGAATTGGAAAATATGAAGCATCGATAACCTTTACACCACTATACGTGGAATAGCGTGTACGACAGGATGAGAGGATAGGGGCTTTTCGCCCCTCCCAACTCAATACAAAGTGACAGTGTTCATTTCAGTCTTTGTCTGTCATGGATACTCGATCTATTTCTTGGAGAAAAAACTAAGCGTTCCTGTGCTTTCATCTGCACTCACAAACAGGCTGCGTCCGTTAACACGATGAATTCCCTCTGGTGATTCTCCGGCTGTAGGAATCAGACCCAGATAGTCCGGATTGACCGGATCAGCAAGATCGAAGAACAGAATGGCATCTGCACGTTCAGAAGCTACGGCTGCATACGTAGTGTCGTCTAAAGTAGAAACAGTTAGATTCTCCACTTCACTTCCCTTGTTGGGACTGCGATCATCCGGATACAAGCCGACCATAGCGGTTGCCTCGTCAATGAGGTTCTGGCTATCGTACATCCGCTGGCCTTGCAGATCCCAGACAGCAATATTGCGTCCGCCCGCTTTTACACCATCCTCAAATTCATTCTTGCCCAAGTCCCCTTCATTGGCTGTCAGCAGGTACTTACCATCTGCAGAGAAAGCAATTCCATCCGGTTCATAACGAGCGGTCAATGTCTCTTTAAACTGAACGATACCGTCATCTTTGAGATCTGCTTGATGTGAGGTGGTTCCAAGAGCGAAGATTGAGCTGATCTTTTTCGTCTCCAGATCTACAACGGCAACGACATTGTTTTCCTGTAGCGTGATGGCTGCTGTTTTGCTATCTGGGCTAATGGCAACATACTCCGGTTGCGGATCATGCGGATAGATGGCACCTTCTACATTGTCCAGAGATACCGGCAAGTTGGTGATTTCACCCTCCAATACGTTCCCGCCAGCAAAAGATACAACCATAATGCTACCCGGACGTTTGGTGTTGGCATAATCAATTTCATCGGTAGCTGTATTCAGTTCTTCATCCTCTATGGCGATCACCGCATGCAGACCGTCGGGTGACAGTGCAATCGAGTCAGGACCAATACCGAGTTCATATGTTTTTACCGTTTTGTAGGTTGTCAGATCCACAATGGCAAGCAACCCCTTGCTTGCTTCACTGTCTGTATCACCAGTACGAATAACAGCAAGACCGTATTTGCCATCTTTGGACACGGTTACGCTCGTAACTTCAGCTTTGGCGGAGAGGTCAAGGAAGCTTACCGTCTTCAATACGTTGATATTTTTCAAGTCAGCAATGTCCAGCACGGAAATGCTGCCATTGTCTGCTTCGGTTACAAGCAGGCGCTGTCCATCTGGGGTGGAGGCTGATATTTCAGCTTTACCACCAGGCATCTGATAGGATGCTGTCCGTTCAAAACCGGTTTTATTTTGGTTGAGGATCAATTGATCTGTAATTAATTTTAGCGTTTGGGAAGATACATAGGTTGTCCCGTTGGTAATATAGCTTTTACTGTCCAATGGAGTTTTTACACCGTTGATGGTGGCTGAGGACGTTCCTACAGGAAGTTGAACTTTAGTATCTGCGATCTGGATATCGACACTGCGACTGCTTCCGTTCCA